>JANQGQ010000023.1 GCA_028277185.1 Woeseiaceae bacterium
CGCGGTGGCGGATGGGAGCCATACAGCCTCTTCCCTTCCCCGGCGCTTTGAATCATCCCGATTCGCAGCAACTAAGAACATACAAGGGAGCCATCCCGCCACAGACCATCCGGACGGCAAGGCCGCAAACGCCACGACAAAACCGCTGAACCTCGCCCCGCCTCGCAGCCGCGAACCGGATTGAGACCGCTTCTAAAGACTGCGGCCTTCCAGCCGATACAGACAGTAGGAATTTACTGCCGCAGGGGTTGGGGCTGTGCCCCTGTGTGCGGAACGCTAACTGGAGACTCTCACTTTGGATCTGGCGACGCTAATCGGGTTGATCGGCGCATTCGGAGTCGTGATTGCGTCTATTCTGCTGGGCGGCTCCGCCGGTAACTTCATCAACACGCCGTCTATTCTGGTGGTACTCGGCGGAACCTTCCTCGTTACGATGATGAAGTTCAGTCTCGGCAGCTTTCTCAGCGCCACGTCGGTAGCGGTCAAGGCATTCATCTACCGGCCCACGTCGGCCGAGGAACTCATCGAAAACGCGGTAGAGCTCGCAAAAACGGCCCGCCAGGGCGGCCTGTTGGCACTCGAGGACGCCGAGGTGCCTGACGAGTTCATGAAAAGCGGCCTCGCCCTGCTGGTTGACGGACATCCGCCTGACGTCGTCCGATCGATGCTGTCCAAGGATCTGCAGATGACGCTGAAGCGGCACAGCGACGGCCAGGACATCTTCAAGGCCATCGGCGACGTCGGGCCCGCGATGGGGATGATCGGTACCCTGATCGGACTCGTGCAGATGCTGTCCAACATGGACGACCCCAAACAGATCGGCCCGGCGATGGCCGTGGCGCTGCTCACCACCCTGTACGGCGCCATTCTGGCCAACATGGTTGCCCTGCCGATCGCGGACAAGCTGGCTGTCCGCAGCCGCGAGGAGAACCACTCGAAATCGCTGATCATCGATGCCTTGCTCGGTATTCAGGCGGGACAAAACCCACGGGTCATCGAGAACGTACTGCAGACCTACCTGCCCCGATCGAAACGGCAGCAGGACGAGGCCGGATAGATGTCGGCGGTCGAAGCACCTGCGAAGCAAGCCCGGGCCATCCCGGCCTGGGTTGTGACGTTCGCCGATCTGATGACCTTGCTGATGTGCTTTTTCGTCCTGCTCCTGGCTTTCTCCGAGATGGACGTCGCGAAATTCAAGCAGCTCTCGGGCTCGATGCGGGAAGCGTTTGGCGTACAGGCCGAGGTCGAGGCACGGACAATCCCCAAAGGTACCAGCGTCATCGCACGCGAGTTCAGTCCGGGCAAGCCGGAGCCTACGCCGCTGAACTCGGTCCGACAGTTCACAATCGACACCAACAAGAATTCTCTCGACGCGTTGTCGGAGGAACCCAGGATGCTCGAAGAGGCGCGCAAGCATGCGGAGCGAATTCGCCTCGCGCTCGAGCAGGAGATCGCGCGCGGCGACGTAGCCGTCGATCTCGAGGGTGCGAAGATCACGATCCGAATTCTGGAAAAAGCCTCATTTGCTTCCGGACGCGCCGACGTCCGTCCGGCGTTCGTGCCGATACTGCGGAAGATCGCCGGGCTCATCGGGACCAACGACGGCACGGTCGCGGTATCGGGGCACACCGACGACGTGCCGATATCCAACTCGCGATTCCGCTCCAACTGGGAGCTGTCGACGTCGCGTGCGGTATCGGTTGCTCACGAACTGCTCACCGCCGCGCCGCTGCTCGACGAGGAGCGATTCGTCGTCATCGGCCACGCCGACACGCGCCCGCAAACCGGGAACGACACGGCCGAAGGCCGCGCAAAGAACCGCCGCGTCGATATCAGTATCACGCGCGGTATCATCGCGGACACTGAGGAAACCCTGAGCGTCGGCGGCGAAGCCGGCAGAAGCTCAGGCGGAGGTGGGCAATGAGCACGAAAGACGAAAGGCGCCGCTCTTTCCGGGTAAAGGAAAAGGTGCTGCTGAGCTTCAAGCCTCTTAGCGAAGACGAATTCCGCAAGGGCATCGACCGCTGGCGGCTCCGCGCGGGCGGCGTGTCCGGCCTGCGCTCGCGCATCCTCGACCTGGATTCGAGACTCGACGAAACGCTGTTTCGCTACGGCAGCGACCTGCCCGGAATCGGCGAAATCGTAAAGCTCCTGAACGAAAAGATCGAAACCGTAATCGAGGCCTTGCCTGACTTTCAGGACACCCGCAACGATCTGGTGATGCGCTCCTCGCAGCAATGCGAACTCAGTTCGGAGGGAATGTCGTTCGGCGTGAACGAGCCCATGCAGGAAGGAGCGCGGATACTGGTCCGGTTTCTGGTACTGCCGGAAAACCGCCTGTTCGAAATGTTTGCGCGGGTAATCCGTTCAAAGCCCGTGGAAACCGACGATATGGGCCCGTTCAGCCACCGGGTCGGGGTAGAGTTTCACGGCATGAGCGCGGCCGAGCGCGAGAATCTGATTCAGCATCTGTTCTCCAAACAGTCGGCGGCGCTCAGGCGGCGGCGCAAGGAAGCGGAAGCAAAATCCTGACGATCCGGGGTCCTCTGACCGCTGCCGACAGAACCGCGACGTGCCGTTCAGGCGACGTTCTGCTGTCCGTGGAGGCGGCACATCAGCCGCGCCTCCGCCTCGTTGAGGGCGCAGGTCTTGATGAGATCGGCGGCGCTTGCGCCGTTCTGCGCCATTCGCACGGCGTGTGAAAACAGCGGTTCCGCGGGCGGCGGCGTGCCGATGTCCTGATCGACCCGGTCCGACAGCTCGTCGAGCCGGTCGTGGATCATGGCGAGGCGGCGCTCGAGAAACCCCGCAAGCACGGCATCGGCGTCAGCGTCCGTTTGCACACTCGTACCGACCGGGCTATCCCAGAATTCCCGGTTCTTTCGAATCATGCGCTGAAACCGCAGCAACGCGATGCTCGCGCCGGCAAGCAGCACCGCATTCGCGAGGATCAACACCCCAAGAGAATTGAATGACAACAGATCCATCATACGTACTCGTCTATCTTTGGCCGCTCCCGGCCGCCATCCGGATCGTATTCCCGGTCCGGCACCTGTTCCGACTCGCCTTCGGTATCCTCTCCCGGCTCACGCGATCCCCGGTCCTTCGACCGCCCGCCGTCCCTCGACGGCTTGACGGGCACGGTCGGTGCTATCGGCGGAACCCGGGAGATCGAATCGGACATTTCAGTTCGCCATCCTCGCTCTCAAGCGCACCAGTGCCTGTCCGTGAATCTGGCATACGCGTGATTCGCTGACGCCGATGACGGCGCCGATTTCCTGTAAGTTCAGATCGCGCTCGTAGTAGAGCGACAAAACCAGCTGCTCGCGCTCTGGCAGACGACGTATTTCATTCGCCATCTCCTTGCGAAACTGATCGCCTTCGACAGCCTCGTCAGGCGCTACCGTGTCCTCGGCCAGGATGCGTCGCGACTGTGTGGGATCGTCGAAACTCTCGTCCAGGCTGAACAGCTTGGAGACGGCTGAATCGCGCACGATGCCATGGTAATCGTCGAGCGAGATGCCAAGGCGTTCGGCTACCTGAGCGGGCTCCGCATGCTGACCCGTCTCGTTTTCGATCTCGTTGATCGCCTGCGTCACCTGGCGCTGTTTCTGGTGCACCGAGCGCGGCGTCCAGTCGTGACGGCGTACCTCATCGATCATCGCGCCGCGAATTCGAATCCCGGCAAACGTAGCGAAACTCGCCCCCCGCGAGGGGTCGAAGTTGCGCGCGGCCTCGAGCAGCCCCATCATCCCGGACTGAATCAGATCCTCGACCTCGGTGTTTGCGGGCAGCCTCGCGATCAGGTGATAGGCGATGCGCCGGACCAGTTCCGCATGCTCGCGAAGCATTTTTTCCTGATCGTCGAAGTTCTCGATCGCCGCGGTTTCGTACGCCATCATCGGACCTCACTCACAGGGCTCCGCACGTCCGCGAGAGCCCGCTCGAGAAAGAACTCGATGCCGCCTGAGGCGCCGCCGGCTTTCGGCAACCGTCCGGTTGCGCCGGCCAGCTGACGAAACGCCTTGGCTGACCAGCTATTGGGATAGGCATCCACGACCGCGCGCTGTTCCTGCACGGCGCGCCTGAGGTAGCTGTCCTGCGGAACGTTGCCGATATGCCGCAGCACGACGTCGAGAAACTGATCTGCGACCCGATGCAGCTTGAGATAGAGCTGCCGCCCGTCCGCAGCATCGCGCGTCATGTTGGTGACGATGTGAAAATGCGATATGCCGTACTCGCGGCTGAACACCTTTATCAGCGCATAAGCGTCGGTAATCGAGGAAGGTTCGTCGCAAACGACGACGATCGCGTGATGCGCGGCCTGCGTGAATCGGGCCACGGCGTCCGAGATCCCGGCAGCGGTGTCGACAATCAGAATGTCGGGCTGCTGCGTAACGTCCGCAAAGGCCTGAATGATCGCCGCCCGCGACTTCAGCGGCAGATCGACCATCGACGTCTGGCCGGAGGTGGCGGGCACGACCCTCAGACCGCAAGGTCCGGTGACGACCGTGCAGTCGATATCCGCTTCGCCGTCGATGACATGCGAGAGGTTGAAACGCGGCTGCAGACCGAGCAGCACGTCGACGTTCGCAAGCCCCAAATCGGCGTCCAGCAACATGACGTCCTCACCGCAGGCGGCGTGCGCTACGGCAAGATTCGTCGCGATGTTGGTTTTCCCGACTCCGCCCTTGCCGCTCGTAACGGCGAAGACGCGAGTGCTCTTCGGCAACATCGCCTGGCGAACCTGCGCTGTTTGTTTGTCAAGCATGTGCGCCCCCGGCCATTCCAAAACGTTCGATCATCGTTACCTCGTCTACGCTTACATCCCCGGCGCGCATGCACTCGACTGCCTGATTGACCAGCCACAGACGCTTGCGGGCCGCGGGATGCAGATCGTCCGGCACCCGCTGTCCGTCCGCGAGTAACGCGGCCGGCAGGTCGTGTCGGATCAGAGCACTCAAAACACAGCCCAGCTGCGCCGCCTCGTCGATTCTGGTGACGATCGCTCCGGCCAGAGGCACGCGGCTGAATACCCGTACCGTCTCGTCGATGACCGCCTCCTGACACGTGGCGGCAAGCGTCAGGTAGTAGTGAACGCGGTCTTCGTTGCTGCCGTACGCCGCCAGGCGCGCCGCAAGATCGCGGTCGCGCTGGCTCGTGCCTTCGGTGTCGATCAGAACCAGCTTCTTGTCCCGAAGCCGGCCGAGGATGCGGCCCAGGGTGTCGGCGTCCTCGGCAGCATGAACGTTGATGCCGAGTATTCCCGCGAACGTGGCCAGATGTTCCTGAGCGCCGATCCGGTGCGCGTCGGCGGACACGAGGGCCACCTCGCTGGCGCCGTACTGCATGGCGTAACGGGTAGCGATCTTGGCGATCGTCGTCGTCTTGCCAACACCGGTCGGACCGATCAGAGCCGCTACGCCGCCCGTGCTCAGAAGCTCGGTTTCGGTGACCGGTATCGTATTGGCCAGCATCTGCAGCGGCTTCCGCCAACAGTCTCGTGCTTCCGCCAGCGGTTCCAGCCGGTCGGTGATTATATTGGCGACATCGGGTGCGATGCCGATCCGCGTGAGGTTCCTCAGCACCTGTGCCCGCCCCGGATTGCCGTTCGTGAGGCGATCCCAGCCGAGACCTGAAAGTTGCGTTTCCAGCAGGCCGCGCATGTCCGTGATCTGAGCTTCGAGCGACTCCAGCGTCGGGCCGAATGGACGGGTGTCGTCGGTCGTCTCGTCTTCGTGTTCGTCCTCGCTCAGAGGTTCGTCCGCCGGCTTGCTGCCGGTCTGTCGCAGGCTTGCCGACACCAGCCTCACCGTGTCTCTCGCGCTCTGCAGCGTCTTGCCGACACCGGCCACTGGCCATGCCGGCCTGGCGGCGGGCTGTTCGGGGATCGTCTCGGTTTCCTCTTCCGCGGCCGGTACCGGCGTGCGCAGAGCCTGCTGGATCAACGCCTCGTCGTAGTCCACCGCCGAAATGACCTCGATGCCCTCGGGTACACGGCGGTTGGACAGTATTACCGCGTCCGGCCCCTGGTCCTCGCGAACCTGCCGTAGTACGTGCCGCATGTCGGCATCGACGAATCTCTTTATCTTCACCGCAATATCCTCGCTATCACTGCGTTCGGCGCTCTACCCGCGTTCATCCAACTGTTGCCACCATTTCAATCCGTTTGTCGTCGGGGACCTCGTTGTAGGCAAGCACCGACAGGTTCCTTACGTTCCGAGCCATCTTTGCAAGCCAGGGCCGCAGCTGCGGCGACACCAGGAGTACTGCCGGGTCTCCGCTGACTTCGCGTCGCTGCGCCTCTGACTTGAGCGACGTCTGCAGCCTTTCGATAATCCCCGGCTCTACGCCGAGACTCGCACCGTCTCGACTGGAATCATTCAAGATTCGTTCCAGTTCCGGCTCGAGCGTCATGACCTTGAGCTCGGGCTGCATACCTGCGACGTTTTGCACGATCGAGCGGCCCAGACGGACCCTTACCGCGGCCGACAAAGCGTCGGGTTCCTGACTGCGCGTTCCGTATTCCGCCAAAGTTTCGGCAATGCGGCGGATGTTGCGGACCGGGATGCGCTCCTCGAGCAGGTTCTGCAGCACGCGCGTGACGACCGAGGTCGGCAGGGTCTTCGGGGTCAGTTCCTCGACGAGTTTCGGTGCGGATTCCGCCAGACGGTCGAGCAGTTGCTGGGTCTCCTCGTGACCGAAAAGCTCGTGGGCGTGGTCCTGTACGAGCTGACTCAGGTGCGTTGCCATCACCGTGGCGGCGTCGACGACCGTGTAGCCGAGCATCTGCGCCTCCTCGTGCTGGCTTGCGTCGATCCAGATCGCCCGCATGCCGTAGGCCGGATCCGTGGTCTCGATACCCTTGAGCGTGCCGAAGGTCTGGCCCGGATCGATCGCCAGTTCCTTGTCGGCGTGAACCTCGCATGCACCAACGGGAACCCCCATGATCGTGATGCGATAGTCGCTGGGCGAGAGTTCCAGGTTGTCGCGAATGTGTACGGCCGGGATCAGAAAACCCAGCTCTTCGCTGAGCTTTTTGCGCACGCCCTTGATCCTCGCCACCAGAGGGCCGGCCTTCTGCCGATCGACGAGCGGGATCAGCCGGTAGCCGACCTCCAGGCCGATCTGATCGAGCGGTTCGACGTCGTGCCACCCGAGCTCCGGCGATGCCGGCGTCCCGGTGTCCGCCTCGGGCGCGGATCTGGCCGCCGGCTCGGGGCGCTGTCCCGTCCGCCAGGCCGCGAATGCGCACACGGCGGCCAGGAACAGAAACGCGAAATTCGGCATTCCCGGAATCAGGCCGAGGATCATCATCACGCCCGCTGTTACGGCCAGCGTGCGCGGATCGCCGAAGACCTGCGACAGCACCTGGCTGCTCATGTCTTCCGAGCGCGAGACGCGGGTCACGATGATCGCTACCGCGGTGGACAACAGGAGCGACGGTATCTGCGCCACGAGACCGTCGCCGATCGTCAGCAGCGTGTAGTTGTGAACGGCGGCGGACAGCGTCAGATCATGCTGGGCGGTCCCTATGATCAGTCCGCCGATGATGTTAATGAACAGGATCAATATCGCGGCAATGGCGTCGCCGCGAACGAACTTGCTCGCACCGTCCATGGAACCGTAGAAGTCGGCCTCCTCGCGAATTTCCTGGCGCCGTGCACGCGCCACGTTCTCGTTGATGATCCCGGCATTCAGATCGGCGTCGATCGCCATCTGCTTGCCGGGCATCGCATCCAGCGTGAACCTCGCCGTCACCTCGGATACGCGCCCGGCGCCCTTGGTGACAACGACGAAGTTGATGATGACGAGGATCGCAAAGATGACGAAGCCGACGGCGTAGTTGCCGCCCACGACGAACTCGCCAAAGGCCTCGATGACTTTCCCCGCGGCCGACGTACCGGTATGGCCGTTCAGGAGCACGACGCGGGTGGACGCGATGTTGAGCGCGAGGCGAAGCAGCGTAACAACCAGAAGAATGCTCGGAAAAACGCCGAAGTCCAGCGGCTTCCCGACATAAATCGCGGTCAGCAGAATCGCGACCGATAGAGCGATGTTGAACGTGAACAGCACGTCGAGCGCGAGTGCCGGCAAGGGCACCATCATCATCGCCAGCATGATGAGCAGCAGCAGCGGCACGCCGATGCCGCGGCTCAACCCCGAGAAAGCTCGTGCAGTTATCTCAGCCATTCTGACACCGCGTCATCTCGTGTTGGTACGAAGGGTTCATCGGTACAGGCTCTCGTCGATTTCCGGCAATTCCGGCTCGGGCACGGGCGATGCGCCGCGCGCCGGGCTCTTGATTTGATAGATGTAGGCCAGCACCTGGGCGACAGCCTTGTAGAGTCCTCCGGGGATCTCCTGGCCGAGCCTGGTGCTCGAATACAGCGCACGCGCCAGCGGCGGCGCGCTGAACAGCGGCACGCCGTTGTCCCGGGCAACTTCCCTGATCCGGGCCGCGATCGAGTTCCTGCCCTTCGCGACGACTCTTGGCGCCCGCATCGTGCTTTCGGTGTACTTGAGCGCAACCGCGAAGTGCGTCGGGTTGGTAATCACGACGTCGGCAGCCGCTACCTCCTCCATCATGCGGCGCCCGGCGATCTGCTGCTGCAGCATGCGAATACGCGATTTGACTTCGGGCCTGCCCTCGGTGTCCTTGAGCTCGTCGCGGACTTCCTGCCGTGTCATCTTCAGTTTCTTGGTGTGATTCCAGAGCTGGAACGGCACGTCGACGAGCGCAATCAGAATCAGGGTCGAGCTGACGAACAGAAAGGACACGCCGCAAAGCTCGAGCGCATGGGTAATGGCGGCACGGATCGGCTGGCGGCCCAGCGACAGCAGCGTGTCCGCGCTGTACCACAACCAGGCGACCGACACGACGGCGACGATCGCGAACTTCGCCAGCGCCTTGAGGAGTTCGTTGAGGCCGTTGGCGCCGAATACGCGCGCGAGGCCCTTGACGGGATTGAGCCGCTCGGTCTTGAACGCCATCCCGGATGCGCTGAACGACCAGCCGCCAATCAATACCGCGCCGCCGAGCGCCGCCATCGGCACCAGTACGGCCAGTGGGAGCAGGCTGTAGAGGGCATCGAGGATGACTGTCGCCAGCGCGCGCGTGAGGTATCCCGGGTCGAAGATCAGCTCCCGCTCCACCGCGAACGCGCCGCGCATATCCGCAAGCATCGTGTTGCCGATTCCGGCGGCGAGAAACAGGAGCGCCGACGCCCCGGCCAGCATCACGCAGGTCATCGTCAGCTCCCGCGATCGCGGGACGTTGCCCTTCTCCTTCGCCTCCTTGAGACGCTTCGGTGTCGGCTGCTCGGTACGATCCTGTTGTGGCTTTTGTTCGGCCATGGCTTAGCGGGACTCAAGCAGCTCCGGGAGCAGCGCCAAGGCGGCGGCCAACGATTGGGATACGTTCTCCTGCAGGTTGTCCACGCTTAGAAAAATGACCGCGAAACCCAACAACATGGCAGCGGGGAACCCCACCGCGAACAGATTCAGGGTCGGAGCCGCCCGGCTCATCACACCGAACGACATGTTGACGACAATCAATGCCGTGATCGCGGGCAGCGCGATCTTCACCGCCACGACGAAAAGCTGTCCTGTCCAGTTCAGCACGCCGCCGAGCAGCCCCTGGCTGACCGTGGCTCCGTCGATGGGCAGAATCCGGAAGCTGTCCGCCAGCAGCTGAATCATCGCCAGGTGACCGTCCACGATGAAAAACAACAGCAGGCTCAGCACCATGAAGAGCTGACCGAGAACCGGGATGTTCACGCCCCGCGCCTGGTCGATGAACACCGCAAAGCCGAGTCCCATACTCATGGAGATCAGCTGTCCACCCAGCGCAATCGCGTCGAACACGACCTGGACGACGAAGCCCATGATCGCACCGATCAACACTTCGCGGCCGATCGCCATGAAGCCGGACAGGCTCAGCACGTCCACCGGCGGCGGGGGCGGGAGCGCCGGCGCCATGACCATGGTCAAGGCCATCGCGAAAAGTATCCGCACCCGCGCCGGGACAAAGCCGCCGCCGATCGCGGGCATCACCATCAACATCGCGCCGATACGCAGGAAGGGCCAAAGATAAACGCCGGCCGTATCCAGGATCATACTTGCGGTAATCGTCATGAATCTGCCTCGTGTTCATTTCGCCTCCTTGTCGCAGGTCGTCAGCTAATGGACGTTGGTATCTGCTCGAACAGCTGCCGGGTAAACGTCATGATGATCTGCAGCATCCACGGACCGGCGATGCCGAGCGCTGCCACGAGCACCAGCAGCTTGGGAATGAAGCTCAAGGTCATTTCGTTAATTTGGGTCGCGGCCTGGAACATGCCGATGATCAGGCCAATACCCAGCGCCGACAGCAAAAGCGGCGCGGAAATCAGCATCGTGACCCAAAGCGCCTGTTGGCCGATCGTAGTTACCGTCTCCGGAGTCATTGTGTGCTCCCGTTCATACGAAGAAACTCCCGGCAAGCGTGCCGATGATTAGTGCCCAGCCATCCACGAGCACGAACAGCATGATCTTGAAGGGCAGCGAGATCAGCATCGGCGACAGCATCATCATGCCCATCGACATCAGCACACTGGACACGACCAGGTCGATGACGAGGAACGGGATAAACACCAGAAAGCCGATCTGAAACGCGGTCTTGAGCTCGCTCACGATAAAGCTCGGGATGATGATCGCCATCGGCGCATCGTCTATCGACGTGATGTCGGTACGTCGGGAGATGTCAACGAACAGATTGAAGTCGCTTTCGCGAATCTGGTTGATCATGAAAGCTTTGAGCGGCTCGATACCGACGTTGAGCGCTTGCTCCATCGTCAACTCGCCGGCGGCGTAGGGCTCGATCGCCGTAGTCCGGATCTCGCCGATGACCGGCGCCATGACGAAGAAGGTCAACAAAAGTGCGACACCGAGCAACACCTGGTTCGGGGGCGTCTGGGCCGTGCCGAGCGCCTGCCTGAGTATCGACAGGACGATGATGATCCGGACGAATGCGCTCGTGGACAGCAGCACGGCGGGCAGCACCGTGAGCAGCGTCATCAATATCAGAATCTGCATGCTCAACGAGTAAGACTTCCCCGCCGCAGCGCCGCCGGTGAGCTCGAGCACGAGAGGTTCCGTCTGCCCGAACGCCACGGATGGCAGCAGGAAGACAGCAACGGCAAGCAGCTTACGGATCATGAGACCCTCTTCTTCAGGGCTTCGCCAAGGCGGGCGGCGAAGCTCGGCATTGAGGCGAGCTCGCTGGTCGATTCGACCGGCGCCTCGAGCACGTGCAATGTGCGCATTCCTGCTGCGGTTACGCCGAGCACGAGCTGTTGGCCCGCGATATCGACGATCAGGACGCGCTCTTTGGGTCCCAGAGCTTGCGACGCAACCACCTGGATAACCTGGCCCGTACGGCCGCGCATGCCCTGAACCCGGCTATAGAGCCAGCCAATGACTACGACGGCGAGCAGGACCATGGCCAGACTGCCGCCGACGTTCAGGACGTCGCCGGCGGAAACCGTCATCGGCGACGCAACGGTCGTGCTCACCGTCTCGGCCCGGACGATCTCCGGTATGGCGGCAGCCATCAGAACCGCGATATGCATCGTTCGTCCGTTCATTGCCTGTTGATATTCATGATGCGTTCGGCGGGGCTCATGACGTCGGTCAGGCGCACGCCGAAGTGATCGTCAACTACGACGATCTCGCCATGCGCGATCAGCGTGCCGTTGACCATGACGTCCAGCGGCTCGCTCGACTCGCGCTCCAGCGCGACGACGGAGCCCTCGACCAGACCGACCAATTCGCGGATCGTGATGTCGGCCGAACCCACCTGTAGCGAGACCGTGACCGGAACATCGAGGATCAGATCGAGGTTGACGTCGGCCGGCGGTGCGACGTTAGCAGCGGCGCCCTGCTCGAAGTTGTCGGGCGCATACTCCTCCGCGGCGGCGCTGCCGGCGTTTTCATCGGGACTCTGTCCGGCCGTTCCATCCTGTTCCTCGGTGGCCGGGGCGGCTGATTCCGGTGTATCGCTTGCCATCTGCGTTGCTCCTTACGTGCTCTGGTTCCGCCCGCCCAGCCAGCGTTTGGCCTCGACGGCATTGCGGCCGGCGTGCACTCCGAAACGGGCCCGTATGAGCGGTACGCCCTGGGCCTGAATCGTTGCGATTTTCGGGTCGTCGATCGGTATCACGTCGCCTGGCGCCAGGCGCACGAGTTCGCGCAGGCTCATTTCCACGTTGCCGACGGTCGCCGTCAGGCCGACGCCGATATCCGTCAGCGTGGCCTTGATCGCCTCAGACCACGCCTGATCCCTCGCGGGATCGACGGTCCGGTCTACGCCTTTGAAGTACTGAAGATGCTCCTCGAGCATCGTGTGCGGGAGGATCAGATGGACCGCGGAATCGCGCTCGGCGAACGAGAAGTCGAAGCTGGACTTCAAAACCATCGCGCTATCGGCCGCGATGTCCAGCAAGGCCAGGCCCGACTCGGTTTTGACGAGGGTCGGCTCCAGAGCCAGAAGCGGTTGCCAGACTCCCTTTAACGTATCCAGAATCAGCCGGCAGAAGGTCTCGCCGACGCGAATTTCGCCGGGCGTGAAGCGACCGTCTTTCGTGCCGGCACCGTCGGTCTCGCTGCCGAAGTAGCGCTCGACCAGTTGACTGACGAGTTCGGCCTCGAGCAATACGGCACCGTCACCTTTGAGCGGCGCCGCCGAAAACTGAACCGCTACGATCGGATGCTGCGTGCGCTCGGGTAGCGACTCGAGGCTCATCGAGACCGTCTCCCGAAAACTTGAGCCCACCGAACACTGCAAGGCGTGTTCGAGACGGTACACGAGGCATTCGGCGAGACGTTCGTTCAGCTGCTCGAGGCGCGGATAGCGCTTGCTCGCAAGCCGCGAACGGGACGGCAGCTCGAACGGTTTGACCGAAGCGAGGTGCGGACCGGATGCCGAATGTACTTCGACTTCGCCCGACTCGACGCCCTCCAGCAGTGCACCGACCTCGTCCTCGGAGAGTACCTGATCGTTCATGCGCGACTCTTCCTTTAGCTCACCGAATGCTCATTGAATGATGAGGCTCGTGAAGTACACGGCTTCGACATCGGTCTTGCCGGTTTCAGCCTCGAGGATCGTGCGAATCTCGGCCAGCGCGTCGGCGAGCATCTGCTCCTTCCCCTCGCGCGTAACGACGGTTTCGTAGTCGACGTTGCCGTACATCAGGATCAGACTGTTGCGAATGACGGCGGCGTGATTCTTGACCTCGTCGATGACGGCCTGGTCGCGCGCCATCACTTCCAGCGTCAACTGCATGAAATGCGACTCGCCGTCGTTGCTCTTGAAGTTGATGACGAGCGGGGGATGCAGCGGTGCGAACAGTGCGGGCTTGCCCGGATCCGACGCGGGTTCGGCCGCGGCTTCTCCCTCTTCGGCCGGCGGCGAGATCATGTTCATGACTGCCGGCGCCGCGAAGAAGCCGCCGACTCCGAGGACGACCAGCACGACGGCGGCGACGATCAGCTTGGTTTTGCCGCCGCCCTTTTCCTCAGCCTCAGCCTCGGCCTCGTTCTCTTCGCTCTGTTCTTCCGCCTCGGTGTCTGCCATGTCGAACTCCGATTGATCACTGCTGCCACTGATGCAAGCCGCATGCCAGCCAAACGGAGTTCCGGCGATCCTTTTAAAGACAATAAGTTACGAGACTACTAGCTGCGCAGCGGACAAGCCGGCGCCGGTTTGATGGCGCTTGCCCCGGTTAAGCGACGTATTCCCGGCACCGGGCAATGTCAGCCGGCGCGTCGCTCAGGCGTAGGTGTCCAGCCGGCCGGGGGGCAGCGGCTCAACGGACCGCGGCGACGGCTGCCCGGAACGATCCGGATCTGCCTCGACGTCGGCCGCACGGAAATCTGCCGGCGCCGAATCCGCGCCATCTTCGGCAGTTTCGCCACGCTGATCCGAGACGCCGGCATCGGCCAGCGATATGCCCTGGTCAGCCAGCATCTCGCGCAACCTGGGCAAGGCCTGCTCCAGAGCGTCGCGGGTAACGGCATGCGCCGCGGTGAAAGTCACCCGAGCTACGTTGTCGTCAACGGCTATCTGCACCTGTAAAGGACCGAGCTCCGCGGGGCTCAGGCGCAGCTCGGCACTACCGACGTTACGCGACAGCAGCATCGAGACTCGCTTGCCTACGGCCTCCCCCCAGGCCGGGTCGGCCACCGGTGTGTCGATCAAAGTCGGCATTGCCGCGACGCTCTGTGTCGTGACGCCGGTCGACGGCCCCTGAACGGACGGCGCAAAAGATGGCGCGACAGTGAGCACGCGATCGGGACGCACTTCGCTCGTCAGCCGGGGTTCGGCGAGTTCCGCTTTGACGGTCCGGCCGGGCAGGTCGTCGACCGCGGCAGCGGTCTCTTCACCCGTCACCGCCATGGTCGCCGTGCGCTGGCCGGCCGCCAGAAAGTTCTCGAAGCGGGTCGTCGGCCGCTCGCCGGCATCACCGGGAGCTTCCGCTGCGGCAGGGGGCACGGAACCGGCGGCTACGTCGCTGCGCCGCGATACCGCTACGTCGGCTGCGGCCCGGCCCGGAGCGCCCGCAAGCCGCTCGAGGTCGCGCGCGGTGTTGCCGCCGGCCGGCAGCGGTGCGACAAGGGTCTCGTCCGTGGCCGTCGAGGTCACCAGTACCGGAGCCGGCGTTGCGGACGTCCGGCCGGGACCATCGGCGCGCGGCGGCGCCGATGTCGCGGCTTCCTTATCCGGCAGTACAGTATTCGCGCGGCCATCTGCCGACGGAGCATTGAGAGAATTGTTCGGGAGGTCCCCCGCAACACCGGGCAGCCGCTGAGGCAGCCCGGGCGGTGCCGCAGTCGACGGCCACTGTGACGGCCCGTCGGGCCTGACAGCGGAATCGGCGCGTGACGGCCCCGCCGCGATGGAAGCCTCATGCCTGTTTCGCGAAGGCCCGCCGGCCAATGCGGCGGGTGGGGTTTCGCGAGTGACGAACACGGCCTCCCCGTCAGCCACCGCCAGCCCGGCATCGAACGGCATGTTCGCCGTTGGTTGCCGCGCGGGCAACGCATCTGCCGCCCTGCGCCCGTCGACCCCCGGGGCCCCATCGCGTCCCGGGCCCGCAGGCGCCAGCGGCGCTGACTCCGCTGTCGTGGGCGCTCCGGCGACTTCGGCAGACCCGGCCGCGGCGGTCAGTGCCGCAGCGCCCGGAATCGGGCCGCCGACTACCCTGTCCTGCAGATAGAAAGCCGCAAGCGGCGCGCCAGGGCCTGCATCCTCGCCGAACGGCGGGCTGCTGCCGCTTTGCGGCAAGGGTTTGCCGGGGGCGGCACTGCCCGCGGAGGGCGGCGACGTGGGTCCCGATGCTTCCTGCCGGGGCTCGAGCAGCTCTGCAAACGGCATTCCGGCGGCTTCCGCCTGCGCGGACGGTTCTTGCGCCGTCGCGGGTGCTCCGGTCGCGGCCGACTCGCCGGCGGCGGAACCGTACCGGAGCTGGATCGGCAGAGTAGTTGTTTGCGGAAGTTGCGACGTCATGCGGCTACCTTTGCCACGCCCGTGGTATCTGCAGGTATGCAAAGCAGGTTTCGTGCCAGAAAGCCGCGCCGCGGCGGAAGTATCAGCCGGTGCCCCTCCTGGGCGCTGTCCGACCCGAGTCAGCGACCGCCGGGAGCGTGGCGTCGAGCCAGCCGGAGACGTTCCTGCAGTAGCGGCTTTTGGCGACGTCGAGTTCGAAGTGCTGCGAGAACAGCTTGAGTTTTTCGAGGCCGGCGTTGACGAGCTTCACGAGGTAGGAGCGCTCCAGCGGTAAAACGGGCGCAAACCGGGCCAACAGGCTGTCGAGTTCCGCATCGACCTCGGAGCCTTCATGACCGTGAAACGCATCGGTCAGCCTGCTTGCGAATACCGAGCAGGCCAGCATGCGTTCCGATTCTCCGTCAGCCGGCGCCACGTCCCCTTCCGGAAGCCCGCGCACCGCTTCGATCAGCGCGGCGGGCAGATTCCAGTTCCGCGCCACGGCAGCACCGAGATCGCCGTAGGCCACGCCGAGGATCGCGCGCGACGCCGCGGTTTTGTCGAGTTCACGCCGGGCGCGCAGCGCCTCGATCTCCGCATAGTCCTCGGCAAAGTAGTAGATCGTGAGTATCTCGCCCAGGTTCTGGCACAGGCCGCAGATGAACGCTTCTTCCGCACAGGCGAGTCCGTCCCGCCTCGCGAGATGACGCGCAAGCAGTCCGCTGAGCAGCGCGCGGATCATGGCGTCCTTGAGTTCCGCGGAGTCGCCTTTGAGCCCGCCGAGTAACGCGAGGCTGTTCGCCGTCATCCGCACCTGATCGATTCCCAGAAAGACCACGGCCTCGGAGATGCTGGTGATCTCGGTGGCGCGGGCGCCGAAGAACGCGGAGTTGACCAGTTTCAGCAATTTGCTGGTCAGCGCCAGATCGCGGAGGATTACGTTGGCGAGTTGATCGGCGGAAGCCGAAGCGTCCGCGCCGGTTAGTCGGTTGATGTCGGCAAGCGTCGCGGAGATAGCCGGAAAGTCCTGTTTGCGCTGCATGCGCCGCAGCAGGAAATCGATCGTGCTATGACCCGCGTCTCCGGACGTCGAAATCCCCGCATTCGCGAGAAACAGGCTGAATGCATCGCGCATGGCGGCGGCATCGGCATAGCGCGCTTCGGGTGCCGTTTGGAGCGCGCCGCGCAGGAAAGCCGCGAAGGCCTCGCCGTGTTCCACGGCATCGAGCGCGGAAAGATCCGGTTTGCCGTCGACGATCTGCCACTGCACGGCGGCAACGTCGCTGGCTGACATCGCGTGCCGACCGGTGGCGATCTCGTAGCAGACGCTGCCGAGTGCGAACACGTCGGTACCCGGACCGTAGTCGTCACCGCAAAAGTGCTCCGGGGACATGTAGCGCAGCGTTCCACTGGCCGTGTCGTTTCGCTCCACCGTGAAATCGACGAACTGCGAAAGCCCGAAATCCATGATTCGCGGCACGCCGTTGGCGGCTATCAGTACGTTGTTCGGACTGAGGTCGAGGTGCAGGATGCCGGCTGCGTGGGCGGTCGCCATCGCATCCAGGATCTGCATGATCGTCGGTGCAGCCGCCGCAATGCCGGGGCCACCGCTCTTTGCCAGGATCTTCCGTAAGGACTCGCCCTCGACGTACTCGAAGACCAGATAAGGTCCGACGGCGCACTCGCCGGCATCGAAGACCGGCACGATGTTGGGATGATTGAGCTTGCTCGCGACCAGTCCTTCGAGGGCCGTGCCGTCGCTCTTGCGACTCTGTATCTCGCCCGTCGTAGTCAGCACCTTGACCGCCACGCGGCGCTCGAGCTTCGGGTCGACCGCAAGGTAGACCGTCCCCTGAGAACCGCGACCCAGGGATCGAACGAGTTCGTAACGCCCGATTGTCTGTTTGTCTTTCGAAGACATAGGGTGCCGAGTGGTGTCGCCGTACGTTTAAGCGGTGGATGCCCGCCGATCCCGCTGCCACGTTATCGGCCGCTGAGCGCGAAGCTTGAGAGGGCATGTCGCGCGACATCGCCGCACGTAGCCAGATGCGAGCGTGATCTGGCATATTGTGGCGTTTCCGATTGGCAGTCTTCACCTATTTGATCGAAGCGCATCTCCTCAGCGGTCTGGGATTCGCAATGCTGGGCGCAATTGCGCTTGCCCATCCCCGAAACCTGCCTCTCTTGCCATTCTCGAGGCACCTTTGGGTGCTCGGAGTTTTCGCCTGCGCATACGGCGCCCACGACGCCTTCCACGCCTGGGTACTGGTCACTTCGGCCAGCGGGGCCGCCGTCGTGTGGACCGACGCGGCGCTGCTCGCAGTCGCCTGGTTTGCGCTGTTCGAGTTCGGGCGTCGCACCGGCGGCCCGAGCGACGAAGCGGGGGCATCGAAGCTGCCGCTCGGCCGCTCGTCGTGGATATACGCGCCGGCTTTCACGGCCATCCTTACCCTCGTATGGCTGGCCGCCGACCGCGCGGGCAGCCTGAGCACCGCATCGGGTTACTTCCTCGGGTTCCCCGGCGCCTTGCTGGCCGGCGTGATGCTCCACCGCGCATGGCCATCGGGAGGCGCATGGGTGCTGATCCTGGGCGGTGCTCTGGCAGGATTCGGCATTTTCGGCGGTCTGATCTCCGCCCACGCATCGAGCATTTCGCACTGGCTGCCGACACAGAACTGGTTTCTTGCTGTCACAGGCGTACCGGTGCAGGCCGTGCTTGCAAGCCTGGCTTTCGTCGCGATCTTTGCGCTGGTAGCGCTGCAGCGTCGCGCCGCCGAAGACAGTCCGGCGTTGGCCGGCGCCGGCCGACCGCCGAACCGCGACCTCCTGCTCGAGCAGCACCTGATCAGTCTGAGGGCCGGGTTTCGGGCAGCCACCGAAGCACACGATCGGGCGCAGCGAATCGCGAGGATGGGTTCGTGGGAGTACGCACCGGGCCACGATACGTTTGAGTTGTCGGACGGCATTTGCCGGATACTGGAGATCGACCCTGCACGCTTCGGCGGCTCGTACCGCGAGTTTCTCGAAGCCGTTCATCCCGCGGACCGCGACTCCGTGGTCGAGGCGTTTGAGGAATCGATCGCCGGGCAAACGCCGCTCGAGATAACGCATCGCGTGCGAATGCCGGACGGCCGGACTAAGTGGGTCCAGGAGCGCGGCGAGACGGATTTTGCCGCTGACGGCACTCCGCTGGTTGCGCGCGGGACCCTACAGGACGTCACCGAGCTCAAACTGGTCGAGCAACGGTTGGTGGAGAGCGAGAATCGTCTGATGCGGGCAACGGAGATGACCGGTCTGGGCTACTTCGTCTGGGACCTGGTCGAGAACCGCTGCGTCTACTGCTCGAGGGAGTACGCCCGAATTCACGGGATGACCGTAGAAGAGTACATGAGCGACTGCGCGAGTTCGGAGCGTGACCTGCTGCTCGTACATCCCGACGATCGCGAGATGTATCAGAGATTCCTCGATTCCACCCTGAAGCGACGAGAGCGGCTGAATCTCGAGTACCGAATCGTTACGCCCGAGGGAAAGGTCCGCTACGTACACGAGGTCGAAGGCAAGCTCGAGTTCGAGGGCGACAGGGCCGTGCGCAGCGAAGGCACGATCCAGGACATAACCGAGATTCGTGAGGCCGAACACAGGCTTCAGCAAGCCCAGAAAATGGAGGCGGTCGGTCAGCTTAGCGGCGGACTGGCGCACGATATCAACAACATCCTGGCCGTAATCGTCGGCAATGCCGAGTTGTTGGCAGAAGCTTCGGAACGAGACGTCGCCGAACTCGAGTCAATACTGCGTTCGGCTGAGCGAGGTGCGGAACTGACGCAACAGCTGCTGGCGTTTTCCCGCCAGCAGACGCTGAAACCCCAGGCCGTAGATCTTGAGAAACTGGTCGAAGACACGACGAAGCTTTTCGGCCGTACTCTGGGTGCCGACGTCGAGCTGCGCCTCGTGCAAGCCCCGGATCTCTGGCTGACCTGGGTGGACCCCGGGCAGTTGCAGTCCGGGTTGTTGAACCTCGCGATCAATGCGCGCGCCGCCATGCCGGACGGCGGGAGACTGACGATAAGCCTGAGAAACGCACCGTCCGACTCCGTGCGCGGCACCGTCAATCCCGGTCTCGCCCCCGGGGACTACACGGTAATCGAGGTAGCCGACACCGGTGTCGGGATGTCGGCGCGGGTACTGGCGCATGCTTTCGAGCCGTTCTTCTCAACCAAGGATGTCGGCGAAGGCAGTGGATTGGGTCTTTCGATGGTATACGGATTCGTCAGACAGTCCGGCGGGTACGTATCGCTCGACAGCACTGAGGGACAGGGGACGACCGTGACCATTCAGCTGCCGCGTGCGGTAACGCGGAGTGCGACTGCGATATCTGCCATGGGGAACGAAGACTTGCGCGGCGGCGGCCAGGTCGTGCTCGTACTCGAGGACGATCCGGACGTGCGCAAACTGGCAATGCGAATGCTTCATAGTCTGGGCTATCAGGCGATCGAAGCCGCCGATGCACGATCGGCGGACGCCATGTTACGGGACGGTGCGCACGTGGATATCGTGCTGTCGGACGTCGTGCTGCCGGGCGGTACGAGCGGACCCAAATTCCTCGCCGAGGTACTCGCAACCCGCCCTGAGCTCAAGGCCGTCCTCATGTCCGGCTACGCCTCGGGGGACTCGGGGTATGCCGAGCTTGCGCACGACAACGTCGTCCTGCTCAGGAAGCCCTTCCACAAGTCGGAACTCGCCGAGGCGATGCGTGAGGCGGTTTCGTCGAGGGAGCGCCACCCGGACTGACGCATGAACTGCGGCAGTCAGTCCTGGAACCGGTGCCCGCCGCTCGACGCCAGTTCGTCCTGCAGCCGTTGTTGCCGGCGCTGCTCCTCGTCGGCTTCCTGTTTCTGATACCGATCGACGACGCGCGATATCGACTTGAGTCGCCGGCGCTTAGCCATCCAGTGCTGCTGGTGCAGTTCGCGTTGGCGCCGACCGTCAGCGACGATCTGCTCCTGGGTGGTCACCGCCTGCTCGAGCCTTTGCATGAAGCTGTGGTAGTCCTTCCACTGTAAGGCACTCGCCCCCGACCTGGGCCGCTCTCCGGTCGCGTACTCCTGCCGGTAGGCCATCAACTCCTCGAGGCGCGTAAGCGCTGCGTCGAGTTCATGCTGACTCTGCGCCATGAGCCGGCGCTGATCGCGCTCCTCGCGCTCGGCAACCGACTCGACGATTCCGATTCGCCGCGAGCGCTTCACGATCCGTCACCCTCGATGCTCAAAATGCCGCAGCGCCTCGAGCGCTTCACGACCCGTCTCCGTCGGCGGCCGGGGTCCCCCCGGGATTCGCCGGCCGGTTCAGAAGCTCGGCAAGCGCCGCGACGCTGCTGTCGTAGTCAACGGACTCATCCTGCCGCTGGCGCAGAAACTCGATGATTCGCGGCCAGAGCGCCACGGCCTCGTCGACGCGCGCATCGCTACCCTTCTGATAAGCGCCGACGGCGATCAGGTCGAGATTCTGGCGATAGGTCGAGTACACCTGCCGGAAGCGGGTGATCAGCTCCTTCTGTTCATGGCCGGCGATCGCCTGCATGGCGCGGCTGACCGAAGACTCGACGTCGACGGCTGGATACAGACCCGTGTCGGCCAGTTCGCGCGCCAACACGACGTGTCCGTCGAGAATGGCCCGCGACGCGTCTACGACCGGATCGTTCTGATCGTCGCCCTCCGCCAATACCGTGTAGATGCCGG
Organism: Woeseiaceae bacterium; assembly: GCA_028277185.1. Classification (GTDB taxonomy): domain Bacteria; phylum Pseudomonadota; class Gammaproteobacteria; order Steroidobacterales; family Woeseiaceae; genus UBA1847. The sequence goes on from JANQGQ010000023.1 coordinate 21,262, forward strand.
TGATCGACCCCTGCCCCGCCGCACCGTTGCCGGCCCGCTCGACGAGCTGCGGCAGACGGGCAAACACGGACGGAGGGTATCCCTTCGTGGCCGGCGGCTCGCCGATCGCCAGCGCAATCTCGCGTTGCGCCTGGGCAAAGCGGGTCAGCGAGTCCATCAGCAGCAGCACGTGTTTGCCCTGGTTGCGGAAGTACTCGGCAACTGCGCAACTCAGCCAGGCGCCCTGCATTCTCATGAGCGGCGTGTCGTCGGCCGGTGTTGCCACCACGACGGAACGACTGAGACCTTCGGCGCCCAGAGCCAGATCGACGAATTCCTTTACCTCGCGGCCGCGTTCGCCGATCAGGCCGACGACGATTACGTCGGCATCCGTATACCGCGTCATCATCCCTAAGAGCTGGCTCTTGCCCACACCGCTGCCGGCGAACAGCCCGAGTCGCTGGCCGCGACCGAGCGGCAGCAGCGCGTTGATCGACCTGACGCCGACATCGAGCGGCTCGTCGATGGGCCGCCGCTTGAGCGGGTTGATCGGGGCGCCGAACAAAGGCACCCGCTCGGTACAGCACAGCGCCGGACCATCGTCGATCGGGTTGCCGCTTCCGTCCAGCACGCGTCCGAGAAGTTCGTCGCCAACGCGGACGTCGCGCACCGCCGCAACCGGGACGACCCGCGCATTCGGAACGATGCCGCGCATCTCGCCGACCGGCATCAGGTATAGGCGTTCGCCGGCGAAACCGACCACCTCCGTTTCGATTCTGCGGCCATCCAGCGCGACGACGTCGCAGCGGCCACCGACAGGTGCCTCGCAGCCCTCGGCCTCCATGGTCAAACCGATAGTACGTCGCAGCGTACCCTGTACCGGCGGCGGCGGAACGTCCCCCTCTGCACGAGCGACACGGGCAGCCAGACGCTGGCCTAGTCGAACGTTGCGTTCGGCCCTGGAACCCGTCGCGATTTCCGGCTCATGGTTCCGAACGCTGCGTTCAGCCCCGGAACCCGCCGCTACTTCCGACTCGGTACTCATTGTTGCCGCTTGTCTCCGGAAATCGCGTCGACGACAGCCTGAAAGCGCGTCTCGGCCTGAGCGTCGATCAGCGAGTTGTCACTCGTCACTTTGCAGCCGCCGCGGGCAAGCAGGGGATCTTCGACGATACTCCACGCCATCTCGTCGTAGCCGCCCGAGAGCGATTCACGTAGCAGCGCGGCGTCGTCCGGATGCAGGTACACCTTGACGTTACGACTTGCCACGGGCAGCAGTGGCACGGTGTCCCTGACGACGCCGATGACGTGTCCGGGATCGATCTGTATCTCACGGCGAAAAAGCTGTTTGGCAATCGTAATCGACAGCTCCGCAAGCTGTTGCTCAACGATCTCGTCGAGTTCCTCGAGCGGCGCCGCCAGCGTGTCGAACAGCTCGCCCAGACGCGCCGCCCGCTCGGCAGCGGCTTCCTTACCTGCCTCGAGCCCTTCCCGGTAGCCTGCCTCGTACGCCTCGTCATAGGCATCGCGCTGCAGGGCCTCGAGACGCTCCGCCGTCAGAAACCCGGCGCCCTCGGAGCCGTCGATGGCCGGCGCCCGCCACCTGGCGGTTTCGCGCGCTTCCGGCTTCCCGGCGGGCTCAGACATACTCGTCGCCCCCTTGTCCCAGATCCAGATCGCCGGAGTCGGCGAGGCGCCTCGCGACCTCGAGAATCTCCTTCTGTGCCTGCTCCACCTCACTAAGGCGCGTCGGTCCGCGCGCTTCGATATCTTCCTTGAGCAGCGTGGCCGCCCGCTTCGACATGTTGCTCAGAATGTGATCCTGCATTTCGGGTACGGCCCCTTTGAGCGCGACGACCAGCACGTCGTTGGAGACTTCGCGCAACAGGGCCTGGATACCGCGGTTGTCCACGCTGAGCAGCGAGTCGAACACGAACATCATTTCTTCGATCTCGGTGCCGAGCTCGTTGTTCTTTTCCTTGATCTCGTCGAGGATCTTGTCTCCCGATTCGGCGCCGAGCGCATTGACGATTGCCGCGGCCACGCCGGCTCCGCCTACCTTCTTCGTCGTCGAGCGTCCGACGTCCTTCGACTTGCTGGCAATCAGCTCCTCGATTTCCGCCAGGGCGCTTTGCTGGACGTCCGTGAGCTTTGCGATTCGCATCACGACTTCTGCCCGTTGCGCGTCGGGTATCCGCGGCAAAATCGCCGCCGCCTGCTCCGGCTCGAGATAGGCGATGATGATGGCGATGATCTGCGGGTGCTCACCGGCGACGATCTCTTCGATCTCATCCACCGACATCCACTGCAGAGCTTCGAAACCCTTGGCATCGGCCCCGCTCAGCATGCGGCTGATCAGGGCGTTGGCTTTAGACTCGCTGAAGGCGTTGGTCAACACCTTGCGCACGTAGTCCTCGGTCGCGACGCCGAAGGACGTTTTGTCGTCGATCTCGGTAATGAAGCCGTCCAGGACGCCGTCAGCCTCGTCCTTGGATACGTTCCTCAGCGTTGCCATCGCCTCGCCAAGTTGCTGCACCTGCTTGGCGTCCATGTACCGCAGCACCTCGGCCGCTTCAGCCTCGCCCAGGGTCATCAGCAACAGCGCCGCGCGGCGTGTGCCGTTCATTGTCGTATCCGCTTCGCTCATCACTTAAGCGCCGTCGACCCACTGCCTGACGACCTGCGCCACCTTGGCGGGGTCGTGGCCGGTTATCTTCTTCGCGGCGGAGACTTTTTCGTCGAACGACGGCAACGCGGCCGTCCCGCCCGACATCTGGCCGACCGCGACCGGCGTGCTTCTGCCCGCGGCGCTTGCCATCGAGCGGGCCGCGGCCGCCTCGTTGTTGGCCAACAGAGACTTGAGCAGCGGCCTCACGAGGCCGAAGGCAAGTGCGAGCACGAGCGCGGCGCCGAGAATCTGTTTCATGGCATCCACGAATACGGGCTTGGTCCAGAATCCAGGTGCGCTAACGGGCTCTGCTTCGGGCATGTCCTGAAACGCGGCTTTGACCACGACCACCGAATCGCCGCGCTCCGCATCGAATCCGACTGCCTCCCGAACCAGCGACGTGAAGCGCTCAATATCCTCTTCGCTCAGCGGCGGCGTGCTGCCTTCGGCGGCGTCCGCGGCGGCGCCGGGATCGTCCACGAGTACGGCGACCGACAGCCTTCGGATCGTGCCTGCCTGCGGGCGCGTGCGGCTGATCGTCCGGTCCACCTCGTAGTTCCGGGTACTCGTTGACGAGGCGTTTACAGCCTCGGCGGCTTCCGGATCGGCGGCGCCGGCCTCGACGCCGCCGGCTTCAGGCGGCTGGTTGCTGAGCGCTCCCGGCACGCCGACGGCTTCCTGACCGCCGCCGTTGCGGCGGTTTTCCGAGCGGTGCTCGCTGACCAGCGCGCCGTTCGGGTCGAAGCTCTCGCGCATTTCCTCGCTGACGGTGAAATCCATGTCGGCGACGACCTCGGCGCGCACCCTGCCGGGTCCGAGCAGCGGCGTCAGCAGCGCCTCAATGCGGCGTTTGTAGTCCTGCTCGAGTCTGGCCGAAAGTTGATAGTGTCGCGCGGACACGGCGTCGTCCCAGCGATCGTCGCCGGAGCTCAGCAGCCGGCCGTGCTGATCGATGACCGTTACGTTTTCGGGTGTGAGGTTTGGCACGCTGGACGCAACCAGATGCACGATCGACGCAATCTGACCGTCCTCGAGCTCACGCCCGCGGTATAAACTCAGCATGACGGACGCGCTGGCCGGCTTGCGATCCCGGACAAAGGCCGACTGGCGCGGCAGCGCCAGATGCACCCGGGCATCGCGTACGGTGCCGAGATGAGTAACCGTGCGCGCCAGCTCCGCCTCGAGCGCATGCTGATACAGCGCGTTTTCGCGAAACTGACTCTGTCCGAAAGTCGGCTGCTCCTGCAGCGACCGCATGCCGACGGCGGCGCCGCGCGGCAGCCCCTGGGATGCAAGCTCCAGACGTGCGTCGTGCAGTCGGGACTCAGGTACCGCGACAGAGCCGGAATCCATGTCGAGCGTAAAGTCGATGTTCGCGCCGCGCAGAACGTCCGCCACCTGGGCGACATCTTCGCCGTCGAGTCCGTTGTAGAGCTGCGCGTGTCCCGGGGTCTGCGACCACAGCACCACGGCAAATCCGATTGCGACGCTGGCGGCCACGCCGATCAGAAGCCCAATCTGGCGCACCGCCGGGATGCTGAACAGCATGGCCAGATTCATACTGGCGGCCGGAACCTTGTCCGGCTCAATCGTCGTGGCTTGTTCCATGGCTAGAGTGCCCGCCTCCTTACACCGGCATGTTCATGATGTCCTGATACGCGGTCACGAGCTTGTTCCGTACCTCGGACATCGCGCGGAAGGAAAGACTGGCCTTCTGCGCCGCGATCATGACCTCAGTGAGGTCCGTGCCCGGGTCCTCGGCCTCGTAGGCGCGACGGAGTTCCGACGCTTCCTGCTGCATGTCGCTCACCGAGTCGATCGTCGACTTCAGAAGATCGCCGAAACCGCCGCTCTCTCCGGCACGATCGACGGGCGCGGGCTCGGCCCGCAGTTCGCTGCTCAGCGAACGAATCTGCTCGAGAAGATGTTGGGTGTTGATGTCGTTCATGACCGGGTTGCCCTCGAATCCATCACGTGAATACTCACACTACGCTGGCCGGCAAAGCGACGCCGTTTTCGCGCATGCGGGCGATCTTGTAGCGCAGGGTTCTGGCACTGATACCCAGCGTTTTCGCCGCTGCCGAACGATTGCCGCCACAGCGTGCCAGCACGTCGAGAATCACCTGCCTCTCCCGGTGCCTGAGACTGTCCTGCAGGTCCGGCGGATCGTCAGGACTCCCGGATTCCCCGGTCCTGTCGGCGGCGGCCGCTTCGAAAACGATGTCACGTTCCGAAATCACGTCGCCTCTGAGCAGTATCAGAATGCGTTGCACGAGGTTGTCGAGCTCGCGGACGTTGCCGGGCCAGTCGTGCGAAAGGAGTCTGGCCTCGGCTTCCGGCGACAGCGCGGGCTTCGGCCTGGCCGCCTCGAGATGGCGATCGATGGCGAAGCTCACCAGCGGCAGGATGTCGGCCCGCCGCTCCCTGAGCGGCGCCACGTGCAGCGGAAACACGCTGAGCCGGTAGTAAAGGTCTTCCCGGAACGCGCCGTCCGAGACGCACTGTTTCAGGTCGCGGTTGGTCGTTGCAAGCACACGGACGTCGAGATCGATTGTCTTGCGGCCGCCGATGCGCTCGACTTCGCGCTCCTGAATGACGCGCAGCAGCTTTGCCTGGAGTCCGATCTGCATCTCGGAGATCTCATCCAGCAGCAGCGTGCCGTTCTGAGCCTGCTCGAACTTGCCCGGATGCGCCGCGCTGGCGCCCGTAAAAGCGCCCTTCTCGTAGCCGAACAGCACGGCCTCCAGCATATTCTCGGGGATCGCGGCGCAGTTGATCGCAACGAACGGCTTGTCCCGTCGCGGCGAGTGGTCGTGGATGTAACGCGCGACGACCTCCTTCCCGGAACCGCTTTCGCCGCTGATCGTCACCGTCGCATCGCTGTTGGCGACACGCCTGGCCAGATCGAGCAGCTCCAGAGACCTCGGGTCCTCGGCGATGAGGTCGCGCGCAGACGGCGCCTTCCTCAAGTATCGGTTGAGCGTTTCAAACAGGCCATCGGCATCGACGGGCTTGACGAGGTAGTCGGAAGCGCCCTCGCGCATCGCGTCCACGGCCTGCTCAATCGTGCCGAAGGCCGTCATCAGCACGGCCGGAAGCTCGGGGTGCCGGCGCCGGACTTCTGCAAGCAACTCCCGCCCGCCCATCGGCTCCATCTGCACATCGCTCAAGATCAGACCGACGTCGGTATCGCTGAGAACCGCCAGCGCCTCGCGGCCGTCGGCGGCCGCGCAGACCGAGAGATCGCGCGCCCTGAGCGTATCGAGGAGCGCGTCCCTTAAGACCGCGTCGTCCTCGACGATCAGCACGTCATGCCGTGGCATGCCGATGCTCCGACAATTCGGCTGCCCGCACAGCGGGAATCGTGGCCGGCAGGCACTCACTGGAGGCCGATTCGTCCGCCGGTTCCGCCGGCAGGCAGATCGCAAACGTCGAGCCGTGCGGCCCGGAATCGAATTCAACCGAGCCGCCATGTGCCTCCGCAACGCTGTTGACGATTGCGAGACCAAGGCCCGTACCCTGTGGCCGGGTCGTGTAAAACGGCCTGAACAGCTTGTCGCGGTCGCCGGCCGGAAAACCGTGACCGTTGTCGGAGACGATCAGGCAGACTTCATCGCCGTTACGGGACGCGCCGAGTTCCACGACCGGCTGATCGCCCGAGGCCTGTAGCGCGTTGTCGATCAGGTTCAGGAGCGCGCCGTGCAGAGCGTCGCGATTGCCGACGACGGTCAGATCGTCATCGCACAGGTCGACCGCGACGTAACTCGCGTTATCCAGCTGCGGCTCGATCGCGGCAAGCACGTCGTCGAGCAGCGAACGTACATCGATGGTTTCGCCGTGACGGCGGACGCCGCCGACGAAACTCAGCATGTCACTGACGAGCCCGTCCAGACTTCTGAGGCACTGCGCCGCCTTTCTCGCAACCTCGCCGTTGTCCTCGTCCGATTCCAGCTGCGAGACGTACAGCAGCGCGGACGACAGAGGCGTGCGAATCTGATGCGCAAGCGTCGCCGTCATTTCGCCCATTGCCGACAACCGGTCTTGGCACTGCAGCATCTCCGACATCCGACGGCTTTCGGTTACGTCGGTCAGCAAAAGGATCTCGCCGTGACCGTATTCCAGCGGACGCCGGAACAGATTGATCCACCGGCCGTCCCTGAGGTACAGGTCGCCGTCGACGCGGCGGTTGGGACAGAACTCGCGCTGTACGACGTCCGACCAGCAGCAGCCGATCAGCGGCTGACTGAGCATTTCCGCCGCGCGGTTGTTGCGCTCGAGGATGACACCGTCACCGTCGATAACGAGGAACGCTCCCGGCAGCGTCTCCAGCAAGCTCGACAGACGGTTGCTCAGCCGCTCTTTTTCGAGCAGTTCGCGGTGTCGGGCCGACTGCGTGACCCGGAGCCGCTCGCTCAGCTCTTCGACACGCTGCTGCAATGATCGATAACAGGCCTCCAGCAGACCGGACTGTTCGTTGAACGCCCTGAAGGCAAGTTCGAGATCTTTGTGGCTGATGACGGCTTCTGTCACTGAAACTCTCCGTACTACGTCTTCAGTGACAGCAAAGCAACTTACATGCCAACCTACGAATCGTTTGATATCAGAGAGTTACGCCGCGGGCCGGGGGTCCGCCAGCGTCAAAAAGCCGACACACCCGCCGACCTTCCGGTCCGGTTACGCCAATTCCTCGTCAGCTCCCGATCAGAAAAGTCAGGGTGCCGCTGCCGTAGTTTGGAATATCCACCCGAAACGCCACCTTCTCGGCAGTTCCTTCGAGTGCCGCAAGTGCGTCGCCGCCGGTGCCCGGATCCAGGGTCTTGTCCAGCCTCAGATGTGCACTGCTGTCCGACATCAGCAGCTTCGAGCAGATGTTCATGACTTCATAGAAGTTGCCGATCAGAGCGTCGCTGATCGAGTTCCCGCTGATCATCTCGTTGGCCACGTTAGCCGGGATCATCGACAAGGCGGCACCGGAGTAGGCGACGAAGGCTTTGTCGCAAACACAGGCGGCCACCAGTTTGTCCTCATCGTCGATGAAAGTGGCAACGTGCTGCGAACCGAGATCCGCCGCATCGCCGCCGTTGACCCCCAGACCGTCGCCGAAAATCATGGCCAACAGGCTGGCAACGGACTGCTCTGTCGGGACTACGAAATTGCTGCTCATACTGATGTTCCCGTTAATGGCGTGCTCAGTTCATGACGGTGCTGAGCACCTTCTCGAAGGATTCAGTCGTGAACGGCTTCGAAATCAGGAACTGGGCGCCCGCATCCGTGGCCCGCTGCCGCATTTCCTTGGTCGACTCCGTGGTAATGAAGCCGAACGTGACGTCGTTTTCCTCGGCCCTGAGCGCTTCGAGCAGCTCGATTCCGGTCATGTTCGGCATGTTCCAGTCGGCCAGCACCAGATCCGGCGTGCTCTTGCGAATCTGCTCCAGCGCCGCCGCGCCGTCCTCGGCCTGCTCCACATCGTTGCCGCCGAAGCCGGCCTGACGGAGCGTACGCACGACCATCATGCGCATTGCGGAACTATCGTCGACTACCAGTATCTTCATGCCTTGGATTCCAATTTTAAGGGTGAAACTAACGCACCACGCCGGCGCGACCGTCCTTAGTGTGTATATCGGCAGCGTCCGCCCGACCTTTAGCCCACCGCCGCTTATGCAACGCCGATCGCGCTAAACAAAATCCCGGCGTTGCCGATACAGCGCGTATGTAGCCTCGCAAGGCGTGATCCGGGATCTGGAGTCTGTGGCAGAATCGGCCGAGGAACTGGCAAACAACGTGACCCAACTGGCCTCGTTTCCGGACGTTGCGTTTCGAATTAACGACATGCTGCGCGACGAGGACAGCAGTGCCGAGCAAATCGGCGCCGTCATCGAGCCGGACCCGGCGTTGAGCGCAGCCTTACTGCGTCTCGCCAACAGCGCCCTGTTCGGGATCGGCGGCAACGTCAGCAACGTCACACGTGCAATCACGGTGGTGGGCCTGCGCGAAGTCAGGGACCTCGCTTTCGGGATTTGCGCCACGACGACGTTCAAAGGCATTCCGAACGACCTGGTTTCGGTAGAGGATTTCTGGAAGCACAGCCTCTACTGCGCCGTCGCCGCAAGACAAATCGGCGTGAGAGCCAGGGTGAGAGGCGGCGACTCTCTGTTCACGGCTGGCCTGTTGCACGATATCGGTCATCTGGTCATGTTCAATCAGTGTCCCGATAAGTCCCGGCAGGCATTGCTGCACTCCGTGGACGAGAACGACGGCGTCGCCGTGTACCTTTCAGAAAGAGAAGTATTCGGTTTCGACCACGCCGCGGTCGGAGCGGCTCTGGCGCGTCAGTGGCGACTCCCGGATTCGCTGTGTGCGGCCATCGAGTTCCACCACGATCCCTATGCGGCCGAGGAGCTGACCGATTCGATACTGGTGGTGCACGTCGCCAACAGCCTCGCCGTCCTGACCGAGCTCGACAGCCGCGACTACGAGGACGCGCCGCCCATCGATCCGCGTGCCATGGATGCCCTCGGGCTCTCCGGCGACGCGCTGCTCGACGACGTCGCCGAGATACGGGAAGCCGCGGGGCAGCTCATCCGCATCTTCGTAAACTAGGGGAACCCGCGAAACAGAGGAGTCGGGCCACGCTCAGCCGTGGGCCGCGAGTTCCGTCATTTGCCGCGCAATCCTCCCCAACGGCATGACGTGATCCACACCGCCTTCCTCGATCGCCGCGTGCGGCATTCCCCAGATGACGCTGGTCTTTTCATCCTGGGCAATCGTAGCGGCGCCCGCGTCGTGCATGCGCTTCATTCCCTTGGCTCCGTCTTTGCCCATGCCCGTGAGAATCACGCCCACTGCGTTGTGAGCCGCCGTTTCGGCTACCGACTCGAACAACACGTCAACGGCGGGCCGGTGACGGTTGACGGGAGGATTGCTGTCGAGCTTACAGCGATAGCGGGCGCCGTCCTTGATCACGGACAGGTGCTGATCGCCGGGCGCGATGAACGCGTGTCCGGGCCGGATTTGCTGTCCGTCCCGGGCCTCGCACACTACGAGGGGCGAACACTGGTTCATGCGCTCGGCAAACGAACTGCTGAATACGGGCGGAATGTGCTGCGTGATGACGATGCCCGGGCAGTCGGGGCGCAGGCCCATCAATACGTCTTTGATCGCCTCGGTGCCCCCGGTCGAGGCGCCGATCGCGATGACCCGGTCGGTAGTGCTGTAGGTGCCGCTGCCGCCTTCGCTTCCCGGCGTGGCGCCGTTATTGAGCTGCGACGGTCGAACGGGCTCAGCACTCTTCTGACGCAGCATCGTATTCACGCAGGCCCGCGCCGCAACCTTGACCTTCGACGTGATCTCTTCCGCGCAATCGTCAAGGCTATGCGCCAGATCCACCTTCGGTTTGCTCACGAAGTCGATCGCGCCGATTTCCAAAGCCCGCATCGTGACGTCGGCGCCTTTTTCGGTTAGCGACGACACCATGACGACCGGCATCGGATGAAGGCGCATCAGGTTGGAGAGGAATTTCAGTCCGTCCATTTTCGGCATTTCGACGTCGAGCGTCAGTACGTCGGGCTTCAGCTTCTTGATCTTTTCGCGTGCCATGTAGGCATCCATCGCGGTTCCGACGACTTCGATCTGCGGATCGGAGTTGAGTAACTCCGTTAAGAGTTTGCGCATCAACGCCGAATCGTCGACGACCAGTACACGAATCTTGCTCATCGCTTGTTCACTCCGCGGGTGGGTTCGATCGAAGTGCTCATCTTCACCCAGCCTTTCCTTGCTCTCCGGCCTGGTCTAATCGAATAGTTCGATTTCACCGAGCTGATCCTTGCTCCCCGGGTGGGCTTAATCGAATAGTTCGATTTCACCTGGCCGTTCGTTGCTCGCCAGATCGGACTCATAACTCTTCTCCTGATCCACGATCGCCTGGGTCTGCAGCGACCTCAGCCGCCGAATCATGACCTTGCCGGTACGTGGAAAAAAATTGACCTTGCGCGGGTGCGGGCCGCCGACGTCTTCCGCGGCGATCGCGAAGCCTTCGGCGCGAACGAACTGTCTCGCGAACTCGATGTTGCGTTCCCCGACATTGTTGACGTCCATCGCCAACACCTTGCCTCCGCCGAACAGCTTGAGTTCCAGCCTGTCCTTGCGGCAGCCCTGCTTGATTATGTCGTTGATCAGCATTTCCATCGCCGCGATCCCATATCGCGTTTCCATGCACTCGCCGCCGCCCCACTGACTCAGGCTCTTGCTGGTGTCGCCGGGCAACATGAAGTGGTTCATGCCGCCGACGCCGCTCAGCGGATCGCGAATACAAGCGGAGATGCAGGAGCCGAGCACGGTCGTGATGATTTCGTGCTGACGTGTGACGTAGTACTCGCCCGGCAGTATCTTGGCCGCGCAGAGGTTGTTCCTCGGGTCCCAGATTCGCGTGATGCCGTCGAACCCGTCGATGACGGTCGGCCAGGTCTCACGGTTGCTGGTCATCGCACCCATCAATGTGTTTTCCGGTAGATCGTGTTACCGATCAGCTTGAAGCGATCCGAGACATTGAACAGGCTCTCGGAGTGTCCGAGTATCAGGTAGCCGCCGTCCGCCAGGATATCGGCGTAACGATCAATGAGCACGCGTTGCGTCGGCTTGTCGAAGTAGATGATGACGTTGCGGCAAAAAATCAGATGAAACCGCCCCTTCATGGGCCAGTCGTGCATGAGATTCAGTTGCTTGAAGGTCAACAGCTCCCGAAGCTGAGGGCTGACTTTGACCCGTTCCTCGTCGCTCCCGCGGCCTTTTTTGAACCAGCGGCGCAGCCGCTCCGGGGGAATCTTTTCGACGCGCTGCATCGAGTAGATACCCGCTTTGCAGGTCTCTATGACGTCGGAGTCGAGATCCGTGCACAGGACCTTAGCATCCCATTGCGCGATGTCTTTAAGCGTTTCGCGGAGCGTGATTGCGATCGAATACGGTTCCTCCCCGGTGGAGCAACCCGCCGACCAGATCCGCAGGCGCTTGTCGCCGCGCGCGGCTCTTGCAACGGCTTCCGGGAGGACAGTTTTTTCCAGAAACTGAAAATGGTGGTTCTCGCGGAAGAACGACGTCAGATTAGTCGTCACGGCATTCGTGAACTGCTCGAGTTCCGCCGGATTCCCCTCGCGGATATGGTCGAGGTACGCCTGAAAGCTACCGATTCCGGTGGCCTTGAGGCGTGAACCGAGACGCCGATAGACGAGCTGGCGCTTCGAGTCGCTCATATTGATGCCGGTGACATCCTTGATGACGGAACGGATGCGCTCGAAGTCCCGATCGCTCATCGAGAACTCCCTGGGCGTATCTTCATTGTTCGCATCGTTGCCGGCATCGCCGGCGCGTGAACTGGCTGCTGCCTGGTTACTCATCCCTGATCTCCATTCGAATGAGGCGTGATCGAGCCGGCGCCAAAGCGCACTCGTTCAAAGTCAGAACTCTCCACATTTCCCGATCGCCGACGTTGACCAGATGAGTCGGCGCTAGCCGCGGACGTCCGGTTCGTCGCCTTCGACATCGAAAAGGAGATGCTCGCCCGCCGCATGCTGTTTCGCATCGACGGCTTCCACCGACGGCGCCGTTCCGAAAATCGCATCGAACATCCGACGCTCCTGCTCCATCGTGAATCGTGCTCTTGCCGCGTCGAGAAACGCGGACCAACCTTCATCCGATACCGGCTGCTCGTCGGCTTGCATAAAGTCCGCGAGTGCGGCCAGATTGGCGGCCGTGTTGGATAGTCGCTGGCTCAGTCGATCCGCGAACTGGAGGCGCTGGCTGGCGTTGCGTACGGCCTCCTTCAGCGGCCCCGAATCCGGACCCTGGCCGGCTGACGTTTCGCCGCCGGGCCCCGAACGATCGGGCTCGATCAGCTTGTCGGCGTGGCGAGCCGTATCGAGCACCGACAGCGACAAGGCCTCGATGTCACTGGATGCTTCGCTGATCGCAGCCTGAATCTGCTCGGCGCAAAGATCGACGAGCAGCGCGGCATTCCGGCTTTTCACCGGAACCGGTGGACCCCCAGGCTTGCTGTCATCGCGATGCATGGAAACGGCTGCTCAGAAGACCGGGAGCAGGCCGTCGTCTTCGTCGGGCCCGCCTTCGAAACCAAGCGCCGAAGTAAGATCGGTCAGTTCCGCCAGCTCTTTGAGCGCCGGCGACACATCGTTCCAGCGAACGGTCCTTGACGTCGCGCGCACCGAGTTGGCAAAGGCGGCCAACAGCTGCAGCACCGCCGTATCGGTCGTCTCGACGTCGCCGGCTTCCACGATGACGTCGCCATCGGCCGCCAGTGCCGCGCCGAGCTCCTTCTGCAGCTCGTCGATGGTCTTTATGTCAGGGCGGCTGCCGAGCACGATATTGCCCGTAGGGGGGGTGCCCGGCGCGGCGCTTTCGGCGCCGGGTTTGGCAGCGGCACGGCGTGGCGCTTTGCGGGCGGCGCTTTTTGCGCTGCCGGTCTTTTTGCGGACCTGCTTCTTCCGTGCGGTCGTCGTGGCCGCGGCCTTTTTCGCCGGCGCCTTCTTACGAACGGTTTTCTTCCCGGTTTTTTTGCGGCTCTTCGCTGCCGCTGTCTTCTGAGACGTCGTACTCACGTCTATCTCCTCGATCGAAAACGTTCCCTCGAGCACCAGTGTGCGCTTCCTTGCGGCCGCCCCGGCATCCGATCGCCCGCCTGTGTTGAGGTTTGCGCCGGCCATCGCCTCAGACTCCGTGGCTCGACCGGCGCGCTACCAATATCCCAGGCTCAGCTCGCATCGACGGCCGCCGTCAGAACTCTTCCCATTCCTGATCGCTGCCGTTGGCCGCTGCCCTTCTCGGCGGCGGCGCGGCGGCGGCTTGCGTCTCGGCAGCGTGCGCGGGCTGACTCGGCGCCGTCCAGGGCCGGTCGGCGGAGCGCCGCTCGAGGCCGCCCGGCGACTGTCCATGACGGCCCGGAGCGGCGGCGGCGTGCCCGCCGTCAACGGTGAAGAACTGAATCAGCTGGTTCAGACCATCGGCCTGCTCGCCCATCGATTCGCTGGCGGCCGCCGCCTCTTCGACGAGAGCGGCGTTCTGCTGCGTCAGCTCGTCGAGCTGCATGACGGCCTTGTTCACCTGCTCGATGCCGGCCGACTGCTCCTGGCTGGCGGCAGCGATCTCGCCGACGATGTCGGTGACCTTCTTCACGCCGTTGACGATCTCCTCCAGCGTTTCGCCGGAGTCGTTGACCAGCCTCGAGCCCTCGTCCACCTTGCTGCCGCTGTCCTGGATCAGATCCTTGATCTCCTTCGCCGCGGTTGCGCTGCGGCCGGCGAGGTTCCGGACTTCGCTGGCGACTACCGCAAATCCGCGCCCCTGGTCGCCGGCACGCGCCGCCTCGACCGAAGCGTTGAGCGCCAGCAGGTTGGTCTGGAACGCGATTTCGTCGATGACGCCGATGATGTCCGAGATCTTCTTGCTCGAGGCGTTGATCTCGTCCATCGCCTCCACGGCCTGGCGCACGACTGCACCGCCTTTCTCGGCCTGTTCGCGCGCCGCCTTGGCGAGTTGATTCGCTTCGGCCGCGTTGTCCGCGTTCTGTTTGACGGTGCTGGTCATCTCTTCCATGCTCGACGCCGTCTCCTCGAGGCTCGACGCCTGTTCCTCCGTTCGCTGGCTAAGGTCGGTATTCCCTTGCGAGATCTCGTCGGAGCCGGTTTTGACGGAGTTCGACGCAACCTGTATGCGGCCGACGACCTCCGTCAGTTTGTTGATCGTCTCGTTGGCATCCGCCTTGAGCTTGCCGAAGGACCCGGCGTACTCGCCCTCGATGGTCTCGGTGAGATCGCCCCCGGACATGGCGCCGAACACGCGAACCGTATCGGTGATCACCCGCTCCGCAACGCCGACGAGTTCGTTGACGGCCGTGGACAGCCGCTCGAAGAAGCCTTCCTTGCCGTCCAGCGAAATCCGCTGAGTCAGGTCGCCGGCCAGAGCGCCGTCCACGACCTGCTGGACTTCCTGCTCGACCGCAAGCTCCTGCGTACGATCGGCCCACTCGACGACGGTGCCGAGGCGCTCCCCATCGTCGCTGAACACCGGGCTCGCGATGACCTGCATCGTACGCCCGCCGATCGCAAGCTCTGCCTTGTGCGTGGAACTGAGATTCGCCAGCATCGTGCGCTGATGGGCCGGGTTCTTATGGAACATGTCGATGCAGGTGCCGATCAGGTTGTTGGCGTCGAAGCCCGGGAGGTCCTTACGGACGTCCGACTCGACTTCACGGAACAGCTGCGTGACAGCGTCGTTCATGTAAATGATGTTGAGATCGTTGTCGCCGATCATGACGTTCGTCGTGACACCGTCGAGCGCCTGCTTGATGCGGCCGTTTTCGGCAGCGATGAGCGCCTCGGCCTCGGCGCGCTTGCGGTCCTCTTCCTCGCGCGCAAGCCGCTCGGTCAGATCCTGCCACTCGACAACCGTGCCGACGCGCTCGCGATTGTCGTCGAAAATCGGATTGGCGATGATCTGGAAGGTCCGGCCGCCGAGCGTCAGCTTCGATTCGAACGTATCGTTGAGGTCCGTCAACATGCGCCTCTGGTGCGACGGATTCTTGTGAAAGTCGTCGATGTTCGTACCCATCAGAGTCTTCACGTCGAATCGCGGCAGATCCTTGCGAATGTCGGTTTCCGCCACCTTGAACATCTCGCTGACCGTGTCGTTCATGTAAATGATGTTGAGGTCGGCGTCGGCTACCATCACGTTCGCCGTCACGCAGTCCAGTGCCTGTTTGATGCGGGCGTTGTGCGCTGCATCGCTATCCATATAGTCACCCATGTCAGTTTCCTCAGTTGTTTCTTCAGAAGTCTCCGCGTCGCCAGCGGCGCCGCTCACGTAGGCATCGAGCATGATTCCCGCGACAGTGCCGAGTGCGTCCCTCCACGCGCTCTCTATCGCCGGAGTCCACGCGGATCCCGCAATTTCTGCCATCACGTCGAGAAGCGTCTCCGCGACGGCCGGGTAGTGTTCCGGCAAGGCGCCGTAGTCCTGATGCCGCCGACCCAGTTCGTCGAGCGCCGACGCCAAAGCTGCCGGCTTGCGCAGATTCGCCACAACCAGCTTCAGGGCTGCAAGAAGCTTGCCGCGCTGTTCGGCAAGATC
Source organism: Woeseiaceae bacterium (assembly GCA_028277185.1). Lineage (GTDB taxonomy): Bacteria > Pseudomonadota > Gammaproteobacteria > Steroidobacterales > Woeseiaceae > UBA1847. Next base: position 37,043 of record JANQGQ010000023.1, read on the forward strand.
CGTCCCCGCGAACAGCGGCCGTACGGCCGGATGACGGTCGAACAACTCTTCGTAGAACCGCTCGACGACACGTTCCGCCGACGGTGCGATGAGCTCAAACGACGCCTCGAGCGTCTCGACGTCAAGTCCCGGATCCTTAGTTTCTTCAGTCATGTCGGACTCGCTTTCCGTATCGAACCAAAGCCGTCTGCCCGGCGCCGTCAGGCGTCCGTTTCGGCTTTTGCCGGCGCTTTCGACTCTGCCTGCATGCCGCGGAAATCGATCAGGCGATCGATCTCCAGCAGAATCACCATCTTTTCCTCGACCGTGGCGAGGCCGCGCACGAACTCAGTGTGAACCGCACCGCCCATGTCGGGGGGCGGCTGAATCTCTCCACCTTCGAGGCGATAAACGTCCGCCACAGCATCGACGACCAGCCCGACCGTGCGCTCCTGGTCTTCGTGCGCCATTTTTACGACGATGACGACCGTGGTCGCGCCATAGGGCACGCTCTCGAGACTGAAGCGCTTGCGCAGGTCGATAATCGGAACGACCGCGCCACGCAAATTCAGCACGCCGAGTACATAGTCGGGTGTGTTGGGAATCGGCGTTGCCGTGTCCCAGCCTTTGATTTCCTGCACCTTCAGGATTTCCACGCCGTACTCCTCGCCTGCAAGCATGAAGGTCAGGTACTGGCCTCCGGCGTCGCTCGATTCGGCTGCCTGGGTAATCTCTTCCATGTGTTTCTGACTTACGGCCATGTTGATCTCCTGGAATTGAATGCAAACATCACGCCACTGCGACGGCCGAGTGCTGCGGGTTTCCATGTCTGTCGAAATACAGTTGAATGAGTCCGGGTACGTCGAGAATCAGCGCGACGGTCCCGTCACCGAGAATCGTGGCGCCGGAGATACCCTGCATCTGGCGGTAATTCGCCTCGAGACTCTTGATGACGACCTGCTGCTGTTCCTGCAGGTCGTCGACGAATACTCCGACGCGCTGGCCGTTAGCTTCGACGACGACGAGCAAGCCGTCGTCGATCCGGGTGCTGTCTGCCTCGATGCCGAAGAGTTCGTGCAAACGCACGATCGGCAGGTACTCGTCACGTAGCTTGAAGAGCTCGGACTCACCGGCAATCTGATTGACCTTGTCGGCGCAGACCTGAATCGTCTCGACGATCGACACGAGCGAGACGATGTAAGACTCCTTGCCGACGCGAACGAGCTGGCCGTCGAGAATGGCAAGCGTCAACGGCAACCGGATCGTGAACGTGCTTCCAACGCCGCTCTCAGACTTCACGGACACGTGACCGCCAAGATCGGCAATGTTGCGTCGCACGACATCCATGCCGACGCCGCGGCCCGACAGGTCGCTGACCTCGTCGGCTGTCGAAAAGCCGGCCATGAAAATCAGATTGTTGATCCGGTCGTCCGATAGTTGTTCATCGGGCCCGACCAGTCCGCGCTCCCGCGCCTTGGCGAGCACCTTTTCCTTGTTGATGCCGGCGCCGTCGTCGATAACTTCGATGACGATGTTGCCGCCCTCGTGGTAGGCATTCAGTTCCAGAACACCGGTCTCGGGCTTGCCCGCAGCCAGCCGTTCCTCGGGTGTCTCGAGGCCGTGATCGAGCGAATTGCGAACCAGGTGTACGAGGGGATCGCCGATCTTCTCGAGTACCGTCTTGTCGAGTTCGGTGTTCTCGCCTACGAGCCGGAGCTCGACGTTCTTGCCCAGCGCATTGCCGGTGTCGCGCACCAGTCGCGGGAAACGGCTGAAGGCGAAACTGATCGGCAACATGCGGATCGCCATCACGCTTTCCTGCAGCTCCCGGGTATTGCGGGACAACTGCGTCAGCCCCTCGCGCAGGCCCTGGATCTGAGTGAAGTCGAAGTCGCCGTTGTAACGGCTCAGCATCGACTGTGTGATCACGAGCTCACCGACCAGGTTGATCAGCGCGTCCACCTTGTCGATGTTGACGCGAATCGAACCGGTCTCCTGGCCGGAGGCACCCGGCTTGGGGGCCGACCGTGCCGCGGGCGCGCGCGCCTCGACCCGGGCCGGCGCCGCTTCGGATTGAGGCGCTGCCGCTGGTTCTTCGGTTTCCGGTGAGGCGTCATTTTCCACCGCCGCTGGAACGTCACCAGCAGGACCCGGTATGGGGTCGATATCGAGCTCGCACTCGTCCGCGACCCACGCGAAGACTTCTTCCACAGCCTCACGGTCCGACGACGTCCGGAGTTCGAGATCCCAGCCCAGGCGACACTCTTCGGGATCGAGGTCTTCGAAGTCGAGATCATCGGCACCGACAACCCGTACCTCGAGTTCGCCCAGGGATTCCAGCGCACGAAACATGCGCAGAGGATCGTTGCAGGACCTGAAAATCCCGCGGCCGGGCCTGAACCGGATCGTCCAACCCAGCCCGATCTCCTCCGCGCGACCACTCTCTGCCGGGTCGGGTTGTTCGGGAGCCGGCGCGGCTGCGCTGCCCCCCTCTGCTGCGGAACCGGGATTCTGCTTCAGCATCGCTTCGAGCTGGCTCTCGAGCTCTTTGGCGCGGGCCGTATCCACTTCACCGCTTGCGAGGCAACCGATCATCTCGCGAATGCAGTCCACCGACTGCAGCAACAGGTCGACCCCTTCGCGCGTGACTGGCCGTTCGCCCTGACGCATCTCGTCGAGCAGCGTTTCGACGTGATGCGCGAATTCGGAAATCTCCATGAACCCGAAAGTCGCCCCGCCGCCCTTGATCGAGTGCGCGGCGCGAAAAATCGCATTCATGGTCTCGGGGTCGGCGGCGCCCAGATCGAGGTTCAGCAGCCCGGATTCCATGATATCCAACCCCTCGAGGCTTTCCTCGATGAAGAGTTGGGCAATCTCCGCCATGTTTACATCGAGCGACATTTCGCACTCCCCATAAGCTCGGTGTTTGGTTTACGCATCAGGACAGAACCTTCTGGATCGTGCCGACGAGCTGCACCGGGTCGAAAGGCTTCACGATCCAGCCGGTCGCGCCCGCCGCCTTGCCTTCCATCTTCTTGTCGGTGCCCGACTCGGTGGTCAGCACGAGCAGCGGCACAAAACGGTAGTGCGGCAACTTGCGCAGCCCCTTGATCAGGCCGATGCCGTCCAGCTTGGGCATGTTGATGTCGGTGAGCACCAGATCCACGGTGTTGTCCCGTGCGTAGTCGAGTGCCTCCTGTCCGTCCTCGGCCAGGACGACGTCGTAGCCTGCTTGCTCCAGCACATAGCTGACGAGGCTGCGGATGGATGCCGAATCATCCACGGCAAGAACACTTTGCATTCGACGTTTCTCCCTGTAGCGAAAGGCTCGGACAGCTGGGCCCGATGCCTGGCATAAGGTTTCATCGGCAGCAGGGGAGAAAAGTTAAATCCGAATCCGGTACTGCGTCACACTGCGACGCGCCGCCTAAAGAAACCGCCGCAATCCGCCGACATCTATGTAAGGACAGCCCGCGATCGCCGCCTTTCTGTTCTCCCTGATCAAGGGACTCGTTTGGCTATTCGGGGCGGTTGCACGGCACGGTGACCGTCCGAACTGACGGCAGTAAACGGAAGCGAGTTATGGATGCAAGCTCAAGCGAATCGGACCAGAGGTTTCTTTTTCTCGAGGAACTGACCGGCGATCTCAACCGCGGCGACATAGAGCTGCCGTCGTTTCCGGACGTCGTACTCCGGATCCGTAAGGCGCTCGAGGATGAGAACTGTTCGACGGAGAAACTGGTGCAACTCGTGAGCGCCGAGCCGGTGCTGGCTGCCAGGCTGCTCAGCGTGGCCAATTCCGCGGCGCTGAGGCCCAGCGGCGACCCGATCACCGACCTGAACATGGCGGTAAACAGAATAGGTCGCATCATGATCCGCAGTTCGGCGATGTCGTTCGCCATGACCCAGCTGCAAAAAGCCGCCAAGCTCAAAACCGCGAAGGAGCAGCTCGAGGCTATCTGGGAGCAGTGCTCCCACGTCGCCGCCCTGTGCTACGTGTTGTCAAGGAAGTACACCAAGCTGAATGCCGACGAGGCGATGTTTGTCGGTCTGATGCACGGTATCGGACGTATGTACGTGCTGACACGCGCCGAGGAATTCCCCTCGCTGTTCGAAAACCGATCGGATATCGAAACCATCATGGACGAGTGGGACTGTGCAATCGGCAGCAGCATTGTCGAAAGCTGGGGGCTTGCGGAACACGTTGCCGCTGCGATTCGCGACTTCAAGGACACAAAGCGCGCGCATGAAGGCGGCGCTGACTACACCGACGTCCTGACCCTCGCCTACATCCTGTATCGATTCATCGTGGCCGGCGAAGACGCGGAGTTCGTGCTCGACGAGGTTCCGGCAAGCCGCCAGCTCGACATCGCGGCAACCGACATGCTGCAGGTGTTGGGCGAATCCGAAGAGAAGATCAACTCTCTGCGTCGCGCCCTCGGCAACTGACGGCGGAGTCCTGCTGGCTCAGGCCGTACTTGTTGATCTTTTCGACCAGCGTCGTGCGCCGCAGCTTCAGCGACCGCGCGGCGCGGGCGACGACGTAGTCGGCATCACGCAATGCGGCCTCGATAATCCCTTTTTCGATCTGCCGCAGCCGGTCTCTCAGATTGAGTCCGCTACTTTCGTCCCGGCCATCTCCTAAGCCGCTGTCAGCGGCGTGCCTGCGGTACTTCTCGGGAAGGTCGCGAAGCCCTATCCGGCCGGATGGGTGCAGGATAGCCAGTCGCTCGACCAGGTTGCCGAGCTCCCGGATGTTGCCCGGCCAGCGGTAGTTCGCGAGGGCGCGAATAGCGTCCGTGTGCAGGCGCAGGCTGCGGTCGCCGTTCTCGCAATAGCGCACCAGCAACTCGTCGATCAGTCCCGGCAGATCGCTGATTCTTTTCCGCAAAGGCGGCATCTCAATCGGGAACACGTTGAGCCGGTAGAACAGGTCTTCACGAAACTCCCCGGCCTCGACGAGTTTCGGCAGATCCCTGTGGGTGGCGGCGACGACGCGTACGTCGCATTGCCGCGTTTTTGCACCGCCTACCCGCTCGTAGCAGCGCTCCTGCAGGACCCGCAGCAGCTTGGCCTGCATCGGCAGGCTCATGTCGCCGATCTCGTCGAGGAACAGTGTTCCGCCCGCAGCAAGCTCGAAGCGGCCCTTCCGTGCGCTCACCGCGCCCGTGAACGCCCCTTTCTCGTGGCCGAAGAGTTCGCTCTCGAGCAACTCCGCGGGAATCGCTCCGCAGTTGATCGGCACGAAAGGACCCTCCCGGCGGTCCGACAGGTCATGTACCGTGCGGGCGACGAGTTCCTTGCCCGTGCCCGATTCGCCCGTGATCAGGACAGTGGTCTCGAAGTCCGCCACCTTTTCGATGAGGCGCCTGACGGAACGGATCGACTGCGACTTGCCGGATATGCGCATGCGCCGCTCGCGGCCTTTATAGCGCTCGGCGCGCTTTAAGAGAAACTCGAGCTGCGCGGACTTCACCGGTGCGTCGAGGTCCCACGTGTGATGATGTTCCAGTTGTTCGTCGATCGACGGCGCGATCTCGCTTCCGGTAACGCGGAGCACAGGCAACGAACGATGTCGTTCGGCCGCTGCACGAAAGGCGTGCCCGACACCCTCGTCGCTGGGCATATCGCCGATCATGACCGCAAGGTCCTCGGCGTCGTGTAATCGATCGAGACTCGCGGCACCGCACGGTGTCACGGGTTCGTAGTTGAGCACGCGCAGCGTGTCGCTCAACTCCGCCGTGCGCCGTTCGTCGATGTCGAGTACCAGTACCCTGCTCTGTGCCGTGTGCGGCTGCATTTCCATCATCCCCAACCCCCCGTAACATTATGTAATCTGCGATTGGTGTGTCGCAGAGTAACGACAGGGCTGGACCGCGGTCGTGATACGGATCACAATTCGCTGAAATCGCTGAGAACGCTGCAAAACCGGCGGTACGGCGATGTATATGCGCGCGAAAGCGCGGCGGCCATGGCAGGCAGCGGATTGTATGCGGCAGAGAACCAGTACCCGGGCATGGCTCGACGAGGGGCTTCGACACCATCAGAACGGTCGGCTGAGCGAGGCGGAACAACTTTACCGCCGCGTCGTCGAGCGCGAGCCGCAGGCCTCGGAGGCCTGGTACCTGCTCGGCGTCATCGCGGAACAGGGCGGCAATCCCGACGCTTCGCTCGGGCTCCTGGACCGGGCGCTGCGATTTGCGCCGCAGGACGCCCGTTTTCACTACAGCCGCGGAATCGCGCTGCAAAGACTGGATCGCCACGCCGACGCCGCGGACGCGTATCGGCAATCGCTCAGGCACCAGCCCGGCAACGTCGCCGCCATGGAAAACCTGGCCGTCGCGCTGGCGGACGGCGGCCGAGAGGACGGCGAGGACGTATGCCGTGAGGTACTCCGTCTCGCGCCGGATTCGCCGATCGCGCATCGCAATCTCGGCACGCTGCTGCTGAACCAGGGCCGGCGTGAAGCCGCGCTCGAACACTTCGACTACCTGCTCGGGCAGAACCCGGCCGATGCCTCCGCCCGCTCGAAGCGCGCGCAAATACTCCTGGCGCAGGGCCGCTTCGCACCTGGCTATGCCGATTTCGCCTGGCGGCAGCACTCGCCGGACTTCAGTAGCGCAAGCCCGCCGAAACTGCTGCCGCTGCCGTCGCTCGGCAGCACCGATGTCGAGGGCCTCAAGCTGGTCGTCCTGCCGGAACAGGGTGTCGGCGACGAGGTTCTGTTCGCGTCGGGGCTGCCGGCCGTCTGTGCGCGCGCCGAGCGCGTTCTGCTGTTTGCCGATCCCAGACTCGGGCCTTTGTATGCCCGCTCCTTTCCGGACCTGCGCGTCGAGCCCGCCTACCCGGCGAATCGCTGTCGCTGGCCGGACGGCGTAGACGCAAGCTGGCATCGATGTGAAGCCGGCGACCTGCCGAGGCTGGCATTCGGCGACGGCTACCCCACGCCGTCGGCTTACCTCAAAGCGGACCCCGCGCGGGTGCGTTACTGGAAGTCGCGGCTCGAAGAGCTTCCCGGCCCGCGAATCGGCATCGCCTGGCGGGGTGGTGCCGACAAGCGCGCCCGCCGCGCGCGGTCGCTTTCACTCGCCGACCTCTCGCCGGTCCTGGACATGCCGGGCGCGAGCTTCGTCAACCTGCAGTACCCGCCACCCAACCACGACCTCAGCGCGGAAATCCAGGCATTCAATGCCGGCCGGCCCGGTAGTTCGCCGCTAATCGAACTCGAGGGGCTGGACACGATGCACGATCTCGACGAGCTTGCCGCCCTGTCGCTTGCCCTGGATTTCGTCGTCACCATCGATTCCGCGATCGCTCATCTGGCGTCGGCCGCAGGTGCGCGCACCTGCGTCATGCTGCCGCCGGGCGGCGACTGGCGCTGGTTCGATACGCAGGCCGACAGTCCGTGGTACCCGGACGCCCGGGTCTGGCGGCGACAGCCCGGCCAGGACTGGTCCCGGATCGCCTCGGCCATTGCCGACTGGCTGCGGGCGGCGCCCGCGCGACGCGAGGTGCCCACGAACGGCGCCGGCCAACGCGGCGACAACGGGACGGCGGCCGTGCCGGACGTCCGGCCGGCTGGCAGTCAGACTGCCCGGTCGACGCTCCTGTTGAACGATACCAGCGCCTGGTACCACTGGGGCTGCAGCTGCACCAGCATCGCACTCAACGAAGGTCTGCGCGGCGCCGGAACGTCGCTCAACTCCGTTGGCCTGCTCATGACGCTGGGCGCCGCTCCGCTGCCGGAGACGATCGAACGGTTCGACGGGCCCACGTTTTTCAAGCGCCTGCGGCGCTCGCATGGATGGCTGGTCGACGCAATCGGCGACGCCGACCGTATCGTGATCAACGGCGAGGGCACTCTGCACGGCACCGGGGAGCAGGCGATCGGTCTGCTCTATCTTGCCTGGCTGGCAATGACGCGCTTCGAGCGTCCCGTCAGCATCGTCAATCACAGCGTCTATCCGCTGGACGGACCGTGCGCGGACGAAGCCGCCGCCGTTGCCATCTATCGCGCGGTGTACGAGCGTCTGGAGCGGGCGGTCGTCCGCGAGCCCGTCAGTGCGGCGGTTCTGCAAGCAATGGGAGTCGACTGCGATCTTGGTTTCGACTGCCTGCCGCTGTACGTCCGGCACCACGGTCCGCCGGGCACGACAATCGGTGCCCGTGACAAACGCATCGTCATCGCCGGCTCCGTCGTGCTGACGAAGCCGCGCATCGACATGCTGGCGAGGCTGATCGAAAAGTGGCATGCCGACGGCTATCGCATCGGCGTTCTGCTCGGCGCTGGCGGCTACCCGGCCGCCGACGACGCGCGTTTTGCCGAGGCCCTGTTCGCAGCCGTCGGCGGCAGCGCCGAAGCGCTGCTGGCCCGCTCGGAGCGCGAGTGGCTGAGCCACATCGGCAATGCGGCGCTCCTCGTATCGGGCCGGTTTCATCACAGCATTGCCGCGGCCTGCATGCAGACGCCGTTCGTTGCGCTCGGCAGCAATACGCCGAAGATGACCGGCCTCCTGCAGGTACTCGGCGACTTATCAGGCCACGTCGACGCCTTTGGCGTCGTCGACGACGACGAAGTCGCGCTCCAGGAGGCGACAGATCGGCGTATCTCCACGCCGCGGGACTACGTACTGCAGGACGACGCCATCGCCGCGCTCGCCGAGCTTGCCGCGCGGAACTTCTGAGCGACGATCGGGGATCGGGGATCGAGGGGCGGCGGACAAACCGCTAGGCCGGCTGGCGCGCCGAATTCCGGTTGGACTCGTATCGACCGATCGCGCTGTGTCGCCGGCGTAGCGCCAGCAGCTCGTCACCGACGGCCTCCCTGACCGGGCGCAACACGGCCAGCAGCCGTTCGTTGCTCTCGAGCGCAGACCGGTAAACACCCGTCTTCTCGCCGGCGCCGACTTCGTCGAGGAGCGCGTCGCGCCGGCGCATCAGCGCTTCGAGGCCGGACCACTCGCCGCCGGCGGCAAGCGCTTCGAGGGCGTGGGTCAGGATTTCTATCTGACCCGCCGTCGAGCCGCCGTCGGCCGTCTCGCCCGGCGCTGCGCCGGGACTAGTCAAGCTGATCACCGATCGCGTCCCAGGCGGACTTTATCTCGCGCATCAGCCCCGACACCTCGTCGAGACCGTCGGGATCGTTTCTGAGGTTCGACTCGAGCAGCCGTCGCGTCATGTAGTCGTAAAGCGCGTCGAAGTTGCTGCTGAGTTTGGCGTTCGCCTCGTGATTCAGGCTGGTCTTGAGGCCCGCGATGATCTCGATCGCCGCACTTATCAACTGACCTTTTTCCGCAATCTGCCCGCGCTCCATGTGGCCCCGGGCACGCGCGATACGGGTCAGCGCACCCTCCATCAGGAGCTGGATCAGGCGGTGCGGCGATGCCGATTCGATCTCCTGCAGCACGCCGAACTGGCGATACTCCCCGGCCGCAGCCGGCTTGGCGTAGGTTCTCATTGCATCCGTCCCCGGTGCTTACTCGTTCGAAGTCGAGATGCCCGGCAAGTTGCCGAGCTGTTGAGTCAAAAAGCTGCTCGTCGTCGTGAGCTGGCTCACGAGCGCGTCGAGCGCGTTGAACTGCCGCAACAGGCGGGCCTCGAGGGACTCGAGCCGTACGTTCAGCACCTCGCGCTGCGCGGCAAGTCCCTCGATGGTCTCGTCCAGGCCGTCGGTCCGAGCGGTCAGAATGCCGTCGGTTTCGTCCAGATAGCCGTCCACCACGGTCGACATACGAACCGCGTAGCCGTCGGAGTTGGCGAACAACTGTCCGAGCTTGGAGAACTCCGAGGCCAGCACTGCATCGAGCTTGGTTTCGTCCAGAGTCAGCTTGCCGTCGACGTCGGTTTGTACGCCTAAATCGAGCAGCGAGCTGAAGCTTGCGTCGATGTCCGTTACGTCGGTGTTCAGTTCCCGGCGCAGCTGGTCGCGAATGCCGCGGACGGTGAGATCGCCCAGCAGGGACCCGGCAATCTCGGTTTCGGGATCGTAGCCCGTCTGGGCGTCGGCGGCGTCGACCAGCCCGTTGTAGGCGTCGATGAACGCCTTGATCTGATCGCGGGCCGCGTCTGTGTCGTTCTCGACCTTGACCTCGACGGTCGAACCGGCGTTGGCCGCGACGAGGTTTATGGTGACGCCCTCGATCGCGCCGGCGACGATGTTGTTGTCGCTGCTGACTTCGACACCGTCGATTCGTACCTGGGCGTCCAGCGCCGCCTGACTCTCGGTCAGGGATTCGAGCAGGTTCGCCGGATCGTACTCCAGCGCGCTCAGTCCGCCGTCGCCGCCGGTCTGGGTAACGGTAATCGACTGGTCGCTGCCGGTGTTTTCGCCGGCCAGGATCAGGTAGCTGCCGGAATCGCCGTTGACGATCGTCGCGGCGACACCGGTGTTGTCTGTCGCGGCATTGATCGCATCGCGAATACCCGCAAGCGTGTTGTTTTCGTCGTCTATCGTCAGACTGAAGGACTCGGTGCCGACGGCAATTGTCAGCGTGCCGGTCCCGACGGCGGTATCCGCATCGGCAAATGCACCCGATTCAAGCTTTTGCGCCTGCGCGAGTTGAACGACCTCGACGTCGTAGCTGGCGGGAACGCCGGTTTCATCTACGCTCACCGTGAGCACCGAGTCGTCGCTCGACGAGGTTTTACGCACAAGCAGAGTTTCGAGTTTCGACAGGCGCTCGAGCTCGTCGCCAAAGGTCGACAACGCCGACTTGAGGCTGCCGTAGGCGGATAGTTTCGCCTGAGCGCGCGCCTCCTGTCGTGAAATGCGGAACTCGGTCGCCTGGCCTTCCGCGGCGACGAGCTGCTGCACGAGGCCCGCGACGTCGAGGCCGGATCCGATACCGGTTGAAGTGATGCTTGCCATGTCCGTCTGTGGCTCTTTATCTACACCCGTTCGTACTGCCGACTACAGATTTCCGCTTTGCGGTCTGTTTCCCACTATTGTCAGACTGTTGCCTGATCGATGTTTCAAGATCCGTGCCAACGGCAGAGGAACCGTCGGCTCCGGACGAGCATCAGACGAGATCGTCGATGCGAGTCAGATCGACGCCGCCCCGGCCCCGCGCCAGTGCGCTGGCCGTCTCCGGCGGGATCTGCCGAATCAGCTCGCCCGTGTCGCGGTCGAACACCTGAATGATGGACGATCCGGATCTGACGTCGACCTCGAAGCGCAGCGCAGGAGAGACGCTGCGGCTTCTCGTGTTCAGCTCTTTAACCAGAGTGTCCAGGTTCATCGCCTGGATACTGGCCTGCTGGCGCGGCGAAATCTTGCCGGCATTCGGACCAACTTTGCCGCCGGAAGCACCGAGCGGCACCGGATTGGGCTGTGCCGCCCGAGCCGCGCCGGAGGAGACGGGATTAACGGCTTTCTCCGACATGATCGACTCCTTGGGCCCGTTTCGCTGACAGGCGGCGTCCCTGTCCGCCTGTCAGCTCAGACCTTTCGGCTCAGCGAGCCTTACTGCAGCAGGCTCAGCGCCAGCTGCGGCTGGGCGTTAGCCTGCGACAGAACCGAGATACCGGCCTGCTGCAGAATCTGCGCCCGTGTCAGCGCGGCGGTCTCCGCGGCGAAGTCGGCATCCTGGATACGGCTGCGCGAAGCCGAGAGGCTTTCGCTGACGGCCTGCAGGTTGACGATCGTCGACTCGAAGCGGTTCTGGATGGCACCCAGTTCGCCCCGAAGGTTGCTGACGATCGTCAGTGCCGAATCGACCCGTGAAATCGACGTATTGGCGTTCGCGACCGAGGTCACGTCGATCGAGTTCAAGGTCGTCGTGTCGAGCGCGATCGTCTGGTTGGCGGCCGCGAAACCGAGGTCATCGCCATCACCCGTGATGATGATGTTCTCGTTAGCGGTCAGCGTAACCGTGCCGCCGTTGACGGCCGTCGCATCGGTGCTCGTTGCGGTCGCGTTCGCTACCGTGCCGACGGTGCCGTCGCGGAACTCCACGCCGTTGACCGTGCTCGAGCCCGCGGCGCCAGCCGTGAGACCGCCACCCGCGCCTGCGCCCAGATCCTGGCCGACAATGATGTCGCGGCCGTCAGCAGCCGAGAGCCGCAGATCCGAACCTGCCAGCGCCGCCGTGACACCCGTGTTGGTGGCCTGGGCGTTAATGGCGTCGGCAATCTGTGCGGCCGTCAACACACCGTTGGTCGCCTGGTCGAAGGACGCGAAGATGTCCTGGCCGTTGATACGCAGGCTGTACGTGTCCGTGGCACTGGTACCGGTCGTATCGGCAAGACCGAACTCAACGTTGTTGGTCGCCGTAGCCGTGAGGCCGCCGACGCCAGAGTTGTTGATAGCTTCGACCTTGGCGAACGCGCTGCCCGAGTTCTGACCGGCCTGCGATCCGGCCACGGAGGCAGTAATGGTCGTCGCGGCATTGGAGCCCACCTGGATCGTGCTCGTTCCGGAAAGCGCCGTAGTGGTCGTTTCGGTAGACGACGTGGCGGTCGCGATCTGACCGATCTGGTTGGTACGCACGCCCGTGCTCAGGTTGATGCTGATCGTTTCGCCGACGTTGGCGCCGACCTGGAAGGTCGCGGTGCCGAACGTGCCGTCGAGAACCTTCAGGCCGTTGAACGAGGTCTGCGATGCAATACGGTCGATCTCGTCGAGACGCTGCTGCACTTCGTTGTCGAGCGCGGCGCGGTCCGATGCCGAGTTCGTCGCGTTCGCGGACTGAATCGCCAGCTCGCGGATACGCTGCAGGTTGTTGCTCAGCTCACCGAGCACCGACTCTGTCGTCTGCGCCAGCGATATGCCGTCGTTTGCGTTTCGCGCCGCCTGGTTCAGGCCGCGGATCTGCGTGGTGAAGCGCTCGGCGATCGCGAGACCTGCCGCATCGTCCTTCGCGCTGTTGACTCGCAAGCCCGTGGACAGCCGCTGTAACGACTGATTCAGCAAACCTTGCGAACGACTCAAGTTACGTTGCGCGTTTAGCGATGCAACGTTCGTATTGATCGTCTGTGTCATGATTGACTCCCAAAGCTAAGAATACCCGGTCTGCTTTCTGCCGCCGGAATGCGTGACAAATCCAGAACCATCTCTGATTGCCGTTCGCTGGGTGTATCGGTCGCCCGACGGAAATCTTGAGTTCGGATCTCGGGCGGCGGGATGCGCGGCTTCGGGCCTTTTGCCCGGTTCCGCAAACTTGAGTGCGGAACTCCAAAACTGTGATGCAGGTCTTGCTTGTTCTACAAGAACTGGAACAGGGACAGGCGTTGGGTGATAACGAAGGACTGCTGCGCCGCTTCGAGGACCGACGATTGCAGCGTAAGGCGCGACAGGGCCTCGGCGTAATCCAGGTCCTCGAGCTCGGAAACAGTCTGTTGCGCGAGGAGCGCCGCAGCGCCGTTGCTGTCGGCCTGACTTTCGATCGCCGTCAGCCGGGTACCGACCTGCGTGCGTACGTCGGACACGTTGGCGATCGCGAGGTCGATCTCCTGAATACTGGTATTGATCTCGTTGCTGAGCACGGCCTGCGTAATGTCGTCGCTAACCGCCGTATCCAGCGTGGCAATAACGTTGTCGATGGTCGCGAACATGCTCTGATAGCGGCTCGGCTCGACCAGAAACTCGTCGCCGGCCTCGGGCTGCCCGTTGAGAGCGAAAGTAATACCCCGAAACGAAATGCTCTCGTCGCTCTGAAACGGCCCGGACGCAATCACCGTTGCCGTCGAGTCGAGAACCTCGTAGTTGGCGGAATCGATGAACCGCACCGTGTACTGCCCTTTGTCCCAGGCCGTCGGATCGACGAGGCTGCCGAGCTCGAGAACGCCGGTGCCGACGTTGCTTGCCGCCGCGGTCGTGCGGAACACACCGTTGCCGTTGCGGATGTTGAAGAACACGTCCGCACCCGAATCGCCGTCGGCCACGTAGCGCGACGGCCCGATCTGGATCAGCCTCTGTCCCTGGTCGCCATTGTAGACGACGCCGCCGGCACCGGGAGACACGGGCGCGGTACCGTCCAGCGTGCCGCCGAACAGAAAGCGGCCGTTGCCGTCCTTCTGATTCGCAATCTGCACGAGATCGGCTTTCTGCTCCCTGAGCTCCACCCCAATCTGCACGCGCGAGTCTCTGGTCTCGGTGGCATTGTTGGCGCGCAACGCCAGCTCCCGCACGCGCTGCAACACGTTGTTAACTGTGTTCAGCGCAGCCTCCTCGAAGGTCAGCCGCGACTTCGCCGCGTCGCCGTTGCGATCGAACTGCTCGAGCCTCGACAGAGTCTCTTTGAACCCGACCGACCGCGCCGCGGCGATAGGATCGTCCGAGGGTCGCAGAATCCGCCGTCCCGTGGCCACCTGCTCCTGGGTCTGTTCGACCGAAGCCTGCAGGCTCTGCATCAGGCGCACGCCTTGAAGAAAGGAACTAAGCGTAGAGACTCGCATGGGTTACCTGCGTACCGCGTTGATCAGCGTGTCGAACAGCGTGCTGGTAATCGCGACCACCTGCGCCACGGCCTGGTAAGCCTGCTGATACTGGATGAGCCTGGCCGCCTCTTCGTCGAGGTTGACGCCGGACTTGGACGCCAGCGTGGCTTCGAGATTCTGGACGATCACGTCCTGCGCATCGAGGCTGGCCTGGACCTGACTCGACGCGCCGCCGACGTCGGCGATCAGGCGGCTGTAGTTTTCGGCGACGCCGACGCTCCCGCCGTCGAGTATGCCGCGCGTCTGGATTTCGCTTAAGAGCAAGCCGTTGCGATTGTCGCCGCTGCCGCCGATATTCGCCTCGATCGTGAACTGGTCGCCAATCTCAGGGACGCCAGTGATGGTGACTTCGCTGCCGTTGATCACGATCGGATCGCCGCTCACATAGGCGAAGGCCCCGGCGCCGTTGATGCTATAGGTGTTGGGCCCCGTGAACTCGATCAACGATGTCGTGAGCAGATTGGGATCGGCGGGATCGACCACGACGCTCGGGCTGATCGTTGCGTCCCCGATGTTGGACGTGCCCTCCGCGGTGCGCGTAGGCGCGGCCATGGCAATCGCCTGAACGTCGGTCACCGCGACGTCGATGCCCGCGGGCGCGTCTCGTGAGGGCAGAATCGCGAATTCGTCGCCGGCTGCGGGCGCACCGCCGACGACGATGCTGAGGCCGTTCGCGACGAAGGGATCGAGTGCGGTGCCGGTACCGCTCATGACGACTGCCTGGCCGCTGTCGAACTCCCGCAGGCTGTAGTTCGCACCGTCGTAGCTCAGTATGTAGTCGGCCCCCGTCAGCGCGCCGACGTCGGTCAGGGTCGTGGCCACGGTGCCGGCCCCGCCGTTCGCCGAGGAAGGCAGGATCGTCGGGGCGCTCATTGCAAAGAAATCCCCGCCGAGAGCGCCGCGCAAGTCCATGCCCGAGCTGTGCTGCCGGTTGAATTCCGCCGTCAGCGCCTGGGCCGTCTCGCCGAGCGTCCGCCGTGCCGGGTCGAGGAGTCCGCTGCGGAATTCGAGCAGACCGCCAACGGCGCCGCCGGTCAGCCCCGTATCGAGCGGTGTATCGACGCTGCCGCTCCGGTAGACGATTTCGAGACGCGTCGGGTCGAAGCGGTTGCTGCCGATCCCCAGTGAACGCGACTCCGCGCCGATCACGAGGGTCTGGCCCGAGCCGACGAACACGTTGATCGAACCGTCATCCTGCGGGACCGTGCTGATCGAGACCTGCGCCGCAAGCTCCCGAAGCAGCAGGTCGCGCTGATCGAGCAAGTCGTTCGGCGGCTGGCCGGTACGCCCTTCTGCCAGGACGATCTGATCGTTGGCCTCGGCGATCGACTGAGCCAGCCGGTTGATATCGTTGACGGCCTCACGCAAACGGCCGTTGACCTCGGTTTCGATGTCGCCGAGGCGCGTGTCGATACCTTTGAGGCGCTGCACGAAACCGTCGGCTTCCCCGAGCATCGCCTGGCGCGCCGAAAGCGACGCCGGATCGTTGGCCACGTCCTGCACGGAATCGAAAAACCGCTGCATGGCCGGGCTCAGACCCGTATCCGGACTCGACAGCAGGCCGTCGATCTGCGCCGACAGCGAGTCGAGCATGTCGAGGCGCGCCCTCGACGTGGTTGCATTCTGGAGCTGCAGTCCGAGCAGCTCATCGTAGGTGCGCCGTATCGTCGTCACCTGAACGCCGCTGCCGACGAAACCGCTGCCCGTGCCCTGCCCGGGCAGGGTCGAGAACTCCGCGACCTGGCGACTGTATCCCGGCGTGCTTGCGTTGGCGATGTTGTGCGACGTCACGTCCAGCCCGCGTTGAAACGCGAGCATTCCGGTGACGCTGGTTGACAGAAGATCAGGCATAGGTCTGCTCCGCGGCTACGGTCCGAAAACCTGCGCGTTCAGGGTCATTGTCGGCGAAGTTCCGCCAGGCTTGAGCGCCGCAAGCGCATCGCGCATCGTGTCGCTGTTCGCGACCCGGGCTATTTTCTCCGCATAGGCGGGATCGGTGGCGTAACCGGCCTCGGCAAGCGCGCCGCCGAAGGCCCTGACGTCGTCACCGGTACCGGGCACGCTGGCGTATCTGGGCTTACCGCCGATGAACGCAACGTAGTCGTCGAACGTCGCGGCGATGTCCGGATAGGCGCGGAACCGCGCGATCTCACGCTGCGCCACTCCGTCGCGATATTCGAGCGTGGTCCGCGCGACGCTGTCGCCGTCCCAGCTACCGCCGGCCTTGATGCCGAACAGGTTCAGGCTGCTGCTGCCGTCGGGGCGGCTGATGACCCGCGACCCCCAGCCGGTCTCGAGCGCGGCCTGCGCCAAAAGCGCCTCGGGCGCGATGCCGAGTCTTTGCCCCGCGCGCTCGGCGTGCGGCCAGACGTCACCGACGAACGCGACCGGATCGTTCCAGCGCCCGGCATCGCTTGCCGGCACCGCCGACGCAGCCGGCAGCGGCGATACCGCCGGAATCGGCGACCGGGGCAGACCGGCCGGCAATGCATAGTCCCGTCCGCCTGGCGGCGGCGACTCGGGCGCGTTGCCGCCGAGCTGCGCGGTGAGCATATCGGCAAGCCCGATGCCGCGATCCCGGGACATCTCGACCGCAAACTGTTTGTCCAGCATCTCGCGGTACAGGTCGTGCTGACTGCTGCCGCCGAAAATCGGGTCGCCGAGACTGGCGCTGCGCATGTCTTTCAGCAGGATCTCGAGGAACAGCGCTTCGAACTGTCCGGCAACTTCACGCAACACCGCCGGATCGCGGCCGTCGGCATCCACGCGCATGCGCTGATACTGACTGAAATCCGTGACCGCCGATGTCATCGTTGCAACCGCCCCGGCGTCAGATGACGACCAGTTCCGCCCGCAGCGAGCCGGCCTGTTTCAGCGCTTCGAGTATCGCGACGAGGTCGCCGGGCGCCGCCCCGACGCGGTTCACGGCCTCGACGATTTCGTTCAGGCTGGTGCCGGGCTCGAACAGGAACATCTTGGACTCCTCCTCGGTAATCGCGACTTCGGAATCGGGCAGCACCACGGTTTCCCCCGCGTCGCTGAACGGTGCCAGCGGCTGGCTCGCGAAGGGTCGCTCGCTGATCGTCACTACCAGCGAGCCGTGCGACACGGCCGCCGGCGTGACACGCACTTCGGAACCGATGACCACGGTGCCGGTGCGCGAGTTGATGATCACCCTGGCCGAGGCATTGCCCGGCTGAACCGTGAGATTCTCGACATGCGCGAGGAACGACGTCCGCTGCGACGCCGACTCGGGTGCCTGTACACGAACCGTGACGGCGTCCAGCGCCTCTGCCGTGCCCTCGCCCAGCGACTCGTTAATCGATGTCGCCAGACGGTGTGAGGTCGTGAAATCGGGCATGTGCAGGTTGAGCAGGATGTCCTCGCGGGTGCCGAAGTCGCTTGGCACGGCGCGCTCGACGCTTGCACCGTTCGGAATCCGTCCCGCGCTCGGAATGTTGACCGTGACGCTCGAGCCGTCGGCGCCCGACGCGCCGAAGCCGCCGACGACCAGGTTCCCCTGCGCGATCGCGTAGACGTTGCCGTCCGCGCCCCGTAGCGGCGCCATGAGGAGGGCCCCGCCGCGCAGGCTTTTCGCGTTGCCGATCGAGGCGACGGTCACGTCGATAGTCTGGCCGGGCTTGGCGAACGGCGGCAGGTCAGCATGGATCGAGACCGCGGCAACGTTCCGGAGCTGCAGGTTGATGCCGGGTGGAATCGCGATGCCGAACTGGATCAGCATGTTCTTGATGCTCTGCACGGTGAACGGCGTCTGCGCCGTCTGGTCGCCGGTGCCGTCGAGCCCGACGACGAGCCCGTAGCCGACGAGCTGATTCGAGCGGACGCCGGCCACCGCGGCGAGATCCTTTACGCGCTGCTCCGCAAACACCGGCTGCGCGGCTACGACAACACACAACAACGCGGCTGCCGTCTGAACGGCCCGGTAGTTCGAAAGAAGCCTTGTCATGAACGATTCTCCTTAGTAACCATCAAGATGGAACCAGCCCTTGTCATGAACGACCCTCTTCAGTATCCCGACCACAGCGAATTGAAAAAGCGCGCGAACAGGCCCATACGATTGGCCGCCGCAAGCGCGCCCCGGCTGCTGTAGGTGATCTGTGCGTCGGCGATCCGCGTGGAAGCGACCGTGTTGTCCGGTCCGACGTCGAAAGGCCGGACGATTCCGGCAAGCCGGATGAACTCGCGGCCCTGGTTGAGCGTTACCCATTTCTCGCCGCGTATCCGGAGGTTGCCGTTGGGATACCGCTCTACGACGGTGACCGTGATGTCGCCTTCGAGACTGTTGCTCTGATTGCTGGCGCCCGCGCCGTCGAACGTCGTGTCGCCCTCGAGCGTACCGCCCAGAAGCGGGATGCCGTTTCGCGTGACCGGGCGGCCGAATATATTCGGATTCGCGAGCGTGGCCTCCGTCGATTTGGACGTCGACGTGTTCGCGCTCTTCGACGCGCTGGTCTCTTCGATGAGCTGCACCGTCAGAATGTCACCGACTCGCGCCGCCCGAAGATCCTCGAACAGCCGAACATCGGCGTCCGCGCGGTAAATGGTGCCGGCCGCGGCCGGCATAGCCGCCGGCACCACGGGCGGCGAAGGCTCGAACGCGGGCTCTTCGCGCGGCGTCGACGCACACGCGGCCAGTAGCGAGATCAGAGCGAGGATCGCCGGAATACGGAGTATGTCAGTGTTCATCCGCTCCACCGCCTACAGGTTGTTGTTCAGGTACTGCATCATCTGATCGTTCGTCGAAATCGCCTTGGAGTTCATTTCGTAAGCACGCTGGGTCTCGATCATGCTTACCAGTTCCGACACGACGTTCACGTTAGATCCCTCGAGCGACGCCTGGACCAGCGTGCCCAGGCCGTTCAGGCCGGGCGTGCCGGGCTGCGCCGTGCCGCTGGATGCAGTCTCGAGATAGAGGTTTTCGCCCATCGGCTGCAGGCCAACCGGATTTACGAAATCCGTCAGCTCGAGCGTGCCCACCTGCGAAACGCCCGTCTGTCCGGCGAGGCGTACGGAGACCACGCCATCCAGGCCGATCGTGATCGATTGCGCGCCATCCGGAATCGATATGCCGGGCTGCACCGCGTAGCCGCTTGCCGTGACGAGTTCGCCCTGCGCGTTGACCTGGAAACTGCCGTCACGCGTATAGGCCAGACTTCCGTCGGGGAGCAGTATCTGCATGAACCCGCGGCCGTTGATCGCAACGTCCAGCGCATTTCCGGTCTGCAACAGGCTGCCCTGAGTGAACAGCTTCTCGGTAGCGACGACTCGAACCCCGGTACCGAGGTTCATGCCGCTCGGCAGCTGCGTGTCCTGCGAACTCTGCGCACCGGGCTGGCGTACGTTTTGGTACAGCAGGTCCTCGAACACCGCGCGGCCCTGCTTGAAGCCCGTCGTGTTGACGTTCGCGAGGTTGTTCGACACGACCGCCATCCGGGTCTGCTGCGCGTCAAGGCCGGTCTTGGCGGCCCACAAAGCCTGATTCATTTGCGTTGCTCCTCGAATCCCTTACTCATCGGACGCTCAGCAACTGCGCTGAGGCGTCGGCGTTGTCTTTCGCATTGCGGATCATGTTGACCTGCATCTCGTACTGCCGCGCCAGCTCGATCATGTTCACGAGTGTGCGGGCGACGTTTACGTTGCTCTGCTCGAGAGCGCCCGCCGTCACGCGCACCTCGGCACTCGCCGCGGCAATCTCTCCATCCGGCAGGCGCAACAGGCCGTCCCCGCCCTTGACGAGCTGCCGCGTGTCCGGATCGACCAGCTTGATCCGATCCACGATGGCCAGCGTCTCGGGACCCTGACCCAGCGGACGGACCGTCACCGTGCCGTCGGCGCCGATCACGAGACTCGCATTCGGCGGAATCGCAACCGGCCCGCCGTCGCCGACGACGAGGTGTCCGGCGCCCGTGCTGAGAAGCCCGCCGGCATTGACGCGAAGATCGCCGGCGCGCGTATAGGCCTCCGAGCCGTCGGCAGCCTGCACCGCGATGAACCCGCGCCCCTGGATAGCGACGTCGAGATCGCGGCCGGTCTGTGCGATCGCACCCTGCGTGAAGTCCGTGCCGTAGGCATCCACGACCGCGTTGACCCGCGACGCGACGCCGGGACCGTCGATCGGCATTGAGCTGAAAGCGTGCAGATCGGCGCGAAACCCGGTAGTGCTGACGTTCGCCAGGTTGTTGCTGTTGATGGCCTGCGCGTACTCGGTTTGCTTGGCGCCGGTCATCGCCAGGTATACGGATTCGTCCACGAGATTCTCCTGCCGCGACTCGATCCTGATTAACGGATGTTGATGACCGTCTGCGTCACCGCGTCCGAGGTCTCGATCGCCTGGGCGTTGGCCTGGAAGTTTCGCTGCGACGTAATCATGCTCACGAGCTCGGCCGTCAGATCCACGTTGGACGCCTCGAGCGCTCCGGACTGAATCGAGCCGAAGGACGCCGTGCTGGCCTCCCCTAGCAGTGCGTCACCGGACTGCGACGACTCGCCCCAGGCCGTGTTGCCGACCTGCTGCAGGCCCTGCGGATTGGCGAAGTTCGCCAGCGCGAGCTTGCCTAGCTCCGTCGATTGCCCGTTGGTGAACCGGGCGGACACGACGCCTTCGGGGTCCACGGCGACGCCGGTCAGGCGGCCGGTCGTGAAACCGTCCTGCGACAGCGAGTTGACGCCGAAGGCGTTGCCGAACTGCGTCGTGTTCAGGAAGTTGAGCGTGAGGTCGATGTCGGCCGCGCCCGTTCCGGGATCGTACGATGGCAGCGGCAGCTGTCCGCCGACCGGTGTCTGCAGCGTACCGTCCTCTGCAAACGTGATGTTGGTCGGCGTACCGACATTGTTACCGCCGATCTGTGCCTGGACCGCCCAGGTGTTCACCGCCGCATCCTTGATGAAGTAGAACGTCGCCGTGTGGGCGCTCCCGAGCGTATCGTAGATCGTCACCGACGCGGTGTGGTTGAAAGTCGACGGGTCGGTCGGGTCGAACACGGGGTTGGTCGGCACATCGGCCGCCGCGGGCAGGTTCAGCCCCATGTCGGCCGCGGTGGTCGCACGCGGCGGGCTGGCGCCCGTGGTCAACTGCAGATCGGTCGGGTTGCCGGTATTGAACAGGCCGTTACCGGCCGCCGGGTAAGCCTGCAGCCGGGCGCCCTGGGCGTTGACGACGTTGCCCTGGGCGTCCACGCTGAACGCGCCGGCGCGGGTGTAGGCGCGCGCGCCATTGTCGCTCAGGACGAAGAACCCTTCGCCGCCGATGGCGAGGTCGAGCGCGTTGTCCGTGAAGTCGACGTTGCCCTGCGAGAACTGCTGCGCAACGCGTGAAGTACGGACGCCGCTGCCGGAGGCGTTCGAGCTAACGCTCTGAGTACCGACGGCGAATACCTCGGCAAACTCAGCCCTGGATTGCTTGAAGCCGGTTGTATTGACGTTGGCGATGTTGTTCGCCGTAACCTCGAGTTCGGTTGATGCGGCATTGAGGCCGCTAAGTGCAATCGCAAAAGTCATTCTTACTCTCCTGAAGATGGGTCTTAAAGGATTCTTCGTACCTGGCTCATCGACAGCACCTCGCCGCCGGTGAGATTCAATGTCATGCCCCCGCGGGAGCCGCCCAGACTGACGCTGTCGATTTGTGCATCGACCAGCGGCTCCAGGCCCTCGACGCTGTTGCCGCGGACGACGCGAGCCTCGATCGTGTAGTTGCCGGCCGCGGCCCGCTCACCGCTGTCGGTCCTCCCATCCCACTGGAACTCGATGAGCCCCCGGGACTGCTGGCCGAGCTCGAGCCGCCTGAGCAACTGGCCGGTATCGTCGAGGATGTCGATCTGTACGTTCTCGGCACCCGACGACAGTTCGACGGCACCCTTGAGGTTCCCGGCTTCGTCCAGGTAGGCACGGTCGCTGCTCGCCAGCACGCGATGTCCGACGAGGTTTGCGGCCTGCAGCGCCTGATCGGAGTACAGCGTTTCCGAGAGGCCCGCAAAAGCGCTGTTCAACTCGTCGATTCCCTCGACGGTGCCGAACTGCGCCAGCTGGCCAAGGAACTCGCCGTTCTCCATCGGGCTGAACGGGTCCTGATTTCGAAACTGAGCGAGCATCAGCGTCAGGAAGTCGTCCTGACCGAGATCGTCGCCCTGCTCTTCAACCGGCGGTCGGGCTCCGAGACCGAGCCGGTTGATATCGTCCTGAAGTGTAATTTCGTTCATGTCCGGTCCTCGTTGTTTCGGCGTCCGCGGCCTAGCGTCCGATCGACAGCGTTTGCAGCATCAGGTCCTTGGTGGTGTTCATCAGCTCGATGCTGTTCTGATACGAGCGCGAAGCCGACAGCATATTCACCATTTCTTCCACGGTATTGACGTTGCTGGCGTACACGTTACCGTCTGCATTCGCGTCCGGATGGTCCGGTCGATGGTGCACGCTGAGCGGCGTCTGGCTTTCGACAATTCCTTCGAGCCGAACGCCGGAGCTGGACCAGGCTTCGCCCATCGCGCTGCTGAAGCTGGCGAACACGGGCTGCCTGGCGCGATACACCTGAGCCGGGTCGCCGTGGACGCTGCCCGCATTGGCCAGATTCGACGCGGTAACGTTGAGCCGTACCGTCTGCGCGTTCATCGCGCCGCCGGCGATATCAAAAACGTTTGCGAGTGACATCAGTCAGCTCCCTTGATGGCGAAACGCAGGCCCTGGATCTGGCTGTTCAGGAACGCAAGGCTTGCGCGATAACGAATAGCGTTCTCCGCGAACGCCGCCTGTTCGACGTCCATCTCCACGGTGTTGCCGTCGAGCGTCGGTTGCATTGGAATCCTGTAAGCAGGTTCAAACCCGAGCGGGTTGCCGGGTTGTGCCGACAGATGCCGGGCATTGGTCTGGCGCAGCTGCCCCGCCTCCGCCGAGCTGCTCCGCAATACGCTCGCGAAATCGAAATCGCGCGCCTTGTAGTTGGGCGTGTCGGCATTGGCGACGTTGGTGGTGAGCATCTCGGTTCGGAGCTCACGCAAGGCCAGTGCCTGTTCCCTGTCGCTGAATGGATTGATGTTCATGTCCGCTTCGTCCGATCGTCGTTCGGTAGTCGAGTGGTTCCGGTCGATGCGATGCAATCGCCGTGCCAGCCACCTGCCGGCGGCCGGTATCAAGAAATCGCGCGGCCGGCCGATACGGACGGCGGGGAGAAGCGGCAATCGCTTTCCGCCCGGGCGGCAAGCGATTGCCCGTTCCGACCTGGCCTGCTGATTCGCTGAACGAATCGGCAGCGTGTTTGTGTGACTGGCAAGGCACGGTAATTGACGCTGGCATGGCACTTGCATCGCTGTGTTACAAGCGCTGTGGCGGCAGCTAAGCCGGCACGCGCGCGACACGCCGACAGATCGACGGCGCCCAAGGGTTTAAAGGGGTAACGCACATGTGGCACGGCAGCAGCGGACGGCAGCACGGATTGACGACAGCGTCGGAGTTCCGTCACGGGGCCGTCATTTTTCTGACCGTACTGACGCTTGCCGCGCCGGCTCTGGCTGCCAACGCCGGTGAGGCCGCCGACTGGCAACCCATCGAGGAGATCGGCTCGGCTGCCGAAACCTTCGTACACAGGATCGCCGGCGACAGCAACAAGCTGATCGCCAGCGCCGGCTATCTGGATCCGAGACTCAGATTGCCGCGCTGCACGACGCCGCTCAAGCCGTTCGTCCGAACGGGCACCAAACTATCCGGCCGGGTCGTCGTCGGCGTCCGCTGCAACGGTGCCAAGCCATGGAAGGTCTATCTGCCGGTACACGTCGGCGTATTCCACAACGTCATCGTTGCCAGCCGGCCGCTGCCGCGCGGCCACGTAGTACAACAGGGCGACTTCGAGCTGGCAAGCCGGGACGTATCGGGTATTCTCGGCGAATACCTGTCCGATCCCGACGCCATACTGGGCCGGCGCCTGACGCGCTCGGTAACGAAGGGCCTCGTACTCACTTCGCCGCTGCTTCAGGATCAGAAATTGATTTCGAGGGGCCAGATCGTGACGCTGAATGCCGGTTCGGCCGGCATCAACATCCGAATGTCGGGCATCGCCGTGTCCGAAGGCAGCAGGGACCAACTAATCCGGGTCAGAAACATGACATCCGGCAAGATCGTCGAGGGCCGCATACGCTCGGACTCGGTGGTGGAGGTCATGTTACCGTGACCCGCAAACGCTCGCCGCGGCAAAACATGTGCCGGGCGCCTAAAGAATCGGCCGGCTCGGCCGATAACGCGAGGGTAAGCCAATGACCATCGAGGGTCTTGATTATGTCTAGCAGGATCGATCCCAACCTTTCCGGCGTTGCCAGCAAAGCCGGGCAGAAGGTCTCGGGATCCGGCAACGGCACCGCAGTCGGCTCCGGCCGGGAGACGGACGCATCGAAGCCAGCCGCAAAAGCGGTTGCCGGCGATACCGTGGTCCTGACCGAGCGCTCGCAACTCATCGAGAGTCTCGAGAAACGCATCGCCAGCCAGCCCGCGATCGACAGCGCCCGGGTCGAGGCCGTGAGAGCCGACATCCAGAGCGGCAACTACGAGATCGACGCGGACAATATCGCCGAGCTTCTGCTGCGCCTGGAAGGCGACCTCGACAGGTAAACGACCGGTGAACAGGACGACCGGAGACCCGGCCGCGTACCGGCAACAGCTTGAACGACTCGTTCTGCGAATCGCAGGCCTCGTCGAGCGTCTCAGCAGTATCCTCGAAGAGGAAAGGTCCGCACTCGCTCAGCAGGACGCTGATCGCCTGCACGAGATCACGACGGGCAAGATGACCTGTGTACAACGCATCGAGGAGGCGGAAGCCGAGCGTCGGCGCTTGTGCGAGTCCTTAGGTTTCGGCGCGGACGAATCGGGAATGGTCGACTTCGCGCGCTGGTGCAGTGCCGGCACGCGACTCGAGGCGGCCTGGAAGGAAGTGATGCACCGCGCAAAGCGCAGTGAGACGATGAATCGCACCAACGCCGCAATCGGTCATGCACGGCTGCGGCAGGTCAGCGACGCGCTGGCCGTCCTCAACGGCGTCGATGCCGGACAGGGCCTTTACGACCCGCAAGGCGCGGAATCGGCCGGTTTCGAGCGGCGCGCACTCGCGCGGATTTAACGACCGCCGGACGCCGCGTAGCGGCAAGCATTTTCTTGCGCCGTCGCCCTTGACGACACGGGTACGAGTCGCTATTGTGCGGCGCAACATATGCTGCAATGCAACACAGGGTTCGCCACGGGCGAAACGAGAGGCACCAGCAACCCGGAGACCCTCCGATTGAGCTGGTCGGGAACCGAGAGGCACCAGCAACCCGGAGCCCCTCCGATTGAGTCGGTCGGGAACCGATAGGCACCAGCAACCGGGAGACCCTCCGATTGAGCTGGCCGGGAGCCGAGAGGCACCAGCAACCCGGAGCCCCTCCGATTGAGTCGGTCGGGAACCGAAAGGCACCAGCAACCGGGAGACCCTCCGATTGAGCTGGCCGGGAACCGAGAGGCACCAGCAACCCGGATACCCCCCCCCATCCAGGTTGCGCACTAAGAAGAATACGTTCTTCTTGTCTCGACCGCCGGCGATTTTCGCCGGCGGTTTTTTATTTCTCTGATCGCAAGGCCCGAACCCGGATGCCGCGTCGAAGGCGGTGCATACGATTGCAATCCCGGTATAATCGCGCCCCTCGATTTCAACGGCCGGCCCGGCCGCAGGACAAACCATGACAACCAGCCTCGAGGCCCTCGCCGCCTGGGTCGACGACGTCGCCGCGTTGACCAGACCCGACCGTATTCACTGGTGCACCGGCAGCGATGCCGAGTACGCGGAAATGGTCCGCCGGATGGAAGCGGAAGGTACGCTGACCGCGCTGAATCAGGACACCTACCCGAACTGCTACCTGCACCTGTCGGACCCGAGCGACGTTGCCCGGGTAGAGCACCTGACCTACGTGTGCACCCGCACAGAGGCAGACGCCGGACCGAACAATCACTGGATGGCCCCGGACGAAGCGCACGCGAAGATCGACGCTCTGTTCGAGGGCGCGATGCGCGGTCGCACCCTGTACGTAATTCCCTACTGCATGGGTCCGCTCGACTCCCCGCTGGCTCGCTGCGGCGTCGAGATTACCGACAGCCCGTACGTCGTCGTAAACATGAAGCTGATGACGCGCATGGGCGATGCCGCGCTCGAGCGCATCGAACGCGAGGGTCACTTCGTCAAGGGCCTGCACTCGACGGGCGATCTCGACCCGAACAGGCGCTTCATCATGCATTTTCCCGAAGAACTGTCGATCAAGAGCATCGGCTCCGGCTACGGCGGGAACGCTCTGCTCGGCAAAAAGTGCCATGCACTGCGCATTGCAAGCTACCAGGCGCGCGAGGAAGGCTGGCTTGCCGAACACATGCTGATTGTCGGCATCGAAAGCCCGGCCGGCGAGACACACTACATCGCCTGCGCGTTGCCGTCGGCCTGCGGCAAGACCAATCTGGCGATGCTGATCCCGCCCGAGTCCCTGCCCGGCTGGAAGATCTGGACGCTGGGCGATGACATCGCCTGGCTGCACCCCCGCGACGACGGAAGGCTGCATGCGATCAACCCGGAGTCCGGTTACTTCGGCGTCGTCCCCGGCACCAACGCGCGCACCAACAGGAACGCGTTCGACATGATCACGCACGACGCGATCTTCACGAACGTTGCCAGAACCGCGACGAACGAACCGTGGTGGGAAGACAAGAAGGAAGGAGAGCCGGCCATCGACTGGCAGGGACGCCCCTACGACCCCGCCAGCGGTCCCGCCGCGCACCCGAACTCTCGCTTTACGGTAGGCGCGAAAAACAACCCGGTTTACACCAGCCTGTCGGAAGCGCCGGAAGGCGTACCGCTTTCCGCGATCGTGTTCGGCGGCCGCCGCAAGGAGCTCGCCCCGCTCGTCTATCAGGCGCGCGACTGGCGCCATGGCGTACTCGTCGGCGCCGGCGTCGGCTCCGAAACGACCGCGGCCAACATCGGGGAGGTCGGTATCGTGCGGCGCGACCCCATGGCGATGAAGCCATTCTGCGGGTACAACTTCGCCGACTACTGGGCCCACTGGCTGTCGTTCGAATCGCGCCTCAGCAATCCGCCCGGCATTTTCCATATCAACTGGTTCCGCCAGGACAAGGACGGCCGCTTCATCTGGCCGGGCTTCGGAGAGAATCTGCGGGTACTCCGCTGGATCATCGACCGCACCGAAGACCGCATCGGCGCTCACGAGACACCGATCGGCTATCTGCCCCACGCAGAAGACATCGATATGCAGGGTCTCGACATCGACAGCGACGTAATGCGTGCGTTGACTTCTATCGACGAAAGCCAGTGGCAGGCCGAAATGGACGCGATCGAAGCCTACTTCGACACGTTCGGCGACCGGGTTCCGGCGGCGCTGCGCGACGAGCTGGCGGCAGTCAAGAACGGCCTGTCGAACGTAGCCGCAAAGGCCTCCTGAAGCGAGGGCGGCGACCGCGGCGCCGCAAGCGATAGCGGCCCGTCAGTCGGTGGCTTTGAAGTGGATCGCAAGCGTGGATCCGGGCGCTTCCGCCCGGCCCAGACCAATCGTGCCTTCGCCTAAGAGCTCGGTCGTGTCGCGGCGAACGAAGCGTTCGTCGCCCTGGACGTTCTGAATGAAGGTCCCGTTCGTACTCTGGTCGATCAGGATGAACTTGCCGCGACGCATCTCGATCTTCGCATGGATCCGCGAGATCAGGTTCCCCTTGACGACGAGATCGTTGTCGTCCGCCCGCCCCAGATTGACGCTCTTCTTCTGATCGTTGACCGTCACCGTCTGATCGCGAAAGCTCAGAATCAACCGCGAGGCCTTGCGGTCGCGGCTCTCCCACTCGATCGTCGGAAGCATGCTGGTCGCCTCCTCCGGATTCCAGAGGAGTTCGTAGAGCGCGACCTCGTCGAGCCGTCCGCGAACCGTCGCGACGTCGATCTGCCGGGTCTGCTTCTTGAGCTCGGGGCTCATCAACGACACGGTCTCGCCGGAAATGACGATCTGCCGGGCTTTGGCCTGAGACGTCATTCGGTTTGCCGTGTGCACGGCGGCCCCGAATATGTCGTTCTGCTCCTGCACGACCGGGCCGAAGTGGCAGCCGATGCGGATCGACACGGGGATGTTGTCTTCTTTCTTGTTGTCCACGGAGATACGCTTCTGCATCATCACCGCGGCGCCCATGGCCTGATCCACGGAGGGAAAGGTGGACATGACCTCGTCACCGATCGTTTTGATGACGGTGCCGCTGTACTGGTGGGTAGCTTCCTTCATCGCATCCAGACACACGGCCACGGTTTCGCTGGCCTTGGTGTCGCCAAAGCGATCGTATAGCTGCGTGCTGCCGACGACGTCAGCGAAAAGTATTGCGACTTCGAGGTCCCTCGCCATCCGGCAACCCAACTCCCCACGGCGCCCAAGCGAATGGCGCAGCTGTCCGCCCAACCGCCGGCAATCCACTGGAACTCCCGGCCGTCTGACGATAAGACACGTTGCCACCAGTTCTCATTTCAGGTGACAAGACGCTAATTTAGCAGCTATTTTTCCGCAACGATATATGCAATCCAGGCCAGATCGGCGGTCCCGGTCTCGCTCGGCGTAAACTCCCCGTTGCCCTCGCCGTCCTCGTCCTCGCCTTCCCAGTAGACCGTCACGTTGCGAAAGCCCGCTTCGAGCAGGAGATCGCGCATCTCCGGGGCCGTGTAGAGGCGCCATTCGTACGAAAACGCCTTCTTTATCTTCGAGCCGTCCGGGAACTTGAAGTGTATGTGGCAGCGCATGAAGTTGGTGACGGGATGGAACTCCGCCTGCTCCCAGATGTACGTGAAGCCGTCGTGTTTGGTCTTCTCTTTGGTGACGTCGAAGGAATCGGGACCACCGAACAGATCCATGAACAGCACGCCGTCGTCCTTCAGCGCACTGTAGGCACGCTTCAGGTACTGCAGCATCACCGCACGCTCGGCGAAGATCCAGTAGCTGAAATTGAAGGCGGCCATCAGATCGACGCGGGGCGTTTCGACGTCGAGCACGTTGGCTTCGATCAGGCTCACGCGCGCCTGATCGCCCGGCGGCAAACGACCGACCCGGTTCTGCCTGCCCCAGTCGAGCACCTCCGGATTGATGTCCACGCCGATCGCCTGATACTCCGGACCCTGACGAACCCATTCGCAGGCGGCGCTCGCCGTCCCGCAGAAATCTTCGCGAAACAGGTAGCCCTCGCGCCCGGTCAACTCGCGAAACGTCGTC
The DNA here is from genome assembly GCA_028277185.1 of Woeseiaceae bacterium. Lineage (GTDB taxonomy): Bacteria > Pseudomonadota > Gammaproteobacteria > Steroidobacterales > Woeseiaceae > UBA1847. Next base: position 66,724 of record JANQGQ010000023.1, read on the forward strand.
GTAAGAAACTCGATCTCGTTTTCGACGTTCTGAACGCTCTGCTCATAGAGTTCGTGAATGTCGGCTTTTTCGGCCATCGTGGGTCGGCCGGACTTGCGGACCTGTCTCGCACACATAGATTGGGTTGTCCTGCAGGAAGATGCTCTCAGCGCCGGATTGTAACCCTGTAGAGACCGGCGGCCTAACGAAAACGGCAAACGGATCAGGCGGCACGCGCCATCGAATCGAGTGCGGCAAGCAGTACGCCCGGATCGTTGTTCCGGTGGGCATTCTCGCTCAGATGGCGACGCCAGGCCCGTGCTCCGGGTTGGCCGGCGAACAGACCGAGCAGATGGCGGGTGATGCTGTTGAGCCGGGCACCGTTGTCGAGTTCGCGGCGTATGTAGGGCAGCATCTGCATTACGATTTCGCGCCGCCCGGGTAAAACGAATGCCGGGTTGAGATGAGCTTCGAGCTCGGCGAGAAACCAGGGATTGTGATAGGCCTCGCGGCCGATCATGATGCCGTCTACGTGCCGCAAGCAACGGTCGACGTCGTCGAGGGAGCAGATGCCCCCGTTGATGACGACCTCGAGTTCGGGAAAGGCTTGCTTGAGCCGGAAAACCCGCTCGTAGTTCAAGGGCGGCACGCTGCGGTTCTCCTTGGGACTCAGGCCGCTCAGCAGCGCGATCCGCGCGTGCACGATGAACTTGCGACACCCGGCATTCATCAGCGTTTCGACAAAGTCGAACAGAAACGCATCGCTGTCCAGATCGTCGATCCCGTTGCGTGACTTGACGCTGACGGGGATGCCGGCCACGTCGGCCATCGCCCGGTAACACTCGGCGACGAGTGCGGGCGACGCCATGAGGCATGCACCGAACTGACCGCTTTGTACCCGATCGCTCGGGCAACCGACGTTGATGTTGACCGCGTCGTAGCCCTCGGCAGCCACTCTCGCCGCCGCCGCCGCCATCAGATCGGGGTCGCTGCCGCCGAGTTGCGCGACCACCGGGTGTTCCGCCGCGTCGAAACGCAGCAAGCGCTCGGCATCGCCGTG
>JANQGQ010000043.1 GCA_028277185.1 Woeseiaceae bacterium
CTCAACCACCATCTGCACGTTGTCGCCCGGCATCACCATCTCCGTGCCCTCCGGCAACTCGACAGCACCCGTCACGTCCGTCGTGCGGAAGTAAAACTGCGGACGATAGCCCTTGAAAAACGGCGTGTGACGGCCACCCTCGTCCTTCGTCAGAATGTAAACCTCCGCCTCAAACTTCGTGTGCGGCGTGATCGAACCCGGCTTCGCCAGAACCTGACCGCGCTCCACCTCTTCACGCTTCGTGCCGCGCAGCAGGACGCCCACGTTGTCGCCCGCCATGCCCTGGTCCAAAAGCTTGCGGAACATCTCAACACCCGTGCACGTCGTCTTGTCCGTATCCTTGATACCGACAATCTCGATCTCGTCGCCCACGTTGACCACGCCGCGCTCGATACGTCCCGTCACCACCGTGCCGCGACCCGAAATCGAGAACACGTCCTCTACCGGCATCAGAAAATCGCCGTCGATCGCACGCTCCGGCTCCGGAATGTAGCTGTCCATCGCCTCGACCAGCTTCAGCACCGACGGCACGCCAATGTCCGCACCGTCGCCTTCGAACGCCTTCAGCGCCGAGCCCACGATGATCGGCGTGTCGTCGCCGGGAAACTCGTACGTCGACAGCAGATCGCGGACTTCCATCTCGACGAGTTCCAGCAGCTCCTCGTCGTCCACCTGATCCGCCTTGTTCATGTACACCACGATGTACGGCACACCCACCTGCCGCGCCAGCAGTATGTGCTCCCGCGTCTGCGGCATCGGACCGTCCGCCGCACTCACCACCAGAATCGCTCCGTCCATCTGCGCCGCACCCGTGATCATGTTCTTCACGTAGTCCGCGTGCCCCGGACAGTCAACGTGCGCGTAGTGCCGGTTGTCGCTCTCGTACTCCACGTGCGCCGTCGCAATCGTGATACCGCGCTCACGCTCCTCCGGCGCATTGTCGATCTGATCGTACGCCTGAACCTCGCCGCCGTGCTTCTCCGCCATCACCTTCGTCAACGCCGCCGTCAACGTCGTCTTGCCGTGGTCAACGTGACCTATCGTCCCAACGTTTACGTGCGGCTTGGTGCGTTCGAATTTCTCTTTAGACATCGGTCGTTCCTGCTGTTACCTGGTTGTCCTGTTGTGACGTTTACGTTCGGTGGAGCCCACACCGGGATTTGAACCCGGGGCCTCTTCCTTACCAAGGAAGTGCTCTACCCCTGAGCTATGTGGGCCTCGATTCAAACCGCTTTGTCCGGCCTCGAGCCGAATGGAGCGGGTGATGGGAATCGAACCCACATCATCAGCTTGGAAGGCTGAGGTTCTACCATTGAACTACACCCGCTGAACCAAACCCGCAGTTCACTGCCTCGCTGCCTTCGTTCCGCCCGGCAGTCTCACTACCAAGCACGTTTTTCAAACGTGCAAAAATCCTGACAGTCCTCTCAGTCAAACCGTCCGGATCGAAAAATTCGTTTTGTCTTTCGCCGCGCGTTTAGCCTCGCTAAGGCCGCCCTCGCTTACCGTGTCTCGCGGTCTGGATGCTCTGCCGACACTCCTTATATAGGTGCCGAATCGGTAACGACAAGCCGTCCCTGCTATACTGCCGCCTATCCCTCCTGTCGCCGAAAGAGGCTGGTGGAGGGGGTAGGATTCGAACCTACGTAGGCATAGCCAGCAGATTTACAGTCTGCCCTCGTTGACCGCTTGAGTACCCCTCCGCGGACACAAGCCGGCTATTGTCTAATCGGTCAGGCCGACTGTCAACCTCGCCAGACAAGCGCGCTCCCCGCCGGACTCGCCGCGGGGGCGCAATGATAGGGCCGCGAGGCACCCCAGAGCAACGCTTTTTTCACCCGGCCGGCGGGCGTCGATACGCGGTCGGTCAGACCGGGCGCCACATCCAGTGCCAGGGCGAATAGATCAGCCCCTGGAGATTGCCCCGCGGATAGCTCAGAGAGAAGCCGAAACGGCCCGCATTGGCCGAAAGCCAGCCGAAAGCCTCGGATGCCTCGAAATCCCCGGTGAGCGGCCGCGACCCGGGGCTTGCCACGTCGATGGCCCGCCCCGTGTGATGCTCGCTGTGCCCCGGCGCCGCGTCCACCCCGAGGATATCGGCGATGGCCTCGCCTCTGTTGAGCTTCTTGCGGATCAGCCTGGCCTGGTCGTCGTAGGACCGAAATCCGGAAACCGAAAGCAGCGTGACCCCGTCGCCCAGCGCGGAGTGGGACATCTCGAGCCAGGCCTCCCGCGCCGCGGGATCAAGCCTGATTGGGCGCGCGACGATGTTCACTCCGGCATCGACGAGGTCGGAAGCCTCGGCGTACCGCGGCATACGATCGGCGTAGCCTTCCGGAATGCCGAGTTCGGTGTGGAGTTCGCGTAGCATACGGACGCGGATTGTTGCATAGGCGCGGGCGCCGGAGAACACAAGCAGCGTGAGTAAGGACGAGATATACGCGGGTGAGGATTTCGCGGCCGAGCCGTTTCGTTTCAACGCCGCGGTCGCCGACGTGTTTCCCGACATGCTCGAACGGTCGATTCCCGGCTACCGGGCATCGCTCGAAGCGATAGGCTCGCTGGCAGCGCGCTACGTCACCCGGGGCTCCACGTGCTACGACCTGGGCTGCTCGCTCGGCGCCGCGACGCTTGCGATGCGTCAGGCAATCCGCGCCCCCGGCACCCGTATTGTCGCGGTCGACAACTCACAAGCCATGGTAGAGCGTTGCCGCGGCATCGTCGCAGCAGAGATGGCGGACACCCCGGACGGCCCCGACGTAGACGTAATCCTGAGCGATATCCGCGACGTCGCGGTCGGGGACGCATCGATGGTCGTCCTCAACTACACGCTGCAGTTCGTCCCGCCGGGCGCGCGCGACGAATTGCTTGCGGGGATTGCCCGAGGCCTGCGCCCCGGTGGGCTGCTGGTGCTCGGCGAGAAAGTCGTGGATGAGGACCCGCAAATGGAAGCGCTGCTGGCGGACCTGTATCACGAGCACAAGCGCCGCAACGACTACAGCGCGCTCGAGATCGCGAGGAAGCGTACCGCGCTCGAAAACGTGCTCGTCCCGGAAACCGTCAGCGCGCACCGGTCGCGGCTCGAGGCGGCGGGCTTCGGCAACGTCGCCGTCTGGTTTCGCTATTTCAATTTCGTCTCGATCGTCGCGATCAAGCCGTGATCGACGCCGGGCAGATTGGCCGCGCCCTCGCCGACGCCGGTCTCAAGCACTGGATCGAGCCCGCGAACGAGGCCGTCGCGACGCGCCTCAGCGTCTCGGCTCATGGGGATTTTCCGCGCTGGCAGGCGGCGCTTGCCAGGCTCGACGAGGCGGGAGACGACCCCGCCGGGATTCGTGCGGCCCTTTTGGGGCTGGCTCCGTGGCGCAAGGGGCCGTTTACGCTGCGCGGAGTAACGATCGACAGCGAATGGCGCAGTAACCTCAAGTGGGAGCGCATCCGGCCGGCGCTGCCCGACCTCGCGGGCGAGCGGGTTCTCGACGTCGGCTGCGGCAACGGCTACTACGCGCTGGAGATGCGTAAGGCCGGCGCGGCATCGGTGCTCGGGATCGATCCCACGGTCCTGTTCGTCCTGCAGTTTCTGGCGGTCCAGCGCTTCGTCGCGGACCCGGCCGTGACGGTCCTGCCGTTTCGCCTCGAAGAACTGCCCCTGCCGGCGCCGGTCTTCGACACGACGTTTTCGCTGGGCGTTCTCTACCATCGGCGCTCGCCAATCGACCACTTGCGCGAGCTTCGGCAGACGCTCAGGCCCGGCGGCCGGCTGGTGCTCGAGACGCTTTACCTCCCGGGCGATACCGCCTACGCGAGAACCCCCGGCGCCCGCTACGCCCGCATGCGCAATGTCTGGCTGCTGCCCAGCCTCCCCGAATTGCTGACCTGGTTGGGCCGGACCGGCTACCGGGATATCGATGTCGTCGGCACGTCGGTGACCGACACAGACGAGCAGCGGGCAACGGAGTGGATGACCTTCGAATCGCTGGACGCTGCGCTCGATGCCGGCAATCCGGATCTGACCGTCGAAGGCTGGCCGCGACCGCGGCGAGTCGTCGTAACGGCCCGTGCATCCGGTTAACGCATACGCGGCAGAACGGACAGATCCGACAGAGCGTTGACTCGAAACCGATAATTCGTTAATTTCTGTCCTGACAGAAATTAACGAAGGTCACAGCACGATGAAACTGACTCCGCCGGTCGAGCAGTACGTCCTGCACTGGGGCGAAATGGGCACCCGCTGGGGCACCAATCGCACCGTCGCGCAGATCCAGGCGCTGCTCTACCTGTCGCCGGAGCCACTGCGCGCCGATCAGATCTGCGACCTGTTGTCGGTCGCGCGCTCCAACGTCAGCACGAGTATCCGTGAGCTGCAGAGCTACGGACTCGTCCGCATGACCCATGTGCTCGGCGATCGCCGCGACTACTTCGAGTCGATCCACGACGTCTGGGAGCTGTTCCGGGTCATCATCGAGCAGCGCAAGCAGCGCGAGCTGAATCCCACGCTGTCGATGCTCAGGCGCTGCGCCGCGGACGTCGAAAAAGACGACGAGACCGATCCCGTAACGGCGCAGCGCATCACGGACATGCTCGATTTCGTCGAGACATCCAGCCATTTCTACGACGAGCTCGCCGATGTGCCGTCGCCGACGCTCAAGAAAATCATGAAGCTCGGTAAAGGCATTACCCGGCTTGTCAGCAAACCGGCGGTCCGGCGTGCAGGTTGAGCGCGAAGCGCACGACGCCAGCGTCCAGCTCGTCTACGACCGCGAGTGCCCGATCTGCGAGCTCTACTGCACGAACACGCAGCTTGACGAAAGCGCTCCCGCGCTCGAACTGATCGACGCGCGGGAAGACAGCGATGTGATGGCGGAGATAACGGATGCAGGTCTCGACATCGACGAAGGCATGGTCGTAAAGGTCGACGGCGAGCTGCTCTACGGCCCTGACGCCATCCACAAGCTGGCAGCGTTGAGCAACCGCCGCGGTTTCTTCAATCGGCTCGGCCGCCTGGGCTTTGGCGGCAGTACGCGTGCGCGTTTGCTTTACCCGGTCGCCAAAGCCTTCCGCAATCTGCTGCTGAAGCTGCTCCGGAAGAGCCGGATCAACAACCTCGAACAGCCGGGCCGCGACCGGTTCTGACGGCAACGCTCCGCGGGGCGCCGTCCCGATGTCGAAACGGCAATCGGAGGGCTGAGCGGTCCTATTCGACTACCTCGGTCGCAATGCACGCCCCGGTTTCCACGACCGGGCCGCTGGACAGCTCGCGCAGGAACCAGACCGACTCCCGCGGGACCTCGGTCTCGCCGCCGCCATAGATCGTGTTCGGCGGCCGCAGGAAGTAACCGCCGGGACGATAGTCGCCGGTCCGGACTTCGCCGTTCAGACACTCGCTCATCGTCTGCGCTCCGCTCACGAGATAGCCTTCCCGGGCGACCGACGACGTCTCCCAGTTGGGCGCCGCCTCCGCTGTCGTGCGCAGGAGCCACGTGCGTGCGCCGCTGCCGGGATCGAAGCGCAGCACGCGGGTGCTGACGCCAGGAGCGATCTCCTGCCAGCTTGCCTCGACACCGTCGAGTATCAGCGGACTCCGGATCACGGCGGAAGGAGGCTCGGCGCTCATGAAGAACAGCATTCGCGCACCGCTGGTCGACGCCAGCCGAAAACCGAGGCTGCCCGACGGCAGATAAGCATAACCACCCGGTATCAGCTTCATGTCGCCAACCTCGAGCTCACCCTCGAGTACGAACAGCTCCACGGCCGCCTGCGGCATGCCGCCGCTGGTCCCCGACCAGTCCGCCGGCACGTCGATTCGATAACGACCGGTCTGCGTCGCATAGTCCTCGGCGTAGCGCTTCGCGCGCACGCCCGGCAACGTCGCGAGAAACACGTCGGAGAGATCGTCCGTCTGAATGAAGGCGGGATACGGCAGCCTGGGCGGCGTGGACGCGCACGACGAAAGCAGCGCGAACACTAAGACGAACGGCAGGATCAGATGACGCATCGCGGACTCCGGATTTGGCGCGGCTTACCTGTACGACGCCGGAGACGAAAAAAGCCGCCCAGAAACTGGGCGGCACAATAAGCGGAAGATAGCTCAGGCCGACAACGAGCGGCTGCCGAAGCATCTAAACGTCAGTGTTGCGATATCCCCGGGCCTCAAAAGTCTGCAGACGAAGCACTTCCCCAAACGTTGCGAGGTGACGTGTTGAGAGGTAGCACGAGACACCCGCCGTTGAGTCATGCGTCCGGCATGGTGGTTCGTCGGCACTGCCTAAAGCATCTTATCTCCGTGCGTACCGGGTTGGTACGGCGCCGATGCTACTACATCTAGTGTATAAACGCGAGACAATCACAATATCTGCCCGCACTGCCCCATGACCGCCGTTTTAAAGGTACGCGACGCCGCTTTTGCGGTAGGCTCGGCAGCATTTTGGCAACGGACCAGGGACTATGCAGGACGACGGAACCCGCCGCGGGCGATCGACGAGTCAGACCGTGGGCCTTTTCCTCGGTCCGTCGCTTGCCGCTCTGATGCTGATCGCGGGCGGCCCGGACGATCTCGACCCGATCGCGTGGCGCACGGCGGCCGTGGGTGTCCTGATGGCGACCTGGTGGGCGACCGAAGCCATACCCATTGCCGCAACGGCGCTGCTGCCGATCGTCCTGTTTCCGTGGCTCGGGATCGGCAGTATTCAGGAAGCGACGGCGCCATATTCGAACAAGGTCATCTATCTGTTTCTCGGCGGCTTCGTTCTTGCGTTCGCGATGCAGCGCTGGAACCTGCATAAACGAATTGCGCTGAACGTCCTGCGCGTGGCCGGCGGGGACGGCCGCTCGCTCGTCGGCGGTTTCATGCTGGCGAGTGCCCTGCTATCGATGTGGGTGATGAACACGTCGACGACGATGATGCTGCTCCCGATTGCGGTGTCGATCATCGCGGTCATCAACAGCTCGATCGGCGGTCTCGGCGAACGGGAGCAGAACGACTTCCAGCATGCGCTGCTGCTCGGCGTGGCATACGGCGCCACGATCGGCGGGATCTCGACACTCGTCGGCACTGCTCCGAATGCGATGCTTGCGGCCTTCATGCAGGACAACTATGACACACAGATCGACTTCGCACGCTGGATGCTGATCGGCGTGCCGCTGTCGGCCGCGCTGCTGCCGCTGGCATGGATCACGCTGACGCGCTTCGTTTTCAACGTGAGCTTCCATACTTCCGGCGAAGGCCGCGCCGAGCTGGAGCGGATGCGCCAGGAGCTGGGGCCGATCACGACCCCGGAGAAGCGCGTCGCCATGCTGTTCGTCGCGATGGCAACGCTCTGGATTACCCGGCCGCTGATCGCGGAAATCCCGGGGCTGTCGGCGATCGACGATTCCGGCATCGCGATCGCCGGCGCCATCGCACTGTTCATCATGCTGAGCGGCGACAAGCGCGATCCGATGCTGCTCAGGTGGGAGTACGCGGAGCGCCTGCCGTGGGGCGTCCTGCTGCTGTTCGGCGGCGGCTTGAGCCTCGCCGGCGCCGTGCAACGCACCGGACTCGCACAATGGATCGGCGCAAGTCTGGAAACGCTCGGCACGCTGCCGCTGTTCGCGCTCGTACTCGTCGCTGCGGCCATGATCATCTTCCTGACCGAGCTCACCAGCAACATTGCGACCACGGCGACTTTCCTGCCGGTGGTCGGCGCCGTCGCGATCGAGGCCGGCATCGATCCGATCGTTCTGACGGTGCCGATCACGCTGGCGGCAAGCTGCGCGTTCATGCTGCCGGTCGCCACGCCGCCGAATGCCATTGTCTTCGGCTCCGGCATGCTCAGGATACCGCGCATGGCGCGGGCGGGATTCGCGCTCAACCTGATCGCGATCCTTCTCGTCTCGCTGGTTGCGGTGTTGATTGCACCGCACGTGCTCTAGCGGCGCGGTACTAGCTCCCCGGCATCACCGAGGGAAACTGACTGTGCTCGGCTTCGAGCCGCAGCAGCAGGGCCTTGGTGTCCAGCCCGCCGCCGAAGCCCGTCAGGTCGCCGCCGCTGCCGATCACCCGGTGGCACGGTACGACGATCGGCAGCGGGTTGCGGCCGTTGGCGGCACCTACCGCGCGCACGGCTTTGGGCCGGCCGATGCGTCGGGCGATGTCGGCGTAGGAGACCGTCTCGCCGTAGGGAATCTTCCTGAGTTCTTCGAGCACCTGGACCTGAAACTCGGTACCGGTGAGCGCCAGCGGGAGGTCGAACCCGGTCCGCTCGCCGGTGAAGTACTCGTCGAGCTGTCGGGCCGCCTCCGCGAACGGCTGCTCGTTGAAGATCCAGTCCGGTTCGGGATCGCGACGCCTGCTGCCCTCGGGAAAACCGATGCAGTGCAGGCGTTCCGCATCGCCGGCAATCAGCAGATCGCCGACGGGTGAAGAGACGTAGCAGTAGTACATGATCAACCTCCGGATGCGGCCCGCTGCCACAGGAGCAGCGCCGCATAGGCGCGCCATGGCTGCCAGGCTCTGGATTGCTCTTCGAGTTGCCGCGGCGTCGGCCGGGCCGCGCCTTCGGGCGTCGCGCCTTTCAACAGTCCGAGATCTGCCGCCGGAAACGCGTCCGGGTCTTTCAGCGCGCGCATCAGAACGTACTCGGCCGTCCAGGCGCCGATGCCCTTGATCGATATCAGTTCGCCGCGAAGCGTCTCGCGGTCGGCGCTCGGGTCCAGTACGAGTTCGCCCGCGTGCATCGCACTCGCTACGCGGCGTATCGTTGCCGCGCGGGCGGAGACGATGCCGAGCGTCTCGAGGCGCGCACGCCTGAGTCTCTCAGCACGCGGAAACGCCCGTTTGAGCCCGGTCGCCGCTGCAAGCGCTGCGGGAAGCGGCTCGCCGTAACGTTCGGCGATGCGGCCCGCCAGCGTCGTCGCCGCCGCGACGGAAATCTGCTGACCGAGGATTGCACGAACGAGCAGTTCGAATCGATCCCACGCACCGGGCGCCCGAATGCCCGGCGTTTGCGCGAGTTCCCCGGCAAGCAGCGGCTCGGATGACAGGGCGCCCGCAATCTCGTGGATCGGCGCATCGGTATCGAAAACGTCGCGGAGCACCTCTGCGAGCGCGAACAGCGAAGCCGGCGCCACGCCGTGCACTCTCGCCTCGAGCGCCGCGCCCGTGTCGCCGATTTCCACGACGCCGGGACCGCTGTCGCCCGGGACGACCCGGCGGTAGACATCGGCGTCGACACTCTCCACGCCGGCAATGGCGCGCGCACCGAAAAACCCAGCAAGCTTCGGCCAGTCGTAAGGCTTGCGGTACGGCAGTGACAGTTTGAGCATTTCCGAATCCGCTCCGTTGCCGCGGAGTTTTCTGAGTTCGCGCGGCGAACGCTGCCAGGTCCGCTTCACCGCGTCGTTGAAGCGGCGCGTACTCCCGAAGCCCGCGGCAAGTGCGACGTCGCTCATGGGGAGCCGGGTGTCGTCGATCAGACGTTTCGCGAAGTGCAGGCGCTGAGTCTGTGCAACGGCCTGCGGGCTGGCGCCCAGGTGTTTCTGAAACAGGCGCCTCAGATGCCGGTCGGTAACGCCCAGCCGCTCGGCCAGCGCGGGCACGCCGGCCTCATCGAGCGCACCGCCCGCAATCAGGCGCAGACCGCGGCGCACGGTCGTCGACGTGCCGTTCCACGCGGGGCTGCCGGGTGCGGCTTCGGGCCGACAGCGAAGACACGGCCTGAAGCCTGCCTCGGCGGCGGCCGCCGCCGTGTGATAGAACTCGACGTTGCGGCGCTTTGGCGTTACCGCCGGACAGATCGGCCGGCAGTAGATGCCCGTCGTCCTGACCGCAACGAAGAAACGGCCGTCGAAACGGGGATCCCGCGACTGCCGCGCTCGCTCGTAGATTACTTCCGACATGCACGCAGTATACGCCGGCCCCGGATCCCAACTAGCCGGAATCGGACCTCTACGCTGCTGTCCGCCCGGTTCGCCGAATGAGCCACCCGCGGGGGCTTCTGACTGCAGCCCTCCCCAAAAAAAACGGGCGCAGCCTGCGCTGCGCCCTCGCGGGCGGGGGAGTGCCCACTACCGTCCGGCCCAGGGGGAGGAGCCGGTCGGTGTCTTGCCTCAAGCCTTATGCGGCATCCAGACGGGCGAGGATACCCTCGTCGCTGAGCCAGGACTCCAGCTCGTCCGCACCGCCGACGCGCCGACCGTCGACGAACACCTGTGGGAACGTAAGATCCTCGGAGATCGCCCGCAGGGTTCGGTCCGTGTAGTCGCGATTCAGCACCAGCTCCTCGAACTCGACGCCGGCGGCACGCAGGAGGCCCTTCGCCCTGACACAGAACGGGCAGCCCGGACGCGTGAACACGGACACGTCGTGCGGCGACTGCGCTTCCGGGTCGAGGTATGCAAGCATCGTGTCGGCGTCGGACACCTGGAACGGATCGCCCGGTTCGTCGGGCTCGATGAACATCTTCTCGATGACACCGTCGCGAACCAGCATGGAATAGCGCCACGAGCGCTTGCCGAAGCCTAAGTCTTCCTTGCCGACCAACAGACCCATGCCGTCCGTGAACTCGCCGTTGCCGTCAGGCAGGAAAGTGACGCGATCTGCGTTTTGCGCCAGCTTCCACTCGTTCATCACAAACGCGTCGTTCACCGAGATGCAGATGACGTCGTCGATGCCCTTGTCTCTAAACAGCGGCACGAGCTGGTTGTAGCGCGGCACGTGCGCCGACGAACAGGTCGGCGTGAACGCGCCCGGCAGCGAAAACACGATCACTGACTTGCCGGCGAAGACGTCGTCCGTCGTCAGATCGACCCAGTCGTGATCGTTGCGCGTCTTGAACGTGACGTTCGGGACGCGCTGCCCTTCGATGTTGTCTAACATGAATTGCTCCCTGGATTTCGAATACTCGATAGTGTCAGGCCAGCATGCTGCGAAGCATCCAGGCGTTTTTTTCGTGAATCTGCATGCGCTGCGTCAGCAGATCGGCAGTGGGCTCGTCGTTCGCCGTCTCCGCCGTGCTGAACACCTCGCGGGCCGTGCGCACCACGGCTTCCTGGCCGGCAACGAGCTGCCGGATCATCTCCTCGGCCGATTCTTCGCCGCTGCCTTCCTCGACGCTCGTGAGCTTCGCGTACGCAGCGTAGGACCCGGGCGCCTTCACGCCGAGCGCGCGAATGCGTTCGGCGATTTCGTCCACCGCCGTCGCAAGTTCGGTGTAGTGCTCCTCGAACATCAGATGCAGCGTGTTGAACATCGGGCCTTCGACGTTCCAGTGATAGTTGTGAGTCTTGAGATACAGCGTGTAGCTGTCCGCCAAGAGTTGCGACAGCCCGGAAGCGATCTTCTCGCGGTCTTCGGGGCTGATGCCGATATTGAGTTCCATGACGTTCTCCTCGTCGATATGCAGGCAGTGTACGCGCACCCATTAATACGATAAAGTGCTTTATTCGTATTGCTATATACTATTTTTTAGATGATTCCGGTAAAGCTCCCGTCCACCAAACAGTTGCGCTACTTCGTCGCGCTCGCCGAGCACGGCCACTTCGGACGCGCCGCCGAAGCGTCGTTCGTGTCGCAGTCCGCATTCTCCAACGCAATCCGCGAGCTGGAGACGCTGCTCGACGCTCAGCTCGTCGACCGTACGAACCGCAACGTCACGATCACCGCCATCGGCCAGCAGGTCGCTACCCAGGCCCGCCTCTGCCTGCAGGATATCCAGGCGCTTGTCGAACTCGCGGGCGGCCAGCACAAACCGCTGACCGGCGAACTCCGGCTCGGGGTCATCCCGACGATTGCGCCGTTCATGCTGCCGAAAGTCCTGCCGAAGCTGCGCCGGGCCTACCCGGACCTGACGCTGTACCTCGTCGAGGAGCAGACTCAGCGCATCGTCGAGCGCATGATGGACGGCGAGATCGATCTCCTGCTGCTGGCCCTGCCCTGGCCGATGCGAGGCGTGGACGAACTGCCGCTGTTCAAAGACCGCTTCTGCCTGGCCTGGCGCGAAGGTACCGAGCGGGTCGACCCGGAGCACTACCGCTTCAGCCGGCTAGATGCTGACAGCGTATTGTTACTGGAAGACGGTCACTGCCTGCGCGACCACGCGCTGGCGGCCTGCAAGATCCGGAATACGCAGAAAATCCGCAGCTTCGCCGCGTCGAGCCTGCTGACGCTCGTCGAAATGGTCGACGCAGACCTCGGCATCAGCTTCCTGCCCGAAATGGCGATGGGCTCCGCCCTGCTCAAGAACACGCGTGTCAGACTAAAGCCGCTCGACAAGTCCAGCTACCGGACGGTCGGGCTGGCCTGGCGCAAGGGCTCGCGGCGCACCGAGGAGTTCGAGCTGCTCGGCCGCTTCTTCACGGAGAACCGCTAGCGTCGCGACCCCCTAGCGGCCGCCATGGTGGCGACGTCGCGAATCGAGCGCGATGGGCGTCGAACGGATGACGGGCAGTTCGGTCGGGCGGCCGACGAAATAGCCTTGCGCCATATCGACCCCGAGGCTTGCCAGCAGCGTGAGCGTTTCGGCATCCTGGACGTACTCGGCTACGATGCGCATGCCGGCTTCGCGACCGACTTCCGATATCAGCCGGATCATCTTCTGATCGACGGGCTGATGGGGCAGATCGCGTACGAACGTGCCGTCGATCTTGAGATAGTCGAACTTGAGTTTTTGCAAATAGCTGAAGGAGCTGTAGCCCGTACCGAAGTCGTCGAGCGCAAACTGGCAGCCTAGTTTGCGCAGCGCGGCGATCTGCCGGTCCACGTGCAGCGGCCGGCGAATCGCGAGGCTCTCGGTTATTTCGAAAATGATCCTTTCCGGCGGCACCGAGTGTTCGGCGAAAGTTCGTTCGACGTAGTCGGTCAGATCGTCGTTCTCGAACGCGTGCGCCGACAGGTTGATCGAAAGGCTCAGGTTCCGGTCCGCGGTCGCGTACTTCTCGTAGGCAATCGCAGCATGCCGGATGACCCAGAAGTCGATCTCGCTCATGAGCCCGAAGCGCGCCGCCGACGGCAGAAAAGCGTCGGGCGCAACGAGGCTGCCATCCTCTCCCAGCAGCCTGATCAGTACTTCGTGATGCGCGGTTTCACCGCTGTCGACGCGATTGATCGGCTGGAAGCGCAGCGCGAAACGATCCTCGTCGATCGCGTTACGCAGGCTCGTGACCCAGCCGACGTCCGCCTGTCTCCGCTCCTCGCCCGTGCCGCTGGCCTCGAAGACGCGGAAACGATTGCGGCCGGCGAGTTTGGCCTCGCGGCAGGCGAGATCCGCCTGCTGGATGAGCTCGTCATGATGCAGGTTGTCGCCGTCGACGATCGAGATACCGATGCTGCAGTGCACGTGGAACACACGATCGTCCTCGACGTGCGTGAGGCGGCGCATGTTGTTGAGAATCAGCTCGGCCATCGCCTCGGCATCGTCCCGGCCCGTATGCCGCGCGAGGATGACGAACTCGTCGCCGCCGAAGCGTGCCACGACGTCGTTGGCGCCAATGCTGCGACTCAGTTCGTCGGCGACCTTGCAGATCAGACGATCGCCCGCGGGATGACCGCAGGCATCGTTGATGTACTTGAACTGGTCGAGATCGATGAACAGCAAGGCGCTGGCATGGCCGTGACGCATGACGCTGATGGCCTCGCGCTTGAGTTCCTCGAGAAAGCGGCGCCGGTTGAAGACGCCGGTGAGACTGTCGTGGTTGGCCAGTTCGGTGAGCCTGGCGTCCCGCTCGCTGAGCGCCGCAACGGTCGTCTCGAGCGCTTCGACGACGTCGGAGATTTCACGATGAGGGGCGGGCTTGAACTCGACCTCGAGATCGCCGAGCGCGAGTTCCCGAATGGGCTGTTCGAGGTCGGATACCGACCTGAGCGCCCGGCGCAATACGTGCCTGCCCCAGAACCCGAGGGCGGTGAGCAGCACGAGCATGACCAGCACGGCATCGCGCATGTTGCCGAGGAGACGATCGTGAAACACGCCGAAGTCCAGCGTCAACCCGATGAAGCCTAAATGACGTATCCGCCCGTTCTCCCCGGCAAGCGGTTGATCGCCGAACAGCGCGTCTTCGGATAACGACTCGACCCAGACGGGGGCGAGTATTTCGAATGCCCGCGGGTCGGTGAAGCTTGGCCGCATCAGATACGGGGTATCGGTGCCGACGGTAGCGCGGGCAGCGTCGATCCGGCCTGCCGGCAGCGACGCGTCGGCTGCCTCTTTCGACTCGCCGGCTACCGCGAACAGAAGCTGTCCCGCGGGGTCGAAGTAAGCGACCTCGGCGATTTCGGGATAGCGCTCGACGTAGCTCTCGAGCCTCAGCGACGCTTCCTTGTCGGCCGACAGATACAGCGGTGCGGCAAGCTCGTTGAGTTCCTTGGTCCACTGCAGCGCCCAGCGTCCGTAGTTGTCCTTGAGCACCCACTGGCCGCCCCAGTACAAGCCGACTACGGCGAGGGAACCGGCGATCGCCGCGCTGACGAGCTGAATCGTCAGAATCTCGTTGACGAGGCCTCGCTTGCCGCGGCGCGCACGAAAAGCCGCGTAGCGGGCCAGGATTCCGAGAAACCGCTGCCGGATCGGCTCGATCAGGACCTTCATCGTCCGCCTGCCAGCGTCGGTGCCGCGGTACGGACCCGAACTTCGCGGAGCGGGCTGACCGCGGGCACGTGCCCGAGTTCGCCGCTTTGAATCTTGTTGACGATGCCGGCGATGACGTCGGCAATGTCGCTGGCGACACTCGAAAGACTCAGCGCCGCCCCCATTGCAAGCAGGCCTTCGTTCTGCACGGCGATACGCACGCGCTGCCGCCCGGCGATCTCCGACATCTCGAGCAGCGACCGCGCGCTGAGCACCCGACTGTCGGGAAACAGCCAGAAGCCGTCGATGTCCCGGCTCATCCGGCGGAATGCGTAAAGCGTCTCCTGATCGGAGCCGGAGACGTGAACGAGCAACTCCACGCCGTGCGTCTGTGCGGCCGAGCGGGCCTCGGCGATAAGATCGTCGTGACCGTCACCGATGATGACGCCAACGCGTTCGATGGCAGGATCGACGGCAAGCCATTCGGCAAGCTGCCGCTCGAGCGGCGCGTACGCCGCGACAGCGCGGGTCCGCTCGGTAAGCAGCGGATACTCCCGATAGTTGAATACCTGACTGAACACGACCGGCGCATCGGCCATCGCAACGGCGGAGCGGGCAGCGCGGAGACCGACGGCGACCACCGCACTGGTCCCGGCATCGTTGACGCGATTCAGCACGCTGATCGGCGCGGCGCCGTCCGCTCCGAGATCGAAGATCGCGGCATCGTCGTAGCGCTCGAGCAGCGCGTCCGCTACGTCGCTGTACGCCGTCTGCGGTCCGGAAACCAATATCGTTACCGGTTCCGGGCGAGGCTCCGGTGTCGACGGAATCACCGGCTTCGGCTCTGCCGCCGGAGCGGGAGTCGCCGGCGTCTGGGCAACCGGCGGCAGCACCGGTACCTCGGGCTCGGGCGTGACGGGCTCCGGCGCCGGCGGCGTCGCACAGCCGCCCGCAACCAGCAGCGCGAGGAGCAGCGCTCCCCGGCCGGCTATCCTTGCCTTGTTGTCGAACCGTCGCATTTGGTCTTAGTCCTTCGCTGCCCGGTCAACCGCCCGACCGGCGATCCCTGCCGGTCTGTCCGCGCTGTATAGCAGATTCCTATGCTCACCGCAGTGCACGGCGGCCCGTAACGGCGATGCCGGTTCGACATCCGCTGAAACCCGCGGGTGGCTTGCGATCAGAGTGCGTTGCGGTGACGCAACGAGCGGAGCGCCGAACTTATGTTAAGAGGCCCGCGGCAGAACCAGTGAACGCTGCTGCAACGCGGAAGAACCACACGGGAGGTTTCACGATCAGGCCCTCGTAGTAGCCCTGTCGCGTCTTGTGCTCGAAGTCCGCCTGTCGATGGATCTGCACATCGAACGACTGGATGCAGTCTTTATCGGGCGACGTTGAAGCGTGCCTGTCGATAGCGCGGGTTCTCTATTTCCTCGAAAATCCCGAACGCATAGTCCTCGCGGGAGATCTGCGCCGGTTCGCCATCGGGGTCGCGGAGCAGGACGTCGCCGCCGAAGCGGACCTTGCCGGTACGTCCCTCGAGACGCAGGCCGTTGGGCGGCGAGGCAACCGTCCAGTTGATGTCCGAGGCTCGAAAGGCATCCAGCGCAATCTGGTGACCGTAGAACATCGCGCGATTCGGATTGTCGTCCGCAACCCGGCCGAGCTCGAGCGGTGTCTTGCCGTCAGCGTAGATGAGCGTGAAGACACTGCCGACGAAAATCAGGCGCGGGCCGTCAGGGCCCATCGGCGTCAGGACCTCGATGAGCGACTCCGCGGCCCGGGGTGCGATGTAGTTGGCCGGGTCGGGATCGCCTGGCGTACCGCCTATCGAGACGACGACCGTATCGAAACGACTGACGAGTTCGCGGGTCGCGTCGCGGTCGAGAATGTCGCTCGTCACAACTTCGATACGGTCGCCGTAGTCGGCGAGCCGCGCCGGGTCGCGCGTGACGCCCGTAACGGCGTAACCGCGCAAAAGCCCCTCTTCGACGATCTTGCTCCCGATGCGCCCGCTGGCGCCGTAGATCAGGACGCGCGGCGAATCGCCGGCGGCGTCAGATTCGCCCTCGTCCGCAACGGCCGGCATCTGACCGGCTATCGCGGCGAGGCAGAATAGCCACAATAAACTTCGATACACGTACGTCCCCCCGGATGGCATGGTTTTGAAAGACGGCGATCCGTCGTTCTTCGACAAGCCCTTGCCCGGGAGTTCACGGCACTTGAGCAACGAATCCTCCGTGTAGTCTAATCGGAGCTGCCCCAGGCGAGTGCGCCCGTCGCCGCTCCGCCGTACCACTCGACAACCCGGGAACGAAGCTTGGAAAGCATTGCAGCCGATCTGCGGCAGATGCGCCGCACCCCCTTGCACGATGCGCACGTGGCCGCGATCCGTGAGATCGCCGAGGAGGTCCACTTCGCGGAAGGCGAGATGGTGGCGAAGGCCGGCGAGCCGGCAAACCGCTTCGTCTATCTGCTGGACGGGGAAATCGAGGTCGTGCATCCGTTCACCGGCGAGCGCTACCTCGAAGCTTCGCTCGGTCCGACGCAGTTCGCCGGCGAGATTTCGTTTCTCGCGGGCGGCGCCAACTCGCTGTCGCTCCGGGCCGCGCAACCGACGCGGACGCTGATCGTCCCGCGCGAGGCCATGCTTCGCCTGATGGCCGCCATCCCGGAGATGAGCGACATCATCATTTCGGTGTACGCCTCCAGACGGCGGCGCCAGCTCGAGGACCAGGACAGCAGCCTGACGCTGATCGGCGCCGACGTGGACCGCAACGTGCGCCGCATTGCCGCCTTCGCGGAGCGCAACCGCATCCCGTTCCGGTCGATCGACATCGGCAGCCGGGCCGCCGACCACATGACGGGCACCTGCGCTATTCCCAAAGACAAGCCCGCGGTGATCTTCGGACCGGACCGGGTCATCGACGACCCAACGCCGGCAAGCGTGGCGCGGACCCTGGGTCTCGACCTCTCGCTGGCTCACGACGAGGTCGTCGACGTGCTGATCGTCGGCGGCGGGCCGTCGGGCGTCGCCGCGGGCGTCTACGCGGGGGCCGAAGGGCTGAGCGCGCTGGTCGTCGAGGAAACGGCGATCGGCGGACAGGCCGGCACGTCGTCGCGGATCGAAAACTACATGGGCTTCCCGACCGGCATTTCGGGCGCGGATCTGATCTGGCGCGGCGAGGTGCAGGCGCTCAAGTTCGGCACACGCTTCGCGATGCCGCGCCGCGTCGAGTCGCTACAGCGCCTCGACGACGGCCTGTTCTGCGCGGTACTCGACGATGGCTTCGAGGTGCGGGCCAGGGCCGTGCTGATCGCGACCGGCGTCCAGTACCGCCGCCTGCCCTGGGAACGCCTCGAAGACCTCGAGGGCGCGGGGGTTTACTACGCCGCCACGGAGTCGGAAGCGCGTTATTGCAGGGATACGGACGTCGTCGTGATCGGCGGCGGCAACTCGGCGGGGCAGGCAGCGATGTATCTCAGCCGCACCGCGAACCATGTGTACGTGCTGGTGCGCGGCCGAACGCTTGCAAGCTCGATGTCGGACTATCTCCTGAGCCGGCTGGAAGCCGATCCGCGAATAACGATCTGCTATGAGAACGAGGTGCGCGCGCTGCACGGCGACGAGACTCTCGAGGCCGTGACGGTGGCCGACAAGGCAAAGGACGAGGAACGCCGCATCGGCACGAAAGCGCTGTTCGTCATGGTCGGCGCCGCCCCGAATACAAAGTGGCTCAACGATCTCGCCAAACTGGACGACAATGGTTTCGTGCTGACGGGGCGCGCCGTCGACCGCGAATCGAGTTTTGCGACCTCCTGCGACGGACTGTTCGCCGTAGGCGACGTCCGGGCCGGCTCGGTGAAGCGCGTCGCGTCGTCGGTCGGCGAAGGCTCCGTCGTGATTTCGCAGGTCTGGAAGTACATCAATCCCGACCTTTAGAGGGCTGTCTTGCCGCGAAAAAACCGTGCCGGAACTGCTCTCGCCGCACTCATCGCGGTCGCAGCAATGCAGGTCGCGAGCGCCCAGGAGGTCGCGGAAATCCCGTTTTACCGCACGCAGCCGGGCACCGCGGGATTGGGCGGCGGTCTCCGGCTGGGACAGAACCCCTATTTCGCAAGCGACAGCGAGGACGAGCGAACGCTGGATCTGATTCCGCTGTACCTTTACGAAGGCGAACGGCTGTTCGTGAGAGGGGCGTCGGGCGGGCTGCACCTGCTACGGAACGAGCGCGTGGAACTCAACCTCTATGCCCGCTATCGCTTCCAGGAACTCGATCCGGACAGCAACGAAGTCTACGCGGGCCTCGAGGAACGCGAGCAGTCGCTGGACGCCGGCATCGAGCTCGGCGTCCGCTACGACTGGGGCGAGATCAAGCTCGACTGGGTCACAGACACGCTGGACCGGCATGGTGGCCAGGAGGCCAGGGTGTCGTATCGCTATCGTATCGACGCCGGCCCGTGGGCATTCTCGCCCTTCGTCAACTGGTCGTGGCAGGACGCGAATCTCACCAACTACTACTTCGGCGTGAGCGAGGCCGAGGCAACCCCGGAGCGTCCGGTGTATCTCCCCGGCGACTCGCAGTGGGTGTCTTTCGGCATCAACACGTCCTGGCAGATCTCCGACAAGATCGTCTTCTTTGGCAACGTCTCCTTCGGCGGGGCGGATTCCGAGGTCGCGGAGAGCCCGCTGACCGAAGAGGACGGCTTTTCCACGGTGTTCCTCGGCGGCACCTACACCTTCGGCAATGCGCGGCGGCCGGACTACATCATCGACCCCGAGCGCCGCAGCGAATGGTCATGGCGACTGAACTACGGCTATCAGGCGGACGGGAACATCGTGAGCGAAATCGATCAGGGCGACTTCAGCAGAAGCTCTTTCGCCGATACGAACATCGCCGGCCTGACCTTCAGCAAGCTGCTGTCCAACGGCCGCCGCGTGGACTTTCTGGGCCGACTCGCGTGGTTTCGCCATCTCGAAAATGACGAAGGCAACGGCCGTTTCTCGAGCTACGCCGCTTACATCATGGCAATGGGCAGGGGCTATGCGCCCTGGAGCGATCGCGAGCTGTTCCGCTGGGGCTTCGGTTTCGGGTTCTCCTACGCCGAGAAGATTCCGATCGCGGAGCAGCGCAAGCAGGCGGCCAAGGACGACAATACCTCACACTTTCTGAACTACCTCGAGATGACTCTCGATTTCCCGCTGCAGAACTTCGGCAAGAGCCGCTGGCTCAGGAACTGCTATGCCGGGCTCTCCGTCGTACACCGCTCCGGCATCTTCGGCACGTCCGACCTGCTCGGCGACGTATCCGGCGGTTCGGACTGGATTACGGCGCACGTCGAGTGCGTTCGGCGATGACGACCCGCTGGCTGTCAGGTGTGTTGTTGCTGCTGGCGCTCGAGACCGGGGCGGCCGACTGGACGACCGATCCGGCAGACAGGCTGGAAACGCGGGCCGCCAGCGCCGTCGGGAGAATCCGGGAGCGCCTGCCGCAAAGCCGCGCTTACTTCGATCAGGCCTACGGCTATGCCGTGTTTCCGTCGGTGACGCGCTTAGGCCTGGGGTTCGGCGGCGCCGCGGGCAAGGGCGTCGTGATCGAGGCCGGGCGCGTTGTCGGCCGGACTCGCTACCGCCAGTTCACGTCGGGTATCCAGGCCGGTGCGCGCAACTTCTCGATGATCGTGTTTTTCGAGGACGAAGCTGCGCTGGAGTACTACAAGACCGGCGAGCTGCAGTTCCTGGGTCAGGCCGGGTTGTCGGTGGGCACGGCCGGATTATCGTCGACGCCGGCCTACGACCAGGGCGTCGCCATCCTCACCCTGGGCCGCTTCGGACTCATGGCCGAGTTCACGGTGTCCGGCGCGCACTACTCGTTCGAGGCCCTCCCCGACGAGACCGGCACGACGAATCCCCAGGAGCCCGTCAGTCCCGACTGAGTAACTTTCTCCCGATCAGGAACACGGCGCTCTTCGGCTTCGGTTGCCAGTCGTACTCGATGTCGAAGCCGGCAGCGCGAACGCTCTCCCGCAGTTCGTCGCCGGTAAACACCCGCACGAGCGGGAAGACGCCCAGGGCCTTGCCGAGCGGACCGACGAAACGGAACCAGCCGTGACGGTCGCCGAGACACATCGTGCTCGACACGAGTACGCCGCCTGGCTTCAGCAGGTGGCGGAACATCCGCAATGCCGTGTCTTTGTCGGCGAGCAGATGGAGCAAGCTGTGAGCCATGATGACGTCGAAGGACCCGGGCGACTCGTCGAGCTGCTCGACGGCCACCTGACGAAACGCGACGTTCCGGGCGTTCGCCTCTTCCGCCTTCCGGCGTGCGATGTCCAGCATGCCCGCGGAGATGTCCGTTGCAACGATTTCGCCCGCAAACGGCGCGTGCGCGATCGCCGTGGAGCCGGTCCCGCAACCCACTTCGAGCACGCGCGTGCCCGGCGTGAGGTGACTGCGCGTAATCGCAAGCTTGCGCTGATAGACGGTCTCGTCGGGCACCGGCCGCCGGGCGTAGCCCGCCGCATGTCGGTCCCAGAATCGTGTCGCCTCAGCCATGATGGTTCTCCCACGTCATGATCTTGTTCGTAATCTTCCACTTCCCGTCGATCTTCACGAGCACGAGCTGATCGGTATACAGCCGGTCTTGCCACTCGATCTCGACCGTCACCAGCGCGGCGGCATCGGTTGCGTCGATGCCAATGACGCGACCGCCCTCCGGAACGGTGGCGCGTGCCGGACGGCCGCCGTTGTCGGAACCCTGGCTTCCGGAACCCGGCAGCACGGTTTCCTCGACCAGCACCCGCTGGCCGGTCGACGCACCGATGAGATACTTCTCGACGACGGCTTCGATGGCCGAATCGCGCTCCCCGATCATTGGCAATGCCAACGTGATCGTCAGCGCAAGTGTGATCGTCAGCTTCGCTGCCCGATACATCCTCTGACTCCCCGACGTACAATTGATTCCCAGACAGGCGTTATCCTAGCCATGCGTTTCTCAATATAGATCCACAAATCACATAGAAATTGTGCGAATTTGTACGGCCCGGCGCTTGATACGTTTCGACTGAAACCGAACCCGGGCCAGCCGGCTTCGTCCGGCAGACCGTCGACCGTCTACGAGTCGCGCAATGGCGATTTCATCGATTTCGACCGAACGGATCTCCTGAGCGAGGCTTACCCCGGAGTCGGTCTTGAACCGGGCAGGAGGCAGGAAGACTTCCCGCTGATCGCGGATAGCCGACGTGACGGCCGCATCGTCGTGCCGCGACCGTCACGCCGCAGACTCACGGCTGGTTCGTCGCTACCGCCGGCTCGATCGCCGGGAAGATCAGCTGCCGCGTACCGGCCGCACCGTCCTTCGACTCGATGCCGTGGCGGATGCTGCCTTTCAGCTTGCCGGCCGGCTCGACCATCTGGACCGTGATGAAACCGCCGTCCGGACCGAGTCGACCCGCGTGCACCGCGGCCAGGCACACGTAGCTGTTGAACGCATAACGGTCGGTGCCGTACACCCGACGGCCTGCGAGACTGGCCGGCGCCGCGGGGCAGCTGAACACGAAGCGCTGACCGACGAGCTTCATGTTCGCGAGACCCGTGGACGTGAACTTCGTGTCCCACTTGATCCGCGGCGCGTAGTCCCGCTGCACGGGATCGAGCGTTTCGGCGAACGCGCCGCCGACGAATACGAAGCTGCGCTGCGTCTCGGGAAAGTCGCCTGAACGGATGCCGTGGCGCTCGCTGCCCTGATAGCTGTCGATGCCGGGATTCAGCTGGACGATGACGCCGCCGCCGTCGGTACCGATCGCGCCGGCGTGCACGGCCGCGACGCAAATCGGGCTGTCGCTCGGGTAGACGTTCGTGCCGTACAGTGCGTCGTCCTCGTCGCGGACCGTCCTCTCGGGGCACTGGAAGTGAAAGCGCTGACCCACGAACTTGTCGGCGTCGATCTGGAAGTGCTTTAAGGCCGTGTTCCATTCGAGCTCGGCGGGAGCCGGTTCGACGTCGGCCGCGAAAGCGCGCAGTCCGCTGTTGAAGTAGATCAGAAGCGCCGCGGCGACGATCCAGCCGAGATGCTTGTAGTTCAGATTGAAGCGGCGTTTGCCGACCTTGACGTCGATATCGTCGAGCGTGTCTTTCTTCATGCTGTGTCTCCTTGAATTGCAGGGGTTCGGTTCGGGCCAGGCCGATTCGCACCGGCCTGCCCGTGTTCGCTTAAGCGAAGTTCCGGAGCGTCGGCGACAGCAACGCGATGTTTGGCTAGGGCGTTGCGAAAAGCTCCGACCGGGTTGCGGCAACCCGCTGGACGACGCGCCTCGTGATCGTCCCCGGTACGCTCAGTTCCCGAAGCGTGGTTTCGAGATGCCCGACGACGATGTCGAAGTGCCCCTCGTTGAGGCCATGACGCGCGACGAGATCGGCATGCGCTTCGGCGAGCGAGCGGCCCTCGTAGTCGGCTTCGCCGCCGAGCGCTACAGCGAGGAAACGTTTCTGGTGCGCCAGGATTCTCTCGATCGGCGCCTCTTTGAAAAAGCCGCTGACACGCGGGTCGTTCAGAATCTGGAAGTACAGGGCACCGACCAGGCGGTCGATCCCCTCCTGCCCGCCAACGGCGTCGATCAGGCTCTCGCCCGCGGTGGTTTCGGTCATCGTTTGCTCCTGAAAAAAAGCTTCGCCTATCCGTTACAGCGAGATTTCAGGCGCCGGACGACTCCTGGTGGTCCGTCAGCATCATCCTGGCGGGGTCTGGAGGCAACTGACCGGCTTGTCGGCAGTGCTCCTCAAGTAGGCGGCGAGATCGACCAGCGTCCCGGCAGGATACGCCGCAATCAGAGTCGCTGTCTCCGCACGCTGCGCGTCGAGTTCCGCATGGCGTTGCCGCAACGCCGGCGGCAATACGGCCGCTGACGACAGCGCATCGAGCACGCGCCACCGATCGAGGGCGTCGAAGAACACCGGTGCTTCCTGCTCGTATAGCGCCACAAACCCGTCCAGGTCGGGCTGCGTCAATTCTTCGGACCGGGACTTGTGCCGCAAATCCGCGAGAGCCGCCCACACTTTTTGCCGGGCGGGCTCATCGGCCGGGTGCTCGAGTGACTCCAGCGCACGCAGCAAGTCGGCCTCTCGACGGCATTCGCCGTCGGCGTAACCTATCGCCATCGCAGCCTCGGCGTATGCGCCCCCGAACACCATCGTTTTGCCGAACAAGCGCTGCATGCGGCGTCCGATCGAAGGATCGTCGGCGAACTCGCGGCGCACGACGGGCAGGGCCCGTGTCATGACCACAAGCGTCTTCGACGTGTCGCCGGTCACGAGACTGTACTGCGCCAGATTCACTTCGGCGACGAAACGGGCATAGAACTGCGATCCGGGATCGAGCAACTTCAGCGCGCGCTCGGTCGTCGTAATCGCCTCCCCGGCCCGGCCGCTCCGAAACAGGAGACCGGCATAGCCGCGCAACACCGTCGCGAATGTCGCGTCCGTATCCATTCCAGCTTCTTCGAAGATTGCCAGGGACTCCAGAAACGCCGCCTCCGACTCGTCGTAGCGGGCCGACCGGCCGAGAAAAATCGCCCGGTTGCTCAGCGTCACCGCCAACGCGGATGGATTGTTCGCGGCCCGCATGTGCCGGACGGCGTCGCTCCAGTGCAGATCTT
Organism: Woeseiaceae bacterium; assembly: GCA_028277185.1. GTDB lineage: Bacteria > Pseudomonadota > Gammaproteobacteria > Steroidobacterales > Woeseiaceae > UBA1847. Next base: position 24,192 of record JANQGQ010000043.1, read on the forward strand.
CCGTGACTGCGTCACCGGCCCGGCGGGCGACGCCTGCCAGAAGCTGGCTCAGGCGGGCGCGCCTGCGCGGATCGTCGACATCGTACTGCTGCACGATTTCTGCCATCACAAAGGTACCGGCATCGGCGCGGCCGAACTCGCGAACCCGGTTCAGCGCGCCGACGTAGGAGTACTGAGCGCTCATCCATGGCTCGACGGCGGCAGCATCCGTGGGCCTGGCCGGAAGGCGCTCGTCGAAGAACTTCACGGCCTCTGCGGGATTGGTGCGCGCGAGGACGTTACCGAGCCCCGCGACACCCCAAAGGTATGGCACCTCGGATTCGTCGCCGAGCTCGGCGGCTGCCGCGAGCACGGCTCTATGGGCTGCCGCCTCCTGCTCGATGAGACCGAGGCTCTCGAAGATTTTCCCCAACTCGTGGTTGACCTCCCAAGCCAGGAGCGGATCGTCGGCGACGCGAGCCCCTATCTCGGGCAACGCGCGCGTCAACGCATCGGCCAGCGTGACCGTCGCTCCGCGCCCCTGAAAGGGGTCGGCTTTGCGGAAGACGTCGGAGAGTATCTGCTGGGCCGTCGCGCTGCGCGCGGCCTGCTCCGCGGCCTCGTCGGCCATGCGAACGGAAACGACGGTGGCTGCCGTCAGGGCCAGCGCACTCGCCGTTACGATGCCGGTAACGAGCGCATTGCGGCGCAGAAATCGCCGGGCGACGTACCAGGCGGTTCGCGGCATCGCTTTGACCGGACGGTCCTCGAGGAAGCGACTGACGTCGTCGGCAAGCGCCGAAACCGTGCGATAGCGCTCGTCCGGGCTCTTGCTGAGCGCCGCCATGACGATGGCGTCCAGATCGCTGCCGATTGCCGCATCGCGCACGCCGGGCTTCGCCGGGGTCGTATTGCAAATGACGTCGATTGCCTCCGTGAGCGGCAAGTCGCTGACGTCGTAGGGAGGCGCACCGGTCAGCATGACGTAGAGCAGAAGGCCGAGCTGATACACGTCGCTCGCAACGGTCACCATGGCGCCGGTCAACTGCTCCGGACTCGCGTACTGCAGCGTCAACGGCGCGCCGGCCGTCCGCGTGTACACGCCGTCGTCGATGTCGTCGAGCACGCCGGCGACGCCGAAGTCGAGCAGGCGGGCGCGTCCGGTCTCGTCCACCAGGACGTTCTGCGGCTTGATGTCGCGATGGACGATCAGGCGCTGATGCGCGTAGGCGACCGCAGCGCAGACTTCGAGAAACAGGCGCAGGCGTTCCTCGAGCGACTGGTCCCTGACGTATTCGTCGATGGTCGTACCCGCCACGTACTCCATCGCGAACCACGGCCGGCCGTCGGCGAGGAAGCCGCCGTCGACGAAGCGGGCGAGGCCCGGATGATCCAGCGACGCAAGCAGCCGGCGCTCGCGCAGGAAGCGCGCGCGAACGTCCTCGCTTGCACGATGCGACCACAGTATCTTGATCGCGGCTTCCTGCACGTAGTCCCGGCTGCCCGACGCGGTATCCGCGTGTGCCTCCCGGCTCGCGAAGAACACCTGCCCCATGCCGCCGGAACCAAGCTCCCGGTGCAGACGCCAGCGTCCCGCCGGCGTTTCCTCGGCGCCGGCGTCCGCGGTGAGCGGCGATTCCTCACCCGGTTCCTGCGTTTTTGCGACGGAGCGCGCCGGGTCGGCGGCGATATCACTCAACGTCAGCGCATTCGACAACTCGAGTAACTTCCCGATCTGCTCCCGCTGCGGCGCCGGCAAGCCCTCTACGAATTCCCGGCGCGCCGGACCTTCGAGCGCATAGGCCTGATCCAGCAGCGCATCGAGCGCTTCGAAACTGACGATGCCCGGCGCGGTCTTATCCATTGGCTGCCCCGTTAGTCCGACTTGATGTCCTGCGCCATGAAGTGCATCAGCCACGACCGGGCGCGCTGCAGTTTGCGCTGCACGGTACGCACATTGCAGCCGGTGAGTTCGGCGATCTGCTCGTTCGACAGGCCACCGAAGCAGGACATATCCAGCGTTTCGACGAGATCCTCGCTGTGCCCGGCCAGCTTGTCGATCGCTTCGTACACCGCGACGAGCTGCTCCGGTTTGTCCATGTCGAGCAGATGGCTGACGGTCAGGGTCACCGGGGGTGCGCCGCCGCCGCGTTTGGCGGCGTTATCGGCGCGATACGTATCGACGACGATCTGCCGCATCGCGCGCGACGCCACCGCAAAGAAGTGCCGGCGGTCGCGCAGGTCCTGGGTTTTGCCCTGGACAAGCTTCTCGTACGCCTCGTGGACGAGAACCGTGGTCTGCACGTGCTGACCGACCCGGGACCGGCGCAGCTGCTGACGCGCAAGCTGGTGCAGTTCCTCGTACACCAGCGCCACGACGTCGTTCAGGCTCTCCGACTGCCCCTGGGCATAGCGCTTGAGCAATGCCGTGACCTCGTGTGCGCCGGGCCGGCCGTTCCCGGACACGTCAGCGCTCACTACGCCGCGGGCGCGGGAGAAAAGCGTATCGGTTTGTTGTTGTTCGCCGCATTGTCCGCTCCGACAGGCATCATATGCGCCCTGAAGCGGATTTTCGATTACGAAACGACAGACGCCGGGCGCGGGTCATCCGGAAACCGTCGCGCATGTTCAGGCCGAGCAAACCGAAGTTGACGGCGCCGGCGATGAGTTCGACGAGCTGTACGGTATAGAACAGGGCGTCGAAGTCGCCCGCACGCGCCCGCGCCGCAAGGAACAACGCCGCGGGGACCAGCACGACGAGACCGTTGGCGGCGATCACGGGCATCCGCGACTTTTTTGCCGCAAGCAGCGCGCCGCGCCGTCCGCCGGCAAGCGCGAAGCCGGTCCCGCCGGCAGCCGCCAGCGCGGGAATCAGCACGAAGAGCCCCCACGGGATCGCGGTCTTCACCCGAACTACCCAGGCTTCGATGCCGGATAACTCAGCCGTAACCGTCGCGGTCCAGAACGCCGCGATCATGAGCATGCCGAGGCCGCCGGCAATGGGGTGAATCAGCCGTTTCATCTCGTTTCTCCCGGATTCGTTTGCCTGCAAAACTATATAGTATGCTATCTTTAAATTGACAGCAAGCTATGCATCTGTGCCAAATGCCTCAATGGCTTTCGACAAATCACGATCGGCAGGCTTCCTGGCCAATCACATGGCGCGGCTGTTTGCGCTCCATCTTTCGCAGGCGATCGCGCCGCTCGGCCTCGCACCCGCGCAGTTCATGACGCTCCTCGAGCTCTGGGAAGAGGACGGGCTGACTCAGGCCGATCTCGTCGAGCGGCTCGACGTCGAGCAGGCGACACTCGCGAACACGCTGAAGCGCATGGAGCGCGACGGACTCGTGCGCCGGGCAGCGCACCCGGATGACGGGCGCGCGCGGCTCATCTGGCTCACCGCCAAGGCCCGGAAGCTGGAACCCGCCGCCAAGAAGGCCGCAACGGCCGTCAACCGCCGGGCGCTGGAGGCACTCGACGCAACGCGCGCGGAGGGGCTGCTGGGGGCGATGGGGGACGTCATCCGGCAGCTGCGCCGGACACGGGACTGAGAGCTAAGACGCCTCCCGCAGACACTTGCGAATGAACTTCGCGGCGGACCGGTAGTGACTCGGGCCGGCAGCCTCCGCCCAGCGGCCCGGCGTCCAGGCGTTGTTGGCGCCCTGCATCGGGCCGCCATAGAGCTCCCTGTCGCTGTGCCCCTCGATGAACTTCATGAGCTTCGTGTGGTTCGTCCGCAGGCGCCTTCTCGCGTCCGTCCAGCTCAGTTTCGCTTGCCTCGCCCGCAGCTCGCGGTTGTACTCCTTGAGCTGGCTCCACTTGTAGCCCTTCGCCGGAAAGTACACGGTCTTTCCAGCCTGACCGTCGCGGTACCAACCCAGAAAGAGCGTTATCCAGTGCGCGCGGTGGCCGATGACGTCCTTGATGGAGGTATCGTCCTCGTGCTTGCGGACTGCCTCGGCCGCAGCGAGCTCGTCGATGAGGGCGTCGAGCTTCGCGAACTCCCTGACGGTGACGTCGAGCAGCTCCTGTTTGCTGGTGGCGGCGATAGCGGACTCCTCATACCCGGCGACGTCGAAGGGCCAGCGTAGGAGCCGTTACCGTGTCGCGGCAATGCGTAGTTGTGCGGAGACCGGACTCTCTGCCAAGTCGATCGCGGTCCTGTCGCGGCTGAAGCGGGAGTGTTTCGATTCGATTGCCGAATCGGTCCGCGTCGGCCCTTTCTTTTTCCAACGAGCAGGCGTAGTATCCCGCGCGCTATGCACATTACCGCTCACACAACGCGCCTCGATTGCGCCGTCGCCGACCCGATCACGATCCTCGTGAGAGTCCGCACGGCGTCAGTGCGCGCCGCAGTCGCTCCTTTCGCGAAAGGAGTGTTTGAGCGATAGCCGTCCCGTATATCGATGCTGGATGGCTCATTCGAACCATCCAGCCACGGAAACCCTGGTTGGTTCGCTGATCAGGGTTTTTTGTTGCCCGAGCAAAAGACCGGCAATGCAGGAGGGCAGAAGACTATGGAAACGAGACGCTACGGCCGCCCGACGCTGACGGGCATCTGGAATACCTACCGCGCGAGGATCGCCGGAACCTTGAGCCTGCTCACCGTCGAGCGCCTGCTCGGGGTAGCGGTGCCGTTTGTCCTCGGCGTGGCCATCAACGATCTGATCGCCGGCAGTCTTCGCGGCGTCTGGTGGCTCGTGGCGCTCGAGGTCACGGCCCTCCTGATCGGTACGGGTCGACGGCTGTACGACAGCCGCGTGTACGCCGGTATCTATTCGGACGTTGCCGACAACACCGCACAGCGAACGGACATCAGCGTCAGCCGGCGTGCCGCAAGGTTGGGGCTGGCCCGGGAACTCGTCGACTTCTTCGAATGGGAGCTGCCGGAACTGCTGGCGGCGCTCGTCGGCATCCTCGGCGCACTCACGATGCTGATCTATCTGCTGCCGTCGGTCGGCGCGCTGAGCATCGTCGTCGGCCTGCTCGTCGCGGTCGTCTTCGTGCTGAGCCGCGGCCGCATGTTCAACCTGAACAAGCTGCTCAACAACGAGCTGGAGCGGCAGGTCACGATGCTCGAGTCCGGACGCGCGTTTCTGCGCTGGCGGCATCTGTCGCGGCTTGCGCGCTGGCGGATCCATTTGTCGGACCTCGAAGCGGTCAACTTCGCAATCGCGGAGCTGCTGCTGTCGGCGCTGATCATCGGCGCGGTCGTCGTGACGGTTCGGACGGGCCTGAGCGTGGGCGAGGTGTTCGCGGTGCTGACCTACCTGATCGGCCTCGCGGAGAACCTGATCGTCCTGCCGTGGACTTATCAGCAGTCGATCCGCGCGCACGAGATCGGCGGGCGGATCGCAAGCGGTTGAGGCGGCCGGCAGCAGTGCCGGCTGCCCAAACTGTGCAAAGATACGGACCATGTCCGGATCGAAGTACCAAGACGTTTACCCGACGGAGCCGCTGCTCGACAGCGCGCTGCTGTCGCGGCCGTCGGCCGCCGATCTGCTGACGCTCGAGTACTTCGAGGCCGCTCCCGCCACGATGCCGACCCGGGTCTTCGACCAGCACCATATCCTGCTGAACTACAAGGACGAGCCGCAGCGCGTCGAGAACTGGCGCGACGGGGAGCACCGGGACTTCACCTACCGCAAGCACGAGATCGTCGTGACGCCGGCGGGCGTCGAGAGCGGCTGGCGCTGGCACGTCACGTCGAAGGTGATCGTGATTACGCTGGACCCGGAGAAATTCCGGCGCTTCGCGCAGAACGAAGTCGGCGTGTTTCTCGGCGACGCGCAGCTACGCGATCTGCCGCAGTTCGAGGACCCTGACATCTGTCAGGCCGGCATGATGCTCAAGGACGCGCTTGCCAGCCGGGAGCAGGGCTCCGAGCTCATGTTCGAGAGCCTCGCCCGGGTGTTCCTCGTCAAGCTGATCCAGAAGTACGGCCTGCGCGGAGAGGACTATGCGTTCTCGAAGCGCTTTACCGCCGGGCACTACAAGCACGTCCTGGACTTCGTCAGCAAGCGTTACGGTCAGACCATCGTCGTCGAGGACCTCGCCCGCGAAGCCGCGCTCAGCACCTCGCACTTCGCGCGCCTGTTCAAGGAGACCATCGGCCTCAGTCCGATGCAGTTCGTGACCGCCTTCCGCGTCGAGCAGGCTAAGAAGCGCCTCGCGGAACAGGGCACGCCGCTGATCGACATCGCGATCGCCTGCGGCTTTTCCGATCAGGCGCATTTCTCGCGGGTCTTCAAGCAGGTAGCCGGCGAGACGCCCTCGAAGTATCGGGCGCGCATCGAACGCTAGCCGCAACGCCCGCGGCAGAATCCTTCAAAAGCTTCAGAGCCTCGTACAAGCGGCCTCCCGGGGCGCCCGATAGATTGGTCCTCATTCTCCGACACAACGATGAGGACCCCGCCATGAAACCGACGTTTGCCATTCCGGCACTTGCCGCTGCACTGATTTCCAACCCTTTGGAGGCTGCCATGAAGAAGTCCGTAACGTTCGACAGCGCCGGCCGGACGCTGGCCGGCGATCTCTACCTGCCCGACGACTATCGGGAAGGCGACAAGCTCCCCGCCGTCGTCGTCACCGGCGCCTGGACCACCGTCAAGGAACAGATGGCCGGCACTTATGCCGCCGAGCTGGCCGACCGCGGCTACGCCGCGCTGGCGTTCGACTTCCGCGGCTGGGGCCAGTCGCCGGACAGCGTTCAGTACCTCGAGGACCCCGCCCGCAAGAGCGAAGACATCGACGCGGCCGTGAACTTCCTTGCATCGCGCCCCGAAGTCGACGGCGCTCGGATTGCCGGGCTCGGCATCTGCGCGTCCGCCGGCTACATGAGCGACGTCGCCCTCGGCAACGAGCACGTCCGCTCGCTGGCGCTCGTCGCGCCCTGGCTGCACGACCGGCAGATCGTCGAGGACACCTACGGTGGTCCGGAGAGCGTGGCGGCACTGATCGAGGTCGGCCGCAGCGCGGCAGCCTCCGGGGAGCCCGTGATCCTCGAAGCGGCCAGTATGACGAACGAAAACGCCGTCATGTATCAGGCGCCCTACTACACCGAGACGGACCGCGGGCTGATTCCCGAGTACGACAACAAGTTCAACGCGGCCTCGTGGGAGGGCTGGCTGACCTATGACGCGCTCGTGACCGCCGACTCGCTCCGGAAACCGACCCTGCTCGTGCACTCCGAAACCGCGGCGATCCCGCAGGGCGCGAAAGAGTACGCCCGCCGGATGGGCGACAACGCGACCGCCATCTGGCTCGAGGACACGACGCAGTTCGACTTCTACGACCGTGACGAGTCCGTACAGACGTCCGTCGATGCCGTCGCCGGGCACTTCGAGCGCACGCTGCGCTGAGGAAACGGCCGTGAAAACAATCGCAACAGGAATCCTGACTATGACCCTCGCTTCCCTGACACCAGCCGCCGCCGCAACGCCCGACGAAGCCGCGATCAGGACCATCGTCGAAAGCGTCGCGGTACTGGCCGACAGCGGCAACTTCGAGGCGCTGGAACGCGTCTATGCCGACGAGATTCATGTCGACTACACGTCGCTTGCCGGCGGCGAGCCGGAACTCAAGAGCCCGCAGGCGCTGATGAACGAATGGGCAGCCGTCCTGCCCGGTTTCGACCGCACGCGGCATGCGATCTCGAACGTCGAGGCAGACGTGAGCGGCCGGACCGCCACCGCGACGGCCGACGTCGTCGCCGACCACTACGTCGGCGAACTCTTCTGGCAGGTGTCGGGCCACTACCGCTACCGCTTCGTCAGGGACGACGACCGGTGGCGGATCACGGCGATGACCTTCAATCTCGAAGACGAAACCGGCACGCGGGACGTCTTCGGGCCCGCCATGGAACGCGCTGCAAGCGATCCGCCGTCCTACATCGTCCGCCAGCGGACCGCCGACACCGTCCGGCAATTCCTGAAGTCACTCGAGGAGAAGGACATGCAATCCCTGGCGGCGGTCTGGGCCGACGATGCCGTGCAGGACATGCCCTTCTCGCCGGAAGGGCATCCCAAGCGGGTCGCGGGCAAGGCAGCCATCGTCGATCTTTATGCTGCCTGGCCGGACGTCGCCGGCGACGCGGACTTCACGTCAGAGCTCGTCTTCTACCCGATGCAGGATCCGGAGATGGTGTTCGCCGAGTTCAAAGGCCGCGTCGATGTGGTACCGACCGGCAGGGAGTACCGCCAGACCTACGGCGGGCTGTTCCACGTCGTGGACGGCAGAATACGGCTGTTCCGGGAGTACTACGATCCGGCCCCGTTTGCCTGGGCGTTCGGTCTGCAGGACTAACCGGGGTATCAGTCGTGGCAGCGCACGCTCAGTATCCGCTTGTCCTTATTGGCCCTGACGGTTGCGCCCGGCATTGCCAGCGTGAGAACAGCGTCGCTCGCCATACTCGACATGCCGAAGGTACCCAGACCAAGGGACATGCCGGTCGCCTCCTTGAACTCGTCGTAGGTCATGCCCTTTCTGAGATCCCACTCTTCCGGGCAACCGCCGCCCGGCATCGCGACCGGGGTTCCGCGCGTTGCGCCGTGGTTCAGGAGGAACGCCTCAGCCGCTGCCTGCCCGTTGCGGACCGCGGAGTCGAGGGGTGTATTGCCGAACTCGTCTGGCGCGTTGACGTTTGCGCCGCGAGCGATGAGGATCCGCGCAAACTCGATCCGATCGTCACTTGCGCTCTCGTGCAGCGGCGTTTCGCCACGTCGGTTCTTCAATTCCGCATCGGCGCCATGTTCGAGTAACAGCGCGATTCGATCGGGGTCGCCGCTCTGACGGATCGCCAGATGCAGGGGGCTGTCGCCGCCGTATCGGTCGAGGAGCGACACATCGGCGCCCGCTTCGAGCAGCAGGCTCACCATCTCCTGATTGTCATTGACGACAGCATAGTGCAACGGTGTGCGCCCCAATCGCGATTCCCGACCGTCGACGTCGACGCCGGCCGCAAGCAACATCTGCGCGATTTCGACCTGTCCTCCAATCGCTGCCCTGCCGAGCGCGGTGAAGCCCGACTTGTCACGCCGCTCGAGATCCACACCTTTGTCGATGAATCGCTGTACGCGTTTGGTGTCGCCGTCGATGACGGCTTTGGTGAGCTTCGACGGTTTCGCCTCCGCAACGGAACAGACCAGCAGGGACAGAAAAACCATGGCAACCGGAAAAAGAGGCTTGTAGTTCATGTTGTTACCTCCGCAGGATGGATTGTCTTCATCCGCGGCGACTACTCTAGCATCCGGATGCGCGCCCTCGGAAACCGGAACTGTAAAATCTATTACAATCCGCGAAGACATGATGGCGTCACTCGAATGGACATGCGCTGAGCACCCCGACCCGGCGGGCGGACGGTGAGCCGATCCGCTCTGCTTCTCCTGGTTTTCCTTGCGCTGAGCGGCTGCGACGACCCGCCTTCCGCCGTCACACCCGATGACCCGCCAGCGGACGCACGCCCGAACGTCGTATTCATCGTGGTGGAAGACCTGAGCCCCCGGCTCCGCGCCTACGGCGACCCGCTGGCCGCAACGCCGAACATCGACCGCCTCGCCGCGGAGGGCATCACTTACACGAACGTCTTCACCGCCGCCGGCGTCTGCGCGCCAAGCCGAGCCGCCTTGATTACCGGCGTGCATCAGCAGGCCCTCGGCGCGCAGCACATGCGGACGTCGAGCTTCGGACGGGAGCGGAGCGGCCCGCTGGGTACGTTTCGAAGCGATGGCTTCCCCTACGAGGCCGTGCCGCCGCCGGACGTGAAAGCCTTTCCCGAACTGCTGCGCGCGAACGGCTATTTCACGACCAACAACAGCAAGACTGACTACCAGTTCGGCGACCCATTCACCGTCTGGGACGAGAACGGCTCACAGGCGGACTGGCAGAACGCACCGCCGGATCGGCCGTTCTTTGCGATGTACAGCCAGAACCTCACGCATGAAAGCCGCCTGTTTATCCCGGACTTCGCCGCGGCGACGGACGACGCCCCGGAGCGCGCAAGCGAACATGCTGAGCGGCTTGCGGAACTCGCGACGCGAACGGACCCGGATGCCGTCACCGTGCCGGACTTCCTTCCGGACACACCGCTGGTGCGGCGGGAGATCGCGCAGCACTACGACAACATCGGCCTGCTGGACGCATGGGTCGGCGAACAACTCGAGCGGCTCGAACGAGCGGGCGTACTCGACGAAACCATCGTCGTCTTCACGACGGATCACGGCGACGGGTTTCCGCGCGGCAAACGCTTCATCTACGACTCCGGCATCCACGTCCCTTTCATCGTCCGCTACCCGGACGGGCGGAACGCCGGTACACGGGACGACCGGCTGGTGTCCTTCGTCGACCTGGCACCCTGGTTCCTCGACCTGACGGATACGGATACGCCGTCTTTCGTTCAGGGCCGCAACGTCTTCGATGACGACACGCCGCAACGGCACTATGTCTTCGCCGCGCGGGACCGGCTCGACGAGCACCCCGAACGGTCGAGGGCTGTGCGCGACGAACGCTACAAGTACATACGCAACGAGATGCCGGACCGGCCGCTGATTGCCCCGCTCTACTTCCGCGAAAACCTGGTTTCCATGCAGGAAATCAGGCGGCTCGCCGCGGCAGACGCGCTACCGGAACGCTTGTCGCACTATTTTGCTACGCCCCGCCCGCCGGAAGAACTCTACGATACCGAGACGGACCCGCATGAGCTCGAGAACCTCGCGGCGGATCCGGCCCATCGCGAAACGCTCGTACGTATGAGATCGGCGCTCGACGACTGGCTGGAACGTACTGGCGAAGTGGGACGAAACGGCGAACGTGCGATGGTCCTCGCGATGTGGCCGGACGGCGAGCAGCCCGTCACGGCGGCGCCGTTAGCGACCCTGGCAGAGACCGATGCTGGCCGGACCGTGACCTTGTCCTCCCCCACCGAAGGAGCCTCGATCGGTTTTCGCGTCGTGGGCGACGACGCCTGGCGGCTCTACACTGGCGCTATCTACTTGCCGGCCGGTGAGAAGATCGAGGCGAAGGCGATCCGCTATGGATACGCCGAAAGCAGAAGCATCATTTATCCATGAGCGTCCGCGGTGGCTATAGATGACCGCATCGTTCGGCCACCCGAAGCGGCGGCGGGCGTACGATCGAACGGAAGCATGAATCAGTCCGGCCATTTCCACGGCGGTCGGTCCAGCAGCCCCTGATCGACGACCTCGGTCTCCCCCAGCGTCTTCTCCAGATGGATCGAGTTGCAGCCTTCGTGTGCCTCGAGTGCACTGATCAGGCGTGACGAGTGCGAGACGACCCAGACCTGGCTGTCTTCGGAGGCCCGGATGATCAGCCGGCCGAGCGCCGGCAGCAGATCGGGGTGAAGACTCGTCTCCGGCTCGTTGATGACCGTCAGCGGCGGCGGCCGCGGCGTCATCAGCGCCGCGATCCAGAGCAGATAGCGCAGCGTGCCGTCCGACAGCTCGGTACCGCTTAGCGGTCTCAGCAGGCCTTCCTGCTGGAAGCGGATCGCGAAGCGGTTGTCGTCCTGCACCTCGACGTGAAGCGTCGCGCCGGGAAACGCGTCGTCGATCGCCGCGTCGAGGCCGCTCTGATCGCCGATCTCGCGTATCGTCTGCAGCGCGGCGGCGAGATCGTGGCCGTCGTCGTCCAGCACCGGTGTGCGCGTACCGAGCTGCGCCTGCCGCGACGGCGCCTCGCTGTCCGTCCTGAAGTGATCGTAGAAGCGCCAGGACCTGATGGCCTCGCGAAGCTGCACGATCTCCGGCGTCCGCTCCGGATCGCCGATCTGCGCGTAGATGCTGTCGAAGACCGGCACGTGCTGCGCGATCACTTCCCAGCTTCTGCCGGAGCGCGCCTTGATCATCGGACCGTTGCGATCGACGAGGCAACTCGCCGGCCGGTAGCTGTCGCCCACCCAGATGCATTCGCGCTTGATCTCGGGATCGAACCCGAAGGCCGTCGGAAACGACGAAGGCGGGGGCAGGCCCAGGGAAATCGCATAGCTGAAGTCGTCGCCGGCGAAGCCCAAACGCATCCGTGACGGTCCGTCCTTTTTGTGCGTGCCCTGAATCGCAACTTCGCCGGTCTTCATGCGCTCGGAAATGTCCGTGGGGCCTGCCCAGAACGTGGACTGGAGGCCGCCCTCGCGGGCCAGCGACCGGATCACGCCGCCGGTTGCCGTGTCGGCGAGCAACCGCAGCGCGCGGTAGACGTTGGATTTACCGCTGCCGTTGGGACCGGTGATGACGTTCAGCGTATCGAGCGGAATCGTCAGGTCGAGCAGCGAGCGGTAGTTGCCGATTGCGAGGGTCTTGAGCACGACGGCAGACGGTATCACAGCTGGAAACCGTTGCCGCCTCCTGACCAGGATCGGTCATTTCGTCACCAGCGTCGTCTTTTTGTCGGCCGGCGCGATCGTCAGGGACGCGCCGGAATTGAAGGCCAGGAAATCGGCCTCGATGCCGTCGCTGAAGATCACCCCGTTCGTCGGCATTCGCGAAGTGACCTTGAGCGGCATGTCCTGCGAGAGGTGGCCGTGAACAAGCGAACTCTGCGTGACCTGGCTCGGGAACGGTTCCCGCACGGAGTAGACGAGTCGGTCCGAGTCCCAGGGCAGCCGGCCGTCGTTCGGCGGCGGTACGAACGTGCCGCCGTAGGCATTGACCACACCGGCGGCTCCCGCGTACACGGACTGGAGCCATCCGGTCGAGCCGGCGCCCGTCGAAACGATGATCCCGCTCGACGAATGAGCTTCGGACCGCCCCGCCACTTCGATCTCGTATCGCGCCGATACGTGCGAGCGCGCACCGATGAAGAAGTCGTTGAATGCCAGAAGCCGTTGGCCGTCCGACGAACTCGCCGCGGCCAGCGTGACGTTCTTGCGGGCAAACTCGCCGTGCAGGACTGCCTGAAGAAACGGGCCGAACTCGCGGGGCCCGAACGGCAGGAGGATTCCATCGTAGCGTTCCGGGTCCGGATTGATCGCGAACATCGGTTGACCGTCCAGATACTTCGCGGTATTCGATACGAGGCCGTCCTGGCCAATCGTGACGACCAGATCGTCGTCCGCGAACGTGAACTGCGGGACGAACGAACGGTCGACCAGCTGGTGCTTCTGGTCTTGCGGAAACGTATCGACGACCGACCGGACGACGCGCTTGTAGCGGTCGTGCGCTGTCTGAATATCGTCAAAGGAATGACCGCTCTGCTCGAGATAGAACTTCGCTTGTGCCGGCGTGTTGAATCGCTGCACCAGTTCGTCCAGCTCGGTTTGCCGGGTAACGACGACGATCTTCCCGAACAGCGCGGTCATCGGTCGCGTCCTAGTGCCCGGCGGCAGACCCGCCGTCTCCCGTCACGTACGTCACGACCTTGCTCAGCAGATCCGGCGTGATCGTGAGGTTGTCGATCGCTCCGGAGTTCGACGCCCACTCCTTCAGCGCCAGCCCGACCAGAGCCTGCGGCGGCAGATCGCCATAGGGCGACAGCTTGAGTTCCTCGGCTTTCGCACGGGACTCGGCAAGCTTCAGCTCGTTTCGCGCCTGCGTATCGACCAGCGCCTTCTTGCGGTTCTCCAGCTCCACCTCGGTGTTCATCTCGGATTCGCGGATCTTCCGCTCCTCTTCGACGGCGGCTTTTCTGCGGTCGTAGATGGCCTGGTCGGCGCGTTTGCTGAGGCTCTCCCGGAAGTCCGCCTCCAGAGCTTTCTGCATCTCCGGCGTGGCCGTGATCGACGTGAAGTGGAGGCCCTCGATGACGACGCCCAGTGAACTGAGGTCGGTCGATGTCGAAGCGTGCCTGAGCACGTCGCTGGCGACTTCGCCGACGCCGGTCAGGGCCTGTTCGAGCGACAGCTGACTGACGAGGGACCGGGTGTGGCTCTGCACGACGTTGACGACGCGCTGCACGAGTTTCCCGGGGTCTTCGGATTTGTAGCGCTTCTTCGACGTATCGACGGTGTAGTCCAGCCGCGATGCGACGTCGAGCGGCGCGTCGAGCCGGTAGGTCAGGGCTCCCTGAATCGCGACTTCCTGGAAGTCGGCCGTCGTTTCGGTGAACACGAAGTACGACTCCTGGCTTGCGATCGGAACGGCCGAGATCGATGTCGTCAGCGGCGAGTACCAGAAGTTGATGCCCGCGCCGTGCTTCCTGACCCGCCCGTCCTTGAAGCAGATCGTGTAGGTGTTCGGCTCACCCTTGTAGTAGTTGAACATCATGTCTCACCTCCTTGGTCTATTTGATGACCTCGACCTTGCTGCGGTCTTTGACTCGGTACAGTTTCGCGGGCCGATGGGCGCCTTCGCGCCGGTCCCGGCCGGTCGGCTCGATCACGTCGAGCGCGAGGATGCGCTTGGCGAAGTTTCTGGCGTCGATCTCTTCGCGGGTGATGAGCTCGTAGAGATGCCGCAGTTCGGGCATCGTGAATTCCTCGGGCATCAGCTGAAACGCGATCGTCGAGTAGTCGAGTTTCGCGACGAGCCGCTCGAGGGCCATCTGCAGGATCTCCGAATGATCGAAGGCCAGTTCGGGCAGCTCGTCGATCGTGAACCAGCCGACGCCCTCGGCATCCGAAGCGGCTTTGATCTCGAGCGCATCCGACGGCATGAGCGCGTAGTAGGCGACGCTGATGACCCGCTCGCGAGGGTCCCGGTCCGGCTCACCGAAGGTATAGAGCTGCTCCAGATAGGCGGCGGCAACGCCGGTCTCTTCCCGCAGCTCCCGCTTTGCGGCGTCGAGCAGGCTCTCTTTAAGGTCGACGAAACCGCCGGGTAATGCCCAACGGCCCACGAACGGCTCCAGTGCCCGCTTGATGAGCAGCACCTTCAGCTCGTCGCTTCTGATCGTGAAAATCACGACATCGACGGTGACGGCCGGGTGCGGATACTCGTATTCGTACGCCATGGTACTCACTTGCTTTATGTATTAGATACATGAAGTGTAAATGTACCTGATACACAAAGTCAAGGGAATTAATCCCAACGCATCCCGGGAATCGGCCGGGGAGTGCCGACCGGCGCTGGAGCGGCAGTTCCAGGGCTCCTTACGGGTTCTCCTCCACGTCGTTTTTGTTCCGCCGGTAGGTCTCGTAACTCTCGTTTGCCCTTTCCATGCATCGGTCGTAGTCGGACGGCGGACCGCTCCTGCATTTGTCGCGCTGGTGTTCCTGACCGGCTTCGTACAGTTGCTGCGCCGTGCAGCCGCACGACATAACGGCAGCCAGGAGCACGGCGAGGGCCGTTCGCTTGTTAGCAACCACCGTGCTCTTCCAGGTAGCGGATGAACACGAGCATCGCGTTCCTGTCGGCGTATTCGGCCTGGTGTTCTTCCATGTACCGGATGATGCCCGGGACGTCGAAGAGCTCTTCCGGCGGTCTGCAATAGACCTCGGCCAGATAGCCGGTTTCTTCGTCGACCATTGCGATGAGATCCAGCGCGCCGCCAACGTAGGCGTTCAGGATCGGATGCTGGCTGCAGGCCACGTCCGCCGACTCGCAAATGCTGATGAACTGATTCATGGTCAACGCGGTTGCCGGGCCGGACATTGCGGAAGACGCGATGAGCACGGCGCTGATAGTCAGGTTTCGAAGATTCATACGATCGACTCTCTTGCAGTAATTACTGTTTTACGATAATTTATCGCCAGATAACAAGTATTTCAAGAGGTCGATTCCGTGACGCGACGATTTTCTCTGCTCATCGCCTGGGGCTGCACGGCGCTGTTGCTAGTAGTTCCGCTGGCCGCTTTGTACTTTCTCCTGAGCATTCAGGACTTTGCGGCGCTGACCCGGAGAAGCTTCGGCCTGCCCGTCGAATGGGACACGGTCGTTGGCTGGCAATGGTATGCCGTGTGGGGCGTGACGTTTCTGTACCTGACGATCGGTCTGATCGGGCTGTATTTTCTGCGCCGGCCGTTCGCGAACTTTGCCCGTGGCGAACTGTTCAATTTCGCGAACAGCCGCGACCTTCGCCGCTTCTCGATACTCCTGCTGGTTCAGGCGTTGCTTAAGCCGCTGCACTTTGCGCTGTCCAGCGTGTTGCTGTCCGCGAATCACGGCCCGGGGGCCAAGATGCTGTCGATTTCCGTCGGCAGCAGCGAAGTCAGGATGGTTGCGCTGGCACTCGTGTTCTGGATTGTGAGCAATCTGTTGATCGAGGGCGGCAACCTGCAGGCTGAGAACCAGCAGTTCGTGTAGGTATTCGTCGTGCCGATTCAGGTCAACCTGGACGTGATGCTTGCCAGACGGAAGATGAAGGGCAAAGTACTCGCCGCCGAGGTAGGCATCACCGAGCAGAACCTGTCGTTGCTGCGCACCGGGAAGGTCAAGGGCGTCCGGTTTTCGACGCTCGAGAAGATATGTGAGGTTCTCGAGTGTCAGCCGGGCGATATCCTCGAGTACGTTCAGGAGTGAACAGAATGAAGTGCGTCGGCTGTAGCCCGTTGCCCGCAACTTTGTTCTCAGACTTGTAGCTCACCCGCGCATTGGCTCTCAGAGCCGTTCGGGCCCGGTTTAGCTTTGACTATTCAATTTCCTTGGCACCCGACTGTTTCCACTTCAGCTCAAACTCCTCAACCGTGATGGGGTCGTCCTCAAAGTCGCCTATTCGCATACTCGTGTCGAGCCAAAACCCATAGTCAATCTCCGTTGGGCCGGCAACTATTGGTTCCCCCTTGGAATCCAACCCAACCTCGCGCCAGGGCGATCCGTCAGGAGCGAACTCTATGTACCACTCACGAACCAGACGGAGTTTGTCCGAATAACCCGGACTCGCGTCCAGGCGCCTTATGAATCGAGCGAAACGCGGCATCCGATCAGGCTTCTCCCAGTCTGTCGCGAGCTTTGTACGAATATGTTTGAACTCAGTCACGGCCTCGATAGCGACCACAACGGTCTTCCTGCGTCGTCATAACCTACGCAGCACTGTCGGATCAGCGAAGAGGGTTTCCGAGTCCGCGTCGTAGGACAGCCATCCTGAACCGTGGCATCGAGATGCCAGGCCGTGCCAATCGATGTCTGGAAGTCCATCACGAAGCCACTATCGACTTCGCCAATGAGGGTGGACTCAAGGTCGCCCTGCGCATTCCGCGAAACTAGCACACATTGCCTATGGCCGCTGCGTCCAGCACGAGGCATGGAGCTGTCTGGGCAGCAGCGTAACCGCGACCACGAAACTCTCTCAGGATGCGTTCCCACGTCACAGAACCGCCGCCTTTGTTCGTAGCAATTACGAAACACTGGGACTGCTGGTTGCAAATACTTATGGTCCAATCGCGCGTTAAATCTGCCAAAGTCCGGATTCGATGCCTCCGTGTATGACAACTGCGAACTGGCCGTAGTCCGCTATTTCCGTCGGCATCATCGCAATTTCGGCGCCGGCTTCACTCGCTGCCGAGACTGCCGCGCTGATATCGTCAACAAGCACATAGGGGCGAACAACAGGTGTCTCGGTATCGCGTAGCGGCGCCCGAACGCCGAGCATTCCGCCACCATCGAGTTCGGCAGTGCGCGCACCACCCAGGCTTTGGTCGGCATCACCAAACATAACACCGTACATCAGTGAATAGAGAGTACATGCGGCATCAACGTCCGGAGTGACGATTTCGAGGTACTGGATTTTCAAAGACTTCCCCTTACCAGAAAGTTGGCCATCTCCGGTTGCTTCAAATTCGAAGCCGTCACCGGCATTGCTTTGACCGCCCCGCGGAGACTGTGTACAGCCAAGACTCAACATGGCTGCGAACGGAATCGCCATTGAGGCTGCTCCTATGCGGAGAGCGGTTCGTCGGTCCACTTTGGATACATCCTCTCTCGCCCAACAACTAGTAGATGGTGAAAGCGCACGCCTTAACACAGCGCAGCTTGTCTAAGGTCGAAAGTCCAATAAGCTCCGGCCGATCGTTCGCGATCCGCAAGTCTCTCACGATATCATTAGGGACCAATAAGACTTACCTGTGTTGGATGCGAAAACCCTGAGCCTTGGCGTGCTCAAACTCCGCGGCGAGAGCTGGGCGGGCCTTGGCCAGAGAATTCGGTCGCCCGCTTTCTCAGACCTGAGCGCGAAAGCACTTTCCTAGTGAACCCTCTGGTAGAACGGCTAGCAGGAGATGTCCCACCGAGGACCGATAGTTTGATGCAATCCGCTCCTCGGCTTTTCGTTAGCCTCAGTCAGGCCCACCACCATTTGGCACGTCATCTGGCGTTGTAGACTCCGGCGGGCTCTCCGTGGGAAGCGTTTGAAGCGGATCCGCTACAGCCGGTGTTGTTTCTGGTATCAGCATCGCGACAGTCCACACGCCAAGAATCCAAGCCGTGAGAGTCCAAAAAACCAGTGTGTAGGCCGTCTGAATCAACATCGATTTGACACTTTCCTTACTAAGAAAGGCACCCCCATCTTCCGACCGTGTTCCGCCGATAATGTTGTCTATACCATGGTGGATCTTCTCGAAGCCGTTTAAATAGAACTTCACCGCCGCTTCGAGCCCCAGTTCCGCATTTCCCATTGGCGAACCCCTAGATACAGAAGCTAGTACGCTGACTGTGAATACGGCAATCATGCGGGCCAAAAAAGGTATCCAGAAGAAAGCTCCCACGAAGGTCCATATGAGGAATAGAACTATCCTCAGGAACTCGAGTATCGCCCTAACTACCATATACCCCCCAAACCGAAAAACGCTGAGCTTCTTGTCTGCTTGCCTCGCTGGCAAAAAAGTCTCTCTTCATCATTGATCGAATCGAAAGTTAAGCGAAAAGGCCAACAATCTGCGCGGCATGACCAGGCGATAGATGCGCTTCAGTCTGATCAGAGTCGATGCCTCTCGCACTAGTGGGCTCTGGTCTGACGCTGCATGGTTTCAACAGCCAGTTCGATCGCTTACGGTGAAGGTGCTTTGGTATCCCACTCAGATCAAAAATCGCGAGTCGCACTTGTAGGCCGCACATTCGGCTTGTCTAGCCTTATCCTAGTCGGTAGCAGGACCGCGTCGCCTAACAGACAAGCTTGACACGCCTTCGTCTCAAGTATGGCTGGAGTTCATTTGACTTAGTTTTTCTTCCAACGCATCTGCAAGAGCGATAATGGAAGGTGCCTTCGCGTCAACTAAAGCAGCATCCAAGTTCTTTAGTGCGCTAGATACTACCTGGTGCTTTGCTCTGGCAAGTACAGACTTGTTCCATGCTCTTCCTTGACTCTTGAAAATCGCTTCAAGCTTGCCTGACCACTTATCATTAGTGGGTGCCATCAAGTTCGCACTCAATGTCACTCCAAATGCAGCCTTTATCGCATCTTTATACACTTTCCAGTTTATGCAATCCTCAAGCTCTGAGTTCTTCATACCCTTACAAGTCGTGAATTGGCAGTCGGCCTCGCTTACGGCGTCGGCCTCGATAGCTTTATCGACAGCGCTTCTGCCAGCGTCATCGTTGTCTAAAAAAGTATGTGCAGAACAAAGGGATGCTCGCAATTCAGTCAGCTTGTATAGGAGGTTTGTTGCGCCGCCTAAATGGTCGATAGCAAGTACATTTGTTTCCAGGTGTTTCTTGAGCGACTTTGACCGATGCGCCAGAATAGCGCCTAGTAGTATGCGGTCAGTATCGCCCTCAACAACAAGAACAAGGCGCGCGTGGCGCAAATTATCCGAAGCCATAACGCCCAGCAATTCGCGAATCTCAGAGAGCCTTTTTGCTGGCGTCGCCTGATTTTCTGAAACTAGGATGTTGCTCCTCAAGTCTATCCGATCTACGAATAGTGGATTATGGGATGTGATCACTATCTGGGACTTGTGCGACAGACCTAATAGGACTTCTCGTAGCCTATGTATCGCCCTTGGATGCAAATGGGACTCTGGTTCTTCCAATGCGATTATGGTAGCGGATTGCGTTGCTTCTGATCTGTAGAGCAGACTTATTGCGGCCAGACTCTTAATTCCATCTCCTTTTCTCTCCAAGAGGGTAGGCGTGCCATCATCGATGATAATGTCACAAGGGGTCTTGTAGGCACCCAATGGTGATCTTGGTTTACGTGTCTCAATTTTTACGTTGGTTACATCAGGTAAGAAATAACCTAGCGTTGATCTAAGTTCATTGGACAATTCCTCCAAGAGAGGCTGTTGAAGCTTATCCAGCTTCTCGGCCGCCTTTCGATACTCCTCATTCTGTTCTAGGTTCCGAAGTCGACGGCTAACCATTCTGGCGACAACATCCTCCGTAGCGTCGGTAGTTCGAATAGCGGGAATGTAGTTGAACTCGACTCGACTTCCAATGAACTGCGCTATTTGAGCTGACTTTTTCGTAAGCGCAGGACCGCCAGGACCTTTTTTGAGCACCTTGAAAGTAGGATGGTGATCTGGGCCGATGCGCAGCTCGATGGGTAGAGTGCCATTAAGGTTGCTTTTGACATGTTGGCGAAACTCAGTTATCTCGTCGTCTGTCAGTTGAAACTCCAAACGGAAAACGGATTGTCCTCTTGGCTTCGATTCTTGAAGACTGATCGGAAAGTCTTGCTCCCAATCATATAGGTGACTATATAGCCTCCTACCCAGAAGCCCTGGCTGCCGCGGTCGTCTGGCGTTCTCTTCAATTAGACCCATTCCGGCGCTGAGCGCGTTTAGGAGGTTCGATTTGCCCTCATTGTTCGGCCCGATTAGTACTGTGTATTGAGAAATTGGAAGTCGACTAGCCTTGGTAATGCTCCGATAGTTACTGACCGAAAAACTGACCAAAAGCATCTTCTTTTCCGCTGCTTGGATAGCAGCCACCCTATCACACAGCCTGACGACCGATAAGTCGCGCATACAGCAGTTTGTTCACCGACAGACTGGCAATAGACGCAAAGACGCGTCGCAAGTGACGACCTTCGTAAAGCTGTCAAAACATCAACATGCAAAACGCGTCTCGCGACAGAGACATCAACTGTGTAATTTATGGTGCCGGCACCAGGAGTCGAACCCGGGACCTACTGATTACAAAAATACCAGCCGGAAGGGCCTAAGGTCCTCTTTCTTAACGACAAATTGCGGATACCCTTGTCCAAAACTTTTGCCACTTATCGTCCGTAACCTCTTATTTTTACTCACTTAGGGCTTGGAATTTTGGACGCCACCAATGCTCAAGGCAGTAGCGGTCACTCGGAGTCGATCCGCTTTACGACCTCGCTCATCGTGTAATGCACAAACTGCTTTCCAAGTTCGGTCAGCTCATACTGCTTGGTACCCTCGAACGCTGATTCCATCGTACCGCTAGAGCCCCGCCGTTGTCCGCCAGTCTTGCGCTTAACGAACCTCCCGTCCGGTGTCGTCTGTCTGTGCTGCCGTATCACACCGCCTGTACTTAGGTCCCGAATCAGCAATCTGTATAAGTCGGCTTCAGCCGAGTCTTCTCGTACCGTCTGCCCATAGACCTCCGACCAAATGCTTAAGCGGGTAGCTCCGGGATTCTGAAATATTTCCCGTATCACAGCGAAGTGAGCTTCGTGATAGCGGTCAAGCCAATCGATGAATAGCCGGACCACGTCGTCGGAGCACACTCTTGTACCTGCGGCATTTACGATTAGGTTCGCTGTGTAGCGGCGCTTCTCGTCCGTGTCGGCGTTGTCCCAAGCACGGAATGTCTTGCGTACGAGGTCTAGGTATTCCTCGCTCTGAATTCGATCGTCGATCTCAGAACCCAACGACTCAAATCTCTCGGCTATAACCTCAAGCGTAGACCCAAGGTTCTGCATCTTGCCCTCGTGTTCGTTTAACCAACGCGTTTGCAAATCGTCTGTTTTGACCGATCCTTCCTCAGTCTTCAGGCTCACCGCAGCGCTTATGAAGCCACCGACCCACGGGATGCTGCCGAGCGCAGCCAACACGAATTTCTCATAAATTCGCTTTTTCGTTGTCGGAGCAGCATCCTCTAGCTCCTTTCTTATCTGCTCGATGGGCAAGCCCGATGGGTCATCCGTAGTCATCGCTACTCCTCACGCGTAATCTCTGTCTAGTCGCAACCTAAGACTACCACCAGCACCAAGCCTACGGTCGTCAAGGTCACCCAACAGCAAGTCCTCAACGGACAATGGTTCGCATGCAACGTCGGCAAGGGTGACGATCAGCTCACACCAACAAAGGAGCTGACCCGTGGAGAAACCTCGACTGCCCGAGCATCCGATCTGTGATCGTACGGGACATGCTGATACGTTGAATCGCTGTGAGGCTGTTCTGGATATGCTATCCGATCTGGATTCGCTCGACGACGACATAGCCGCCGCTCGAACGGGGCGATTCTGGGTTAGCCGTATGGTATGCGACAGCCTTCGATACGTCGCTGATTCGCTGACATACAAAGCACAAAAGAAGCGAGAGAAGAAACAGCGACAGCGCGACAGCAAGTGATTCATTTGTTCGCATGCAATGACGACAGGTGCAACGATCATGGATGCACCTGCCACAAGTCGAATCCGAAGCTGATCTGCGCGAGATTCTGTTCGAGCGCGTTCGAGCCTTCGACCGAATAGTCCCCCTCAGTAGGCCCGATCCCGACCGAAAATGGCTGCATGTATCGGCGATGCAGAAAAGCATACGCCGGGGTCATGCCGAGGCCGCAATGGTCGCTGCCGACTCCCTGCTACAGACCGACCCGCGCTACCTGTGGCGCAGGCTCAAGGTCGTGGCGCTTGAGGACTGCTACGGCGACCCGCTGGCGTGTGCGTTGGTCATGCTCGCGGTCCGCGACTCGAATTTTCGACGCAAGCTCGGCGAGCGCAGGGTGCTGGCGGCACTGGTTGCCGGGCTGGCCGAGGGGGTGAAGTGCAGAGACCTTACCCACCTGCTGCTGCTGAACAGGATTAAGCCGCCGAATCCGCAGATGTGGGCGAAATACGTAGACGGCCTCGACATGCCATGGATCACGAAGTATCTGGCGCTAAAAGGCCGCAACGCCGAGCACTTGGGCGCACAGATACCGCTGTTACATCGGAAGATGCCCGAGCACACCGAAATCATCGACATGCCTCCCGATCCAGCAGGCGACACTGTTATTGGCGGCGTCTTGGCCGCTGCTTACGACCAGCACGCAACGGAAGGGAAGCGCAGCCTGTTGTACTTCTCGAAAGCCTGCGGTCCGCTCCGTGAGTTTTACAAACGCAACGCCCTCGACGTAGGGCGGACCCTCGGCATATCGGTGTTCTTCATCGAGGGGCGCGTGACAGACAGGAAGCTGACGTGGGATGGGCAGGCTGAGCTGTGTCAGTCGTCCCGAATCCGCACCTCCATGCACACAGGGTTCCAGTCAGTCGAGCAGATAGAGGAAGTCCGCCGAATCGTCTCCGAGTACAGGGAGCTATTGAACGAATGCAGGCGGCGCGTCATTTCGTGATCGGCCCGACGACTCACCGCATTAGCTTTGACTGCATAGCCGAATGAGTTGAGAAACGTTCCTCGTCACTCCACCCAAGCGAGGTAGTTGAAATGGCTCAGAAGAAGAACCCCTTAGTCATCGGCGGCAGCACGTACATCAACGGCAAATTCGTCAGCAAGCGCCACGTGGCACAGGCTCTAAACGACGCTGGCTTTGTGGTGTTGGCGAAGCCCCCGAAGGATGCTGACGCTGATCTTGCGTTGGGCCGAATCCTCGGAAAGCGCGAGCACATCGGTCTGCAAACGCTCGCCAAGAAGCGAGGTATGACTGTCAAGTCAATCGACGATCTGATGAAAACTGCTAGAGCAAAGTCGGCGCTGGCGAAAGTTCTCAGAGCATCAGACCGCAAGTTGCTCGCCAGCGAGTCGAAGCTGCTCGACGAACTTACCCCGAAGAAAAAGTCAGCTTGACTGACTCTTGGCCCTGTATTCGCGGGGCCTTTCTGTGTTCAGTAATCTTATCCCCATCCCTAGCTGGAAAAGCCCGTAAAAGACCGCTCATTGAGCCAAACGGCGAACCTCTTAGACTTCCCTTCTGAAATTAGCTGCACTGAGCAACCGTTGCGTTTGTCGCATCTCGATACGCTGAAAAATATTTGTCGCAGAGTTTGACAGTGGAGTTTGGCAGAGCGAAAATATTCAAGACTTCCACGAGGGAAGTCGCACGAGCTAATGAATAGAGGCGTGTAGCCGCCCGAGACTAGCGGAACCTCAGCGTTCCCAAACCTGAAAGCTCAAGCAAAGACACGACGTAACGAGTCGCGGTCGGCTTGGGCTTTTTGTTTGCCCGCCTGCCGCGAACCCCGATAACCACTGGAGGTTCGCAAGATGAAGATTTCCCCCGCCGATGGACGGCTGCTTGCCGTACTGTCACAGCCATATGCACCCACCGACTTGCGCGAAATCGCAAAGGCGGCGGGCTTGAGCATGGCGCATACGAGCACACGTCTGTGTCTGCTTGAAAAAGTCGGCCTACTTCGCGTGGAGCGTAAACCTACGGGTCGGCGTGGTCCGCCCGCCCGGTCGAAGATCGAGGTCGTAGCGAACGCATCATGACAAACGAGAAAGCCGAATAAGGATACTCAGCATGAAACTGACAGTCACACTGAACGAAGAAGACCTTCGCCTACTGGAGTACCTAACAGGCCATGACCGCAAGCAATTTGTGGATCGGCCAAAAGCTGTTGAGCGTGTACTTAAGATCGCCCTCAGCGCGTGGGCGGATAAGAAATCACTTGCCGCGCTGCGGTCGGCGCAAGCCGCAAACAAATCAGCACTCGAAAAACGGTACGAGCTGTTTCCGAGGCTGCGCAAGTCGGCGTGACCCAGAAGAACGAAAGCCCCACATGTTCTCAGCACGACGGGGCTTCGCAGGGGCAGTGATCGTCTAAGCAAGGACTCACTACATGACAAATGATAGCAACTTAAAACCTGACCGTAAATTGTCACGCGGCGATCGGTTGATTAACTGGGTGACAGATGCACCCGTAAGCGGAACAGACAAGCTCGTAATGCTCGCACTAAGTCGTTCCGTTGGTAAGAACAGCGAACGCAAGGGTGGCACGTTTCTCGTGTGGCCCGGAAAGGGTGAGATCGCTAGTAGGTGTGGTCTTGGACGCACGACTGTCTATGAATCGCTGAAGAGGCTTCAAGAACTCGGGTACATCGAACAGAGTGTGCGCCGCAAAGATGGCTACCGCGAGTCTCACGAATACCTTTTGCTGAAGGTCCCATGTTCGGCTCCTGAACACGGCCATGTTCGCCTCCCGAACACTCCATGTTCGGCTCCTGCCGATGAAGGGGGCTCAGTGAAGGGGACACAAGAGAAGGGGGATTTTGCGGGTGACCCCGCAGAAGCATCCCCGGAGATTTCTGTCATTCCCTTCGGGGAGAAGGAGAGGAAGTTCCTCAAATCGACGTATGCCCTTACCTGCACAAACGCGAAGGAAGGAAAACAGCGCAAAGACTTCCGCCAGAAGCTAGACGAAGTGTTAACCGATACTGGCTTCACCGTCGAAGAAGCGGAGAGCTGGGTGGTACTCGAATGGAAGCTGTACCGCATGGTTTCCGAGAAGGGCATGAACTTCTGGAACTCTCCTGCGACTCCCAGCCCCGGCTATGCTCTGCGCACCGTAAAGACGGTCCCCGATTTTCTACAAGCGGTCACCGAAGCGGATGCCCCGGCAAAGACCATCGTGGACGCGACAGACATCACGGCCTCCGACTGCAACCCTGACATTTTCAGCAAGCCAATCAACTACGAATTGCTAGATATCTTCAAGGAGGAAGCAGCATGACTGAGGAATGGAAGCCCGTCATTGGCTATGAAGGCCAATACCGCGTTAGCGATACCGGCCTTGTTGCTGGCGTAACCCGCAAGTTGGTAGACGGTCGGACGTACAAGGGTCGGATGCTGCGGCCAAGTGGTAGGAAGGACGGTCACACACACATTGTGTTATCGCACGGTGGGGAGAAGCGCACGTATCAGGTCGCTCGTTTGGTCTATACGGCGTTTGTAGGGCCGATTCCGAAGAATCACTACATCCTCTTCAATGACGGTGATCCGAAAAAAAACCACGTCTCGAATCTCGCGCTACACGTACCGTGCCCGAATACTGACCCGAAACTGGAGCCGAGGGACAAAGAACGCATCAGGGCACTTCGTAACCAGGGAATTGCGCTCAAGGAGATTGCGAGCTTTTTCGGTGTGTCGGAATCCTTTGTGAGCATGGTCGCCACAGGTAAGCGGTGATATGCAATTAACTGCACTCTACTGAGAGAGTTTTGACAAACCGATGTATTAACTTGAGTGACCATTTTGAAAAAGCGATAAGTGAATAATGGAAGTGACAGTTGGAAGTTTTGCGCGTCGTGAGTTGCAGGCGAACCGTCAGCAACCCATTCGTGCGGGCGCGCTTCTGGACGAAGTGACGAAATTGTTCCGGATCGGCCCTGCTGCTGCTCGTCGGACGTTTCGCCCAATGTTGGCAATGGAGTCGTCCGGCAGCCTCCCTGCTGTGTATTCACGGGCGGCGATTGCGGATTGGCTAACCAAAGAAAACGGTAGGCCCATCCACTATCCGGAATCCCCACTTTTGACGGACGTAGAGGCTGTTCTTGCGTTGATCGAACTGGGCCAGCCTCTTACGTCTGCGTCGCTACGTACGTACCGCTGCAAGGGCTTCGAGCACTACGGTCCACCATACATCCGGGTTGGTCGTGCAATCCGGTACCAGATGTCTGATTTGACAAGTTGGGTACAGAAACGGAAGCCCAAGAGGAAGTAGGAAATGGGAACAAGCATTCCACGCAGCAGGATGACAGCAACGCAATTGTCGAAGGTCTTGCACAAAGAACGTTTGGGCAAAGCGATGCAGCTCTGTGCCGAATGCAATCCGGGCCTGACTGCGGATGCGATGGCGGCTGTACGCAAACGGATGGATGCGCTTCCGCTTGAACGCATGAGTCAGACCGCCATCGACGAAAAGATGGCCGATGCTGTCGCTACTGTGCTCAGTCGTCCCTCGGCAAATCAGTTCGCAAAGTCTGTTCGCATCGCGAAGTTCGATGAAGAGAAGATGCTGGCGAGTGCGGTCGTTTATCTGCCTAACGAGATCGATACGCAGGGTGACTTTATTGGGCCGGAGGAACTGGAGAAAGCTGCCTTCAAGTTCATGGAGTCCGGTAACACGACTAACGTGGACATCGAACACAGTCTGCGTCCGACAGGATCGGTCGTTGTGGAGAGCTACATTGCAAAACAGGCCGATCCGCTCTTTTCAGAAGGCTCGTGGGTTGCAACCATCAAAGCAACCCCGGAGGTCTGGGAAGACATCAAGGCTGGCACATTGAACGGCTTCAGCATTTTCGGAGATGGAAACCGCACGCCGGTTGTTAAGGACGGCCGGAAGGTCAATGAGCTGTCGAACGTCAGTGTCACGCATATCAGTCTCGTACGGCGCGGAGCGAATCGTCAGCAGTTCGAGGTCATCAAGACGGCAGCAAAGCCGAACGGAAAACCACTTTTGAATCCGGGAAATGGAAAGACTATGAGCAAGAAGATTGATGTAGAGGCGATTGCCACTGCGGTCGCCAAGAGTGTCGAGAATGCCTTGAATGGCGAGTCCTCGGTACAGAAGGAAGGCCGGGAAGGAGTTCGCAAGACAGCAGTCCAGATCGAACGGTTGCAAGCCGAGCTACACACGCTAAACCAGCGGTTGCTGACATTGTGGTCTAGTTCCGCTCCGGGCAACCTACGTGCGCAGGAGCAGCGGTTGCTCGCAATGATCGAGGCGAAAGAGGCCGAACTGGCATCACTGCGCTCGCCGCAAGATTTGTCCGATGCTTTCGCCTTCAGGGGAGGACAGAGCTTCACTGCTGGCAACGACCTTCAGACCGAGGCCGAGCGTCGCTCGAACATGGGCGTCCAGTTTCCCTCGAACGAAGCGGACCCATCCCCAACGGTATCGCCGCCAACGGTGGACGGCCTCAGCAAATCGGCGATGGGATCGAATCAGGAATCGGACGACGGAAAGAAGATTGAGGGCAAGGGCTTCGGCCTAACGCTCTAAGGTTGCCCGCCTGACGTGCTACGCCCTAACCACTACCGGGCGAGAGTCTACCCCTCCGAGGCACGTCAGGCGGCATTTGAATACGGTCGGTGCGGGAGAGTTGCCTCTTTTCTCCTGAGAAAGCTAAGTCGTCCAAGCTGTCCTGTGCCGACCGTTTTGCAATTAGTTGCAGGTAGATCATGGGAAGTATCGAACCAGCATGGGAACCAGACGTAGACGACCTTCCGGATGAGGTCGTCGTCGATTTCGATCAGCCCGAAGAATGCCTGCGAGTGATTCTGATGAAGGTTCTCATGGAGCTACGGACCACGAATGCGCTGCTGAACACGCTGACTCAGCAGGACGCCCTAATGTCACGGCGGACTATCGATGCCGAATAATGCACCAACGTGGGACGACATCCTCCGGATGATGCGCGAGCAAGGGGCGGATGATCCTAGCCTGCTTGAAGGTCTGTACGGTGACAGCGAGTCGTGGGCGCCTCTTCCGGAATTCGAGAGTCTCTACGAGTTTTCCGACTGCGGGCGGGTGCGAAATCGAAAGTCGGGGCGAATCCTGAAAACCGAGACGCGAAACGGTAAGGAATGCTTCAACCTAATAAAGAGCGGCATCAAGCACCGTCGCTACATGGTAGAGCTACTAGATCAGACTTTTCCGAATCCAGTCCGTGAGCGGTATGAGGCTTTACAACTGAAAATCGCGGCATCGATCCAAGAATTGCCCACGGACGCTGACTCCATTTGAAAATCGTTTGTCGAAAGCGAGGCGTTCATTTGATAATCCACAAATGAATCGGCAAACGTGCTTTTCGGTCGAAGCTTTCGCTTTGCGTTGTATATCAATCGCGTAGACGCTTCGGAGTTTGGCAAACGCTACGTCACGACAGTCAAATGAACGAGTACAGGGGGAATCGACAATCGGAATAGTGATTCATGCGTCGCTACTCCGTACTCGGGTCAACCGTCTGGAGGGTAAGCCCGACTATGAATCTCGATCTGCCCTCCTTCATCTCGTGGATCGACAAGTACAGCGGGTCCACGTTGGGCAGCAGTGCCATCATGTCTGAGGCGCAGGCTGCGGTTACCCAAGCGTAGCCGGACCATGCGTTGACGCCCCGGACCTTCTCTATGTTCCCGATGCCTTTCGGCACGTTATAGACGGGGACTGCCTCGCCCCGCTTCTTCTGATACTTACGGCTGCCGCTCTCGTCGATGACGTGGCAATCATCCAGCGTCATGTCGAACGTCCCCTGATGCGGCTCGTGGCCGTAGACCGTTAGATGTAGGGGCTGGTCCGCCCGCTCCTCCGGCCAGACTACGGAGGCTTCGATCTCGATGTGCGAGCCAAACCCGTAGACTAGAGCCTCGGGGCGACGGTGCCTGCTGTCCCTGACTTGATAGTTAATGGACGCCTCTACGCTCGCTGAGTAGTCCTCTACCCGTAGCGAAAGGAATTCGTACTCAGCTCTCTTGCTCTTCTTCTTTCGTGCCATGACACCCTCCAATGTGATCGGTCGCGCCACACTAGAAGGCTTCCTTTGACAAACGCAACGCTTGAGGTGAGAACGAACGTAACTCCAGACAAAACAGTGATTCTGTCTGCACTTCGGAGACGCACGATGCGCGAACGACGCTACTTGACCGAACCAGAGGTCTTGCAATTGATTGCAGCCGCCCGGCGGGGCCGCTATCCAGACCGAGACTCGCTGCTCATTGAGCTGATGTACCGCCACGGACTGCGGGCATCCGAGGCCGTAGGTCTCAGATGGTCTGATATTGACTGGCGGCGGGACCGCATATTGATCCGCAGGAAGAAGAACGGGAGAACGGGTACCCATCCCCTCTCCAATTCCGAACAGGCCCGCCTACAGACGCTCAGAGACGCCAATGACGCACCCGAGTACGTCTTTGCAGGTGAACGGGGGCCAATGCACCGCCAGAACGTAAACCGGATTGTGGCAGAGGCCGCAAAGACGGCGGAGCTTCCGGTCCGCGTTACCCCGCACAGCCTGAGACACGCCTGCGGGTTCGAGCTGGCAGACCGAAAAGTCGATGTCAGACGGATTCAGCAGTATCTCGGGCACCGATCTGTGAGCAGCACGATCCTGTACACCGACCTCGCGGGCCGGGCGCTGGATGACATCTGGGGCTAGACGATAGAGGCTGCGGCGCGCTTTCCGGAAAAGGATAGCTGGAGTCCTGTCAGAAGTGTGAACCGCACCGTGGCGAAGTCGGTGCGAATGACTAATACTGCAATCAATTGCACCACGACTTTCCTCGATTCTGTATACCGACAAACGGTTTATGATTATGAAAGAGCTGGTCAACACCGTAAATGCCACACCTTCCAAGCGTTTGTACCTGTCGATAATCGCAGATTACGACACCAATCGTGCAATCTGCGAGTTGGTAGACAACGCGCTAGACATTTGGGTGCTATCGGGACGAAGCTCCGAGCTGGACATCCAGATTGTGCTCGATTGCGATCAGCAGCGAATCGAGGTCCGCGACAATGCTGGTGGTGTTGATGAATCTGAACTTACCCATATCGTCGGCCCCGGCCATTCAGGTGGTGGCGGAACGGACGAGACGATCGGTATTTTTGGTGTCGGCACCAAGCGAGCCGTTGTCGCTTTGGCTCAGAGCATCTCAATTCGGACACGACGAAAGAACAAGACGTTTGCCATTGAGTTCGATGACGAATGGATAGAGAAGAACGAGAGCTGGTTCCTCGATGTGTATCAGGTGGACAACATTCCACGTGGTAGCACGCATATCGAGTTAGTCAAGTTGAGACGAAGAATAGACAAGGAAACACGGGATGACCTGAGGTCACACCTCAGTGCAACGTATGCCAGTTTTTTAACCCACAACAAATTGACTATTTCAATCGATGGAGAGCACGTCGAACCTATAACGTTCGATGACTGGGCGTATCCGCCGGGTTTTGGCCCCCGTCAGTATCGCGGCGAAGTCATTTGCTCCGATGGCAGTGTTGTCCGAGTGACCGCCACTGCTGGACTATCAATGGAATCGAGCCCGGCCGGCGGCGAGTATGGCGTCTACTTCTACTGCAACGATCGATTAATCGCCCGCGCACTAAAGACCCACAGCGTGGGATTCATGCGCGGTCTCGCAGGCAAACCTCACGCGGATATCTCTCTCGCAAGAGTGCTTGTTTCGCTAAACGGCGAAGCAAGGTTGATGCCGTGGAACAGCAGCAAATCCGACATTAATACTTCAAACGAGGTCTTTCTTTCCTTAAGAGCGTGGCTGATTCAGGTGGTAAAAGACTACACATCCCTGTCACGGCGTCTAAGCAAGTATGAAGGCGGCTGGCCGGAGCACGTATTCGCTTATCCGAGTGGTCAAATGGAAGACATCGAAATTCCAGACTTCCCGACCGCCAGTACGTCGTACTTGCCACCGCTACCGGAGTCGAGACCTCGCTATTCATCGATTGTTCAGAGGGCAAACGAAAAGGTTGCGGAACGGAAACCGTGGACCCGAGGCTTGTACGAAAGCGTAATCGCGGTCGACTGGATACTCAAGCAGCGTTTCGAGCAAAAAAACCGGATTGCCCTTGTCTTGCTGGACAGCACTCTTGAAATTGGCTTCAAGGAGTTTCTAGTCCGAGATTCAGGACAACAATACGGCAACAATAGGCTTCAAGGTATGTTCAAGGACAGGAAACAGGTGCATGCCGAGGTTCAGAAACACACTCGAATATCAAAACGCGACTGGGGCAAGATCGGTCATTACTACGACATGCGCTGCCAGCTTGTACACCAGCGATCCACTGTCTCGATCGGCGATAGCGAAATCGTCGATTTTCGCGATGTGGTTCAGCGAGTTCTAAAGAAACTGTACCGGCTGCAATTCTAGTGATGCCCACGAAACTCGAAACAAAGATCATCAAGCAGATTCGGCAGGCTAGGGCCGATAACGACGACTTCAATTTGGCCCTCCAGCTAGATGTGCTCCATAGCAACATCGAAGAAAGCAGCTTCCGCTCGATGCTCGACGAAATCGGCATCGGCTACCGTACCGGGCGCTATCTCGTTGGCATTATCGACGATGCGGACAGGCTCAAGTACCCGCACGAGGACATACAAGTTCTGATGCAGGGTATCGGCTGGACGAAGAGTGCGATTATCTTGAGGAGCCTGACACGGCGTCGATCGGTCGCTAACCTAATAAAGAAGTACCGATCGACAACGGTTTCCGCTCTCCGAAATGAATTCCCCTCTCCCGCCGCTAAGCGGGATCATGCATCAAAACGACAGTTCGCGGCGTTTCTGACTGATAGTCGATATAGGAAGCTGATCCGCTATCTGGAAAAGCACCATGATCTTCCAAAGACGAAGGGAAAACGTAAGGACGTGAGCAAAGCGTTCAGCGCTCTCGTAGACAGTCTATAGATTGCAATTAATTGCACGTATTTCCTCTTGCTGGTTTATGCCCTACGCGCGATAATGCGAATGCAGATTAGGCATCCCGCCTGATCGGCGCGGCTAAGCGACCTACGAGGTCGCGATGTTTTTGTCTGATGAAGAAGTCACTCGCCTGACTGGCCGCGCACGTCCGTCTGCTCAACGCCGCTGGCTGCTCAACAACGGTTTTCCGCATGTCGTTAACGGACTTGGCAGGCCACTGCTGCTAACGTCTGTTGTACAGACAAGGCTGGGCGAGACCGTGAAGCCGAGCAAGAACAAGCTCAACTGGGATGCCGTCAATGGCTAGGCGGCGAAACACGAACAAACACCTGCCGCAGAGGATGTACCTCAAGCACGGTGCGTACTACTTCGTAGAAGCTGGTACGGAACGTTGGATTCCGTTGGGCCGCGAGTACACGAATGCGATGACCAAGTACGGCGAGATTACCGACATTGATCGTCCGTGTGTGACCATGAAAGACGTGATTGATCGCTACCGCATCGAAGTTCTGCCGAAAAAGGCAGCGACTACGCACAAAGGAGAGGCCCCGCAACTGACACGGCTCGCCAACTGGTGCGGCCACGTTCAGCCCGACGAGATTACGACACAGCAGATTTATCGGTACATGGATCAGCGGGCAAGGAAGGCTCCCGCCGCCGCTAAACATGAAATCACGCTTTTGCACCACATCTACGTAAAGGCGATCCGGTGGGGCGCGGCGAGCCAGAATCCAGTCGCCGGAGTTGAGAAGCCCAAGAGCAAGCCTCGCGATCGTTACGTGACCGATCAGGAGTTCAATGCCGTGCGTCGGTTGGCTTCCCCACAAGTGCGGGTGGCGATGGACCTCGCGCTATTGACTGGTTTGCGCAAGGGCGATCTGCTGAACCTGACCCGCGATAGTCTCACCAAGGACGGCCTTCTCGTCCATACGAGCAAGACTGGCAAGGGGCTGCTGTTCGAGTACACGCCTGCACTGGAAGAAGCACTGGCGGCATCGAAGAAGCTGAGGCCACAAGTGCCGGGCCACTTCCTAATTCGCACAAAGCAGGGCAATCAGTACACGCCTGATGGATTCTCGACCAACTGGCAGAAGCTAATGCGGAAGGCTAAGGATGCTGGTATCGAACGTTTCACCTTCCACGACATTCGGAGCAAGAGCGCAAGCGACAGCGCGAGTTTGGGAGAGGCATCCGAACGTTTGGGACACTCGTCAACGGCTCTGACCAAGAAGGCGTACTATCGTAAGGCGATGCCCGTGAAGCCACTCAAATGATAGTACGTAGGCAGTTAGGGTCCGAAAAAGAGGGCCTTCATCACATCGTATCCGAGGCGATAGACCAGAAAAGCGGTGATTCCGGATACGGTAATTCGAGCAGTAGCAGACCTTGAGTTTTCGAGTTCAATTACAGGGAATGCCCACCGCACCGCTCCGACAAGGCCACGTCCGATCCATGAGACAAAGAGCACAACGTACAGGAAAACAGCACTTCGCATAATGATGTGCGAGTCCTCCCAGCGACCTACGAGCCAACCGTCGAATCTGAAAGCTAGCCAAATGCTTGCCGGTATCAAGAAGACTGCTTGGATTAGATTGTAGAATTCTCGTGAGTGGAGCCATCCCCATCGGCGTTTCCGTTTTCGGTCTCGGAAGAAACCAAGAATGGATTCGTGTACGCCGACAACCCACGCCTTGTTGTCACCGATTACTTCAACCAGACTATTGTTGGGTGTGTTCTGATCATTCGGATTGTAGTCTGCGATCTTTGGCGTCTCCGAAAAATCGAGCACAAGCTTAAATCGATTGAGCGGTGTCACATTGTAGGATTGGAGTGCCGCTGAGCTGTCGATTTCTATAGACGAGACTGTTTCCGGCAAGTCGTCGAACACATCTGCTGTAATCCCAGTCGCTTGTTCGCCATTCGATCCAAAAACTCGAATCACTGGTCCAGCTAGGTCTAGTAGGTCCTGCTTGGCTTTGTCGAATTCCTCCTGTGTTTGGTTTTCCGGCTGAGTGAAGCCGTTTACAAGAATTCCGGCAGCGTCGAGAGCTGGGGCACGAAGGTCGGCGTGCAGCCGTTTGAGGTCGTCAAGTGATACCAAGCTGGTAGGTACCTTTGCGCTCCTATAGATTCCGCGGTAATCAAATTGCGTGGCCATTCGACTCCAAGAAAGTGGTGCCGGAAGCAGGAATCGAACCCGCGACCTGATGCTTACAAGGCAACTGCTCTACCAACTGAGCTATTCCGGCCCGGAATTTTGGACAAACCCCGTTATTTTGGACACGGGCGTTTGTAAAGACATCATTCTAAACGGCTTTTTCGGGGGAGCAAATCCTTACAAATCAGTTGCTCTACCAGCTGAGCTATGCCGGCTCTATTCTGTTACTGCGTCGTGATTATTCGCACTCGTCCACGGGAACACAAGGGCACGGGTCTATGAGTCCGGGCAGGTCGCCTCGCCGCGCATCAATACCTTTTCCTCGCCGTAACGCTCGATCATCGCGCCCGCGCCGCGGCCTTGCGGCAGCGCAACATCGACGAAGTAGAACACGCCGTTGCTCATGCGCCGGGAGATGTCGGCCGGCAGGCCCAGCGACTGCGCCTGTTGCTCGATCCGCTGCGCACCCTCGAGGTTGCCGAACAGTCCCAGCGAGATCTTCAGGCCCTCGTCGTCCGTCGTGACGAGGTACGCCTCCGGGATGCCGCCGTCGCGGAGTTGCTGGACCGTTGCGTTGCCTTCCTCTCGGCTCTCGATGTTGCGGACCTGTACCCAGTGGCCGACGAAGATCTGTCCGGTCTCCTGGCGCTGCGCTGTGCGCATGCCTTCGGCCGTGTATCGCGTCAGTGCAGCTTCGGCATCATCCTCAGCCCGGAACGGTCCGATCGTGACGCAGGTTCTACCGACTACCGCCGACAGCTCCGTTACCGTTTCCGACTCCAGCGCCACACCGGCCTCGGCGACGACTATCTCTGCGGTGTCCTCGCCTGCCGTCTCGACCGCTTCCACCGCCGCGAGCGGCGGACCGAGGTCCCTCTCGCTGAGCACCGCTACGCCCGGTTCGCTGTCGTCGCGTGCGAAGTTGCCCCACAGCATGTAGAGCGCGTTCGCGAGCAGCAGTGCCAGCAGCAGGTTTTTCATCGCTCGTGCTTCATTGCTCTTCCCCAAGCAGCCCGGCGAGCCCGGCCAACACCAGGTCGGGTCGATGCGTTACGGGAGGCTCCAACGCGGCCAATATGCGCGACGCATCTCCACCGGTCAACACGACTGCAGGCTCGTGTCCGGCAGCGCTCAGCACCGACCACGCCCTTTCGATCGCGCCGGCGACTGCATTGCCCGCGCCCTGCCGCACGCCGGCTGCCGTGCTCGTCGCGAAGATCCCGACGTCGTTCGTGAATGCTGCCGCGTGCCGGTCCACGACCGGGATGTCGCTCGTCGACGTGCCTAGCGACTTACTCATCAAATCCAGTCCCGGAAGGATCTGCCCGCCCAGGTGCCGGCCCGATTCGTCGAGCGCGTCTATCGTCACGGCCGTGCCTGCATCGACGATCAGCACCGCATCGCCGAACTCCAACCACGCACCAATCATCGCTACCCAGCGATCGACTCCCATCTGCCTCGGCTCGGGGTAGGCATTCGTCACACCACAAGCCTCGGTCGCCGTCTTCGCGAAATGCACCTCGCAGCCGTAGTGCCCGGCGAGCAAACCCGTCAGCCGCGTCGCGAACGCCTGCCCGGCTACGTTGCTCACGAACGCGCTATCGGCCTGCCGCGGCAGCTTCGTCGCCAGCGCCGCGAGTCCGGCGTCGTCGAGGTCTGCGTGCATGACGTGATCCGTCTCGCCTATCGCTCCATCGTTCAGCACGCCCCACTTGATGCGCGTGTTGCCTGCGTCGATTAGTAGCGTCTTCACTACCCCGCCCCGTGCAACCACACCGAGCCCGACGCCACGGCAATTCGGCCCGTCTCGGTGTCCAACCTCAGCGCGCCCGCATCGTCGACGCCGGCCGCGATGCCCGTGTGCTTTGCCGCTGGCGATTCGATCGAGATACGCCGGCCGCGCAGCCAGTCCGCCGCGCGCCAGGCATCGGCGTAGGGTGCGAAGCCTTGCGCCTCGTAGTCCGCGAAGACGTCGGTCAGCGCGTCTGTCATTGCAGCAGCCAGTTCGTTACGGTCCGGCACATCTTCGACGATGTGTTCGAGCGCCACGCCGCGCTGTGCCCAGCCGGAAGTAGACGCCGCGCGCGTCGCCTCGTCCATGTAGATATTGACACCGATTCCCGCGACTACGACCAGTTGGCCGTCGACCGTGCGTGTTTCCGTGAGCATGCCGGCGAGCTTGCCGTCTTTCGCGACCAGGTCGTTCGGCCATTTGACCTGCACGCCCGTGACGCCGCAGCGCTCCAGCGCCCTTATCGCGCCGACTCCGAGTGCGAGCGTCAGCGCGGAGAAGTCCGCGCGCGCCGAGGCAACGGCGAACGCCAGCGACTGATACAGCCCTGCTCCACGCGTCGACACCCAGTGCCGGTTCTGCCGGCCGCGACCCGCCGTCTGTTCCTCCGACAGCGCCACGTGGACGCGCCCGGCATCCGGCCGCGCGTTTTCCATGAGATACGTACTCGTCGAGCCAATCGTGTCGAACACCTCGAGCGTTTCGAGGCGTTCGCGCGTGGCATCGCTCAAGCCCCGGCGGATCGCCGCGGCGTCAAGCTCCGTCATTCCCGCGCGCCCGCGGCTTCAGCAGCATGACTTTCGGATTGCGGTTCTCTATGCCCTTGCGCATCCGGTCGATGTTCGAGCGGTGGCAATAGATGATGAACACCGCCATGAACACCGCGTACGCGAACAGCGGCACGCGCCCGGGCAGCTCCGTGAGCGCCAGCCACACCGGCATCGCAATCGCCGCCGACATTGTCGACAGGCCAACGAAACCCGACCCTACGAGCACCAGCGCGAACACGACGAAAGCAGGTAACAGCAGCATCGGCGCCAGCACCGCGACCGTGCCTATCAGCGTCGCCGCGCCCTTCCCGCCCTCGAAGCGGTGGTACACGGGCCAGACGTGGCCGATCACCGCCGCGCCCGCGCAGGCGACGGCAAGCCACTCGCGCGATACCGTCGGATCCGTACCGACGTAGGGGATATCGAGACCTGGCACGACGCCGGCGGCCAGTACGCCCTTGCCCACGTCGATCACGATTACGCCTAGCGCGAACCAGAAGCCCTGCGTCCGGAGCGCGTTCGTGCCGCCCGCGTTGCCGCTGCCCATCTTGCGGATGTCGACGCCGCCCTTGAGATAGCCCACGAGCAGGGAGCCCATCAGCGAGCCCAGGAAATAGCTGATCAGAAACTTGACGCCCAGCTCGAGCATGCGGGTTGAGTCTTTGCGTTGGATCGAAGCCGCATTGTAGCATCGCGGCTCGTCCGCCAAGCCGCGCACCATGAACGTTACGCTGCTCCTGAACCCCACCGCGCGCCGCGGCCTCGCCGGCAAACGGCTCGGCCGGATCGTCGCAATCTTCCAGCAGCACGGCATTACCGCCGACGTGGTCTTGAGCGAAAGCCCGGGCGATATCGAGCGCCGCGTCGCCGGGCTGTGCGAAGCGGGCATCGATCTCGTCGTCATCGCGGGCGGCGACGGCACCGTGCACGAAGCGGTCAACGGCTACATGCAGAACGCCAGCCCGACCGCATTGTCGCTGATCCCCACCGGTTCAGGGAACGACTTCGCCAAGGCCGCCGGGCTGGCGCGGAACTTCGAGGAAGCAACGACGGTACTCGCCCGCAAGATCGCCGCGAACGCCGAGCCGGAACCCGTCGACCTCGGCCGCTGCAACGACCGCTACTTTGCGAACGGCGTCGGTATCGGCTTCGACGCACTCGTCACCCACTACGCGCAGGGCGTGCCGCTGCCGATCGGCGACGGCGTGTATCTCGTCGGTCTCGTACGCGCGCTTATCCACGGCATCGTGACGCCGGAGTATCGCGTCGCCGGCAGCGGCGTCGACTACAGCGGCCAGACGACGCTTGCCAACATCGCCAACGGCCCCTGGCTCGGGGGCCGCTTCCGCATCGCGCCCGATGCAAGCCACCGGGACGGCCTTTTGAACCTCGTGCTCGCGGAGCCCGTGCGGCGGCGCCGTATCCTCGCACTCCTGCCCGCGCTCGTCCGCGGCCGGCACCTGGGCGCACCCGAGGTGCAGCACACGACGCTCGACAAGCTGACGATCGAAAGCAACGCACCCGTGCTCTCGCACATCGACGGCGAGCTGATGCCGGCCGCCAGCCGCTTCGAGATCGAATGCGTGCCGGGCGCGCTACGCTTTCTCTGAGCGCGCGCCGAGGTAGATCGCCGTCAGCGCCAGCCCTGCGCCGACCAGTTCCATCGCCGTCATCGGCCGCCCGAACAACAGGATGTCCCACGCGAAACTCAGGGTTGGCTGCAGGAGCAGCGCCAGTCCCGCCTCGGTCGGCGAGACTTCCGGCAGGCTGCTTGCAATGAACAGCCAGCCCATGCAGTGCGACAGCACGCCGTAGGCGGCCAGCCACGCCATGTCCGTCGTACTGCTGACGACGAGCGACTCGCCCTCGACCATCGCCGTCGCGCCGAGTATCGCCGCGGCCGCGAGCGAGACGACCGCGACCTCCCGCGTCGGTATCCGGTGCGGCGAGTGCGCCCGCGACGCGCGCAACAACAAGAGGACGCCCGCGTAGGACACAGCCGTCAGCAGGCCGAACAGCACACCCCAGCGATAGTCCGGCGTCAGCTTCGACGGATCGATGCCGACGATCATCACGAGCCCGACGAACGCGAGCGGTACCGCGACGACCTGCAGCCGCGTCGGCGCCTGCCGCAGCAGGAACGCA
Organism: Woeseiaceae bacterium; assembly: GCA_028277185.1. Lineage (GTDB taxonomy): Bacteria > Pseudomonadota > Gammaproteobacteria > Steroidobacterales > Woeseiaceae > UBA1847. The sequence goes on from JANQGQ010000043.1 coordinate 63,428, forward strand.
GCCGCGAACATCATGATGAATACCTGAAAGTTGGCAAGCAGCGTCGACAACCCCGGGCCGACATACTGAATGCTGCGATGCCAGAACCAGAGGTCGAGCGCGAACAGCACCGAAGCCACCGCGAGGATGCCCCAGTTGCGCCGGCTAAGGTCTAAGCGCCGCCCGCTGAACGCCAGGAACACTGCCAGCGCAGCGCCGCCGATCAGCACGCGGTAGAAACCGCTCGTCGTCGGCGACACCGACACGAGCTTGACCCAGACCGGCGACAGGCTGATCAGCGCCGCGCCCGCGAACAGCCGGATACGCGGGGCGCGAAAGCGCTCTATGAGGGGCATTGGATACTAGCCCGTAGCAGTCCGTCCAAACCAACGGTAGCAAGAGTTCGCCGTCGGTGAGACACGGCGATGAGTCATAGCGGGTAGTCGAGACGCTGCAACGCCGCCAACCGCGAAAAGAAGCGGCGAATCATTTGATGAACTGGCCGGGCAGAACACGAAACTAACTCAGCAACCACGCATTTCGGCGCGCGCACGCTTCCTCGCCGGGATCGTCCGCAAGTTCGAGATACACCGTGTCTTCGGGCGGCTTCGTGAAGCGCAGCGACAGCTCCATCAACTCGTCGCCGCGGAATACCACGAGCGACGTCGTATCGTTCGGCCGGAAACGCCTGAGCGTCGCGTCGAGCGTCGCCGCGCTCACGCGCAGCCCGTCGAGCGCCAGAAGCTGATCGCGGGCGGCGAGGCCGGCTTTCTCGGCAGGGCTGCCGTTTGCTACGGCCGTAACGAAGGTCGCGCCGTCGCGCTCCGCAACCTTCGCACCGAACGCGACCGGCATCGCCGCCTCCGACAGCTTGCCGCCCTTGTCCGTGCCGCCGACGGCGGCGCGGTAGCGCACGTGGATACCGTGCCGTTCGAACAGCGCGTCGAGCGGCAGCTTGCCGGTGCCGCGCACGGCGTTCGCGAAGAAATCGTCGAGCACCAGCCCGGACACTTCGTCGCAGACCGCCTCGAACTCGCCCTCGCCCATGCCTTGCCCCGTTTCGCCGAAGCGCCGCCAGCACTCGTGCATCACGTCGTCGAGACTCACCCTACCGTCCGTGTCCTCACGCAGCTTGAGGTCGAGCGCAAGCGCGATCAGCGAGCCCTTGGCGTAGTAGCTGACGATCGCGTTGCCCGCGTTCTCGTCCTGCTTGTAGAACTTCGTCCACGCGTCGAAGCTCGACGCCTCGACCGACTGCCGCAGCCGGCCGGCGTTGCGGTGCACGCGCGTCATCGTCTGGCCGACCATCTCGAGCCAGCTTTCGACCGGAATCAGGCCCGAACGCAGCAGCATGAGATCGTCGTAGTACGAGGTAATGCCCTCGAACACCCACAGCAAGCCGGTATGCGTCTCCTGCGTCAGGTCGTAAGGCCGGAACCGCGCCGGCTTCATGCGCTTGACGTTCCAGAGATGAAAGTACTCGTGGCTGACGAGCCCGAGAAAGGTCCGGTACTCCTCCGTCATGCCCTCGAGGCCGCGCGGCGGCAGACTACCGCGCGAAGCCACGAGACTCGACGACCAGCCGTGCTCGAGACCGCCGTAGCCCTCGCCGGGCGCGTGCAGCAGGAAGACGTAGCGGTCGAGATCCTTCGGCGTGCCCAGAAACTCGTGCTGCGTCGTGCACAGCTTCTCGACGTCGTGGCACAGCCGCGCCATGTCGGCGGAATGCCGGCCGCGGATCGCGAACACGTGGGGCACGCCGTTGACCGTGAACTCGCCGATCGTCAGCTGGCCCATCTCGACGGGATGGTCGATCAGCTCGGCGTAGTTCGCCGCGCAGTATCGGCCGAAGCCGTAGACCGGCGCACCGTCGGATTCCATCGACGTCGCAACCCGCCAGTGCTTCCCGTACGGCTTATCGGGCGGCAGGATCTCGAGTTCGCAGGCGCGGTCTTCGAAACCGCGGTCGTCGTCACCAAGGGGTTCGAGGAACACGCAGGTGCCGTTGAAAAAGCCGTGCGTCGTATCGAGATGCGCGCCGCGCACGCTCTCGTCGAATGCATAGATCTCCGCCGTTATCGTCAGCTCGCGCTCCACCGGCGCCGCCTGCCAGCGGCTCTTGTCGAGTTTCTCGATCACGACGTTGAGCCCGTCGGACTCGGCGCGAATGCCGACGACGTGGCGTGCATAGTCGCGAATCATGTAGCTGCCCGGAATCCACGCGGGCAGGCGGAGCACCTGACCGGCCGGATCGGGATCGGCGATCGTCAGGCGCACCTCGAACAGATGCGCGGTCGGGTCCGCGGGACGAATCGAGTATTTGAGCGGTGCCGTCACGATGCCGTCAGTGCACAAGCGGTTCGGTGAGCCTGAGCGTCAGGCACTTGGCTGAGCCGCCGGCCTTCAGGAACTCCGACATCCCGACTTCGTTGACCTCGAAGCCTGCCAGCATCAGCCGCGCCTGCAGCGGCCGGCTCGCGCTGTGCAGGAACACCTGATCGTCGATGTTGACGGCGTTGCACGCGAAGTTCCCGGCGTCGAACGTGTCGACGATGATGCGCTTGTGCGGCGGCACGCGCGACTCGATGGCGATCCGCGAATCGAAGTCGAACGCGGGCGGGTGGTACATCAGGAAGCCGTCAGTCAGCGGACAGAAGCAGGTATCGATGTGATAGAAGCGCTCGTCGGTCAGCCGGATCGAGACTACTTCGATATCGAAGAAACGCTCAATGGCCCCGTGCGCCTCGATCTCGGTGCGAAAACCGTAGCCGGTCCACAGCCAGGGCCCGCGGCGGTCGCGCAGACAGTCGCCTGCGCCCTCGAAGCCGATCTTCTCGTCGAGCGCCAGAAGCTCGAAGCCGTTGTCGCGGAACCACGCCTTGAAGTGGAGTTCCTCGGGCCGCCGCTCCTTGGGCATGAAATGGCTTGCGACGGCCTTGTTGCCGTAGACCGCGCCCGCGTTCGCCGTGAACACCATGTCGGGGAGGTCGGGCTGCGGCTCGATGATCGCGATGTCGGCGTGCTCCGCCAGCGCGTCGCGCAGCGTCTCCCACTGACCGCGGGCGCGGTCCAGATCGAGCGAGCCAGTTTGACCCGCCATCCAGGGATTGATGACGTAGTCCACCGTGAAGAAGTCCGGTGGGCACATCAAAATGCGGTCGCTTTCGCTCATACTGATTCCGTACTTCCGGGCAGCAGCGGTAAATGCACCTCCGCGAGCATACACCGTACGGAGCCGCCTGCCGATGCCTCGATCGCCGCAATGTCGGCGACCGCGATCCGGCCGTTGGCCTCGAGCAGCGCCCGCTGCTCGGGCGTCAGCGCATCGAGCGCCTGCTCTGACAGCGCGACGACCCGCGCGCCGTCCGCCGCGCGCAGCTCCAGCAGATTGCCGGCGAACGCTTCGAGCTGATCGTAGCTGAGCTCGACGACCTGCCGCCCGCTGGCCGCAAGCCGCGACAGAACGGCCTCGCGCTGCGCGGGATCCGGTATCGCCGCGGCGCAGACGACCGCGAAGCGCTCGCCGATGCTCATCAGCACGTTCGTGTGATAGATCGGCTTACCGTCGCGGTCCACGGCGTCGAACGCGACGATCTCGTAGTCGAGCCGCTGCGCGAAATCGCCCAGGGGGTCGAGGTGGGTCCGTGAGGACAGGCACGCGTACGCGACCCGGTTCTGCCGGTCGAGCACCAGGCTTCCGGTGCTCTCGAGATAGTGGCCGTCGCTCTCATGATGACTCAGGTCGATGACCTCGCCCACCTGGAAACCGTGCTGCTCGCTAAGGACGTCGAGCACGTCGAGCCGCCGCTCGGTGCGGCGGTTCTCGGCCTGCATCGGGTACAGGACGACCGTGCCGTCGGCGTGAAAGCTGATCCAGTTGTTCGGGAATACGCTGTCGGGCGTGTGCGGCTCCGCCGTGTCGTCGATCGCAACGACATTGACGCCGGCCGCCTCGAGCGCCGCGACCACGGCCTCGAAACCCTCGAGCGCCGCGCGCTGCTGCTCCTCCGCGTCGGCGCTCATGGCAGCCATGAACGCGTTGGATTCGGCGGTCAGCGGGTTCGCCTCGAAGCGCACCGGGCGAATCATCAGCACGGTGCTGGCGAGTTGGGCTTCGGTTGCGGTCATTTGCAGCTAGAATGCCTGAGTCTCAAGAACGGTCGGCGCGCCCGGCCCCGTTCGGATCGTGGCGGGAGCTTGCGGTGCGCGCTGGGCAAAATCAAGTCGCCGAACCCTGCAAATTCCGAGGAATCCCGGCATGTCCGCCCGACGTCTGCTCACCGCCTTCCGCAACCCGGCCTGGCTCTGTTTCTGCTGGTTCGGCATCGCGGCCGGCGCGGGCCTGCTTGCGACATTCGCCCGCTTTCAGGCGGACAGCATCACCCGGCCCGTCGCGCTCGACGTCGGCCGCGAAGTCTTCGGCCTGCTGAACAAGGTCGAGCTCGTAATGCTCGTGGCGTTTCTGATCCTGATTCGCGTCACGGGGCAGGCGCGGACCTATCTGCTCGTGGGCGGCGCGCTGGCACTGATCGTCATGGTGCAGTCCGCGTGGCTGCTGCCGGAGCTATCCGCGCGCACGGACATCGTGCTTGCGGGCGACACGCCGCCCGAATCGATGGCGCATGCGCTGTATTCGAGTCTCGAGCTGCTAAAGCTCGGCCTGCTGCTCGTGTGCGGCTTCGGGGCGCTGATGCGCCCGCCGTCACAAAGCGGCTGACGGCCGGCTGCTGACCGCGTCGTACCAGCGCGCGAGTGCCTTCGCGTCGTCGCCGGGGCCCAGCCTGGCGCGCGTCGCAAAATCGACGAACACTAGTGCCGAGATATCGGCGACGGAATAGTCCGGGCCCGCCACGAACTCGCTGTCCGCGAAGCGCGCGTCGAGCTTCGTCATGAAGGCCGCGACGCGCTCGCGGCCGCGCGCGGCCAGTTCGGGGATCTGCTCGTGGGCGACCGGCCCGGGCAGCGCACGCCCCTTGAAACCGGCCAGCGAGTTGCGAAACGCCTCGGCCATCGCCAGGAGCCCCTGCTGCTCGATCTTCGCATTCCAGCCCATGACGAGGCCCTGCTCGGTCGGCGTGCGGCCGAACAGCGGCGGCTCGGGATGGGCGGCCTCCAGGTAGCGGCAGATACCCATGACCTCGGTCAGGCAGGTCCCGTCGTCGAGTTCGAGTACCGGCACCGTGCAATCCGGATTCAGCCGGGTGAACGCGTCGCCGAACTGCTCGCCCGATCTCAGATCGACCTCGACCGTCTCGATGTCGAGCCCCTTCTCGGCGATGAATATCCGGACGCGCCGCGGACTCGGCGCCGTGCTGCAGTCGTAGAACTTCACTTCGCGATCTCCTGCTGCCGGCTGCGGCGGACGGTCGCGGCGTTCTGGTTGAAGAGCATAGCTTTCGCCTCCTCGGTCGGCGACGTCGTGCGCGGCCAGTCGCTGCCGAGATCGATGCCCCGGCGGACCGCGGGCCTGGCCTTGAGCGTTTCGTACCAGCGCTTGAGGGCCGGGAAGTTGTCGATGTCGTTGCCCAGCCGCTTGTACGGGCGGACCCACGGGAACGCGGCGATATCCGCGATCGAGTAGTCGCCTGCGATGAACTCGCGGTTCTCCAGCTCCACGTCCATCACGGCCAGCAGGCGATCGTACTCGTTCGCGTAGCGCTTCTCGGAGTAGGGGACCGGCTCGTCGAGGTAGCTTCGGTAGTGGCTGAGCTGGCCGGCCATCGGTCCGAGCCCCGCGGCCTGCCAGAACAGCCAGGACAGGACCCGGTAGCGCGCGGCCAGACTCTCCGGCGCGTCCGCGGGCAGGAGCCGGCCGCTCTTGTCCGCGAGGTACATGAGTATCGCCCCGCCCTCGAAGATCGGGATGCCGGTTTCGTGATCGACGATCGCCGGCATCCGGTTGTTGGGGCTGATCTTCAGGAACTCCGGCTTGAACTGATCGCCGGCGCCGATATCGACGGGGATGACCCGGTGTTCGAGGCCCGTTTCCTCGAACATGATCGCAATCTTGTGGCCGTTCGGCGTCGGCCAGTAGTAGAAGTCGATCATCGGCGGCGGGCGCTCCTGTCTGGAAACGGCGCTCAGTATAAGGTAAGACTACGGCTCCGCACCGCCATCCCGACCGCATGCCGCCCACCCCACCGAAGAGCCCGCATGGCCGCGGCTGAGCCCGACTTCAATGACGCGACGCTGATCGCGCCCGACCGGCGCAGCATCCCGCTGTACGTCTGGGAGCCGCAGGGTCCGGCGCGCGGCGTCGTTCAGATCCTGCACGGACTCGGCGAGCACGCCGGACGCTATGCGCGTTTCGCCGGGGCCGCGAGCGCGCGCGGCTACCGGGTCGTCGCGCACGATCACCGCGGCCACGGCCCAGGCGCGCGGCGGCGGGGCCACTTCGCTCCGGCAAAGGGCTGGGCGCTGCTCGAGATCGACGCGCTCTGCGTCCGCGACCACATTGCCTCGCTCGACCCGGACCTGCCGGTCGTGCTGCTCGGCCACAGCATGGGCTCGTATCTCGCGCAGTACTTCGCAATGCACTACGGAAGCCGCTTCAACGGACTCGTACTGTCGGGCTCGGGCTGGCCGCAGCGGCTGCGGATCGCGCCTGGGTTCGCGCTGGCCTGGCTGCTCCGGCTCGCCGGCGGCCGGACGCGGAACAGTCCGCTGCTCACCGGCCTGGGCTTCGACTCGATGAACCGGCGCTTCGAGCCCGGCCGTACCGACATGGACTGGCTGTCGCGCGACGAGGCCGAGGTCGACGAGTACATAGCCGACCCGCTTTGCGGCGGCCCTTACACGGCCGGCCTGTGGTTCGATTTTCTCGGCGGCCTGCTGGCCGTGAGCTCCGACACGGCGCTTGCACGCATCCCGGCCGAGATGCCGATTCTCGTCACGGGCGGCAGCAACGACCCGGTGGGCGGCGAGGCCGGCATGGGCGAACTCATGCTCCGGCTGGCGCAGACCGGGCACTCGCGGCTGACGCTCAAGCTGTATCCCGAGGGGCGCCACGAGATGCTCAACGAAATCAACCGCGACGAGGTCACGCGCGACTGGCTCGACTGGATCGACCGCGTGACGCAACGATGACGACCACGGCCGGGCCGCTGCTGCGCGACGACGACGAGCTTGCCGAAGTCGCTGCCCGCTACGCTGAGGCCGTTACGCCGACGATGGCCGCACTGATCGATCCGGACGACGCGAACGATCCGATCGCGCTCCAGTTCGTGCCCGACCGGCGCGAACTCGACCGCCGGCCCGACGAACTCGACGATCCCATCGGCGACGAGCGGCACACGCCGGTGCCCGGCATCGTGCACCGCTACCCGGACCGGGTTCTCCTGATGCCGCTCACGGTGTGCCCGGTGTATTGCCGCTTCTGCTTTCGCCGCGAGACCGTCGGCGGGCCGGCCAGCGCCCTGCTCGACGACGCGGCGCTCGATGCGGCGCTCGACTACGTCGCGAACAACGACGCGATCTGGGAAGTCATCCTGTCCGGCGGCGATCCGTTGATCCTGTCCGAACGGCGGCTGCGCTCGCTCCTGACGCGACTGCGCGCGATCCCGCACGTCAGGATCATCCGCGTCCACACGCGCGTGCCGCTCGTCTCGCCCGAACGCGTGACCGACGAACTCGTCGGGTCCTTGGCGGCGGCCGGACCGGTGTATCTGGCACTGCACGCCAACCACGCGCGCGAGTTCACGGCCGCCGGCCGCGCCGCGCTCCAACGGCTCGCCGACCGCGGCATCGCGATGATCAGTCAGACGGTCCTGCTGCGCGACGTGAACGACAGCGTCGACGCGCTTGCGGCGCTGATGCGGACCTTCGTCGAGAACCGCGTCAAACCTTATTACCTGCACCATCTCGACCAAGCGCCCGGCACCGCGCATTTCCGCGTGCCGGTCGAGGAAGGGCGCGCGCTCGTAACCGCGCTGCGCGGCACGCTGTCGGGACTCTGCCAGCCGACCTACGTGCTCGACATCCCGGGTGGCTGGGGCAAATCGCCGCTCGGGCCCGATTATCTCGACGACGGCGCGGAAGGCACCCGTGTCCGCGACTACCGCGGGCGGCGGCACCCGCTCAACGACCCGTAATGGCGGAAAAGGTGTAAGACTTATTTTTGCCTGAAAGCAGAAAATAAGTCTGACACCTTTTCCCCTTTTCCGATCCCGCTACGGATCACCCCGACGACAAGGCCGCAAACGCGACGCCCGGCTACCAGCGCCAGGCCGCGCTCAGGGCGTACTGCCGGCGCGCCGCGGGCGTACCCGGGAAAGGCTCGAAATCGGTGTCGGCGAGGTTGTCCACGGTGAGCGCCAGCGCGACGCCGCCGATCGCCTCGGGCGTCCAGCGCAATGCCAGCGAGCCGAAGTAGGCCTCGTCGCCGCTTGCGCGCAGCGGATTGTCTTCCTGTACCCGGTACTCGTTGTCGAGGCGAATCTCGACGGTCGCGGCCGGCGCGTAGATCAGCGCCAGCGTGGCGCGGTGGCGGGCGAAGTTGAGCGCGTAGTAGCTTGCATCCACGGCCGCATCGCCGTAATCGGAATCCTTATCGAGCCAGGTATAGCCCGCCGCGACGCGCAGCCTGTCGAGCGACAGCGATCCAAGCAGCTCGACGCCGCTTACGTCGAGATCGACGGGGTTTGCCTGCCGGGCGAACGGGGCACCGGCCGCGAAGGTCCAGTCGACCAGGTCGCGGTCCTCGCGATGGAACAGCGCGATGCTTGCGCGGGCGCTGCCGCTTTCCCTCGACAGGGTCAGCGCAAGCTGATCCGCGCGCTCGCGGCCGAGGTTCGGATTGCCGCCGAAGAGCCCGGCCGGCCGGGAGTTGAGCACGGTGTAGCCCGGCACCTGCGACGTGGATGCGAACTCGAGACTGATCGCCTCCTCGACGCCGCCCGTCAAGCGCGCGGCGCGGATGCCGATCTGCGGCAGCAGCTCGTCGTCGTCGCGGCTGCTGACGTCGGCTGTCGCGCCGATCCGGAGGCTAACGTTCCTGCCCCCGGTCTCGTACAGCGCGATCTCGGGCACCAGCGATATCGTGACGTAGCTCCGGCTGTTGAAAAAGCCCTCGGTCAGATCCGTGGACCGGACGAGATCGTCGGCCGTTGCCTGCGCCGCGAAGCGCCAGTTGACGCGGCCGCGCTCGATCGCGCCTTCGACCGCGGCCGCCGCGGCGCGGGTCTTGTGCTCGAAAGCGCCCGGAACGCCGGTCTCGACGGTTGTCCGGTCGAAGTCGTAGTCGTCCTCGAGCTCGCGGTAGTACGCGCTGAACTGCCAGTACCCCGCGGCGACGTCCTGCCGGTGGTTGACGAACGCGAACAGCGTCTGGGTGTCGTCCGTCTCCGCAAGATTCGCGAAGCCCGTGTACGCGCCGGGCCAGCCGTAGAACTTGTCCTGATACCCGAGCACGACGTCGCTCTGGCTGGCGGCACCCTGGCGCTGGTAGCCGAGATTGACGCGCGCGAAACGATGATCGCCGTTGGCGACCGTGCCGTCGCCTTCGGAACGCGCCAGCGAGACCGCCGCGACGTGGCGCGCGTCAGCGGTATCGCCAAGCCCGAGGGCCGCGCGCAGCGACTGATAGTTGAGCCCGTCGCTGCCCAAGCCAGCCGCCAGTTCGCCGCCCCGCGCCCATGGCGCCAGCGCGTACGACACGGTCGCGATGTTGGAGTTGAAGCCGCCGAGGGCGTTGTCGATCCCATGGACGATGCGCGGTGCGCCGAGCCACGCGGGATCCACGGGCAGCTCGGCGACGTAGTGGCCGGTCTGCGGATCGAAAACGGTGGCCGCGCCCAGCCGGAATCCGGTGTTCTCGAACAGGCCGCCGCGGACCGTCACGTCGGCCTGGCCCTCGGCGATGCCGCGCGACTGCAGCTCCGTCAGCGGGTCGAAGCGCAGCGCCGTCGCCGGCGACGGATAGGTCCCGGCCGGCGTGTCGTTGGCGACACGCGCCGCCTCGACCGTAATCTCGGCCAGTTGCTCGTCACCGTCAGGCTCTTCCGCCGCGTCGCTTGCGTATCCGGGGGACGCGGCAAGCGTGCACGCCGTCAGCAGCAGTAAACCATATCTCGTCATTGGGAAAACTCTGAATCTTCGCGTGAGAAACCCGCGCAGCGCGGGCCGGAGCGGGCAGGTGTCAGGCCCGCCGCTTCGATGCGTCGTTGCGCCGCGGCAGCCAGGCCGGAAGATAGAACGCCAGATAGGCACGGCACAAGGCCTGCGCCTCGGTCGTCCGCTGCCCGTTGATCCGTCCCTCGCGGCGAACCGCGTCGGAACATGTGAGGTCGCAGATCTGCACATAGAACCCGATCACCGCGCGCCAGTCATCGACCTTCGGCAGCGCGAAGTAGCGCCCGAAGATCTCGCCGATTACCCGGCTCAAGGCCCGCTGCGCGCGCTTGTGGCTCTCGGGAACGTTGGAGCGGATGCGCGGCATCACCTTGAGGGTCTCCTCGGTGTCCTTCCAGTAGGCCACGCCGCGTTCCACGATGAAATCCGACAGCGACATCCAGTCCCCGGGCGGCTCTGGCGGCTCGCTCGTCGCGAGGTAGTCCACGAAATTGTTGATCCACTCGGCCGCGAGGTCGTGCATCAGGTCGTCGATGCCGATGTAGATGCGATAAGCCGATCCGCGGGAAACGCCTGCCGCCTCGAACACGTCGCTGAATCTGAGCGTCTCGTTGCCAGGCTCGGCGAGCAGCCGCTCGGCCGTCGCCAGCAACCGCCGGCGGTTTTCGCGGCCGCGCGAACGAAGTCTCGGAATCCGCTCTTCGGAACGCATGACGCGATTCGCGCCGGTCGTTTCGTCCGCCATGGCTGCCTGCGCTGTCAGATTGCCCAAGAATGTGCAGCCTTGATCCGGTTTTGTCAATGTTTTCAGTGAGTTTGGCTGTACGGGGGCGCGAACGCCGCTGGCGGCGCCCGCTTGCGGGACGCGGTGGAACACCGAGGATGACACTGTGGACGGCATCGCGTAAAACAGCGGGCAGAGCCAATCCGGCACCAACCCGACACAGCGATGGAAACGACATGCACGCGACATTCGACTTCAGCGATCGGCAGGTCTTCATTTTCGGCGGCACCAGCGGCATCAACCTCGGCATTGCGGAATGCTTCGCAGAAGCCGGCGCCGGCGTCGCGGTGGCAAGCCGCTCGCAGGACAAGGTGGATGCGGCCGTCGCCAGGCTGAAGGAGCTGGGCTCCGATGCGCACGGTTACTCGCTGGACGTCCGCGACTCCGACGCCGTGGAGGCAGCGCTTGCGGCGCACGCGGAGAAGTCCGGTCCGCTGGACGTGCTCGTGTCCGGCGCGGCCGGCAACTTTCCGGCACTCGCCCACAAGATGTCGCCGAACGCGTTCAAGTCGGTCGTCGACATCGACCTCCTCGGTTCGTTTCACGTGTTGCGCGCGGCGTTTCCCCATCTGAAGCGGCCCGGCGCGTCCGTGATCAACATTTCCGCGCCGCAGGCTTTCATCCCGATGCCGCTGCAGAGTCACGTCTGCGCCGCGAAGGCCGGCGTCGACATGCTGACGCGGACGCTTGCGCTCGAATGGAGTGGCTTAGGGATTCGGATCAACAGCATCTCGCCCGGCCCGATCGACGACACCGAAGGCATGGCGCGACTGGCTCCGACCGAGGCGGCACGCGAGGCCTGCCGTAAGTCGGTACCGATGCGACGATTCGGCGCGGCCAGCGAAATCGGCCAGGCCGCGATGTTCCTGTCGTCCGATGCCGCCGCTTACGTCAGCGGCGTCGTACTGCCGGTCGACGGCGGCTGGTCCGTGGCCGGCGCCGGCGGCACGATGCTCGCCGCCGCGCTGATACCCGAGAAGTAAACCCGGCCGTCGCGGCCGCGACATAAAAAGTTCAGTCCCCGACCCTTCGTTTGGTTGTTACCGCTGCTGCTTATAGCTAAACGCTAGTAGCAGCCTGCAACCATCTTTTCATGCCGCTCATCTAAGCGACAAGCAATTCGGAAGCAAACGCGTATGTCGCGCGGTTGGTGGGTACTTCCTCTTGCTGCTTGGGAAACATACTGGCGTTAACGAAGCGGAAGAGAGGGCACATGAAAAGCAAGACACTGACTACGGCTATGGCCATCGCGTTGGGCACGGGGCTGGCTGCATCGGCGGTTGCGGCACCACAGCACCTGTACGAAGAGCTCACTGTCAAAGTGAACTACGAAGATCTCGACATCAACAACGATGCGGGCGTGCGGACCTTATACAGGCGCCTGAAGAACGCAAGTGCGGAAGTCTGCGGTTATTCGCGCTACAAGGCGCAGCGGCCGAGGATCGCCGATATGGAGTCGAAGCTCTGCTATCGCAAAACGCTGACCAAGGCGGTGCAGCAGGTCAATAGCGAGAAGCTCAGCAAGATTCACAACGGCTGATTGGTCTGGACGCCGATGTGAGCGCGGCCGCGCCCGTCTGGGCGCGGCCGTTTTCAAAAGATCAGGTCCCGCGCTCCCGCGTCCGGCGCTTCGCCGCCTGGGAGTTGATGCGGTCCCGTTCCGCGACATAGTCCCGGAAAGCGCGCGATATCCCGTCGAACACGCTCACCCACTCGGAAAGCTGCTTCGCGGTGTATCCCGCGTTCGCCAGCAGATCGGCCTCGAGAATCGGATCGTTCTCGTCGTCGATGTACGCCCGGGTAAGCCGCCGCGTACGGTTCCATTCGTTCATGTCTTCGATATTGACGTCGTAGTCCGTCAGCCCGAACCAGAGCTGCAGGTCGCCGTCGTCGTAAACGAAGAGGTAGTACTCGATGCCGTCGATCGCGATTTCGATCACCGTGGGCTCGACGATCTTCACCTTGCGAAAACCCTCGTCCTGAAGCATCGCGACGAGCTGATCGTCCGAGTAGTCCTTGCCGAGGCGTTCCTCGGCCCACGCGCCGCTCCCTGTCGTCAGGATCAGCAGCAGGATTGCACTCCGCAGCATGGCCATTGCGCCCTCCCCGGGCCTCGACTCCGATTCGGACGAGTGTGCGGACAGCGGACAGCGAAATGCAAGCCGAACGCGGCAAAACGGGCGGCGCGTCACGCGGCTCAGGGTATGAACGCGTAACCGATCTTCATGAACCAGGCCTGGTCCACGCTTTCGAGGTTCTCGAGACTGTCGTCCTGGAAGAGCACGTCGGAATAGCCCAGAAAGAACACGGTCTGCGGATTCAGCTCGTAGGAGTAGAGAAACTGTCGGGCGACGTCGCGTTCCCGGCGATCGACCGGATCGATGTACTCGGCCGGGTTGCGGACCACGTCCTGAATCTGCGTCGTGAAGCGGAAAAAGCTCCGCACGCTGAATTGCCAGGTCATCCGGATGTCGTACAGCTCGGCGTCGAAGATGCTCGGGCCGGCCTTGCTGTCCAGCGCCACGAATTCGGAGCTTAGGCGCAGCAGCAGATGCCGGTTCACGTTCCAGTTGACGAAGGGCTCCAGCCGCATCTCATCGGCGATACGCGCGTTGGCGAAGTCAATACGATCGCCGGCGCGTACGGACATACCAAAGCCGAGCCCGCTGATCGGCTGCGCTTCGGCGGAAATGCCGAACCGCGTCTCCTCGAACAGCACGTTCTCGAAACGCAGGTCCCGGGTTACGGCGAATAGTTCGATTTCGGATTGCCAGAGCCCATCGATTTCGAAGTAGGCCTCTACTTCCCGCTCCAGAAGCTGCCCGGCTTCGTCGTAGGTAATGTCCCAGTCGCCGCCGAGTTCGATTTCCGCCCAGAGGTCGTCCGGCGATCCGAACCAGGTGCGCTGGACGCCCGCGACCTGCTGCGAGAAGTCCACGCGCGGCACAAAACCCGAGTCGGCGCGAAAGTCCCGCGAACGTTCGTTGTGCCGCAGGAAGACGAACCAGTTTCGCGTTTCGTAGTCGTACTGCACCGTCGCCGCGTGGCCGTCGAAAGCGCCGAGCGGCTGATCGAACTCCGCCGCAAGCTCGTCCGGATACTCGGTATCGGACAGGAGAATCTGAGCCCTGAAGTTGTTCCGGTCGTTGATCCGCCAGCGCGTATCGAAGCCGCCCACGTAGTTGTGATAGTTGTCGCCCTGGCGCAGCGTGAACAGCGTGCCGACGGTCGAAGCTTCGCCGAAACCGTAGCTGTAGCGGCCGACGAGGCTGTCGTTCGGGTCGTCGAGGGACGTGGAGTCCGAGCCCTCGGCGCCCGGGAAGATCAGGTTGGTGATCTCGTCGCGCGCCGCGACTACGCCGAAGGTGTGTCGATCGCGCCTGCCCGTGAGCTTGGCGCCGATCTCCGGATTGGCGACAGTGCGCGTGAACACGGCGCGGATCGGCGCCGAGAAGAAGTCGGCGCCCTCGAGAAAGAACGGGCGCGTTTCCGGGAAGAACAGCGCGAACTGATTGTTGACGTCGAGCTGGGCCGCATCGGCTTCGACCTGCGAGAAATCCGGATTGATCGCGAGATTCGCGGTAACGTCCGGCGTAATCCCCCAGCGGACGCTGACGCCCGCCTCGACCTCGGGATCGCCCCGCTCGAGCGGCACGATGCCCGGCTGGTCCGTCACCGACGTCTGGCTTGCCACGAGCGTGGGTACGATCTCCAGATCGCGCCCGGGCTCGACGCCGTCGAGACCTTCGTAGAAGTCGAGCTGACAGAGATAGCAGTTGACCGCGCGATCCCGCGCGTTGCTCGCGAGGCGATAACGCTGGTCGCGCGGGTAAATCCGGACGAAGTCGATGCCCCAGCGCTTCGGGCCGTCGAGCGTCGGGAACCGCAGCTGACTGAGCGGGATCTCCATCTCCACCACGTAACCCGCGTCAGTGATACGGCCCGCGGAATCCCAGATGGCGTTCCACGAATCGTCGTCGTCCTCGTTGACGTCGTCGAGCGTGAGGTCCATCTGCACGCCGAGCGGATTGACGAAGAACTGGAACGCGCGCTGCCGGTCGCCGAACGTATCGATGACGATACCGAGATAGTCGTCGTCGAACGCGGCGTCGCGGTCCCGGAGGTAGGCGCGGATCTTGTCCGGCTCGGGATCGTCGGCGACGAAGGCGACAAACAGGCTCTTGCCGTCCTCGACGATGTAAGCACGGGTCTCGACCGGCGCCTCGATGTTTTCGCCGGGTTGCGTCTCGACGTCGAGCGCCACGAGAAGCGCGTCCGACCACTCGTCCGGATCGACGCGCCCGTCGATACGAATGTCCTTCGTCGTCGATGGCAACGATGCCGCGGCCCCCGCGAACAAGGGCAGGCCGAGGGCGGTGACGAGAAACAAGAGTTTCGAGTACTTGAGCATCGCAGGACAGACAGTGCGCGAGGCGCTTGCCTGAAGTTTGGCGGAACTAAGGGGGTGGGGTTGACGGGGTTGGTTCGCGAGTCCGATCGCACCTGGCCGATATGTTCGCACAGATGAGGCTACAATCGCACCCGTTGAGCTGCCAATCGAACCAGAGCCACAGTGACCGACCGAATTCACCCGAGCGCTATCGTATCTGCGGATGCGGAACTCCATCCTACCGTAACCGTCGGGCCCGGCGCCGTGATCGAGGCCGGCGTCTCGATCGGCGCGAATTGCAGCATCGGTGCGCACGCGGTAATCCACGCGTTCACCCGGGTCGGTGAGCACAATATCGTCGGCCCGCACTGTGTGCTCGGGGGCCTGCCGCAGCACACGGCCTTCGACGGCTCCGAGACCTGGGTGACGATCGGCGATCACAACGTTTTTCGCGAGTTCGTCACGGTCAACCGAGCCTACGAGCCTGGTGCCGAGACGCGCATCGGGTCGCACTGTTTCCTGATGACGTCGGCGCATGTCGGACACGACTGCAGCGTCGGCGATTACGTCATCATGACCAATCAGGCGACGCTGGGCGGTCATGTCGAGGTTGGCGACCGCGTCGTTATGGGCGGCATGTCGGCTGCGCACCAGTTCACGCGGATCGGAGCCTTTTGCATGGTCGCCGCATTCGCGCCGCTGCGTAAAGACGCCCTGCCGTACACGACGATTGGCGGAACTCCGGTGCGCCACTATCGTCTGAACGCCGTGGGCCTGCGCCGCAACGGCATCAGCGGGGATCGCTACCGGGCCCTGGAAGCCGCGTTTCGGGCGCTCAAAGACGGCGACGACACCCTCGCATCGGTGCCGGACACTCCGGAAGTGGAGCGGCTGCGGGAATGGCTTGCGGTCAAGAGCCGCTATGGCCGCTACGGTTTCGCGGCGCCCGGCAGCCGCCAGTGACCTGTCGGCGGCTGCCGCGGGCGGGACGATGGATTGAACCATGAGCGACAGGGAGGTTGACTACGACGACATCGAAACGCGTCGGCGTCAGTCGTCGAGCCGCCGACGGATGTCGCCCGGCCGCCGTCTCGTTTACGCGATCGGCATGCCGATCCTCCGACTGGTCGTCTGGACCCTGCACTGGACCTATCGCCCGCAACCGATGATCGGCAGCGAGGTTGTCGAGCGCATCCTGGCGGACCCGGGCCGTGCTTACATACCGTGCTACTGGCACCAGCAGAACCTGATGTGCACGGTCTACCTCAGAGAATGGTTCGCGCGCGGCTTTCGCGCCAGTTACATCATTTCCGCGTCGGTGGACGGCGAGGTGCCCGCGCGCATGGCCCGTCTCTGGGGCGCCGACGTCATCCGCGGCTCGGCGGCCAACACCGGCGCGCTCGTGCTCCGCGACGCGCGCGAGAAGCTGCACGACGGCATCTCGATCGTCGCGACGCCGGACGGCCCGCTCGGACCAGCTTTCGAGTTCAAAACCGGCATCGTGCTGATGGCGCGGATCGGTAACGCGCCGCTGGTCCCGATCGCCAGCGCCGCGGATCGCGCCTGGTATCTCGACACCTGGGATCGTTTCATGATTCCCAAGCCCTTCGCACGCACGATCTTCGCCGTCGGCCAGCCCGTCGAGGTCCCGCCCAGGGCATCGATGGAAGAACTGGAAGCCATTCGCAGCACGATGCAGGAACGCATCGAGGCGCTGATTCAGGAAAGCAAGCGGGCGGTCGTCGAGGCGACGTAGTCGATTTCCTCTTCGGTCATTTCGGGGAATATCGGCAGGGATATGCAGCGTTCGGCGGCATGCTCCGAAGCAGACAGATCCGTCCACCGGCAGACCTTCTCAAAGTGCTCGTGCCGATGCAGCGGCTTGCGGTAGTACAGCGCTGTCGCAATGCCCGCGGCCTTGAGCTGCTCTGCCAGCGCCGCGCGATCGTCTACGAGGATCGTGTAGTAACCCCAGGCATGCCGCGTACCGTCCGGTGTCGCCTGCGTTACCGCCCCGGTGGACTCGAGTGCGGCGTTGTAGCGTGCGGCAATCTTCCGCCGACGGTCGATCGTGTCGTCGAGCATGGGTAGTTTGATGTTCACGGCCGCCGCCTGCATCTCGTCGAGGCGGCTGTTGTAGCCGAGCATCCGATGCTCGCCGCCGCCGTCGAGGCCGTGATTGCGGAGCTGCCGCATCCGCTCGTCGACCCTGGGCTCGTTCGTCACGACCATACCGCCGTCGCCGAAGCAACCGAGTGTCTTGGTCGGGTAGAAGCTCAGAGCGCCCGTGTCGCCGAAACAGCCGGTTTGTCGCCCGCCCAGCTCTGCTCCCAGACTCTGGGCGCAGTCCTCGACGACGACCAGTCCGTGGCGGCTGGCAAGCGCCATGATCGCGTCCATGTCGGCCGGCAACCCGAAGAGATGCACGGGAATGATTGCGCGTGTGCTGTCGTTGATCGCCGCCTCGATCAGGGCCGGGTCCAGATTGAAGGTTGCCGGATCGATATCCACTAGAACGGGCGTCGCGCCGACGTATTCGACGGCTTCGACCGTCGCCGCGAAGGTGAAGGGCGTGGTGATGACTTCGTCGCCGGGACCGACCTCGAGTCCTGCCAGCGCAAGCTTCAGCGCATCGGTGCCCGAGTTACAGGCAACGGCAAACTCCGTGCCGACGTAGCGAGCAACGGCGGCCTCGAGCTCGCGCACATGCGGACCGAGTATGTAGGCGCCGCTGCGGGCGATCTCGGCGAATGCTGCGTCGAACTGATCCGCGTGCGCCGCGAAGCCGCGGCGCAGATCGAGAAACGGTACGTTCACGCTGCGCTCCCCGCCGCCTGCTCGCCGATCACGGAAGCCGTCTCGAGAGCCTGCATCGCGGAACGCCCGGAGACCAGCGGCTCACCGCCGTTCGCTACCGCCTCGAGAAACGCCTCGGCCTGCGCCATCATCGGATCGGCTGTCGGAAAATCGGTCTTCTCGATCAGCACATCCTCGGGCGTCGTTATCGCTCCGTCATGCTTCCGCCGATAGCTCGTGACCACCCGGTTCTGGAGATCGGCTGACAGGTAGGCATCGTTCTGGAAAATCCTCAAAGAGCGTTCGCTCTTCTGGCTGATGCGGCTGCTCGTGACGTTGGCGATACAGCCGTTGGCGAAGAGAATACGCGCGTTGGCGACGTCTACGCTGTCGGAGAACACGCAGCGACCGACCGCGTCCACCCGCTGCATCGGCGACCGAACGAAGCTGTGAATCAGGTCGATGTCGTGAATCATCAAGTCGAGCACGACCGATACGTCCAGCGCACGCGGCTTGTAAGGCGCGATCCGGTTGGACTCGATGAACTGCGGTTGCTCGATGAGGCCGCCTAAGGAGCGTACGGCCGGATTGAACCGCTCCAGGTGTCCGACCTGAAACACGAGGCCGCGGGACTCGGCAAGCCCGACGAGATCCTGCGCTTCGTCCATCGTCGCCGCAAGCGGCTTTTCGAGCAGCACGTGGATGCCGCTGTCGAGACAATGGTGGGTGACTTCGTGATGCGTCGAGGTCGGCGTCGCGATGGCGACGGCATCGACCGCTTCCAGCAGGTCGCGGTAGTCGGCGACGGCTTCGACGCCGAAGCGTTCCGCGACGGCGCGGGCACGGCCGGTATCCGCATCCGCCACACCGAGCAGATTGGACGCTGGCAGAGCAGCCAGCTTCTCAGCGTGGCGCTCACCCTGGACGCCAACTCCGATGACGGCGGTCTGCAGAGTCATGTGGACGCTCCGGCGGCGCGCTCACGGGTTTCGCTGGCGGGCGGAGATTCAGTCGGCGCGGCAACTACGTCCGCCAGTTCGACGAAGCGGGCCCCGCTTTCGTCGATCCGAAACGCGCAGGGCGCATCGAGCCAGGTACCCAGATTGACCGAACGCAGGCGGCGACCTTCTACATCGAGTTCGCAGTCGTCGCGCGTATGCACGTGACCGCTGACGATCATGTCGAAAGGGCGTTCGCGGAATACGTTCGTGGCGTGCGTGCGAATCATTTCAATGACCTTGCTTGAGCAAAACCCGCCGTTGTTCGACGAATACTGCCGGCTTGCCGCGCTGGCGCGGTCGCCGATTTTTGCTATCAGCCAACCGGGCAGCCGGCGGCAGAGAAAGTGTATTGGGGGCGTCCGCAGAAACCAGCGCAGGAACAGGTAGCTCTTGTCGTCCGGATTCATCTCGTCACCGTGCTCGAGACGCACTGTCCGGCCCAAGATCGGGAGATACGCCGGCCCCTCGTGCACGGCGACGCCGAGCTTGCGCTCCCAAAAGTGCCTGAGATACAGATCGTGATTCCCTTCGAAGTAGACGATCCTGACGCCGCGCTGTCGAAGGGCGCGGAGCCGTTCAATGACCGCGGCATAGCGTTTGATGAAATAGTCGTGATCGGCGACCCACAGATCGAATATGTCGCCGAGCAGATAGAGTTCGCTGACGTCGGGGTCGCGCTCGAGCGCGGCGAGAAAATCGATGAACCTGAGGCACCGTTCTCCGTCGGGCGACGCGATATGGATGTCCGAAACGAGTACGGCGGCTGGCATGAGCGGCTTTTGGGCGGCAGGCCGGTAGTATACTTTACGGGAACACCGGCACCAGCTACGAAAATTTCGAACTATCGCAGCCGCTCAGGCACCCGCCGGCCGATGTTGCTCTGTCACAACGCACAAGAGATCCAGAGCGAGCATCTGCAGTCTGACGATTAGCCTCTTCCGGCCGGGAAAGAGCGGCGGCGGATGAGGAACGGACGGTGGACAAAAAAAGCCCCGACCAGGACGGTCGGGGCTTTCGCGATTAAGAGCCTGGCGGTGTCCTACTCTCACATGGGGAGACCCCACACTACCATCGGCGCTGAGCGTTTTCACTTCCGAGTTCGGAATGGAATCGGGTGGTTCCCACTCGCTATTGCCGCCAGGCAAACCGGTTAGGAAGAGGTGTCGGAAAAAGGTGTCAGATCTATTTTTTTCGGAAAAATAGATCTGACACCTTTTTCCGACACCTCTTCCTGAATAAATAACAATTCGAACTTCTTCCGACGCGTGTCGCATACAACATGTCGCACGCCAAAGTGCTTTGGCGTTATATGGCCAAGCCTCACGAGCAATTAGTACTGGTTAGCTTCATCCATTACTGAACTTCCACACCCAGCCTATCAACCTCGTAGTCTCCGAGGGCACTTCAGGGAGCTCAAG
Source organism: Woeseiaceae bacterium (assembly GCA_028277185.1). Taxonomy (GTDB): domain Bacteria; phylum Pseudomonadota; class Gammaproteobacteria; order Steroidobacterales; family Woeseiaceae; genus UBA1847. The sequence goes on from JANQGQ010000043.1 coordinate 83,864, forward strand.
GCTCCAGGGAAATCTAATCTTGAAGGGGGCTTCCCGCTTAGATGCTTTCAGCGGTTATCCCGTCCGTATATAGCTACCCGGCAATGCCACTGGCGTGACAACCGGAACACCAGA
>JANQGQ010000032.1 GCA_028277185.1 Woeseiaceae bacterium
TCGGAAGCGGACCGACGTCCCTCCCACCCCGGCAACCTTCGACATCCTAATCGAAGGGCCACAATCAACATACAAGCGGACCGCAGGGAGCCATCCCGCAAACCAACATCGCCCACCCGCTATCCATGCGCATCAACCCGCTATCCACGCGCATCAACCCGCCATCCGTGCGCGTCAACCTACTACGTTAGCGATCGCAAACCATTTGCGACGGGGCTGTCGCTAACACTGCCGGGCTGCTGCTGTTGCCGCTGCAGCACCGTGAGCGTCGCGGGGCTCAGGTAGGGTCGAAACAGGTCGATGATGAGTTCGTAACCGTCGCGAATGAAGTCGGGGTAGATGTCGCGCCGGTCGACGGCGATGTAGTTGATCCAGTTGTCCGACAGAATCCAGCTCAGCGTCACCAGAGATCGCAGCGTCTTCGGATTGTTCGGTCCGAGCAGGACGTCGTTCTTGATCAGCGCCTTGAAAAAGTCGAGCACGACCTCGCTGCGCTGCCGCCGATCGTGGCTGAAGCGTGTCCGAAGCGCATCGTCGGCGGCCAGCAGGGCCATCATCTCGCGATAGAAGAAGCGGTGCCGCCAGATCATCGATAGCTGCCGCTCGAACATCTCGCGCATGTGATTCGCGGTAGGATCGGCCAGATCGTCCGACCAGTCGCTACGAATCTCGGCCGCCATGCGGTCGTAGATCGTCGCGACGATCGCTTCCTTGTTCTTGAAGTGGTAGTACAGATTGCCTTTGCTGATGCCGCACTCGGCTGCGATCCGGTTCGCCGATATGTTGCTGCTGCCGTGCTCGTTGAACAGCTCGACCGCTTTGTCCAGGATGGACTTTTGAGTTTCTCTGGTCGCCATCGGCCGTCCTGTCAGAGTGTTCGCGGGGCAAGGTAGCTACCTGAACCCGCTGCTGTCGCCGCCCGCTCCGGCCGGCGCCGGTACATCTACAGTATAGCCGTCCGTCGGGATCTCCGGACCAGGGCTCCGGGCCTATTCGGCCCTTTACAGTGTCGGAATTACCTGCCACTTTCGGCGCTTTGCCGCTTAGGGGGAGCGCATCGATGGCACACGGCTCAGCGCCGGCTACCTGGTCCAGCCGATCGACTTTCCTGATGGCGACAATCGGTGCCGCCGTCGGTTTAGGCAACCTGTGGCGGTTCCCATACATCGCCGGAGAGAACGGCGGTGGCGGCTTCGTCCTGATGTATCTGGGCTTTGTGTTTCTGCTCGGGCTTCCGATCGTTACCGCGGAGATGCTAATGGGCCGCCGCGGGCGCGGCAGCGCTATTGCCACGATGGCGAGGCTCGTTCGCGACGAGAAGGCCAGCCGCTTCTGGAAGTCGATCGGCTGGCTCAGCGTACTCGTTCCCGTGGTCGGTCTGAGCTACTACGCCGTGGTAGCCGCATGGGCGCTGGACTACTTCGCTCTCGCGACAGTCGATGCCTTCGACGGCTTCGATGCCGCTTCGGCTGAAGCGGCCTTTGCGGCGCAAAGCGGAGCACCGCTGCGGCAGGCACTGCTGCACGGCCTGTTCATGGCCATGACGGTGGCGGTAGTCGCGCGCGGCGTGAACAGCGGGATTGAGCGCGTGTCGCGATTTTTGATGCCCGCCCTGTTTTTCGTGATCGTGCTGCTGGTTATCTACGGGTTCTTCCGCGGCGACTTCCAGGGTGCGCTGGAGTTCCTGTTTCGTCCCGACTTCAGCAGCATCACCGGTCGGTCGGTCCTGATTGCGTTGGGACAGGCGCTGTTCTCGCTGGCGATCGGCGTCGGCGTCATGATCACGTATGCGGCGTACATGCCGCCCAGGTTCTCGCTGCACCGTTCGGCGCTGACGATATGCTTCGGGGACACGCTCGTCGCGCTCCTGGCCGGTCTGGCAATTTTTCCGATTGTCTTTGCGAGCGGCCTCGACCCGGCCGGCGGTCCGGGGCTGATCTTCATTACGCTGCCCATCGCATTCGGCAACATGCCGCTGGGTGGGATCATCGGTCCGCTGTTCTTTACGCTCCTGATCTTCGCCGCCTACACGACGGCATTGGGCATGCTCGAACCCGTCATCGCGTGGTTGAGCGAGCGGGCAGGCGGCGGCCGCGCCCGCCTGACCGTAGTGACCGGGTCGCTGACCTGGGTACTCGGCCTCGTGTCCGTCTTCTCGTTCAGTCTCCTGGCGGGTTTCCACCCGCTGGGGCTGTTCGGGATCGAGAAGACCTTCTTCGATCTGCTCGATTTCGGCATAGCCAATTTCCTGCTGCCGCTGAACGCACTGTTGATTACGCTGTTCGCCGGCTGGGTGCTGAGTCGCTCGGTGGCGTACGAAGAGCTCGGCGAGTCCGGCCAGCTTTGGTTCCGGTACTGGCGTTTCGCGGTGCGCTACGTCGCCCCGGTCGCCATCGCGCTCGTGTTCTTCGATCTGCTCAGCGGCTGAGTACGCCGCTCAGACGGCAAGCAGCCCTGCGTTCCGTTCGAGCGAGGCGAAGAGCCGCTCGATGTCTTCGTCGTCGTTGTAGAAGTGCGGTGAGACCCGCAGATTGTTGTCGCGCTCCGAAACGACGATGTCGTCGTCCGCAAGCGCGCGGACCAGCGCCGGGGCATCCTTCGCGGCAATCGCGATCAGCGACCCGTGCCGATCCGGCGAAGCCGGCGTGACGAGCGTCCAGCCGCGGGACTGCACGCCGTCGACGATCAGACCCGTGAGGTGCAGGGCCTGGTCCCGGATCGCCTGGAGACCCACGTCCAGCACCAGTTCGATACCGGCGGTGCAGGCATAAGTGGCGCTTACGTTTGGGGTACCGGACTCGAACCGTCTTGCCATCGGCGACGGATCGTTGCGGTAAATGTCCATGGCGTTGATATCCGCCTGGGCGAACCAGCCGGTCGTAACCGGAATGAGGGGGCTCTGTTCACTGTTCCGCACGTACATGAAGCCGATTCCGGCCGTTCCGAGCAAGTATTTCAGACAGCCGCCAGCTATGAAGTCGGCACCGAGCTCGAGGGCGGAAAGCGGCAGCGAGCCGATTGCCTGGTATGCATCGACGAACACCAGCGCGCCGCGTTCCCGGGCGAGACGGATCACGGGTTTGAGGTCGAGCTTCACGCCGTTGCGATAGCAGACCCACGGCAATGAGACGAGCAGGGTCCGGTCGTCGATCAGGGCCTCGAAGGCCGCCAGCGGGATGGCAACACCGGTCTCGTCCGCCCGTGCGCGAACGACTCGCGCGCCTCTTCGCTCCTGCGCCAGCCAGATCTGCGAGCTCGTCGGAAAGTCGAAGTCGGTCGTGACGATCGTGTCCCGTCCCTGCGTGGGATCGAGACTGCTGGCCAGGGCGTTCACCGATTCCGACAGCGACGTCGAGACGCTGACGTCGTCGGGCGGGCAGCCGAGGAGACGGGCCAGGCTGGCCCGGAGGTTCTCGAGTTCTCCCACCCAGACTTCCCAGTCCGAGCCATGGGCGTGCCGCGACTCCAGGTACTTTCTGAATGCGGCCTCGACGGGCTTTGCCAGAACGCCGTATGAACAACTGTTGAGGTAGGTTTTGGCCTCGAGCAGCGGGAATTCCTGGCGGATCGTTGTGAGATCGGTGGACACGAGGGCTCTCAGGGGCTGCGGTGGGTTGACGCTTCGGCGGCGCGGAATTGTCCATGCTGCGGCCCGCCCGTGTAAAGCGCAGCTTAGGGCTTCTGCTCTAAACGCTGCGCGGAAACCGGGCTGCCTGGTTTGACGGAAAACTATTTTAATACTAAAGTATATTTATGACCGCCAAACACGCTCTCGTTACCGGCGGCGGTTCGGGAATCGGCCTGGCTGTCGCACGCCGCCTGAGCGAGGACGGCTTCCGCGTTACCGTCAGCGGGCGGACCGAGCAGGCGCTTGCCGACTCGGGCTTCGCCTACGTTGTCATGGACGTCAGCGACGAGCGGCAGGTCAATGCCGCGTTCGCGAGCATCGACCCTGTGGACGTCGTCGTCAGCAACGCCGGTCAGGCAAAGACGGCCCCCGTACTGAAAACCTCGCTGAAGCTCTGGCAGGAAATGCTTGCAGTCAATCTGACGGGCGCCTTTCTGTGCGCAAAGGCCGGCATACCGGCGATGATCGAGCGTGGATGGGGACGCTTCATCGTCGTCGCCTCGACCTCGGCGCTCAAGGGCTATGCGTACACCGGCGCCTATACGTCGTCCAAGCACGGCGCATTGGGACTCGTGCGGACGCTGGCGATCGAGCTGGCCAAAACCGGCGTCACCGCGAACGCCGTTTGCCCCGGTTTCACGGAAACTGAACTCCTCGGCCGCTCAGTCGAGACGATCGTCGCCACGACCGGCATGGACCACGAGCAGGCGAGAGCGGCGCTGCTTGCCAGCAATCCGATGGAGCGTGCGGTAACCCCGGCCGAAGTGGCCGCGGCCGTCTCCTGGCTGGCCGGCGGCGAGGCCGGCTCGACCAATGGGCAGGCGATCGTTATCGACGGCGGCGAGCTTGCGGGCTGATGGCCGACACGACCCGGGAATCGCTGCTGGCATGGCTGGACCTGCTGCGTGCCTCGAACGTGATCAAGAAGGACGTCGACGCTCGTTTCAGAGAGGAGTTCGATCAGTCGATCTCCCGCTTCGACGCGCTGGCGGCTCTGGAGCGGGCGGATCGTGGCGGGCTGCGCGCCGGAGCGTTGTCCCGCCAGCTCGTCGTCAGCGAAGGCAACGTCACGCAGTTGATGAGCAAGCTCCTGCGCGACGGCCTCGTGGAGAAACGGGATGACGATCACGATGGCAGGGTGGTGATCTACTCGCTTTCGGGCGAAGGGAGGCGACTGTTCAATCGAATGGCGCGTGCGCATCGGCAGTGGATACGCGATGTTTTCACAGGTTTCTCCGATGCGGAGTTGATCGAACTCAGGGATCTGCTGCATCGCCTGCCGCGGGAACCACGACGAAAGGAATTGGTATGAACCCCGACACCTATAAACCCGAACACTTTCTGTGGAGTTATGACGACGGGGTCGGAACCGTGCGGCTCAACGCGCCGGCGATGAAGAATCCGCTGACCTTCGAGTCATACGCCGAGCTGCGTGACTTGTTCAGGGATCTCGTGTACTGCGAGGACGTCAAGGTCATCGTGTTCGCAAGCCGCGAAGGAAACTTCAGCTCGGGCGGCAACGTGAACGACATCATCGGTCCGCTGACGAAGATGGATATGCCGGCATTGCTCAGGTTCACGCGCATGACCGGCGATCTCGTCAAGGCGATGCGCGGCTGTCCGCAGCCGGTCATCGCCGCCGTCGACGGCGTCAGCGCGGGCGCCGGAGCCATCATCGCCATGGCCTCCGACCTGCGGTTGACGTCCCCGGAATCGAAGACGGCATTCCTGTTCAACCGGGTCGGCCTCGCGGGTTGCGACATGGGCGCCTGCGCGATTCTGCCGCGCATCATCGGCCAGGGCCGCGCCAGCGAGTTGCTGTTCACGGGCCGGTCGATGAGTGCCGAGGAGGGCGAGCGCTGGGGCTACTTCAACCGGATCGTCGACGCGGCCGGGCTCGACGAGGCGGCAATGACCATGGCGAAGCGCCTGGCCAGCGGCCCGACGTTCGCCAACGCGATGACCAAGAACCAGCTCAACGTCGAGTGGGATATGAGCCTCGACACGGCCATCGAAGCTGAGGCCCAGGCGCAGGCTATTTGCATGCAGACGAACGACTTCCGGCGTGCCTACGAGGCGTTCGTGAACAAGGAACGGCCGGTGTTCGAGGGCGACTGACCGTGAGCGATTCGAGCTTTCTCGACTGGCCGTTCTTCGACGATCGTCACCGCCGTCTCGCGGCCGACGTCGATCGCTGGGCCGAAGAGCAGCTTCCGGCCATCGTGGATATGGCCGATGCGCACAGCGACGTCGACGGCACCTGCAGGATGCTCGTGAAGGAACTCGGCGCGGCCGGCTGGCTCCGCTACGCCGTGCCCGCGTTCGCGGGCGGCGTTCACGAAGTATTGGACGTGCGCTCGCTTTGCCTCATCCGCGAAACCCTTGCGCGCTACTCCGGCCTCGCCGATTTCGCCTTTGCGATGCAGGGTCTCGGCTCCGGCGCGATTAGCACGTTCGGGTCGGACGAGCTCAAGGAGCGTTATCTGCCCGCCGTCGCGCGCGGCGAGAAAATCGCCGCATTCGCGCTGTCGGAGGAGAATGCCGGCTCCGACGTGGCCGCCATGCAGACCTGTTTCAGCAACGACGGAGGACGCCGCGTCAACGGCGAAAAAACCTGGATCTCGAACGGCGGCATCGCGGATTTCTACACGCTGTTCGCGCGCGAGGCGGAAGACAGCAAGCGGATAACCGCTGCCGTCGTCGAGGCCGGAAGCCCCGGTTTCTCGGTGGCAAAACGGATCGAAGTGATCGCGCCGCACCCCCTGGCGACGCTGCGTTTCGACGACTGTCCCGTGGACGAGGTCAGCATTATCGGTGAGCCCGGCAGCGGCATGCGCGTGGCGCTGGGTACGCTGGACATCTTTCGAACGACCGTAGGCGCTGCCGCCCTCGGCTTTTCCCGGCGGGCGCTCGATGACGCGACGGCGCGCGCGCGGTCGCGGCACATGTTCGGCGCGACGCTGGCCGAGCAGCCGATCGCACAGGAGCGGCTTGCGGAGATGGCGCTCGACGTCGACGCATCCGCGCTGCTCGTCTATCGCTCGGCGTGGACGAAGGACACACAGCGGCGACGGGTTACCCGCGAAGCCGCGATGGCAAAGCTGTTCGCGACGGATCAGGCGCAGTTCGTGATCGACAAGGCCGTGCAGCTGTTCGGCGGACTGGGCGTTACGAAGGGCAGCAAGGTCGAAGAGCTGTACCGCGAGATCCGCGCTCTGCGCATTTACGAGGGCGCCTCCGAGGTGCAGAAGATCGTCATCGCGCGCGAGCACCTCAAAAACCACGAAGCCGGAGAGTCGTGATGCACCGCATTCTCAGCCCCGAAGGCTGGCCGCGCCCGAAGGGCTACGCCAACGGCATTGCCGCCAGAGGGACGCTCGTGTTGACGGCCGGCGTCGTCGGCTGGAACGAGGACGAGGAGTTCGTCGCAAAGGATCTTTGCGGCCAGTTCGAGCAGGTTTTGAGCAATACGCTGGCAATCCTCGCGGAGGCCGGCGCCGGACCGGAGCACATCGTGCGTATGACCTGGTACATCACCGACCGGGACGAGTATCGCGACAAGCTCCCCGCCATCGGTGAGATCTGGCGACGCAAGCTGGGCAAGGTGTTTCCGTGCATTGCCTGCGTTCAGGTCGTCGCGCTCGTCGAAGACGAGGCGAAGATCGAGATCGAGACCACGGCTGTAGTACCCGAAGACTGAGAGGATCGTGATGTCAGCGCAACACCCGAACAAGACCACCAGAGTTTCCGTGGTAGGCGGCGGACCCGGAGGGCTGTACTTTGCCCTGCTCACGAAGAAGCGGCGCCCGGATATCGAGATCGACGTCTACGAGCAGAACCGGGCGGACGACACCTTCGGGTTCGGCGTCGTGTTTTCCGACGAGACGCTCGATGAATTTCTGAGTGCGGACCCGGAATCCTACGAGCTGATTCGCGACAGCTTTGCCTACTGGACCGACATCGTCATCGAACGGGAAGGCCGAAGGACCGTGATCGGCGGCAACGGTTTTGCCGGTTGCAGCCGGATGACGCTGTTGATGCTGCTGCAGCAGCGCTGTCGGGACGTCGGCGTCCGCCTGCATTTCGAAGCGCGTGTGGACGTCGACGAACTCGAGGAACGGTTCGCCGACTCCGACATCATCGTGGATGCCGGCGGCGTGAACAGCCCGATACGGGACAAGTACCGGGAGGGTTTCGGCGCAACGATCACCGAGGAGCGCAATAAGTTCGCCTGGCTCGGGTCCGCAACGCCGCTCGACGCGTTCACGTTCTTTTTCCGCGAGACCGGGCACGGTCCCATCTGCGCGCATACCTACCAGTACGAGAAGGGCCATTCCACCTGGGTCATTGAGACGACGCCCGAATGCTGGGAAGCCTGCGGTTTCGGCGAACTCGACGAGACCGCGAACGCCGCGCGCTTAAGCGAGATTTTCGCGGCGGAACTCAAGGGCCATGAGCTGCTGACGAATCGCTCGTTCTGGCGCAACTTCCCGACGATCCGCTGCGAGCGCTGGCACCATCGCAACATCGTGCTGCTCGGCGACTGCAAGGCGACGGCGCACTGGTCCATCGGCTCGGGTACGAAGCTTGCGATGGAGTGCGCGATAGCGCTGTCGGACGCCGTGATCGAAAATGACGGCGACGCCGACGCGGCTTTCGCGCAGTACGAGCGCGAACGGCGAACGCCCGTCGAGATTATCCAGCACAATGCCAACGTGTCGCTGCGCTGGTTCGAGAACATGCCGATGCACATGCACAAGAGCGACACGGCATTCGCATTCTCCTGCATGTCGCGCTCGAAGTCCGTCGACTGGGACAACCTCAAGCTGCGCGACCCCGGTTTCCTGAAACAGGCCGAGGACGATTTCTACGAGCGCTACGAGCGCGAAACCGGCCGGGATCTCGGCGGCGTGCGGCCGACGCCGATGTTCACACCGTTTACGCTCAGGGGCATGACGGTGGCCAACCGGGTCGTGATGGCGCCGATGGCACAGTACTCCGCCATCGACGGCGATCCGCAGGACTGGCATTTCGTCCATCTGGGCGCCCGCGCGATGGGCGGCGCGGGGTTGATCTTCACCGAGATGACCTGCCCCGCACCCGACGCGCGGATTACCGACCGCTGCACCGGCATGTGGAGCGACCGGCAGCGCGAAATCTGGAGCCGGCTGGTCGACTTCGTTCACGGCACGACGCAGGCGAAGATCTGCATGCAGCTCGGCCACGCCGGGCGCAAGGGTTCCACGAAGCCGCCGGACGAAGGCATGGACCTGCCAAAGGACGCGGACAACTGGCCGCTCTGTTCGGCCTCGCCGATACCCTACATAGAAGGTACGTCGGCGGTACCGGCGGAGCTGGACCGCGACGGGATGTCCGCGATCCGCGACGAGTTCGTCGGCGCCGCCGAGCGCGCCGCCGCGGCTGGTTTCGACATGCTGGAGCTGCACTGCGCTCACGGCTATCTGCTGGCCAGCTTCCTCTCGCCGCTCACCAATCGGCGCAGCGACGACTACGGCGGCCCGGTCGAAAACCGGGTCCGCTTTCCGCTGGAGGTGTTCAGCGCCGTCCGCGCGGTCTGGCCCGACGACAGGCCGATGTCCGTGCGCCTGTCGTGCTCCGACTGGGCGCCGGACGGACTTTCGCTGGACGACCTCGTCGCGATCGGGTCGGCGTTCAGGCAGGCTGGCGCCGACATCCTGCACGCCTCTTCGGGCGAGACGGTCAAATGGCAGAAGCCGGTGTGGGGCCGGATGTGGCAGACACCGTTTGCCGAGCACCTCAAGCACCATGTCGGCATCCCGACGATCGCAGTCGGCGACATCACGCTGCCCGCGCAGATCAACACGATCATCGCGGATCAGCGTGCCGACCTCTGCGCGCTGGGCCGGCCGCACCTGAACAGTCCGCACTTCACCCGGCTTGCGGCCGGACACTACGGCGTGGACACGCAGCAATGGCCGGTACCGTACGAGTCAGGCTGCTATCAGCTGTTCTCAAACGCCCGCAAGAACAACGAAAAGGCGCTCGAGCTCGCGCTGAAGGCGCGGCCCAACCGCCGCCACTACCAGCAGGCGGAAGGTTAGAGGCGGCCACGAACTGTCCCGGGAGCGCCTCTAATGTGGAAACCCGCGGCGAGAATTCGCTACAGCGCTACCGGCGGGCGCTGGCCGACTGAGGAGGAGGCCCGGCAGTCCCGGCTTTTCGCTCCGCTTGCGTACCGCCGCCTCAGGCTCTCGCAGCGTACGTGGGTGCCGGCCATGGTGCCGTGGCGGGCCACCGAGGACGGCGAGGTTACGGGCGACGTACTCGATTGGTACCGTAGGTTCGCGGAAGGCAGGCCCGGAGCGATCGTCGTCGAAGCCACGGGGGTGCGCGACGTCCCGTCGGGTCCGCTGCTGCGCATCGGCCACGACCGCTACCTGCCGGGGCTGAAGAAGCTCGTGGAGGTCGTCCGTGAGGCCAGCGGCGGTGAGACCCGGCTGTTCATTCAAATCATCGATTTTCTGACGATACGCCGCCGCCCCGAGAAGACGAAGTTTCTCAAGCGCTTCCTTACCGTCACCGACGAAGTGCGCGAGGCTGTCGGGGCAGGCGACTTGTCCGAAGAAGCCGTCCGCGACCGTCTGTGCGAGCTGGACGAGAATGAGCTTCGCGAGATTCTGAGCCCACGCGATTTCGAAAGCCTGACGCGGGGCTATCGGCAGCGGGTGACGGACGTGGAACTCGAGGAGATCCGCGCCCTCCCGGAGACGCTGCCCGACTTGTTTGCCGCCGCCGCGAGGCGCGCTGAGCTTGCCGGCTTCGACGGCGTCGAGCTGCACTACGCCCACGCTTACACAATGGCGTCGTTTTTGTCCGCGCTCAACACGCGCCGCGACGGTTACGGCGGCACGCGGGAAGGCCGGGTCCGGCTGCCGCTCGAAGTTTTCGCGGCGGTTCGCGAGCGCGTCGGCGAGGGATTCGTCTGCGGCTGCCGGATGCTGACCGAGGACTGCATCGACGGCGGCTCCAGTCTGGCCGATACGCGCTACTTCGCCGAACGCTTCGCCGCCGCGGGCATGGACTTCATCTCGCTGTCGCGCGGCGGCAAGTTCGAGGACGCCAAAGACCCGAAAGTAGGGCAGGCCATCTATCCCTACACCGGCCGGAGCGGCTACGAGTGCATGCCGGGCTATCTGTCGGACGATTTCGGGCCTTTCGGCCGCAACGTCGAGCCCGGCGCGGCGATCCGCGCCGCCGTCAGGCAGGCCGGGTTCGATACACCCGTCGTGACGGCCGGCGGAATCCATTCCTTCGAACAGGCGGAGCAGATTCTCGCTGACGGACAGGCCGACGTGATCGCCCTTGCCCGGCAATCGCTTGCAGATCCCGACTGGTTCACGAAAGTCAGAAGCGGGCGGGGCGATGAGGTCAGGCTCTGCGAATACACCAACTACTGCGAAGGTCTCGACACGAAGCACAAGATGGTCACCTGCCAGCTGTGGGACCGCGTCGATCTCGACGAGCCCGGTGTGAAGCTGACGCCGGACGGCAAGCGGCGCACGACGGCGCCGCGCTGGAAACCAGGTCGCTCGGATGGTGCGGATACGGTGGAATAGGACGTATAAGCGGCTCACGTGAGCCGTCGAGTCCGGTAGTGCGAACAAACGAAGCGGTCATTGCGGGAAGGCGGCGCGGGCGCACTCGGCATCAGGCGAAATCGCCGCCGCGGGATCGAGCTGCTGCGCGGCGAGGCCTGTTTCGATGTTGATCACGATCCGGGTCGGCCGTTCGTCATCGAGGCGGGCGCCGCTGCGATACGGGCGTTGGGCACCAGTTTCGCGGCGCATCTGAACTACGACGTCGTGCGGGTCACAGTGATGGAACGTGTCGTAGAGGTGACGCAGGCCTCGTTGCATGACGAATCCAAAAGTGATCCGTCGAGCGTCCGTCGCAGCGAACCGCCGCCGGCGCGGGTATGTAAAGGACAGCGTATCGAATACGGTCAGCGTGTTGGCCGCGTTGCCGAAATACCGGTGAAGGCAATCGATCGCGATCTCGCTTGGCGGCAAGGTCTGTTGATTTTCGACAATCAATCGCTCGACGAAGTCATCCGGGAAATCGAACGGTATACCGATACGCGACTGATCATTGCCGACGGCGAACTGCATCGACTGCAGGTCGGCGGCGCGTTTCGCGCCGGGGATCTCGAAGCCGTGTTGGAGTTCTTCGAGAAACTGCAGATAGATGTCGATAAGGATGGCGCGGACAACACGATTCACCTGACCGCCTCCGCCACGGACGGTCGCAAGTAGCCAAAGGCTTGCAACAAAACTGCAACAATTACCCCTCCACGATTGTATGTATAGGAAGCAACTAAGAACTTAAGAGCTCTTCGGGGAGGGGGTAATGATGTTAAGTCCTATATATGGCCGGGTGCGTACAGCCGTTCAGCGCATTGGTTTCCCGGTCGTCGTTCTCGGCCGCGGCCGATTTGTCGAAATCCGTCTTCACGGTATAGATAAGCATGGGGTTTCGACGTGCCACGGAACGATCAGGTTGTCGCCCTTGCCTTGGGTCCATGTGCCTGGCTGACTTGCAGTTTCGAAAAAGTGTGAGACCTTAGTTTCAGAGGAGCCAAAACAGGAGGGACATGTTTTGAAAGCCCTATTGAAGTAACCCGGAGACGGGATTGGCGGCTGCTCACCGTCAATGAGCTAACCGGGTTAGGTTCGAGCAAGTCGACATAGCAACTCGACGAACCTGGCCATAGTGAGCCGAGAGCGCTCCACACCTTGCTGGGTGTGCCCAAACTCGGCTTGCTATCTCGTCGACGTCGATCCTTTATTGCGGCGCTGCCGGCCCGTCATTCGGCTTTTGTTGCTGGCAGGAGCAGCCTTGCACAGCTACGCGTACTTGCTGCGGACACTTCCCGAAAAATCGTAATTGTCTCGAATCATTTCCGCGTCCGCCAATTTGCAGGATTTCGGGCAAGGTGGTCTACGGCAACGACGTGGACGGTCGTGTCAACGACTTTGTAGTAAACGCCGACCGGAAATCGCTGCAAGATAGCCCGACGTGTTCCTCGATAGAGCTCCGCATAAATCAACGGAGTCTCTTCAAGACTCGATAGCGTTTTCTCAAGCTCGACTTTCAACCGCTGTCCGAGTCCGGCAGCTTGCGAATCATACCAGCGATTTAGACGATCGAGATCTCGCTCGGCATCTCGCCGAATGCGGATTCGGTACGTCACTTCCTGGCAAAAACCCTCGCCTTGACGTCTGACCACCGTGATCCGGCGTCCGGGTTTTTGTCGAGTTCATCTAAACGTTGGTCTAGTAGGTGTCGTTCATCGTCGGACAATTCCAGCGACTCTGGGTCGTCCGCAATGCTGGCCCAAATTGAGGCGACAATTTCCAGTCGTTCCTCGACGGACAGATTCAGAATTTCGTCTAAACGCACAGCCATCGGAGCATGTTACGTCGTGTCTGTGCTGGCGACAACGAACGTATCAAGGCGATTTGATGCAAAAAGCACCGCGGCAGGACGTAGGCGAGGCTGCCCCGGCATGAGGAGGCTTGCAATAGATCTATTTGTCGATTATTCTCGACATATGGAAATTAAAGACGCTGTAGAGGCGCTGACGGCGCTTGCACAGGAGAGCCGGCTTGCAGCCTTCCAACTGCTCGTTCGCGCCGGCGCGCCGGGACTTCCGGCCGGCGACATAGCTCGTGCCCTGAACATCCCGCACAACACCTTATCCACGCATCTGTCGACGCTGACGCGAAGCGGACTCCTCTCTTCCCGACGGGACAGCCGCCGCATCATATACAGCGTCGATTTCGAGGGCACCCGGGCGCTGCTGGCCTTCCTTCTCGAGGACTGCTGCCAGGGTGCGCCCGACGTCTGCAGTCCCGCTATCGACAGCGTGCTTGCGGGCTGCTGCGCGAACTCAGGCAAAGGAGAATGAAACCATGAAGAGACTGCACGTAAATGTCGGCGTCGACGATCTCGCGGCGTCGGTACGCTTCTATACCCGCTTGTTCGATGCGGAGCCGACCGTTCTGAAAGAGGACTACGCACGCTGGATGCTCGAGGATCCGCGCGTGAACTTCGCTATCGGACGAGGCTGCGCCGGAAGCGGCGTCAACCATCTGGGCATCCAGGTCGAGGACGAAGCCGAGCTGAACGAAGTGTACGAGCGGCTCGAGCAGGCCGACGGTTCCATCATCGACGAAGGTGAGACGACCTGCTGCTACGCCCGCTCGACGAAACGCTGGATCACCGATCCGCAGGGCGTGGAGTGGGAGACGTTCCTGACCCACGGTCAGGCGACGACTTATGGGCAGAGGCGCGACAGAGAGGAACAGAACGGAAGCTGAGCCGGCGCCCGCCCGGCCGCCGTTCAGGAATTCCGGTCGCCAGCGCGTTTCGCGAGCCGCGACAGGATCTTGTCGCCGGCGCCCGGGCGGGACCACGGGCAGGTTACGATGCAGATCGCGCAACCTAGTGCCTCGCCGAAGTAGGGGATGCACTTGTCGAAGTCGACGTACCATTTCTCGACGCCGCGCACCAGGTGCTTGTCGTTCGAGATGGCAACCGGCGGGCATGCGTTGGTGCAGGCCTGGCAGCGCATGCAGTAGTCGTCGATGCCGAACTCGTCCGGGGAATCTCCGATCAGCGGCATGTCGGTCGTTACGGCCGACAGGCGGAACCGCGAGCCCAGCTCGCGATTGATCAGCGAACCGTGCTTGCCTAGCTCGCCCAGACCCGCGGCAATGGCGGCCGGAAGCATGTTGATTGCCGAGGCATAGGGTCCCTGCCAGGCTTTCGCGAAGTAACCCTGCCCGAGAATGTGGTTCGCAAGCTTGCGGCAGCTTCGCGCCGCGCGGTTGTACTCTTTCGCGACGACGACCGCCGCCGTCGGGTTCTCGAGGCTGGGCGGCGCCTGCACCAGCTCGTCGTAGTCCATCGCCACGCCCGTGAGGATGATCCAGGGCTCGTCGACCTCGTAGCCCTCGTACACGAACATGGGGTCCATGCGGGCGATGCCGACGATATCGGCCTCGTTGTCCAGGGCGAAACGTTTGACTTCCTCAGTCCACGCCTCCGGACTCTGCTGCCGGGCCGCGTCGGCCTGTTCGATCGGAGCGGGTCCACGGCCACCCGGTGGCGTCGGCGAGAAATGCCGACTCACTTCCGGCGACCGGTGCTGATAGTCGGTCACGAGCTTCTGCAGTTTGCCGTGCGTCTGCAGCTTCGGCGGATGCCAGAAGAACGGCGAGGCCCGGCGGACCCGGTCCTCGCCGAGGCCGTTGATCGCGTTGCCCGACACCTCCGGCATCGCGTCGACGAACAGCTGCATCGGTTTATGCGCGGGCGGCTTCGGCACCGGAAGAATCCTGTTCGCCCTTTTCGAGACGCACGAGTGCGGCATTGAGCGCAACGCCGTTCTCGTCGGCGAGGGCGGCATTGTGCAGCCGGCGGGTGGCGTCGGCAGGATCCGGCTGCCGTTCCAGCGTGTCGAGAACGGCCGTGATCGCGGCGAAGTTCCTTAAGCCCCGGGCGTGCGTGTCGCCGTAGCCCTTGATGAGCCGTTGCAGCGCGGCAATCTCGGTCGCAAATGCCCGATCGCGGCCGGCCGCTTCGCGGATCAGGTCGAGCCAGTTTTCGATCCGCGCGGTTTCCTCCTGATACTTGTAGCTTGATCGGCGCAGGAACTTAAGTGACGCCACGATGTACAGCGGTATGAAGCCGCGCAGCTTAGTGGTCGGCAGCCGCCGGCCCTTGCCCAGAAACACGCCGGTTATCCTGCGTGCCGCCTTCGAGCCGAGTATCCACTTCGCGATGCCCGGCGGCAGCAGATCGCAGATTTCCTCGATGCGCGGGTGCATGTACTCGGAGACGTGAACGATCTGATCCGGCGCCGCGACGACGTCCCGGCGAAAGCGGCTGAATCGCGTCGCGCGCGTCTTCAGGTCGGCTACCCGGACGATGTCGTCATAGGCCATCCACAGCGCGAGATGTTTGGCGACGGTCGTCGTCAGTTGGTAGTCGTCGTCGTCGAGCGCCAGAACGGTTTTCAGACGATCCAGATACAGTGTGCCGTAGCGCGGGTCCTGATGATCGACGACGCGCTTGAGGCCTTCGAAGGCCATGTGGTGCGTCACCTCGGGGAACTCGGTCTCGAGGCGCGTCAACAGCGGGCGCACGGCAGGAGCCGCGGTCGACTCCGGCGCTTCCGTTTCCTCCGCGGTCGGCAGAGTTTCGACAGCGCCCGATCGCACCGCATCGAAGCCGGCCGCGAAACCCGCCAGGTTGCGCTCGACGGCCCGGCCCTGCTCGCGGATCACGGCTTCGAACTCGTCCCGCGGCATCGGCAGTGCGTCCGAGCCCGCGAGCGCGCCGAACAATACCGAGCTGATGATGCTGTCCGTCGCTGCCGCGCAGGCTTCCATGTCGGCGCTCAGAAAACGACCGGCGGCCTTCTCCGCCGCGGCGTGAACACTGTCCGGACTGATGCGCGCGTCGCCCATGCCGATCTTCTCGCCGATCGCGTAGACGCGGTGCGACGAGGCGATCAACGTCGTATTGCCGGTCACGAAGCCGCGGTCGATCGCGCGGCCCGCCTCCATGATTTCCGAGGCGAGCACGATGTCGACGTCCCCAGGAACGGGCATCAGCGCCAGCACGGGTTCCTTCCGCTGCTCCTCGGCCAGTCGTCGCGGAAACAGCTCGATGTAATAAATCGTCGCGCCCGTGCGCTGCGCGACGCCCGGGACCGAAGTCGACTGCGCGATGTAGCCCGAGCGCTCACCGAGCTTGACTATCCAGCCCGAAAGAACGCCGCCGCCCTGGCCGCCGAGCGCCTGGATGGCAATCTTGAACGGGCGATCGTCGCTCATCGGTGTTTATTCGAAGGCGTAACGCGCGCGCCGGAGGTCGCGCCGGCGCTGCAGGAACCCGATGATCGCGCCGCGAATGCGCGTGGACGTCTTGTCCCACCAGTTCGGGTTGTAAACCAGATCGGCGCGATAGAATGACGGACACAGCACGGCTGCGTGCGCATTGCCGCCGCAGACGCCGCAGCCGACGCACTCGTTGTTGACGTGCGCCACCGGATCGTCGCGCAGCGGATCGGGATTGTCTTTGAGTGTCAGCGACGGGCAGCCCGACAGGCGGATGCACGCGTGGTCGCCCGTGCAGGTGTCCTCGTCGACGCCGAAGCGCTCGCGGACTACGCGCTTACCGTCCCTGATCGCCTTTTGCCGGATCGGTTTTTCGCGCCGCTGCCTGTTCAGCATGCACTCGGACTGCGCAACGATGACCTTGGGTCCCTTCTTCTTCGTCGTCATCGCGTCGGTCAGGACTTTCTTCATACGGCTGATGTCGTAGGTGTTCACCTCTTCGAGCCAGGTGACACCGAGACCCTTGACCGCCTTCGAGATACGGTTGTTCGTGCTTTTCGTTTTGTTCGTCGCGCGCGAGGAGAGGAGGTGCTGGCCGCCGGTAGCCGCCGAGTAACCGTTGTCGACGATGACGAGCACGTTGTCGTTCTTATTGAATACGGCGTTGCCGACGCCGCTCGTCAGGCCGTTGTGCCAGAACCCGCCGTCGCCCATGATGCTGACCGTGCGCTGCTTCGAGTCCGCCTGCAGCGCGGACGAGCCCGCCCAGCCGAGGCCGTAGCCCATGGTCGTGTTGCCGATGTCGAAGGGCGGCAGGATCGAAAACAGGTGGCAGCCGATGTCGCAGCTCACGTGAAACTTGCCGATGTCTTTCTGCACCAGTTTCATTGCCGAGAATACCGGCCGCTCCGGGCAGCCCGTGCAGAAGCCCGCCGGCCGGCCGGGAACAGTCGCTGCGACGGTCTTTGCGTCGCCGTCGCTCAAGCGGTTCTCGCCGATCGCTTCGTCGCGGTCGAGCGTTGGCGCAAACCGGTCGAGGAATGCCGCGACGCCCTCTTTGAGTACCTGGCCCGTGTACTCCCCGGCGCGCGGGAATACGCTCTTGCCCGCCACCTTCGTCTCAACGTCCGCGTTCTTGAGGATCGAATTGACGGCCTGCTCGAGATACTCGGGCTGGCCTTCTTCGATCATCAGCACGGCCGATTTGCCGCGGCAGAAATCGACGACTTCCGATTCGATCAACGGGTACGTGACGTTCAGGCAGTAGATCGGCAGTTTCGTATTGCCGAAGCTGTCGGCGAGGCCCGATAGCTCGAGCGCCCGCATCAGCGCATTGTAGAGTCCGCCCTGGACGACGATACCGATGTCGCCGTTGTCGCCGCCCAGGAACTCGTTGAGCTTCTGTTCTTCGATGAAGCGGATTGCCGCCGGCCAGCGGTCCTCGATCTTCTCCACCTCGTGAACGAAATTGGACGGCGGCAGCACGACGCGGCTGTAGTCGCGCTGCGGGTTTTCCATGGCGTCCCGCAGCGTAAAGTCCGGCGTCACGTTGTCCTTTGCGACGAACGAGCCGTACACGTGGCAGGCGCGGATGCGCAGTTCCAGCATGACCGGCGTGTTCGAGGCTTCCGACAGCTCGAAACCGCGCTCCACCATTTCGGTGATGGACGTGAGGTTCGGTCGCGGATCGAGGAGCCACATTTGCGACTTCATCGCAAAGGCGTGCGTGCGCTCCTGCATGATCGACGAACCCTCGCCGTAGTCCTCGCCGACGATCACGAGGCAGCCGCCCAGCACGCCGCTCGAGGCTACGCTGGCCAGAGCGTCCGAGGCGACGTTGGTTCCCACCGTCGATTTCCAGGTGACGGCGCCGCGCAGCGGATAGTTGACCGAGGCGGCAAGCATCGCGGCGGCGGCCGCCTCGCTGGCGCTGGCCTCGAAGTGCACCTTCAGCTCGCCGAGGATTTCCTCCGCGTCCGCGAGCACGTCCATGAGGTGCGAGATCGGCGCACCCTGATAGCCGCCGACATAGGAGACGCCGGACTGCAGCAGGGCTTTGGTCACGGCCAGTATGCCCTCGCCGTGAAATACTTCGCCCGCGCCGATCCTGAGATCCTGGACTTCTTTCGCAAATGAACGTTCTGCCATGACAACCCCGCAATCAAGCCCCTGATCTTTGAGACCTGTGAAACGATGCTATGATCCGCCCACGAATCAGTGCTCCGGGTCCGGGCGACTCACCTCTATGAAAACCCACGCGCGGCAGGAGCCGCTTCTTGCGTTCGAGGACTTCGAGCCCGGACGAGTCTTCGAACTTCCCCAGTACGCCGTATCGGAAGCCGACATCCTCCGCTTTGCCGGAGAGTTCGATCCGCAGCCGATTCATACGGACCCCGCATACGCTGCCGGCAGCGAGATGGGCGGCCTGATCGCAAGCGGCTGGCACACCGCGGCGATCTTCATGCGGATGCAGTGCGACAGCTTCCTGCTCGACACGAGTTCCATCGTCTCACCGGGCGTCGACGAAATCCGCTGGCTCAGGCCGCTCCGTCCTGGCGACGTCCTTAGCGGCTCGGTCGAAGTGACGAAAGTCGCGGCCTCGCGTTCGAAAGCCGATCGCGGGACCGTATACTGCAAAGGCACCGTTCTCAATCAGTGCGGCGAAGTCATCATGACCGTGACGACGCGCAACATCTACCGGCGGCGCCGTCAGACCCGGTCGTAACGGGACTGAGCGCGGCGCGCAGGCGGGCATGGCTTTCTTTCCGCCCACGCCGCACTAGCTCCTTGCGACGAGCGCTATGACGCGCAGCGGGCTCCCCGAGCCGTCCTCGATCTTCAACGGCGAGGCGACCACGACCGCGCCAAACGTTGGGAGCTTGTCCAGGTTTCTCAGGCACTGCAGACCGTAGCGGCCGTTGCCGTGCAGGATGTTGTGCGCGGGATAGGGCGGATCGAAGACGTGGCCCTGACCTGCGTCGGTGCCGATCGTCTCGACGCCGAAGCCCCTGCAGTCGCGTTCGTTCACGAGGAATTCGATGGCGCTGGGATCGGGCCCCGGCGTGTGCGCGCCGTCCTCGCGCATGTTCGTATAAGCGTCGGTGCCGACCCTGGCGGCCCAGCCCGTGTGAAAGAGCACCCAGGATTGCGGCGGGATCTGGCCGTTTCCGGCTTCCCAGTCGCGGATGTGCTGTGCCGTCAGGACGAAGTCGGGGTCCGCGGCGCACTCCGCCGTGAAATCCATGACCGCGGCGGGACCGACGAAGTCGCTGGCGGGGAGCGTATCGACGCTGCCGTCCGGTACGTCCTTGCCGGTCACCCAGTGCACCGGTGCGTCGAAATGCGTGCCGGTGTGCTCGTTCATGCTGATGTTGGCCCAGGACCACATCGGCCCCTTGTCGTCATAGTGCGAAATGACGTCCCGCTTGAACGGGGCGCATTGCGCGAACTCCTCGGGCAGGGTCAACACCGGGAAGTCCGGGGACAGCGTGTTGGTCAGGTCGACGACTTCGATCGCGTTGCTGGCGATTTGACTGACGAGGTTTTCGAGGGTGGCTGCACTGCTCATCGGCTTTCCTCCGATCTTCTTTGGGCGCTTAAGCCGTAAACGACCGATAGTAGCATCGTCTTTTCGCACCGACTCGTACAAAGCGTTGCGTTAAACGGCATCGCCTAGCGCGGCGGCAGGCGAATCGCCGCATCGAGGCGGATGACTGCCGCGTTCAGGTAGGCGTTCCTGACGGTCTCGAGCACGAGCGACGCGAACTCGTCCGGGTCGCCGAAGCGCGAAGGATTCGGAATCCGGGCCGCCAGCGCTTCGTTGACCTTCGCCGGATTCGCGGCGACGAGCGGCGTTTCGAACACGCCTGGCAGGATCGTATTGACGCGGATGCCGTCCCGCGCGAGATCTCTCGCCATCGGCAGCGTCATGCCCACGATGCCGGCCTTCGAGGCGGCGTAGGCACTCTGGCCTACCTGCCCGTCCTCGGCGGCGATAGACGACGTGTTGACGATGACGCCGCGCTCTCCGGCAAGTGGCTCGAGCGCCAGCATGCCGGCCGCGGACATCGCCGCGCAGCGAAAGCTGCCGATCAGGTTGATGTCGACAATGCGCGAGAACGCCTCGAGCGAGTGGAAGGCCGGTGCTCCGGTTTCGCGATCGCGGTAGGCGGTTTTCGCCGCGACCGCCGTTCCGGCGCAGTTCACGAGGATGCGCTCCTGGCCATTGCGTTCCCGCAGCCGGGCGAAGGCGGCGGCTACGGCGTCGTCGGACGTCACGTCGGCGTTCGCGAATCCGCCGCCGACCTCGTCCGCGAGTGCCTCGCCCGCCTCGACGTCGATGTCGCAGACGCCGACGCGGACGCCCTGTGCCGCAAGCGCCCGTACCGTGGCCGCGCCGAGTCCCGATGCGCCGCCGGTGACGATCGCGGTAATTTCAGAGTCGAGTTTCATTTGAGGTCCTGACCTGGAAACCGTTTAGAAGGCGAGATTGACCGCGAAAAAGCCCCAGACGACAAAAGACAGCACCAACAGCCCGACAACGGTCGCGACGATGTGGCGGTACTCGCGGCGCAGGGCACTGAGCGGCTCCGCGCCGTCGAGCGCCTCGGCAATGGTCTTTCGCGACGGCCGCGAGGCTTCTATGTGGCCGAAGTACGCTGCCTCTTCGGGTGACGGCCGCGTGAGCCGCGCGACGAGCACGAGGCTGCCGATACCCGCGACAAGCGAAACCATGAGCGGGTCCAGCAGGCCGGGGAGAGTGAGTACTCCGTTGCGGGTGAGCTCGCTCAGGAGGACGAAACTGCCGACGCCGGCCGTCATGCTTGCAAATGCAGCGTGCCGGTTCATGCGCCGCCATTCGAGTCCTGCGACGACGGTGGGCAGCCAGCCCACGCCGAATACGGCGCCGGCGTAAATCGAAATCCAGTAGATGGCGGACGGCTGCGCGATGGCCACGGCGGTCACTATGCCGCCGATGAGGAGCTGTCCCACGCGGCTGGCAAACATCCGGTGGCGCTCCGACACGGGCGTGCGGCGGAGGTTCTCGTACAGGTCACGCGACAGCCCGAAACCGGCAAGCACGAACAGCGTCGATGCCGTCGACATGATCGCGGCCATCAGCGCCGCCAGCCCGATACCGCCCATGAAGGGCGGTACGTGCTCGAGAAATGCGACGATCATCACTCTGTCCGCGGGCTCGATGCCCGGCTCGATGACGCGCATGCCGCTTGCCGCTATGAAAACGGGTAGCTGCAGAAACGACGCGAGGAATACGCCGTAGGCGGCGGACTTCAGCACGACGAAGTCGTTCTTCGCGGGAAACACCCGCGACACCAGCGCCGGCGTGCAGCTCAGGAAGATTACCCAGACCAGGAACTGCGAGATCGTGAAGGAGAGCGGCCGGTCCGCCGTACCCGCAAGCGTCCAGTAGCCGGGGTCGGTGGCCGCGATGTTGCGGATACTCTCGAAGCCCACGTCGCCGATGAGCCAGGGCGCAACTATCACCGCGACGCCGAGCATGCTGAAGAACATCAGCGTATCCGTGACGACCACGCCGTACATGCCGCCGAGCGCGGAAAACACGAGGAGCGCGAGCACGAACAACACGATGATGACCGGAAACGGTATGTTCGTCAGCTCGCCGACGACGAGACCGGCGCCGATGAGCTGGATGACGCCGTAGCCGAGCAGGCCGACGATCATGATGATCGTTGCCGTAACCGTGACGAGCGGACTCTCGAAGCGGCGTTTGAAGAAGTCCGGCAGCGTTCGGCAGCCGAGCGCCTTCATGCGCCGGCCCACATAGACGACCGCAAGCAGCGTGCCTACCCAGGCACCGAACGAGCCCGTCGCCGCAAGCACCAGCGGACCTTCGGAATAGGCGAGTCCCGCGACGCCCAGCAGCGTGACGGCGGACAGGTAGGTGGCGGCCAGCGTGCCGACGATCAACAACGTCGACGCGCTTTCGCTCATTACATAGAAGTCTTCGCTGCCCCGTACCTTACGCGCGACGTAAACGCCGACCGCGACGTAGAACAGCAGCGCGAGGCCGAAGATCGTCGTCGTCACGATTCATCCTTCGCGCTGGCGTCCCGCTCGGCTTCGAGGCGACGGATCACCGGGAGATACTCGCGACGCAGGATGTAGAGGATGATCACCGCGCCCAGCAGCATCGACAGGAACGCGTTCAGGAACAGCAGCAGCACTTGATAGTTCATTTTGCCGACCTTTGCGAGATCCGGCGTGGATCAGGCAAGCGAATCTTCAAGTATCAATTCGGACGCCCGCGTGGCCACTGCCATGACCGGAGCGTGAGTGTTTCCGGACACGAGCGTCGGGAACACCGAAAGATCGACTACGCGCAGGCCGCTGACCCCCCGCACTCTGAGCCGCTCGTCGAGGACACTGTCTTCCTGTGTGCCCATCGAGCAGGTACCGGAGGCGTGAAACCCCGGTCCGCTCATCATCGCATAAGCGGCGAGGATCTCGTCGTCGCTTTTTACATCGCTGCCCGGCAACGTTTCATGATCTATGTAGCGTCTGATCGCCGGCTGCTCGAACAGACGGCGCATGAATTTGACGAGAGCGACCGAAACCTTGCGGTCCCGTTCGTGCGACAGCTGGTTGTGAACGATCTTCGGCGCATCGCGCGGATCGCGCGAGCTTGCCCTGACGGTTCCTTGGCTCTGTGGCTGCATGACGTAGCCGATGATCGAACAGCCTGGTTCTTTCTCCATGGGTATCTGCTTGTGAAAGCCTTCCCACTTGGACAGATCCATTGTAATGGGTGCCGATACGAACTTGCAGTCGGGGCGGGTGGAGTCGGGATGCGCGCGTACGAAGCCGGTTATGTCGTAGGGTGACGTCGACAGCAGGCCTTTCTTCGTCAGGGCGTAGTAGAGAGCGTTCTTCCACAGGCGCCAGCCCGAATACTCCCCGTTTTGGCTGTAGTCGCCGGTTAACCGGTACTGCATCGTGAAGATCAGATGCTCCCTGAGGTTCCGGCCGACGTTCGGGCTGTGATGCCGCACGGGAATACCCAGACTGTCCAGATGTTCGCGGTCACCGATGCCCGAGAGCTGGAGCAGTTTGGGCGAGTTGATCGTGCCGGCGCTCAGTATCGTTTCGGCGTTCGCCCGAAACTGGCGCCGCGTTCCGGCTTGTATGCACTCGATGCCGGAGACCCGTGCGCCGTCGAAGAGCAGCCCGACAACTTCGGTGTCGGTGACGACGGTGAGATTCGAACGACCGCGCGCGGGGTCGAGAAAGGCCCGGGCCGCGCTCCAGCGGCGGCCGCGATGGATGTTCGCGCAAATGTAGCTGACGAGCTGGCCCTCGGGGTAGCTCGGGTCCTCGCGCCGGGGGATGCCAAGCTCACCTGCCGCATCGAGCAGGCGATCCATCAGTTCGCTGCGATTGGAACTCGGCGTGACGTGCACCGGACCGCCGACGCCGCGCCATTCGGCCGGTCCCAGCGCGTGATCCTCCTGAGCCAGAAAGATGCGCAGCATCTCGGACCACGCCCATTCCTTCAGTCCC
This sequence comes from Woeseiaceae bacterium, assembly GCA_028277185.1. Lineage (GTDB taxonomy): Bacteria > Pseudomonadota > Gammaproteobacteria > Steroidobacterales > Woeseiaceae > UBA1847. The sequence continues at coordinate 24,055 of JANQGQ010000032.1, forward strand.
AGGTCTCTTGCCCAGTGATCGTAGTCTTCGGCATGGCCGCGCTGATACTGCATGCCGTTGACCGAGGAGGATCCTCCGAGGGTGCGGCCGCGAATCCAGGTCTCCCCCGAACTCTTACCCGTGTCGCCGGGCCCGGCATCGAAGTAGTACATGTGTCTGCTCGACGCGAGGATTTTCGCGAAGCCCTTGGGCGTGTCGATCATCGGGTGCGAATCGGCGGGCCCCGCCTCGACGAGCAGTACGCTGTGCCTCGGGTTTGCGGAGAGTTTGTTCGCAAGAACGCAGCCCGCGGAGCCCGCGCCTGCGATGATGTAGTCGAAATGCCTGTCCAAGAACCTTGCCGGCAAACGCGGGTTTTAGTGTCCTGTCCGGCTAATTCGTTGCCTAAGTCGGCAGCGGATTTTTGTGGCTGGCAAGGCGCGGCGACGAGTCATAGCGAGCTATGGCGAGGAGCCGCAACGCCGCCAGACGCAAAAAGACGCGGCGAGTTAGGCAACGAATTAGCCGGACAGGACACTAAAAAGCGCCGCCGTTCACCTGAAGCGTGTGTCCGGTCACGAAGCTCCCTTCTTCGGACGCGAGATAGAGAGCGGCGTAGGCCTGGTCGTACGGCTGTCCGATCCGACCGATCGGCGGCGCGTACTTCTGGATGACCTCATCGTCGACCTCGCCGAGGATGTTGGTCTTGGTGAGGCCTGGCGCAATGACGTTGACGGTTACGCCCGTGCCGCACAGTTCCCGCGCCAGAGCGCGGGCCATTCCCACCTGTCCGGCTTTCGCCGCGCTGTAGTGAGTGAGGTGGATGTCGCCGTTGATCGCACTCATGGATGCCGTGATGATGATTCGGCCGTGGCCCCGCTCGATCATGTGGTCCACGACGGCTTTGCAGCAATAGAAGGCACCGTACAGGTGGACCTTGATCATTCGATCCCAGGCATCCTCCGACATGTCGACAAAGTCAACGGTGGGTGCGATACCCGCATTCGCGCACAGAACGTCTATGTGCCCGAGTTCCTCGATTGCGTGGGCCGTGGCGTCGCGAACCGCCGCAAAGTCGGTGACGTCGAATGGGAGGGGCAATGCCTTTCGCCCCTCCGCCTCCACGAGGCGGGCGGTCTCGGCGAGTCGGTCGGCTTCTATGTCGTTGATCGCGACGTTCGCCCCTTCTTTGGCAAACAATTCCGCCATTGCCTGACCTATGCCGGACCCGGCGCCTGTAACGAGTGCGTTTCTGTCTTCGAGTCTCATGCCTTTTTTCCCTGCGCCGCTGGCGTCTTTGTCAAAAGCGTGTCGTAAATGAAATGCCCCACTCGCGCGGCCGGCTGTAGTACGCCTCGGTTGCGCCGAGACCCCGGACATCGACGCCGTTGGTCATATAGATTTCGTCGGTGATGTTAGTGACGAATGCGGCGAGTTCCCAGTCGGCGCCGCCGGGCACGAGCGTGACCCGGCCGTTCCACTGCCAGTACGCCTCCGTGACCAGGTCTTCGAAGTTCTGCACGGAGCGCTGTATGTCGTCTTTGTAAGCGACGTCGGTGAAAAAGATCAGCTGCGATCCTGCATTGCCGATGTCACGAGCGTATTCGAGGGCTCCGTTGAACGTGACCGACGGCGACTGGATGAACTCGTTATCCAGCGTTGCGGTCCCCGCGTCGATAACGTCCTGACCGAGCTCGGTGAACTCCGTGTCCAGAAGACCGACGCCGGCGACGATCAGCACCGAGTCGACGGGCGAGTAAGTGAACTCGAACTCGGCGCCCGTGATTTCCCCTTCGCCCGCGTTGTTGATCGTCGTGTCGACCGTATTCGTGCCGTCGGGCAGCGTCACTTCGGTTACGGCGATGAGCTGAATGTCTTCGTACTCGGAGAAAAACGCCGCCGCGTTGAACGTCGCCCGGCCGTCCAGCAGCGACGTCTTGAACCCGACCTCGAAAGTCCGGATGGTCTCGGGGTCGAAACGCTGCGGCTCGACGCCAGCGGTGAGTGTCCTGGGGTTCCAGCCGCCGGCCTTGAAGCCTTCCGCCACGCTGGCGTACAGCAGCTGGTCGTCGCTGAGGTTGTACTCGAGGCCGATCTTGGGCAGGAACTCGTTCCAGCTGTCTTCGAGCTCGATGCGAGGGATGACCGGCGTGCCCGAGAAGATCCGATCGAGCTGATAGATGTACTCCTTCTCGTCGCGGTTGTAGCGGCCGCCGACGGTAAGACCGAGCCGGTCGGTGAAGAAGTACGTGGCTTCGCCGAAAACGGCGAGCGAGACCGTGTCGATGTGCGTATCGGTCAGGAGAGAAATGTCGAGACCGATAGCGTCCAGGACGTCGGCTCCCAGAAGCGGTGCCCGGAAGCTGTTTCGACCGCGCTCGTTGATACCGTAGACGCCGACGATCCAGGGGAAGCGCCCGTCCAGAGCGTCGCCGGATAGCTGCAGCTCCTGGCTGAGCTGATAAGTCTTCTCGTCGATAGCCACCGTGAATACCGGGAACGGGGTGTGGTCGCCGTCACGCTGCACGTCGATCTCGGCGGTCCGATAGCCGGTGATCGACTTGAAATCGACTGCGCCGGAGCCCCATTCGACGGTCAGGCTGGCGCCGAACACTTCATTGTTGTCCCGCGTCTCCGAGGCGCCGCCCGACGAGAAATCGTCTGTGTCGTCGATACGGTTGACCCAGGCCGGGCCAAATACGTCGAAAGGCGCTTCGAGTCCGAACTCCTGAGCTATCGATGGTGCGACGATGCCGTTGATGAGATCGGGAATATCGCCGGGCCAGAAGCGGCGGAGTGCGCCGACCGGACCGGTACCTCGCTGCTCGCTATAGTCGACCTGTAGCAGAGCATCGAACGTATCCGAGGGTTGATACCGCAGCTGCACTCTGGCGGCGTCTTTGTTTTCCTCCCGGAGCACTTTCCCGGTCACGCTCTGTGTGCCGTAGCCGTCCCGGCTGCGCGACATTCCCGATATCTTCAGGAACAAATCGTCGGACAAGCGCGCATCGTAGTTGCCCATCAGGTCTATACGATCGAAACTGCCGACCGTGAGATCGAGGTCGCCGCCGCCTTCGCCGGTCGGTTTCTTGGTAATGACGTTTATCGCACCACCAATCGTGTTCTTGCCGTACAGGGTGCCCTGCGGCCCCCGAAGCACCTCGACGCGCTCCACGTCCATGAAGCCGAAGTCACCGGCGGACGAGCGCGAGACGTAGATCCCGTCGAGGTAGACGCCAACGCCCGGATCGTTCGGAAAGGAGTAGTCTTCCTGACCGACGCCGCGAATGAAGAGCTGGGCGACGCTGCCGCCGCCGTCGACCCGGCCGTTGTTGAGCTCGATATTGGGAACGTAGTTGTTCAGATCGTTGAAACTCTCCAGTGAACGCGCCTTGATGGCCCCGGCGCTGAGCGCGGTTACCGAAAGCGGCGCGGATTGGAGAGTTTCTTCGCGCCGCCGGGACGTGACGACGATTTCTTCGAGTGCACCGCTGGCGCCATCGTCGTCCTCCTGCGCGTTCGCCGTCCTCGTCTCGAGTACGCCAAGACAGGCGACGGCTGCGATCGACGCGACTGCGCCGTGCCATCCGGACAGTGTCGCGACGGATCTGGTGGTCGTTGTAGCTTTCTTCATGTGTTCCCCCTCTTTCGTACGGGAAGGCTCGACGACTCAGCGATGGCGGGGTCGCTCGTCTTGGGTTTCGGTCAGATCGGAGCCGCGTCGGCTTATTGCCTGGTCTCCATCTTGATGCCGGTTGCGTGCTGGGCTTGAGCCTCTTCGGGCGTCAATGAGAAGAGGTGCTTGAAGTACTCGAGATCCTGTTTGAGTACGGACCCGTCAGGCAGGGGTACTTCCACGAACCGGTCGTCGGCGCTGGTCAATACAGCGAGGATCTTCGCGCCTTTGCTTGAAACAATCGGCGTGTGTTCGGTTCCGGGAGGTTCCAGCGCCCAGCTCCCGACGGGTAGTACGCCTTCCTCGTATTCCCATTCGCCTTCGAGCGTGTAAGCCACTGCGCCGGCATGATGCAAGTGCTGGGGGTAGACCGCATTAGGGCCGAACTTGACGATGAGCACGATCTGCTTCTGCTGCTCGTCAACCGAGACGATCTTCATGAAGTTCTCGCCGTCGCCGTCGAGCGGCAACCACGGACGATCCTCGTCTTTCAGTACGCGCGTCATGACATTACCCCCCTGGTACGTCGCGTTGTCGAACCGGAAACGCCTTTCCGACTTCGAATCCAGCATATCGTGCGAGTACCAAACAATCAACCGTTTGGTAGAAACACCGAAACGGAGCGAAAGCGAGACGTCGCTTAGTTGTATTCGAGGTGAGATTGCCGCAGCGCACGGCAACGGGAACCGTTGCTTACGCAAATGTTACGCGGACAGCGTGGCTATACGAGACCAGATGCGATCTTGTTGCGGTAAATGGAACCGGGCGTTGCGTTGCCGCTGTTGCTTGCAGCTATTCGAGTGGTTTCCGGTAGAGCCCGATCATTTGCCGCGCCAACGTGGCCGGCTTTTTGCGTCCGGGGCGATACCACGTCAGAGTCCAGTTCAAGCTACCGAGCAAGGCCAGTCGAAACAACTGCCGGCTCGTGCCCGACGGCAACGGCAGCTTGTTGACGAGTGAGACGAAGAAAGCCTCGTACTCGTCGCGTTGGGCGATCAGCGTGCTGCGCAACGGATCTTCGAAACCGCGCGTGAACTGCGGTGTCACGACGGGGCTGAACTCGTTCTTACCCAGCAGCGCCTCGAGATGGGCTTCGGCCGCTGCGGTCAGGCGATCCCAGGGGTCGTCCCCTGCCTTGGATACGGCTTTGCGTACGGCTTCCATGACCTGCAGCACGCCTTCTTTGTGCACCGCAACGAGCAGCTCTTCCTTCGATGTGAAGTGGTAGTAGATGGAGCCGGGCAGCATTCCGACATCGCGGGCGATGTCACGAATAGACGTGCCCTCGTAGCCCCGCGATGCGAAACGCCTCGCCGCCGCCTCGAGAAGATCCTGGCGGCGGCTGTCTCCGCCGCGCGCCGTAGTCTTCCGGCGCGCTTCAGGTTCGGCAGTTCGAGTGCCTCTGTTCGTCATAGGTACTGTTTGAAAAAGTCGAGGCTCAGAGTGCCGATTACGTTGTCGTCGTCATCCAGAATGGCCAGCATGTCCGGACTTTCACCCTGGAAGCTCCCGTACACGACCATGCCCTGATCAGTGGAGTAGGGGGTATGAGCGCTGCCCGGAGGTTCGTAGGAATAAGTGCCCGGGAAGTGCAGCTCCTCGCCTTCCCGGTATCCCCAGAGTCCTTCGAGCGTGAAGGCTACGGCGGTGCACAAGTGGGTGTGCTTCGCGAACTCGCAGTTCGGGTCCTGCTTGAAGAGAAAGTCGACGCGGTTCCGTTTCTCGTCGAGAGCGAGGACCTTTATGTAGTTCCCGGGCTGTCCATCGACCTCTTTCCAGTCGACCAGCGCGCTGTTGACGTTCTGGATCTCGCCGAACGTCGTTCTGGCCGTGCTCTCAAGGATGTTCGTTGCGGTCATGCGGTTTTTCTCCTGTCGCTACTAAGGATGCAGTATTGCCACTCGATAGTACAACAAACGATCGCTTGTTAGGAGGGTGGGCGAACTGCTAGCATCCTTGTCCGGACGAGCGGGAGCCGGGGCTACGCTTCAGCAAAAGTGATCGGGAGATGAGCATGCGACTAATGGATCTGGGCCTTCTCTTGAGCGGTGTCCTGCTTCTCGCAGCTTGCGGCCGCGCGAACGGGCCTGCCGGTGGCGGTGCTCCGGCAGAGCAGCCGGAAGCGGCTGACGCGGGTAAGGCCATCAGCGGTATCGTGGTGGACGCCGACGGCGTACCCGTAAAAGCAGCCTGGGTGACCGCGATTGCCGGAGATCGCCGGGTTACGGTTTTCTCTAACGCAAAGGGCGAGTTCAGCTTGCCCGCAACCGGCGCCGCCAGTCTCGAAGTGCGTGCGATCGGCAAAGCAGCCGCAACGCTTGCGTCGCCGAGGGACGGTGCGCGCGTAATGCTCGGGTCGGCCGACGACCCATTCGCGCTCGTGCCGAGCAGCTACTGGCTCGCCCTGTTGCCCGAGGGCTTTGCGCGCCAGGAGTTCGTGCTCAACTGCGGCACCTGCCACGGCATCGCGAAGAGCCGGATAACGCTCAACGGTCAGTACCGTGATGAGACGGGCTGGGCCGCTGGTATCGCGATGATGCGCGCGATGGACGCCTACAGCGTCATACCGCCCGATTTCGACGATAGCTGGTATGCGGCCTGGTTGGCCGAGCATCTCAGTGAAGACAAGCTGGCCAGCCTCGCGCTCCCGGAGCCGCCCGCCGACGATCTGCTCGAGCGTCTCGTCATTACCGAGTACGAGCTGCCCCAGGCGGACTCACTGCCGCACGATCTCGTCATCGGTCCCGACGGCCTCATCTGGATCACGGCGTTTTTCTACGATCAGATGTGGGCGCTCGATCCGGTCGACGGCAGCTATCGAAAAATCGATATCGACGACGACCCGGAGGTCGTCGCGCAGGCGCGCGCGCTCAAGTTCGGCGACGACGGCAGGCTGTGGATCGTCAACGGCGGTACCAATGCCGTCATTCGCCTCGACACGGCAAGCGGGGAGTACGAAGAGTTCGACGTGCAGATGTACGCGCACAGCCTCGATCTGGACACGAAGGGCAACGTCTGGGTGAACGACTATTTCGCGAAACAGGAAAGAATCGCGAAGGTCGATGCCGCGACGGGCGAGGTGACGATCGTCGGTGTGCCCGAAGCTAACCGGCCGGCAACCGAGGGCATACCGCTGCCTTACGGCCTGCAGGTGGACAGGCAGGATCGCCTGTTCAGCACTCAGCTGGCCGCCAACACGCTCGTGGTCTACGACACCAACACCGGCGAAGCCGAGCTCTACGAAATGCCGGTGGAAAACTCCGGGCCGCGGCGTCCGGGCATCGCGCCTGACGGCAGCCTGTGGATTCCCGAGTTCAACACCGGCTACATCACGCGTTTCGATCCGGAGTCCGGGGCCTTCGAACGAGTCAACCTGGGGCTGCCGACGATGGGGGCCTACGACATCGAGGTCGATCAGAGCTCTGGCGCAGTGTGGATCACCGGATCGCTCGACTCCAGCCTGTTCCGCTACGATCCGGCCTCAGGCCGCATCGACCGCATTCCGTTTCCGACGGAGCCGGCGTTCACGCGCCACCTCGCGATCGACAAGGAAAACGGCGACGTGTGGTCGGCCTATTCCTCGCTGCCGGCGGCGACGCCGCGCGTCGTCCGCGTACAGATTCTCCCCGAGACGGAAACGGTGGCGGCTGCGCGCTGAGGCGATCAGCCGGCGCCGCGCAGGATCACGACGGAACAGGCGGCTTCGTCGAAACCGACTACGCCGCCGCCGTTCTCGGCCAGCGCGACGCGGGCGCCCGGCACCTGACGCTCACCGGCCTCGCCGCGTAGCTGTTCGGTGAGCTCGCTGATCATGGACAGCCCGGTCGCACCGACCGGGTGGCCCTTCGACACGAGTCCACCCGACGTGTTGATGGGGATGTCGCCGCCCAGGCTGGTCGCGCCGCCGGCAACGAACGGGCCGCCTTCGCCGCGCCCGCAAAAGCCGAGCATCTCTGCCTGATAGATTTCGCTGAACGACGTAGCGTCGTGCACTTCGGCGACGTCGATGTCTCTGGGCCCGACGCCGGCCATCGCGTAGGCACGTTCGGCGGCCAGCTTCGACAAGCCGTCTTCGTCGAGTGCGCGATACTTGCCGCTGCTCTGGCCGAAGCCGGCGACGAGGACGGCGCGTTCGCGCACGTGCTGCGGCAGACCTTGCAGGCGTCGCTCGGAAACGAGGAGCGCCGCGGCGGCTCCGTCGCCGATCGGTGCGCACATGGCCCGCGTCAGCGGCCAGGAGACCGGTCGGTCGTTCAGAACCTCCTCGACCGTGAGCGGAAAGCGGTACTGCGCTCGCGGGTTGTGCTGAGCAATCGTATGGTTCTTGGCCGCACCCGCCGCAATCTGTTCCCGGGTCGTGCCGTAGCGCTGCATGTGATACGCCGCCTGCATGGCGTAGGTGTCCATGAACACGGTGCGGTTGTCGCCGGGTTCGAACGGGATGCCCGCCTCGCTGCCGGCATCGGCGTAGTACTGCCGCCACTCCCCGGGATCGTACTGGTCGATACCGCCGTCGAAGATTGCGGCGGTACGTTCGGCGTGCTCCGGATACCAGGTCTTCTCGACGCCGAAGGCGATCGCGGTCTCGGCAATGCCGGCGGCGATATCTTTCCACGCGCCGGTAAACGCAAGCGACGCCGTCGCGCAGCCGGCCTCGACGTTCGTGACGGGAATCCGCTCCGGAAACCGGCCTTCGCTGATCAGCGGCGTCAGACAGACCTGTCCGCGGATGCTCCCCTGGCCGTCGACCCACATGCCGCAGTTGCCGAACCACGCCGAGTCGATGCCGTCCCCGCCGTCCATCCCGGCGTCGGCGAGTACGCCCGTGTACGCTTCGCGCGTGAGGTCCTTGAGACTGTCGTCCGCGCGCTTGCCGAACGCCGTGCTGAACGCGCCGGCCACATAGACGCGCGGCATCAGGAGGCGTCCTCCCAGTAGGGTTCGCGCAGCTCGCGCTTGAGCACCTTGCCGAGCGCATTGCGCGGCAGCTCGTCGCGAACCTCCAGCCCGACCAGCCGCTGAGTCTTGGCGAGGCGCTCGTTGGCCCATTCGCGAAGCCCGTCCGTGTCGATCTTCGCCCCGGGCCTCGCCACGACCATCGCCAGCGGCGCCTCACCCCACTTTGGGTGCGGGATACCGATGACGGCGACGTCCGAGACGTCCTCGTGCCGTCCGACGAGCGCTTCGATGTCCTTCGGGAACACATTGAAACCGCCGGAGACTATCATGTCCTTCTTGCGGTCGAGGATGTAGAGAAAACCGTCGTCGTCGAGTTTGCCCACGTCGCCGCTCCGCAGAAAGCTCCTGCCTTCGGCGTCCTTCCAGATCAGTTCGGCCGTTGCCTCGGGGCGCTTGTAGTAGCCTTTCATGAGGCCTTTCCCATAGCCTGCAATTTCGCCAACTTCGCCGCGCGCCAGACGTTTGCCGTCATCATCGAGGATTGCGAGTTCGAAGCCGAGCACCGGCGTGCCTACCGAGCCCGTGCGGTCGCGGACCTCCTCGGGGCGGATGATCGTCGCAAAGCCCTCGCTGAATCCATACAGTTCGTAGAGCCCGGGGCCCATGCGCTCGAGGATTTCTTCTTTGGTGTCGGCTCTGAGCGGCGACCCGGCGGATACCATCGTCTCGAGCGAGCTCAGGTCGTAGTCGTCGAATTCCGGGTGCTCGAGGGCCGTGATGAACTGCGTGGGCACCATGAACGTGTGCGTGACGCGTTCTTTGGCGATGAGTTCGAGCAGCGATGCCGGCGAGAACTGCTCCATGATGACGATCGTGGCCCCGAGCAGCATCGGCGGCAGCAGCATGAACCAGGTGCCGTTGGAATACAGCGAGGTCGTTGCAAGCGCTACCGAATTGCGCGTGAAGCGCATCTCGACCGCGTTCGAATATGACCAGTGCAGGCGCGCCTTGTGCGTCTGCACGATGCCTTTCGGAACGCCCGTGGTCCCGGACGAGTAGATGATGTTGAACTCGTCGTCCATGCGGTAGTCGACGGCGGGATTTTGGGTTCTGCCCGCATCCAGCCAGCCGTCGAACGCCTGCCAGCCTTCCGCCTCGAAGCCGACCGCAATCCGCTTGTCGTCCCCGACCTTGCCGATTCGTCCGCCCGACGATTCGACGAGGTGCCTGAGCGACGCCGACACAAACAGCATCCGTGCGTCGGAGTCGTCCACGAGCCCGGCAACCTGCTCCGCGGTGAGCAATCCGCTGATCGGGACCATGCACGCGCCGGCTTTGCTGATGCCGTACATAATCACGAACATCTCGATCGAGTTGCTCATAAGCACGGCGACTTTGTCGCCCTTGTCGATGCCGGCGGAAATCAGGGTATTGGCTACTTCGTTCAGCCGGTCGTTGAGTTCGCCCCAGGTGAGACGTTCGCTGCCGCAGACGACCGCCGTCCTGGCGGGATAGTATTCGGCGTGGCTTGCCCACACGCGTGGCAAGTGCAGTTCGGCATCGTCCAGGTGCAACATCACAACGCTCCGTCGATCGCGGGCAAATCGTCTACGCAGTGATTCTAACAAACAATTGCTTGGTTGAAATCAAAGCTTATGCTAATGTGCTGCACATTCATCATCCTGCCCGCTTGCGTCCCGCGACGTGAGAACAATCATGCCCAGCGTACCCCAAATCGCCGAGTACGATCCGCGCGATCCGGACGTGATCGACGATCCGATACCCGTCCTGACAGCGCTGCAGAAGACCGATCCGGTCCACTGGTCGGAGCGGCTGAACGGCTGGGTGATCACGGGCTACGACGACGCTCGCCGCATCCTGACCGACGACGGTATCTCCGCCGACCGGCTGACGCCTTTCTACGAGTACCAGAGCGAGAGCATGCAGAAGCGGATCAGCGAGCTGATCCGCTACCTCAACACCTGGGTCGCGTTCAAGGATCCGCCGGAGCACACCCGGCTGCGGACCTTGATGAACAAGGTGTTCACGCGGCGCGCCGTTCGCGAGCTGCGACCGGCGATCGAGACGGCGGTCGATCGTCTGCTCGATGCGATGTCCGACGAGGACGAGGTCGACTTCATCCAGGCTTTCGCCTACCCGCTGCCCGCCGCCGTCATCATGAATTTGCTCGGTCTGCCAGAGGAGGATACCGAGCGGCTCAAGGACTGGTCGAACAAGATGCAGCTCTTCATCGGCAGCGCCACGACCTCGTCCGACAAGTACGCGCTTGCGGAGCGCGGTGCCATCGAAATGGCCGAGTACTTTCGCAACGTGATCCTGGAGCGCGAGAAGAATCTTGGGGACGACATGATCTCGAAGCTCCTGACGATTCGTGACGCGGACGAAGCGCTGACGGAAGACGAGGTCATAGGGACGTCGATGTTGTTCCTGTTCGGCGGCCACGAGACGACGACCAATCTGCTCGGCAACGGCGTGCGCGCGCTGCTCAGCCATCCTGATCAGCTCGCTAAGCTGAAAGCCGACCCAGGGCTGATTCGCTCGGCTGTGGAAGAGATACTGCGCTATGACGGTCCGACCGGGGCGACGGTGCGGGTCGTCAGCAAGGACCACGATTTGCACGGGCGGCGGCTGCGGAAAGGGCAACGCGTGTTCGTCATGATCAATGCGGCGAACCATGACGACCGGGTTTTCACCGAGCCGTCCGCTTTCGACATCGGGCGCGATCCAAATCCGCATCTGACCTTCAACTTCGGCGCGCACTTCTGCCTCGGCGCGCCGCTTGCCCGACTGGAGGGGGAGATCGCCTTCCTGCATCTGATCGAGCGCTTCCCGGACATGCGTCTGACTGCCGACCGTTACCGCTACATGGACACGCTGGTCATGCGTGGGGTACGGTCGATGCCGCTTGCTCTGCGCTGAATCCTGAACAAATCCCGGAAACCGTAACGTGAACTTCGACAAAGGGCCGCGCGTCCTCGAGCTCGAGTCCCGTCTCGCTGACTTCATGGAGCGCTACGTCTATCCTGCGGAAGAGCTGTACGCGCAGCAGATCGAGCGTGCGGACGAGCGCTTCAGCACGCCGCCCATCATGGCCGAACTCAAGAAGAAGGCCCGGGACGCCGGCTTGTGGAATCTCTTCATCCCCCCGGACTTGAGCGAGTTTGGCGGCGCGGGCCTCAAGAACCTCGAATACGCGCCGCTGGCCGAGATCATGGGCCGCGTGCTCTGGGCGCCCGAGGTCTTCAACTGCAATGCGCCCGACACGGGCAACATGGAAGTGTTCATGAAGTTCGGGACGCCCGAGCATCATGCGCAGTGGCTCGAGCCGCTGCTCGCCGGGGAAATCCGCAGCGCCTATGCCATGACCGAACCCGCCGTGGCTTCATCGGATGCGACGAACATCGAGTGCTCGATAACCCGTGACGGCGATCACTATTGCGTGAACGGCCGCAAGTGGTTCATCACCGGTGCCATGCACGAGAACTGCCGGATCTTCATCGTCATGGGCAAATCCGACCCGGACAATCCGGACCGGCACCGCCAGCAGTCGCAGATCCTCGTGCCGCGGGATACGCCGGGCGTCACGGTCCGGCGGCGGCTCAGGACGCTGGGCTTCGACGATGCGCCGCTCGGCCATGCCGAGGTCGACTTCGATGGCGCGCGCGTGCCCGCCGCCAATCTCCTGCTCGGCGAAGGCCGCGGTTTCGAGATTGCCCAGAGCCGCCTCGGACCCGGACGTATCCATCACTGCATGCGGCTGATCGGCTGCGCACAGCGGGCGCTGGAGCTGGCCTGCCGGCGGACCGACTCGCGGCGCACCTTCGGCCGCAAGATCAGCGAGCATCAGTCCGTGCGCGAGGCGATCGCGCGCTCGGTGGCGGAAATCGAGTCGGCGCGGCTGCTGACGCTCAAGACCGCCGACAGGATCGACAAGGTGGGGAGCAAGGAAGCCCGCGATCTCATCGCCGCGACCAAAGTACTCGTGCCCGAGATGGCACAGACTGTCATCGACCGCGCAATCCAGATGCACGGCGCCGGCGGGCTCTCCGACGACTTCTTTCTGGCCGAGGCATTCTCCTACGCCCGCTACTGCCGGCTTGCGGACGGCCCCGATGAAGTGCATATGATGGCGCTCGGTAAGCAGACGATTCGAGCCTATGCCGGTTGACGAACTCGACGAACGCGCGCTGGCAGCGTACCTGAGCCGGCACGTTCCCGAACTCGGTGAGTTCGCGTCGCTCAGGAAGTTCAAGGACGGCCAGTCCAATCCGACTTTCCTGCTCAACGCGGCCAACGGGCGCTTCGTGCTCCGTAAGCAACCGCCCGGCAAGCTCCTTAAGTCGGCGCACGCCGTCGATCGCGAGTACCGCGTGATGCAGGCGCTGGCCGACACGGCGGTGCCGGTGCCCCGCGTGCTGCATCTGTGTGACGATCCGGGCGTCATCGACGGCAAGTTCTTCGTCATGAGTTTCGAGGACGGCCGCACGTTCTGGGACGCGGCGCTGCCCGAACTCGACAACGAGGATCGGAGCGCGGTCTATGCCGAGATGAACCGCATCCTCGCGGCGCTGCACGACGTCGACGTCGGAGCCGTTGGCCTCGACGACTACGGCCGGCCCGGGAACTACTTCGCGCGCCAGACGCATCGCTGGAGCAAGCAATACCGGCACTCCGAAACGACGAAGATCCCGGCCATGGATCGCCTGATCGAGTGGTTGCCGCTGAATCTGCCGCCCGACGACGGCCAGGTCAGCCTGATTCACGGCGACTATCGGCTCGACAATCTCATGTTCCACGCGGATCGCCCGGAGGCTCGGGCGGTGCTGGACTGGGAGTTATCGACGCTCGGCCATCCATACTCCGATCTCGCCTATCAGTGCATGCAGTTGCGGCTTGCCCGCGATGCGGTGATACCCGGCCTCGGAGGCGCCGACCGCGCTGCACTCGGCATTCCGACCGAGGAGCAATACGTCGCGGCCTACTGCGGCGCACGCGGACTGGGCGGTATTCCGGACTGGCCTTTCTACCTCGCGTTCTCGTTCTTCCGGCTGGCCGCGATCCTGCAGGGGGTAATGAAGCGGGCCATCGACGGCAACGCATCCAGTACGAAGGCACTCGAGTACGGTGGGGCGGCTTCGGTGCTTGCCGGAATGGGCATCGCCATCGTCGAGCAGAGCTAGTCCCGCTGTGGCAATCTCCCGTAACCCGTATACCTCGGCGAGGATGTCCACACCATGCAGTCACTCAAGAGCCTGTTCTCACTCGAAGGCCGCACGGCGCTCGTAAGCGGCGCGAGCAGCGGTTTCGGTTCCCACTTCGCGCGCTTGCTTGCCGCTCAGGGCGCCAGCGTAGTTGTCGCGGCGCGCCGGCTGGATCGCCTGGAGGCGCTCGTCGGCGAGCTGGAAGCGGACGGTGCGGAGGCTGCCGCGGTCGAGATGGACGTCACCCGCGGCGAAACCATCAGTCGGGCTTTCGACGTGGCCGAGGAGCGCTTCGGCCCGGTCACCGTCGTTTCGAACAACGCCGGCGTCGTGGACTCTAAGCTTGCCGTAGACGTCGAGGAGGCGGACTGGGACCACACGCTGAACACCAACCTCAAAGGCGCCTGGCTGGTTGCAAGCGAGGCGGGCAAGCGCATGATCGCGGCCAACGCTCCCGGCAGCATCGTCAACACGGCGTCGATCCTCGGCCTCCGTCCCGCGCTTGCACAGGCAAGCTACGCGACGTCGAAGGCCGGGCTCGTGCATCTGACCCGCTGCCTGGCCCTCGAGTGGGCGCGTAAGGGCGTTCGGGTCAACGCGCTGTGCCCCGGCTTCTTCGTGACCGAGATGAACACCGATTTCCTCGAGAGCGAACGCGGTCAGAAGTATCTGGCGTCTACCCCGGCGCAGCGCGCCGGTGAGTTCGACGAGCTCAGCGCGCCGTTTCTGTTGCTTGCGACGGGCGCCGGCAGTTTCGTCACGGGCGAGACGCTGGCGGTCGACGGCGGCCACAGTCTGAGTGCCCTCTAGAACCGATCTCGATATAGCGCCTGGCCGCTGAGACGTTTCGAATAACGCAATTGTGCGGCTTCCGGCCTCCGTCTACGCTGACAGATCAGCGCCGATGCGGAGAAAGGATTGGTTCACTGGAGCCCAGCCGATCTCGACGCGCTGCTCTGTCAGCTGCGCGACGAGGGATTTCGGGTCATCGGGCCATCGGTCCGGGACGGCGCTATCGTGTACACGGATATCGATGCGCTGCCGGTCGGCGTGGGCGATGATCAGGAAGCGGGCCGCTACCGTCTGCGCGAGCGCGGCGACAAGACACGCTTCGGCTACAATCTGGGGCCGTCGAGCTTCAAGCAATATCTGTTTCCGTCGCGCGAGGAATTGTTCGCCTACGCGGACGGCGACATCGTTCCGGCGCCGCTCGACGATGAGAAACTCGCATTCGTGGGTGTCCGTGCGTGCGAGCTGGCCGCGATCCAGGTCCTCGACCGCGTGTTCCAGGGCGACGGCTTCAAGGACCGGCGTTATCAGGCCAGGCGCCAAAACCTGCTGATCGTCGCCGTTGACTGCTCGCAGTCGGCGCCGACCTGCTTCTGTGCATCCAGCGACGACGGTCCCGGAGTGGGTGAGGGCGCCGACCTCGTCCTGACGGAGCTTCTGGACGACGGTGAGCCCAGTTACTACGTCCGCGCCGGCAGCGAGCGCGGTGCGGAGCTGCTTGCAGCAAGCGAGGCCGATGCCGCGTCGCCCGAGCTGCAAGGCCGCGCGCGTGCGGTGGTCGACGAGACTCGCGAGGGGCTCGAGCGCTTGCTGCCGAGAGAAGGTCTCCGCGACGCTCTCCTTGGCGCGCTGGATCATCCACACTGGCAGGAGCTTGCCGAACGTTGCCTGGCCTGCGGCAACTGCACGCAGGTGTGTCCCACCTGCTTCTGCTCGACGGCCGTAGAAGAGACGGATCCCGTTTCACTCCGTGTGTCGCACGTACGCCAGTGGGACTCGTGCTTTACGGCGGGCCATAGCTACGTCCACGGCGGGCCGGTACACGCCGGCATCGCTTCGCGCTATCGGCAGTGGCTGACGCACAAACTGGCGAGCTGGGAGGATCAGTTCGGGCGCTCGGGCTGCACCGGCTGCGGGCGCTGCATCAGCTGGTGCCCGGTCGGCATCGATCTGACCGCGGAAGCCGAAGCGCTCAGGAGAACGCCATGAAACAGTTCCTCGATCTGCTCGCCGAGCACTCGTTCTTCCGCGATTTACCGCGCGAAGACCTCGAGTTCATCGCGACCTGCGGCCGCAACGTCGCGTTCAAGGCCGGCACCCCGATCGCCCGTGAGGGCGATCCCGCCGACGCTTTCTACGTGATCCGCAAGGGTCGCGCGGCCATCGAGATGTACGCGCCGGGAAGGGGCTCCCTGCGCGTGCAGACCGTCGGCGAAGGCGACATTCTGGGCTGGTCTTGGCTGATACCGCCGCACCGCTGGGTATTCGACGTTCGCGCGCTGCAGGACGTGCGGGCGATTGCCATGGATGGCCGCTGCCTGCGCGACAAGTGCGATGCGAATCACGAAGTCGGCTTTCAGCTGATGCGCCGCTTCGCGCAGATACTCACGCGGCGGCTCGAGGCCACTCGAATCCAGCTTCTGGATCTCTACAGCGACAAGGTCGTATGAGCGATTGCCTGCTGCCGACGATGTGCACCATTACCGGCCGCAAGCAGGACACGGCGGACGTCTTCACGCTGTCGATCGACCCTCCGGACGGCGAATTCCCGTTCGAGCCCGGCCAGTTCAACATGCTGTACATCCCCGGCGTCGGTGAGTCCGCGATCTCGATCAGCGGCCGGCCGGCCGAGGCGAACAAGCTCGTGCATACGATTCGCGCCGTCGGCGACGTTACCCGGCTGCTGGGTATTCGCGAGACGCGGGAGCGCATCGGGGTTCGCGGCCCGTTCGGTACCGGCTGGCCGATATCTCAGGCCGCGGGGAAGAACGTCGTGATCGTTGCGGGCGGCATCGGACTGGCGCCGCTTCGCCCGGTGATCTACGCGATAGCCGATCGCCGTGACGACTACGGCGACGTAAGCTTGCTGTACGGTGCCAGGACGCCTGCCGACGTGCTGTATCGCGAAGAGCTCCTCGAGTGGAAACGCGCCGGAGTTCTCGACCTCGCCGTGACGGTGGACGCCGCGCGCAGCGACTGGAGCGGCGACGTCGGTGTCGTCACGAACCTCGTCGGGCGGATTCACTCCGATCCCGCGGCGACCGTGGCGATGCTGTGCGGTCCCGAAATCATGATGCGCTCGACGGCGAGAGCGCTGCTCGACATCGGCGTCGAGGAGGCGAATATAGCCGTGTCGATGGAACGTAACATGAAGTGCGCGACGGCGTTCTGCGGTCACTGCCAGCTCGGCCCCTACTTCGTCTGCAAGGACGGTCCGGTGTTTTTCTACCCGGACGTCGCGCCGTACTGGCAACAACGGGAGTTCTAGGCAATGGCGGAAGGCGGACAACTCGAAGCACCGAAACCGCGGCTTGCTGTGTTCAAGTTCGCATCCTGCGACGGCTGCCAGCTCAGTCTCCTCGACTGCGAGGACGAGCTCCTGTCGCTCGCGTCGGCGATCGACATCGTCAATTTCCCGGAGGCAAGCCGGGAGATGCTGCCGGGTCCCTACGACATTTCGCTGGTCGAGGGCTCGATCACGACCGCTCACGATCGGCAGCGGATCCACGAGGTCCGCGCCAACTCACGGTTCGTCATCTCGATTGGCGCCTGCGCGACCGCCGGCGGCATTCAGGCCCTGCGCAACTACGCCGACGTCGACGACTACATAAAGACCGTCTACGCTCATCCCGAGTACATCTCCACGCTCAGGACGGCGACGCCGATAGCCGCGCACGTCAACGTCGACTACGAGCTGCACGGTTGCCCGATCAACAAGCATCAGCTGATCGAGGTTCTGCTGGCGTTCGCGGCCGGGCGCCGGCCGCAGGTGGCGGCCGACAGCGTGTGCATGGAGTGCAAGGCCCGCGGCACGACCTGCATCATGGTGACGCGCGGCGAGGCCTGTCTCGGTCCGATCACTCACGCGGGCTGCGGTGCGATCTGTCCGGCGTACCGGCGTGCGTGCTACGGCTGCTATGGCAGCAAGGACGCTCCCAACGTGGCTTCCCTCGCGGCGTGGTTCCACGAGTCGCAGGGGCGGGATGCCCAGGAGCTCACCGCCGCGCTCTGCCGCTTCAACCCGGAGGTGCCGGCACTCAGAGAGGAGGCCCGCAAGTGGCGTCCGGATGCCGCAAAGAAAGGGTAGGAGACACATGCAAAAGGAACTCAGTGTCAAGACGGGCATCAAGAGCCGGACGATCCAGGTCGACTACCTTGCCCGGGTAGAAGGTGAGGGCGCGCTGTACATCGACGTCAACGACGGGACGGTCGACGACGTCAAGCTCAAGATCTTCGAGCCGCCGCGATTCTTCGAAGCTTTTCTTAAGGGCCGGGACCACGCCGAGGCGCCGGACATCACGGCGCGGATCTGCGGTATCTGCCCGGTTGCCTACATGATGAGCGCGGTCCACGCGATGGAGGCGGCGCTGGATATCGAGGTGAGCGATACGGTACGGAGTCTGCGCCGGCTCCTGTATTGCGGCGAGTGGATCGAGAGCCACGTGCTGCACATCTATATGCTGCACGCGCCCGATTTCTTCGGTTTCGCCGACGCCATCAGGATGGCGGCCGGACACAAGGCCGCGGTTGAGCGGGGCCTGCGCATGAAAAAGGCGGGCAACGAGCTTGTGCGCGTTCTGGGCGGGCGTGAGATACACCCGATCAACGTCCGCGTTGGCGGTTTCTATCGACTACCCGAAAAGAACGAGCTGGCCGCGCTGCTCGACGAGTTTCGCTGGGCGCGCGACGCTGCCGCGGAGACCGTGCACTGGACGGCCGGCTTCGAGTTTCCGGAGCTCAGTCGCGACTATGAATTCGTCGCCCTCGCGCATGACGAGGAATATCCGATGAACGAGGGCAGGCTTGCGTCGAATCGCGGCCTCGATATTGCAGTCGACGACTACGAAGCGCATTTCGAAGAGCGGCACGTCGAGTACACGAACGCGCTGCACTCGGTCCGCACGCCCGGCGAGACCGCGTATTGCGTCGGGCCGCTGGCGCGCTTCAATCTTGCCCGGGACAAGCTTTCGGCGGCGACGCGCGAGCTCGTGGACGATACGGGTTTCGACCGCGTCATCGTGAATCCCTTCGAAAGCATCGTGGTCCGCGCGATCGAAGTGTTCTACGCCTTCGACGAAGCGATTCGCCTGATCGAGTCCTACGAAGCCGCTTACGATCCACAGTGCACGCCGTATGCCGAGGCAGGCCGGCGCGCGGGCGTGGGCATGGCCGCGACGGAGGCGCCCCGAGGCCTGTTGTACCATCGCTACGAGCTGGACGCCGAAGGGCGGATTCGCGTGGCGAAGATCGTGCCGCCCACCTCGCAGAACCAGAAGACCATCGAGGACGATCTCTACGACCTCGTCGCCGCGAACATCGAGCTGCCGCAGGACGACCTGACCTGGCGCTGCGAGCAGGCGATCCGCAACTACGATCCCTGCATCTCCTGCGCGACGCATTTCCTCAAGCTGCACGTCAGGGATGTCCGCTGACACGGGCATCGTCGGGGTCGGCAACGCGATGCGGGGCGACGATGCCGCGGGGCTCGTGCTGATCGAGCGACTGGCCGGGCGCGCGCCCGATGCGCGGCTCTACCGCAGCGACGGCGAAGTGTCCGGTCTGATCGATTGCTTCGGCCGGCACGATTCCGTCGTGATCGTGGACGCGGCACGCGGCGATCTGCCAGCCGGTTCCGTAATCCGGATCGACGCGCTCCGCGAGCGGCTCGACACGGAAGGACTGCGCTCGTCTACGCATGCGTTCGGCCTCGGCGAAGCGGTCGAGCTTGCGCGCGCCTTGGGCGCGCTGCCGGGTCGCCTGGAGGTATTTGCGATCGTGGGCCGTTGCTTCGATCTCGGCGCAGACCTGACGCCGCCGGTCGCGGCAGCCGTCGACGAGGTCGGCGAACGCATCGCCGACGAGTTCATCAGGCGGCCGTAACGCCCCCGTCGACAGTCAGGATCTGCCCGGTGACGAACGCCGCGTCGTCCGCCAAAAGAAAGCGGATCGCCGCGGCGATCTCTTCGGCCGTTCCGAGCCGGCCCAGCGGTATCTGCGCGGTCAGCCTCGCGGCACGCTCCGGATCCGCCATCGCCTCGGCCGTCATCGGCGTCGCGACGGGCCCCGGCGCCACGCCGTTGACGCGCACGTTGGCCGGCGCCAGCTCCAGCGCCATCGCCCGGACCAGACCGTTGACGCCGGATTTCGACGCCGCGTAGGCGGCCGCGCGCGGATGGCCGACATCGCCGATCTGGCTCGAGACCAGCACGATGGCGCCGCTTCGCTGCCGCTGCATGACCTTCCCGCATTCGCGCGCGACGACGAACGCGCCGCGCAGGTTTACGTCGAGCACGCGATCCCAGTCGTCGGCATCGGTCTCGAGGGCGCCCAGGTGGACGAACACGCCGGCGGAGGCGACGAGGCCGTCGATGCCGCCGAGTCCGTCGATCGCGTCGCGCGTCGCTGCGTCGGCGCGCGCTGCGTCGGCGAGATCGACGGCATAACGCCTGGCGGCCGGAACGAGTCCATCGAGCGCGCCGCTGTCTTCGTGGACCAGGGCGGCCACGACCGCGCCGGCACCGGCGGCGAGTTCCACGAACGCCCGGCCGATCCCCGAATCGGCACCCGTGACGAGCAGGCGTTTGCCGGCAAGCCTGGCAAATTCGTTCATTCGGGACCGCTCATCCGTGATCCGGCCCGATCCCGGACGCTTCGTTGTAACCGCCCTGTCCGGACAGCTCCGCCCAGACCCGAAACTCGGGTGAGGCTTCGACGTCGCCCGACACAACGAGCTTGCGCCAGACGTCGGCGCCTTCCACGAAGTTGGGCACGCCGCCCGGGAACATCGTCAGCGACAGCGCTTCGGCAAGTCCCTTCTCGTCGACGCCGTCTGCATAGGCTGCCCGAAGCTGCCACTCGAGGCCGTCCCAGTCGCCGAGCGTCGTCAACACCGCGGCCGCGGCCATGTGGGCGACGCCGATGTCCGACTCTCCGGCGGCCTGTCGAAACGCGTCGCGGTAAGCGTCTTCGGGCGCGACGTCCGCGAGGTGCTCCTGCCAGTGCTCACGGACGAAGCGGTAAGAGGAACTGCCCATCGCCAGCGAGGTGATCGCAAGAATCTCGGCAAACTCCCGCGCGTTGCCGCCCGCGCCCGTGTAGCGGGGTATGTGATGTGTGCCGATGGCCTCTTTCGAGGCGATCAGGATAGCCATCCAGACGTACTCGTGCTCGTGCTTCGTGAGCACGCGGTCGACCAGGGTCAATTCGGTGTAAAGGGCGTCGTAGGCGTCCAGCAGCTTCGGCATCGATACCGCCATCAGACCGTGATGCGGCAGCAGATAGCCGCGCTTGTTGCGGATGTCGAGGAGGTACTCGGCGAGGTCGGTGGACATGGTGCGTGGATTCCCGGGCACGGTGGATGACGGGCGCATCTTATACGCTGGCGCGCGCTTCGTCGTCGGGAGGGCGGCAATCTCCATTATGACGGCGAATAAGTATCATTCGCGTGCAGATGGTTCAAGGCAGGCGAAGCG
>JANQGQ010000025.1 GCA_028277185.1 Woeseiaceae bacterium
GACTTGTCGTCGAGGAGGACGGTGTGGATGGAGCCGGTCCTGCCGGTCCATGGGTCCTCGGGCAGCGGGTCGGAGAGCGCCGCCTGCCAGGTGAAGTTCGGGTTGTCCCGCGCCAGGCCGTCGAAATCCTCGACATAGAACATCTCGCGCTTCGAGCGGGCGCCGTACCAGAAGGAGATCTTGCGCCGCGACTTCAGCCGTATGAGCTGGTCGAAGATGTGCGAGCGCATCGGCGCCATGCCGGCGCCGCCGCCGATGAACACCATCTCGTTGGCGGTGTCCTTGGCGAAGAATTCGCCGAAAGGTCCGGAGATCGTCGCGCGGTCGCCGGGCTTCAGGCTGAAGATGTACGAGGACAGCTTGCCCGGCGGGATCTTGTCGCCTGCGCCCGGCGGCGGCGTGGCGATTCGCACGTTGAGCTTCACGAGTCCCTTCTCAAGAGGAAAGTTGGCCATCGAGTAGGCACGATACGTCGACTCCGTGACCCGTGATTCGTAGCGCCACAGGTCGTAGCGGTCCCACTCGTCGTGAAACTCTTCGTCGATGTCGAAGTCGCGAAAGCGGATGTGATGCGGCGGGCACTCGATCTGGATGTAGCCACCGGCCTGGAAGTCCATGTCTTCGCCTTCCGGCAGCTCCAGAACGAGTTCCTTGATGAAGCTTGCGACGTTGCGGTTGGAGCGCACGACGCAGTCGAACTTCTTGACGCCGAACACCTCGTCCGGCACCTGGATGCGCATGTCCTGCTTGACCGTGACCTGGCAGGAGAGCCGCTGGTGGTCGGCGGCCTCGCGCCGCGTGATCTGCGAGGTCTCGGTCGGCAGGATCGCGCCGCCGCCCTCGAGGACGCGGACCCGGCACTGGCCGCAGGTACCGCCGCCGCCGCAGGCCGAGGCGACGAGCAGCCCTTCCTCGGCGAGGCCCTGCATGAGTTTCGTGCCCACGGGCATGTGCAGCTCGCGCTCGCCGTTGACGAGGACGTCGACGGTGCCCGAAGCTACGAGCCGCGAGCGCGCGGCGAGAATCAGAACTACGAGCACGAGTACGATGGCCGTGAACAGCCCGATTCCGAGCCCGACCTGAGTGACGATTCCGGCGCCGTTCATAGCTGGATGCCCATGAGGCCCATGAAGCCGAGCGACATCAGGCCGACGATGATGAAGGTAATGCCGAGCCCCTGCAGCCCGTCGGGCACGTCGCTGTAGCGAAGTCGCTCGCGGATGCCCGCAAGCGCGACGAGCGCGACGGCCCAGCCGAAACCGCTGCCCATGCCGAAGGTCAGGCTCTGTGCCAGATCGTATTGCCGTTCGACCATGAACAGCGTACCGCCGAGTATTGCGCAGTTGACCGTGATCAGCGGCAGAAAGATGCCCAGCGCGTTGTAGAGCGTTGGGAAGAACTTGTCGAGCGTCATCTCGAGGATCTGCACGAGCGCGGCGATGACGCCGATATAGCAGACGAGGCCGAGGAAACTCAGGTCGACGTCCGGAAGGCCCGCCCAGGCCAGAGCACCTTCCTTGAGCAGGTATTCGTAGATCAGGTAGTTCACCGGCACGGTGATCGACTGCACGGCAATGACCGCGAGGCCCAGACCGAGCGCCGTCTCGATGGTCTTCGACACGGCGAGGAACGTGCACATGCCGAGGAAGAACGTCAGCGCCAGGTTTTCGACGAAGGCTGCCTGGATGAACAGGTTGACGTACTCCGCCACTACAAGACCTCCGTCCGGTGCACTTCGTGGATCTGGTACTCCGGTTTTTCGACCTGCTTCGGCCGGGCCGTGCGCACGGCCCAGATGATCAGTCCGATGATGAAGAAGGCGCTGGGCGGCAGCAGCATCAGGCCGTTCGGCTCGTACCAGCCGCCCTCGGCGACCGTTTTGAGGATCGGATAGCCGAGTAGCGTTCCGGCGCCGAACAGCTCGCGCAGCGTCGCGACGAGGATCAGGACGGCGGAGTAGCCGAGGCCGTTACCCAGACCGTCCAGGAAGCTCATGCCGACGCCGTTGTTCATCGCGAAGGCTTCCGCGCGACCGAGGATGATGCAGTTCGTGATGATCAGTCCGACGAAAACCGAGAGCTGCTTGCTCGTCTCGAACGCGTAGGCCTTGAGGGCCTGATCGACGACGATCACGAAGGAGGCGATGATCGTCATCTGCACGATGATGCGGATATTGTTCGGGATGTGATGGCGGATGCTGCTGATCGCGGCGCCGGACATCGC
The DNA here is from genome assembly GCA_028277185.1 of Woeseiaceae bacterium. Classification (GTDB taxonomy): domain Bacteria; phylum Pseudomonadota; class Gammaproteobacteria; order Steroidobacterales; family Woeseiaceae; genus UBA1847. Next base: position 2,224 of record JANQGQ010000025.1, read on the forward strand.
GGCGACGACGGTCAGCGCGACGCACATCAGGAGCGCGGGCAACAGCGCCGTCGTCACGGCCAGCGCCGAACAGATGCCGAGCACCTGCAGCGTAATCGGGTTGTTGTCGACGATCGGGTCGATCAGAACCTTGCGTTTCTCAGCCATTGTTTTCTGCCTCTTCACGGATGCGCTCGAGGTACGGGCCGAATCCTTCGGCGCCGGTCCAGTAGCGGACGAGATTCATTACGCCGCGGCCCGTCAGCGTGGCGCCCGACAGGCCGTCGACCTGGTGCGGCGAGTCGGGGGCGGCCATGCCGCGTACGACTTCGATTCTGGGCTCGCCGGCCGCGTCGGTCAGCTGCTTGCCCGGCCACTGGGCGCGCCAGGCGGGCTTGTCGATGCCGTCGCCGAGCCCGGGCGTTTCGGCGTGCTCGTAGAACTGCAGTCCGCGGACCGTGTTGCCGTCCGGCTCCAGCGCGAGAAAGCCGTACAGCGTCGACCACAGGCCCTTGCCGTAGACGGGCAGGATGACCTGCTCGACGGCCCCGGTAGGCGTCCGGACGACGTAGACCGGCGCGAGGTTCGAGCGGCGCTTGATGCCCGCGATATCCTCGCTTGGCGGAATGGCGATGCTCTGCGCCGGATCGCGGCTGGCCACGACCGGGTCGAACGCGGCGGGCTCGTCCATGTCGACGTAGTCCCCGGTCTCGAGGTCGACGATCCGGGTCTCGATCTGCTCGAACAGACTGCCGACGTCGGCGCCCGGTTCGTACAGATTCGCGACGTTGAGCACGATCGTTTGCCGGAAGCGCTCTTCGTTGGCTTCCTGGCGCGGCTTGAGCACCGTCGCGGCCGTCGACACGAGGATCGAGCAGACGATGCTCACGCCGAGCGCCACGACGATCACGTTGCCGAGACTGTCGCGGGACCGCTGTTTCGTCGGTTCACTGCTGGACAAGGCGCTTCTCCCTGCGGCGGACGTTGGCGCGGATCACGAAGTAGTCGATCAGCGGGGCGAAGATGTTGCCCAGCAGGATCGCGAGCATGATGCCCTCGGGAAACGCGGGATTGATGACGCGGATGACCCAGGTCAAAAAGCCGACCATTAGACCGAAGATCCAGTGTCCGAGCATCGTATCGGGTGCCGTGACCGGGTCGGTAGCCATGAAGACCGCGCCGAATGCGAAGCCGCCGATGGCTATGTGCCAGTGCCAGGGAATCGACATCATCGGATTCGCGGCGTCCGGGCTGCTGAACAGTACCGTCGGCACGATGAGGCCTATGAACACCGCGAGGATGATTCGCCACGAGGCGATTCGCGCATAAATGAGAATCGCGGCGCCGAACAGGCAGGCGATGAGCGAGGTCTCGCCGATCGAGCCGGGCATGGTGCCGATCGCGGCCTGAGTCCACGTGAGGCCGCTGCCGAGGATGCCCGCGATGCCGTCGGCGGCGCCCGTCGCGAGCGCCGTCGCGCCCGTGAAGCCGTCGACCGGCACCCAGACCGCGTCGCCGGATAGTTGCACGGGATAGGCGAAGTACAGGAACGCGCGGCCGACCAGCGCCGGGTTCAGGAAGTTCTTGCCGGTGCCGCCGAAGACTTCCTTGCCGATCACGACGCCGAAACTGATGCCCAGTGCGACCTGCCACAAGGGCGTCGTCGCGGGGAGGATCAGCGCGTAGAGGAACGACGTGACGAAGAAGCCTTCGTTCACCTCGTGATTCCTGACGCTTGCGAACAGGACTTCCCAGAAGCCGCCCGCCGCCATCGTCACGATGTAGATCGGCAGGAAGTAGCTGAGTCCGTGCATCAGATTGTCGTAGACGCTGGACGGGTCGTAGCCGGCACCGACGAGCGCGAGGACCACGCCGCGCCAGCCCTCGATGCCGGTGTAGCCCATCGCCGCCAGTGCGGAATTGGCCTGGAAGCCGACGTTCCACATGCCGATCAGCGCGCAGGGCGTCGCCGCGAACACGACCATGATCATGACGCGCTTCAGGTCGATCGCGTCACGTACGTGCGGCGAGCCGCGGGTTACGTCCGGCGGCGAATAGAACAGCGTGTCGACCATCTCGTAGATGGCGCCGAACTGTTCGAAGCGTCCGCCGCGCGTGAACAGCGGCTCGAGCTTGTCGAGCCCCCGTCGTAGTCTGCTCATTGCAAGTGTCCTGTCCGATGAGTTCGCATGATTTCAGAGCCCTTGGTTTTCGTCAGGACAAGGCGCATTCCGCGGCCAATGTCTGGACCTTGGCAAGGGATGCAACGCGGTCATGGCGGAAACCAAGGGCTCCCGAAGGGCGCGACCTGCTTTGCGGGTGGCCGCGTTACGCCGCTTGGCAAGGACCGGGCCATTGCCGGCGCGACGTGCCTTACCACCCGCAAAGCAGGTCGCGCTGAAATTATGCGAACTCATCGGACAGGACACTTTCTGACCTCAGCCATTGATTTCGATCTCGTCCAGGTTCTCACGCAGCGCCGGTCCGTACTCGTACTTGCCGCTGCAGACAAACGAGCACAGCGCGAGATCCTCCTCGTCGAGTTCCAGCGCACCGAGCATCTGCGCCCGTTCCGTATCCTGCGTGACGAGCGCTTTCAGGAGCGGCGTGGCGAGGATGTCGAGCGGCATGACGCGCTCGTACGAACCGATCGGCACCAGGGCGCGCAGGCTCCCGTTTTGCGTCGTCGACAGCGAAAAGTCGTCGCGCTTCAGCAGATGACCTGCAAACGCCTTTAGCGCCGAGTATTTGCGGGCGCCCGGGCGGGCCCAGTGCATGAACTCACGGTCCTCGCCCTCGGCGATGACCGTGATCTGCCGATGGTAGCGGCCCAGATAGCCGAGCGGTCCCGTGGCCCGGTGGCCCGACAAAATCGAGCCGCTGATGACCCGGACCGGTCCGTCCTCGAGCTGGCCGTCGAGGATGTCGCTGACCGACGCTCCCATGCGCGTCCGCAACAGGCGCGGCCGCTTCACCATTGGTCCGCCGATCGACACGATGCGCTCGACGGACAGGCTGCCGGTCGTCAGCAGGCGACCGAACGCAAGCACGTGCTGATAGCCCAGGTGCCAGACCGTTCGTTCGACGCTCACGGGTTCGAGGTAGTGAATGTGGGTGCCTGCAAGCCCCGCCGGGTGCGGGCCCGCGAATTCGACGTGCTCGATCCTGTCCGTGGCCGGCAGCTGCAGCGCCGCATCGGGAGCCGTGCAGACGTAGATCTTCGCTGCCGTGAGTCCCATGATTGCATTGAGCCCGTTCAGGAACGCTTCCGCGTCCTGGCCGATGATGAACGCCGGGTCCGGGGCAAGCGGGTTCGTATCGATGGCCGTGACGAACACCGCGACGGGCTCCGCGTCAACGGCCGGCACGCGGCCGAACGGCCGGGTCCGGAATGCAGTCCACAAGCCCGCATCGATCAGCCGCTTGCGCACGGCGTCGCGGCCGAGCGTGGCGATATCGGGCGGGTCTACGCGGCCGAAATCGATCGTCTCGTCACCGTCGAGACGGATGACGACGGACTGGAGGCTGCGCTTCGCACCCCGGTTGATCTCGACGACTTCACCGCCGCCGACCGCCGTGAACGGGACGCCCGGATTGCACTTGTCCTCGAACAGCGGATCGCCGCGGCGGACCGAGTCCCCGGCCTGGACGAGCATGCGCGGCCGGATTCCCGCGACGTCCGTCGCGACGGCCGCCACGCGGCGGGGCTCCGGGGCAGACTCGAGCACGAGCTCCGGCTCGCCTGCCAGCGGAATGTCGAGACCCTTCTTTATCTGGATACGCCTGGTCATCGCGTACCGAATCATCCTGTGTTTTGGTAAAGGCCGCCAGCAGGCGGAAGACCGGCGTCATCCTGCCCGGAACTGCTGCGGCGCACAATCCCAAAATTGCGATGCAATTCCCGGTGGCTACGATTGCGCCGTCGCACACTGCAAAAGTCAACAGAGGCCATAGCTATCGGCACGAAAATCCCTGCCTTGATACTCGTCGGCGAATTCCTCGGCACAAGCCGAACTTAACCGCCGCTCGACGAACGGTGGGCAAGGCCCGACGGGCGGAGAAATGCCGACGAACGGCAAGCCCCGGCCGACCGGCGACCTCTACATGCAGCCTGCCGCTCCCTAGCATGAACTCATGGGGACGAGCCTCATGAGGTAAGCATATGTCCAGCGAGAAACCTGAAACGGACGGGGCAGCCGAGCGGCCCATCAAGGTTGTCGTCGAACGGCGGGCCGACCCGGCCGCCAACCGCAGCGCGCGCGTCGAGGTCGTGTCGCTGGCGATCGACGAGGACTTCGACTTAGGCTGCGATCCGTACAACCGCACCGGTCAGTTCATGGCGCTCAGGCAGCGCGACGGCGAATCGGACTAGTCGCGGCTTCAGAATGCCGGAATGCCCGTGATCGCCCGGCCGAGTATCAGCGCGTGGATGTCGTGCGTGCCCTCGTAGGTGTTGACGGTCTCGAGGTTGAGCATGTGGCGCATCACCTGGTACTCGTCCGCGATCCCGTTGCCGCCGTGCATATCGCGCGCCACCCGCGCGATGTCGAGTGCTTTGCCGACGTTGTTGCGCTTGACGATCGAGATCATCTCCGGCGTGAACCGATCGGCGTCCATGAGCCGGCCGACCCGTAAGGAGGCCTGGAGGCCCAGCGCGATCTCGGTCTGCATATCCGCCAGTTTTTTCTGCTGTAGCTGAGTCGCCGCCAGCGGCCGCCCAAACTGCTTGCGCTCGAGACCGTAGTCGCGGGCGGCGTGCAGGCAAAACTCCGCCGCGCCCATCGCCCCCCAGCTGATGCCGTAGCGCGCCCGGTTCAGGCAGCCGAACGGTCCCTTGAGGCCCTCGACGTTCGGCAGCAGTGCATCTTCGCCGACCTCGACTCCGTCCATCATGATCATCCCCGTGATCGAGGCGCGCAGCGACAGCTTGCCCTCGATCTTGGGCGCTTCCAGTCCGCCGGTGCCCTTGTCGAGCACGAAACCGCGAATACGGCCGTCGTGCGCGTCGGACTTCGCCCACACGACGAACACGTCGGCAACGGGCGAGTTGGATATCCAGGTCTTGGAACCCGAGATCCTATACCCGTCTGCGGTCTTCTCGGCGCGCGTGCGCATGCCGGCCGGGTCCGATCCGGCGTCGGGCTCCGTCAGCCCGAAACAGCCGATCCATTCGCCGCTTGCGAGACGCGGCAGATACTTCTGCTTCTGTTCCTCCGAGCCGTACGCGTAGATCGGATACATCACGAGCGAAGACTGCACCGACATCATCGAGCGATAGCCGGAGTCGACGCGTTCGATCTCGCGGGCGATCAGGCCGTAGCTGACGTAGCCCGCGTCGGCGCCGCCATAGGCTTCGGGAATCGTCGCGCCGAGGAGCCCCAGCTCGCCGAGCTCGCGAAAGATCGCGAGATCCGTGTGCTCGCGGTTGTACGCGTCGATCACGCGGGGCTGCAGCTCGCCTTGCGCGTAGGCGTGGGCCGAGTCGCGGATGAGGCGCTCGTCGTCGTCGAGCTGATCGTCGAGCAGAAACGGGTCTGCCCAGTCGAAGCGGGTGCTGTTGGTCATGGTCTTATTTTGCGTCCGGAGGAGCGGACGATCTCCGTGAATGCAGGTGTTGACCGGGCGTGGATTTCGCTGCCACGCCGGTCGAGAAACAGCGCGGCAATGCCCCGCGCCTCGGCGAACGATAGCCCTTCCTCGGCGCCCATGACAAGCAAGGCCGTCGCCAGCGCGTCAGCTTCCACGGCTCGCGGAGCGAGAACCGTCACCGACGCGGTCGTGTGGCGCACGGGTGCGCCCGTCGTCGGGTCGATCGTATGCGAGTAGCGGTCGCCGTCCACCTCGTAGTAGTTACGGTAGTCGCCGGAGGTGGCGACGCCCGTGTCGGAGAGTTCGAGGCCGGTCTGGACCGCTGAGATTCCGGCCTCGGGACGCTCCAGCCCGATACGCCACGGCGCGCCGTCCCGCTTCGTCCCGCGCACCCGGAGCTCGCCGCCGACCTCGATGAGGTAGTTCGCGAAACCGAGCGCCTCGAGGCGCTCGGCGACCCGGTCGACACCGTAGCCTTTGGCAATGGCAGAAAGATCGACCTCGAGGTCGCTCCGCGTCTTCCGCAGCGCGGGTCCCGAGCAATCGGTTGCGAGTTTCGCGTAGCCCGTCCGCTCGCGAACCGCCGCGACGTCCGCCGCCGAGGGCAGGCTGGCGACGCCGCCGTCGGCACCGAAGCCCCAGAGATCGACGAGCGGCAGCACCGTGATGTCGAAAGCGCCGCCCGTCCCGGCGCTGATCTCCAGCGCAAGTTCGATCAGTTCGCACAGGCTTGCCGAGACCGGCTGCCAGTCGGTACTCGCGGAAGCGTTGAAGCGGCTCAGCTCCGAGTCGTCGAGCCACGTGGACATTCGGCGATTGACGTCGTCGAGCTCGGTCGCGATGGCGTCGGCAACGGCGCTGCCGTCGGCATGCCCGTCCGCGATACTGACGTTGTAAGTCGTGCCCATCGTGGCGCCCGAATAGATCCGGACTTCCGGGGCCGGCTCGCCGCAGGCTGCAAGTATGAGAGCCGCTGCCGCAAGCGGCAGCAAGCTGGCAACCCGGGCGTCAGCTGGGTTCGCCGCCGTTTTCCGGCCGGGGCGCAATGGCGAGGTTCGTGACTTCATCGCGGATGCTTCGCAGCACTTGCTTGACGCGTCGGGCGTTGTCGTTACCCATTCGGATGAGCATCTTCTGGCCGCCCGACAAGGCCTCGAGTTCCGGATCGCGGTACTCGAACAGGACGTGTTCGCGGACCAACCCGACGGGTCCCGCCGGTTCCGGCGTTGCCAGCAGCGCGTCGAGGACTTCGACGACCCGATCGTTGAAATGCGCGTCCGGGTAACCCAGAAGGACGTATGCCTCGTTGAGCAGCGGATAAAAGCGCCGGTACGTGTCGGTCAGCTCGGTAACGTCAACGGCTTCGAGCAGGCCGACCAGGCTTTCGTAGCGATCGTAGTTGCGTATGCTGAGGACATAGCCCGCATCGCCGCCGGTACCGTCGACGAGGAAGCTTCCCGGAAGTCGGCCCAGCGGCCGGATCTTTTCGGGGACGCGTTCGCGCGGGAGGTTGTCGACGCTGCCGACCGAGCGCTCGATCAGAAGATCGGCGACCAGCAGCTCGTCGAGCTGGCTGCCGAAGAGCTCGAGCAGCGCGAGGCGGAAGTATTCGTCGCTGTCGTCGAGCGGCGGCAGCGGCACGAGTTCGCCGCCGCCGTCGGCGGATTCGATCGGAGGCACCGGGTAGATCGGTTGCAGCGGGGATTCGGCCGGTGCCGGCGGCGGTGCCGCGACCGGCGCCGGGGCGGCGGGTGCTTCCGGCGGGGCGGGCACCCAGGCCTCGCGAAACAGCCAGAGGGCGCCCGCGACGGCCGCCAGCATGACCGCGAGGACGATCCATCTGAGCTTGCCGGACTCCATACCGTAAATCAGACCACGCGGCCCTTAACACGTTCGCGCAGATACTGAATCGCAGCGAAGGCCGCGGGCACCAGCAGCGTGCCGAGGATTGCGGAGGCGAGCATGCCGAAAAACACCGTCGCGCCCATCGAGACGCGGGACGCGGCGCCGGCGCCCGTCGCGAGTACGAGCGGCAGCACGCCGAGGACGAACGAGAATGCCGTCATCAGCACCGCCCGGAAGCGCAGCCCGGCCGCTTCCACGGCGGCGTCGATGACCGACTTACCCTCGGTTTCGCGAAGCTCCTTCGCGAATTCGACGATGAGAATGGCCGTTTTGGCGGAAATCCCCATTAGCAGGACCAGCCCGATCTGCGCGTACAGGTTGAGCGGTATGCCGAGCGCCGTCAGGCCGGCGAACGCGCCCAGCAGGGCGAGCGGCACGGACAACAGGATCGCCAGCGGGATCGTCCAGCTCTCGTACTGCGCGACGAGGAAGAGATAGACGAAGACCAGCGCGAGGCTGAAGATGATCGGCGCCAGGTTGCCGGCTTCGAGCGACTGGAACGTGATGCCCGACCACTCGTAGCTATAGCCGGCCGGCAGCGTCGCGGCCGAAATGTCGCGAAGGGCCTGAATGCCGTCGGACTCGCTGTATCCCGGCGCCAGAATCGCGTTGATCGTGACCGATCCGGCCAGGTTGTAGCGCGGCAGCATCTCCGCGCCGAGCGCGGGGCGGGTGGAGATCAGCGTCGACAGCGGCACCATTTCGTTGTTGCTGTTACGGACGAAGATCCGGCCGATGTCGCCTTCCTCGTTGCGGAACTCGCCGTCGGCCTGGATCATGACCCGGAACGTCCGCCCGAACAGGTTGAAGTCGTTGACGTAAAGGCTGCCGAGCATGGCCTGCAGCGCGCCGTAGACGTTGCTCAGCGGAATGCCCTGATCCTTGGCCTTGACCCGGTCCACGTCGACCTCGATCAGCGGGATGCCGGCGCGAAAACTCGTAAACGCCTGGGCAATCTCCGGACGCTCGTTGGCGGCCGCAACGATGCTTCGCGACACGCCCGCAATCTCGCTGGCCGGCCGGCCGAGATTGTCTAGCAGACGATAGTCGAGGCCCGAGACGTTGCCGACGCCCGGGATCGCGGGCGACGAGAAAGCCATGACCATCGCCTCGGGCAGCGCGAACAGCTGGCCCTGCAGGGTCCGCTGCACGGCCAGCTGATGCTGCATCCGATCCGGGCGCTCTTCCCAGTCGTTCAGCACCGCGATCGAGAAGGCGCTGTTCGACGAGACGACGCCCTTCAGGATCGAATAGCCGTAGACCGTGACGACGTGCGCAACGTCCGGATGGTCGCGCATGATCGCCGTCACCTTCTGCATCGCGGCCTCCGTGCGCTCGAGCGATGCCCCGTCCGGCAGCTGCACGTCGACGAAGAATGCGCCCTTGTCCTCGTCCGGCACGAAACCGGTCGGCAGTCTGAGCACGAGGAAAGCGATCACCCCGATGAGCACCGCGTAGGCGCCGATCGTAACCGGCAGGCGGCGCACGGTCCCGCCGACGACGTTGCGATAGCGGTCGGTGGATCGATCGAGGAACCGCGAGAACGCTCCGAGCAGGCCCTTCGGCTCGGTCTTGCGATCGAGCAGAATCGCGGCCAGCGCCGGACTCAGCGTCAGGGCGTTGATGCTGGACAGGACGACGGCGACCGAGATCGTCAGCGCGAACTGCCGGTACAGCGCGCCGCTGATACCCGGCATCAGCGTAACCGGCACGAACACCGCAAGCAGAACCAGCGTCGTCGCGATGACGGGTCCGCTGACCTCCTTCATCGTCTGGATGGCCGCGTCGCGGCCGCTCATGCCGTTGCCGACATGGCGCTCCGTGTTCTCGACGACAACGATCGCATCGTCCACGACGACGCCGATAGCGAGAATCAGGCCGAACAGCGACACCGTGTTGATACTCATGTCCATGGCGAGCATGAACGTGAAGGTACCGATCAACGCGACGGGAATCGTAAGCGTGGGAACGAGCGTCGCGCGCCAGTTGCCGAGAAACACGAACACGACGAGCACGACCAGCGCAACGGCCTGGAATAGCGTGACGACCACCTCGTCGATAGAGATTTCGACGTAACGCGTCGTGTCGTAGAGCACGGCGTAATCGAGATCCTCCGGAAACTCGGTCGAGAGCCGTTCCATCAGCGTCCGGATGTCGTCGGCGACGGCCAGCGCGTTCGCATCCGGGAGTTTGTAGATTGCAATGACCGCCGCGGGGTTGCCGTCGAGTTCGCCGCGCCAGGAATAGCTTTGCGAGCCGAGTTCGACCCGGGCTATGTCGCGGAGGTAGACCACCTGGGCGTCGCCCCCTGCGCGGACGACGATCTGTTCGAATTCCATGTCCTCACGCAGGCGGCCCTGCGCGGTGAGCGTGTACTGGAACTGCTGGCCAACCGGCGTCGGCGGCCCGCCGATCTGGCCGGCGGCCACTTCCACGTTCTGCTCGCGGATCGCCGACACGACGTCTTCGGTCGTGAGGCCGAGGCTGGCCATCCGATTCGGATCGAGCCAGATGCGCATGCCGTAGTCGAGCGCGCCCATGTTGAGCGCTTCCGACACGCCGTTGATCCGGGCGATGACGTCGGCGACGTTGATGCTCGCGTAGTTGGAGATGAACTCGGGCGACAGGCTGCCGCCGGGCGAGAAAACGTTGACGACCATGAGCATGTCGGTCGACTGCTTGCGCACGGTAACACCCTGCCGAGTGACTTCCTCGGGCAAGAGGGGCTCGACCTGGCTCACGAGGTTCTGCACGTCGACTTGCGCCTGGTCCGGGTCGACGCCGTACTCGAAGGTCACGTTCAGCGAGTAACTGCCGTCGTTGGCGCTCGTCGACTGCATGTAGATCATGCCTTCGGCACCGTTGACGCGCTGCTCGATCGGACCCGCCACGGCGTCCATCAGCGTTTCGGCGTTGGCCCCGGGATAGCTGGCCGACACCTGGACCTGCGGCGGCGTGATCTCGGGAAACTCAGCGACCGGGAGGATCGGAATCGAGATCAGGCCGGCGAGCACGATCACGATGGATACCACCATCGCGAACTTCGGACGGCGGATAAACGGTTCGCTGATCATCGTCAGCTGGCGCTTTCGTTACCGGTCTGCGGTGTCGTACCAACGGGTGACGCCGTCACGGCCATACCCGGCCGGACCTTCTGAATCCCGTTGACGATGACCCGCATGTCGGCTTCGAGGCCCGCCTCCACGACCCAGTTGACGCCGTCGCGCTGGCCGAGGGTGACGTTCTTCCGCTGTACGACACCGTCCTCGCCGACGATGTACACGTAGCGGCCTTGCATGTCCTCCAGAACGGCCGCTTGCGGTATCAGGAGGCGCATTTCGGGCTCGCCGCGCTGAACGAGGATACGCGAGAACTGCCCCGGCACGAGTGTGCCCTCCGGGTTCGGAAACGAAGCCGTCACGGTTATCGTCCCCGTTCCCGCATTGATGCGGTTGTTGGCATAGTCGATGCTGCCCGAATGCGGATACAGATCGCCGGTGATCAGCTGTAGCCGGGGCGTGAACGGAACCGGTTCGAGACCCTGAGCGGCGCGCGCCTGGTTTTCCTGCAGCCGGCCGGCCAGCGCCTGCTCGTCGACGTCGAAGTCGATGAGCATCGGGTCCTGCTGGACGAGGGTCACGAGCGTTCCGCTGTTCGGTCCGACGAGGTCGCCGATGCTGAGCTGGGAACGCCCGGCGCGGCCGGTAAACGGCGCCTCGATCTCGGTGAAGCCGAGATCGATCTCCGCACGCTCGACCGCGGCCTCGGCGGCCTCGACCGCGGCGCTTGCCGAATCCCGGTTGCCGCGAAGCTGGTCCATCTCCGACGCGCTGATGAAACCGTCCGGCTCGAGTTCGATGCCGCGGGCAAGGTTGCGTTCGGCAACCTGAAGGCTCGACCGTGCATTGGAAAGCTCGGCTTTCGCCGTATTCAGCGCAGCCTGGTAGGAGCGGGGATCGATCCGAAATAGTAGCTGGCCTTCCTGGACCTCTTCGCCTTCAGCGAAGCTGCGTTCGACGATGGTCCCGGAGATCTGGGCGCGGATTTCGGCGTCTTCGCGAGCCCTGGAGCGGGCCACAAACTCGAAGCGCGTAGCCACGGGCTCCGCGCTCGCCGCCTTGTACTCGACGGCGGGCGGCGGCGGCGTGGGCGGCTCGCCGGGTCCGCCGCAGGCAACAAGGATAGGGGCGATGGCGCATAGGAGCGCGCATAGATAGAACCGGGATGCCATAGTGTCTCCAGGCTTTGATTCTTGTTCCGATGGAAGCGGTCTGAAAGCTCTGCTCCGCGGCCGTGGCCGTTTTCGAGACCGGGCTTAGTCTGACCGCATCGCCCCGGCAGGTCAAAGCGCGGCGGAGAAATACGGGCCGGGCCGCCCGTACCAGTCGGCGGAGTGACAGAGGACGGCGCGTCTCCCGCTTGCGATAGACTCGGGCAATTGCCGTTTTCGGAGAGTTCGGATGTGCCGACGGTTCCAGAGCCTGCGGCGCGAGATGGCGATGACGCTCGGTATCAGCGACGGGACCCGCGTCTACGCGTTTCGTTACTCGTCCGAGCGGGACTCCCGAACGCTCTACTTCTCCGAATCCGTCGCCGCGCTGCGGGACGTCATTCCGGACGAGTATCGCGATCGGCTCGACAAGTACACCGAGGACGCCCGGGTCGTGGTTTCCGAGCCCTTCCACGATCTGCCGAATGCCTGGATACCGGTGCCGGAGTCCTCGATGCTTACGCTCGACGCGGGGCGGATCGAACAGCGGGATTTCGCGCCGCTCATCTCCTGAAAGTCAGGCGCGGAGCGCCGCGAAGCGCGATTGAATGGCCGAGCGAATCCGCTTCGAATACGGCAGCTCCCGCAACAGGCGCTCGAACTCGCGCGGACGAAAACCGCTGCCGGCGAAATCCAGCTCGGGCAGTCGGGCGAAGCGGCGGTTCTTGCGCGTCGACAGGTAGAGTACGTCGAGAAGCGCCTTTTCCGCCGTTGCGATCATGTACGGTTGGCGCGTGTCGCTCCACTCGATGCCCTCCTGCATCAGTTCGGGCTTGATGCGAAAGAACTCGAATCGACCGACCGGCGAATCGAGCACCCGGCCGCGGCCGGTACTTGCAACAAGCGTGGTCCGTGCTATTTGCGAAACGATGCCGTGGAGGTGCAGCGCGGTCAGAAACGACACGTAGCCCTGCTCCTTTCCCAGCAGAAGAGGCACGCAAGCGAGCGGGTGAAAGTGTGGGTGTTTCGCTTGCGCCCACACGCTTTTCGTAACGCGGGTCAGGAAACGTTTCTCCGCGAGTCGGTCCAGACGCTTCGACGCCGCCGATATCGACGTGCCGCTTGCCGCTGCGTAGTCCCTCGTCGAGAAGACGACGAACTCGGGTTTGTTGAACAGCTCAAGCATGGGAGTACAGAGCCTCGAATACGCCGGATTGCAGCGCGTTCCAGGCCGTACGGGAGCCGAACTCATCGCGGCTTTCGCTGCCGAGGAACTCTACTACCTGGCCCTCGTAGTCTTCCCAGTCGAGCGCCGTCAGGCTTTCGAGCGCCGCCGATAGCGCGATCGGATCGAGGAGACCGTTTCGGGCGGCCGCCTCGAGATGACCGCTACGAATGAGTATGCCGAGGTCGAAGACGTCCCGTGCCTGGGTCACGGCTCGACCGGCGAGCGCCGCGATTTTCTGCACGATCGCGGCGTCGCCAGAATAGTGTCGACACGGGAAGGCAAGCTTGCGATACGAACGCGCGATCCCGGCGTCCACGTAATCGAGGACGGCCCGTTCACCGGGATCGCCCGATCGTCTGGAGAACTCGACCTTGGTCGGCAGGCGCTGCCCTGAGCCCCGAATCAGTGCACAGCGAAACCGCTGCGTCGTCGCCGTATGCTTGGCTTTAGAGGGATCGTTGATCTCTATTGTCTCGACGTCGAAGACTCTGAGGCTGCGCCGGAACGCCGCATCTTCGAGAATGCGATAACCGTTCTTCCTGAGGGTGCCGACGCCGCCTGCGACCACGTCGAGATCCATATCCTCCGAGTAGCGCGGGCTGTGAAAGAAGAAGCGCAGATTGACGCCGCCTTTGAGCAGATAGATGCTGGCGTCGGCCGTTTTCAGGAGCCTTTCGAGAAAGTGGAAGTGGAACGCCTCGCGGATTTGTGTGTCGGTGAGCATGTTTAATTATGCGTCTTAATTTCCTTTAATGTCCAGTAAAAAGTATAATTAAAGAAAGGTACTACAGCGCCGTGGAAGTCCCTGGTGTTCGCGGCGGAGGCGGGGCGAGTCGACCGACGAGCGTGGGTTCGCGCTGCTTGCCAGCTGACGGCAAACGCGTCTGTCGGCGGCCGTCAGAGTGCCGGCAGCAATCCTCCCGTTGCCTGCAGCGGCTTCTGACGCCGATTGCTTTCCACCCAGATCGCGACGGCGAGTTTCGTCCCGTCCCGCCGGTCGATCGTCAGCCGGGCGTCGAATCCGCCGTCACGTTCGCGCATCGTGCCCATGGCGTGCTTCAGCACGACGAAGTCGTGCGTCAGGCGGCGGCCGCGGTTCTCGCCGCGCAGGACGGCCGTCTGCCGGTTCATGCCCAGCAGCGCGACGTGGGCCAGCAGTTCCTCGCGGACCGTGTCGGCGGGCTCGAAGCGGACCTCGACCCGATCGCCGCTGAGCGTGGCGCGGAGCGGGCCCACGACCGCTCTGGAAGCCCGCGGGCTCTGGCCGCCGCGCCAGCCGAGCCACTCGGCGCCGCCCAGGAAAAAGCCCGGCGTATAGACGGCGCCGGCCGCACCCTCGCGCCGGTAGCGGCGCTGGCGATCGCTGTAGCGGTCAGCCGAGAAACGGTCGCGCCAGCCCAGGTAGTTCCAGTAGTCGACGTGAAACGCGACCGGCACGACGTCCCGCCACAGATCGGGGTCCGAAGCGAGGCCCGATAGCCAGCGGTCGGCTGGCGGGCAGCTCGAGCAGCCCTCCGACGTGTAGAGCTCGAGCAGCACGACCTGGCGTTCGCCGCTCGAAAATTCGATCGCGTCGTCCGCGTTCGCGAAAGACGCCGCGATCAGGGCCGCCGCGAACAGCGTTGCGCGTCGCATCTCAGCTTCCCGCCGCGATCCCGTCGAGCGCCTTGCGGATCTCGGCGGCCCAGAAAGGCGCGCGGAACGCCGCTTTCTGCCCATGGCTGAGCTCCTCGCCGCTTTTCGGAAACTCGCGGCGCTGAAGCTCGCGAAGGTCGAAGCGAATATTGAGCGCCGCGTCCGGTACTACGACGCCGGGCGTGGCGTGGATGCCGTAGCGTCTGGCGATCGCGCCGCCGTCGGGTACGACCACGAAGTCGTAGGCTTCGTCTTCGATGAAGGCCTGTCCGTCCGCGTCGTCGCGAAAGTGGATGGCGACGATCTCAAGCTCATCGCCGTATTCGAGCTTGAGGCTCTGTAAATGCGGCATCAGGGCTTTGCAGTAGGGACACCAGCTTGCCCAAAAGAACAATACGACGCGCTTGTCGCTTACGGCGTCCTCCAGCGTGATGGGGCTGCCGTCTGCGGTGACGGTCGCGAAGTTTGCTGCAGTGTCGGCGGCGGCCTCGAATGCCGCGGCCAGGGCCAGAATGGCCAGGACGAGTCTCATTGCATACTCCCGGTCGATGCGGTGCTTCCCCACCATTCGGGACCGGCCGGGAGAGGGCTTTATTTCTGCCCGGACAAAAAAACAGCCCGCTGCCGCGGGCTGTCTTTTCTTCCTGAAGGCCTGCGACTCTTCAGTCGTTTAGCGGCAGCGACAGGTCCGGCCGGTGCGCCCAGATCGTGTAGTCCGAACTCTCGAAGCCGTCCCCGAAGGTCTCGAACATCTCGCCGACCTCCTCGGCTCCCATGTCGGTGTTCGCGACCATGAACTCGAACAAGCTCTGCTCCGGAGGCGCCATGTCGGCGTAGCTGGTATGCGGCGTGACCAGCATCAGCGTGGGTTTGCCGCCGATGCGGTTGATCCAGAGCCAGGGGTTTTCCTCGCCCCAGCCGTGCTCGATGGCCGTCTGGCTGAACTCCTTGCGCACCTCGTCCACTTCCATGCCCGCGTCTTCCTCCCAGATCCAGGACGTGACGCCGAACAGCTTCAGGTCGTCGCTGTTCTCCGGCCAGGAACTGTTCTCCATGTCCATACGCTCGAGGTAGTGTTGCATGTGATCGACGTAAGGCATGACGGTCTCGTTGAAATGCTCGCCGAAACCCTTGTCGCCGGACTCTGCCAGATAAGCGTCCTGATCCGCCCAGTCGAAGCAGCAGTAGCGGATGGTGTAAACGCCCATTCGCTTGCCGACGACCGGTACGTATGTCTGCCATGCCCTCGAGTCGCCCGTGTCCACGCGCATTGCGATGTGCTCCTTGACGGCGGCCTCGAACTCCGCACCCATGCCCTTCTTCGGTGCGAACATCCACGCCGAAGCCAGCGCGGGTGCTTCGTCGTGGTCTTCCGCCAGCGCGGTGAGCGGCACGGCGGCAAGTGCGGCGGCCGCGGTCAGGCCGGCGAGGGTTGATAGTTTCATTGCTTGTCTCCCTGAGTGTCGTTGGACCCGGACGCGCGTTTTTGCTTGTTGTTTGCGCCCCGGGGTGTCTGTCGGCGGTAACCCGCCGCCAGCCGGTTTCAGAATTATAGAACCTGTCGCGCGCTTCGCCGGGCGCTGTCAGCCGAAGCGGCTCGGGTGACCGCTATTGGTCCTTTTTCGGCATGAGAAGCGGCCGCGCGCGGGAAAAGCACCGTGCTATCCGGTAGTGTGCATTGCAACATCGGGAATCGCGGGACGGCATGGCAAAACTCATCGTTTACTACGCCCATCCGGGCCATCAGTTCTCTCAGGTCAACCGCGCCATGGCGAAGGTGGTCGCCGGGCTCGAGCGGATCACGTTCGTCGATCTCTATGCCGAGTATCCGCGCTTCGAGATCGACGTCGGGCTGGAGCAGGCGCGGCTGCTCGATCACGACGTCGTTCTGCTGCAGTTCCCGATGTTCTGGTACTCGACGCCCTCGCTCATCAAGGAGTGGCAGGACCTCGTCCTCGAGCACGGCTTCGCGTACGGGAGCGGCGGCGACAGGCTCGAGGGTAAGCACATGCAGCTTGCGATCTCCGCCGCGGGTCCCGAGGATGCCTATACCTGTAACGGGTATCAGAACTATCCGCTGCGGACTTTCCTGACGCCGCTCGAGCAGACCGCGCGGCTGTGCAAGATGGAGTTCGTCGCACCCTATGTGCTGTACGGGTCGCTTCACGCGCCGGCCAACGGGCTGCTCGAGGCGCACCTGTCGGGCTACCGGCGCCTGGTCGAGGCTCTGCGGGACGACCGCTACGACATCGGGGCGGCACTCGAGCTCGATACCGTCAACCCCGACAATCTGCCGATCCTTGACGGGGGCGCCGCGTGAACGAGTTTCTGCTGCTTGCATTTCTGTTCCTGATCGCCGGCGTGATCTCGGTACCCGTGGCGTCGAAACTGGGTCTTGGATCCGTACTCGGCTATCTCCTCGCGGGCATCGCGCTGAGTCCTCTGCTCGCAGAGCTCGACGTCGACGTCGTCAGCATTCAGCACTTCGCCGAGTTCGGCGTCGTCATGATGCTGTTTCTGGTGGGCCTCGAACTCGAGCCGAAGATGCTCTGGCAGATGCGGTCGAAGCTTCTGGGTCTCGGCGGGCTGCAGGTGGGCATAACGACCCTGGCGATCGCTGCGATCGCAATGGCGTTCGGCCATCCATGGTCCATTGCGCTGGCCATCGGCATGATCTTCGCGCTGTCTTCGACGGCCATCGTGCTGCAGACCCTGAACGAGAAAGGGCTCATGAAAAGCGACGGCGGTCAGTCGAGTTTTTCGGTGCTGCTGTTCCAGGACATCGCGGTTATCCCGATGCTGGCCTTCCTGCCGCTGTTGGCGGTGCCGGAGCTCGTCGATACGCTGCCCGTCGAAGCGGCCGGCCACGGCGGCGCGAAGTCGTCCGACGGCGGGCACGGTCTCGAGCTCAGCTTCGTCGATGGGCTGAACGCCTGGCAGCGGGGACTCGTCACGCTGGGCGCCATCGCCTTCGTCTTCGCCGCGGGCACGTTTCTGACCCGGCCGGTGTTTCGCTATATCGCGATTGCCCGGCTCCGGGAACTGTTCACGGCCTTCGCACTTCTGCTCGTCGTAGGGATCGCACTCCTGATGATCGTGGTCGGGCTGTCGCCGGCGCTGGGTGCGTTCCTCGCCGGGGTCGTGCTCGCCAATAGCGAGTATCGGCACGAGCTCGAAAGCGACGTCGCGCCCTTCAAGGGCCTGCTGCTCGGGCTGTTTTTCATCACGGTCGGCGCGGCGATCGACTTCGGCCTTCTGTTCGGCTCGCTGGGCGCGATCGTCGGCATGACGCTCGGACTGATGCTGCTCAAGGCGGGGGTGCTTTTCGGGCTCAGCTACCTGTTCGAAATCCGGGGCGGTGACCGCTGGCTGTTCACGCTGAGTCTCGCTC
This sequence comes from Woeseiaceae bacterium, assembly GCA_028277185.1. GTDB lineage: Bacteria > Pseudomonadota > Gammaproteobacteria > Steroidobacterales > Woeseiaceae > UBA1847. The sequence goes on from JANQGQ010000025.1 coordinate 20,161, forward strand.
AGGCGGGTGAGTTCGGCTTCGTGCTCCTGTCGTTCACGGTCGCGAACGGCGTCATCCCGCCGGGACTCTCCGATCAGCTGCTGCTCGTCGTCGCGCTGTCGATGCTGCTGACGCCGCTGTTGTTCATCGTGTACGACAAGCTGATCGCGCCGCGCTATGCCGGCGCGCAGGCGCGCGAACCCGACGAGATCGACGAGCGCGGCAGCGTCATCGTCGCCGGTCACGGCCGCTTCGGCGGCATCGTGAACCGTATTCTGCTGTCGGCCGGCTACAAAACGGTTGTGCTCGACCATCAGTCCGAGCAACTCGAAATGGTTCGCGCGTTTGGCGTCAAGGCGTTCTTCGGCGACGCGACCCGGCCGGACCTGCTGCACGCCGCCGGCATCGAGGACGCCAGCATGCTCGTGATCGCCATCGACGACCGCGAGCAGGCAACGGAACTCGTCCGCTACGTCACCGAACACTACCCCGACGTCTACATCGTCGTCCGCGCACGCGACCGGCATCACGTCTACGAACTGTGGGGCGCCGGGGCGCGGGACATCATTCGCGAAGGCTTCGACGGCGCGGTTCGCGCCGGCCGTTCGGCGCTGGAGGCACTCGGTGTGCATCCGTACGCCGCCGAGCGCAAGGTTCGCGGTTTCGTCGAGAACGACCGTGCGCAGCTTCGCGAGCTTGCCGATCTGTTCGATCCGGACATTCCCATCCAGGAGAACAAGCCGTATGTCGAAAAGGCCCGCGAGTTCATCGACCGTGCGGAGGAGGTCATGACGGGCCGCAGCAAGGATTTCTCGAGTCGTGCCGATCGCGGCTGGGTGCCCCCGTCGCTCGAGGACGTCGACGCCGAGGTCGAAGCAAGCGACGCCGCCCGCCGGAGCTAGTGTCCTGTCCCGCAAATAACTTGCCTGATTCGGCATTCGATCGTTCAGCCGGGCTTCAGCGCCGCTTCAGCAAGCGTTAATCTGCCCGGGCGCAAGCTGTAGGCGACCCTCAGGGAAGAGGGCTCTGGAGCGACACACGGTCCACCGGACAAGGAGTCGGTCATGAACATCGTCTACGCCGCGGAAAACTCGAGCATCGCGTCGCTGCTCGCCGAGTATCTGAAGCGCGACATCAACCCGCGCGAACTCAGGATCAGCGAAGACCCGGAGGAAACCGGCAGCTTCTACGTCGGCTGGCAATTCGCCCGCTATCGTCTGTCGCCCGCCGGCGCCATCGATCCGGCTTAGTCCGCCGGGGTCACCGTTCCCGGTCGTTGGTGCAATCGATCCGGCCTCGTCCGCCGGGGTCACCGTTCCCGGTCGTTCCCCGGCCGCTTGCTGGACAAAACCCGGGCGCTGGCCGAGAATCCCAAAACGCCTTTTCTCACGCGAGACTGATGCATGCAGGGACTTCTCAAGCGCTTGATTCCGTTCGTTCTTTTGTTTTCGGCGTTGCCCGCCAGCGCCGATGCGCTCGACGCCATCCTCGAGCGCGGCACGCTCCGCGTCGGCGTGGCGGAGTTCGTCCCGTGGACGATGAAGCGAGGCAACGGCGAACTCGTCGGGTTCGAGATCGACATGGCGAACAAGATCGCCAGCGACATGGGCGTCGAAGCCGATTTTCGCGTCTACGACTGGCCGGACATCATTCCCGCCCTGCAGAAGGGTGAGATCGACCTGATCGCCGGCGGCATGGCCATCACGCCGCAGCGAGCGCTGAAGGTCAACTTCACGCGGCCCACGGCGGAGTCCGGCATCGGTATCGCGACCAATACCGAGATGACAAAGGACATTGGTACCTTCGCCGAGCTCAACAGTGCCGATGTCATCGTCGCGACCGTGGCGGACACTTATGCAAGCAGTGTTGCTGAGATGTTCTTCAACTCGGCGGACGTCAACACGTTCAAGACCGTCGAGCAGGCCGAAAAGCAGGTCCTGAGCGGCCGTGCGCACGTCTATCTCGCCGGCTATTCCGAGGCCCGGTTCCTCGCGCTGAGACATCCCGACGTTGTCGACGTGCCCGTAGCCGAGCCGCTCGTGGCACAAAGCGAGGCGATTGCGGTCAAAAAGGGTGAGCAGGAGTTCCTGAATTTCCTCAATGCCTGGGTCACGGCGCGTCAGTCCGACGACTGGCTGCCGACGACCCGGGACTACTGGTTCGACAGCATGACCTGGGCCCTCGGAAGTAAGTAATGATGGCGACGAAGCGCTACGCGGCGGTGACGGCCATGCTGGTCCTGAGCCTGTGGTGCACCGCAAGCATCGGTCAGGCTGTCGACGAAGACAGCGACGGCGCAACCGAAGCGGACACGGAAACCGATTCGGACATGGAGGAGATTGTCGTTATCGGCGCCAAGCCCGGCGACCGGGAGCGCCTCGAAACACCCTACGAGGATCTGATGCGCGAGCGCCTTCTGCGGGAGCTGGAAGCTCAGCGCGAGCTCGAGGAAGAGTTCGAATGGCGGCAGGGACCTCGGGTCGAAGATCCGTCGCGCATCCGCCTGGGCTATCGACCGCAGGACGCGAATCGCGATCAGCGCGACACGTCGCTGACGGACCTGCCGATGGAAAATCAGAAACCCGCGACCCTGTTTCGTTTCGAGTTTTAGCATCCCGTGTCGATACCGCCCGCGCGGGAACTCTTGGCGGTCCTGTTCGTGGCGGGCTTCGCAGCAACGGGTTGCGCCGGGGCTCAGCCGGACAGCGGTGCCCAGGCGCTGGACGTACCTTACCTGACGACCCGCAATTTACGCTCCGGGTTTGACGAGGAGGCCGACTACGGCAATCGCGTCGTGGACTTGAGTGCCGGCGTCTGCAGCGTCCGCGTCGGCTCGGGCGAGCGCCCGGCTGTCGGCATCGACAACGTCGCTTCCGTTCCCGTCGAGACGGTGCTGTCGGGCTTTCCCGCCGGCGATCTGCTCGTCTACGTCCACGGCTACAACATAGGTTTCGAGCGCGCGTGCCGCGACAGCGCGCGGCTGGCGAAGCAAACCGGTTTCGAAGGCCGCTTGCTGCTGTTCAGCTGGCCGGCGCGGAGCGCGGGCGTCACCTATGGTTCGGACGCCAAACGACTCGCGGCGAGCATGCCGGCGTTGTTCGACGCGCTGGATGAGCTTGCGTCGCGCTACGGGGCGGGGCACGTCAACGTCATCGCACACAGCATGGGGTCGCGGGTAGTCGTCGAGTCGATAGATGCGCTGCTGCCCCGCGAGGAACCGTTCGACCAGCTCGTGCTCGTCGCGCCGGACATCGATCGTGAGCTGTTCGTCGAGATCCTGCCGGAGCTGCAATCGCTCGTCAGCGAGATTACGGTGCTCGCGTCGGACAAAGACCGCCTGCTGATGCTGTCGCAGACCGTCAATTTCGGAGCCCGTCTCGGCCAGGCGGACGGACTCGATATTGACGGTGTTACGATCGTCGATGTGACGGAGATCGCGGATGCCGGACTGGCTGGGCACGTGTATCACCTGAGCGATCCGGAAGTCGGACAGATCCTCCGCGATGTACTCGGCCGTGACACCCTTGACTCGATAACGCGCTAGCTTCTCACTGAGTTCTGTTAGCTGGGCGCTTCAACAAAACCGAGGTCGCTTTCGACGATTTCCCTCAACCGTATGGCGAGATAGTACTGGTACATGTCCTCACGAAACCCGTCGCGGCAAATGTCAGCGTGATATTCGTTATCGTCGTTCGGAGATGCTAAGACTTCTAAAGGATATCTGCCGTTACGAATAGAGTTAACCCGCAATGCGGCCCATCCCGCAAATGGCTTTCCCGGGTTCGCTTCTTCAGCTTTCGGGCCGATGTACCGCACAACCGCCCTCTCCGGATTTGCCCGCCCAAGTCGGTCGACTGAGAGGTCGTTTTCTAGCCGACTATCCTGAAAATGATCTATTCGGAGACGTTTGCTGCGATCATAGATTTTGTCGCCGTAAACGCGACGGCCTATGGGTTCTTGGTCTCCTACCTTCCTAGGGTCCGGCCGCCAACGAGCCATTTAGCTGCGGAGAGCTTCTGCCAATACTATGACCATCTCCGCCTCATCATCAGCGTGTGAGAGGTCAAACGCTACCGGCTCGTCCCCCTGCTTGTGAATGATGGCAAGAGAGTCATCAAGGATAAAAGTGATGCGACCGCTTGGCCGGTCGATCTCAGTGATCAATCCGCCCGACGCTGAGGGATAGAAGAACGGTTTGCTGTTGATCAAGTGAATAAGCTTACTCAGCGTCCGTAACCCCTGCTCTGCGAACCGCTGCTGAAGTGGCATACTCCCATGTCCATTCCAGTTGTGTTCCAGTTCCATCAGCTCAAGCATTGTGTCGACTGTGTCTTGATACCATGCCGGTTGATATCCCAAGATAGGGAGCGACCATTTCCAAGGCTCACTTTCATAGGAATGATCGTATATCGTGACTACGTCTGGTACCCGTGATGTATCTCTCATCCACTCTTCTTTGGGCTGGAATATCTTCAACATGCTTACATAATCTGAAGCAAAGTCGTGAGTGAACACTAGCCAGTCGGCATCAAAGGCTAATACGTTAGCGAAATCCAGCCGAGATGACGTCTGCCAAAAGCTTGGAACGGGCTCATGAATAGCGGCGCGGGATGATGACGACGATCTCAGTGGTTTTTCGCGTTCTTGGATACGGATACTTGTTGCTTCAGTCACAACTACAATTCCCTCTTCGGGCCCATTCGTTCCATGACCCGATCCGATACGACTTGCTCAAACCAGTGCTTCACAATTTCGTGAGCGTCATCGAACCAAGCTTCGATCTCGCCTGGGCTAATCTGCTGTAGGTGATTTCCTGTAGTGCGCGCGCGAAAAGTGGCAATCACGGCCGGTCTGTCTGACGCGGTACCGTTTTCCACAGACAGAGCAGCAATGCTGTTAGCTGGGTTTCTGAGATTAAGCACGGTGGATGCCGTTTGCTGAACCGGCTCATCTGTTTCAGCAGCTAGTGACATTATTGGATCAGGTACACGTGACGCCATGCCAAGATCGTCCCGAATGAACTGGGCGCGGTCATCAACACCGTGTGTCTCGGTGAAGGCATCTATATAGCGTAACTCCATCGACTCAATGCTTAGATACCGTTCAGGGAGTGGGTAAGACTCGAAGAGCATGTTCGCTGCAAGCCTCACCAAAGGCAGAAAGACACGCCAACCTTCATACGGAGGGACAATATTGGCCGTCACTACCCCGGGGCCAATCTGGAATAACGGCCACCCGCTTGCCTCTCGGCGGAACCTTCTGACGACTCGATGTCCTAGGAGTTCCCTAGGAACGTTGTTCGGAACCACCGTCTCCTCGACCGTGAACCCGTTCTGAGCACAGGCCTTTGCGAAAGCTAACGCGAACGCCTCGCGGTGTGGGTCGATAGCTGTGCCAGGCCCAATCTGGAGAGGGACTAGCTTCCAGTGGATCTCCGCAATGACCTCAATCAGCGGTGGGTTTTCGTAAAGGAAATCTCGCGCCGCCGTATCGCGCATATAGGCTTGATTCCTATTGTGCCGAGGCTGTACTAGCACTCAACTTTACAATATTGTGATGTACTGGGCTACATTCAAGAGTGCGCCTCGCGGCTGTAGTCACGCCGAATGTAGGATAGTTGCCTAGAAAGCAGTTCCGTTGCTTTCTCAGATCTTCAACTGCGGAACACGTCTCGGCTAAGCGGACCGTCGCAAGATCTACGGAGTGTCGGTCATCGACGTAGCGGAAATAGCCCATGCCGGTTTCGCGGGCCGCGCGCCTTACCTTACAGGCCCTGAGATCGAACAGATTCTCTGCGATGTGCTCGGAGGTAGCAGTACCGAGTATGAGTCTCCTCCACGTAACCATTAATAATCACGCAGTCTGGTGGGCAACACCATACGTAGTTCCTGCAGGTCCTGTGTCGCGCGCACCTCGGTCCTGCGCGTCGGTCTGGCAAGCCCGTTTCCAGCGTCCCTCGGCAGCGGGAGGAACCTTACCGGTGCGCTCGACGGAATGATTCGCGTTTCGCCGCAAGTGCCTGAATCGAAGCTCGATCGCCGGTTGGTACGCCCTTTGCAGCTACATAAAGGCGGGGCAGACGCTATCGGTGAGGACAAGCCGCAAGCTCCCCCCGCGAAAACCGTCAAGGAGCCGGCCATGATCGAGACATTTTACGAGGTGATGCGCAGACAGGGCATTACCCGCCGCAGTTTTCTCAAGTACTGCAGCCTGACCGCTGCGGCGATGGGGCTGGGGCCTGCGTTCGCACCGAAGATCGCCAACGCGATGGAAACCAAGCCGCGCATCCCCGTGCTCTGGCTGCACGGCCTCGAGTGCACCTGCTGCTCGGAATCCTTCATTCGCTCCGCGCATCCCCTCGTCAAGGACGTCATCCTGTCGATGATCTCGCTGGACTACGACGACCTGATCATGGCGTCGGCCGGCCACGAAGCCGAAGCCATCATCGACGAGACGATCGAGAAGCACAGCGGCAACTTCATCCTTGCCTGCGAGGGCAATCCCGGCCTCGACGAGGGCAAGACCGGCGGTATGTCCTGCATCATCGGCGGCAAGCCTTACACCGAGCAGCTCAGAAAGACCGCGAAGCATGCGAAGGCCATCATTTCCTGGGGATCCTGTGCCTCATGGGGCTGCGTGCAGGCCGCGCGGCCGAACCCCACGCGGGCGACGCCGATCCACAAGGTGCCGGACCTCGGCAATGCGCCGATCATCAAGGTGCCGGGCTGTCCGCCCATCGCCGAGGTGATGACCGGCGTCATCACCTACATGCTGACCTTCGACCGGCTGCCGTCGCTCGACCGGCAGGGCCGGCCGCTGATGTTCTACAGCCAGCGCATCCACGACAAATGCTATCGCCGTCCGCACTTCGACGCGGGTCAGTTCGTCGAAAAGTGGGACGACGAAGCGGCGCGCCGCGGCTACTGCCTGTACAAGGTCGGCTGCAAGGGGCCGACGACCTACAACGCGTGTTCGGCGATACGCTGGAACGGCGGTCTGTCGTTCCCGATCCAGGCCGGACACCCCTGTATCGGCTGCTCCGAAGACGATTTCTGGGATAAGGGCGGCTTTTACGACCGGCTCACGAGCATCGACGCATTCGGTGTCGAATCGAATGCCGACAAGGTCGGCGGCACGGCCGCGGCGATCGTCGGCGGAGCCGCGGCGCTGCACGCCGCGGGCTCGGTAATCAAGCGTGTGCGCCAGAACGGCAATGGCGTGAGTCAGAAAGGAGATCAGGAATCATGAGCGTCACGAAAACTCCAAACGGCTTCACGCTCGACAACGGCGGACAGCGCGTCGTCGTCGACCCGGTAACGCGCATCGAAGGCCACATGCGGGCCGAGGTCAACGTCGACGAAAACAACGTCATCACCAACGCCGTATCGAGCGGCACGATGTGGCGCGGTCTCGAAGTGATACTCAAGGGCCGCGACCCGCGCGACGCGTGGGCGTTCACGCAGCGCATCTGCGGCGTGTGCACGGGTACCCACGCGCTGACCTCCGTCCGCGCCGTCGAGGATTCCCTCGGTATCAGCATTCCCGAGAACGCCAACTGCATCCGCAACATCATGCAGCTCTCGCTGCAGGTGCACGATCACCTCGTGCATTTCTATCACCTGCATGCGCTCGACTGGGTCAACCCGGTGAACGCGCTGGCGGCCGATCCGAAAGCGACGTCGGCGCTGCAGCAGCAGGTGAGCCCGCGGCATCCGAACTCCTCGCCCGGCTACTTCCGCGACATCCAGAACCGCCTGAAGAAGTTCGTCGAGTCGGGCCAGCTCGGACCGTTCAAGAACGGGTACTGGACGAACCCGGCCTATCTCCTGCCGCCCGAGGCCGACCTGATGGCTGTGACGCACTATCTGGAAGCGCTCGATTTCCAGAAGGAGATCATGAAGACCCGCACGATCCTCGGCGGCAAGGACACGCACCCGAACTGGACGGTGGGCGGTACGCCTTCGCCGATCAACGTCGACGAGGTCGGCGGCGTCGGCGGTCTCAACATGGTGAATCTCAATCAGATCCACCAGATCCTCAAGGACTCGCAGACCTTCATCAACAACGTCTACATTCCGGACATCCTCGCGATCGGCCAGTTCTACAAGGGCTGGCTCTACGGCGGCGGCATTTCCGGCCAGAACGTCATGGCCTACGGGGATATACCCGACCGTGCCAACGACTACTCGGCAGAGAACATGCTGATGCCGAGCGGCGCGATCATCAACGGCAAGCTCGACGAGATACACGAGGTCGACCTGCGCGATCCCGAGCACATCCAGGAATACATCCCGCACTCCTGGTACGAGTACCCTGACGGCGTGAAGGGCCTGCACCCCTGGGACGGCGTAACCGAACCGCGCTTCGACATCAGCACCGCCAAGGGTACGTCGCACAACATCGAGGAACTCGACGAGAGCGCGAGCTACTCCTGGATCAAGGCGCCGCGCTGGAAGGGACATGCCATGGAGGTCGGCCCGCTCGCCCGCTACGTCATCGGCTACGCAAAGGGCGACGAGGAGATCACCGAGCAGATCAATCTGGTGCTGAAGACGCTCGACGTGCCGGTCGATGCGCTGTTTTCGACGCTCGGCCGCACCGCGGCCCGCGCTTTGGAAGCCCAGTGGGCGGCCGACAAGCAGCTGTATTTCTTCGACAAGCTGATGACCAACATCAAGAACGGGGACACGGCGACGCACAGCGGCGACAAGTGGGATCCGAAGGACTGGCCGGCCGAGAGCAAGGGTGTGGGCTTCACGGAGGCGCCGCGCGGCGCGCTTGCGCACTGGATCAAAATCAAGGACACGAAGATCGAGAACTACCAGTGCGTCGTGCCGACGACCTGGAACGGCTCGCCGCGTGACGAGGCCGGCAACATCGGCGCGTTCGAGGCCGCGTTAATGAATACGAAAGTCGAAAGACCGAACGAGCCGGTCGAAATTCTGCGCAGCCTGCACAGTTTCGATCCCTGTCTCGCCTGCTCGACACACGTGATGTCGGAAGACGGTGAGGAGTTGGCCAAGGTGACGACGACGCCGGTTGGAGTATAGGAGACAAACCAGATGATCAAATCCAAGGGAACACTCGGCGCAATCGCGCTTCTGGGCGCGCCGGGCGCCGCCTTCGCACACCACGGTGAGGAGCGCGACGTCGTCGGACAACTGGCCCACGTCTTCTCGGATCCGTTTCACGTTGCGGTAAGCGTACTCATCGTGGCGGGTATCGCCGGGCTGGTTGCGCTGTATCGCCGCAACCGGAAGGACTCGTGAGCACCAAGGCTGCCGAAGCAATCAGCGCCGAGGCGCAGCCGGCGATCTACGTCTACGAGGCGCCGCTCAGGATCTGGCACTGGGTGAACGCACTCAGCCTGGTGGTCCTCATGGTGACCGGCTACCTGATCGCACACCCGCTGCCGTCGATGCCGGGCGAGGCCAGCGAGAATTTCCTGATGGGCTATATCCGCTTCGCCCATTTTGCCGCTGCCTACATCTTCGTGGTCGGCTTCGTGTTCCGCATCTACTGGGCCTTCATGGGCAACGGTCACGCCCGGCAGCTCTTCCTGCCGCCGGTCTGGAGCCGCGACTGGTGGGGCGGCGTCTGGCACGAGGTCAAGTGGTACGCGTTCCTGACCCGGGAGCCCCGGAAGTACACGGGGCACAATCCGCTTGCGACGCTGTTCATGCACTTCATGCTGCTCTGGGGCACGGTCTTCATGATCGTCACGGGCCTCGCGCTGTACGGCGAGGGTGCGCAGGCCGGGCACTGGACGCACGACTGGTTCACCTCGTGGGTGATCCCGCTGTTCGGGCAGAGCCAGGCCGTACATACCTTCCACAACCTCGGCATGTGGTATCTCCTGTGCTTCGTGATCATCCATGTTTACGTGGCGATCCGTGAAGACATCATGTCGCGGCAGAGCCTCATCAGCACCATGGTGAGCGGCTGGCGGATGTTCAAGGACGACCGGCCGGTCGACGACGGCCGCTAGAAGACGGGGCCGGCCGCGATCGCACGGCCGTCGCTTCCGCTCGAGACGGCGCCGGGGTCCCCCGGCGCCTCCGTTTTAGACTGAGTAAAAAGTGACGCCTGATTATGTCAATTCTAGTTGACGGAATCGACGAAACAGACGAAGTCTGATTCCGGTATTGCGTGTCGCTGGTGGCATTCACGTATTCATCAACTTTCCACTTTGACTTATCACTTTCCAATACCGGCCGCGAACACGGGGGCGTTCGCCGGATCTTCCATGAAGTACAAGAAGGGGGGGCATTCGTGCCGAGTCCTGCAGACGGTTTTGTGCCCGATGCCGCCGGGCGGGTCCTGATACTCGGGATCGGCAACGTTCTCTGGGCTGACGAAGGCTTCGGAGTCCGCGCCGCCGATCACCTGCACCGCCACTGGGAGTTAGCCGATCGGGTCACCGTCATGGACGGCGGCACGCAGGGCATCTGTTTGCTCGAACACATCGAGCGGGCCGAGGTTCTCGTCATCCTCGACGCGATCGACTATGGCCTGGCCCCCGGCACGCTGCGGCTGATCGAGGACGACGCGGTGCCGAATTATCTCGGCGCCAAAAAGGTCAGCCTGCACCAGACCGGTTTCCAGGAAGTCCTCGCGATGGCTGAGATGCTCGGCCGGGCGCCGACCCGCATCCTCCTCGTTGGCGTTCAGCCGAAGCAGATCGAGGACTTCGGCGGCAGCCTCGATCCGGCGGTCAAGGACTGCATCGAACCCGCCGTGGACGCGGCGCTGACCTGGCTGCGTGATCTGGGCATCGACGCCGTCCGGCGGCCGCGGCCGCTCGGGCCCGAGGCATCGATTGCCGGCCGGGAGATCGACATGGCGGGCTACGAAGACGAACGCCCGGATGCCGAGTCCGCCTGCCGCGTCGGCGACGACCGGGTCCTCGCGTCCAGCCGCTTTCGGGTCGCCTACCGTCCGGAACCGGTAGCGCCGGATTCCCTGAGCGTCGACGTCGATCACCGGGGTAAATACTGATGTGCATCGGCATACCGATGCAGGTCGTCGAGCGCCGCGGCAGCGATGCGCTTTGCGAAGGCATGGGCGAACGCAGGCAAATCGGCATGCAGCTCGTCGGCGACGTGCCGGTCGGCACCTGGGTCCTGACCTTTCTCGATACGGCGCGCGAGGTGTTGAGCGCGGAACGCGCCCGGCAAATCACCGATGCCGTCACGGCCGTCAATCTCGTCATGCAGGGCGATACCGACGTCGACCATTTGTTCGCGGATCTGATCGACCGCGAACCGGAACCGCCGCCGTCGATGCTTGCCGCGAAGAAACGCGCGACGCACGGATAAGGGGAAAGAAAAGTGTACGCAGCACTCGTTCAGAACATGCTAAAGGAGCACGACTACCCGGTCGTGAACGCCGATTCCGTCGGCCCGTTCCTCGCCGAACGCGACGTCGTCGTGCTGTTCTTCACCGAACTCATGAAACCCGTGCCGGAAACGGCGGACGTCGCGGTGATTCTGCCCGAACTCGAGCGCGCGTTCGAAGGACGTTTCGAGGTCGCCGTCGTCGCCTGGGAGGCGCAGCGCGACCTGCAGCTCAAGTATCGCTTCATGAAGTACCCGTCGCTCGTGTTTCTGCGCCGCGGCGAGTACCTCGGCGTCATCTCGGGCGTACTCGACTGGTCGGACTATCTCGCCGGGATCGAGCGCCTGCTCGTTGCTGAGCCGTGCGAGCCGCCGCCCATGGTCCTGCCCGGACAAGCGCCTTCCGGCAAATCAGAGGAGTCGAGCGCATGAAGAAACTCAGTATTCCGGTCGTGGTCGAGCCCGGTTCGCAGCCGGCCGACGAGGACGGCGTCGTTCTCGACTACATGCAGATGCCCAAGGGCGTCTGGACCTACGCGATGCCCGCCGTGCCCGAACCCGAGGACGTCGAGGGTCTCAGCGAAGGGGTCGACACTCTGGTCCGCGCGTGCGCGGCGCTCAAGACCTGGCGGAGCGGCGACGCGGCGGCCGTGATTCCGCTCGATGCCCTCGACGTGGCGAATCGCGAGCTCGTGGATCAGGTGCTCGGTAGCGGCGAAGTCAGCATCGTCTACGAGGGCATGCTGCGTGCGCGAATTCAGGAGTCGGTCATGGCCGGCGTCTGGCGCGTGCAGTACGTAGACGCAGAGGACCGGGTGGAGCGGGACGTCATCGAGGTGGCCGACATTCCGAGTCTCGTTCGGGACGCGGTGTTCACGGAGGCCCGTCCCGCGATCGATGCCGGCGGGACGGAGCTGCCGGCCGGCGTCGGCAACGCCGCCGCAATCCTGACCGAACTGGGCGATCGGCTCGCGGCTTACGACGCGGGGGAGGGGGTCCACGTCGTGAACCTGACCCTGCTGCCGTGCACCGACGAGGATATGGACTACCTGGTGAGCACCTTGGGCGCGGGCCCGACGGTCATCCTCTCGCGCGGCTATGGCAACTGCCGCATCACGAGCACCGCGACGCGCAACGTGTGGTGGGTGCAGTACTTCAATAGCCAGGACACGTTGATCCTCAACACGATCGAGGTGAGCCGGGTCCCGGAAGTCGCGTGTGCGGCGGCAGAAGACATCGACGACAGCGCCTCGCGTCTGGAGGAGATCCTGGAGATTTATCAGTGAGCGCGACGCCCGACGAATCGTTCCTGCCTGGCTCCTACGGGGGCGATGCCAGCAAGCTCGAACCCACCACGCGGCTCGAATGCAAGATCTGCTGGTACGTCTACGACCCTTCGGTCGGCGACGAGCACTGGCAGATTCCGGCCGGCACGCCGTTCGGCGCCCTCCCGGATTTCTGGTCCTGCCCTGAATGCGACGGCAGGAAGCAGGACTTCATGGTGCTAGAGGACTGAAATGCGTACGCCGCCGCAAATCGCCGCGGAACTCGAAGGCGTCTTTGCGCGCATCCATCGCGACCGAATGGCGGACGTACCGATACTCAATGAAGCGCTCCGCGTCGAGGCAGTCGGGTTCGTCGCTTGCGGCGACGAAGTGCTCGGCGTACTCGTTACGCCCTGGTTCATGAATCTGTTGCTGGTCCCGGCCGAACCGGCGGTTGACGCCGAACAGCGGCCTGGCGACAAGACGGTCGTTTCGGTCCCCGGTGGCGATTTCGAGTTCATTGCGGCGTACGAAGACGGTATCGGCCCCTACCGGATGTGCTCGCTGTTCTCGCCGGTCTTCGAGTTCGCGGATCACGACACCGCCGTCGCTACGGCCGCCGCGGTCATGGACAGACTGCTTAACGAGCCGGAGGCTGCCGAATCGGAGCGGGCCCGGGCACCAGTCCGGCTGTCGCGCCGGGAACTGTTTCAACGCATGGCAGGCAGAGAGTAAGCCGGTGACCGGGACTGGCATTCATGTCGACTGCCGCCGCGGCATACCGCCCAGCGCGGACGTCCGTATCGATCGGGCGGTGCACGCGGCGCGGGCGTTCGCCGGCCGCCGCGTCGATGAGGTATTGGCTGCGGTTCCGCTCCTGTTTACGGTTTGCTCGACGGCGCAGACTGCCGCAGCCTGGCACGCGCTTGCCGCCGCCGAAGGCCGCCCGGTAGCACGAGAACTCATCGCGGCGCACGGTGTGCTCGTCCGCCTCGAGGTTGCGCGCGAGCACTTGTGGCGAATGCTGATCGACTGGCCGCGTTTCACGGACCGGCCGGCCGCGCCGGGAGCGCTCGTAGCCATGCGCCAGCTCGTTGCCTCCGGGTCCGCGGGTTTGTTTGACGAAACCGGGCCGAAAGACACGGCTTCGGGAGCCGCGAGGCAAACGGGAATCAGCGCGCCCTTCGCCCCGGAACCCGCTCTCGCGATTCATCGCGACCGGCTGGAAACCGTGCTCGGCGGGTTCGACGATTTGCTCGCCGAACACGTGCTCGGCGTTTCCCCGGAGGAGTGGCTCAGCCTGCGCACACTCGAGGATCTCGAGCGCTACGCAAGCGGTGCGCGAGGCGCCGCGGCGGCGTTGCTGCGCCTGGTTAGCCAACGGTGCTGGCAGACGGCGGCAGCGGCTGCTCCGCACTATCTGCCGCCTCTGCCGAATGCCGATCTCGCCCGCCGTCTGGACGAACCGGGCGCCGATCGTTTCGTCGAGGTGCCCGACTGGGAAGGCTATGCATGCGAAACGTCGCCGCTGGGGCGCCAGCGGGGCAGCGAACTCATGACCGCCGTGCTCGTCGGGTACGGGCCGGGACTGTACGCACGCGCCGTCGCCGCGGTGCGCGAACTCGCGGGCACGTCCCTCGCGGTTCGCGATCTGCTCGAGGGCTGGGCGCCTTCGCCGATCTCGGCGGGCGGCTACGCGCCGGGAGCGGCCGTCGCGCAGGTCGAAGCGGCGCGCGGCAGGCTGGTGCACCGGGTAAGGGTCGACGCGGGCAGCGTCGTCGACTATCGGATCGTGGCGCCGACCGAGTGGAACTTCCATCCGGAAGGGACGCTGCCGAGGGCCGTAGCGGCTCTTGACGGAGGGGACGGCGGGGAGCTGACGGCGCAGGCGGATCTTCTGATCACGCTGCTCGACCCCTGCGTGTCGTACTCGCTGGAGGTGCACTAGTGCACGAGATGTCGCTTGCCGAGGGAGTGCTCGACCTGATCGAGAAAAATGCGGCGGAGCAGGGCTTCGCCCGCGTTCTCGGCGTGCATCTCGAGATCGGCGAGCTTGCAGGCGTGGACATCGACGCCATGCGCTTCAGTTTCGATGCCGTGACCAGCGGCACGCTGGCGGCGGAAGCGACGCTCGACATCCGCGCCGTGCCCGGCGAGGCCTGGTGCATGTCCTGCTGCCACGGCGTCAGCATTTCACGGCGCGGCGACCCGTGTCCGGACTGCGGGAGCTACCAGCTCCAGGTCACGGGCGGCAACGACATGATGCTCAAGTCTTTGGAGGTGGAATGATGTGTACGGTTTGCGGCTGCGGCCCCGGCGAGCAGAGTATCGAGACGCGCGGACATCAGCACGAGCACGAGCAGGGCCATGGCCATGAGCACGACCACGCTCACGAGCATCACGCAGACGACGGTCTCGTCGACTACGGCCAGGGCCCGGCCCGCGCGCACGCGCCCGGCCTGAGTCAGGCGCGGATGGTCGAGATCGAGACCAACATCCTCGCGAAGAACGACGATTACGCCCGGGCGAATCGCGATTGGCTTCGCGAGCACGGCGTTCTCGCGCTCAATCTCGTGTCCTCGCCGGGCTCCGGCAAGACTACGCTGTTGGCGCGAACGATCCGCGATCTCGCCGCGAAGGACGGTGACTACGAGGTGGCGGTGATCGAGGGGGATCAGCAAACGTCCAACGACGCCGAACGCATCCGGGCGGCCGGCGCGAACGCGCTGCAGATCAACACGGGCAAGGGCTGCCATCTCGACGGGCACATGGTCGGGCACGCGATCGAGACTCTCGCTCCCGCGGACGACAGCCTGCTGTTCGTGGAAAACGTCGGCAATCTCGTTTGCCCGGCCGCATTCGACCTCGGCGAAAACCACAAGGTGGTCATCCTTTCGGTGACGGAGGGGGAGGACAAGCCGCTCAAGTATCCGGACATGTTCGCCGCAGCCGACCTGATGCTCGTCAACAAGGTCGATCTGCTGCCCTACCTCGACTTCGACGTCTCGGCCTGTATCGCGAACGCGCGCCGCGTGAATCCCGGTATCCGCGTGCTCGAGGTGTCCGCTACCGGAGGTGACGGGCTCGATCAGTGGTATGCGTGGATCGATGCCGCGCGCTCTTTCGCCCGGGTAGGCGCCTGACATGTGCCTCGCGGTACCGGCACAGGTCGTCGCCCTGGACGCGGCAACCGACACGGCGACCGTCGCGCTCGGCGAGGTTCGCAAAGACGTCTCGCTGGCGCTCGTCGACGACGTCGGCGTCGACGATTTCGTGCTGGTTCACGTCGGTTTTGCGCTCAACCGCATAAGCCCCGCGGAGGCGGAGCGGACGCTGGAACTGATGGACGCCGCGGGCATCGTCGCGGAGGACAACGCATGAAGTACGTCGACGAATTCCGGCAGCGCGCTCTCGCGGACAAGCTGGCCGCGGCGATTGCACAGGAAGCGAATTCCACACGCGAGCCTCGTGAATACAGGCTCATGGAATTCTGCGGCGGGCACACGCACGCGATATTCCGCTACGGCATCCAGGACCTGATGCCGGCGAACCTGAGCTTCGTGCACGGGCCGGGCTGTCCGGTCTGCGTGTTGCCGATGGGCCGCATCGACAGCGCGATCAAGCTTGCCGTCGAAGACGACGTCGTGCTGTGCATATACGGCGATCTGCTGCGGGTTCCCGGCAGCGGCCGGACCAGCCTCATGAAGGTCAAGGCCTCCGGCGGCGACGTCCGCATGGTGTATTCAACGAGCGACGCGCTCGCGATCGCGCGCGACAACCCCGATCGTGAGGTGGTGTTCTTCGCGATCGGCTTCGAGACGACGACGCCGGCCACCGCCGTCGCCATCCGGCAGGCCGAGGCGGAGTCGCTCAGGAATTTCAGTGTGTTTTGCAATCACGTGCTGACGCCCGCCGCGATCCAGAACATCCTCGAATCACCCGAAGTCAGGGAGATAGGTGCGGTTCGGATCGACGGTTTCTTCGGGCCGTCGCACGTGAGCTCGGTCATCGGCAGCTGCCCCTACGAGTTCTTTGCCGAGGAGTATCAGAAACCGGTCGTCATCGCGGGTTTTGAGCCGCTGGACGTCATGCAGTCGGCACTCATGCTCGTGCGCCAGATCAACGAGGGCCGGCACGAAGTGGAGAACCAGTACACGCGCGTCGTTACGCGCGACGGCAACGTCAAGGCGCAACGGCTCGTCGCCGGGGTGTTCGAGCTGCGGCGGGAATTCGAGTGGCGCGGGCTCGGCCGGGTGCCGTACAGCGCGCTGCGCATCAAGCCGGCATACTCCGCGTTCGATGCGGAGCGTCGTTTCGTCGTGCCCGATAAGGCGGCAAAGGACGTCAAAGGCTGCGAATGCCCGTCCATTCTCCGCGGCGCGGCGAAGCCGACCGACTGCAAGCTCTTCGGCAACGTGTGTACGCCCGACAACCCGATGGGGTCGTGCATGGTGTCGTCGGAGGGCGCGTGTGCGGCCTACTACAGCTACGGCCGCTTCCGGCAGCCAGGTTCGGCAACGGAGGCTGCCGCATGAATGCCGTGGCCAAACGCTTTCCCCTCCGCCTCGACGTCCGCAAGGGCTTCGTCGACATGAGCCACGGCGGCGGCGGCCGGGCCATGGCGCAGCTCATCGAGGAGCTTTTCCTCAAGCACCTCGACAACCCCTGTCTGCGGCAAGGCAACGACCAGGCAAGCTTCGACGTCGGCGCGGGGCGGATGGTCATGAGCGTCGACGGCCACGTGATCTCGCCACTGTTTTTTCCCGGCGGCGACATCGGCTCGCTTGCCGTGCACGGGACGGTCAACGATGTCGCAATGTCCGGCGCGCGGCCAATGCATCTGTCGGCGGGTTTCATCATCGAGGAAGGCTTTCCGCTTGCGGATCTCGAACGTATCGTTGCAAGCATGGCCGGAGCGGCGGCCGATGCCGGCGTCGCGGTCGTCGCCGGCGATACCAAGGTCGTCGAACGCGGTAAGGGCGACGGCGTGTTCATCACGACGACCGGCCTGGGCGCGGTCCCGGCCGGTGTGGAAATCTCCGGTGACCGCGCGGCACCGGGCGATGCGATTCTCCTGAGCGGCTCGCTCGGCGATCACGGCGTCGCGATCATGTCGAGCCGCGAGAACCTGAGTTTCGAGACGCGGATCGAGTCGGATTCCGCAGCGCTTCACGGACTCGTCGCGGACCTGATCGCGGCCGTCGACGGCATTCATTGTCTGCGCGACCCGACGCGCGGCGGATTGGCGACGACGCTGAACGAAATCGCCGCGCAGTCGGGCGTCGGCATGCGGCTCCGCGAGGACGACATTCCCGTGAAGCCCGCCGTGAACGCGGCATGCGAGCTGCTCGGGCTCGATCCGCTCTACGTCGCCAACGAGGGCAAACTCGTCTGCATTTGCGCCGCCGCCGACGCGGACGAGGCGCTGGCGGCAATGCAGCGGCACCCGCTGGGGCGCGATGCCGCCATCGTGGGCGAGGTCGTCGAGGATCCGGACGGCTTCGTGCAGATGCAGACCGGATTCGGCGGCAGCCGGGTTCTGGACTGGCTGTCGGGCGAACAGCTTCCGAGGATTTGCTGACGTGCGCATTCTGTTCCTCGTGCATTCCTTCAACAGCCTGACGCAGCGCCTGTTCGTAGCGCTGCGCGATGCGGGCTACGAGGTGAGCGTCGAGTTCGACGTCAATCCCGAGACGACGATCGCGGCTGTCGATCTCTATGAGCCCGATCTCGTCATCGCGCCGTTTTTGAAGCGCGCGATTCCCGAGGAAGTCTGGCGCTCGAAGACCTGCTTCGTCGTACATCCCGGCGTCGTCGGCGACCGCGGCCCGTCGGCTCTGGACTGGGCGATTCTCGGCGACGAAGCGGACTGGGGCGTCACGGTCCTCGAGGCAAACGGCGAGATGGACGCCGGGGACGTCTGGTCGAGCCGGACCTTCCCGATGCGCGCGGCGAGTAAGGCCAGCCTCTACCGTACCGAGGTGACGGCGGCAGCCGTGGCGGCGGTGCGCGAAGCGGTCGACCGCTTCGCTGGCGGGAGCTTCACGCCGACTCCGCTTGCCGCGATCGAGGATGCCCCCGGGCGACAGCGGCCTCTGGCCCGCCAGACGGATCGTCGCATCGACTGGCAGGCAGACTCGAGTGAGACGGTATTGCGGAAGATCAATTCCGCCGACGGCTTTCCGGGTCTTGCGGCGTCGCTGCTCGGACGCGACCTGCGGCTTTACGACGCGCGGCCCGCACCCGGTCACTCGGGTCCTGCCGGGACCGTCTGCGGTGTATCGGGACCGGCGCTGCTCGTCGGGACGCGCGACGGCGCGATCTGGATAGGCCAACTGCGGGATGAGCAGTCGGAGCATCCGTTCAAGCTGCCGGCGACCCAGGTCGTGGCCGGACAGCTTGGGGAGCTGCCGGCCTTTTCCGTGGACGACGAACGCGGTTACCGGGAAATCCGCGGCGCGTTCCGGCACGACGTCGCGTTCCTGCACTTCGACTTCTACAACGGGGCGATGAGTACGGATCAATGCGAGCGCCTGCGGGAAGCGTTCAATGCGGCGCGCGCGCTCGAGCCGCGCGTCATCGTCCTTGCCGGCGGGCACGATTTCTGGTCGAACGGCATGCACCTCAACTGTATCGAAGCCAGCGCCAGCCCTGCCGAGGAATCCTGGCGCAACATCAACGCCATAGACGACCTCGCGCTCGACATCATCAATGCCACCGAGTGCCTGACCGTGGCCGCGCTTTCGGGCAACGCAGGTGCCGGGGGCGTCTTTCTTGCCCGAGCGGCCGACCAGGTGTGGTCGCACGGCGATCTCGTGCTCAATCCCCACTACAAGGACATGGGCAACCTCTACGGATCGGAGTACTGGACGTACCTGTTGCCAAGAAGCTGCGGCGCGGAGCGTGCGCGGCTGATCATGGAGGCCAGACTGCCGATCGGCGTCCGCGAGGCGCTGGAACTCGGGCTCGCCGACAGGCGTATCGCCGGCGGCCGGTGCAGCTTTGCCGCCCAGCTCGAGCGTGAGGTACGGAATCTCGCCGCTTGTCCGGACTATGAGCAACGTATCGAACGGAAGCGGGCACGGCGCCTGGCGGACGAGGAGTGCCGGCCGTTGGCCGACTACCGGCGCGACGAGCTCGAGCGCATGCGCCGGAACTTCTTCGGCTTCGATCCGAGCTACCACGTCGCACGCTACAACTTCGTTTACAAAGTGCCTCGCTCGCGCACACCGCTGACCCTGGCGGTACATCGGCGCGCCGGGCATGTACCAGCCATGAGGCAAGCATCATGACGACCCAGCCAACCGTTCTCGTCGTCGATGACGATATCCGCACCCTGGAGTCCCTCGAGCGTACGCTCGCCGATGACTTTGACGTCCGGACCGCGGCAGATTTCGCCGCAGCCGAACGAATACTGAAAACGGAATGGGTGCAGGTGATTCTCTGCGACCAGCGCATGCCCGACATGACCGGCGTGGCGTTTCTGGCTCAGGTACGCGAGCGCTGGCCCGAGGTCGTGAGAATGATCATCTCGGGCTACACCGATGCCGAAGAGATACTCGCAGCCATCAACGACGCCGGAATCTATCAGTACGTCACCAAGCCATGGGATGCCGCGCAGCTCGTGCTGGCGATCAGGAACGCCACCGAACTCTTCGCGTTGAACCGCGAGAACGAGCTCTTGTCGATCGAGCTGAAGCTCGCTCCGCATCGCCTCAAGGCCACGGTCAACGAGAAGCGTGAGGCTTTGCAGAGAGCCTATTCAGACGACGACGGCATCGTGCGTGCGAAAAGCAGTCCGATGAACGCGGTATGCGACAAGCTGCATCAGGTGGCGCCCTACGACATATCGGTGCTCCTGACCGGCGAATCCGGGACCGGCAAGGAACTCGCCGCGCGCGCTCTGCACTACAACAGTCTGCGCTGGCAAAAGCCCTTCGTCGTCGAGAACTGCGGCGCGCTGCCGGACGAATTGCTCGAGAGCGAGCTGTTCGGTTACAAGCAGGGCGCATTCACGGGCGCGATCGAGGATCGGACGGGGCTGTTCGAGCGCGCTGACGGAGGCACGGTGTTTCTCGACGAGATCGGCGAAGTGTCGCCCGCGTTCCAGGTCAAGCTGCTGCGTGTGCTGCAGGACGGTGAGGTTCGCCCGCTCGGCTCGGGGCGAACGCGAAAGGTGGACGTCCGGGTGATTGCCGCAACGAACCGGGATCTGGAGAAGGACGTTGCCGACGGGCGCTTCCGTGAGGACCTCTACTATCGTCTGGCCGCCGTGACGGTCGAGCTGCCGCCGCTGCGCGATCGCACAGGCGATCTCCCCGAACTGGCCGAAGCCTTGCTCGGCCAGGCTACGCACGATCTCGGCAAGCCGGCCGACGGCTTCACGGACGAGGCGCTTGCATGCATGGCCGCCTATCGCTGGCCCGGCAACGTACGCGAACTCCGCAACGAGATTCAGCGAATGCTGGTGGAGAGCGGTGAGGCCGTGCTCGGCGCGGAGCTGCTGTCGTCCCGGGTTCTTCGCGCGGGGCCCGCCGGCGCGGCGCCCCTCGACGCGGTCGTGCCGCTCGACGGTTCGCTAAAGGCCCGCATCGAGACAATCGAAGCAAGCATACTCAAGGAAAGCCTGATCCGGCATCGCTGGAACAAAAGCCGCGCGGCCCGCGAACTCGGCCTGTCGCGCGTGGGCTTGCGGAGCAAGCTCGAGCGCTACGGCCTCGAAAAGGTCGAGGAGTTTTCGACGAGCGTGGCCGAGGGCGCCGCCGGCTAGCCTCCGATGGCGACGGGCACCGACAAAACGCCCCTTCCCGACGACGCTGAGGTATGGTTGCGCCGCGTCGCCGATACGCCCTGCGTGCATTGTGAGCACTATCCCGAACGCCTGCTGAAGACTGCCGCGGAGCTGTCGCACCACGAACGGCTTGCTTCGCTCGGTTCCGTGATTGCGGGGGTCGCGCACGAGATGTCGTCTCCGGCCGGCTATGTGCTCGGCAATCTCGGCGTGCTGGAGCGTTACGCGGAGCAACTGCGGGCCTTTCTCGCGGACCTCGACGACGATCTGTCGGCCGGGGGGCTGGCAGCGCTGAAGCGTAAGCACGGTATCGCGCGCGTCGCCGGCGACCTGGGCTCGCTGGTCGAGGGGACTCTCGAGGGTGCGGAGCGCATCCACGGGCACGTGATGAACCTGAGCCGCTATGCGACGCCGCAGCGCGACGTGCCTCGGGAGTACGATCTTTGCGCGACGATACGGACCGCCGTCGCGTGGGTCAGTCAGGCTTCCGGTGACGCGGTGCCCGTGGACTACTGCATGCCGCCCGAGCTTACGATCGTCGGCCATAGCAACGCCGTGCATCAGATACTGATCAATCTCGTGCAGAACGCCTTCGATGCCGTGGAAGGGCAAAGCGACGCGCGGCTCGAGGTCGCCGTCGACGTGCGAGCCAACACGGTTTCGGTCGAAGTCCGCGACAACGGCCCCGGCATCGGCGACGACGATCCCGAGCGACTGTTCGAGCCGTTCGTCACGAGCAAACCGGCGGGCAAGGGTACGGGTCTCGGCCTGTCGATCAGCCACAGCCTGGCCGGACAGGAGGGCGGCCGGCTCGTTGCCGCGAACGGCGTCGAAGGGGGCGCGGTCTTTACCTTGCGGCTGCCGAGAAGCTCATGCCGCTGAGCGCCGAGCGAATTCGTGTGCACGGCACCGTTCAGGGTGTCGGTTTCCGGCCGACGGTCTGGCGCTTCGCGCGCGAGTGCGGCATCCGCGGCAGCGTGCTGAACGATGGACAGGGCGTGCTCATTCACGCGTGGGGCGAACCCCCGGCGATTTCCGCGCTGGCCGGTCGGATCGAACGGGAGCCGCCGCCGCTGTCACGCGTCGATGCGGTGATTCGCGAGGTCGTCGACTGTTCCGATCCGCCGGCTGATTTTCGAATTCTCGGGAGCGCCGACGGAGATACCGACACCAATATCGCCGGTGACGCGGCTACCTGTCCGGCCTGCCTGGCCGACATCTGCGACCCGAAGAACCGCCGCTATCGTTATCCGTTCACGAACTGCACGCACTGCGGGCCGCGGCTGTCGATCGTCGAGGCGGTACCTTACGACCGGGCGAACACGAGCATGGCGGCGTTCACGATGTGCCCGACGTGTCAAAGCGAGTACGAAGACGCCGCGGACAGGCGCTTTCACGCCCAGCCGAACGCCTGTCCCGACTGCGGACCGCGCGTGTGGCTGGAAGGCGCGGAGCCGGCGCGGGACGACGCGGCGCTTCGCGGAGCGGGCAGGTTGCTCCGCGCCGGCGGTATTCTGGCCGTCAAGGGACTCGGCGGCTTTCATCTCGCTTGCGACGCGACGCGGCCGGAGGTCGTCGCCGAGCTTCGGCGCCGGAAGCGACGCTACGGCAAAGCGCTTGCGCTGATGGCGCGCGACGTCGAGACGATTCGCCGCTACGCGAAGGTGTCGCCGGTCGAGGCGGAGTTGCTTGCAAGCCCCGCGGCCCCGATCGTGGTGCTCGAGGCGGGCGGCGTGCCGCTCCCCGAAGCGCTTGCACCCGGACAGGACACCCTCGGCTTCATGCTGCCGTACACGCCGCTTCATCATCTGCTCATCGACGAAGTCGACGGTCCGATCGTGATGACGTCGGGCAACGCAAGCGATGAGCCGCAGGCCATCGATAACGCGGACGCCCGGGAGCGGCTTGCGGGTATCGCCGATGCCTTCCTGATGCACGACCGCGACATCGTGAACCGACTCGACGACTCCGTGGCGATGATCGCCGGTGGAGAGCCACGAATTCTCCGCCGCGCCCGCGGCTACGCTCCGGAACCCGTAAATCTGCCCGAAGGGTTCGAAGCGGCGGACGGCATTCTGGCGATGGGGGGCGAACTCAAGAATACGTTCTGCCTGGTCAGCCGCGGTCGGGCGATCGTGTCGCAGCACATCGGCGATATGGAAGACGCCCGCGCGGCGAGCGATGCGCGCCGCAACCTCGACCTGTACCGGCGTTTGTACGACTTCGAGCCCAGGCTCGTCGCGGTCGACCGGCATCCCGACTACCTGCCGACGCAGTCCGGTCGCGAGGCGGCGGAAGAGATCCTGTCCGTGCAGCATCATCATGCACACATCGCGTCCTGCCTGATCGAGCACGGGACGCCCCGGGACGCGGGGCCGGTGCTCGGCATCGCGCTGGACGGCCTGGGCTACGGCAGCGACGGCACACTGTGGGGCGGCGAGTTCCTGCTGGCCGACTATTGCGAAGCGGAGCGGCTCGGCCATTTTCTGCCGGTAGTTCTGCCTGGCGGCGAACGCGCGATGCGCGAGCCGTGGCGCAACGCCTGGGCTCACCTCGATGCCGCCTTTGGCTGGCCGGAGGCAGTTCGCGACTACGGCGAACTCGACAGCATCCGCTGGTTGAACGGAAAGCCGCTGGGCGTTCTCGCGACGATGCGCGATCGCGGTCTCAACAGCCCGCCGGCTTCGTCGGCCGGGCGCCTGTTCGACGCGGTCGCCGCGCTGCTCGGGCTGTGCCGCGAGCGAATTCGGCACGAAGCGGAGGCGGCGATGGCGCTCGAGGCAATGGCGGCCCGCGAGTCGCTCGACCGAGGCGACCGCGGTTATCCTGCTGAACTGCAGCGCGAAGGCGTCGCGGTCATGAGCTGGCGGCCGCTGTGGGAAGCGCTCCTCGCGGACCTGCAGAACTCGGTACGTCCCGGCATCGTCGCCGCGCGATTCCACGCAGGCCTCGCACGCGCCGTCGCAGATCTCGGGCTCGAGCTGGCGGATCGGCACGGCCTTCGGACGATCGTGCTGTCCGGCGGGGTGTTTCAGAATCGCTTGCTGCTCGAGGCCGTTTCGGAACGGCTCGAGAGCGCCGGCAGGCGCGTCCTGCTGCCGCGGAGGATGCCCACCAACGATGGCGGTCTGTCGCTCGGCCAGGCAGCGATCGCCGCCGCGCGGCGGCCGAATCCTGGAGGCATAGTCCAATGAAGAATCCGTTGCTCCCGATCTTTCTCGTCGCCGGACTCGCGTTGAGCGATACGGCGGCCGTCGCGGCCGAGCAGTCTTTCGACTGCATGGTCAGAAACCTGCGTGCCAACGCCGAGCGCTTCTATGTGCATTGCCAGCCTGACTGGATGGGGCTCCAGGTTCCGGGCTACGTCCGGGAGATCCCATACTACTCGGCGCCGTACTCGCAGAAAAACGCGCGCTACGTCTTCGATCTCGTCATGGAGGCCCAGAGGCAGGAGCGGCCGATCAGGATGATTTTCGAAGACGACCCCGCGGCGAATCCGCAGGGCTGCGACGAGAGCAATTGCCGGCGCATCATTGCGGTCGGCTTGAGCTACTGAGTATCGGTCCTAGGCGGCTTCGCGATAGCGCGCGAGGTTGGCGGCGACGAAATCCCAGTTGATCAGGTGGTCCAGGAACGCCTCGACGTAGCGACCGCGCTCGTTCTGGTAGTCCAGATAGTAGGCATGTTCCCAGACGTCCAGCGTCAACAGCGGCACGGTGCCGTTGCCGAGCGGTACGTCCGCATTCCCGGTCGTACTGATCGACAGCCGGCCGCGGTCGAGCACGAGCCAGACCCAGCCGCTCCCGAACTGCGAGGCGGCGGCGTCCGCGAAATCGTGCCGGAACTGGTTTAGCGACGAGAAGCTGTTTTCGATGGTCGAGCGCAGCTCGGCGCCGGGCAGACCGCCGCCGTCCGGCGCCATGCTGTGCCAGAGAAAGCCGTGGTTCCAGGCCTGTGCGGCGTTGTTGAATACGCCGCTGTCGCCGTTCGCGCGCGCGGCGACGATGATGGCTTCGAGCGGCAGCTCAGCGTACTCGCTATCGGCGATTGCCGCATTCAGCCTGGTGACGTAGCCGCGATGATGGGCGCCGTGGTGCTTCTCGAGCGTCCTCGCCGAAACGTGCGGTTCGAGGGCGTCGGGCGCGTAGGGAAGATCGGGAAACTCGATACTCATTCGGACCTCCGTGAGCATGTCCGGAAGGTCGGGAGCGTAGCAACCGTAAATGACGGTTTTACTTAAACCTGGCGCCTCGGCGCGTGGCTCGGCAGGCCGCTCGGCGGAACCGAACGAACCCTCGGAATGAGCTGATTGTTGCCGCCGATGGCGCTCGTCAGAATTTATATGGTCCAATCCGCACGTAACGATATCGTTAAGAAGGGGAAGTCCAATGAAGCGACCAGCATTGGCGGCGGCGCTGCTGATACCGCTGTCGTCCGCGTCCGGTGCGGAGTTCCGGTTCGAGTCGGGGCTTGCTTTCACGGGCAGCGAACTCGACACGCGCGTCCGGACACTGACGCCCGATTTCCTTGTGGCGTCCTCGAGCACGGAGGAGGAACGCGACGAGCTGGCGGTCTTCGGCCGCTGGTACTTCGACGGTCTTTCGGACGAACGCGGTCCTCTGGCTCAGGCGGCGTTTGTGGATCGCGCATCGTCCGTGGGTCTTGCTTATTCGCGGGCAGAATCCTCGGCTCGGGGCCAGTTCTTCACGGTCGGCTCGGGTGCGCCGGCAGACTTCGACTTCGGTGACCTCGACACCGACACG
The DNA here is from genome assembly GCA_028277185.1 of Woeseiaceae bacterium. Taxonomy (GTDB): domain Bacteria; phylum Pseudomonadota; class Gammaproteobacteria; order Steroidobacterales; family Woeseiaceae; genus UBA1847. Next base: position 46,295 of record JANQGQ010000025.1, read on the forward strand.
CTGGCGCTGGATCTGCGCTACGTGCAAAGAGACAGCGGTTGGTTCGGCCTTGCCGCCCTCGACTACCGGGAGTTCAGCGGACCCGTGTCCAGCGACGCCACCGCTTTAAGCCTCGGCGTCGGAAAGTATCTGTTCGACACGACGGCGCTTAGTGTCAGCATCAGCCGGCCCGACATCGACGAGAGCGATCCGACCGAATACGGCATCGCGTTTACCCATCTGGGTTCGCTGATCGGGCAGTGGCAGTATGCCGCCGACCTGGGCTACTTCCGTCTCGACAGCGACGGGGGCCTGTCGACCGATCTCTGGAGCACCGCGCTCAGGCTCTACCCGATGCGGCAACTCGAATTCGGGGTCGGTATCGACTTCATTGGCGATAACGATTTCTTCCTGTCGCGCAATCGCTACGAAGGTTTTGCAAGCTGGTTCCTTACTCCGTCGGTACAGGTCGCCGCCCGCTACTGGTCGGAGGACAGCGACGGCCTGTCCATACCGCTTATCGATGGCACGCGCTCGGAGTCGACGTTCGACCGTTCCGGCTACAGCGTCGCGGTCAATATCCGCTTCTGAAGCCCGCTTCCGGGGGCGGCATGATATTCGAGAAATTCGAGCAAAAGCGTCGATAACTGAGAATTGTTCGGATAACGGCGATTGCGCATACTACGCCTCGTTCGTTGCCTGATCCTTCCCCCGGTGCATCGAACCTGTCAAAGGGCCGTGAGCTGCTTCACGGCCCTTTTTTTGTGCGCGGGAACTAAGCCTGTAATTACGAGTCTCTAGCGCGCACAATCCCATATAAAGATAGGGGGCTATCCTGATGAAGCGTTTTCTGGCATCCGCAGGGGTGCTTGTCGTATTGCCGTGTCTGGCATTTGCCCAGTCGGATGTAAGGATCGCGTACGAGCGGTTCGAGCTGGACAACGGTCTCCGGGTCGTCGTCCACGAAGACCGCAAAGCGCCTATCGTGGCCGTCGGCGTCTGGTACCACGTCGGTTCGAAGGACGAGAAGCCCGGGAAGACCGGTTTCGCGCATCTGTTCGAGCATCTTATGTTCAATGGCAGCGAGAACTACGACGACGAGTACTTCAAGCCCTTCGAGGAGGTCGGTGCCACGGGGCAGAACGGCACGACCTGGTTCGACCGGACGAACTACTTCCAGAACGTACCCACGCCGGCGCTGGAACTGGCGCTATGGATGGAGTCCGATCGCATGGGGCATCTCCTCGGCGCGGTGACCCAGGAGAAGCTGGACAACCAGCGCGGCGTCGTTCGGAACGAGAAGCACCAGGGCGACAATGAGCCCTACGGTCTCGTTTCGTATCGCGAGCTCGAGGGCTTGTTCCCCCAGGGGCATCCCTACCGCTGGAGCACGATCGGGTCCATCGAGGATCTCGATTCGGCGACGCTCGACGACGTCAGGGAGTGGTTCCGCGAGAACTACGGCGCCGCGAACACCGTGCTCGTACTCGCCGGCGACATCGATGCCGGGGAGGCGCGCCCGCTCGTCGAGAAGTATTTCGGCAACATCGAATCCGGTCCGCCGCTGGCCAAGCGCATGGCTTTCGTGCCCGAAAAGCCCAGCGTCACGCGCGAACGGATGTTCGATCGGGTGCCCCAGGCGCGGATCTATCGCTCCTGGGCGGTGCCCGGCCGAACCACACAAACGCGGGCGCGTCTCGATCTGGCCGCTGCCCTGTTGGGTAGCGGCAAAAACTCCCGCCTCTACAAAGCACTCGTCTACGACGAGCAGCTGGCAACCAACGTGTCGGTCGGCGTATCGGCCCAGGAACTCGCGAGTATTTTCCGGATCACGGTCACGCTGAAGCCGGGTGGGGACGTGGCGGAGGTCAACGCGCGACTGGACGCGCTGCTCGCTGAGTTTCTCGATGGCGGCCCCCGCCGCGACGAGCTCGCGCGGGCGAAGACCAAGATCAACGCGGGCTTCATCCGCGGTGTCGAGCAGGTCGGTGGATTCTCCGGCAAGGCAAGTGTGCTGGCCCAGGGCGAGCTCTATGCTGGCGATCCGGGCTTTTACCGCACGCGCCTCGAATGGCTCAACGGCGCCGATGCGGACGACGTTCTGAATGCCGCCGAAAGCTGGCTTAAGAAAGCGTATCACCAGATCGACGTGCTGCCGTTCCCGCAGTACACCACGACAGGTATCGAGGCGGATCGGAGCGCGTTGCCGGTCGTCGACACCGCGCCTGATCTCGTCTTTCCGGAGATCCAGCGCGACGAACTCAGCAACGGTATCGGGATCGTCCTGGCCGAGCGCAACACCGTCCCCGTCGTAAACGTGGCCATGCAGTTCGATGCGGGCTACGCCGCGGATGCAGGCCAGACCCTCGGCACGGCGAACTTCACGCTGGCCATGATGGACGAAGGTACGGCGCGCCGCAGCGCACTGGAAATCAGCGCCGAGGCGGAATCGCTTGGCGCTCAAATCGGTACCGGTTCGAATCTCGATGTGTCGACGGTATCGCTCTCGGCGCTGACGGATCAGCTGGAGCCGTCGCTCGATCTCTATGCCGACGTCATCCGCAACCCGGCCTTCGACACCGAAGAGATGGAGCGCTTTCGTCAGCGGCTTCTGGCCCGGATCGAGCAGGAGAAGAATCAGCCGGTCGGCGTGGCGCTCAGAACCTTGCCGCCGCTCATGTACGGCGAGGGCCACGCTTACGGTATTCCGTTCACGGGTTCCGGCACCGCGGAATCGGTCGCGTCGATAACACGCGACGATCTCGAGCGCTTCCACGCTACCTGGATCCGGCCGGACAACGCGACGATCTTTGTCGTGGGCGACGTCACGATGGCGGCGATCAAGCCGCTGCTCGAGCGACAGTTCGGAAACTGGCGCGCACCGCGAAGGGCACTGCCGGCCAAGAACATAGCGGCCGTGGAGCGCCCGGGAGCGCCGCAGGTGTATCTCGTCCACAAGCCGGGGGCGCTGCAGTCGCTGATCCTGGCGGGCCATGTCGCGCCGCCCGAGGGAGTTGCCAACAACCTCGCAATCCAGACCATGAACGACGTGCTCGGAGGGCAGTTCACGGCGCGCGTCAACATGAATCTCCGCGAGGACAAAGGCTGGGCCTACGGCGCGTACACGTTGATCTACCCGGCTCGGGGCCAGCGTCCATGGATGATCTACGCGCCAGTGCAAACCGATCGGACCGTGGACTCGATGCAGGAGCTGATGCTCGAGATGAATGGCTACCTCGACGACCGGCCTGCCACGGAAGACGAGCTGCTGCGCAACGTCAGGAACTCCGTCCGCAGCTTGCCCGGACAGTTCGAAACCGGCGGCGCGGTTCTCGGCGCGCTGCTGTCGAATCAGCGCTACGGCCGCCCGGACGACTACGTGCAGAATCTGAAGTCGAACTACGAGGCGCTGGACGTAGCGGCGCTCAGAGACGCTGCCGACGACGTGATCCATCCGCAGGGCCTCACGTGGCTGATCGTCGGCGACCTCGAGCAGATCGAGCAGCCGGTCCGCGAGATGGGGCTCGGTGAGGTCAGAGTCATCGAGACGCGCTGATTCGTCTTGACAGAATGCGGTCCGCGGTTGTGTCGAGCCGCGGACCGCAAGTCGGTTCGGTCGGCTCTTTTTAGGCAATTTTTAGGAAATTTCGCGCAGCGGGTGCTTTCTGCGACACTGCCGCCATCGTTCAACCGGCAGAGCAATCTTGCACCTCGGTATTTTGTCTCTTCTGCCCCGTCGCTTCAGCTCGCGCGTGCGTTTCGCCACGCTCGGGATGCTGTTGTTGCTCGCAATCCTCGCAGGATTGTTCTACGCAATCACCGACCGCTACCAGTATCTGCTCACGCGCAGCGAGCTGGCGCGGGACGTCGTCCAGAGCTACCTCGAAGTATCCGATCACACGTATCGCAAGCTCAACGCGATGGGTGAGATCGTTGCGAATGAAGACGCGGGCAGTCGCTTCGAGCGGGAAGCCAACGCGATGTCGCTGCGTCAGTCCCTGAACAAAGTGCGTCAGGGCATCAGCGCCGAGGTCGCGTTCGTTCGTTACGAAAACGAACGTGAGGAATTGGAACATCTCGCCGAGATCGACCGCGTTGCCGAGCAGATCGTCTCGGCCAGCCTCCGGATACGGACGGCCGTCGAGGCAGGCAATCTGGGCCGCGCGCGCGCCGATCTCACGGCCGTGCGTAGCGACGAGATCGCCGGGCGCTTCAGCGAGCTCATCGATATCGCGCTCGAAGAGGAACGGCGGGAGATGCTGGCTACCAAGGAGGCGGCGCTGGCGCTCGGGCGTTTCATCGCCTGGGTGCTGCCGCTCTTCACGGTACTCGTGATCGGGTTCGGCGTCGGCATCACGATCGTGATCTCGCGTTCGCTTTCGAAGTCGGTGGATACTCTGCGCGACGCGGCCCTCGCCTACGCCTCGGGCGATTTCGACTATCGGACCGACGACCTGTACGAGGCTGAGTTCGCGGAGCTCGGCGATGCCTTCGACCGGCTCGGTGAGCAACTCGGTAAGCGCTTTCGCGGGGAGCAGAGCAGCAAGGCGGAGCTCGAAGCGCTCGTCGCCGAACGCACGCAGGGGCTCAGAGAGACCAACGAAGAACTCGCCAAGGCAGATCGGAGCCGGCGTCAGCTTTTGGCCGACATCAGCCACGAGCTGCGGACGCCGCTGACCGTGATCCACGGGGAGGCGGAAATCGCGCTCCGGGGAGACGCAAAGTCCGTCGCCGAGTATCAGGATGCGCTCGATCGCATTCGCGAGCAGGCCCTGCACACGAACCGGCTGGTCGACGATCTCCTGTTCGTCGCGCGCGCCGAGGAAGGCCAGGCTCGGGTCCAGATGCGGTCGGTGGCGATATCCGGGCTCATAAAGGCCGTGTGCGCCGATTTCGCGGCCGCGGCCGAGAAAAAGCGCATTCGTATTACGCAGTCCATCGGCGACGACTACATCGTCGTGAGCGGCGACCACGATCGTCTGCGGCAGGTCTTCACGATCCTGCTCGACAACGCACTCCGTTACTCGGACGCCGAAGGCCACGTTCAGGTAAGCCTGAGGCAGGACGACGACGGCGTCGAGGTCATCGTCAAGGACGACGGCATCGGCCTGTCGCCCGAGGAGGCGGAGCAGGTCTTCCTGAGATTCTACCGTGGCGCCAACGCCCAGCATGCCGCGCACGGCACGGGGCTGGGCTTGCCGGTAGCCAAGGCGATCATCGAGGCCCATCAGGGGACGATCGGCATTACCGGCCAGGTCGGCGAAGGGGCCGAGGCCCGGGTCTGGCTGCCTGTCGAGGACCGGATCAGGGCGATCGCCTGATTCCGAAGACCGTTGCAGCGCCCCGGCGAAGAACCGTAGGATGCGGGCATGAGGACGCTGGTTGTAGAGGATGACGATCGGATCGCCGATTTTCTGGTGCGTGCGCTCAAGTCCGAAGGGCACACCGCGGTGCGCACCGGCGACGGGCGTGAGGCCTTCGAGCTTGGACAGAAAGCCGATTTCGAGCTGATCATCCTCGATCTGATGCTCCCGGGCATGCACGGGCTCGAGGTCTGTCAGGAGCTCAGGATGCGCCGCGTTCAGACTCCCATCGTCATGCTGACCGCAATGGACACGCTCGACGACGTCATTACCGGGCTCAAGATGGGGGCCGACGACTACATCAAGAAGCCGTTCGCCATCGACGAGTTGCTGGCGAGGATCGACGCCGTGACCCGGCGTGGACGGGTCGAAGAACGGCGCCGGGATCTGCTGGCCGTGGACGACGTTGCGCTCGACCGGCGATCGATGCGTGCGACCCTGGGCGGGCAACCGCTGGATCTGACTGCGAAGGAACTCGCGGTACTCGAACTCCTCATGGCGAATCCCGGACGCCTGTTCAGCCGGGAGCGCATTCTGTCGAACGTCTGGGGGATGGACATAGATCCGCTGACCAACGTCGTCGACGTTTACGTCGGCAAGCTCCGTAAGAAGATCGACGGCGGGCGCGAAAGCTCGTTGATCGAGACGGTGCGCGGCCTCGGCTACCGGATGAATCTCCCCTAAATCCCCCCCTAAACGACGACCGCTCCCGCGGCGTCCCTTCAAGCTTTCCGGCATTGTCTCTAATCCGCGACAGGCGGGGTTTAGAGAAACTTCATGTGACGTTTAGGCGTACTTCATTGCCTTGACAGTATTCGTTCATCGCCGCTGATCACAATGGCCACTCAGCATCTTTCGATGCATTGGCAACCAGGGGTCAGACATGAGCACACCAGCGGCGCAACTCTTTTCGGGCAATCAATCCAACGTCGAGCGGCTGCCGGGGTACGAACCCGAGGGACTGCCGCGCAACGCCAAGTGGGGCTTCGTAACGCGCAACGTTCCCACGGGCGACGCTTCGCACATAGAAGCCCGCGCGGATCACCGTCCCCAGTCCGGCGACCTGGTCCTGGCGCGAGTCGAGAAAATCGCCCAGCACACACGCATTCAGCTGAACAACAGCCGGCGCTCGCTGCTCTACCCGGGCGACAAGCTGGTCGTTGCCTACGGCAATCGCTATGCACCCGACCAGTTCGCGGCCGAGATTCCGGCCTCGCTCGATCGCTGCCACCTCGTCGCCGCCGGCGGCATTGCGGCGCAGGCCGTGTCGAAGCACGACCGGCTCAAGTGGCCGACGACGATCCGGCCGGAGGGCTTCCTGATCGATCGCCAGGGCGAGGTACTGAACCTTCGGCGCTATGCGCTTGCCGCGCAGAGCCGGCGCGGTCTCCGCAGAAAACCGGTGATTGCCGTGCTCGGCACCTCGATGAACTCGGGGAAGACCACGACGGCCGCAGCGCTCGTCAAGGGCCTGAGCGCCGCGGGTTACCGGGTCGCAGCGATAAAGGCGACCGGTACCGGTTCGGGGAACGACGTATGGTCTTACGCGGACGCCGGCGCCGAGGTCACCCTCGACTTTACCGATGCGGGCCATCCGTCGACGTACCGCATCCCGCAGCTCGAGATCCAGGCGTGCTTCGAACGCCTGATCACGGCCGCAAGGGCCGACGACTCGGTCGACGTGGCCGTCGTCGAGATCGCCGACGGCATGCTGCATTTCGAAACCGCCGACCTCGTGAATTCGATGGCGTTTCGCCGCGAGGTGAAGCATGTCGTCTTCGCCGCCGGCGAAGCAATGGGCGCGCTGGCCGGGATCGAACGGCTTCGGCAGGCCGGTATCAAGCCGCTTGCCATCTCGGGCCTGCTCACGGCGTCGGCGCTGGCTGCAAGCGAAGCGCAGGCGCACAGCGGAGTACCGGTTCTGACGAAGTCCGAGCTCGAGGCGCCGTCAATTGCCCGGCGGGTCCTGTAGCGATGACCACGGCGCTGCCGAAAACCCTGCCGGCGTCGCGTTATCCGCTGCTTGCGGGTGTCGTCGCGCTCGGCCTCGTTCAGGCCGCGACGCTGATCGGAACCGCGTGGCTGGCGCAGCGTTTGCTCGGTGAGATCGTCGGCGGCGGGCGCAGCAAGATCCCGGAAACCCTGGCGCTGCTCGTCGTCTTCGCCGCAATCGGCGCGATCTGCCGCTGGCTCGAGCGCGCGGGCGGCGAGCGTCTCGGCAATCGGCACGTGCACGACGTGCGGCTGGCGCTCTACGACGCGCTCGCGGTGGCCAGGGCCAGGCGCAACAGCCACGGCATCAACATGATCCGCTTCTCGAACGATCTGAATGCGTTGCGGCAGTGGGTCGCGCTCGGCATCGCCCGGACCTTGAGCGGCGGTCTCTTCATGGCCGGCGTACTGCTTGCGGTCGCGCTGATCGATCTGCGGCTGGCGCTGTGGCTGGCTGGCGGGATCGCCGTGAGTGCGCTGGGCCTCGTTCTGCTCGGCCGGGGTTTCGAGAGTAGCGTCCGGCAGACGCGCCGCCGCCGCGGCGGTCTCGCGACGGCGGTGTCCGATGTGCTCCTGCACGTTCCGCATCTCCGGTTCTTCGGCCGGACGACGCGTGAGCGGCGGCGACTGGAACGTCTGAGCACCGGCCTGACCGAAGCGCTGGAAACGCGCGCGCTGTGGATCGGTGCGTTACGGGGGTTCACCGACTTCGCCCAGCGCGCGCTGCTGCTATTGGTTCTCGTCTACGGTGCCTACGCGCTTCTCGCCGGCCGGCTCGACGTGGCCGGCCTGCTGGTGGCAACCGGCGTCGCGTCGCTTGCCGCTACGCCGTTGCGTGATCTGTCGCGGGTCTTCGAGTACTGGAAGTCGGCTCAGGTAGCGCGAGAGAAGCTCAGCACCGCACTGTCCGCGCCGCAAGCGTCTGCCGCCGAGGATCGCGTCCGCCTTCGCAAAGGACAGGGCCGGCTGCGGCTGTACGACGTCGAGTGCCTGCCGGGCGCGACCCGTCTGGCGGCGAAAGCCCGGCCCGGGACGCGCGTAGCGATCGCCGGCGCCAACGGCAGCGGCAAGACGAGTCTCGTGAACGCGATTGCCGGCATCGTGCCGGCCAGTCATGGCCACATCACGCTGGACGGTACGCGTACCGATCAGCTGAGCGATCGTCATCGCCGGCGCGCTATCGGGATAGCGAGCCACCGCGTTCCGCTCGTGCCGGGTTCCGTCGGCAAGAACATTCGCTACCGGCATCCAGGCGCGGCGCCCGATGCCGTCGCCGAGGCCTGCCGGGTTGCCGGTCTCGATTCCCTGCTCGAGCGCCTGCCCGAAGGGCTTAAGACCCGTCTGGGGCAGGACGGCAGCGGCGTATCCGCGGGCGAGGCGGCCCGCATCAAGCTGGCAAGGGCCGTGCTCGACTCGCCGCGTCTTCTGCTGCTCGACGAGATCGAACAGGGCCTCGACGCCGACGGCTTTCGCACGCTGATGCGTTGTCTCGAGACCTACTCCGGCACCGTGGTTTACGCAACGCACGATCCGACGCTGATCGCAGTCGCCGATGACGTGTGGTCCCTGGACTCACGTCCGACGACGGCCGACGTGAGCAACCTGACGCACTTCCGTAACCCCGCATCGTGATGACGGTATCTACTCCCATGCATACAGCCGACTACAAACCGCGTCCGCGCGTTTTGCGCCGCTCTCTCGAAGCTCACGAGGGCTTCAGCTACCTGTTGCGCGTACCGGGTACACCGGATCCGAACCGGGTTCTCGTGCTCGTACACGGCATCGCCCGTCAGGCCGACTACATGATGCACGCGCTGGCCGGGCATGCCGAGCGTCACCGTTACACGCTCGTGGCGCCCGTGTTCGGCTACCGCTACTACGAGGACTATCAGCGCCTCGGCCGGCGCGGGCGCGGCCAGCGCGCCGACCTGGCCTTGCGTGCGACGATCGACGATCTCGTTGAGCACGTCGGCACGGGCCGCCGCTTTCACCTGTTCGGTTTCTCGGGCGGCGCTCAGTTCGCGCATCGTTTCGTCTATGCGTGGCCCGACGACGTCTGCTCCGTCGCACTGGCCGCATCGGGCTGGTACACGGCACCCGATGCGAACGTGCGTTTTCCCTACGGTACCGGCAAGACCGCGAAACTCCCCGGACTCGAGTTCGACGCGCAGAACCTCGCGAATACGCCGACGCTGACGCTGGTCGGCGACCGCGATCGATTTCGCGATCCGGCGCTGCGCCAGGTCGACCGCGTCGACTTCGTCCAGGGGCGGAACCGCGTCGCGCGGGCCCGTTGGTTCCACGGCGCGATCAAGTCGCTGGCAGACGCAAGCGGCACCGCCGTCGAGCACTCCATCGAGTTCCTCGACAACACCGCACACGACTTTGGCGAGGCCGTTTATCAGGGCGGTCTGGCCGGAAAGCTCTTTGCCTTCTGTGAAAGGCATGTTCCTACAGACAGCTAAAGGACACGATCATGAATCCGAAAACACGTCTCTTGCTTGCTGGAATACTCGGTCTCGGCATCGCCTCGGCAACGGATGCCAGCGAGCTCGGCGAGATCGACATCAATGACGACTGGACCTTCCACTACGGTGCGCTGCTGCATACCGACACGGTCAGTATCAGCGACGACGTAACGCCGCTCGAGGATGACACCGACTTTCGTCGGGCGCGCATCCGGACCCAGTTACGCGGCGACGACTGGCGTTTCCGTGCCGACTACGATTGGGGCGTCGCCGAGGGCTGGCGCAGCACCTTCGTCGAGTACAGCGGGTTTCGAAAGCAGCGGATCGTCGCGGGCAACCACGTGGCGCCGTTCTCGATGGAGGACCTCAAGGGGTCAAGCCAGATGGGCATGATCGAACGCTCGATCGCAAGCGCCCTGTCGCCGGGCCTGCAGACCGGCGTCTCCTGGCGGACATGGCGCGACAACTGGAGCCTGCACACGGGCGTCTTCGGCGATGCGCTGGACAATCTGGATCGCCGCCGCATGCCCGGGCAGAGCATCGTCGCACGCGGCACCTTCGCGCCGATCAACCGCGACGGTTTCGCGGTCCATCTGGGCGGCGCGATCGAGATGCGCGACATCGACAGCGGTGAGCAGGTTCGGTTGCGCGCTCGCCCTGGCACGCGCCTGACAGACCGCCGCCTCGTAGACACGCGCAGCATCGACGGCGTCGATTCCAGTCGCAACGTCGGTCTCGAGTTCGGCCTCGCCTACGACCGCTTCCGGCTGCAGGCCGAGATGATCCGAACGGCCCTCGATGCCCCCGAAGGAACGCTGAACTTCGCGTCGGAGTATGTGATGGCGAGTTATGTGTTTGGCGGCCGGCCGTACCGCTACAGCCACAGCCGCGGCAACTTCCGGTCTGTGCGGCCCGACTCGGATTGGGGCGCTTTGGAAGTACTCGTTCGGGCCGCGAATCTGGACCTGAACGACGGCTCCGTCACGGGTGGCGAGCAGCGCGAATTGACGGTGGGCGCGTCGTGGATCTACAACGACTACGTCCGCGTCATGCTGGCGCTTACTGACATCGACGCAAGCCCGAACCGGGATGGGATCGACGAGTCGGTGACGCTTGCGTCGCTGCGGCTACAGTTGGCCTTCTAGCGTCCGTCGGAGACTGACCTATCCTCTTCCCGAAGCATCAGAGCATTTGGACATCCTGAGAAAGATCGTGCCGCTGAGCCCTTTGGCGCCCGGCCCGCTTGAGCGCTGGCCAATAGCTTAGCCAGATCTCGACAGCCAGCAGCGGCACGATAAAGCACACAAACTCGCGTACGGTCGTGCGCATTTCAGGGTCTTCGATAAAGGGAAAGAACCAGTCCTGCGAGACGCGCAACAGCCGTATCCATACAAAGGCGAAACCCACCGCCACGCTGCGGATCATGAAGGCGCGGTGTGCGGCGTAGTCGCCGTGCCGTGCGCAGAACCAGGCGCAGGCCGAAAAGAAAATCCACAGAAGGCCGAAAATCATGAGCGCCGGACGCGAGCCGACGAATTCATAGTCCAGTGCGAGCACGATCGCGAGCGCCGCGGTGAGGATCGATGTGGTCAGGAATACGCGCCCGGTCCAGCGGTGAGCCTGCGGATAGCTCTTGCGAAAGCCCGGATGAAACTGCAGCGGGGCGACGAATAGCAGCGGTATCGCCAGCGCACCGTGGATGTAGATCGACAGGATGCGTGGAGAAAGCGGACCAACGTCGGGGTCACTTGCGGCATAGATCACGTACACAAGCGATTCGACAACGAAGTAGGCCGATGCCAGAAGCAATACCGTCCAGAACGCAACCCAGAATTTGCCTACTCCTAGCAGTCGTTTCGAAGCTGCCATCACCAACGCCTACCCCACACCGGTGTCGGGAGACTACCGCATTTTGGGTTCTGTGGCAGCCAGCCGTCGGCCTGGGTCACCGTCAGCAGGTAGCCATCCAGCCAGGCTTTGTCCAACCAACAAGACGGGCCACCGCTGCTGGCCGGATGCGGAAGGGAGTGTCAGCTACTATTGCTGCTCCCGACCCAAAGTGGTCATTCGCGAGGATAGCTTCCTTAGCGGCTTTGGACGGCACTCAATGCGAAAACTCTTTGAAGCGATCCTATGGATATCGCTGCTGGCGTTCCCGTTGGCCGCCTTGGGTGACAGAGACTATCCGGTCTGGGAATTCCCAATACTCGGGTCCGATTACATCGGCGACAGCTGCTCGCTGGAAACCAATCAGGTCATCGCGATACTCGAGTTCTCGAGAAGCGGAGAGGTCCTGAGCTTCGAATTCGTCAAGAAAAGTACGATTCCGATGATCAACAGCGAGGCAAAAGAGTACATCCTCGGTGAATCGCCATATTCCGAATTCGAAGACTTCAGCGACGATGAAGCTGAGAAACACCGGATAGTGTTCATGTATTACACGGTCCCTTGCGAAGACCCGAACTGACCGCCACGTCAATTATCCGCTGGGTTGTGCGATCCTTCGGGGGAACCATATCAGGGAAGCCCTCAGGATGGAGCAGTCGAAGCGGCTCGTCGCCCCGGCCTTCAGTGCCGACGACGACCAGTACCAGGGACCGGCGGATGCCCGGCACACGTTTTTTTGAGGCTCAGACCGAGAACGAGTAGAGCTGACAGAAGTAGCGGCAGAGTACCGGGCTCCGGGACCACTACGGCAACTATCGGCCCCTGGAAGTCACCCAGGTCGAGGTCGCCTTCACCAAACAAACGGCCGAGAACCGGACCGTCGTCCAGGTCGAGTGCGATAGGTATCCCGTCTTCATCCCGCAAAATCTGATCGTCTGCAAAGAAGATGTCGAGGAACAGCTCCTCGACTGGTTGTCGGGGTAAACCGAGGGGCGTAACGCCCGTCGAGTAGATCGTGAAGTAGTCGTTTGAAGAAGGCCCTATTAGAAGGAAAGCCATCAAACCTTCGAAGAGGTACTCGCCGACCATCAGGTCGTACATGAAACTGCCGAATACAGTCTCACCGTTACTACCAACATCAAGCAGGTCAAGTTCCGCCAAATCGAAGGTCAGGCTGGCATGTATTTGGTCACCAATACTGAACGGATTCTCGCCACCGGTACCGAAAGGGTCGACTTGAGAGACCTCTCCAAAAACGTCCAATCGAATCGGCGTTGCTTCGGCTACTGGTAGAGCCATTACCAGAACGATGGCGATCGACAATGCACGCATTCTCATAGCTCCTGATCCTTGCAAGGTTCCCTGAACGACAATATGCAAATTTGGTTCCGCGAAACCAAATCATTAACTTGCATGCTCGAACTCGGTTCGGTGTAAAACTATTCGACGATACGAATGCTCGATCTTCTACTACGCTCCTGAACTGTGTTTTCGCCTGGTTTCGGGTGCTGCGGCCGGCAGCCGCTGGCCTGACACTGAGCGCCCGAAACGTTAATCAGTAGTCGAGTATCTTGTCGGCGGCAAGAAAAAGGGCCGCAATCTCTTTCTCCGTTCCCAGTCGGGCGCCGTCACGCAAGTGCTCCTTGCTTATCCCGGCGACGCTGGCGCAGTGCGGGCAAAGAACGATGCTGCCACCGGCACCTATGAATGCATCGTAAAGCTCGTTGATGGGCCTGCTGCTACCCCAGAGCAGATTCTGCGGGACGCGGCGATCGCCCAAACGAGTGCCCTCGAGATCGGCGAACAAGGTGACTTCGGCGCCGGCATCGGCAAGGATCTTGCCGATCTTGAGTGCCATACTCGCTGCGTGCAGATCATCGGAGTAGTGCGACAGATGTACGACGACCTGTTGTTGGTCCTCTTGTGCATGGCTTGCCCGCGGAGACGCGACGAGTATCGAACAGGCCATGAGCAGGCATAAGTAGCTGATGAACTTAAATCCTGCGTATCGCATTCTTCACCTCCGGGAACGATTCTCCGCTGAGTTTAGATCTGCCGTTTTTGGTACTGAATACGCGGTAGTACTTAAGTGAGAATATGCCAGCGACAACCTGAGTCTGAAGCGTTGTCGGCCGCTCTCCGGGTTGAACCTGGCCGGCCGCTTCCGGCCGGATCCTGTTCGTGCTTGAGCGTTGCTTACAATCGCTGCTACTGACTCTTAGCAGACTGTCGGAAAACGGAACAAGCTTGCCTGTATGAGTGCACTTGAATCGATTACCGAACGCGTAAATCGGAACGGTCATCCCGACGATCCGGCAACTCCGTTTCCTCTGCTTACGCTTAGGGAGTTCTTCGACGGCAACGACGTCTCTGGGTCGATCTGCTGTAATCTGTTCCCGCGCCCGGAGCCGGGCGAGGTTTACGATGTCCTTCGCGGTATCGAGCAGCGTGAAGACGTAAATGCCCTCTACGTGCAGGTTACTGCATTCGATGACCCTGACTGGCCGTTTAGTGACACGGTGTGGGCGATTACGTCTGCGAGTAGCGAGGAAGTGGCTTCATGGCTACCCGAAAACATGAGGCCCGACGAGGTCTGGGAAGGCTGGATCGAGTCGCAATCCTATGAGCCTGTTTCAATTCCGGGCGGTATGCAGCCAATCGCAATCTGGTGGGACTAACTGCGCAACCCCTGGCCGCGTCGGAGACGCTTGCGTCGCTGAGGCTGCTTTAGCCTTCCGGCTCAAGGTTCGCTCCGGGGTACCGATAACCACAGGAGGAAATCACGAAGCTTACTGGCTGAACATCTTGGGGAGTCAACGATGCCGCTTTTGGAATGGAGCAGCGAGCTGGACGTACACGTCGACAGCATGAACCGGGAACACAACGAACTCATCCGTCTGATGAACGTCGTGTACGACGCAAACGCCTCTGCAAGCGGCAAAGCGCGGATTTCGAGCGCGCTGGATGCGCTCGTCGGATACACCGTCAAGCACTTCGAGGACGAAGAGGCTTACATGGAGTCGATCAACTTCAGCGGACTGCGCAGTCACAAGTACATACATCAGGACCTCCTGCGGCGGGTCGGTGGTTTCGTCTCCGATTACAAGAGTTCGACCAGCGACCAGCTCCCCGCAGAGTTCTTCGACTTCCTGAAGTTCTGGCTCGTGAGCCACATCCAGGGAATCGATACGAAGTACGGGAACGCTTAGAACGCTATCCGCTGGCGGGCGTAGCTGCTAACCTGAGACGACACTCGCTCGGAGGGAAAGCCGTGCGCAAGCCTGGACCGATAGCCCTGGCGCTGTGTTTGCTTGCCGGGTGCACTACGCCACCGATAACACCAACGATCACGCTGCCGGACGGATCGCAGGGTCACAGAGTCGACTGCTCACGCAGCAGCGGTAGCTGGGACACGTGTTATGAGAAGGCCGACGAGTTTTGCGGGCCATCCGGTTTCTATGCGGTCGATAAGTACGACGACACGACGAGGATGGCCGGTGGGCATGCCATTAACCCGGTCGTGCTGCGAACGCTCTATTTCCGCTGCTGGCGCTACCCGGCGCCTTCCTCAAGTCCACCAAAGGGTTGAATGTGAGGTTCGTCGGGAGTCTTCTGCCGATCCTCGTTGTCGTGCCTGCATGTCAGCAGACTCCTTCGACAGCGGCTTCGCACGAGGAGATGATCCACATTCGTGGAGCGACATACGGCATGGGCACCAACCTCGAGGATCTGGAGAGAGTACGACTGGCGACGGGATTGTCGACGGCTGGACCTCTGATGCCAGAAGTGCCTCGCCACCAGGTCTCGGTCGCTGACTTCTTTCTTGATGTCTTTGACGTGACCAATCGGGATTTCCTGGAGTTTGTGCAGGCCAGACCGGCATGGGGTAAGGACAGACTGGATTCGTCTCTTCAGAACGGCCGCTATCTGGAGCACTGGCTCGACGGAACACCGCCCGCCGATCTGCTCGATCATCCGGTGACGTTCATAACCTGGCAAGCCGCTGTCGCTTATTGCGGCTGGCAGGGAAAACGTCTGCCCACCGAAACCGAGTATGAATGGGCTGCGCAGGACGGTATCGCGTCAATGGAATACCCATGGGGGAATAGACCCCCCGAAAACGATCTCGTTAACTGGGGCGGCAATGGAATCGGCACAACCGTGCCTGTGGGAAGCTACGCTCCGAACGCCCGTGGTCTCTATGACATGGCGGGGAACGTGTGGCGCTTCACATCAGATCCCTGGCTGGGTTCCTATAGAGAGCAATTCGCTTCCTCGGTTGCGCCGGAGCAAATTGCTGCGGACCCAAATCATCGTCGCGTCGTCAGGGGAGGTAGTTGGGGCGCCAACGCAGCAAATCTTCGCGTTCGATATCGCGATAGCCACCGGCCTTTCGATGCGCGCGAGATGGTCGGTTTCAGGTGCGCAAAGTCTGCGAAACCGAAGTAGCATGCCGGCCCGGGAGAGCGAGTAAGAGCACAGGAGCGGCGTGCGCCGCTCCTGTGCACCGGGTCGCGGTCAATCGTCGTCCTGAATCTCGACTTCATCCGCAGTCAGCACGCCTCCCGCGTAGTCGCCTTCGACTTCGACCGTTTCGTTCAGCGCCGTGGAAAAGAACGTCGCGGCGTCGATGTCGTTTTCGTCGGCGTCCTGGAACCCGGTATCGACCGTGGTCGTCACCGTGACGCCCAGGGCCGTGAAGTCCGGATCATTGACGGCCGTTACCGGCCCTTGCAGACCCGAGTCGCCGGTGTCGTCTTCGCGAACGAGGCCGGTCAGCGTCAACGTGCCGCCGTCGTCGAAACCGCGAACCTCGACGTAGTCGCCGACGTTCAGGTCACTGAGCCCGAAGGGTGACATCGCGCTGCCGCTCTGGTCGTCAAACGCGGTGCTGGCAGTCACCGTGGCCGTGACGCCGAGCAGTGTGACGCTGTTCGTCGTCGTGCTTTCGACCGCGCCCCGTAGCTCCAGCGTGCCTTCCTGCTCGAAGTCGATCGAGTCGGCTACTACGACGCCGCTGCTGTTGACTTCTCCCTCGACTTCCACCGCCACGTTCAGCGCGAGATCGGCGGCGCTGCCGTCGCTGAAGCTCGTCGACGCGTTGGTCGTAACCGGAGTGCCGTTGACGTCAAAGTCCGTGGCCGATACGAAGCGCGTGATCAGCCCCTCGATTTCGACGTCGTCTCCGCTCGACGCTCCGAGATCGTCGTCGCCCTCGAATTCGACGCTCGTCGCGACAAACCGGCCGCTGCCGCTGTCCAGGTTCCCTTCGGCTTCGACGCGCTGACCGTTTTCAGGCGCGCCGTTCGGGAAGTCCGACAGGCTTGCGCCGCTGTAGTCGATCACCAGTCCGTTAATCTCGAACGTCAGGTTGCCGCCGTCGAGATTTGCGACGATTCCAGTGACCTCGAAGTCGCCCGGGCTGTCCTCCAGGTCGACGTAGGTGGCGAGAATTTCGCCGTTGCCGTTCGGGAAGCCCGATACCTCGACGATGTCGCCGGGCGATACGCCGGCAATCGACCGCGGGTTGAAGTCGTCTTCGAATGCCGTGTCGCCGTTCGTCAGGACCGTCTGTCCAAGTACGACGAAGCTGGCCGCGGCGACGTTGACGGACTCGACGGGGCCTTCGACGAGGTCGGCGTAGATGACTTCGTCGGCTCGGGGGTCGTTGCCGTTTGCGTCGGTCGTGCCGCGAATCGTGACGACCTGGCCGACCGCGAGATCGCTTTCGGCACCCGCGACACCATCGATGTCGAACGTGGCGTTGCTCGTGTCATAGGTGACGCCGTTGACGATCACGCTGCCAAAGCCGGTGATCGTTCCCTTGGAAACCACGGCTGACCGGCCGGGGTTGCCGAGGCCGTCGATTCCGGCGACCGAGTCGCCCCCGCCGCCGCAGGCGACGAGCGCGATACAGCCGCTCACTGCAATCCATGTATTCCTTCTCATGTGTGAGATCCTTGTTCCGGTAAGCTTTGTATCCAATACGTGCCCAGACCGAGGCGCACGCAGTCCGATGCGTTCGGGTTTTCGTGTTCGCTCAGCCAGTTGTCGACGCGCTCGAGGAACGCCTGACCTTCGCGATCCAGAAAGCGTTTGAATGCCGGCATCACGGTTTTCGGCATTCGCGTGTTCGTCGCGCGGCGGGTAAAGCGAGGCGGTTCGTCCGCCGAGCGATGCAGGTTGTAAGCGACCGTCTCCCCGAGATCCTCCATGACGCCGCCAGCCGTGAGCATCTGGTCGGGGTCCATATGCACGGGTATGTACACCCGCGACTGCGCGATCAAATGGCCGTGGCCGTCCTCCACGACGGCGCCCACGTGCTTGAGTTCCTTGAGCATCGTGGTCGGCGCCACGTCGCCCGAATAGCGCGAGCAGAGCGCCTCGAACGACGGGCTGGCGCCGGCAACCGCAAGCCGCAGCGGCTCCCCGAGCGTGTCGGTGAAGTCCTCGTCGGAATACCAGCCCGACAGGACGCGCGTTGCCGAGTTCATGCTCTCGAACTGCGCAACTTCCTCGTTTTCGAGGACGTTGCGCAGTCGGCGAACCTCACGGCGCGTGAAGCCCGTCATGATCGCCACGCGCGAGATGTTCGTCGGCCGTCCGCGGATGCCGAATTCCTGGGTTGCCACTTCGACGTAAGTCAATTTGCAAACCTCCGCGAGTTCCCGCCAGTTCACGCCGGCCCTGAGCAGAATCCGCGCGATCGGACGAAAGATAAGGCGAAAAGCCTGAACGGCAGCTGACTTGTGTACATCCATAATTGAGACAAATTAGCTCAATAGTAGCCAATACGCAAGAATTTTCTATCCGAAGGCGTACCCGGCCGGAACGCCTGCGAATCCGGTCGCGGGCGGTCTGAAAAGCCCGCATACTGCGATCCGCCGCGCAGCGGATCGCAGGGCGCGGCCGGGAAGAAAGTGAAGGAGACAGCAGTGAGAAAGGGTCATTTCGGATTGGCCGTGGCGTTGCTCGGCATCGCTTCGGCCGTCGCGGCGGACGACGGAAGGACGCTCAGAAATCTGGACGTGTTCGACATGGAGTGGGCGCTCGGTCCGCAGATCTCGCCGGACGCCAGGCGGATCGTCTATCTGCGGCAGGAACTCGACATCATGAGCGATCGGGCGCGGACGACGCTGTGGACCGTGAATGCCGACGGCGGCAGTCATCGCCCGCTGATCGCGGATACCGGCAGCTATTCGAGCCCCCGATTCTCTCCGGACGGGACGCGCATCGCGTACCTCGCGGCGGCCGGCGAGCGCGGCGCCGAACTCTACGTCCGCTGGCTCGATACGGGACAGTCCGCGCTGTTGTCGAATCTGCCCTACGCCCCCGGCGGGATCAGCTGGTCGCCCGACGGCGAAACCATTGCATTTCAGATGTTCGTAGCCGGCGAGCCGCCGGCCCTCGCCACGCCGCCGCCGCGACCCGACGGAGCAAAGTGGGCGCCGCCGGCCACCGTCATCGAAGACTATCCCTACCGGCGCGACGGACCGGGCTATCTGACGGCCGGTCATACCCATCTGTTCGTTATCCCGGCAGAGGGCGGCACGCCCCGGCAGCTCACGAGCGGCGACTTCGATCACGGCGGGCGTTTCGCGTGGTCCCCGGACGGCGAGACCATTGCGTTCTCGGCAAACCGTATCGACGACCCGAGCAAAGACCTTCTCGAGTCGGAGATCTGGACCGTCGACGTGGCGTCGGGCGAACTGAACCAGCTTACGGATCGCAACGGGCCGGATTTCGCGCCGCTGTACTCGCCGGACGGCCGCTATCTGGTTTACCTGGGTTTCGACGACCGGGGCAAGAGCACGGACATTACGCGCGTCTGGCTGCTCGACACGAATAGCGGCGAGATACGGAACCTGACGCCCGATCTGGATCGCTCCGTCAACGCGCTCGAATGGGCGACGGGCGCCGACCGCATCTACATAAGCTATGACGATCGCGGTAAGCGGGTGCTTGCAACGCTGGACCGCCGCGGCGGCGTCGCGCCGCTCGTGGACGATCTGGGCAGTGCCACCGTCGGCAGGCCGTACACGAGCGGCAGTTTCTCCGTGGCCGACAACGGGGTCGTCGCCTACACGCGCGGCAGCGCGCTCAGGCCTTCCGAGGTGGGGGTCGTCGCGCGCAACGGCAGGCCCCGAACGCTGACCGCTCTCAACGACGACCTGTTCGCAGAGCGGGACGCGGCGTCCGTCGAAGAGATCGTCTGGGAGTCGTCGGTCGGCGACTACGAGGTCCAGGGCTGGCTCGTCAAGCCGCCCGGCTTCGATCCCGAGCGCAAGTACCCGCTGATACTCGAGATTCACGGCGGTCCACACACCGCCTACGGGCCGCATTTCTCGCCTGAAATCCAGCTCTTCGCGGCGGCCGGCTACGTCGTCCTGTACACGAACCCGCGCGGATCGACGAGCTATGGGTTCGACTTCGCCGCCGAGATTCATCAGGACTACCCGGGGGAGGACTACGACGACCTGATTTCGGGCGTCGATGCCGCAATCGCGAAAGGCTACATCGACGAAGAGCAGCTCTTCGTCACCGGCGGATCGGGCGGCGGCGTGCTCACGGCATGGATCGTCGGCAAGACGGATCGCTTTCGTGCGGCGGCCGTGCAGAAGCCCGTGATCAACTGGGTCAGCACCCTGCTGACGACCGACATCGCCGGCATCATGTCGCCGTATTGGTTCGCCGAATGGCCGTGGGAAGACGTCAGCGAGTACTGGCGGCGATCGCCCCTGTCGCTGGTCGGCAACGTCGTGACGCCGACGATGCTGATTACCGGCGAGGAGGATTTTCGAACGCCGATGCCGGAGTCGGAGCAGTACTTTCAGGCGCTCAAGCTCCGGGGCGTCGACACGGCTCTGGTGCGCGTGCCCGAGCGCGCCCACAACCTCGTCGCGCGTCCGTCGCATCTGATCGCCAAGGCGGACAACATACTCGCGTGGTTCGCGCGTTACCGCGAGGCGGAGTGAATGAAAAAAGCCTCGCGGGCGATTGACGTCCGCGAGGCCTCGTTCGTGCTCACCACGTCGTGGTGAGCCCATGGGGGCAGGCTGCCTCTGACTAGAAGCGGTAGCCAACCGTGAGTCCGTAAACCCACGGGTCGATCTCTACGTCACCGATGGACACGCCGTCGAGCTCCGCCTCGGAGTCGATGTCGATCCAGCGCACGTTGGCGCCGATGGTCCACTTGTCGTTGATTTCGAAGTCCGCGCCTACCTGCGCCGCGAGTCCGAAGGAGCCGTCGAGACTCAGGTCGACGCCTTCGAGAGCGCCGGTCGTTTCTTCGTCGAAGAACAGCGTGTAGTTGACGCCCGCGCCGACGTAAGGCTTGAACGCATTGCCGGTCGGAAACCAGTACTGCAGGCTGACCGTCGGCGGCAGGTGCCGGGTCTCACCGACCTCGCTGCCGTCGGCATTGAGGTTGATGTCATGCGAGAACGGCGTCGCTGCAAGAACCTCGATTGCCCAGTTCTCCGTGTAGAAGTAGGTGAACGCGAGTCCCAGTGCAAAGCCGTCATCGACGTTTACGACCGGGTGGTTGTCCGACTTAGGTGCGACCAGGTACGGTCCCGTCCGGATTTCCCAACTGCCCGCTTCCTGGGCGAGTGCCGTGCCGTTGAGTGCGATCAGTGCGCAGCCAGCCAGCATTAGCTTCTTCATTACTGTCCCCTTTCGTAAGGTGGTCCAAAAAATCGAACGCGCACAGTAATGTCGAGACTGGGTCTAATCCATCCGAAGATACCGCCTTATCTTACGGTTTTTGCGAATGGACAGGTTTTTTCGAAGTTAGGGCCGGTGGGATTTGCCCGGGCGGGGCTCCGCCGGGCGGTTTTTCGTCGCTGCGGCGACGACGCTTTTACCCGCGGCGGCCGGCTCGTCCGGCGATGCGGTTCCGTAAAGACGGTTGGCGCGATCCGCCACGGCGCCCGCGGCGACGATACCTGCCGCCGCGATCGCGAGTATCCCGGTTTTCGTCAGCTCGAAGCTGCTTCTCATCGCGGTTTCTCCGCTACCTGCCTTAAGGCTCGAGCTCAGCCTATCCCCGTTTGCCGTACTAGTCGAGCGAGCGATATGCACTGCGATAGTAGATCAGCGGCGACGCGTCGCGCCCGAGCTCATGATGGTCTACTTCGGCGATGATTATGTGGTGATCGCCGCCTTCGTGCAGGCCGCGGCGGGTGCACTCGAACCACGCGAGGCAGCCGTCGAGAAGAGGGTGCCCCCGGTCCGAGGTCCGGTACTCGAGATCGGCAAACTCCGGGCGCTCCGTCTGAGCGAAATGTGCGGACAGCGCTTCCTGATCCCGCGCCAGCACGTTGATCGCGAAGCCGTCGGTATTCAGAAACGCCTCTGTCGAGCGCGAATGCCGGGCGATCGACCAGAGAATCAGGCGCGGTTCTAGCGACACGGATGCGAAGCTGTTGACGGTAATCCCGGTTGCCACGCCGTTTTCGGGACGGCAGGTCATGACTGAAACGCCGGTCGCGAACCGGCTGAGACAGTCCCGATAGTTTCGCTGGTCGCTCACTGGCGCCCCCGCAGAGCTTGACGGAACGGCGCGCAGCATACGCCCCGTGACGACGCTACGCAAAAATCGAGGCGGGCCGAGGGCGCTGGCCGACAATTTGACATAGTGACGCTCATCGATCTTCCGCGCTTTCTCGCCCGAAAGGCTTCAGTCCTGCGGCCGGTGGCCGATATTGACGGAAACAGCGTCGGTGGCAATCCGCCGCCGTTCGAAACCCCGGTTCGCGGACGTCTGAGTCCCGATCCTTTCGCTATGGGGCCTGATTCGCGTAATGCGCAAGAGCAACAGGCAAGATCGGCGAGTCCTCGTCGTCGAGGGCGATGCATCCTTGCGTTCGGAGATCCGGACGGCGCTGGAGCGCTCGGGGTTGACGGCCGTCGATGCGGCGGATAGCGCGGCAGCGGTTGAACTGGCGCTGCAGGTGCCTCCGGATCTGATCCTGATGGACGTGGACCTGCCGGAACTCGATGGCTTTGCGGCGTGCGCCCGAATTCGCGAGACGCCCGAGCTGGCCTACACGCCGATCGTCATGCTGACGGGCCGGGAAGATGACGACTCGGTACAGAACGCCTACGACTCCGGCGCAACGGACTTTATCTCGAAGCCCATCAACTGGAAGCTGCTGTCGCACCGGATTCGCTACATCATGCGCGCTACGCGAGTGCGCAGGGGCCTGCGAGAGAGTGTAAGAAAGAACCGCGCGCTCATTCGCGCCATCCCCGACGCTATGCTCGTCGTCGATGAGGGCGGTAAGGTCCGGGCGCGCCACCGTGGGCGCGACGACAGCGATCTGCTCGACCACTGCGCCGGCCGCGACTGTTCGATCCTCGACGTGCTGCCGGGGCACTCGGCGGCAGCCTGGCGTGAGCAGATCGGCGTGGTGCTTGCGTCCGGAAACATGGCGCAGTCCGAAGACCACATCGAGCACAACGGTGAGCATTTCTTCTACGAGACGCGGATGGTGCCGTACACGCGAGACAGCGTACTCGTGATGCTCCGGGACGTATCCGAGAAACGCCGTGCGGATGCCAAGGTCCGCCGGCTGGCGTTCTTCGATACGCTTACCGGGCTGCCCAACCGGCAGTCGTTTCTGATCCAGGGGGCGGAAGCCATCCGCGAGGCCAGGGCAGACGGCTCTTCGCTGAGCGTACTGTACTTCGATCTCGACAACTTCAAGCGCATTAACGATTCGCTCGGGCACAGCATCGGCGACGCGCTGCTGCGCGGTATCGCCCGACGCCTCGAAACCTGCGTCCGCCGCCAGGACTCGGTGGCGCGCCACGGGGTGTCGAATTCGGCGGTCCAGGTCGCCCGTCTCGGTGGCGACGAGTTCACGGTCCTTCTGCGGGACCTCGCGTCGCCCGACGAGGCGGAGAAAGTCGCGGCCCGCCTCGTCGAAGCTCTCAGTGAGCCGCTGAACTTCAAGGGACAGCAGTTCGTCATCACGCCGAGTGTCGGTATCGCCAGCTACCCGGAAGACGGCGAGGATATCGACACCCTGCTCAAGAATGCCGACATGGCGATGTACGGCGCGAAGGCGCAGGGCAGAAACCGCGTCAGCGTCTTTTCGGGCACGATGTCGGTGCGCTCGCTCGAGCGTCTCGACCTCGAGGATTCACTGCGCAAGGCGATCCGCAACGGCGATCTGGAGCTTCACTATCAGCCGAAGCTCTGCCTGCGGACCCGGCACGTGAGCGGCGTCGAAGCCTTGCTGCGCTGGACGCATCCGGACAGGGGTCAGGTTTCGCCGGCGAAGTTCATACCTATTGCCGAGGAGGCCGGCCTGATCGTCGATTTGAGTCAGTGGGTCCTCGAGGCGGCCTGCCGGCAACTCAAGGCATGGTCCGGAACGCCGCTGGAGCCGGTGCCCGTTGCGATCAATCTGTCGGGCAAGCAGTTTCGCGAGGCTGACGTCGACCGAACGATTCTGACGGCGGTACGAGCGCACGGTGTGGATCACAGCAGGCTGGATCTCGAACTCACCGAAGGCACTCTCATGCACGATGTCGACGCGATCGTGCAGATGCTCACGCGCCTGAAGGACATCGGCATGAGCATCGCCGTGGACGATTTCGGTACTGGCTACTCGTCGCTGAGTTCGCTCAAACGGTTCCCCATCGACGCGCTGAAGATCGATCGTTCGTTCGTTTCCGAGATCGGCAACGCGGGCAACGACCGTTCGATCTGCGCCGCGATCATCGCGCTTGCTCAGAGTATGGACCTCAAGGTCATTGCCGAAGGCGTGGAAACGCGGGAGCAACTCCAGCACCTGGAGTTTCTCGGCTGCGACGAGATCCAGGGGTTCTTCTTCGCGAGGCCGATGCCCGGAGACGAGGTGACGGCTTTTCTCGAGAGGCAGCTCGAGAAGAACGGCGACAGTTCGCTGCTTGCGGACGTTACTGCACAGCTATGAATGGCCAGCCAATGAACGCACTCGTCATCGATCCCGAGCGCCTCGACGCGCTGCGCTTGCCGCAGACACCGGATGCCGTCAACCTTCTGGCGACGATGCTCACCGCCTATGCGGATCGGTCGCAGAGCCTGATCGCGGACATCGAAAAAGCGATCGACGGTTCCGGCGCCGTGCGCCTGCAGCAGGCTGCTCACGCGCTGGCTTCGAACAGCGCCGGCGTGGGCGCCATGCGCGTTGCGGCGCTTTGCCGGGAACTCGAACGCGCGGCCTGCAACGGCTCCCTGGACGCGGCCCGGCCCTTGTTCGACCGTTTAACCCTCGCGCTGAACGAAGCGAACGCGGTGCTCGCGGAGATTGCAAGCACCGAAGCCGCGTAGCGTACGCTCAGGTACTCGACGCCTCGAAAATCGTCTGTATCGAGCTATCGAGCGTGGCGTTGAAGTCTTCGTCGCTCTGCTGAGCGGACAGACCTTCGGCCAGCGCCCTCGAGAAGCTGGCCACCATGCCGTTATTGCGCAGAAGCCGGGCATTAGCCTCCTCGCGGCTGTAGCCGCCCGAGAGAGCTACTACGCGTGCCGTGTTGGGATGCGCGATGCAATCGGCGTAGAGATTGTCTTCTTCGGGCAGCGTCAGCTTGAGCATGACGATGTCATCGCTGCCCAGCGCATCGAGCTGCTCGATGATCTTGTCGTGGAGAATCTTCTCGGCGTCGGCTTTGTCCGGACAATGAATGTCCACCTCCGGCTCGATGATCGGCACGAGGCCGGCGGCAACGATCCGCCTGCCGATCTCGAACTGCTGATCGACGACCGCGCCGATACCCTCGGCGTTCGCCTGCTTGATGACCGAACGCATCTTGGTGCCGAACATGCCGTTGTTCTTAGCCTTGTCGAGCAGGGCGTCGAGATCCGGGATGGGCTTCATGACCTGCGCGCCGTCCGCTTCGTCCGCGAGGCCCTTGTCGACTTTGAGAAAGGGTACGACGTTCTTGACGTTCCACAGGTAGCTGGCCGTGGGCTGGCCTTCGACCGAACGGTCCACCGTATTCTCGAACAGAATTGCGCCGAGAATGCGGTCGCCGTTGAAGGCCGGGCTGGTCATGACGCGCGTGCGCATCTCGTGGACAACGGCGAACATTTCGTCGTCGTTGCTCCAGGCACTCTCGTCGATGCCGTACAGTCCCAGTGCTTTGGGCGTGCTGCCGCCGCTCTGATCGAGCGCAGCGATGAATCCCGGCCGGTTGCGGATTTTGTCCAGTTGTTTCTCGAAACTCACGGTCGTTCCCGATTCTTGTGGTTGATGGGACCGGGAATTGTACACAGATTCCGGTACTCCGGCCCGGCGCTGCCCCGGGTGTAACGAATCGGTCACAGTGAACGCGCATCCTGCCCGATGCGTCGTAACACCCCCGCAATGCCATGGAAAAGGTCCGGCCGGTCAGCGAATTGTCGTTCGGCGAGCGCGTTAACTTTCTGCTGACCAACCGCTTGCCGCGCCGCTGGCTGACGCTGGCGATGGGGCGCTTCTCGCGGATCCGGAGCCCACTGCTTGCCGCGGCGGCGATCCGGATCTGGCAGCTTTTTGTCGACGACCTCCGCCTCCACGAGGCGAAAAAGACCCGGTTCGACAGCCTCCACGACTGCTTCACCCGCGAGCTTAAGCCCGGCGCGCGACCGATCGCGTCCGGCGACGACGTTCTGACCAGCCCCTGCGACGCCGTCGTCGGCGAGTTCGGTGACCTCAAGGCCGGTCAGGCCATCCAGGCAAAGGGCTTTCCTTACGCTGTCGGCGACCTGCTCGGTTGCCCGGCCGAGGCCGAACAATGGCACGGTGGCCGCTTCCTTACCCTGCGTCTGAAGTCGAGCATGTATCACCGCTTCCACGCGCCGGCGGACGGTGCGGTCGGGTCCGTCAGATACATAAGCGGCGACACGTGGAACGTCAACCCGGTCGCGCTGAAAGTAGTCGAACGGCTGTTCGTGAGGAACGAGCGCGTCGTCCTGCCGTTCAGACGTCCCGACGGCGAAGTGATCACGCTCGTTGCCGTCGCCGCTATCCTCGTGGCGAGTCTGCGCCTCAAAGGCCTGCCGCATCCGCTGGACCTCCGCTATCAGGGGCCGAACGACATCCCGCTCGAGCGGCAGTTCCGAAAGGGTGATGAGATCGGCTACTTCGAGCACGGGTCTACGATAGTGCTGTTGCTTCCGTCGACCGTCGAGTTTCTGCCCGCGCTGGTTACGGGCAACGTGGTCCGGATGGGACAGCCGATCCTGGAACTCCGTAGTGGCTAAACGGAGTTGACACATAAACGTAGCACTGCCGTCACATCTGCAACCTAGCCTTCACATTTCTCTGGACACCTCGGCGACTCAACATGAAACAGCCTTCGATTCCGGCGGACGGACAGCTCGGCTTCTTCGAGGAGCTAAAGCTCCAGCGTTGGGACGATCATCGCTACTATCATCACAGCCGCATCAACCAGTCGCTCCATCTGTTGAGCGCGACCTGCTTCCTGACGACCTACGCGCTGCTCCTGATCAGCCCGAGTGCGGCGGCGTTGCTGGGCTGGATCGTGGCGATGACTTCGCGCCAGATCGGACATTTCTTCTTCGAGCCGAAGACCTACGACAAGGTGAATCAGGCAACCCACGAACACAAAGAAGACATCAAGGTGGGTTACAACCTGTTCCGGAAACGAATTCTGCAGTCCGCCTGGGCACTCACGCCGCTAGTGCTGTGGATCAACCCGACGTTCTTCGGCCTGTTCACGCCGCACACGAATCTGGATCAGTTCCTGACCAACCTCGGCATCATGTGGCTCTGGTTGGCCGTGATTGCGCTCGCGGTCCGTACCGTGCACCTGTTCTTCATCTATAACGTGCAGACCGGACTCGTTTGGGCGACCAAGATCCTCACGGACCCCTTCCACGACTTCAAGATCTACCTCAAATCCCCGCTGTATCTGCTGCGCGGCGAACTCGTCGATCCGATGCTGTACGTTCGCGACGGCGTCGAGGCAGACGCGGACGACGACGAGCCCGCCATCGCCTGAGAAGCGGGTCAGGCGCGAATTTCCTCGGGCGACGCCGCCGCGGTTTCCTTTCCGCTGGGGCGGCGACCGAGGCGGGCAGCCAGCACTTCGCGCAGTACCATCCGCCGAATCGCCTTGTCCGAGAGTTCGCTGCCCGGCGTCCACCACCCGTCGGCCTGCATGCTGCGGGCTGCGGCAAGCAGCCGCTTCGCGACTTCGCCGAAGTCCGCGTCCGAGTAGTTGTGGCTGAAAATGAAACGACCCGTGCCTACCCAGCTCAGAGCGAGGCCCTCGGCGCGGAGGTAGTACTGCAGCATCCAGTTGTAGCGCCCGGGCCGGCCGTAGGTCAGGGTCCAGATCGAACTCATGTTGGCGACCCGCAGGGGGAGCTGCTCATAGGCAAGGCGTTCGTTGACATCGGCGGCACGCCGGTCCCACACGCCTTCCGCGGCTTCGGCTGCCGCTACGGCCTCGGGCAGCATCGCGGCTTGCAGGAATTCGTTCATTGCCGCCATCACGTACGGGTGCGAGTTGAAGGTGCCGCGCGCGAAGCAGACGTCGACTGGACGGTCGTCGCGGTAGCGCTTCATCAGGTCCCGGCGGCCGGTGAGCACGCCGACCGGCAGGCCGCCGCCCAGCGTCTTCCCGTAGGTCACCATGTCGGCCCGGACGCCGAAGTACTCCTGGGCGCCGCCGAGTCCCAGACGGAAGCCGACGAAGACTTCGTCGAAGATCAGCACGATGCCGCGCGCCGTGCAGACCTCCCGCAGGTCGGCAAGCCACTTGCTGTAGGCCTCGCGGTCGAAGCGGGCGCTGCGTTCGGAGTTCAGCAGAGTACCGTCGCTGCTTGCGCCGGCATTCGGGTTCAGCGCCTGTAGCGGGTTGACGAGCACACAGGCGATGTCTTTTCGCGTGCCGAGCACCCGGAGCGTGGTCTCACTCATCTCCTCGAGCGTGTACACGTCGTTCACCCGCCGCTGGCTGCCGATGCCCGGTTGCACGCCGTCCCACCAGCCGTGATACGCCCCGCAGAACACGACCGTCCGCGGGCGGCCCGTGTGGTAGCGCGCAAGGCGGACCGCCTGCATGACGGCCTCGGTCCCGGACATGTGCATCGACACCTCGTCCAGTCCTGAGATCTCCCTCAAGCGTGCGACGTTGTCCGCGACGACGGGATGGTAGGGGCCGAGGACCGGGCCCAGCTTTCCGGCGACGGCGACGGCGCGTTCGATACAGCCCTTGTAGAAGTCGTAGCCGAGCAGGTTGACGCCGTAGGAACCCGCGAGATCGTAAGCCCAGTTGCCGTCGAGGTCGCGCACGCGAACGCCGTGGGTTTCGTCGACTATAGAGCCGGTCCGCAGGCGCCGGCGGACGACCGAGCGATACTGAAACGGAACGCGATAGGCGCCCGTGAAGCTCATGTCCGATACCGCGGGCGCGAGCGCTTCGGTCGCGGCGATCGTTTTCGGCGCGGCGTCTTCCAGGCGCCGCGCAAGCCGCTCGAAGCCGGCCTTGCGCTGTTCCGCCAGCACCGGCCCGGCGCCGTCGCTGGCGAAAAAGGCTTCCTCATCGTACTCGTAATAGGGCACGAGCTTCGCGATCGCTCGCGACAGCTTGCTGTGGCCGCGCAGGGATCGATGTTTGGCACGCGACAGCAGGAGCCGGTGATAAGCACGGAAAGCAAGCCAGGCGGCCAGCAGTCCGGCGGCAATGACGACAAAAGGGGAATTCATGGGATCCGAGGAGACCAAAATCGTGTTACCTCCGTATTACGGGCCAGCCGGTCGGGGTGGCGCGGGCTTCGTAAGCATTTGTAACTGTGGGGCTTACGACCGATTCGAACCCGCGGCGGTTTGCTAGTGTCCGGTCCTGTGGGTATGCGCGTGCAGCAGGAGCTACAGTGAGAGTCGCAGTTTTCGGCGGCACGGGATTCGTCGGCGGTTATCTGGTCGACGCGCTGCTTGCCGCGGGGCACGAACCCGTGGTCCTCGTGCGCGCGGGCAGCGAGAGCAAAGTCAAGCGGCGTGATGAAGTGCGTATCGTGCCGGGCGACATCGCGACGCCGTCAGCGATCGATACCGCTCTCGAGGGCGCCGATGCCGTGATCTACAACATCGGCATCCTGCGCGAGTATCCCCGCAAGGGCATAACCTTCGAGCGCCTGCAGTATCGCGGCGCGGTCCGGGTGATCGAAGCGGCCCGCCGGGCCGGCGTTTCACGGCTGATTCTCATGAGCGCGAACGGCGTCCGCGTTCCCGGCACGCCGTATCAGGAAACGAAGTTCAGGGCCGAGGAATTCGCGCGCCACAGCGGCATGGACGTGACGGTGTTCCGTCCGTCCGTAATCTTCGGCGATCCCCGCGGTACCTATGAGTTTGCCACCCAACTCCATCGGGAGATGGTCACGACGCCATTGCCCGGCATCGGCTTTCACAACGGCTGGAGCGCCGATCGTGGACAGATTCACATGTCCCCCGTGCACGTGGAGGATGTGGCCCGCGCTTTCGTGGAGGCGCTCGACGATCCGGAGACGATCGGCAAAACCTACACGCTCGGCGGTCCGGAATCGCTGAGCTGGTCCGAGATGCTCAAGCGCGTCGCGGCGGCAACCGGGCGCGAGAAATCCATTCTGCCGATGCCGATCGGCGTCATGCGCATCGGCGCGTCGGCTCTCGACTGGCTGCCGTTCTTCCCCGTCACCCGCGATCAGCTGACGATGCTGGCCGAGGGCAACGAAGCGAATCCCGACGACGTCGCTGCGTTGATCAAGCAGCCGCCGGCCGAGTTCAGCAGCGAAACGCTTGCCTACCTGAAACAGTAGTCTGCCTCCGTGCCCCGAAGACTACTGATGGTGCTGGGCAACCAGCTCTTTCCTCCGGACCACGTGCGGGCGCTCGAGCCCGACGTCGTCTTCATGGCCGAGGACATCGGGCTGTGTACCTACGTGCGGCACCATCAGCAGAAGATCGTTCTGTTCCTGGCCGCCATGCGAAGCTACCGCGACGCCCTGACGGCGGCCGGCTTCGACATCGACTATCGCGAGCTGGATGCCGACGACGAGCGCGGCTACGTCGAGCGGCTGGCCGAGGCCTGTCGGGCGCACGATTGCGAAGAACTCGTGCACTTCGAGATCGAAGACAAAGCCGTGGAAGAGGGGGTCGTTCGCTACGCCGAAGAGGCCGGGCTCAAGCGTGAGGAAGTTCAGTCGCCGATGTTTCTCTGCTCCCGGGAGGCGTTCGCCCGCTTCGCCCGCCGCCGGCAGCGCTTGCTCATGGCGGACTTTTACAAGCAGGAACGTCAGCGTCTCGGCCTCTTGCTCGACGGAGACGGGGGCCCCGAGGGCGGCCGCTGGAGCTACGACGAGGAGAACCGCAAGAAGCTGCCGCGCGGCGTCGAACCGCCGTCGGTAGAGCCGGCGCCGGCCGCGCCGCACGTCGACGATGTCAAGGCGCTGGTCAGTCGGCACTTCGGAGGACACCCCGGGGATGCGGACGGGTTCTGGTGGCCCACGACGCGCGAGCAGTCGCTCGAATGGCTCGACGACTTCGTCAGAAACCGGCTGGAGCGTTTCGGGCCTTACGAGGACGCCATGAGTACCCGCTCGGCGACGGTGTTCCACAGCGTCCTGTCGCCGCTGCTCAATCTCGGCCTGATTACGCCGGACGAGGTCGTCCGCCGCGTGCACGACGCCTACCGGGCCGGCAAGCGGTCTCTGCCGATTGCCGGCGTGGAGGGCTTTATCCGTCAGGTGATCGGCTGGCGCGAGTTCGTCCGCGGCGTATACCGCGAGCACAGCGACAGCATGGATCGCGACAATTTCTTCGGCCATCGGCGCGGCCTGACCGACGCCTGGTACGAGGGCAATACCGGCATCGTACCGCTCGACGACACGATCAGAACCGCACAGTCGCTCGGCTGGACGCACCACATCCCGCGCCTGATGGTGGTGGCGAACCTGATGACGCTGGCCGAAATCCACCCTCATGCCGCGCATCGCTGGTTCATGGAGATGTACGTGGACTCGTCGGAGTGGGTCATGGGGCCGAACGTCTACGGCATGGGGCTGTTCAGTGCCGGCGGTTTGTTTGCCACGAAACCCTATATCTGCGGCTCCAACTACCTGAGGAAGATGAGCGACTACGGCCAGGGCGACTGGTGCGACGTCGTCGACGGTCTCTACTGGCGGTTCATCGACCGGCATCGCGGGTTTTTCGCGGGCAATCCACGCCTGGCGCTGATGCCGCGCGCGCTGGACCGGCAGGCGCCGGAGCGGCTCGAGCGGATCTTCGCGGCGGCCGGGCGCTTCCTCGACACCCATACGAGGGAAAATGTCTAATATTTGTCAGGTTACGACCTGAAACAAACTTGTACAATCCTGACACCGAATCCCGGGACCGCACCGCTAACCTGAGCGTCGTAGTACCCCCCTATTAAAAATGACGTTACAGGAGATCCCCATGATTCGTTTCGCGAAAGAGATCGCGGTTGCCGCCATTGCGACGGCTGCGCTCGGTTCGGCGTCGGTTGCCGCCGCCGGCGACTATGGCAGCAATAGCAAGGCGAAGCCCGATATCGTCGACACGGCCGTAGCGGCCGGATCGTTCAACACGCTGGCCGCCGCGCTGGAAGCTGCCGACCTGGTCGACACGCTGAAGGGCGACGGCCCGTTCACGGTTTTTGCCCCGACGGATGCCGCCTTCGCGGCGCTGCCCGCGGGCACGGTCGAGAGCCTTCTCAAGCCGGAGAACAAGGATCAGCTGGTTGCGGTTCTCACGTATCACGTAGTCGCGGGCAAAGTAGAGGCCGCTGACGTCGTGAAACTCGACAGTGCGACGACCGTCAACGGCGCCGACGTCAGCATCGCCGCCGGCGACAGCGGCGTCACGGTCGACAACGCCAATGTCGTACAGACCGATATCATGGCAAGCAACGGCGTGATCCACGTCATCGACGCCGTGATTCTGCCGTAAGGTTCCGGCCCGATTGCCGGCGCTTCGAGTGCGCCGGCAATCCTTGCCGATACCCCAGATGTTTGCCTGGAATGACCCGGACGCGGGGTTGAAGGTCGCCGTTTTCGGCAGCGGCGGCGGCATCGGTCGCGCCTTTGTCGCGGAGTTGGCGTCGCGGCCGGGCGTCCGGCGGGTTTATGCCTGTTCGCGAACCGCGGCCGGCGATGATTCCCAACCCGGCGCGGACTCGGTAACGAGAATTGCGACGGACGTTGGCAGCGAGGCAGCGCTTGAGAAGGCCGCCGCGGAAATCGACGGACCGCTCGACATGATCCTCGTCGCCAGCGGTGTCCTGCATACGCCGGAGGTCCGGCCGGAGCGCCGGTTGCGGGAGTTCGATCCCGACGCGATGCTGGAGATATACCGCGTCAACGCCGTCGCGCCGGCACTGGTCGCCAAGCATTTTCTCCCGAAACTCGACGGCGGGCGGCACACTGTCTTCGCTGCCCTGGCCGCACGGGTCGGCAGCATCGCCGACAACCGGCTGGGCGGCTGGCTGTCGTACCGCGCATCGAAGGCCGCGCTCGTGATGGCCCTCAAGACCATCGCCATCGAGCATGCGCGAAACCGCCCGACATCCCTCGTCGTCGGACTGCATCCCGGCACCGTGGACACGCCGCTGTCGCGGCCGTTCTCGGGCCGGGTTCCGAAAGACAAGCTGTTCTCGCCGGAACAGTCGGTCCGCTACCTGCTGGACGTCGTCGACCGACTGACGCCCGCGGACACAGGCGGTCACTTCGCCTGGGACGGCTCGCGGATCGAGTATTAACCACAGGAGGCCGAGGATGGCAGCCGCTCGCACCAAACCCTTTACTCTCACGCTTGTGCTTGCTGTTGCCTGCCTGCTTACGGGAGCCCCGGCCATGGCCACGGAAGAACCGCACTACGATGTCGTCGCGAGCAACGACACGTACGAAATACGCCGCTACGAGCCTTATATCGTGGCCGAGGTCGATATCGTTGCAGAGTCCGAACGTGAAGCGGGCAATCGTGCCTTCCGCATCCTCGCCGGGTACATATTCGGCGACAACCGGTCCGGGCAACGCATGGAGATGACCGCCCCGGTAGAGACCACGGCGGGCGGCACCGGCGAAAAGATGGCAATGACCGCGCCCGTGGAGGCGACGGCGGCGGCGGACGGCTACACCTACGCGTTCGTCATGGAGCGGAAGTACAGCCTCGACACGCTTCCCGAGCCGCTCGACCCGCGAATCCGGATACGGGAAAAACCGGCCCGCTACGTCGCGGCCCTGCGTTTCTCAGGTTTTGCCAATGCACGACGTTACGAGAAGCACCGGCGCCAACTCGAGACGGCTCTCGATCTCGACCGCATGCGGCGCCGCGGCGAATTCACGCTGGCGCGGTACGACGCTCCGTTCACGCCGCCGTTCATGCGCCGCAACGAGGTCCTGATCAACGTGGACTGGCGCCCCACGGCCGATCGACCCCGGTAACGATTTCGCAACGCGAGAGAAAACCAATCTTCATCTTCCTGTAAATCGCCGTTCACGGTGATGGCTAAGACTTGGCCGGCTTTTTTTTCAAGAAAAGCCTACAACCAGGAGAAGAAGAATGTCGAACAAGAACAGGGGCCTCAAGGTCGGTCTTGCTGCACTGCTGCCGGTCTTTATTGTGGCTTGTGAGGGCGATGACGGAACGCCGGGTGCGGTTGGCCCGACCGGACCCGCGGGTGCGGACGGCAACGCCGGCGCGAACGCGCTGGTCGTGCAAACAGAGTTGGCGCCCGGCAGCGCAAGCTGCCCGAACGGCGGCACACAGATCGATTCCGGGAGCGATATCGACGGTGACGGCGTGCTCGACGCCGATGAGATTACCGATACCTCCTTCGTGTGCAACGCCGCCAGCGCGAGGGTTTTCAACCGGATCGCCTCGTTTCCGGTCTGCTCGCAGATCGACCCCGCCTGCGACATCGAGGACGAAACGGCGGCCGAAATCGTGACGGCAAGCGCGGACGGCACGAAGCTCATCTACACGGACAGCCCGCGCGGTGTCGTCGGTTTCATCGATCTGACCGATCCGGCAGCCCCGGTCGGTACGGGCACGACCGACGTGTCCGGCGAACCGACATCGGTCGCCGTGGCCGGGGATGTCGCGATCGTCGGCGTCAACACGTCGCCCGATTTCGTCAATCCGTCCGGCAACGTCGCCGTGGTCGACGTCGCGACGCAGGCGGTCGTCGGCACCGTGGCGCTCGCCGGACAGCCCGATTCGGTCGCCGTGAGCCCGGACGGGGCCTACGCGGCCGTCGTCATCGAGAACGAGCGCGACGAGGATCTGGGCGACGGCAGGCCGCCGCAGCTGCCCGGCGGCAGTCTGCAAATCATCGACCTGAGCGGCCCGGTCGCGGGCTGGACGGCCTCGACCGTGGATCTCGCGGGCGTTGCCGATCTCTTCCCGACCGACCCGGAGCCCGAGTACGTCGACATCAACGACGACAACGTGGCGGTCGTGACGCTGCAGGAGAACAACCACATCGTGCTCGTCGATCTCCCGAGCGAAACCGTCATCGGTGACTTCAGCGCCGGCTCCGTGGATCTCGACGGCATCGACGCCACGGAGGGCGAGGGCGATGCCGACAAGAACATCATCAGTCAGACCGAAATGCTGATGGCGGTTCCGCGCGAGCCTGACGGCGTTGCCTGGATCGACAACGAGCTGTTCGCAACGGCCGACGAGGGCGATCTCGACGGCGGCAGCCGCGGCTTCACGATTTACAATACGAGCGGCGACGTCGTGTTCACGAGCGGTAATGCCAACGATCAGCTCACGGCGCGGCTCGGCCACTACCCGGACGAGCGCTCCGGCAACAAAGGCAACGAGCCGGAGAACGCGGAGGTCGGCAGCTACGGCGGCGACAAGCTGCTGATCGTTGCGTCCGAGCGTTCCAGCGTGCTGTTCGTCTACGA
>JANQGQ010000042.1 GCA_028277185.1 Woeseiaceae bacterium
GGCCTTCGCACTCCTGCGGGATCAGTCCGAGTTGCGCCCCCATCGTCCAGCTTGACGTCACAACATAGAATCTGCGGTCCGCTTTATTTCCGGTGAACCACCCCCAACCCCACCATACTACCCCCAGCGGTGGCCGAAGCCCGCCCAGCCGTACGATTGGCCTGAAGAATCGGATGTCGTGGTTGCCTCGGCATCGCTGACGGTGCACCTAAAATGGTGTCAGACACGATAATCAGACACTGACTGTGCTCCACTCCGTGGAGCCGTTAAGGACTGAGCGATCTTGAGGCAGCGCCGATTCCGGAAAACGGCGCCATCGAACGGCCGGGGGACTAAACGACGCGCCGCGACTGGTGGCTGGGTGCCCTCTGCCGGAAACAAAGCGGACCGCAGGCAGCCATTCCGGCAGAGGGCACCCAGCCGCCGGTCGCTCCATGAGCGTGCGCAGAAACCCAACGCCCCCTGAACAAACGCTAAGTACTTGACGCAATCGCTGGTGTTTGCGAGGCATTTGGGTACACTCGATTGGATACCTGACCCCGACCGTTACTCGATGCCGGACCGCAATCCAATCAACTCCATCACCAATTTGCTGTCACCGGCAGAACCGCCGCCATACGTCGTCGTCAACCCAATTACCGAAACCCCCGTGCTGCTCGTTTGCGATCATGCAAGCTGCCGCTTCCCGGAATCGCTCGGGGACATGGGGCTGGATCCGTTCGCCCGGCGCTGCCATCTCGCGATCGACATCGGCGCAGGTTCCCTGACGGAGGCGCTGGCGAGGAACCTCGGTGTGACCGCCGTGCTCGCGCAGTATTCCCGACTGGTCATTGACTGCAATCGCGATCTGCTCGATTCCAGCGCTTTTCTCGAATATGGGGACGGGATCGTCGTTCCCGGCAACCGAAACCTAAGCGTCGAGCATCGAGAGCTGCGCGCGACGAGCATCTACTGGCCGTATCACGAAGCTCTCGACAAGCAGATTCAAAGGCTCTCCGTGCAGGGCCCGAAGCCGGCCCTGATTTCCATCCACTCGTTCACGCCGGTGCTGGACGGCGTGTCACGCCCTTGGGAAATCGGCGTGCTATGGGACAAGGACGAGTCGCTCAAGGAGATCTTCCTCGAGGGATTCAGAGACGCCGGCTTCTACGTCGGCGACAACGAGCCCTATTCCGGTAAGGCGCCGGCCGACTACACCGTCGACAATCACGGCGAGGCCAACGGCTTGCCCTGCGTTGGCATTGAGATTCGCCAGGACCTGATCGGCGATAACCGCGGCGTCGTTCGCATGGCGGGGGTCATGCAGGAGATTATCAGGAACGTGCCGCAGAGGCTCGGCCTGAACGGGCAAAGAATTAGCGCCTGAGGGGAGCAAAAACCAGAGGGAAAAGCCCATGCAAAAAGGGGGACCGCCGTTCACGCTCGGCGTCGAAGAAGAATACCTGCTGGTCGACAAGAAGACCCGCGCCCTGATCATCGATCCGCCTGCCGAGCTCATGCGCGAAGCGGAAGAGTTGCTCGGCGAGCAGGTCACGGCTGAGCTGCTGCGCTCGCAGATCGAAATCGGCACCCGGGTCTGCCGCAACGTGCAGGAGGCGGAGGCGGAACTCAAGCGGCTCAGATCCGGCGTGATCGAAGTTGCCGACAAGTACGATCTGGCGCCAATCGCAGCGTCCACGCATCCATTTTCCCGCTGGCGGGAACAGAAGCAGACCGAAAAAGACCGGTATCAGGCACTCACCATGGAGATGCAGGCAGCCGCGCGCCGCCTCGTGATCTGCGGGATGCATGTGCACGTCGGGATCGAGGACGACGAACTCAGGATCGACCTGATGAACCAGATGTCGTACTTCCTGCCGCATTTGTTGGCTTTGTCCTGCTCGTCGCCGTTCTGGGAAGGCAACGACACCGGTCTCAAGAGTTACCGCCTGACGATTTTCGACACGCTGCCGCGGACCGGCGTGCCGGAGCGCTTCGCCAGCTGGGCCGAGTACAAGCGCCACGTGAGCATCCTCGAGGACGCGGGCCTGATCGAGGACACGACGCGCATCTGGTGGGATCTGCGGCCGAGCGCGAAGTTTCCCACGCTCGAGACGCGCGTCATGGACGTCTGCACTCGCCTCGAGGATGCGGTGAGTCTGACTGCCATTCTCGTCTGTATTCTGCGGATGTTCTACCGGCTGCGCTGCGCCAATCAGCGCTGGCGAATCTACACGCCGATGCTCGTTCGCGAGAACCGCTGGCGGGCTATGCGCTACAGCTACGACGAAGGTCTGCTCGACCTGGCCAAAGCCAGGGTCATACCGTTCGAGGAGTTGCTCGAAGAGATTCTCGGTCTGATCGCCGAGGATGCAGAGGCATTGGGCTGCGTCGACGAAGTCGGTAATGCCCGACACATTCTCACGCGCGGGACCAGCGCGCACCGGCAGCTCAAAGCTTTCGAGATCGAGCAGGCTGCGGGCGCCAGCACGGAAGACGCGCTGAAAGCGGTCGTGGACCGGCTCATCGAGGACACTGCAGAAGGGCTGTAGGGCGCTGACGGCGCGGAATGCGGCACAGGTCGCAGTCTCCGGGTGTGTTAGCCGCTAGTATCGACTTATGTCCGGTCCGGCTCTGTCAACCGCGCTCGGAGCCTGCTCGTGAGCGCGTCTATCGAAACGGTACTGCCCATGGCGCTCGCCTTCGCCGCGACCGTCTACCTGGGGCTTGCCGTTTTCGTGGCGCGTTCCTCGCCGCGAAGCATCATCGGCTTCTTTCTGTTCCTCCTTGGCATCATGGTCGCGGGTGCCGCGTTCTCTTACGGGACCGACGACGCGAACCTGTACGGTATCGGCCGCGTGCTCTCTTTTTTCGCGGGCGGTTTCATACCCGTTGCGTTCTTCGCGCTCTACCGGCAATACACGGTCGGGCCGGCGCATACACCGACACTGATCGCTTTGTCGATCATTCCCATTGCGACGACCTTGCTCGCGCTGACGAATTCGATGCACGAGATGATCTGGGCGGTCATCGAGACGCCGGACGGCACCCGGTTTTCCGAGGTTACGTCGCACTGGTGGTTTACAAAGGTACACGCCCC
Organism: Woeseiaceae bacterium; assembly: GCA_028277185.1. Classification (GTDB taxonomy): domain Bacteria; phylum Pseudomonadota; class Gammaproteobacteria; order Steroidobacterales; family Woeseiaceae; genus UBA1847. The sequence goes on from JANQGQ010000042.1 coordinate 3,080, forward strand.
GTTTGCGTACGGCCTGTTCGGCTACTCGGTGCTTGCGCTGCTGAGTCGTCTCTCGACTATCGCGCCCGCGCACCGAAGTAAGATCGTCATTCTTGTCGTCTGCGGGCTGCTGCCGTTCCTCGGCAGTATCGCGAACACCTTCCTGGGCATCGGGCCGATCGAGTTTCCGGTATTGGCGACCACCGTGGTCCTGCTGCTTCCTGCTTACACTTACATCAGCCTGTCGCTGCGCGTCTTCGAGTTCAGTCCGCTTGCCTATGAGACGCTGTTCGATCACGTCCGCGATCCGATCTTCGTCCTCGATACCGACGAGCGAATAATCTGCGTAAACCGCAAGGCCGTCGAGCTGCTCGGGTTGAGCGAGCGCGAACTGCTCGGCCAGCGGCTTTGGGAGGATTTCCCCGAGGCGCGGACCGTGCTGCGGCAGGCGCGCGATCTCGACCTGACGCAGACGCTTCGTATCGACCGCGACAGGACCTTCGAGGTCTCCGTGCAGCGTCTCAAGGACAGCCACGGTCGACCGCAGGGCAGCGTGGTGGTGTGCCGGGACGTCACCGAGCGGCGCAGCGCGCTGGACAAACTGGCTCAGAGCGAACACCAGATACGCACTCTGATCGAGACATCCTCGAACGGAGTCCTGCGTTTCTCGCGCGATATGAGCGACCCGCGGCAGCCGTTCCGCTGTGTCTTCGCCAATCGTGCAGCGGAGGACTATCTGCGAAGCGAGCGCGACACGCTGGTCGGCATGTCGCTCGAAAAGCTGCACCAGCTCAATCCGGTCCGTCTGATGGAGCACTTTGGCGGGGCGGAACCCGCTGCAGGCCAGCTGAGTTTCGAGGTCGCGGATACGGCCGGGGAGAGCGACGGCTGGTTCCGCGTGGTCGGTGAGCCCGTCGACCGGGATTTCTCGGTGACGCTCGTCGATATTACGCAACGTAAACGTAACGAAGACAAAATGCTGGCCGATGCGATCCGCGATCCGCTGACGGGCGTTCTCAACCGTCGCGGCTTCGAGAAGGCCGCGCGCGAAGCGGTCCGCAACAGCACGGAGGGCGCCGTGCTCTACCTCGACCTCAATCAGTTCAAATCCATCAACGACCGCTTCGGTCATCAGGCCGGCGATGCGCTGCTGAAGGCGTTCGGGCATCGTCTGGAGCTCTGCCTGCGGCCGGGCGACGTGCTCGGACGTCTCGGCGGCGACGAGTTCGCCATCGTGTTACCGGGAGTTGACGTCGATGACGCGAAACACGTGGCGGAGCGACTCGTCACCGCGGCATCGGAAGCCTACATCATTCAGGGCGAAGGCATTCACTGCACGGCAAGCGTGGGGATAGCGCTCATGCCGCGTCATGGCGAGGAGCTCTGGCACCTGATCAGCGTCGCCGATCAGGCGATGTACAACGCCAAGGCAGTCACCGCCGAGGACGCAGCGAACGACCGGGCCGCGTACGTCAGCGCCGCCATCGCCTCCTGACGCGGTTTCTCGCATCGCCGATTCCGGGTAAGCTCTCGCCGGTCTGGCTGGGTAGGGGAAGCGGTCGTGCTCAATGTGCTCGTTCTTTGTACCGGCAACTCGGCGCGAAGTATTCTGGCCGAAACGCTGTTTCGGTCGCTGTCGACGGGCCGCGTGAATGCCTTCAGTGCGGGCAGCCGGCCGGCGGGGCAGGTCCATCCCGAGGCACTGGCGAAGCTCGGGCGCGAAGGCATCGACGTCGCCGGGCTGCGTTCGAAGTCCTGGGACGAGTTTTCCGGACCCGATGCCGTCCCGATGGACGTCGTCATTACCGTTTGCGACAACGCGAAGGGCGAGAGTTGCCCCGTCTGGTACGGCAGTCCGGTACAGGTTCACTGGGGCATTCCCGATCCGGCTGCCGCGGAGGACGACATCGTCGAGAGTGCGTTTGACGAAGCTTTCGACGCCCTGTCGGCGCGCGTCCGCGCTGCGCTGGCGCTGCCGCTGGAAGACATGGCGTCGGAGGAACTCGCCGAGGCTTTGACCCGGATTCACGAGACGCACTGATGTCATCCGATCTGCCGAGGCGGCTTGCCGCAGAGGCCCTGGGGACGTTGTTGCTGCTCGCCACGGTCGTCGGCAGCGGAATCATGGCGGAGCGGCTCGCCGACGGGAACGTAGCGCTGGCCTTGCTGGGTAACACGATCCCGACGGGAGCCATCCTGTTCGTCCTGATCGCGGTCTTCGGCCCGGTTTCGGGCGCACACTTCAACCCGGCCGTTACGCTGGCGTTTCGAGTGCGTGACGAGATAACCTCAACGGTTGCATCGCTCTATGTGCTTGCTCAGATTGCCGGCGCGATCGCCGGGGTCATGGTGGCGCACGCGATGTTCGACGTGGACATCCTGCAGCAGTCGACGACGCCGCGAAGCGGTCCGGCCCAGTGGTTTTCTGAATTCGTCGCCACCTTCGGGTTGGTAACGGTGATTCTCGGCACGCTGCGCCATGGCGTACTGGCGGTGGCCGCCAGCGTGGGTCTGTACATCACGGCGGCCTATTGGTTCACGGCATCGACGAGCTTTGCCAACCCGGCGGTCACGATAGGGCGCACGCTGACGGACACGTTTTCCGGCATCGCGCCGGCGCACGCATCGGCATTCGTAGTTGCACAGTTTGCGGGCGCGTTGGCCGCCGTGGCGGTTATCGCCTACGTGACCGGCGTCAGGCGGCAGGGCTCAGGGTAGCGGCTGAATGTCCAGCACGTTGGGGTCTGCCGTTGCGAAAGCAATCAGACGAACCACGTCACCCGCGGCAAGGGTCAACGGTATCGCCGGCGCCAGCTGAATCTCGTCATCGCCGCCGCCATCGGTGACGACGATTTCGTAGTCTCCGGGCTCTATGCTGCGGAAGCCGGCGAAGTTGCCGAACGGGCTCACAAAGGCAAGATCTGCGTCGTCGATAGACGTTCCGGGGTTGAGGATATAGACCAGAAGGTTGTCCCGGGACGCGTCGGTGTTGTACAGGTTGAATTGCGCGAATACCGGTACCGACCGCCGCGCATCGATGGCGAATACCGAGCGGACGTCGTCGCCCGCACCGACGGAGTACAGCGAGTAACGGTTGCCGGTGGCCGCGAGTACCGTGGACTCCAGCTGTACAACCCCGGGATTTCCGGCCGCGGTGTACGTATACGTCGTCTCGCCTTCCGCGATCGGGCTTTCGCCGGTAACTCCCTGATAGGCGAGGTCGGCGGCCACGCGGTTCGTGAGCATTTCGTCGTCGTACACGTCGGCCGCCGCGATGTCGCGGGATGCCTGCACGAAGCGTACGGTCGACCCAAAGCGCGCATCGGGGATCGGGGGCACCAGGGCTCCGGTTGCCGCAGGCAAAGCGCGGGCCACCACGGGCGCCGTATCGTCGACGGTGCCGTCGAACAGCGATACGATCAGTCGGGTCCGCGGTGCGTAGTCGCCGCTGGTCGACTGGTAAAGCACCGTGGCCGGGTCGTTCTCAGCCGTCACGACCAGTTCGAAATCGCCTTCGGAAAAGTCCTGAGGGTCGAGGGCGTCGCCGAAGTCCAGAGTACCGACGGCGTTACCGACTACGGGAGCCGTTCCCGGCGCCGCGAAATAAACGTCTACGCGACCGAGCGATGCGGCCAGATGCGCGAAGCGTACTTCGAACACCGTGTCGTCTGCATCGAACTCGCGTTCGGCGGCGGTCCAGACCGCTACGCTCGGGTTCGCCATCGAACCCGTCAGGACGAACGTGTAGTCCTGGTCGGCGTCGATTTTTTGCAGCTGGGTGGCCAGGCGGCGGGGCGTGTCCTCGGACGGAAAACGGAAGTCGAAGTTGAATTCGAATTCGAAATCGTCGATCCGTTGCGTTGCGGATATGGAGCGAAAGCCGACGTCATCGACAAACGGCGACCCTGTGATGAGCCCGGCGTTCTCGACGCGAAACTCCAGCGTCGGCGAATCGGCAACGGCATTGATCGCCCGGAAGTTGCCTTTGCCGGTCGGTTCCGGGAACTGTGAGCCGCCGCTGCATCCGGCGAGGATCAGCGCAGCAATAGCGTAAAACAGTGTTCTCATTCGTTTCTCTCGACCCGTCAGGTGCCGTAGCCGTATATCGACTTTAGTTCGAGGAACTCCCCGATCCCGTGCGCGCCCCATTCGCGGCCGTTGCCGGATTGCTTGTAGCCGCCAAACGGCGCAAAGCTGTCAAGGCTGGCGCCGTTGATGTGCACCATGCCGGTCCTGAGGCGTGCGGCGATCCGGCGTGCACGGTCGGTGTTCCCGGACGACACGTATCCTGACAATCCGTACGGCGTATCGTTCGCGATTTCGACGGCTTCGTCATCGTCACGGTAGGCGAGGATCGACAGCACGGGTCCGAAGATTTCTTCGCGGGCGATGCGCATATCGTTCCGGACGTTTGTGAATACCGTCGGCTTCGCATAGTAGCCCCGGTCCAGCCCGTCGGGCCGCCCGGGACCGCCCGCGGCGAGAGTCGCGCCTTCGGCGATGCCGGCCTCGATGAACGCCTGGACTTTGTTCCACTGGGCCAGAGACACCAGCGGGCCCATGCGCACTCCGTCTTCGCGCGGGTCGCCGACCTTCACGGCATTGGCGACCTCGGCGGCAACCGCGGCCGCGTCGTCCATGCGGTCGGCCGGAACCAGCATGCGCGTAGGCGCGTTGCAGGACTGACCGGTGTTGCCGAAGCATTCCCGGGCGCCGGCTTTGACGGCTTTCGCGAAATCCGCGTCGTCGAGAATGATGTTGGCCGACTTTCCGCCGAGTTCCTGGGCGACGCGCTTGACGCCCGGTGCCGCGTTTTGCGCGACGGCAATGCCGGCGCGGGTGGAGCCGGTAAACGAAATCATCGCCACGTCAGGATGCGACGACAGCGGCACGCCGACGCCAGGCCCGTCGCCGTTGACGAGATTGAACACGCCCGGAGGCACGCCGGCCTCGTCGAGAATCTCCGCGAACAGGATCGCATCGAACGGCGCGATCTCCGACGGCTTCAGCACCATCGTGCAGCCCGCTGCGAGCGCGGGCGCCACCTTCACGGCTATCTGGTTGATCGGCCAGTTCCAGGGCGTGATCAGTGCACAAACCCCGATGGGCTCCTTGACGATCAGCGTGTCGCCGTGACGTTCCTCGAAGGCGAAATGCTTCAGCACCTCGATCGTTGCCTCAATATGCTGGGGCCCGCTCTCGGCCTGGGCGAATCTCGCGAGTTTCCAGGGCGCCCCCATCTCGTCCATGATCGCTTCGGCGACTTCGTCCTGCCGCCGGCGGAAGGCAGCCAGGATACGCTCGAGCAGCGCGATACGTTCTTCGCGCGAACTCGCGGCGTAACCGGCTTGTGCGGCTTTCGCGGCCGCCACGGCGCGATCGACGTCGGCCGCCGAGCCGAGGCTGATGCGCCCCATGACCTCTTCGGTGGCCGGATTGATTACCTCGAAGGGATGCGGTTCGACGGGGTCCGTCCAGCGACCGCCTATATAGAATTCGAGCCTGTCCTGCATGGCGTTCCGTGCAAGCTTCGGGAAGCCGCGCATGATACTGCATTCGCCCGGGGAATGGGCTTCCGGGAGATGTCGTAGGCGGTCTCGCATGGCGGGGTTGGGCGCGGTTCACCGGAATGGCTCCCTGCGCTCCACGAGCGTGCGTGAAAACCCGACGCCAGGAGAGTCAACGCCGGGGCAATGTCTAGGAACTGGCGCCGAGTATCTTCTCGCGATAGGCGGCCGGCGGCATGTCGTACCAGCTCTTGAACGCCGTGGTGAACGAACTCAGGTTCGAGTAGCCGAGCAGCATCGCCACTTCCAGGGACTTGAGCCGCCGATCCGACAGGTAGCGGACGGCAAGCTCGGCGCGTACTTCCGTGAGCACTTTCTGGAAGCTCGTGCGCTCGGCCTTGAGGCGTCTTTGCAGCGTCCGCCGGCTCAGTTTGAGCGCGCGGCACGCAGCATCGGCATTCGCTTCGCCGCAGGCCATGAGATCCGTCAGCATCCGCTTGAGCTGGTTTACGAGGCTGTCGTCGCGATTCAGCGATTTCAGGTATTTCTCAGCATGTTCTGTGAACTGACGATACATAATGCGGACGCCGCGACGGACCACGCATACGATACGCATTCTCGCGGATCGGCACAATCCGGCCCGCCGTTGGCAGAGCGGCCCGGGCACGTTACTGTTCGCAAAATGCCCTGCCAACAAGGCAGCTCGAAGGGAGCCTCATGAGTCAGCCAGTCACCCTCGATGTTCGTGGCCCGGTCGCGGTCGTAAGCATCGACAATCCGCCCGTCAACGCCTTTGCGCACGCCGTGCGCAAAGGCCTCAACGATTGCGTGGCGGCCGCCATGGCGGATGAATCGGTCGCCATCGTCCTCATACGTTGCGCCGGGCGGACCTTCGTTGCGGGCGCCGACATCGCGGAATTCGGCAAACCGCGGAAAGACCCGTGGCTGCCCGAAGTGCTCGACGCGATCGAGGGCGCAGCCAAGCCTATCGTGACGGCCGTGCACGGGACCGCGCTGGGCGGCGGTTTCGAACTCGTGCTTGCAAGCCACTATCGCTGCGCGCTGGCCAGCGCCAGGGTCGGGTTGCCGGAGGTCCGTCTGGGGCTCCTGCCGGGCGCGGGCGGAACCCAGCGGACGCCCCGGCTGGCCGGCGTGGAGGCGGCTCTGGAACTGATTACGAGCGGCCGGCCGATCGACGCCGGGCGGGCCAAAGCCTTAGGTCTGATCGACGAGGTCTTCGAAGAGGACCTCGACGCGGCTGCGTTCGCCTGGTGCGAGCGCCTCGTCGCGGACGGCGCGAAACCCCGCAGGGCAAGCGACCTGGAGGTGGCGGCGGTCGCGGACGAGGTCTTCGCCGAGGCCCGGGCCGGGCTTGCCAGACGCGCTCGCAACCAGCTGGCGCCGCAGAAGATCGTGGATTGCGTCGAGGCGGCGACGCGGCTTCCGTTTGCCGAGGGCGCCGAATACGAGCGCGAGCGCTTTGAGGAGTGCATGGCAAGCTCTCAGTCTGCGGCCATGCGCCACCTGTTCTTCGCCGAGCGGGAGGCAGCGAAGATCGGGGGCCTGCCGAAGGACACGCCGTCGCGGCCCGTTCGATCGATCGGGATCGTCGGTGCCGGCACGATGGGCGGCGGCATCGCGATGAGCGCCGCGAACGCCGGCCTGCCGGTCGTGCTGCTCGACGTCGATGAGGCCGGCCTCGAGCGCGGTCTCGCCGTGATTCGCGGCAACTATGCGAAGTCCGTCGGCAAGGGCCGGCTCAGCCAGGCGGATGCCGATCGGCGGCTCGGACTCATCGAGGGCACGACGGACTACGCCGGGCTCGGCGACGTCGATCTCGTGATCGAGGCCGTGTTCGAGGATCCGGAGCTGAAGCGCCGGATTTTCGGGACGCTCGACGAAGTGGCGAGGCCCGGAGCGATCCTCGCCACGAACACCTCTTATCAGGACGTGGATGCGATCGCCGCGGCGACGAGCCGGCCGGCCGACTGTCTTGGCCTGCATTTCTTCAGCCCCGCGAACGTAATGAAGCTGCTCGAGGTCGTGCGCGGCGCGAAGACCGCGGACGACGTTCTCGTCACCGCAATGCAGTTCGCGAAGACCATTCGCAAGGTGCCGGTCATGGCCGGCGTGTGCTACGGCTTTATCGGCAATCGCATGTTCAACCCGTACATGCGCGAGGCGCAGCAGCTCGTGCTCGAGGGCGCTGGCCCCGATGAAGTCGACGCCGCGATGTACGAGTTCGGCATGGCCATGGGGCCGATTGCGGTTGCGGATCTCGCCGGTCTCGACATAGGTTACAAGGCCCGGCAGGCGCTGCCCGCGGATCGGCGCGGTGACGAGTCCCCGTTCGCGGTGGCGGACGCGCTCGTCGTCGAGGGCCGCCTCGGCCAGAAGACCGGGGGCGGTTTCTACACGTACGACCCCGAATCCCGGAAGGGCACGCTGGAGCCGGCGGTCGTCGAGCTCATAGCAGCGAAGCGCCGCGAACTCGGTTTCGAAGCGCGCTCGATCGCAGCCGACGAAATCGTCGAACGCTGCGTATTCGCCCTGGTCAACGAGGGCCTCGCGATTCTCGACGAGGGTATCGCGCAGCGGCCCGGTGACATCGATATCGTCTACCTCTACGGCTACGGTTTTCCCGCCTGGCGCGGCGGACCGATGCACTATGCCGACGCGGTCGGCCTCGAGTACGTGCTGAAGCGGGTCCGCGAGTTCCATGAGCGTTTCGGAAGCCGCGCGCCGTCGGCATTGCTCGAGCGCCTTGTCGCCGAGGGGCGGGGAATGGACAGCTGGTCGGCCGAAGGCAACTAAACGGGTGCCGTTTTCCCTGTTGCTGCTGGCGGCGGGCGCGACCGCCGACAACCCGGCGTTGATCGATGAGGTTGTCGTAACCGCCAGCCGGCGGACGGCCGCCGTGAGCGATCTCGCGCTGCCGGTCAGCGTCGTGGACGAGACGGCGGTTCGGCGGCGTGCTCTGGTCGTCGACGCGATCGACGCCGCCACGGGCGGCTACGTGCAGCAAACGACGCCGGGGCAGGGCGCGGCGATCGTCCGCGGTCAGCGCGGTTCGTCGATCCTGCACATGATTGACGGGATGCGGATCAACAACGCGATATTCCGCAGCGCGCCGACCCAGTACTTTGCGCTGCTGCCGACAACGGCCGTCGCACGGGTCGAGGTCGTCAGGGGAACGCCGGCCTCGCTGTACGGCAGCGACGCGATAGGCGGTGTCGTCCAGGTCGTGACGCACCGCCCCGAATTCGCGACGCAGGACACGGCTTTTCGCGGTGACGTTCGCGCCGATTTCGACACGGCCGACGAATCGCGGCGGCTCGCGGCGACGCTGGACGCGGGCACGACGCGCTGGCAGAGCTCGCTGTCCGGTGAGGTCTATCGCAGCGGCGACCGCCGTATCGGCGGTGGCATAAGGCTCCGGCCCAGCGGTTACCGCGCGCGAGCCGCCCGCGCGTACTTTGCGGCGACCGTCGAAGAAGGCCTGACCTGGAGCGTCGACGCACAGACTTACGAGCAGCCGAACACGCCGCGAATCGACGAGCTCGTGCCCGGCTTCGGGGCGTCTGAACCGGCATCGTCGGAGTTCTCTTTCGCGCCGAACGAACGTCACTACGTCAATCTGAGCCGCCGGCGAAGCGCCGGGTTCGGCGGACTCGACTGGCAGTTTTCGCTTGCCTGGCAACGGATCGTGGACGATCGCATCACGCGCGACTTCGAGGCGCCCGTGCGGCGACGTGAGCAAAACCAGAGCGACCTCTACGGTCTGCTCGTAACGGCGGGGTCGAAGACCGATCGCACGGATTGGCTTGCCGGGATCGAGGTCTACGCGGATCGCGTCAGCAGTGCCCGCCAGGAGGAAGACCTGCTCACCGGGACGCTGGCTCCGGTCGCGGCGCGCTTTCCTGACGGCGCGGACCAGCGGCAGTTCGCGGTGTTCGCGCAGGCCACGCGCAGGCTGCGACCCGCTGCGTCGCTGACGGCGGGACTCCGCGCAGGCAGCGTGCGTGTCGCGCTCCCCGCAACTGACGGGATTCCGGCGGCGACCGTACGGACGACAGATCTTGCCGGCGACCTCGGTTTGCTCGCCGATCTCGGCCGGGATTGGCAATGGCTGGCTAACCTGGGCTTCGGCTTTCGGTCACCGAACGTCTTCGACCTCGGGACACTCGGCAACCGGCCGGGCAACCGTTTCAACGTACCCAACACGGCGCTCGATTCCGAACGCGCGATTCAGTTCGATACCGGCGTGCGCTACCGGGGCGATCGGCTGGGTCTCGAGTTGGTGGCCTATGTGCTCGACTACCGCGACCGCATCGTCTCGGTCGGCACCGGCGAGACGACGCCGGGCGGCCGCGACATTGTGCGGAGCGTCAACGCGGCCGAGGCGGAGATGACGGGTATCGAGTTCGGCGCCGAGTTCGCTATCGGCGCGACGCTAAGTCTGAAGGCGGCTGCCACTCTGACGCGCGGCACTCAGCGTATCGCCGGCGCGCGCGAGCCGGCCGACCGCGTGCCGCCGTTCGGCGGCTACGTGGAGCTGAACTGGTCGGGCACGGATCGCGTCGCGGCCAGCGTCTGGCTGCGGGGAGCCGACGCGCAGGAGCGGCTGAGCGCGAGGGACCGCGACGATCCGCGGATCGATCCGAATGGAACGCCCGGCTGGGGAAGAGTCGGTGGGCGCGTCGACTACCGCGGTCCCGGATTCTGGGACTTCTCTCTGACGGCCGACAACCTGACCGATAAACGTTACCGCGTGCACGGGTCGGGCATCGACGCGCCAGGGCGGCGCGTCGCCTTAACGATCCGCCGCTCATTCGGCGGCGAGCGGCCTTAGCGACAAGCAGCGGCCGCCGCGCCGCCAGCGGCATGTCTACCGCTGGATGCCCCGGCCCGGCGTCCACGGTGCCTGGGCGTCGTCGAGCGCGATCTTCAGTGCCGCGTACTCGTCGTTGACCAGCGAGTCGAGCTCGGCTACGACCTCGTCGTAGAGCGCCCGGCCGATCGAGAGCGATTCGCGCTGCTCCGGCGTCGGCCCGTAGGCGTTCTGCATCGGCCGAAAGTGCGCATGCCAGATGCGCCGTTGAACCGTCATGATTTGCGGATCGTTGTAAATGGCCTGGGTCTCGTTAGTGAGCAGCCGGTCACGCTGCTGGCTGAGCCGTTTCCGGATCGACTCGGCGATTTCGTAGAGCGACGGATCGGCCCGAAAATCGCGGAGTACTTCCTTAACGGCTTCGAGCTCCGGCATGATCGCGTCGATCGATTTGGCCGTACCGTCGGCGGCCCGCCACAGCTCGGCAACCTGAGTATCGAACACGACGCGCTGCTCCTGCGTGTTCGCTTCGAGCGTCGGACTGCGGATCGACACGACATCGAACGCCTGCGACTGGCCGAGGTCCGTCGCCACTCCGTCGACCAGCGTGCTGATGGACACGCTGTAGCGACCCGGTACCACGAGAACGCCGTGACCGGGCTCGTCGTCTTCTTCCTCGACGCCTTCTTCCTCCCTTGGCATCCAGGCTTCGAGTGGCGGATACGTCAGATTCCAGGCGACGCGGTGAAAGCCGGCATCCGCCGGGCCTTCGACGTGACGGACGATAGCGCCTGTCGCGTCGCGCACCGTCAGCATGACCGCCGGTTTGTCCTCGAGGCTTTCGGTCTTGATCCGTTCCCAGGTCGGAAACGCGACGTCTTCGTTGCGCGCTTCGAGGGGCTTCTCCGCTTCGCGACGCGCTTCCTTACGAGTCTCCAGGGTTTCGGGCAGGTAGTAGGTAAACACCGCCCCGAAGTCGGGGTTGGGCGCGACGTAGTAGCTGTCGCCCTGGCTGCCTACGCAGCCGGTCTCGCCGCAACCGAGTGGCCGTTTAGGAACGTACCAATGCGTGCGCCGGACCGGGAACAGGACCGTGTCGTTTCTGAGCATGTCCGCGGTGACGGAACGCAGCGGCGTGTAATCGTCGAGGATGTAGAAGCTGCGGCCGAAGGTAGCGCCGACGAGATCGTTTTCCCGGGTTTGGATGACGAGGTCGCGGAAGGGGATGTTCGGTGTGCCGCCTTTGAGTTTGGTCCAGGCGCCGCCGCCGTCCACCGAGAAGAACACGCCGAACTCAGTGCCCAGAAACAGCAGCTCCGGATTCACGTGATCCTGGACGAGGCGCCAGAGGATGTGGCGGTCGGGAAGGTTGCCGGCGATGCTCTGCCAGCTTCTGCCGCGATTCTCGCTCTTCAGTACGTAGGGTGCGAAGTCGCCGCTCTTGTGGTCGTCGACAACTACGTAGACCGTATCGGGATCGTGCAGATCCGCCTTGATGTCGTTGACGAAGAAGCGGTCCGGCACCCGGGGCAGGGAATCGATGCGCCGCCAGGACTGCCCGCCGTTCTCCGACACCTGGATCAGGCCGTCGTCGGTGCCGGCATAAATCAGGCCCGGCACCAGCGGCGATTCGGAGAGAGACGTGACCGTGTTGAACTGCGACATCGCATAGAGATCCCACGACGAGTCGAACGACCAGGTCCGGCCCATCACGGGCTGGCGCACGCGCTCCTCGTCGCGCGTGAGGTCGCCGCTTATCGCGGTCCAGGTGTCGCCGTGATCCTCGCTCTTCCAGACGCGCTGCGTACCGAAATACAGCGTCGCGGAATCGTGCGGGCTGATCAGTATCGGCGAGTCCCAGTTGTAGCGGTCGGGCGCTTCGTCCGCGGCCGGCTGTGGCTTGATGTAGACCGCCTCTCCGGTCTTCCGGTCGTAGCGGACGAGGTTGCCCTGCTGCCATTGCGAGTAGACGATGTCCGGGTTGTCGGGGTTGACCGCCGGCTGGTGGCCGTCGCCGAACAGCGTGACGAACCAGTCGGAGTTGCGGATGCCGTTGTTATTGACCGTGCGCGACGGACCGCCCTGGGTGTTGTTGTCCTGCGTGCCGCCATACACGTTGTAGAACGGCTCGTCGTAGTCCACCGCTACCTTGTAGAACTGCGTCAGCGGCAGGTTCGCCGTGTAGCGCCAGGTCTCGCCCAGGTCGAAGGACTCGTACACGCCGCCGTCCGTGCCGACCAGCAGGTAGTCGGGGTCTTTCGGGTCGAACGCCATCGCGTGGTGGTCGACGTGCTTCGAGTCGTGCTCGAGTCTCTCGAAGGTCTCGCCGCCGTCGTTCGTTACGTGCAGGTGCACGTCCATCTGGTAGACGCGGTCGAAGGCATGCGGGCTTGCGAAGATTTCCTGGTAGTAGTGCGGACCGGTGCCGCTGGAGAGGTACTCGTTCCGCTTCTCCCACGTCGCGCCGCCGTCGGCCGAGCGCCAGAAACCGCCCGTGCGGTTCGCGAGCTCGATCGTGGCGTAGATCACGTCGGGATCCAGCGGAGAGATTGCGAGCCCCGTTTTACCCATGTTCTCCTCGGGGAGTCCCTCGGTGAGTTCCGTCCACGTTTCGCCGCCGTCGGTCGACTTGTGGATGCCGGTACCCGGCCCGCCGTCCATCACGACCGCGACGTTACGCAGGCGCTGCCAGCTAACGGCGTACAGGACGTCCGGATCGCGCGGATCGAAGTGAACCTCCGATACGCCCGTATAGGCGTCGTCCTCGTCGGTGTTGCCGAGGCCGTCGCCGAGTACTTTGCGCCAGGTCTGGCCGCCGTCGGTCGACTTGAACAGCCCGCGGTCGCCGCCGCCCGACCAGAGCGGACCCTGTGCCGCGACGAATATCGTGTTCGAGTCCCGGGGGTCGATACGGATCATGCCGATGCGCTCGGACGCCTCGAGCCCCATGTTCTCCCAGTTGGCGCCGCCGTCGAGCGAGCGGTACAGCCCGGAGCCGTAGCCGGTATGCCGGCCGCTGATGTTTTCGCCGGTTCCGACCCAGATGACGTTCGGGTCGTTGGGGTCGATCGTGATGCAGCCGATCGAGTAGGCGTCTTCGTTCTCGAAGATGGCTTCCCAGGTCGTGCCCGCGTTCGTGGTTTTGAAGATCCCGCCGCTGCCGACGCCGACATACCAGGTGCTCTTGTCGGTCGGATCGATGACGATGTCGCTGATGCGGCCGGACATGAACGCGGGGCCGATGCTCCGCAACCCGAGTCCCTTGAACGTCGCCTCGTTGAACCCGGGCTCCGGGTCGTCTTCGGCGAAGACTGTGTTGACTAATCCGAGCCCGCCCAGACAGGCGCTCAGAACGAGTGCGCTACGCAGCATGGTGTATCCCCGAGTTTTGTTGGTGTGTGGCTTGTTCGTTATCTGTCCGACCCGCATGACGCGGCCGGTAGTAACGATTGTAACGTCCTTTCGCTGCCGCGACAGGTCCTGCGCCCCGCGTCTTCTAGGGTTTGCCCGCGTCGGGCAGCGGAGGACCGGTCTCGAGCGGATTGCGGAAGATGATCTCGCGATGCGGGAACGGAATGCCGACATCGTTTTCGTTGAAGGCATCCCAGAGCGCCAGCAAGACCTTGCCGCGGATGTTAGTCAGGCCCTGCTGGGGATCGTCGATCCAGAAACGCAGCTTGAAGTTCAGCGACGAGTCGCCGAACTCCGTCATCCAGCAGACCGGTTTCTTGCGTACCGAGTCGACCCGGTCGACCGACGAGGCGGCCGCGATAGCCAGTTCGATCACCTTGTGAGGGTTCGAGTCGTAGGCAACACCGAAGTCCACGTCGAGCCGCACGTACTTGTCGGAGAACGACCAGTTGATGACCTCGCGCGTGATGAAGTCCTCGTTCGGGATCAGGAACTCCCTGCCGTCGCGCGTCACCACCGACACAAAGCGCGCTCTGAGCTCGCGAATCCAGCCGAACGTGTCGCCGAGGGAGATCGTGTCGCCGGGCTTGATCGACTGATCGAGCAGAATGATGATCCCGGAGATGAAGTTGGACACGACTTTCTGCAGGCCGAAGCCGATACCGACGCCGACGGCACCCGACAGCACGGTCAGTGCGGTCAGATCGATGTTGAAGCTCTGCAGGGTAATGAAGCCTGCGAGAACGATGAGCGCGATTCGGACGACCTTCCCGAGCAGGACCCGCAGCGATGGAGTCAGCTCGTCGACGCTTTGTATGCGGCGGTCGAGGAAATTCCCGAATGCCGACGCGGCCCACATGAGGACGCCGAGGACGAGACCGGTCTTGAGTACCGTCAGCACGGAGATTCGCGTGCTGCCGACGTCGAAGCCGGCGCCGTCGAGCAGCGCGGCAACGTCATCGACGATACCGAGCACCGCGGCCGCGACGTAGATCCACGCCAGCCACGCGAATACCGAGCGTACCGTCTTGCTGCGGATGACGTGGGAGATCACCGAGATCAGGAGCCACGAGCCCGACAGCACCAACGCGGCATAGATCAGGCCGTTGCCTTCGGGCCAGCCGAAGAGCCCCGTGGTGGCGTGCGCGATCGCCAGCAGCAGGACGAAGAACACCCACTCGAAGCGGCGCAGGAACGCGACGATGATCCGCAGGAGGCCCTTGAGCCCCTTGATCCGCCGCGCGGCGGCTTCCAGCCTGGGCTCGACGATTCGCGACAGCAGGAGCGCGGGCACGAACAGCGCAGCCACGATCGCCAGTTGAATCAGGGCGTCGGCTTCCGCGAGGCGCGCCAGGACCGGTTCGAGCCAGTTGCGGAGCGCAGCGACGAGTTCGTTCAGCTGTTCCATGTCGATCTCACCGGGCCATCCTGCTGACGAACGTGAGCGAGGTCAACACCCCGGCGCTCGTCCATCGCATCGGGTCCGGTCTATACTCCGGCGATGACTCCCGCGTTCAGACACGCCCTGCCCATTCTTACTTTGTTGCTTGGAGCCTGCGCCGTTCAGCTCCCGGATGCTGCGAGAGTGACGCCGGCCGAACCGCTCCACGCCCTCTACTCCGGTGTCGACGCCTGCGAGCTCGGTCCGCGGGCGTCGCGTCCGGATGAAGTGTCTGCGCTCGATCCGACCGCTATCGACGTCGTCAACTGGAACGTCAGGAAGGGGAGAGATGCCGGCTGGGCCGGGGAACTCGAGAGTCTGAGTCGCAACGCCGACGTCGTCACGCTGCAGGAAGCGCCGCTCGTCAACCCCGGGTGGGCCGGGCGCCATGCAGAGCGATTTCACGCCTTCGCACCGGGGTTTCGCACGCAGAGGACGCAGACCGGGGTGATGACCATCAGTACGTCGATACCGCTCGTGCAATGCAGCCTGAAGGTTCGCGAACCGTGGCTGCGATCGCCGAAAGCCGTCGTCGCTACCGAGTACGAGGTCGACGGTCGTACTGCGACGCTGCTCGTCGTCAACGCGCATGCCATCAACTTTACGATTACGCTGGCGGCGTTCGAGCGCCAGCTCGGCGAGATATCCCGCGTACTCGCCCAGCACGACGGAGCCGTCATTCTGGCGGGAGACTTCAATACCTGGCGGCGGGCACGGCAGTTACGCCTCGACGAACTGGCTTCCGGTTTCGACCTGCGTCCGATCGGCTTTGCAGACGACCGCCGTACACGGTTTTTCGGTCTGCCTCTCGATCACATCTACGTGCGCGGCCTCGACGTGGTCCGAAGCGAGAGTCTCGAGTCGCTTGCGTCGGACCATAATCCGATACGCGTTCGTCTCGCGATGTGAGGCTTACCGGCGGTCAGCCCGTGTCCGTCTTCGGCAGCCGGCCGTCGTGCAGCACCCCCGGTCCCATCTCATCCAGCACCCGGGCAAGCGGTTCGGGCCGGCCGAGCACGAAGCCCTGAGCGAAGTCGACGCCGTGCTGGCGCACGCGCTGCAGGACCAGATCGGTTTCTACGTGCTCGGCGACCGTCAGCGCGCGCATCACGCCGGCGATGCTCACCATCGACAGAACAATCGCCTCGGACAGCGGGTTCTCGAGAATGTCGCGAACGAACACGCCGTCCACCTTGATGTACTGTACGGGCAGGTCTTTGAGGTAGGCGAACGAGCAGTAGCCCGTCCCGAAGTCATCGAGCGCAACCCGGCATCCCAGCCGTCTGAGCTGACGGACGATTCGCTGTGCGCGCTCGATGTTGCGGACGACGGCCGTCTCGGTGATCTCGAACACGAGAGCGTCCGGCGGCACGCCGCTTTCGTTGATGCGGGCCTCGACGAAGTCCACGAAGCCGTCGTCGGCAAGCGACTGCGCCGACACGTTCAGGCTGAAGCTTCCAAGGCTGATTTCCAGCAGATTGTCGGACGCCGACAGCGCGTCGAGCGTGTGGCGGATGACCCAGCGGTCGATTGCCGCCATGAGCTGATAGCGCTCGGCAGCCGAGAGGAACTTGTCCGGCGGCAGGAGCGAGCCGTCCTGGTCCCGCATGCGCACCAGAATCTCGTACCGGTAGCTGTTTTCCTCGCCCCGCAGCGAGTCGATGCGCTGCGCGAACAGCTCGAAACGGTCGTCGATGAGCGCGGACTGCAGATGATTGACCTGGTCGAGATCGCTGCGGCGCTGAGCGACGCTGGCGTCGACGTCGCGAAAAACGACAATGCGGTTGCCACCCCGGCTCCTGGCCGAACGCGACGCCACTTCCGCCGTGTTGAGGGCCGCAGAGGCATCGCTGACGACATCGGGGATGAGCGCGATGCCGATGCTGGCGGTGACCTGGATGTCGCTGCCCGCGTAGTCGATCCTTTCCTTGTCGATGGTCTCGAGTATCAGACTGGCGCGGTCGAAGGCGCGGCTCTCGTCGGCGCCGCGCAGAAACACCGCGAAGGTGTCGCCCGTCAGGTGCGAGACCGCGTCGGAGCTGCTGCAGAGTTCCTCGATGATGCGGCTCGTGCTGCGGATCACCCGGTCGCCGGCCATGTGGCCGTGGCGGTCGTTCACGATGTGCAGCTTGTCGATATCGAGATACAGCATCGCGTGCGACTGCGTGCGATTCCGCTTGATGACTCCGCTTGCATGGCTCAACAGCCCATGGCGGGAAAAGTACTGTCCCGATAGCTGATCGGCTGTACGAACCAGGCTGTTGACTTTGGCGCAGATGGCGCGCGTGAGTCGCACCTGGTCTCTCGTGAAGCGCTCTTTCGACAGCAGAACGAAAATGCCAATGACTTCGTCGCGCGAATTGATGATCGGCGCGCACAGAAAGCGCGGCTCCGCGCCGCCCAGTCCCGGAACCGGGGTCGCTTTGAGGTTCGCGTCGGATACGAGCACCTGGCGGTGCATCTTTGCGCCGGAAAGCAGGGCGCCTAGCGTGCTCATTACCGCCTTGCCGGATTTCTGGTCGCTCAACAGGCTTGGCGGCCAGGTTTGCTGGATCCCGAGGTTCGGCAGCACGACGGCCGTCATCTCCGCCTGAAAATGGTTCATCGCCATTTCCAGCACGGCGTTGAGAATGTCGTGCGGCCCGGCGGAGCCGTCGAGTTCGTCCATGGCCATGAGCAGGCGGACGCCGCGCTGGCCGTCGCGCGATATCCGCCGTACGGCGGAGAGTTCGGCGTTGATGGCAATCTGACGCTCGATGCACTCGATGATGGGCATTATTTCGCGCCGCGTTGTCTCGAGGTCGAACGTCGCGCTCGCCTTCATTGTCACCGACAGCGTCGCGACGGGCTTGCCCGCTGCCTCGGTCCCCAGGCCGAAGACGCAGACCACGTTCTCGCCAAGGTGTTCCGCATAGCCGCGTTGCGGTAGCTCGTTGCGCAGAAACGGGTTCGATAACCACAGCTCGCGGGCATTGCGATCGGGGCCGGCCCAGATCAGGCGGCCGTCAATCTCGTGCAGCGCCAGGGACGCGACGTGCTTGAGGGAGTCGATAATCTGCTGGGCGAAGACGGCGATCGAGCCGGCGTCCAGATAGCTGGCGACATTTTGCGGGCGCATTGGCGGTATCGGCGGCCTTACTTGTTACCTTTCCCGATATCGGCATCCGGCGCCGCGACTTGAGCTACGGAGACGTCTTCCGGGCACGCCTTTCGGTAATCTTTGCGGCATAGTGTCGGTCCTGATCTGGTACAAGCACAATCGAAACAAGCTTTAGCGGGGGAGACGTCAGTGGAAGAATTCAGGCTCGAGCGCGGACCGGAGGGCGACCGGCTCACTATCGACAAGTGCGGTCCCGACCTGTTGCGCTATCCGCTGTACAACAAGGGGACCGGATTCGACCGCGACGAGCGGCGCCGCCTGGGTATCGAGGGCCTGCTGCCCGCCGAATACAACGATATCGACCGGCAGGTCGAGCGCATCTATCGGTCGATCTTCTTCAACCGGGACGACGTGGGCCGGCACATCGGTCTGGCGATGCTGCAGGATCGCAACGAAGTGCTCTTTTACAAGCTGATGCAAAAGCACCTGAAAGAAGTCATGCCGATCGTTTACACCCCGACGGTCGGCAAGGCCTCCCGGTACTACTCGCGGGTTTTTCGCCGCGGCCGGGGAGTGTTCATCACTCCGGAGTACCGCGGCAGAATCGAAAACGTTCTCCGTCGCGCGGCGCCGTTTTCCGACGTTCGGCTCATCGTCGTCACCGACAACGAGGCTATCCTCGGCATCGGCGATCAGGGCGCGGGCGGCATGGCGATCAGCGTCGGCAAGCTTGCGCTCTATTGCGCGGGCGCGGGTATTCATCCCGCGGCGACCTTGCCCGTCAGTCTCGACGTCGGTACGGACAACGAGGCGCTCCTGAACGATCCGCTGTATCTGGGCTACCGGCAGCCGCGGCTGCGGGGTGCCGACTACGAAGGGCTCGTCGACGAGTTCGTCGCGGCAGTTCGCGCCGTTTTTCCGCGTGTCGTCGTGCAGTGGGAGGATTTTCGCAAGGACAACGCACTCGCGATCCTCGATCGTTATCGCGGCGTTCTCCCGTCCTTCAACGACGACATCCAGGGGACCGGCGCCGTCGCCGCTGCCTGCGTGCACGGCGGCATCGCCGTGAGCGGAGCGGATCCCGCCGCCAGCCGCATACTCATCTATGGCGCCGGTGCCGCGGGTCTCGGCATCGCGCGTCAGCTCAAGCGCCAGCTTGCCGCCGCCGGCCTCGTCGGCGAGGCTATCCGGCACTCCGTCCTGCTCATGGACAGTCGGGGCGTCGTCGGGGAGCACCGTGAGCGCCTCGATGCCTATAAGCATGAGCTTGCGTGGTCGGCGGACGCGGTTGCTGCTCTCGGTCTCGACGCCGACGGCTTGCGGTCGCTGGACCGGGTCGTCGAGGCATTCCGGCCGACAGCGCTGATCGGCGCATCCGGTCAGGCCAACTCCTTCACGGAGCCCGCCGTTCGGGCGATGGCGCGATATTGCGAACAGCCGATCGTATTGCCGATGTCCAATCCCACCGCGATCTGCGAAGCGGCCCCGGCCGACGTGCTGGCCTGGACCGAGGGTCGCGCGCTCGTCGCTACGGGAAGCCCGTTCGCGCCCGTGGAACTCGGTGACCGGACACAGCCCGTCAGTCAGGCCAACAACGTGTTCGTGTTCCCGGGCGTTGGACTCGGTACCATGGCCACCGAGGCGCGCGAGATCACCGGCGAGATGATTGCCGCAGCCGCCGCGGCGCTGGGCGCAAGCCTGACTGCCGGCGAACTCGCCGAGCGGCGTCTCGTGCCCGACGTCGCGCGGCTGTGGGACGTTTGCCGCGACGTCGCCATCGCCGTCGCGAAGCAGGCCGTAGCGGACGGGGTCGCGAATCTGACGGACGATCTCGAGCGGCGTGTCGATGCGCTCCGCTGGCAGCCGCGCTACCCCGAAATCGTCAGCACCACCGATTAACGAGCATAAGGAATCGACGTGAACGCATCCGATCTCATGGTCAAGTGTCTGGAGGAAGAAGGCATCGAGTACATCTTCGGCGTGCCGGGCGAGGAAAACGCGGACTTCATGATGGCACTGGAGAAGTCCGCGAAGATCCGCTTCGTGCTGACGCGGCACGAGCAGGGCGCGGCATTCATGGCGGAGATCTACGGGCGCCTGACCGGGAATCCGGCCGGCGTGCTTGCGACGCTCGGGCCGGGCGCCACCAATCTGATCACGGGCGTTGCCGATTCGAACATGGACCGGGCGCCGATGCTCGTGCTGACGGGTCAGGGCGGCACCGACCGGCTGCACAAGGAGTCGCACCAGATCATGGACGTCGTCAGCATGTTCCGGCCCGTGACGAAGTGGGCGACCACGATCCTGAACCCGGAAACGATTCCCGAGATAGTCCGCAAGGCGGTGCGGCTGGCGCGGACCGAGAAGCCCGGGGCGGTGCACATAGAGCTGCCCGAAGACGTCGCGGCGATGAAGGCAAGCGGCACGCCAATGCCGCCGCGCCGCTTCCGCCGTTCGGTGCCCGACGACAAAATCGTCGACCGGGCCTTCGATCTGCTGAAGACGGCCGAGCGGCCGGTGATCATCGCGGGCAATGGCTGTATCCGGCGCCGCGCGAGCAAGCAGCTTCGACGCTTCTGCGAACAGACCGGCATCGGCGTCATCTCCACGTTCATGGCCAAGGGCGCCGTGGACATGGACGCCGACTACTGCCTGTACACCGTGGGTCTCGGCACCAAGGATCGCGTCAACCAGGCCATCGACGATGCCGACCTCGTTATCACGCTGGGCTTCGATATGGTGGAGTACCACCCGCAGCTCTGGAACGAGCGCGGTGACAAGACGATCCTCCACGCCGACTTCCTGCCTGCCGAGATCGACGCCTTTTATCATCCGGAGATCGAGCTCGTCGGCGACCTGGCGCACGCGCTGTGGATGCTCAACGAACGGATCGATGCACACGGCCTGCCGGACTACGACCTGGCGCTGCAGCGCCGCGTGCGCGCGGAGATGGCCGAAGACTTCGCGGAGCACGGGGATGACGATACCGAGGGCAGCATCCGTCCGCAGAAGGCGCTGTGGGACGCCCGTCAGGTCATGGGGCCCGAGGACATCCTGCTGTCCGACGTCGGCGCGCACAAGATGTGGATTGCGCGGCACTATCACTGCAACGAACCGAACACCTGTCTCATTCCCAACGGTTTCTGCTCGATGGGTTTCGCGCTGCCGGGCGCCGTGGCCGCAAGCCTCGTGTTTCCGGAGCGGCGGATACTGGCGATCGCCGGCGACGGCGGGATTCTGATGAACGTTCAGGAAATGGAGACCGCCAGACGGCTCGACAGCGACATCGTCGTGCTCGTGTGGGCGGATAGCGGCTACGGGCTGATCTCCTGGAAGCAGGATACTCACTTCGGGAAGCACACGGATCTCACGTTCGGCAATCCGGACTGGCTCAAGCTTGCCGAGGCCTTCGGCTGGCAGGGGCACTACATCGACAAATCGCGTGATCTCGAAGCAACGCTCGAAACCGCGTTTGACGAATCCGGACCGAGCCTCGTCGTGATCCCGATCGACTATCGGGAGAATCCGCTGCTGACGAAGAAACTCGGAGAGATTACGTGGGTGGCCTGAGGATCGTGACGGAGCGTTCGCCGGCGGGCGAGCTGGCCGTCACTTCGCCGTGGGACGGGCGTGAGCTGGCGCGTGTCGCGACCGCGGATGCCGGGCACGTCGCCGATGCGCTCGGCGTTGCCCATGGCTTGTTTCGCGATCGCGCCCGCTGGCTGCCGGTCCCGGAACGCGTTGCGATCCTCGAACGCACCGCCGCGATCATGGCGTCGCGTACGGACGAGCTGACGCTGACCGCGGCGAGTGAGGGCGGCAAGCCCTACGCCGATTCGCGGGTCGAAGTGATCCGCGCGATCGACGGCGTGAAGCTGTGCGCCGAAACGCTGCGTGGCGACGCCGGCTCGGTGATACCCGTGGGCACGACGCCGGCGACGGTCGGACGCGTCGCGCTAACGCAAAAGGAGCCCGTCGGCGTCGTAGTCGCCGTCAGCGCCTTCAACCATCCCCTGAACCTCATCGTCCACCAGGTCGGACCGGCCGTCGCAAGCGGCTGCCCGGCCATCGTCAAGCCCGCCGGTGACACACCCATGTCCTGCCTCGCGTTCGTGGACATCCTGTACGAGGCCGGTCTGCCGCGCGAGTGGTGCCAGGCCGTCGTCACGGACGATCTGGCCACGGCCGAAGCCCTCGTCACCGATCCCCGCGTGGGCTTTTTTTCGTTCATCGGCTCGAGCCGGGTCGGCTGGATGCTTCGCTCGAAGCTCGCGCCGGGCGCCCGGTGTGCGCTGGAGCACGGCGGTGCAGCGCCGGTGATCGTAGCGCCGCCGTTTGCACAGGATGCCGTGATCCCGGCAATCGCCAAGGGCGGCTTCTATCACGCCGGCCAGGTCTGCGTATCCGTGCAGCGCGTGTTCGTGCCGCGTGCATCGGCAGCGGAGTTTGCGCGGGCGCTGGCCGCCGCCGCGGATTCCCTTGTTGTCGGTGCCCCGGAAGATCCCGCCACCGAGGTGGGGCCGTTGATCCGTCCGGCCGAGGTCGGGCGTGTCGCGGATTGGGTTGACGAGGCCGTGGACGCCGGTGCGGTCCTCGTAACGGGTGGCAGGCAACTCGACAACAACGCTTACGCCCCGACCGTGCTGCTCGATCCGCCGGATGACGCCAAAGTCAGCACGCTGGAGATATTCGGCCCCGTCGTCTGTATCTACGGGTACGACGATATCGATGCCGCAATCGCCCGGGCAAATGCGCTGCCCGTGGCGTTTCAGGCCGCGGTGTTCAGTGAGGACATCGATACCGCGATGCACGTTTACCGGCAGATCGACGCTTCGGCCGTCATGGTCAACGATCATTCTGCGTTTCGTGACGATGTCATGCCGTTTGCGGGTTTGCGGGAATCGGGTCTCGGCGTCGGCGGTATTCCCTACACGATGCATGACATGCAGATCGACAAGATGCTGGTCGTTAAGTCCGGCGCGCTTTGACGCTGGCTGAGTGCTATCCTCGATAGTCGTGGAAGAAATGTCTTAGGCGTCGGTGGGATCAGCGGTACGACATAAGCCAATTCACGGCAGCTGTCATTGCAGGAACATTCGCTTTGTGTTCCGCTGGCCTCATTCTGAATCTGAAATCCCGGTCCGCGAATGCGGCTGCACGTTCTGTCGAAAGCACGGTGGTGCCTGGACATCGCACCGGGGCTCGGAACTCGCAATCGATGTCGATGACCGGTCTCTGGTTTCAACGTACCGGTTTGGAACCGGGACGGCCGACTTCTACGTTTGCTCCGTATGTGGGGTGGCGCCGTTCGTATTGAGCGAGATCGACGGCAATCGGTACGCTGTCGTCAACGTCAATACGTTCGATGATGTCGGTGCTCTTTCGTTTTCCAGGTCGAAGTCGAACTTTGACGGCGAGGATACCGGAAGCCGGCTCGAGCGCCGCCAGCGCAATTGGATTCCAAATGTCACGATCACTGCGTCTTCGACTGCCTGACGGCGTGTACCGTACGATCACTGTATTGGCGGTTATCGAGGTTTTCCTAAGAGAGAACCTGCAGTAGGCAGAGCTGCAGCTTCCCTTCGTCTATACTTGCAGGTACACGCGCCAATTCTGAGGAGCCTCAGATGAATCGAGCTGCGTATCTGACAGCCACGGTATTGATCTTCGTCGCGTCGGCAAGCTGGTCGAAAGGCCAGACTTTACGGATCGAGATTGCCGGCGACGGGCTTCGCGAAGCGATTATCATTGTCGATCCTGAGATTCTCGGCCTGTTCAACATCTGGAACGGTCCGGGAGTGACTGTCCGCGGACCGGACGGAGTGCTTTATCCGGCTACCCATTTGGACCCGGATCGACCCTATGGCAGGTTCATAGACTGGCCACGGGGCATGGCAACGAAACGACCGTCCGGCTTGCAGCGACTCGAGGTCACATTTTTCGTCGGCGTACCGCGGCGGCCCGATCAGGAGCGCTCGTACGTGTTTGCTTATGAGGTAGATACAGAAGAGTCTGTCGGCTTCGTGTATCTGCCTTTATGGAAGAACGACCTCATTGGTCATCGAGTGGAGGGAAACTGGTTCTACGCGGCCAGGCGGTGGAACGAAGTAATCGCGCCGATCGTCGCCGACCGTACCGGCATTCTTCGCTCGCCATCGGCGAGAGGAGATTTGAGTTGCATCGCGGGATACGGATCGCTGGGCCAGGACGGCGTTATCGAGTTCACGCTGGCCGATGACAGCGGAGTCACGAGTCGCTGGCGCTACGGCCCCTCGACTGAAGGCTACGAGAACGTTCGCGCACACATTGGAGACGTGAAACCGGGCGAGGAGATGACAGTTTCTTGCTGGCCGCCGCGATTCACCGCAAGCCGCTGATACGGCCGATTCCGGTAGGATGAAGGCTACTTCAGGACACCCCCTAACACCCGGATGGCAGCGCCGACACTCTTCATCTTCACCGGATTGCCCGGCTCGGGAAAGACAACGCTCGCCCGGCGCTTAGCCGCCGATCTGGGGGCCATTCATCTAAGAATCGACACTATCGAACAAGCCTTGAGAGACCGTTGCCACGTCCAGGTTGAGGGCGAAGGCTACCGACTCGCGTATCGTGTGGCCGCAGACAATCTGCGACTCGGTTTGAACGTCGTTGCCGATTCGTGCAATCCGATAGAACTCACCCGGCGCGAATGGGAGGGGGTTGCGGAGGCCGAGGGCGCAGAGTTTGTGAATGTCGAGACAGCTGCGCTCGCTACTCGGCGAAGGCTGACATGCCGTCCACTGCGGAAACCTCGCCGTGACCGGTTGTCAGTGACTGCGCCACCGGCGACGGCAAGCGCTGGGGTGGTATCTCCTTCTATGGGGGCGAGGGTTCCTGGGGAGCCGGCGGAATCGTCGAAGAGGACATTGAGACCGGAGCAACCCGATACTTCAGATCTGGCCGGCTCGCCGACTACTCAACCAGTCACATCGAGTACTTTGGCGGGCACTTGTGGATAGGTACCGCCTGGGAGGGCGAATGCGGAACCGGTATGGGTATCGGCGTGCTTTCCGGCTATTTCTCCGAGGATCGGTTGTATGCCGATTGGACCATGGGCGCGGGCACCTGCGGTTTCCTCGTCTCCGATATGCTCGTCCACGCCGATTCGCTCTGGATTGCCAATGAGCTCGGATTGAGCAGAGTGCGCTTATCGGGTTCCAGCGCCCGTTTCAGGCGGTTTGCATGGACTAACTACGTCCCAAGCGGCAATCCCGGGAACCCGATGCGGGAGGTTACTTGCGACGAACTATACGAAGAGCTCTTCCAATCACCGGAACTCGCGGCGGGACCGCCCAATGACGAAGGGCATCCTTACGGTGTCCTGTGGAGCAGGATAAGCGAGCTTCGTCCCCACTTTGCCTGGCAGTACGTTCGAAAACTCAACGGTCTCGAACCCGCCCGCGACAAAGGGGAAGCCGAGTAGACTTGTGCGGAAGTAAAGTGTCGACGGACTGTTCGCGACCAACGTGACGCTTTCCCGGCGTATCCGGGTCTCCGACGATAGTAAGCAGAAGTTCTGTACCGTTCCGGTAAACTGAGGACTATGATTCTCGTGCCACCAGCGTCTTTGTATTCGGCCCTCGAGTCCATCGTCGAAAAGCCGGCCCCGTTCTCCGCATATACGGCAAGCGAGCTCTGGACTGACGAGCACACGTCCGAGCGAATGCTTGCCTTTCACCTCGATAGCGAAATTGACGTTTCGTCGAGGCGGGCGAAGTTCATTGACGATTCCGTAAGCTGGCTGACGGAGTATTTCGAGCTGTCGGAAAGCAGTCGGATCGTCGACTTTGGCTGCGGTCCCGGCTTGTACACGAGTCGTTTCGCGCGTCTTGGCGCCGACGTGCTTGGAATCGACTTCTCCCCACGATCCATCGGGTACGCGAGAGCGCAAGCAAAACGGGAAGACTGCGACGTTACTTACATCGAAGCCAACTACCTGGAGTTCCAGCCCAAAGGTAAGTTCGATCTCATCACCATGATCATGTGTGACTATTGCGCACTGTCACCCGGGCAGCGCGGCATGCTGCTCAGGAAGTTCGAGCGGCTGCTGTCAGACGGTGGCTGCATAGTGATGGATGTGTATTCGCTCAACGCGTTCGTTGATAAACGGGAGGGGCTGAGCTTCGAGAAGGATCAGCTAAGCGGCTTCTGGTCGGCCAGCCCTTACTTCGGTTTCGTCGCACGCTTTAAGTACGACGATGAATCGGTGAGCCTCGACAAGTACACTATCGTGGAAGAGCACCGCCAGAGGACGGTGTACAACTGGCTCCAGCACTTCACGCCGGAATCGCTGGAGCGGGAAGCCCACGCCGCCGGGCTGCGAGTCGACGAAGTGTATTGCGACGTTGCCGGAAACCCTTACGATTCTGACGCAGCGGAATTCGCCGTTGTCTTGAAAAGGCTGTAACGGGCCTGACCGACTCAGGTCCTCGATACTCCGTGCTCCCGAGTGTGATGAAACCATGTCTGTTTGCACGAGCGGAGATTCACGACTGGCGGCCGGAAACAAGAGCAGCCACGAGCAGGCAGAGACGCGCGGCTTTGAAATAGTTTTAATCCAGATTAAAATTACCGGTTCGAGCGGGCAGCAGCGTCCGCCCGAACCGGCCTGCGTCTCCCGCCCGCGCTGCCGGATCGATCCAGCTCCAGTGGGAAGAAACAATGAGTTACGCCACACCCGTCCGGGACATCCGCTACGCACTCAAGCACATGGCCGGTTTCGACACGCTTGCCGCGACCGGCGCGTTCGACGACCTGTCGGACGACCTGATCGACGCCATCCTCGAGGAAATGGCGCGCTACTGCGACGAAGTCGTCGCCCCGCGGAACCGGGACAGCGACCTCGACGGTGCGCGTCTCGAGAACGGCGAGGTGGTCACGACACCCGGGTTCAGGGAGGCCTACCAGGCCTACGTCGACGGCGGCTGGAATGCGCTTGCGTTTCCGGAGTCGGCCGGCGGTCAGGGGCTGCCGTCCACGCTGGCGGTCGTGCTCATCGATGCGCTGAACGCCGCCTGCATGTCGTTCGCGATCGGTACTTCGCTCACGATCGGTGCGGCCAAAGCCGTGAAGGCCGTCGGCACGGACGAACAGAAGCGCTTGTATCTGGAAAAGCTCGTGACCGGCGCATGGACCGGTTCGATGAACCTGACCGAGCCGCAGGCGGGCTCCGATCTCTCGGCCGTCAAGACGAAAGCGGAACCGGTCGGCGACGGCCGTTACCGGATCACCGGTCAGAAGATCTACATCACCTACGGCGATCACGACCTGACGGACAACGTCGTGCACCTCGTACTCGCGCGCCTGCCGGACGCGCCCGAGGGCACGCGCGGGATATCGATGTTTCTCGTGCCGAAGTTCCACGTCAACGACGACGGCTCACCCGGCGCGCGCAACGACGCGCACTGCATCGGCCTGGAGCACAAGCTCGGTCTGCACGGCAGTCCGACTTCGGTCATGGCGTTCGGTGAGTCGGGCGAGTGCTACGGTACGCTGCTCGGCGAGGAGAACAAGGGATTGCGCAACATGTTCATCATGATGAACTCGGCGCGGCTCGACGTCGGCACACAGGGCGTCGGCATCGCAGAGCGCGCCTTTCAGCAGGCGATGGCGTATGCGCAGGATCGCAAACAGGGCAGGGCGCCGGGCGCGAGGACCGGGGCTCAGGTCGCGATCTACGAGCACCCGGACGTGCGGCGGATGCTGTATTCGATGAAGGCGCTGACCGACGCGGCGCGCGGTATCTGCTACGCGAACGCGGTGGCCTACGATCTCGCACGTACCTCGCCCGACGAGGGTATCCGCGAGTCCGCCGCCGGTCTGGAGGGGCTGCTGACGCCGATCTCGAAGGCCTGGAGCACCGATCGGGCGAACGAAATCACGTCGATCGGCGTGCAGGTGCACGGCGGCATGGGTTACGTCGAGGAGACCGGCGCGGCGCAGCACATGCGCGATGCGCGCATCGCCGCCATCTACGAAGGCACCAACGGCATCCAGGCGATCGATCTGGTCGGCCGTAAGCTTACGGGCGACGGCGGCGCCGCCGCGAAGCGTCTGATCGGGGACATGCGGTCGACATCCCTGGCCGCAACGGCGTCGTCGAATGCGACGGTTGCGAAGGCCGGCGCCGCGCTCGGACGCGCGGTCGATGCGCTTTCGGCATCCACCGATTGGCTGCTCGAGACCGCGGCCGGCGACCAGGAAGCCGTGCTGGCGGGCGCAAGCCCCTACCTCAGGCAGTTCGGCAACGTGGCGGGAGGCTTCTATCTCGTCCGCGGTGCGCTGTCTGCGCTCGACGCAGGCCTCGCAGAGCGGGAGATGGACTATCGTCTGACGATCCTCGGCTTCTACGCCGACAACTACCTGAGCGAGGCCGAGGCGCTGACGTCGGCGGTCACGGCCGGGTCGGCGAGCGTCGCAAAGATCGATCCCGACGCAATCCGCGGCTTGTAGCGGGCGGTCGCCTCGTGACGCAGAGATTTCCCGATCGCAAGTCCGACGCCGAGGTGTCGAGCCGCCCCGAGCGCGCAACGCGACGTAGCTTCCTGAAGGGTGCGGCGCTAACCGGGCTGAGCGCTGCCGTCGGCGCCACGGTACCCTTCGCCCGCTTCATGCCGGCCGGTCCGATTCCCGTCGCGCTGGCGGACTCCGCCGACGCGTTCACGATCGAAGGCAAGGACGGGCTCGTCGTGCTGAACGATCGGCCGATCAATGCCGAGACGCCGGCGCACTTGTTGAACGACGAAGTGACGCCCGCGTCGCGGCTGTTCGTTCGCAACAACGGCATTCCGCCGAGGCTCGAGGAGGAGGCCGTTGCGAACTGGAGCCTGACAGTCGACGGTGAGTCCTGCCTTCGTCCGCGCGCCTACACGCTGCGCGAACTCCGGACGCGCTTCGAGCAGCATACGCTGCAACTACTGATCGAGTGCGGTGGCAACGGCCGCTCTGAATTCCATCCGCCGGCGAGAGGTAACCAGTGGACGACAGGTGCCGTCGGCTGTCCCGAGTGGACGGGCGTGCGGCTCAAGGACGTGCTCGAAGACGTCGGCCTGCGTGACGATGCCGTCTACGTCGCCTACGAAGGCGCCGACACGCACCTGTCCGGCGACCCGAACAAGCTGCCGATCTCGCGGGGCGTGCCGGTGCGAAAGGCGCTCGAGAATGAGTCCCTGATCGTCTGGGCCATGAACGGCGAGCCACTGCCGCTCCTGCATGGTTTCCCATTGCGGCTCGTGTGCGGCGGTTGGCCCGCCTCGGTAAGCGGCAAATGGCTCGAGCGGATACTCATTCGCGATCGCGTCCACGACGGGCCGAAGATGACGGGGCAGTCGTATCGCGTGCCCTGCGAACCGGTCGCGCCGGGCGCGGCCGTTGCCGACGAAGACATGTGCATCATCGAGTCGATGCCGGTCAAGTCGCTGATCACTTTCCCAAAGTCGGGGATACGGCATCCGGTCGACGAGCCCCTGGCCGTCAACGGGCACGCGTGGGCAGGCGATTTCGAAGTCGACAGAGTCGAGCTGTCAATCGACTTCGGCGCGACCTGGAATGAAGTTGCGCTCCGCCCGCCGGTGAACCGCCTGGCCTGGCAACACTTCGCGGCGGACATCGGTTTTCCCGAGGCCGGTTACTATGAAGTGTGGGCCCGCGCGACCGACAGCAACGGCGTAGCGCAGCCGATGGTTCTTCCCGGCTGGAACCCCCGCGGCTACCTCAACAACGCCTGTCACCGCATCGCCGTCATGGTGACGGCCTGACATGCGCTCGATTCTCGCAGCGCTTCTGCTCGTCTTGAGTTCGGCGGTCAACGCGGAGGCCGAGGTGGACCCGGCGACCGGTCTCATTGTGGCGGAAGGCTGGCAAACCGTCCGCGCGCACTGCGGCGGCTGTCACTCCCACAAGCTCGTCACGGCGCAGCGCGGCAATCGCGAGACCTGGCTCGCGATGATCCGCTGGATGCAGGAGACCCAGAATCTCTGGCAGTTCGATGCCGCGACCGAAACGACTATCCTCGACTATCTCGCGACGCACTACTCGCCGTCACCGGTTCGGCGCCGTGCGCCGATTCCGCCAGCGCTGATGCCCGCTTCGCAATAAGGCGCTGCGGCGCGGCCTACGGCCGCACGCTTTTTGACGCGCGCCTCCATATGGCCTGAGTTCTCTTCCACCTTTCGGAAATAGATTCTTTTGACCGAAACTGTCAATCGGTCCTATCGTCCAATTTCGTCACTGATCGTGGCGAGTTGACTTTTTGGCTCTGACTAACGGAGAACGTCATGAACGAAGAACCCCTGATCAAACTTGGTGTGGCTTCGGAAGAGACTAAGGGCGGCGGTTATGGTGACGAGTGTGAAATCGAAGGGTTTCCGCACGTCTATCGCGTACGCGGCTGCTAAGTCGAACGCTCCGGCGATTGCATAGTCGCTCAAAGGCTGCACAAGATCTGCTTGTGCAGCCTTTTCGCATTTATGGAGTGCTCCGGTTTTGCCCGCGATACGGGCCGTGCTATGTCGGCTGCGTAGGACGGTAAGCTTGTAGAGGCTTAGGACGTGTACCAGTACTTTGCGCTCAGTTGGAACAGTCAAGACCCTTCCAGAACAGCTGAATCGCACAGGCTGGCTCGCCAACTTACTTCAGCCTCATCTCGCTGGAAAAGCGTCCTGGAGACTCCGGGTCTCGCTGTCTTCCATGCTCCCAAGGCGGGTAGCTCATACGATGCTTACAGCCTCGAGAACAGCGCGGGTGTCATCTTAGGTCGACTCTTTCGCAAAAACGGCGACGAGTATGCAGATCCCAACGTTCCAAACCTGGATGCCGGCGAGTCTGAGCGCCTGATCCGATCGATGGGGCGCCGTCTCACGGAAGACTATTGGGGTCACTACGTTGCTTTCCTGCGAGAGCCCGATAGCCATCGTCGTTTCGTTATCAGAGACCCTACAGGTGGATTGCCCTGCTATCACACCAGGATCGCTGGTGTCGACGTGTTCGCATCCGACGTGGAAGACTGCGTGCGGCTTAGTCCCACTTCTTTCGCGGTTGACTGGGAGCACATAGCAGCCTTTTTCGTACACACGCGCCTGGTTACACGTAGCACCGGGATTCTGGGAACGACAAGGCTCCTTGCCGGTGAGTGCGTTGTAGTTGACGATAGCGGCGCACCAGGTCGCTCGTTCTACTGGCACCCTGCAGATGTATGTACAGCCGAAACGATAGAGGACGCTAAGCAGGCACGTTCAGCGCTCAGGTCGGTAGTGCGTCGCTGCGTAAATGCATGGGCCTCCCGATACGGCAGCATTGTTCACGAACTCTCGGGTGGTCTCGACTCATCCGTCGTCGCGCGGTGTCTGAGTGATACCGGTGTTCTCAAGAACTTTCTTTGCTTCCACTACTATACCGAGGCCTCGGAAGGCGACGAAAGGTCCTACGCCCGGGAAGTTGCTCGTACTATCGGCCTTGAACTGATCGAGAGTGAGGTGCGTGCAGCCGATAAACCGCTCCAGCAAATGCTGGAGCCGTCGAGAGTTGCCTCACCTGCGATGCTTGGTCTTCTGTCGACTACGGAGTTGTTGAAGAGGCGCTTAGTGAGTGAAAGGCGCGCTGGCGCCGTTTTCAGTGGCCAGGGCGGTGATCAGCTCTTTTTTGAGAGCCGGTCGAAACTCATTGCAGCTGAGTATGCGCATCGGCATGGGGTAAAACCCGAGCTGTTTAAGGTGAGTAGAGAAGTCAGCCGTTTGACGCACGAATCGATCTGGTCGATATGTCGTACCGTCATGCGTTACGGGCTACTGCGGCGGCCATTCGATCTCTACGCCTCACTTTTCGATAGTACATCGTTGTTGACGGACGAAGCTCGCTCTTCGATAAGCTTACAATCCTATAGTCATCCATGGGTTGGGAGCACAGACCGGCTGCCGCCAAGCAAGATCGAGCACATATTCGACGTCATCGATTGCGAGCCCTTCAACGGCAGGCTGTATTCATACGCGGACCGGATTCACCCACTCATTTCACAGCCAGTCGTCGAGTGCTGCCTGAAAATCCCAACGTATGTGCTCAACCGCCACGGCCGGGCACGAGGTTTACTTCGCGAGGCCTTTTCTGCGGATCTTCCGGCAAAGGTAGTTGAACGTCGAGTCAAGGGCGGTACGACAAGCTATTTCAACAGGCTGCTCGTCGAAAATGCAGTGTACCTTCGTGAGTTGTTGCTGGATGGGGCACTGGTGCGCGAACGCATACTTGACAGACGCGCTCTGGAAAGGTGTTTGTCCGAGAGCAGGTTGATTCGCGGAGAGGACCGACGCTCAATTTTTACAAGCGTAGTAGCCGAAACGTGGTTGAGCAACTGGATGAACACGAAAGACCGGGCGGCCTGCCAGTGATCGGTAGGCTGCTCGTTCTCGTCCGCTCGTGGATCGGGAGTCTACTGCCGGGCGCGCTGCGCGCCCTTGTCGAGTTCCGTCCGTAGCTTGTTCGCGGCGCGTCTCGTGAAGCGCCGGACTTCGGCCATCACCGTCGCGCGGTTCGCGGGCGTGGAAAAGCGGTCGATCTGACCGCCGGGCCGCTCGGCGCGCCGGCGTTCGGATGCAACCGCCACGATGTCGCCCGTCTCGGCATCGATGAGTTCCACGATGAACGTCGCTTCGCCGAAGGAGGCCAGATAGACGTCGCTGCGGCCGATGGTGTCGGGCGGCACGAAGGACACGATGTCGAGAAAGCCGGCGCGGAGGAGCAGCGTATCCGGTCCGATCTCGTTGACGATCTCGAAGTTCTTCAGTTTACCGAGCTCTTCGAGGAATACTTCGGACGCGGTCTCCTCGAACTGGACGCGATCCTGTTCGGCGATGCCGAACTCGCGTTTATGCGATCGCAGCATCGTGCTCCGGTAGGGCTGCGCCGGGCCGACGTCGCGATACTCGAACACCGAGCCCCAGAGATAGATCTTCGAATAGCTGCCGAAATCGGCATTCGGGTTGACCCAGGTATCCCGGTAGCCCGAGCGCGCCTTCTCGAGGCCCTCCGTGTCGCCGAGCTCACGGTCCGTCGCCACGTCCGCGTTTTGCGCGTGGGCTGTCGTAACGGCGAACGAGGCCAGAAGCAGAAAGCCGAGAACGCTCATTTTCGTTTTCATATTCTCTTCCCCTGTGTGTATCGATTACGGTCGAATCAGCGGCCGGAAGGCGAACCGGAGTCCTCCTTCGAGGCGCTGTGCTTATCGAGCATGGCAGAGATTGCCGCCGCCACATCCCGACTGAAGTCGGCCAGGCAACGGCTCATGCCGGCGGCTACGGAGCCCGGGTCGTCGGGATCGCCGCCGTCGGTCACGAAGCGTGATCGACGCGGTGCGACAGCCGGATCTCCGTCGGCATCCGATATCGACCACTGCACTTCCAGCACGGTCGACCCCGATGCATCCATGTCGAAGCGCTCGACGCGTGCGACCAGCCGGTAGTCGTAGTCCGCTATTCGCCCATAAGGGTAGGCCAGTACGATGACGTTATCCAGCAGTCCGTCCAGATTGCTGGCAAGCACCGTGAGCTGCGCCCGACCGACCGGCTCGGCCCAGCGATTGAAATCGTCGATGTGGAGCTCCCGGTTTTCGCGGCGGGTGACTATCTGCGGCCTTTCGAGATACTCCGGTACGCGAATCGGGCCGACGCCCAGAATGAGCGAATCCGGGCCGTCGCCGGTGGCGTCGAAGCCCGCACTCTCGAGCGCATAGTATCGCGACGGCGGCGATGTGCCGCAGGCGCCGAGGCTTACGAGTACCGCGAGAAGGGCGAGAGTGACAGCGTTGCTTCGTTCCATCAGTTTGGCTCGGTTTTGCCGCGAATAAAGGCCTCGGGGTTCCGCTCCATGTAATCGAAGAACTCGCGCATGGCCCGCGAAGCAAGCTCGATTTCGCGGAAGGTCGCCTGGATCTGATGCGCTTCTGCGGTGTCGCCGCGAAGCTGCCGGCTCGCAGCCGCCAGCGCGCCGTCGGCCTGAGTAAGCGTGTCTTCGAGTCGGGCGAGTACGGGCTTGAGATCGTCCGCAAGCGTTGCGACCTCGGTATCCGTGTTTTCCATGAACTCGCCGGCTTCCTGCGCAGCTTCGCGCACCTCGGCCAGAGTCGAGTTGAGGTTCGCGATGAGGTCACCGAGTTCCCGGTTGTTTACCAGGCGGCTGAAGCCCGCGATGCTTGCGGCGAGGTCTTCCGACGCTGCCAGATCCGCAATGTTGCGCAGCGCGTCGTTGAGACTGGTTGACAGTTCGCCCAGATCGACGGTGTCGCGGACATTGACGGCCCAGTCCTGGATACCTGCAAGGATCTCCTGGATGTTCGACGGAATCGTCGGGATTTCGGGATGCGCGGTGTCCACGCCGCGCATTTCGGCTGGCGTGTCCGGTCGATGGTCGAGCCGCACCAGTAGCTGGCCGGTAATGAAGCTGTCGATCTCGAGCTGTGCGCGCAGTCCCGCGTCTTCGATGAGCTCGCGATAGGACATGCCGGATTCCATGCCGCCTCGAATCGGTCGGCCGTTGCGAACCGGTATGTACGCGTCGGGTAAAATGTCGAGCGTCACCTGGGTCATCGTCTCGTAAGTGTCTTCATCGACCAGGAGTGCGATATCGGACACGTAGCCCACCCGCACTCCGTTGGCGACGACATTGGAGCCGACGCGTAAGCCTTTCGTCTGCTCCTCGAAGAAGGCCATGTACACTGAACGCTTGGCGAACAGCTCGGTGCCGCCGAACAATGCAGCGCCAGCAGCCAGCAGCAGTATACCGCCCAGCACGAAGGCGCCGATTGCCGTCGGGTTGACCTGCTTACTCATGACGGTTCGCCCGCGGAGGCGCGCCGGTTGAGGAAGTCCCGAACGTCGTCACGCGAATCGTTGTCCTTGAGCCACTTCGGGTTGCCTGTTGCGAGCTGAGTCTTCGTCACGGGGTCCAGAAACACCGAATTATCGCCGATGGCAAAGATACTTGCGAGTTCGTGCGAGACGACGACGAGCGTCGTGCCGAGACTGTCGCGAAGCTCGAGGATCAGGTCGTCGAGCAGCCGTGAACTCACCGGGTCGAGGCCGGCCGACGGCTCGTCGAAGAACAGGATTTCCGGGTCCAGCGCCATTGCGCGCGCGAGTCCGGCGCGCTTCTTCATGCCGCCCGAGATTTCGTTCGGGTAGTAGTCTTCGAAGCCCGCCAGCCCCACGAGCATGAGCTTGTACGCAGCGACTTCACGGATCTCCGCGTCGCCGAGGGAGGTGTATTGCTTCAGAGCGAGACCGATATTCTCCGCAAGCGTCATGGAGCTCCACAAGGCGCCGGACTGGAACAACGTACCGAAGCGCCGCTTAACGAGGTCCTGCTCGCGGCTGCCCGACGCCCAGAACGGCTTGCCGTCGAAGTAGACTTCGCCCTCCGTCGGACGTTTGAGTCCGATCAGGAGCTTCAGCAGGGAGCTCTTCCCGCAGCCGGAGCCGCCCATGATGATGAATATTTCGCCGCGCCGGATCTCGAAGTTCAGATCGCGCTGGACGACGAAGTCGCCATACGCAATCGTGAGGTCCTCGGCGCGAATGTGCGTGTCGCTGGTCACGGCATCAGATCCCCAGATTGATGTAGACGACCGTGAGTATCGAGGCGCTGACGACGATTAGCACGATGCTGCTGACGACGGCGCGCGTCGTACACTGGCCGACAGCCATTGCGCTGTTGCCGCAGGCCATGCCCTGCTGGCACCCAGCGAGGGCAATCAGACTGCCGTAGACGATGCTTTTGAACAGACCGCCGAACAGGCTGTTGAGGTTGACTGCGTTGACGGTCTGCGTGACGTACTGGACCAGACTGACGTCGAGCATCGCCATGCCGACCGACAGTCCGCCGATGATACCCATCAGGCTGGCGTACATTGTCAGCAGCGGCAGCATGATGATGAGTGCGATTACGCGCGGCGCGACGAGAAAGTCGACGGGGTCGAAACCGAGAGTCGTAAGGGCATCGATCTCCTCGTTGACCTTCATCGTGCCGATCTGTGCCGCATAGGCGGCACCGGTCCGGCCGGCCATCAGTATCGCGGTCATGATCGGCGCCATCTCGCGGACCATGGCGACTGCGACGAGGTCCGCGGTATAGATGCCGGCGCCGAAGTTCTGAAGCTGCATCACGCCGACGAACGCGAAGATCATCCCGATCAGGAAGCTGATCAGGCTGACGATGCCGAGCGCTTCGGCGCCGGCTTCCTCGACGTACTGAACGAGATCCGAGCGCAGGAACGTAGCCCTGCCCGTCAGGACCCGGCCGACCGACAGGACGGTTTCGCCGGTAAACGTCAGCAGCGCCTTTGCCTGTTCCGCAATTTCGAGCGTCCGGTTACCCAGCCGGAACAGGAACGAGTGGCGTTGCTGCCGCCGCCGTGCACCCTCGCGTTCACGCACGGCGAAGGCCAGGTGTAACAATCGCTCCGCTCCGTCCGGGAGCCCGGAGGCATCGAACCGCAGCTGCCGTTCCTCTGCGCGGCGTTGGAGATCGACGAGCAGGGTGAGCAGCGCCGTGTCCCATTCCCCGAGCGCTCCGGCGTCGAAGCGGATGCGCGCACCGGGTGCGGCGTTCGCGAGAGCCGCGCGCACCCGGTCACCGGGCGGCAGCTCCCGGGCTAACAGCCAGTCTCCGCTCAGATGGATCTCGACCTCCGTGTCGGTTTCGATCGCTTCGATACCGGCGGTCATTGCGGTAAGCCGGGAGACGGGCTCAGCGGGTGAGCAGCGCCCGGCGGCGCCGGTTGACGCAGCCGGGCGACCAGTTCATCAGCGCTCGAGAATCCGCAGCACGACGCGTCGGTTCTGCGCCTTGCCTTGCGCCGTGGCATTGTCTGCGATCGGCTGCGACTCGCCGTAGCCGCGAACGGTCATGCGGTTGCGGGCAATACCTTTGCTCTCGAGGTAGTCCCGCACCGTGGACGCGCGGCGCTCGGACAGGCCTTCGTTGTAGGCCTCGGCTCCGTCGCTGTCGGTGTGGCCGCCCACCTCGACGCGGATGCCGGGGTACTTGCCGAGCGATGCGGCGACGTCGTCGAGTACGCGCTCGGCGCCCGGCAGCAGCCGGTCCGAGTTCGACTCGAAGTTGACGCCGCGCAGAACGATTTCTTCGCGGATTTCGCAGCCCCGCACGTCGACCTGTGCGCCTTCGCGCGTATTCGGACATTCGTCGATCCGATCGACGACGCCGTCGCCGTCCGAGTCCAGCTCGCAGCCGCGTTCGTCGACCGCGGCGCCCGCAACCGTGTTCGGGCACGCGTCGCGATCGTCGCTGACGCCGTCGCCGTCAGAATCCAGAGGACAGCCCCGACTGTCGACCGTGACGCCGCGCGGGGTGTCCGGACACCGGTCGGCGAAATCGGTGACGCCATCGCCATCGCTGTCGAGTTCGCAGCCGCTGGCGTCTACCTGGCGTCCGGGTGGCGTGTTCGGGCAACGATCGATCGTGTCCTTGACGCCGTCGCCGTCCGAGTCCTTGCCGGACTCGCCGAACGGAAACTGCAGGCCGAGGCTGAACAGGTCGTCACCCAGTGTCGAACTGCTGGCGGTTTCCCAACGGTGCCGCCATTCACCTTTGAGTGCGACGTCGCTGGAGAACAGATCCGCGTAGAAACCGAGACCGGCCGAATACATGGCACCGGTGTCGGAACTCCCGAGCAGCGGATTGATGCGAAACACGCCCAGGCCCGCGTGAACGTAAGGGCTGAACCAACTGCTACGCGCGAAGACCCGTTGGGCATCGAAGCCCACGCCCAGGTGCTCCTCCTCAGCGAGGTTGTCCGTCTCGGCGAACTGCACGATAGCCTCGAGATTCCACCGCTCGTTGAGTGCCCTGCCGACGCCGAGCTGTAGCAGATCCACATCGTCTTCCGCGTTGCGATCTTCGTCGTAGTCGGCGTAGGCGGCCGAGAAAGAAAGATAGTATTGTCCGGGTTCCGGTTCCGGTTCCGGTTCCGCATCCGCGGTCGCAGGGACGAGCAACGCCGCGGCGAGGACAACAAAAATTCCGATCAGGCGCATCTTTACGGGTCTCCGTCTGGAAGTTCCCGCTACGATACCGATCTCGGTCGACAAATGTAACAAGGCGACCACACGCACGCACCGTTCTCCGCAGCCCCGATGATGGATCCGGACTTCGAATTCTGAGGAGCCCCGATAACTCAAAGGTCCGAATGGAGCGAAAAAGTCGAGTCGCGCCGGGCGTTTGAGTCCGGTTTGCGCAAATCGCCGCGGCAGGGAGCGCCGTTTTGTATTCGACCATCGCCGCGTCGCAACGGTCCGCTTTTCATCGCTGCGATTGGCGAGTTCAATAGAATTACAGGCGAGGAGAACTCCGCATTCCGGTCTTCGATTCCAACTCCTCGAGAGATTGACCTTTTGTCTCGGGCATGACAAAGATCACAAACAAGAGTTGCAGCACCATCATGCCCGCAAAGAACGCGAATAACGGTGACGGGTCGCCTTTGAATACGCCCTGCTGATCGTCGATCAGCCAGGGCGTGACGGCTGTGGCTGTGGCGGCGATGACCCAATGCGTGCCGGCACCCCAGGATTGTCCCCGGGCACGATATGCATTCGGAAAGATCTCCGCAATGAACACCCAGATGACGGCGCCCTGACCGATAGCGTGTGCAGCGATAAACATCAGCAGGAAGGCAAGGATTATCGTCTGGCTCGCACCGGTCGCGTACGCCCAGGCGACAACGCTCAAGCTGATGATGTAGCCGACGGAGCCGATTAACAGCAGCCGCTTTCGGCCGGCCCGGTCGATCAACACCATTCCGATGACGGTGAATACCAGGTTCACGAATCCAAGGCTGGTCGCCTGCAACAGCGCATCCTGTATGCCTGCCCCGGCCGACGCCAGGAGCCGCGGGGCATAGTAGAAGACGACGTTTATGCCGCTGAACTGATTGAAGCATGCAATCAGAAACGCGAGTGCCAGTGGTTGTGAAAGGCCCCTCGGGCGTGCCGATGTCGCGCTGGTTTCTGGTACCGACCGACGAATCGAGTCAAGCACCTCGGCAGCCTCATCAGCGGTGTGGATTTGCTCGAGGACCAGCCTGGCCCGACTCTGGTCGTTCTTGTGGAGTACCAGCCAGCGCGGGCTTTCGGGAACAGTGGTCAGCATCATCAGATAGAGTCCGGCTGGAACCACTTCCATGCCGAGCATCCACCGCCACGAGTGCATCCCGAAATTGTCGCCGATCAGGTAGTTCGAGAGCAGACCGACCAGGATGCCAAACACGATGTTGAACTGATAAAGCGCAACCAGCCGTCCCCGATTGTTGCTATGGGATATCTCCGCAATGTATGCCGGAGCGGCTATTGACGATGCACCGACCGCCAGACCGCCAATGAATCGGAAAGCGGAAAATGAGTAGGGGTCCCACGCCAGCGCGGAGCCAACCGCGGATATGAGATAGAACAAACCTATCCACACCAGCGTTTTCTTGCGCCCAAATCTATCGCATGGAACGTTGCCGAGGATCGCCCCGATGACAGTGCCCCATAAAGCCATCGCCATTATGAAGTTGCCGTGAAACCACGGACTTGTGTTCCAGAGGTTTCGAATCGGAATGTCCGCACCGGAGATTACGATTGTGTCGAAACCGAACAGGAACCCCGCCAGCGAAACGGTAATCGACCATGCTGCGAGTCTGGCACTGCGGGCTGACGTCAACACTCTGCCTTTTGCCTATATGTCGATAACGGCGCCGGACTCAGTCCGGAAGTGTTCCGGGAAGGGTCCGCCCAGGCAGTCCGGAGCCGGGTAGACCGACGCCGTTTTACGTGGCGGCAGAAGGAGAATCAACCGCTAAGAAATGCCCTGAAACTGGAGTGGGGGAAAACCCCTCCTGATTTGTCTATGTATAGTTTGGCCATATTTGGCGCTGATGGCAGTACCGTATACCCATGCCTATCGACGAAAAGCTCACCAGTGTATTCCTGTCAATTCGAGAGGGGCTCGAGCGCGCCGTAAGCGGGATCGTTCCGCCTAAAGAGATAGAAGATGTGGTGCAGGAGACGTACGTACGCGTCTGTCAGTCGCACCCGACCAGAGAGATTCAGTCGCCGAGGTCCTTTATGTACCGGACGGCGAGAAATATTGCGCTGAATCACGCAAACAAGGCCGAGTCGCGACTCGTGTACAGCTGGGATGAGCGAGAGGAGTCGGGAGGTCTTGCGCCAAAGGATCCTTCAGGGAGTGTGCTGGACAGAGTATGCAGTGACGAGCAGTTCTCTTTCTTTTGCGATGCTGTCCGAAGCCTGCCGCTTCAATGCCGCCGTGCGTTTGTCCTCAAGAAAGTGTACGGGCACTCGTACCGGGAAATAGGACAGATACTTCAGATCAGCGAAAAGACTGTTGAAAAGCACATTTCGAAAGGGATCAGGTGCTGTCGAAATTATCTTCTCGAGAGAAACAAGGCTGTGCAGTGGGATACGAAATCTGTGGATAGGCCTGGAGGTGACAAATGAGCAATGTCGCTCAATTCCCGAAGCGCAGGGATGAGAGGCTGGCGGAAGCAGCAGACTGGATTGCCCGTCTCGGGAACGGTCTGTCCGAGGACGAAGAGCAGGAACTCGGGGAATGGATGTCGCTCGATCGGGAAAACTATGAGCAGTTCATGGAATTGGCCATTCTATGGGACGAGATGGAGTCACTGTCACGGCTGGCTGAGATCTTCCCGGAACCGCAGAGGCCTCACCGAATGACTGCCGTTCGAGCAAGTTGGGCAGTTGCTGCGACAGTAGTAGTCGGGCTATCGATAGCGCTCTTCTACTGGGTTCGGACCGATCTATGGGTCGATTCAGGAGCAGACGTATCCGGTAGCTTTTCAGCCGAGTACGAGACAGGCATCGGCGAGCAAGTCACGCATTCCCTGGTTGACGGAACGCAAATCGTACTGAACACCAACAGCGCGTTGACTGTCGAGTACACCGAAAGCAATCGGCTGCTAAACCTCCTGCGGGGCGAAGTTAACATCTCGGTCGCAAGCGACAAGTCCCGACCGCTGAGCGTGATGGTCGGTGACAAGGTGGTTCAGGCAATTGGAACGGAGTTCAACCTCGAGATAACCAGCGACCAAACGATCGAGTTGGTCGTAACGGAAGGGATAGTGATGGTCGGTGTGCTGGACGGCGCCGTGGATGAAGCCTCTGTTGACAAACCACTGATCCTGACACCGGCATCAAGGCTGGTTGCGGCGGGCCAGGAGTATTCTTTCGATGCCGACGAGCAGGGAACAGAATCAGCGGAAGCCAATCCGATCGACAGCGGAGAGATTGCGGTCAGGCTATCGTGGCGCAACGGCAATCTGATTTTCCGCGGAGAGCCGCTGGAAGATGCAGTTAACGAAGTGGGTCGCTATACGGCGGTGCAGTTCGTGTTCCTGGATGAAGAGTCCAAGAAAGTCCGTGTTGCGGGTCATTTCCGGGCAGGTGATGTAGAAGGTCTTCTTGCCGCACTTAGAGAGCACTTCAATATCTCCTATGAGTGGCAAGGCGACGACAAGATCGTTCTAAGAACTGAGTAATGCAAGCGGTGTAGACCACTACGAAAACCGGAGTAGTAATCGTGGACACCGCTTAGTCAACACGCATTGGTCGGTGGGGGAAAATGAGAGTTGATTTGTCTATCCAGCAGGCGCAGCTACTGCGTCTTGTTGGGGGTGGCCGATGCATAGTTCGATTGGTCGTAATTCTGATCTGCTGGGTGCTTTCATCCACAGCATCGGTTGCGTCTGAGTCTGATTTAGTACGTTTCGATATACCTCAGCAAAGAGCGGACGTTTCGCTCACACAGTTTGCTGAACAAGCCGGTATTACGTTGATCTTCGCCTACGATTTGGCTCGTGGCAAAACAACAAATCGGCTGGTCGGGAGCCATGAACCGCGGGAAGCAGTTGCTTTGCTTCTCGAGGGCACGGGTCTGAGACCAACGTTCAGCGATGACGGCTTTATCAATATTACAGCCGACGTTCAGTCACACGCTGAGGGGGATCAGATGGAACCGAAGAAAAAGAAGGGGTTGCTGGGTTTGCTGGGCGCCGTTTTCCTGGCGTCGCCAGCCGCAGCGCAGGACCCGGAAGCTCTCGAAGAGATCGTCGTTACCGGTTACAAGGCCAGTATCGAGGACGCCTTGAATCAAAAGCGGTATGACACTCGAGTGATCGATGCGATATCCGCGAAAGATATCGGCGACTTTCCCGATGAGAATATCGCCGAGTCGATCCAACGGATACCGGGCGTGCAAATTGAGCGATCACGGGGTCGCGGTGCGCTAATCAGCCTTCGTGGGCTCGGTCCCGAGTTCACCAACACGACGTTAAACGGCCAGTCGTTCGCCAGCGCACAATTCAATTCGGGATTCCGGTTCGACATCATTCAGTCAGAGCTGGCATCGGCTGTCCAGGTGATCAAGAGCCCGTCGGCGGACCTGCAGGAAGGTGGGCTCTCCGGTACTGTCAACATCGATACCGCAAGGCCGTTGTCTTTCGATAGCCGCCGAGTTCTCGCGAACATCGAATCCTCTTATGTGGACGATCGAAATTCGACGTCAATAGGCGGCAATTTCACGTACATCGACCAGTTCAACGATGACAAGGTAGGCGCGCTGCTCAATGTTGCTTACCAGGAATTCGACACGCGCTTCGATCTCATGTTTAGCCAGCGATTCAGTGACGTCGATCAGGATGGCGATGGAAACTTCGATGTCATTGACGGAATTCCCGTGGAACGCACCGACAGACCGCGCCTCCGTCGAGAGGACGGAACGACCGAAAGGCTGTTGATAAACGGTGCACTTCAGTTTCGGCCTGCTGACCGCCACGAAATCAATCTGACGGCCGTTGCGGCACTGGACGACAAGACCCTGAACTTTCAGCAGTTGGTCCCGTTGTTCAGCGGTGGCAATCCCAGTCCGACGGTC
The DNA here is from genome assembly GCA_028277185.1 of Woeseiaceae bacterium. GTDB lineage: Bacteria > Pseudomonadota > Gammaproteobacteria > Steroidobacterales > Woeseiaceae > UBA1847. The sequence goes on from JANQGQ010000042.1 coordinate 46,336, forward strand.
ACGATTCTCGGGCTTACCGGGCCAACCGCTACTCAGATTCTCGCGGAAAATATTCGCGTAGAAGCCAACCACACACTACAAACCGAGGACAGGACCAGCACAGCGTTCACGACGGATTGGGATTGGTCGATCAACGATGACTGGCACTTGAACAGCATCGCGCACTACACGGCTGGGAAAATCGACATTGTCGAGCGTGCTTTCGTGTTGGGTATTCGGAGCGATCTCGAGGTCGACTATTCCGACGTTGATAACCCGATTCTCATCTCGAGCGGCTTGAATCCGGTCTCGGACCCGAATTCCTGGGCGCCCGAAAACCTTTTCCGCAACGATATCGACGGAAAAGTGCAGAGTTTTGAGACCGACGAACTGAGCCTTCAGCTCGATCTCGAGCGCAGCTTTTCGGACTCCGGATTTTTCCGCGCGTTCAAAACCGGTCTGTCCTATCGTGCTCAGACATTGGATACGACGAATACGCGGTTTGCGCGCCGTTTCCGGCCCGGTGACTCGGATGGAAACGGAGTCGATGACATTCTTGACGCTCCGTTTCCGACGGTCGCCGAGTCCAATGTCGTGGTTAGCGGCTGGTCAGGAGGAGAGTTTCCCGGTCTGGGCCTCAACTATGTGCTGCCGGACGCATCAGCTTCGCTCGAGGCCTTTCTAAACTCTCCATTCGAGTTCGAGCCGAACTTCCAACCGCAGAGTTTCTTTGAAATCGAGCGGGATATTCTTTCAGCATACGGCATGCTCGAGTTCGGGACTGAGCGTTTGCGCGGCAATATCGGGCTGCGATACACGGACACATCTCGCAAGGTCGATACGGTCGACTTCGACTCTGGACTTTCGGTCGAGTTTGGTGCCGCCAATATCATTACCACCGATGGCGTACCGTCATCGAACAGTTTTGACTATGACGATGTACTGCCCAGCCTCAATCTTGCGTTCGATGTGACGGACGACATCGTTTTGCGAGCCGCGGCAGGCAGTGTGCTCGTGCGTCCGGTGATCGGATCGACGGCAAGTTTTAGCCGGTCGTTCCAGGCCGTTGACGATGGAACAGATGTCATCGTGACGGTGAACGAAGGCTCGGCCAGGCTTCCGGCGTTGACGGCGGACCAGTTCGACCTAAGTGCGGAATGGTATTTCGGACCGGCCAGTGCGATTTCAATTGGCTATTTTTACAAGGACGTTTCCAATCAAACCGTGAGCGAACTCGTTTGTCCGGAAGACTTCACGCTGGCGGACGTCTCGGTAACAGACGGCGAGTGTCGAGGTACCGACGGCAATATCTGGAATATCTTCCGTACGAGAGTCTTCGATGGATCCGTTATTCTCGACGGTTTCGAGGTTGCCTACACGCAGGCCTTCGATTTCCTGCCGAGGCCGTTTGACGGATTGGGCGTCACGGCAAACTACACGACCTTGAATGCCGACAATCCCAACGAGGATCAGCCGCTTCTGGGCAGCAGCGACGAGACGTTGAACGTCATTGTCTATTATGAAAAGGGCAACTTCTCCGGGCGAATCGCGCTGAATCGTCGCAGCGACTACATCAAGAACGACGGGTTCATCTACGGCCGCAACTTCAATGCCAGCTCACAAGAGTTCCCGAATCCGGGAGGATTGCTCGAAGCGCGCAATCAAATCGATTTCTCGGCGTCTTACGAGTTCAACGACAACTGGAAAGTGTCGGTCGAGGGCATCAATGTCAACAATGACTTTGAGCATGCGACTCGATTTCATCCAGGCAGGCTGCAGTCTGTAGCGACCTTCGGATCGACCTACTTTTTCCGGGTTCGCTACGCACTCTAGCACCGTCCCCCCTAAGCGCCGTTGGGATCGTTACAACAGTGCTTAATCCCGAGATGTACACGGCGCGCGAGCGCTGTGTACATCTCTCTTTCTCCTCTCGGTGAACTTAGCGGTAATCACATGGCGCGGATTCGCAAACACCTGATCTTCCTTTGTTTCCTGGCGTGTTGTGGCTGCGCCAGTGCTGAACCAGACAGGCCCGTCGACCTGGTGTATCCGCATCTCGATACGGCCAACTCCCGATGGTTTTATTTCGACTCCGCGTCTCTGCCATTCGGAATGGTCAATCTGTCACCGGACACGGAAGTCGCAGGTGCCTGGGGAAGTGGATATCGCTACAACACAACCGAGGTCAAAGGGCTGAGTCATGTGCATGCGTGGCAGCTGTCTGGCGTGTCGGTGCTACCGGTTAGTTCGGACGAGAATCCAATCCGGCTGAAGGACGATTACTACTCATCGTTTTCGCACGATGACGAGATCGTTGCGCCCGGATACCATCGCTTGGTGCTCGATCGCTATGGCATTGAGGTCGAACTCACGGCGACAACGCGGGTTGGGTTTCATCGCTACCAGTATCCGAAGTCTGGAGGGCGACAGATACTGCTGAACCTCGGCGGCCCGCTTGGCCCATCGAAGATCGTCCGCGGGCGCGCCGAGCGGATAGATGCCCGCACGGTTAGCGGCTATGTCGAAAATGGCGCAACCATGCGTCGTCCCAAGAGCACGCGGATCTACTTTTACCTGGTCGTCGACACGGATATCGCAAACTGGTCGGGCTGGCTCGGTGAGCGTATCGCAAGCGACGAGCTTATCGAGGGCAGTAACGCTGGTGTCGTCCTCGACTTTGGGCGAACCGCGGACAACAGCATGATACAAATGAAAGTCGCCCTGTCCTACGTCAGTACGGAGAAAGCCCGGCGCAACCTCGAGGCGGAGCTGCCGGAGTGGGGTTTCGAGTCAGTACGAATACAGGCGGGCGAGATCTGGAACCAGGAACTGTCAAAGGTCGTTGTCGCCGGAGGAACTGAGAAACAACGCGCTCGCTTCTATACCGATCTCTGGCATGCGCTGCAGGGCCGGCGAATCGTATCGGACGTCGATGGAAGTTACATGGACGCGACCGGATCCACCCAACGAATCAGGCAAGCGGAGCTGTTGCCGTCAGGCCAGCCGGCGAATCATCACTACAACTCCGATTCCTTCTGGGGTGCGCAGTGGAATATCCAGACCCTATGGCCGCTGGTGTATCCGGAGCGAACGTCCGATTTCATCAAGTCGTTCCTGAACTACTATCGGGATGGCGGGCTGTTTCCCAGGGGACCCTCCGGCGGCAACTACACGTACGTAATGGTCGGAGCACAGACAACACCGTTCGTCGTCAGCGCTTATCAGAAAGGGATACGAGACTTCGACGTCGAATTGGCGTACGAGGCCGTTCGAAAGAACCACATGCCGGGTGGAATCATGGAGCGAGCCGGCTACGAGCATATACCGACCGGTGGGGGAGGGCTTTCCGACTACCGGACGAAAGGGTATGTCGCATACCCCCCGAGATTGGGAACGATGGGGCTGCATCGACAGGGTGCCGGGATGACGCTCGAGTACGCGTACCAGGATTGGGCGTTGTCGAGGTTCGCCGGGAGTCTCGGAAAAGTCGACGACGAAGAGGAGTTCCGGCGCCGCTCCGGGAACTGGCTCAACGTCTTCGATCCCGATACCGGTTTCGCGCGCCCGAAGAACGCCAAGGGTGAGTGGATTCAACCGTTTGATCCGTATGCCGACGAAATTGGTTTCGTAGAGTCCAATGCCGCGCAGGCGACCTGGTATGTGCCGCACGACGTCCGGGGCCTGGCGAAGGCAATGGGAGGCTGCGATGTCGCGGCCGGGAGGCTGAACGACGCTTTTTCGGAAGCCGCTGAGCTCGGATTCACGTCCGGAACCTCACATGCTCAGGAGGCCAATCCGGAGTTTCAGCGGATCCCGATCAACTACGGCAATCAACCCAGTATCCAGACGGCGTTCATGTTCAACGAACTTGGTACACCCTGGCTGACCCAATACTGGTCGAGAGAGGTCGTGGAAGCCGTTTATTCCGGCCTGTCACCGGAAACGGGATACAACGGCGATGAAGACCAGGGGCTCATGGGCGCAACGGCGGTCCTGATGAAGATCGGCCTGTTCCAGGTCGACGGTGGTGTTTCCGCCGATCCGGTTTACCAGATCGGCAGTCCGATCTTCGATCGAATCGAGCTGACCCTGAGTCCGGGGTACTTTGAAGGTGACAAATTCGTCATCCGGACCATCGACAACTCGCCAGAGAATCGCTATCTCCACCGGGTTCAGCTGAACGGCAAAGATATCGACCGCGTCTATCTTCGGCATTCGGAAATTGTTAGCGGAGGTGAATTGACTCTGTTCATGTCGGATGAGCCCAACAAAGCGCTGGGCGGTGCTGATTCCGCACCTGACGACTGTCTGTAGAGGGCCGGACCTTGGAGAGAGTCAACGAAGACCGGACGACGGAAAGTCTGCCCAATCAGGAGCTAGCCGACGAAACCTACACTTTCGCGTTGTCGGCGATGACGACCCTGTTTTTCATCTGGGGTTTCCTGACAGCGCTCAATGATATTCTGATTCCGCACCTCAAGAGTGAGTTTGACCTGAGCTATACCCAGGCAATGCTGATTCAGTTCTGCTTTTTCGGGGCGTACTTCATCGTGTCTCCCTTTGCCGGGAAACTCGTGGAACGAATCGGCTATCGATGTGGCGTGGTCGCCGGCCTGCTGGTCATGGCGGTAGGTTGTCTGCTGTTCTATCCGGCGGCGGAAATAGCGATTTATGCCATGTTCCTCTTCGCGTTGTTCGTCCTGGCGGGCGGTATCACGATATTGCAGGTATCGGCCAACCCGTATGTTGCGGTGCTCGGTCCGGAACGTACCGCAGCCAGTCGTCTCAATCTGTCGCAGGCCATCAATTCCCTCGGCCACACGCTTGCGCCCCTGTTTGGCGCATCCCTGATTCTTGCAGGTGCTGTTGGCGCACAGGCGGTCCAGCTTCCATACATGTTGTTGGCTGGCGTAATGATCCTTGTCGCCGTCACATTCTTCTTTTTGAAGCTTCCCGTCATCCGCAGTGTGGAAGACGCCGAGCAAGCTGCAACCACGGACGACAGCGTTTGGAAGCACAAGCCACTGGTATACGGTGTCGTGGCCATTTTTCTCTACGTGGGCGCGGAAGTCTCGATCGGCGGATTCCTCGTGAACTTCTTCGCGATGCGCGAGATCGGAGGCCTGAACGAAGAGGTTGCCGGTCGAATGGTCTCCTATTACTGGGGCGCCGCAATGGTCGGAAGATTCGTCGGCGCGGCGTTGATGAGGTACGTACGACCGCCAAGCATGCTGGCGTTCAACGGTCTCGCCGCGATTGTCTTGATAGTGGCTACGATGACAGCCGACGGGTCGGTCGCAATGTGGTCAATTCTCGCCGTGGGATTCTTCAATTCCATCATGTTTCCGACGATCTTTACGCTGGCGATTCGAGGCCTGGGTCCACTGACCAGCGTGGGCTCCGGCTTGCTGTGCCAGGCCATTGTCGGCGGTGCCGTATTGCCGATGCTCCAGGGAGTCGCGGCCGACATCGTGGGTGTTCAGCTGAGCTTCGCGGTGCCTGCAGTGTGCTATTTCTACATCATCTGGTACGCGCTCCGAGGCTCGCGAACGGACCGTGAGCCCGCGTTCGCCACCTGAGCTGCCCGATGAAACCCAGCCCAACGACGCCCGGCCCCAAGAGACGAGTAGTCTGTTTCGGCGAGGCGCTCGTCGATTTCCTGAATACGGGTCAGGAGCAGGTTGAAGGCCTGGTGCTGCAGGACTTCAGACGCTTCCCGGGCGGCGCGCCGGCAAACGCGGCGGTTGCCGTGGCAAAGCTGGGTGGCGACGCCTGGTTCGCCGGTCAGGTGGGCGCCGACGAGTTCGGTCGCTTCATTGAGAGTTCGCTGAAGCAGTACGGTGTGAACACGCGGTTTCTGAGTATCAATCCCATCGCCGATACCGCCCTGGCGTTTGTGTCCCTGGACGATGACGGCGAACGGTCTTTTACGTTTCGAAGAAGCGGAACGGCCGATCTCGTCTTCGGCGCCGACCAGATAGACGACGGCTGGTTTGGAAGTGGAGACATATTCCACTTCTGCAGCAATACGCTGACCACGCCCGGAATAGCAAAGGTGACGGAGTCGGGCGTCACGCAAGCCCGACAGCGTGGAAGCCTCGTCAGCTTCGACGTCAACCTGAGGCACAACCTCTGGCGATCAGGCAAGGCCGACAGGGAAACGGTCAATCGACTTCTGGTTGGGTGTGACATCGCCAAGTTGTCCCGCGATGAGCTTATGTTTCTAAGTGATCGACAGGCTTCCAGTTTCGTCCGACAGCTCCTCCATAAAGGCGTCGCGTTGGTGCTGGTTACGGATGGCGCGAACACAGTCCGTTACTATGGCGCCGACTATTCGGGGCGTGTCGAGCCCAGATCGGGCAACGTCGTCGATACGACGGCTGCCGGTGACGGTTTCACCGGAGCGATGCTATTCGGCCTGAGCCAGCTTGGAAACGCGCGGGCGATTCTCCCGGACGAAGAAGTGGTCGGCAAGCTCGCGAGATTTGCGACCGCGTGTGGCACCCACGTCGTGCGAACAGCCGGCGCATTTCCGTCTTTACCCGTATTCAGCGATGTCGCCAGGCATTGGGAGTTCTGTAAGTGATGGCCTCTCGATTTCGAGATCCCTCGTTCCTCAAGAATCATATGAGAAGCCTGATGGACTTTTATGCACCCAATATCATCGATGAATCGGGTGGATATTTTCACAACTTCAGAGATGACGGGTCAGTCTTCGACGCCGGTGAACGGCACCTCGTCAGCAGTGGGCGGATGGTCTTCAACTTCTGTAAGGCTTTTGAGGTGTTCGGCGACGAGGTCTACAAGCAGCGTGCTGATCACGGACTCAAGTATCTGCGGGAGGTTCATTGGCAACCTGAAAGAGGCGGCTTCGCCTGGGTATTGCGCGACAACGTACCCGTGGACGAAACCAATCATTGCTACGGCCTTGCCTTTATGGTGCTCACTTTCGCCACGGCATTGAACGCCGGGTTCGTCGGCGCTCGGCGGGAGCTGGACCGCGTTTTCTCAATTATGGAAGAGCGACTCTGGCTGGAGGAGTTCGGCCTGTATGCCGACGAAGCCACCGCGGACTGGAGCGAGATGTCGGACTATCGTGGGCAGAACGCGAACATGCACGCCTGCGAAGCGATGCTGGCTGCCTATGAGGTAACGCGTGAAGCTCGCTACCTGGAGCGCGCATACGTGCTTACCCGAAAGTTTGTTATTGAGCTTGCGGATGCGGCGCACGGCCAGATCTGGGAGCACTACACGAAAGACCTGGAAATCGATTGGGAATACAACAAAAACGATCCCAGGAATCTGTACAGGCCTTGGGGTTTCCAACCTGGCCATCAAGCCGAGTGGGCCAAACTCCTTTTGACTCTGTATCGCTACATACCCGAAGAATGGATGGTCGAACGTGCAAGTCACCTGTTCGATCGTGCCTTAGACATCTGTTGGGACGACGAATATGGCGGGATCTTCTATGGGTACGCGCCGAACGGCCAGATTTGCGACGACGACAAATACTTCTGGGTCATAGCCGAGAGTTTCGCAGCTGCGGCCCTGCTGGCCGATGCGACGAGCGAATCGAAGTACTGGGACTGGTACGACAGGATCTGGGGCTATGCCTGGTCGCACATGGTGGACCACAAGTATGGCGCCTGGTATCGCGTCTTGCGTCGGGACAACAGCAAATACAGTGATCGCAAATCCACTGCCGGCGGCAAGTGCGACTATCATACGTTCGGTGCTTGTCTGGAAGTCTACAAGCTGCTGACTTCGGAGAACCGAAAGGCCGGACAAACACAATGACGGCGAAGAGCCTGGTCGTGCCGTACACGGCCGATGAACACTCCGCGGCACTCGTGCTTTCTTGCATCGGAACCCCGGTGTTTCCTGTTTCTTCTGCTATTCCGGTTTGCTGATGGCCTTATCGATTCGCTCACAACTGATTGCGGTCACGGTCTTTTTCGCCGTTACTTCGGTTTCTTCGAACATCGTCTTCGCAGATCGGTTGAAGCCTAACGTGATCCTGATTGTGACTGACGATCAGGGCATCGGGGACGTGGGCGCGTTCGGTGCCGAGGACATACATACACCAAACCTCGATCGAATCGCGGCAAGCGGTGTTCGCTTCAATCAGTTCTACGCGACCGCATCGATCTGCTCGCCATCCCGAGCGTCGATTATGACCGGCCTGATCCCGCAGCGTGCTGGAGTGCCCGGAAACGTACAGTCGTATCCACGGCCGCCGACAGGCATGCCAGCAGAGCGCGTAACAATCGCGGACATGCTCAAGGCCGAGGGTTACCGCACCGCACAGATCGGAAAATGGCACCTTGGCTGGGCGAAGGGCCTGACACCGAACGACCAGGGTTTCGACTACGCGTTTGGACACATTGGCGGCGTAATCGACAACTGGTCGCATTTCTACTACTGGAGAGGGCCCAACAGGCACGACCTCCACAGGAATAACCAGGAAGTCTTTCACGATGGAGAGTACTTCCAGGATCTGGTGCTCAATGAAGCGATCGGATTTATCGACGAATCAGGAGAGCAGCCGTTTTTTGTTTTCTATTCGCTCAATGCACCGCACTATCCATATCAGGGCGAGGTCAAATGGATCGAGTACTACCGCAGTGAGGGAGTTAAACACCCGCGGGACCTCTACAATGCGTTCGTCAGCTCGATGGACGAACGCATTGGACTCCTGCTGGATGCTCTTGAGTCCCGCGGGCTCACCGAAAGTACGATTATCCTGTTTCAGTCGGATCACGGGCATTCAACGGAAGAGCGCGCTCACTGGGGAGGTGGAAGCGCCGGGATTTACCGTGGTGCCAAGTTTTCTTTGTTCGAGGGCGGGATTCGTGTGCCCGCGATGATCAGCTGGCCTAAGGTCTTTCCAGCCGGTGAGGCTCGTGACCAGTTCGCCACAGGCAACGATTGGTTGCCAACTCTGGCCGATATTCTCGACATTGACGTAAGTGCGCTTAGGCTCGATGGGCACAGCCTGCTGCCGGTCCTTGAGAACGCGGAGGAGGAGTCGGCGTATCGAAGCTATGTGTGGGATCTGGCCGGGCGCTCGGCGGTTCGCGCCGGACCCTGGAAGCTTCTGATTCGGCCCCTCGACACCACGGAGCGACACAATCCCGGCGAGTTGCCGGCACGAGATCAGAGATTTCTCGTCAATCTTGAAGACGACCCGTCCGAAGTAACGAACCTCGCGGCACAAAATCCGGAGATTGTCGAGCGATTGATTGAGATTCGGAGACAACACCGCGCCAGGTACTAACGCAACTATCGTATATTCGGTGCCTGTCTCGAAGTCCACGGCCTGTCGACGGGTCAGGGGCACGTGGCTAAGGCGTGGCGTCACGGTTCCGGTGGCCGGAAGCTGTTGTGCGACGATTCGTCCGCGCGAATGCGGCAATAGACTGTTGGCAAATCAGGCACGATTATGGCGGTGATCAATACGGCGCTTCTTTCCTTTGGATTGTCCGGGCGAGTGTTCCACGCACCGTTCATAGAACTGCATCCGGGCTTCAGGCTGGTCGGATGTTGGGAGCGATCCGCGAAGCGCATAGCTGACCGCTATCCTCAGGCGAAGAGCTTCGAAACGTTGCGGGACCTATTGGCCGACGAGTCGGTCGATCTTGTCGTCGTGAACACTCCAACCCAGACACACTATGACTATGCCAAAAAGGCTCTCGAAGCAGGAAAGCACGTCGTTGTAGAGAAGGCTTTTGCAGGTAACGCAGATGAGGCAGCCGAACTGCGCGATCTCGCCCGCGAAGCAGCAAGAAAACTCGCCGTGTTCCAGAATCGCCGTTGGGACAGCGACTTTTTGTCGGTAAGGGAGGTTCTCGAGGCGGGGTATCTGGGCGACATAGTTGAAGCCAATTTCGGATTTCTCCGCTTTGATCCCGATCTAAGCGAGAAAAGTCACAAAGAAGAGCCAAGCTCGGGTGCTGGCATAGTCAAAGATCTTGGGTCGCATGTGATCGATCAGGCAATAGCCGCGTTCGGGTTGCCTGAAGCTGTGTTCGCAGACATTGACATCACGCGACAGGGCTCCAGGGTCGACGACTATTTCGATATCTTGCTCTTCTATTCTGATATGCGCGTCCACGTCAAGGGTGGGTATTTCTTTAGACGACCGCTGGCTGAGTACTCGCTGTTCGGAAAAAACGGCTGTTATCTCAAGATGCGGAGTGACGTTCAGGAACGTCAACTGGATATGGGAATGAACCCTGATGATTCGGGTTACGGACGGGAGCCGGCGGGGCGCGAAGGCCGCCTGTATCGGGGAGGTGGGAACGGAAGCGACCAGGAACTCATCACCGCACCACCGGGAAACTACATGAAGTTCTACGATGGCATGTATAGCGCGATTGTGGATGACCTGTCAGAACCCGTCACGGCCGCCGACGGCGTGCGCGTCATGCGTGTCATCGACGCCGCATTTCAAAGCCAACAGTCCGGGCTGGTAGTACGGCTGTAGCCTCAAGACAATTAGTCCGCCGACGTTGACGAGGGTTAAACGGCGCTTCTACTCCGCGGCGTGTCGATTCGCTATCAATGTGCATTGTTGCACTTCGCGACGACTTGTTCGTATGGTTGCCGTGATTCCGCCGCAGAACTGGCCGGTTCCCGGTGCGAGATTGCCCGCTTCCCGACTGAAGGGGCGACATCGAGAACGGCATCAGGACAAGATAGGCGCTAACAACTCATTGATTTAGAAGAGAGTATGACTCTGAAACGAGGCGTGCAGACCGCGTCGCCAGTATCCGTCGCCCCGATGATGGACTGGACCGACCGGCACTGCCGGTACTTCCTGCGTCTGCTGTCGCCCTCGGCCGAGCTCTATACCGAGATGGTTACGGCTGCCGCCGTGCATCACGGCGATGCCGAGCGCTTGCTGCGTTTCGACGCGGCGGAACACCCGGTGGTCGCGCAACTCGGCGGCAGCGACCCCGATCTGATGGCGGCGGCGGCG
>JANQGQ010000044.1 GCA_028277185.1 Woeseiaceae bacterium
GTTGCGTTTTAAGGGTTCCCTCCGATTCAGACATCAGAAGGAGGAAATCATGGACGCTCACGATCACAGACAGCTAGGCGCAAAACTCGACTTGTTTCATCAGCAGGAAGAGGCGCCTGGCACCGCTTTCTGGCACTCAAAAGGCGCGACCATCTGCCTGCTGCTGGAGAGCTACATTCGTAGCGAAATGCAGCGCGCTGGCTTTCTCGAGGTCAGAACGCCGCAATTGATGTCCCGGACCTTGTGGGAACAGAGCGGTCACTGGAGCAGGTTCGGCGACAACATGTTTGTGTTCGAAGACGGCAATCGACAGTATGCCCTTAAGCCCATGAATTGCCCTGGGCATCTTCAGCTGTTCAGGCAGCAGATTCGGTCCTATCGTGACTTACCGCTCAGGTTCAATGAGTTCGGAGTGTGTCATCGCTATGAACCCTCAGGCTCGCTGCATGGATTGAAGCGTGTTCGGGCGTTTACGCAAGACGATGCGCACGTATTCTGTGCGCCAGAGCACATCGACGGTGAAGTGTCCCGGTTTTGCGACTTACTGCGAAGAGTGTATCGGCGACTGGGTTTCGACGATTTCAAAGTCGGTTTGTCTACACGGCCCGACAATCGAGAGGGATCTGACGAGGTTTGGGATGAAGCTGAAGCTACCTTGGCAACCGCGGCGCGAGCAGCAGGGCTCTCGTTCCGGATACAGCCCGGAGATGGCGCGTTCTACGGCCCAAAGCTCGAGTTTATCCTGACCGACTGTCAGGGCAGAGAGTGGCAGTGCGGCACCATCCAGCTGGATCTGGTTTTGCCGGAGCGGTTTGACGTGACCGTGGCAAATAGTGATGGAGAACGCGTGAGGCCCGTTGTGATCCATCATGCGGTGCTAGGCAGTTTCGAGCGATTTGTGGCGATCCTGTTAGAGCACCACCGTGGGCGACTTCCTTTTTGGCTTGCTCCAGACCAAATCGTGATATCGCCTGTCTCGGATCAGCAAGACGAATACGCGCGCGAAGTGTCCGATGAGTTTGCGTCAATGGGTTTTCGCTGCACTGTGGACGCGGCCGATGAGACTCTATCGAGACGTATCGTGTCTGCACGAGAACGAATGATTCCAGCGTTTGTCGTTGTCGGTAAACGCGAGGCGAACGACCGGTCGGTCTCCATACGGGAATTGGATGGCAAGCAGATCACCCTTTCGATCGAAGCAGCAGCCGATCATCTAAAGAGACTGGAGGCGTAAGGCAGTGTGAGATGCCGGCGGCCTCTGGCCGACTCCAGCCCCTCGTCGAGCGTCCGATACAGTCGCCGCGACTGATCGTAACGCTCGCCAGGCAGAGGGGCTGCTCGGGCAGAGCGGTCGGGCTTGCCTCGGAAAGCCCGGCCGCAGCTCAGCCGACGATCATCCAGGATCCGTCGGACTGCAGGCAGGCCGTGCCGCTTACTTGCTGATTCGGCTCGCCACCCACATTCGCATCGACACTGAAGTCGCGGCAGGGCGCACCGGCGCTTTCGAAGGTCCTGGTCGGGGTTACGGTGTAGCGGGTGCCGTTGTCGGGATTGATCCAGGTGGCGCCCTGGCCCGTTCGGGAATCACGCAACGCGGCCGCCGTGTTGAGCCGGTCCGTTTCATCCATGCTCTCGCCGATCTGGCGGCCGATCATGGAGCCGGCGATGGAGCCGACAATAATGGCGATCGTCTGGCCGCTTCCGTCGCCGATCTGCGAGCCGAGGACGCCACCGACAACACCGCCGATGATCTCTCCTTGTTCGCTACGGTCCAGGCTTGCGCAACCCGAGAGTGCTATCGGGCTTGCGATGGCCAGAAGTACGCCTATCCGTTTGCTTGCAGTCTTTCGTTTCATGGTTCACCTCCTTCCATAATTGGGTCAATATGTCTCAATTATGGACAAAGCGTCCATGGCCGACTATTCGGGAATTCCTGGTGCTAATCAACGGTTTTTTCTGATGAATGGCTCGTGTTCGACGACGGAGCCTGACACAACGATCTCAGGGCGATTTTTCCTGTTGCTGCATGCCTCGAGAGGGCTGTCTGGATGTGGCGAGTCAACCAATCCCGGATCGGGTAGTCCGGAAGCTCGACTCCGTGAGAGGGAAAATGCAGGAACGGGCCGGCCCCGAAGCACAGCCAATGGCTCTATTCGCTGCCGGTATCAGGGATCGCCATTGGGTCGAGCTTCAGTTCCAAACGACACAGCCGACAAACACCAAGGTATGACCTGGTGCGGTTTGTATGTCATTTGAAGATCCTTCGAGCAAGGCTACCGCAGCGATCGAACTGCGGCACGACCTGGATCGTCGTGAGGACACCGGCGTTTATGCCTACACGCCGGAGTGGGAAACCAAGACGGCAATCTCCCGGATACTGGACATCGTTTTGAAGCCGGTTGGTTTCGGACAGCAACTCGAGGAAATCCTCGATGTGATCGTATCCGTTTCCTGGCTGAACGCAGAAAGGAAAGGCGCAGTATTCGTCGCCAACGGACGCAGGGAACTGGTGCTGGCCGCGCATCACGACCTGGACGAGCCCTTGGTAAAGAGCTGTGCCAAAGTGCCCTTTGGTCGATGCTTGTGCGGAAAAGCCGCCGAAGAGAAAAGAATCCTGTTCAGAACCTGTCTGGACAAGGACCACGAAACACGGCACGCCGACATGGGGGAGCACGGGCACTACAACATTCCGTTGCTGGACAATCAGGGCGACGTGATCGGCGTGCTAGTCCTGTACCTGGAGCACGGGCACCGGCCGCACCGGGAAGAAAGGCACTTCACGGAGATGTTGGGGCGAACCGTGTCCAACGTCATTATCAGCCGCAATCTGCAGCTTCGATCCGAGATTAGCCGAATCCGGCTACACAAAGCACAGCTCGAAATCATCCACAAGCTCGTCGCCGCATCTGAGTATCGCGACGATGACACCGGTGGGCATATCCGCCGTCTCAGCCGTTATGCCGCCGTGGTCGGGCGGGGGATCGGGCTACCGGAAGACCAGATCGAGTTGCTGGAACTGGCCATACCGATGCACGACATCGGCAAGATAGGCATCCCCGACAAGATCCTGCAGAAGCAGGGCAAACTAACGGTCGATGAATATCAGACTATGCAAGAGCATACCGAGATTGGCGGCAAGATCCTGTCGGGTAGCCATCCGCTGATGAAAGCGAGTCGAGAGATCGCTTTGTCGCATCATGAGAAATGGGACGGTAGCGGCTACCCGCGCGGGCTTGCCGGCGAAGACATACCGTTGTTCGGGCGAATCTGCTCGTTGGTCGACGTGTTCGATGCGCTGACGACGAGGCGCCCCTACAAAGAGCCATGGCCGATTCAACGGGCCTTGTCCTTTTTGCGGGACGGGGCGGGCTCACACTTCGAGCCGCGGTTGGTCGACGTTTTTCTTGAGAGTCTGACAGAGATCGTCGAGATCAAGTCACAGTATGACGATAGCAATTGGGAGGCATCGGCAGCGCGGGGACTGGAGCTCAGGCCCGTTCGATGCGAAAAGGCGTTGTGGGATGAGCAGTATGCGCTGGGAATCGAGTTCATCGATGATCAGCACAAGTATCTGATCAACCTGATCAATCGGATCCACACCGCTATTGAGGAGAACGATTCGACGGAGATCGTAGAGGCGATCCTCGATATGAAGCTGTATACCGAGGTTCACTTCGCCGAGGAGGAAGACCTCATGCGTAAGGCCGGGTATCCACGGCTACGCCAACACATGGCGCTGCATCGCGAATTCGTCGACAAGGCGGATTTGTTCCTGGATGAGCTCGAGCAGACGCCGCTTGCGGCCACCGCGGAAATCTCGTCGTATCTGATGGACTGGCTCGTCACTCACATTCAGACGGTGGACGCCGACTACGCGCAGTTCATTCGCGACAACAAGACACCGGGAACGTCTGTCGCTTGAGCGCGTCGACCGCGTTGCGACCGGAATCCGCTGACGATTTACTCCTCCGGTGAGTCCACGCCACAGATTTGTCGCAATACCGGCAGCATGTCCTCGAACGCCTCTGTTGGGTCGAGGTCCGGATCCATCGAAACGTGAAAGGCCAGGCCGGAGAACATCGCAACGATTGCGTCGATGGTCGTGTCCTCGCCCAGCGGAAGTGTAGCCGTACCGTCGATCACCGCCCTCTTGAGGATTCGCCGGTACCAACCGCGATGTTCATCCTGTATTTCGGCCCAGTGGGGCGCCTGCGCTCCGTCCCTGAGGCGGTCCGCGGCCATTTCGAACGCCAGGGACGAGTGAGTCCTGTACTCCTCGGGCGGCAGGTCGGCGTATCTGGCCCGGATGAATTCCTCGAAAGCCTCCCAGGTGTCAGTTTCGGGCAGCGGGTCTGAGCTTCGCAGGTTCTCGGTGACGGTCGCCTCCAGCAGTTGCTCCTTATTCTGAAAGTGCACGTAGAGCGCGCCCATGCTGACTCCGGCCTCTCTGCAGACATCCCGCATCGATGTCTTGTGCAGGCCGTTGCGTATGAAGCACCGGAGCGCGGCTTTTGTGAGCTGCCCGCGTTGCTCGAGCATGTAGGCAGCGTTTCGTTTGGGCATTGCCGTCCTCGTGACTGAGGGCTTAGCGACCAGAAGCTATCACTTGCGGCGGTACGATAGAATGCGTAATATAAAAAAGCAAGCGCTCGCTTTTTATAATAAAAGTACTACCGAGATATCGATGCAGAGCAATGGCGGGCCGTGCTCACATCCTGGGGGAGACACCGTGAATACAAATCCTGGAAGGCCATTGGCCGTTGGCATCGTTGTGCTGTCCTTGCTCGCGTTTTCGGCCGCCGCGGATGCTCAGTCCGAAGAATCGATACTCGAGGAAATCGTCGTAACTGCCATGAAGCGTGGCGAGCAACGTCTGCTCGACGTGCCTCTGAGTGTTTCCGCTTTTTCCGGCGACCGGCTCGAGGATATTGGTGCGCGGGGGATTGCCGACTACCTGCAACTTGCCCCCGGCGCCTCTCTGCTTCCGATCTCGGCAGGCGACAACCGGATCCAGATACGCGGTGTATCGGCCGGCGTCGGCGAGGCAACCGTAGGCTACTATCTCGACGAACTGCCCGCCGCGTTCATTAATCAGGCGACGCTCCCCGACGCAAGGTCGTTCGATCTGGCGCGAACGGAAGTACTGAGAGGACCGCAGGGCACCTTGTACGGAGCGGGTGCGATCGCCGGGGTCGTCCGGATGATTACCAGAGATCCGGTACTCGACGCGTTCCAGTTCAAGGGTGACAGCAGCTTTTCAGGCACATCCGGCGGGGGCGACAACTACGACGCGAATCTGGCGGTGAACGTTCCGGTCGTGAGCGACAAGTTCGGATTGCGCGCGGTGGCCACCCACGAAGACCTGAGCGGCTGGATCGACTACCCGAACCAGGGGCTCACCAAAGCCAATGACTCGGAGTTGAGGAGTTACCGCCTGAAAGCACTGCTGCGCGCAACCGACAATCTCGACATAACCTACATGGGGTGGCGATCGGATATCGAGGCATTCGGTACAGCGGCGGCCCTCGATGACGCAACGAATCCGGCGCTGGCGCCGCTGTCGGAAGATCACGAGTATCAGCTGCACAACCTCAAAGTCACGTACTCGGGAAGTGCGTTCGATGTCGTGAGTTCCTCTTCGTTTTCCCAGTTCGATCTGTACTCGGAGGTGGATTTCGTCGGCGGCTTCGCTCTGTTTACCGTCCTCGATCCCGAGACGTTTACGCAGGAGTTCCGTTTCAATTCCACGACGGACAGTGACTGGCAGTGGACAGCCGGTGCCTTCTATCGGGATGCAGAACAGAATCAGGTACAGGACTCGGACTTCCTCGATCTGTTCGGCTTGCCTGGAGTCGATCAGCTGGATGAGGTCGAATCCCGGGCGTTGTTCGGCGAGGTCTCGCGCTTGCTCATGGATGGCCAGCTGGAGCTTACCGCCGGACTGCGCTGGTTCGACGAGGATCGGACCACGCTCGATCAGGTGAGTCCGGGTGCGACGCCTATCCGGAATTCGAGCGACGAGGTAACCGGCCGACTGAATCTGGCATACAGGCCGACCGATCAGGCTATGTACTACATCAATTTCGGCTCAGGGTTTCGGCCCGGCATTAACCAGTTTCCTATTTCCCTGGCTACGGCGGGAGCGTTCGGAGTTGAACTGCCGGCCGCCGCCACTCCGGAAACCGTGTATAGCCTCGAAGTCGGCAGCAAAGGCCAGCTGTTCGACAACCGACTGGTGTTCGATGTCGCCCTGTTTCACCTGTCCTGGCAGGATCTTCAGGCTATCGTTCCGATCATCCAGAACACGCTATCGGGTGTCAGGAACACAGACGAGGCAACGTCAACCGGGCTCGAAGTGGCTCTGACGCTGGCGGCGACCGACAACCTGATGCTCAATTTGTCGGGCAGCTGGAACAACGCTGAGTATGCAAGCGACGTCTTCGCGACCCAGCTTCTCGTCGACCCCCTGACGGGGCTGCCAACCGGGGAGACCGGCGAAGTCCGGGTGTTTGCGGAAGGTCAGCGTCTCGATGACGTTCCTGAGTACACGATCAATGGCGGCTTCGACTACCGCCGTGAACTGTTCTCCGACTACTCGGCTGCAATCAATGTGACCGCGCAGCATCGGGCAAAAGTCGAACGTACTATCAGCGGAGTAAGGACGTTCAGCGACGACTATACGTATGTAACGGCGAGACTCGGTCTGGAGAACAATCGCTGGGCATTCTACGTATTCGCGAACAACCTGTTCGATGAAGACGCCGGCATGTCCGTGGCTTTTCCGCCGCAGTTCACGCAGCTACGGCTGCGACCGAGAACGATTGGCCTGAATATCAGGTACAGCTACCAGTAGAGATCGCGGCAACCGGCCCCGTCGTCTTTGACGCTACAGTCAATCCACAGTTAATAAACGGAGACCAGTTATGGCCCCTGTTACGCGTATCCTTGCCGTCGTCCTTCTGGCCTGCTGCGCATCGCACACTGCTGCGCGCGCGGAAGCCGGTACCGCCGAACTGGACGTCGCGAGCCGCTACGAACGTGCGGCCGCGGTTCAACGTTCGCGAGCCGACGGTTGGCCGCTCAACACCGCGATCCACCCGATATGGATCGAAGGGAGCGCGTCCTTTCACTACAAGGAAGGAACGCCGAATGGCTTCCGGTTCCGCCTGGTCGATGCGACGAAAAGAACGAACACGGACCTGTTCGACCATCGGAAACTGGCGGATCGGCTGGCGAAAGCGACGGGCAAAGAAGTCAGCGCCGACGAACTGCCCGTGTTCAGACTGGTTGTCGAGGATGGGGTGGCGACCTTCGAGGGACTCGGCAAGCGATGGCGTTACGAAATCGGGCGCAACCGTCTGGCTGAGGAGGGAACGCTGGGCGCACCGGGATCGCCGCCGGAGGTAGTTTCACCGGACGGCAAGAAAGCCGTATTCCGTCGCGACACCAACATCTGGGTTCGGGATCTCGGGTCCGGCAAGGAAACGCAATTGACGGCCGACGGTGAGCCTTACTACGAATACGGTATCGATCCCGATGCGACGGGGCGGGCTGCCGCGTCATTTCACGCGATCTGGTCGCCGGACTCGAAGAAGATCCTCACACACCAGACCGACGACCGCCAGATCGAGGCGCTGCCAATGGTGGAGTTTGCCCCGAAGGACGGAACGCTTCGCCCGAAGGCCTTCTCGTTCAGAACATCCTTGCCGGGTGACCCGCACGTCACGACGTTTCGTATGACGGTTATTGACGTAGACGACGGCTCGCAGGTGTCGGCACGCTATCCTGCGATCGTCGCGTCCAGGATGTTCGACACGCCGGTGTCGGGCAACCGCGCGTGGTGGTCGAAAGACTCAACGAAAGCTTACTTCGTCGAGATCGAGCGATTCGAGAAGCGTGCGAACGTGGTCGAGTTCGACACGAAGACTGGCCACTCACGCGTGGTCTTCGAGGAGTCCACCGGCGAGGGATACCTCGAGCTCGGCAGCAACGTCTACACGCCGACCTCCATACTGCCGCTGCCCGAGTCCGACCAGTTGATATGGTACTCGGAGCGTTCCGGGTGGGCGCACTTGTACCTGTACGACCTGCTGACAGGCGAGAAGATTCGCGACCTGACGAGCGGCGACTGGCTCGTTCGCGACGTGCTTGGCGTGGATCGGGAAAACCGGGCGCTCTTCCTGACGCGGGCCGGGCACGACGACTCGATCGATCCGTACTACCGCCAGGTGGTGCGCGTCGATCTCGACAGCGCGGAGCTGACGGAACTCAGCGGAGGGGACGCCGATCACCTGGTGCCGCACAAGAGCGACTTCGGAGCGATGCTTGCAATGTTCGTGGACGGTACGGACGCGAACCGAGTTCGGGGCCTGTCCCCGAATGGCGACTTCTATGTGGAGACCATTCAACGCATTGACGCCATGCCGCGAACGATTCTGCGCGACCGCAACGGGCAGGAAGTAATGACCGTCGTCGAGGCCGATATAAGCAGAGCGCCGGAGTGGTTTACGGCCGGCGAGCCGTTCCAGACACTTGCTGCCGATGAGGAGACCTCGATTAGCGGTGTCCTGATGAAGCCATCCACGTTCGATCCCGACAAGAAGTATCCGGTCATCGATTACATTTATGGCGGTCCGCAGGTGTCGCATGTCCCGGAGTCGATCGGCGATATGAACTTCTTCCGGGCAAGGACCCTGGCCGAACTCGGTTTCGTCGTAGTCATCATGGACGGTCGCGGGACGATCGAACGCAGCCGGGAGTTTCACGAGAGCTCGTATTCCGCAGTGCATACGGCCAGCCATCTCGAAGATCATATTGCAGGGATCAGACAGCTTGCCGGGAAGTACGAATGGATTGACGACTCCCGGGTTGGCATAACGGGATTCTCGGGTGGCGGCTATATGACGGCAAGTGCGATGCTTCGCTTCCCTGAATTCTTCGATGTCGGCGTCGCCGGAGCCGGCAACCATGACCAGCGATTGTTCTGGTCCAGCTGGGGAGAGCGCTACCACGGTGCTGTCGATGGAGACAACTACGGTCCGCAGGCGAATCTGACGTATGCCAGCAACCTGAAGGGGAAGCTGCTGTTTATCCACGGTCTCATGGACTACGGTGTGCATCCGGCCGCCCTGTTCCAGCTGACGCAGGCGCTGATCGACGCGAACAAAGATTTCGACCTCATCCTGCTGCCTCAGGCAGGACACTCCCTCAACGGCTGGGCCGAGCGACGGCTGTGGGATTATTTCGTCACGCACCTCGCGGGTGAGGAGCCACCGGCAGAGTTCGCCGGAGTATCGATCGCCGAGCTGTTTGAGGCGGAGATCGGGCGCGTGATGACGTTGCGGTACGGGATCGAACTTCCACCGGTAGCCGAGGGCGAGGGTGCAGATGATGAATAAGTGGGTGTTGCCGGCGGGTATCTTGCTGCTGGCCGCATTCGCTTCGGCAGGCGCCGATCCGGCACGTGTCGTCATCGAAACAGAGCTTGGCGACATCGAAATCGAGGTCTACGAGGACAAGGCACCGCTGTCGGCGGGGAGCTTTCTTGCCTACGTCGATGCCGGGTACTACGAAAACGGTGCCTTCTACCGCACGGTGACAGAAGACAACGACAAGGGCAGCCCCGCAATCGAGGTTATCCAGGGCGGCGTCCTCGATATGACGAGGACATTGCCGCCAGTCGTGCACGAGTCGACGCAAGAGTCGGGTATCCTGCACGAAGACGGCGTCGTATCGCTGGCCCGCGCAGAACCCGGAACGGCCAGCGGTGCTGCATTCTTCATCTGCGTCGGTCGCCAGCCGGGGCTCGACTTCGGTGCAGAGCGGAATCCGGACAAGCTTGGATTCGCCGCCTTCGGGAGAGTCGTCGCTGGCATGGAGGTCGTTGTGGCCATCCATCAAAGCGATGCGGATGGTCCCAGCGAGAGCGACTACACACGCGGGCAGATCCTGACCAGGTTTGTCGAGATCCGGCGTGCCTACAGAAAGTAGCTAACGCACACGTTTCGCGCGATTCTGAGAAACCCGGCTGTCAATCGCTGGGAAGCTTTGATATCGTCTGATATCAAGTGTTCCCAGAAGAGCCGCATAATGAGAAAAGACCTGCTAATTCGCGACGTTAGCATTGAGGATCACGCGTGGATTGCAGAAGCCAGACCGCCCGGGGTAACGCAGAACCAGTTTCTGCAGGAGCTGCTCCGGAACGCTCGTGCCGACGCCGTCCAGCCTTCGCTGTTCGACAGGGACAGGGTCGCGCCTCCAAAGATCGTCCACGCTTTCGTTCCGTTCAAGTACATAGACCTGTTTGCGGGCATCGGCGGCTTTCGGTCGGCGATGACCAGGCTCGGCGGCGAGTGCGTGTTCACGAGCGAGTGGGACAAATACGCGGCGAAGACCTACCAGTCCTGGTACGGCGACGACGACGTGCACACGGAAGACATCCGCGAAATCGATGTCGATACTACGATCCCCGACCATGATGTTCTCTGCGCGGGATTCCCGTGCCAACCGTTCTCGCTGGCCGGGGTGTCCAAGAAGAAATCTCTCGGCAGACTGCATGGTTTTGACGACCTCGACCAGGGGAACCTTTTCTTCTCGATACTCAACATCGTGGACGCAAAGCGTCCACCCGTGCTGATACTGGAGAACGTCAAGAACCTGCGTTCTCACGATAAAGGCAATACCTGGAATGTCATACGCGAGTCGCTCGAGGAGCGCGACTACGCCGTGTTCTCGAAGATCATCGACGCGCAGAGCTGGGTTCCGCAGCATCGCGAGAGGATATTCATCGTCTGCTTCGACAAGAACGTGTTTGGGCTTCAGGACCAGATCGGCTTCGAGTTTCCTGAGGCGCCCGACGGAGAGCCGCCTGTCTTGGGCAGTGTCCTCCATGAAAAAGCGCCCGATAAGAAGTACATGCTGTCGGATAAGCTCTGGCAATACCTGCAGGATTACAAGGCTAAGCACGCAGCGAAGGGCAACGGCTTCGGCTACAGCACTTTCGGCGAAGGCGACGTCGCGAGGACGATCAGTGCCAGGTATCACAAAGACGGCTCCGAGATTCTCATCCGGCAGAGGGGATGGAAGAACCCGCGGAGATTGACTCCAACCGAAGCGATGAGGCTGATGGGTTTCGACGAGCGCTACTCGGCGCTGTTCGGCCACGATGGCGAGTTCCCACAGGTCGTATCCGATACGCAGGCCTACAGGCAGTTTGGGAACGCGGTGGTGCCTCACGTCGTGGAGGCGGTAGGTTCGAACGTCGTGAAGGCGATGGCCGAAGTGTTTTTGCGCACAAGCACCGGCTGCCTGATAAAGGGCCGTCAGGTTTCCGCCTACTAACGTGCAGATTCCGGGATAGCGGGAACTGAGGCCCCGGCAGCAGGGACTCATATGGCGCAGTGCAAAAGGCGAGACGGATACGCTGTGAAAACCGAAACGTCTGAGCTTCTTGCGCAGCAGCTGATCCGACACCTGCGAGGCGTATTGAGGCAACGTAGCACGCCGGTTTTCGTCGCGCTCGATGGGCACAGTGGCTGCGGCAAGTCGACGATCGCCGGGCTGGTCGCCGATGAGCTGAATGCGGACAGCAATGGTGACGTAGTCGCCACGGTAATCGAGGGCGATCAGTTCTTTACCGGGGGCAGTCTGACCTCCTGGGACGAACTGTCCATCGCCGACCGGGTAGACCGCGTGATCGACTGGAGGCGTGAGCGGGCATTGCTGCAGTCTCTCAAAGAAACCGGGTCGGGCGAGTGGTATCCGTTCGATTGGGAGAGCGGAGACTGGGATAGCGACAAAGTATCGCTGAAAGCAGTGCCTGAGCGATGTATAGCCACCCCGGTCGTGATTCTGGAGGGCGTGTACAGCGCCCGCCCGGAACTGGCCGACCTTTTCGATGTTCGCGTACTGGTCAGAGTCCCCGCCCACGTGAGCGACGAGCGACTACGTCGCCGTGAAGGTGACGCTTATCTGGACGAGTGGGAGCGTCGCTGGTCCGAGGCCGAACGCCACTACTTCAGCTCAGTTGTCCCCGCGGAGAAGTTCGATATCGTTCTTGACCCGGATTGCCGCTTCAGATCGGCATGAGACTAATGAACAGAGTCGAGGGTCCGAGCTAGTCCGCGGATCAGCTGCCGCTGCTTGCCGGCAGTACCCAAAAAAAATCGGCGGCCCAAAGGCCGCCGATTCTCTTGTGCCGTTTTGCAGGCGGCTCAGAACGCCAACCTTACACTGAAAGTGTAGGTACGTCCCATCGTGTCGAACAGACTCGGGAACGTGTTGCCCGAGTTGAACGCCGTCGTGCCGGTGTCGTTGCCGAGGATCGGTGGGTCCTCGTCGGCGAGGTTGTACACGAGCAGCGAGAACGTAGCGAGGTCCTCGTAAGCGTAGCCCAACGTCAGATCGAAGTAGTTCTGCGAACCTACGCTGCGGAATGCCTCGAAGAGTGCACCTGCTTCGCCGGATTGTGCGTCCATGCCACCCAGGTGACGCCAGAGCAGCGACGCATTGAATGCGTCACGCGACCAGCTCGCACGGAACGTGCTGCGGAACTCGGGTACGGGATCGCAGGAGGTGCCGTAGAAGCCGTTGCAGTCGACAACCGGGCTCGCCGTTGTCGTCTTGAACTCGTTCGTCAGGTACCTGTGCGCCGTCCAGCTGAAGCCCAGTTCACCGAGGCCGCCGAGGTCGTAACCGGTGTTCACGGTCAGATCGACCCCTTCCGCGCGGTAGAACTCGAAGTTCGTGAAGGGAGCCGGCACGCCCGTGCCGCTGACGGTAAGGCTCCCGCCGATCCTCACCACGCCGGCGAGGCACTCCGGATCTGCGAGGACGTAGCAGGTGTCCAGCGCCTCCTGGCCGCCCGGCTCGTCGATGAAGTCATCGATTTCGATGTCGTACCAGTCGACCGAGATCGTCGTCGGTGCAAGGCGGTCGCTGAACCATGTCAGCTCCGGCTGCCACACGAAGCCCAGGGTCGTCGTCGACGCCGTTTCGGGCGTCGGCGGCCGGTTCACGTTCGTGCCGTTGAACACGTTGACCTGACCCGAGATGATGTCGGGTACCGTGCCCACCTGACTCGGCAGCATGCCGGTCTGGACACAGAGATCAAACAGCGGGTCGCCTTGCTCCGGCGGATTCGGATTGCCGATCGAGCACGGATCGAAGGTGGCGTTGTCGAGGCCGGTCGTGATCGGGCTGAACAGCTCGCCGACGTTCGGCACGCGCACCGCTTCCTGCTCCATCGCGCGGATACGGAAGCCGGGGATAATCTCCCAGCTCAATCCGGCTTTCCAGGTGTCGACGCTGCCCTGGACGTCGTAATCGGACGTCCGCCAGCCGCCCTCGATGCTGAGGTTTTGAAAGCCGGTACGATCTTGTACGAGAGGCAGGATGGCCTCGATGAAGTACTCGTCCGTCTCGTACTTACCCGCGATTGGCAGACGGTTGCCGCCCGCGCCGCCCTGGCAGCTTGCCGGTGCGAGCTTGAGGCATTCATCCGGCGAGGAGGTCGCCTCGATTTCCAAAAACTGCAGACCGACCGCGAGCGTCAGGCCGGTGTTTGACCACGGCAGCCTGACCTGGTCGATCGTGCCGTCAATCGTGGCGCCGTAGATCGTCTGGGTCGAGCGGCGAATGTCGCTGGCGATTGCGATGAAGTAGCCGCTGTCGCGCTGCTCCTGCGTGATCGATCCGTTCGGCCCGAACACGTTGATCGGCGTACACGGTGCAGCCGTGACGACGCCCGTGGCCGTGATGCAGATGTCCGGGTCGACAGTGTTGATGCCGGCCGCGAGGTTGGTCAGGTTGGTGAAGCCATCCCGCGTTTCCACGAAGTCGGACTGACCGCTGTTATACGAAACGTCGAAGTTCCAGTTGTCGAAGTTGCCCGGGAAGGTGCCGCGCAGACCGACGATGTACTGGAAGTAATCGGTGTCGAAGATACCGGTTCGCGGTCCGAGCTCCAGCGTCCGCCGCCGGGCCGTCGAGGTGAACGCGTCAGACGCGTCGAACACACCGTCGTTGTTGAGGTCCTGGATGCCGGCGAAGCTGAAGCCGTTCGGGTCCGCCGCTATTGCGGCGTTCAGGTCGGCCAGCTCGGCGATCTCGTCGTCCGTCGGGTCCATGATCGCCTGGAGTTCGGCGATGCGGTCGTTTGTGACCGTGACGAACTCCGCGGCGCCGGCCGTCAGATCGTTGATGATGAGCTGACGCGCCGCATCGTTGAAGAACGGGTTCATCACGGGAATCGTGAACGACGCGCCGAACGTGCCCGAAGGCGCGATCTGGAACGCGGATTCGTTCGACGAGAAGATCGCGGTCGCGTAGGCCTCGACGTTGTCGCTGATCGAATAGTTGGCAACCGTCGTCGCCTGAAAGCGGTCCTGCGGCGTCTGATAATAGTTGAACGGGTTGAAGTTGAACCGCGAGCACTCACCCTCGGCCAGGCTGCCGTCGTCGCGGAACTGCAGCGCCGTGCCCGTCCGCAGGTTGAGCGTGCCCGGAATGGCCGTCGTCGAGCCTACTCCGGACGGGAACGAGGTCCCGAAGTCCGAATTGCCTGAGCAATCTCCCGGCGGTGACGGTGGCGGTGCGCCGAGACCCGCGCCGGTCGCTGACGATACGCCGAACAGTCCGAAGTCCCGGTCGCCCAGAAGAATCGATCCGCGCTTCGTGCGCCCGCCGCCGATGGTGATGTTGCCGCGGTCGTCATCGAAGTTGAGGCCGAACAGCACGTTGATGTAGTGCGAGTCCTCGCCGCCCCCGTTGACGGCTGCGCCCGAGTCGGTGTCGGAGTAGCCGAAGTCGATTTCGACCCCCTCGAAGTCGTCGCGCATGACGAAGTTGACGGCGCCGGACATGGCGTCGGACCCATACACGGCGGACGCGCCGCCGGTCACGACGTCGACGCGCTGGATCATGTTGATCGGTATTACGTCGACGGTGGGAACGCCGTCAACGTCGTACGGTGTCAGCCGGTGGCCGTTGACCATCGTCAGGCTGCGCTGATCGCCGAGCGCGCGCAGATTGACCGTCGCCTGCCCGGCCGTGCCGTTGTTGACGTTCTCGCCGTCCCCCGGAATCGTGATGGGCAGATCGCGGAACACGCGTTCGATGTTCGGGCTCTGCTTAAACTCGATTTCCTCCATATCGATCGTCGTTACGGGACTTGCCGCAATGACGTTCTGGTTTTGAATCCGCGTCCCCGTGACGGTGATCTCTTCGAGCTCCGCTCCCGGCGTGTCTTGGGCGAACGCCGGTGCGCAGAGTATCGAGATCGCCGCCGCCATAGCGGTGCGGCCCAGGTACTTGCTAGGTGGTTTGTATGAATGCATCCCTTATGCCTCAGTCTGTTCTACTAGTTATCGCGACCGGCCAACGTCGCTCTTGGTGGTTCGCCGAGCTTCGCCGTAATGCCTTCCCCCGGGCTACGGTAGTTCGTCGACGTGCAGGGTCAGCCCGTGTGTCGGACGGCCAGTCGTACATAACAATTTAGCATAATCACCACATATGTCGAACGATATCCGTATTTGTTGTAAGCGCCCTTCGTCCGTAGAATCAGTCTAAAACATTGTCATATATAGAAATTCAGTGTTTCTCGGGGCAAGTTGAGGCTGGAAAACCACGTTTCCCGAAGTTGATGAATTCCGTTGCCTTTCTGCTACAGCGGGCCGTATAGGATGCAGGCGGCGTGGTACCGCAAGCGACGCGGATTCGCCGTGGACGAGCGACACTGCGCCGCGTCATTTGCTCTTTCGGGAGCGGAAGGACGATGTGAGGTGCCAGCCGGGCTCACGCTCCGGCGGCGGTCGGAATGCCTGCTGCGGCCGGCGCTACTGCGCTATCCCGAGCTCGTGTTCGCAGGCCGCTATCCACCGCGTGACGTGTGGCCTCGAGGCGAGGTCGAAACCGCCCTCACCAGCCAGGCGCGTGTACGCCAGCAACGCGATATCGGCGACGGTGAAGGCGCGGCCGTCGAACCACTCGGTACCCCCGAGGGTGTGGTTCATCAGGTCGAGCGCTGCCTCGCCCCGCTGCACGCGCCAGGACTCTCTCTCCGCCCTGGGCTTGCCGAGAAACAGCATCTGGAAACGGCACACCGCGATGTACGGTTCGTGACTGTACTGCTCCCAGAACAGCCATTCGTCGACCCTGGCTTGCAGGTAAGGGTCGTCCGGCAGGAGATCGCTGCCGCTGGCGAGGTAGCGCACGATGGCATTTGACTGGGCCAGCGTCCGCCCGTCGTCGAGTTCGATCGCGGGCACCTGACCCTGAGGGTTGATCGCGAGGAACCGCTCGCTACGGGACTCGCCCTCCATGATGTCGACCTCGATCCACTCGTACGGCAGCCCGAGGTAGTCCGCTGTGTAGCTGACCTTGAGGCAGTTCCCGGAGCGCGAGTTGCCGAAGACCTTCAAGTCTCGGCCTCGACGGCTTTCGCCTTTGTCGCCGATTGTGTTTGCCTGGCCGTGTTGCTGCGACCTTCCGTCGCCGACCGGCCTTCGCCCAATACGAAGAGGTTGCCTGCCAGCACGAGCGTCGTTCCGATCACGATGGTCGCGTCGATCCGAAGGCCCTCGAACAGAGCCGACAAACTCAGCGCCACGACCGGGAACATCACCATTGCATAGCCCGCGCGGTGCGCGCCGATCCGGCCGAGGAGCGTCAGGTACGCGCCGAACGCGACGATCGACCCGAACACCGACAGGTACACCAGCGAGACGACGTATCCTAACGAGAAATCGAAGACGAACGGATGGCCGGCGTAGAGCGCGACGCCCGCATTGAACAGTGCGCCGTAGAACATGCCCCAGGCATTGGACTGCACGACCGGCAGGCCGGCCCTCTGGGCGCCCTGTGACGCCATGTTGCCGAACGACGCGACCAGCGCCCCGCCGACTGCCAGCAGCGAGCCGATGAACACGCTGTCGCCGAGCGACAGGTCGCCGATCTGCGGCACGAACAGAGTCACGATACCGACGATGCCGAGTACGGCCCCGATCAGGACGCGTCCGCTGGCTCGTGCTCCGAAGATCAGCCGCGCGTTGACGATGTTCATCCAGACGATCGCCGAGAACGCGATTGCGGTCAGCGCGGACGTGACGTAGATCTGTGCCCGGTAGGCAAAGACGTAGTTGAGGCCGAACAGCAGCAGTCCCAACAGGGCAAACCAGACGTGCTCGCGGGCGCGAAAGCGAAGACTGAGTCCTTTGTACCAGCACCAGCCGAACAGCAGCAGCGCGGCCGCGGCATAGCGGTAGACCAGCGACACCTCGGGCGGCACGACACCGAGCTGGAATTCGATGGCGAACCAGGTCGAACCCCAGATCAGTACGGTGATGACGTACAGCAGACCGTTGCTCATTCGCGGTCCTCGCAGTCGAAGCGGTGCATCCCATGAGCGAACATGCGCGCGCGCAGATTGCGATAGTGATGCAGGCGGTTCACGGCGTCCACCAGAGCGCCCAGACCGGCGCGCCATGCCGGCATCGGCGTCTCACGCGGCTCGGGAACGACGTCCTCGCAGTAGGCGGTGGGACAAGCGGTCGTGTGGCAGTGTTGCATTGGCCTTCCTCCCCTTTTGCGCAGCGTTCTGCAACCGTGGGCTTGACTTTACGCCGATTCTGTACCTATAACAGCTACAGTCTGTCGAAAATACGACCTATACAGTTATGCAGCCGATCGAGAAATGCGACACCACGTTTCTGTACCAACAGGTTGTTGATTTAATTGCGGAAAGAATCGATACCGGCGCGCTGCGCCCGGGCGATCGCCTGCCTTCGCTGCGCCGTATGAGCCAGACGGCCGGGGTCAGCATACCGACCGTCAGACACGCTTATGTCGAACTCGAGAGGCAGCGCCGGGTCGAGTCGAAACCGCAGTCGGGCTTCTACGTCAGAAGCTCGCGGGCCAATCGCCTTGTGCGCAAGACCGAGACGTCGGCGGTCGATCCGGTAGAGCTCTGCTGCCGGTCGCTGATGAAGCGTATCTACGACGGCATAAACAATCCGGAGCTCGTGCCGCTGGGCATCGCCAACCCAACGATGGCGAAGCCCGCGGCGAAGAGTCTGCATCGTGCGATGAAGCGCGTAATGGCCCGGACCGAGGAACGCAGCATCGGCTATTCGCCGACGCTCGGCGAGCCGGCGTTACGCCGGCAGATTGCGTTCCACTACCTCGATACGATCGGGGCGACGGTGAACCCCGAGCACATTGCGATCAGCAACGGCGGGCAGGAAGCGCTCCTGCTCGCACTCAGCACCGTGGCATCGCACGGCGACGTAATCGCCGTCGAGACGCCGACCTATCACGGGATGCTGGAGTTGATCGACAGCCTCGGGATGCTCGCGGTCGAGGTCGAGACCTGTCCCGAAGAAGGCATTGCGATCTCGGCGCTGGAGCGAACGCTGAAGACGCATCCCGTGAAGGCGTGCATGTTGTCGACGACGCTCGGCAACCCACTTGGCGTGACGATGCCGGACGTCGACCGCCAGCGCCTTGTCGACCTCCTGGCAGAGCACGACGTCGCCCTGATCGAAGACGATGTCTACGGCGACCTGCGCTTCGACGGCCAGCGGCCGATACCGGCGCAGTTTCTTGCGAGTGACGCCGTGGTGATCACCTGCGGCTCGTTCTCGAAGACAGCGGCGCCCGGCTACCGCATCGGCTGGCTGGTCAGCCGCCATTTCAACGAACGGATCGAGCACCTGAAACGCTCGTTCTCGTGTACGTCGGGACTGCTGCAGCAGCTTACGCTCGCGGAGTTCGTCGCTACCGGGGACTATGCGCGTCATCTGAAGACGCTCCGCGCGGAGTTGAAGAAAAACGCCGAGCGCATGACGGGTCTGATCGCGGAGCACTTCCCGCGCGAGACGCGTATCTCGAAGCCCGCCGGCGGATCGGTGCTTTGGCTGGAATTGCCGAAGCGCGTAAATGCCGAGCAGCTTTTCGATGAGGCGATCGGCGAAGGGATCAGCATTACGCCGGGGCACATCTTTTCGCCCTGCGCGCGCTACACCAACTTCATCCGCCTGAGCTTCGGCCATCCGTGGGACGGGCGGACGGAAGACGCCATTCGCTGGCTGGGTCGACGGGTTGAGCGCCATTGCTCCGGGCAGCGCGGAATGAGGATGACGTAGTGCTCGTCCGTGCGGACCGGGCCCATCCGTGCGGGCGCGGCGATCTTTGCGCAGAGCACGATCGGGCTTCCCGCACTGTTGCCAATCGGCGACAGTCGTCAGCCAGCGGGCGATCGGCAATAACGACCGGCAGATCAAGCCACTAGCACCTTCGCGGCGCGGCGCGC
Organism: Woeseiaceae bacterium; assembly: GCA_028277185.1. Lineage (GTDB taxonomy): Bacteria > Pseudomonadota > Gammaproteobacteria > Steroidobacterales > Woeseiaceae > UBA1847. The sequence continues at coordinate 19,307 of JANQGQ010000044.1, forward strand.
CCGGTCGCGCTGTGCAAAGACTCGATCGCCGTTTGCGTTCTCTCTACCATCGGATCCTCCTGAGCGACGATAGATGAGAGCGAGCGGGACGGACGGCAGCGTCAGTCCCGGGATTCCGTTTGCTGTGAACAAAGATCCTGCAACAACTTTCTGGCATCGCGTCAGCCGCCGAATCCGGCGGGCGCCCAAACGATCGGCGTTATTAATCGCGCTGACAGGCGTGCTGCTGTATTCGGTATCGCTGGGCGTTCACGTTGTCGGTGAGTTCGAGGATCGCCACTGGGATGTGCCGGCCCACGTCTACGCGGCCCCGCTGGAGCTTTATGGCGGCGTCGCCGTCAGTCAGGAGGCGCTGATCGGGCAGCTCGGGCAGACGGGCCACCGGCGCGTTACCGCGCTTTCCCGGCCGGGCGAGTTCGTCGCGGCGCCGGGTGAGGTTCGGGTATGGACCCGGGCATTTCCGTTCTGGGATGGCGAAGAGCCGTCGCGACGATTGCGAATCCACTTCGACCGGGACCGGCTCGTGTCGATAAGCGACGAGTCGGACGAACCGGTCGCCTTGCTGCGCCTCGAACCCCTGCGGGTGGGCAGTGTGTTCAGGACGCATCACGAAGACCGTATCCTGATCGAGCCCGACGCGATTCCGCCCTTACTGGTCGAGGCGCTCAAGGCTGTCGAAGACCGCAAGTTCGACCGTCATCACGGTCTGGACTTCGCAGCGATCGCGCGCGCGGCCATGGTCAATCTGCGGCATGGCGAGATTCGCCAGGGCGGCAGCACGCTCACGCAGCAGCTCGTGAAGAGTTACTTCCTTGACGGACGCCGGACGTTCGGCCGCAAGTTTCGGGAGGCGATCATGGCGGTCGCTCTGGAGCTGCGTTACGACAAGGCCGCTCTACTGCACGCCTATGTCAATGAGATCTACCTGGGCCAGCAGGGCACACGGGCAATTCACGGTTTCGGTCTGGCAAGCGAGTTCTATTTCGCAAAGCGGCTCGACGAACTCGCGGTGCACGAGTTGGCGCTGCTCGTGGCGATCGTCAAGGGGCCGTCGTTCTACGATCCAAGACGGCAACCCGAGCGCGCTGCGGCGCGTCGCGATTGGGTACTCAAAAAGCTCGCCGAACTCAACGTCATCGACGAGCAAACCGCGAACGACGGCGCTCAGCATGACCTGGGCGTTACTGCCCGGGCCGGCGTCGCGCTTCGCTATCAGCCCGCTTACCTGGACCTCGTCCGCGGGCAGCTTGCGGACGACTACTCCGCCGACGATCTGGCCACGAAGGGTTTGCGGGTGTTCACGAACCTGGATCCGACCATCCAGGCGAACGCGGAGCGCGAGCTTGCCAAAGGTGTCGAGCGGCTGGGCAGAGCCATGATCGACGAGCCCGACGCGAGTCCCGGAGCCGCGGCGGACGACGGTAGTCGCGGTCCACTGGAAGGCGCCGTCGTGATAACCCGTCCCGGCACCGGCGACGTCGTCGCACTGGTTGGCGGCGGTGACGCTACCTTCAGCGGATTCAACCGGGCGCTGGATGCAAAGCGTCCCGTGGGTTCGCTGATCAAGCCGCTCGTCTATCTCGCGGCCCTCGAGTCGGGTGACTACAACCTCGCGAGCCAACTGCCCGACGAAGCGCTCGACGTCGATTTGCCGAACGGTACGGTCTGGTCGCCGCAGAACTTCTCGCTGGAATCGCACGGTGACGTGTCGTTCGTCCGGGCGCTGGCGGAATCGTACAACCAGGCGACCGTGCGTCTGGGACTGGATGTCGGCGTCGACAACGTCGCTGCGCTTTTTCAGCGTCTCGGGCTCGAGACCGCACCGGCCGTGTATCCGTCGCTGTTGTTGGGCGCGGTGGAACTGTCGCCGTTCGACGTAGCGCAGCTCTATAACAGCCTCGCCAACGGCGGCGATCGGGTCCCGCTGCGCGCGGTTCGCTCGGTGACCGACGCCGGCGGCCAGGCGCTGACGCGTTATCCGTTGAGGGTCGTTTCGGCGGCCGCGGCGGATGCCGTGTATCAGCTGAATCAGGCACTGGTCCAGGCCGTCGAACGCGGCACCGGGTCGCCCGCGCGACAATGGCTGCCGCGGGAGCTGACGGTAGCCGGGAAGACCGGCACCTCGGACGACTACAAGGATAGCTGGTTCGCCGGATTTACCCAGGATTACCTCGCGGTCGTGTGGGTCGGCCGCGACGACAACACTTCGACGGGCCTGACCGGGTCCGCCGGCGCGCTGCAAATCTGGGCGCCCATCATCGCGACGCTCGCACCGTCTGCAAGCTTCGATCCCGGCTTCGCGGATGCGCTCGAACCGGCGTGGATCGACTACGAGTCCGGCCTGATGACGCGGCGTGGCTGCGGTGACGCCGTTTTGCTGCCCATACCGATCGATGCGGACGTCCCGCGGCGGCCCTGCGGCGTCGGCCATACCGTCCGCGATTGGCTCGACCGCCTGGGGAACCGGCCGTGAGGCGAGTACTGCTCGGTACCTTGGTCCTCAGCATGTCGGCCTGCGCCTACAACGTGCCGGTCCCGACGTCCGATGCCGGGGGAGCCGCGCAATCATCCAACCCGCCCGGAAAAGTAGGAGAAGCGCCTGCCGGCGCCGCATCGGCCAGTGCCACGCTGATAGCGGAGGGTCGGGCCGAGCTTGCCGCGGGCAATACCGCCAGGGCCGCGGCGGCGATCGAACGTGCGCTGAGGATCGAACCGCGGAACGGTCTCTGGTGGGTCGAACTCGGTAACGTGCGCCTCGCAGAGGGCGACCGGCAACAAGCGCTCGCGCTCGGGCAAAGAGCATTGCGCCTGGCCGGTGGCGACGCTTCGGCGCGGACGGCGGCCGAGCGGCTCATCGAGCAGGCGGGTGGCCGGTAACGGGATTCGTGAAACGAAACGCTTCAGCATCGGTTCATTCGCACTGACCCATGCTGAAAGTCGACTAACCGGGCATCTGAGAAGGAGGCGACGATGCTGGGAAACGGTTACATGAAAAGGGCGGTGCTGCCCGCGATGGCGGCGATCTCGGTTGTGTCGCTGGGCGCGTGCGCCAGCCACGAAGCGACGTCCGGCGCGGTCGCGGCGAAGCGCCAGCCGACGCAGCCGCTGCCGAAGGTTTCGCGCCGCGATGTCGAGTGCATGGCCCTGAATCTGTATTGGGAAGCTCGCGGCGAAGGGCGGCGCGGCATGCTTGCCGTCGGGTGGGTAGTCCTGAATCGGGTCGACAGCCAGCACTTTCCCGACACGGTTTGTGCCGTCGTGTATCAGGGCGGTGAGCAGCCGCCATGCCAATTCTCCTGGTGGTGCGACGGCCGCAGCGACCGGCCCCGCGACTATGCGAGTTGGCGGGCCTCACTCGCCGTCGCGGAAGAACTGCTCAGCGATCCGCCGCCCGACCTGACGCGACAAAGTCTGTTCTATCACGCAACCAGTATCGGCTATCCGTGGAAGCGGGAACGCGTTCGAACCGCCCGGATCGGCAGCCACGTCTTCTATCGGTAGGTTCATGCCCGGTTCAGCTTGCCTCCTGTATTGAATTAGCTTTCGATGCGCTCAGGCGTACACTGGGCGCCTGACGTGATTTCCGGGGAGGGAATAACGATGTCGCGTGTCTTCTCGTGTCTTGTTCTGGCTGCGCTGGGCGCTCCCGCCCTGGCCGACGGCCCCAACTACAACTTCGTTCAGGCCTCGTATCAGTGGGTCGATATCGATGAGGAATTCGGTATCGATATCGACGGCGACGGCTTTGGCCTGAGCGGTTCGTTCGACGTGGGACAGGACGTCCACGTGTTCGGCGGATATCAGCAATTCGATTTCGATTTCGGCATCGACCTCGATGAGCTGGCGCTCGGCATCGGCTGGCATCCGGGGATATCGCAAAACACCGATCTGGTTCTGACGCTGGCCTACGTCAACGCGGAAGCAGACGGTTTCGGCGTTTCCGCCGACGAGGACGGCTACAGCGCAAGCGTCGGGCTGCGGAGCATGTTGACCGAGCGCTTCGAGCTTGCCGGCAGCCTCGTTTACACCGATATCGGCAGCGGTGACGGCGATGTATCCGTCGCCGGTCAGACCTGGTACAACCTGACGGAGTCCTTTGCGATCGGCGCCGGGGCGGAGGCCGATGACGACGTCGTCGTCTACGGCATTGGAGTCCGACTCTATTTCGACACGGCGCGTTAGCCGCGTCGTTTGCTGGCGGTACCCATTACCAGGCTGACGCAGCTGCTCCACGACGTTCGCGGCTGCAGCATCTGCACGGGCCTGCCGCTGGGCCCGAGGCCACTGCTGCAGGGGTCGGCGACGTCGAGGATCCTGATCGCCGGGCAGGCGCCGGGCCGGCGAACTCACGAGAGCGGTATCCCCTTCGACGACATGTCCGGCAAAAGGCTACGGAGCTGGCTGGGCATCGATCGGGAGACGTTTTACGATGCGGGCCGTATCGCGATCCTGCCGATGGGGTTTTGCTACCCGGGCACCGGCAAGAGCGGCGACCTGCCGCCGAGAAAAGAGTGCGCTCCCGCGTGGCGGGATCGACTCCTGCAAGCTATGCCCGGCATCGAACTAACCGTGCTCATTGGCTCGTACGCCCAGCGCTGGCACCTGGGCGCGCGGTGTGGCCGCAGCCTGGCAAGCACCGTCTCGGACTGGGAGCGGTTCTGGCCGGATCTCGTACCGCTGCCGCATCCAAGTCCGCGCAACGTCGGCTGGCTGCAGAAGAACCCTCACGTCGAACAGGAACTGCTTCCCGCTCTGCGGCGGCAGGTGCAGGTGCTGCTGCGCTGAGGACGGTCAGGACTGCGCTGCGCGCCGCCATTCCGTCGGCGACAAGCCGAACCGACTCGAGAACACTCGCGACAGCGCGCTGGCCGAACCGTAACCAACGTCCATTGCCGTCGTCTGCACGCTGGCGCCCTTCAGAAGCATCGATTGCGCGAGACCAAGGCGCCAGTCGCTCAGATAAGCGCCTGGCGTCATGCCGACGACGTCGTGGAAGCGTTCCGCGAACCGCGCCCGCGACATCGCGGCGGCCTGAGCCATGCTTTCCAGCGTCCAGTGCCGGTCCGGCTCAGCATGAATCGCGTTGATCGCCCGCGACAGCTTCGGGTCCGCCAGTCCTGCGAGTAAACCAACGTCGAGCCGCCGCTGTTCCATGAGTTCGCGGAGAATCAGTATCAGCGTGATCTCGCTCAAACGATCGAGAATCGCATCGCGCCCACAGTGCTCCCCACCACTCTCCTGAAACAGCTGCCGGAGCGTGAGTTCGAGCGCCGGTGAGTCGGCGAGCCGCAGGATGCAGAGATCCGGCAGCGCCGCTTGTAGTGGATTGCCTTCGCCGATGCCGAACTCGAAGCTCGAACACACGAGCGAAACCTCGTCGTCTAGCGGCTCCAGCCGGTGCTCCGTCGGATTCATGAAGAAGAACGCGCTGGGCTCGTGGATCTCGACGTTCGGCCGGTCTTTCGACACGACCCGCACGCTGCCGGACCGGAGCAGGTGCAGATGACCGGTGCCCGGACGGTCCGGCGGGCTTGCGGCACAGGCCAGCGGGCCGGCCTGGAAGACGCTGGCGCGGAGTTCGAAGCGCTTCAGGAGCCAGACGAGACGATCGTTCATATTGGACGGATTATCAATTTATCGGGACTAGATGATACACAAAGTATCGTCCAACCTGCCAACATTCGTTCCCGTCAACCCAATCACCAATCGAACGACAGGAGAGAGTCATGCCCCACATAGCACCGATTGATCTGAGCAATCCCGGCGAAGCCGCGGACGTCGTTGCGGCCGTGAAGCAGAAGATCGGATCCGTTCCGAACATATTCGCCACGATGGCGCAATCGCCCGCGGCGCTTAACGCGTATCTGGCCTTCGGCGGCGCGCTGGACGGAGCGTCGCTGAGCGCGAAGCTTCGCGAGCAGATCGCGCTCACCGTTGCCGGCGTCAATGCCTGCGACTACTGCGCATCGGCCCATACTTTCATTGCCAAAAGCCTCGGCGTATCGGCCGAGGAAGCCGGCGACAACCTGATCGGCCGCGCGGCCGATCCGAAGACGGCCGCGATCCTCCGGTTCGCGGGCGAAGCCGTGCGCAATCGGGCCACTTTTGCCGACAATGCGGAAGCGCTCGACGAACTGCGGAGTGCCGGCGTCAGCGACACCGAGATCGTCGAGATCGTTGCAGTGATCGCGCTCAACATCTTCACGAACTACTTCAACCACCTCGCGGGCACCGAAGTCGACTTTCCGTTCGTCGACGCGACCGCCAGCCGTTCGGCGGCATGAGGCCGGCATCGGCAGCAACCGCCGTCTGCCCCTGCTGCAGCACAAGCGCAGCAGGGGCGGCGGCGGCCCCGCTACCCGGTAACGCCGGCGGTCCGTGATCCACACAGTGTTTCCGGGTGCGGTGTGACAAGACTCACGCGGAACCGCGGTGCTCTTGAGCACACTTGCCCGCAACACTAACTAAAGGACTCTTGTCGAATCGGGGAGCGGACGATGTCGCAATACGGAGCGCTGTCCTATCGGTTTGCCGTGAAGCGCGTACAGCACGCACGCGCGGAACTCGCGCCCGAGGGACGTACGGCGGACGAGCGTCTGCTCCTGGCGTTGGTCGCGCTGGCTCCGCTCGTCCGGGGCGATCTCCCACCCGACGTAAGCGCGTTCTACGACCGCGTCAAGCGACTCGTCGGCCGCGAGTACTGGGCACTCGACGGCCCGGCCGGCGGCCTTGAATCCGGCATTCGGGCAATGACCGACGCAGACATCGGGCGCGCTCTGAAACTCCTCGAAATGGCGGTTGCCACGATGGACCGCTATGGACTGATCACGAACCGCCCGGCGGGGCTGTCCGGGAACGATCGCTGCGATCCGGTCGGGAGCAACGTCGATTGGCCGACTCCATGACGAGCCTCCAGGCGTGCCCCGGCCCGATCGCGCGTCAGTAGTCCCGCCGCGGCGGCTCGCGGACGGAGTTGGCATGCAGCGGGAGTACTGTTGCAGAGGGGCGCTCGGAAGTGATCGGCAACAGAGTGCTGGTTTCGTCGTCTGCGTATCGTCCGGTCTCTGACGCCACGGTGTCTTCGTATTGCGGTTGACGGGTACGCATGTACAGCATTTCTCTGGAAGCGGGGCCGATACCCACATTCTGCTGTAGCCATGGTGCAGGATGTATGGTTTGACGGGCGGACTATGTCGAAACACTGTGGTGCGGATGCGCTTTGCTGACGCATTACGTAATCTTCGGCCTATTATCGGCTTGCGACGTGCGAGGATGCGCGTCCGGTGTAGCGCTGTGTCGTCACTCGCTTCATAAAGATAGAAGAACAACGGGGCTCCACCCCGGGCGGGTAGGCGAGAATGGACATCACGACATGAATGAGCGAAGTACGCGGCTTGGGCCGTCGTATTACGCCGATTGCGCCATATTTTCCGAAGTTGCCGCTACGCTCAGCTACCGTGCGGCGGGCGAAGCTCTCGGGATTTCGCGGTCGACCGTCAGCAAACGAATAACCGCTCTCGAACAGGTCTTGGGCGTCGTATTGCTCAATCGTTCCACGCGGCGCATCAGTCTGACCGAGGCAGGACACACGCTGCTCGCGCACTGGCGCGGTGTCGAGGACGCCGGGATTACGGCCTATCAGGCGGTACACGGCAGCGACCTCGAGCCGTCCGGTTCGCTTCGCGTCAGTCTGGCAAGCAGTCTCGCCGCCGCGCTGATGCCGAGCCTCATGAACGAGTTTCTCCGGGACTGGCCCGAAGTGCGCCTCAATCTGCACTTCGCCGAGTGCTTCGTGGACGTTGTCGGCAAAGGCTACGACACGGTGATCCGCGTGGCCGAACGCCTGACGGACTCGGCGTTGACGGCCAAACGCCTCGCCACGTCGCGCCGGGTGCTCGCCGCCTCGCCCGGGTATCTGGAAAAGTACGGCCGCCCGGATCGCTTATCGTCGCTGAAGAAGCACCGAACTCTGGGGCTCGGCCGCACGGCCGAACGAGGCATGACGTGGCGCTTCGCAAAAGACGGTAAGGCGCAGGAGCTTCTGTTGACGCCGGTTTTTGCGGCCAACAATGATCTCGCGCTGGTGCTGGCGGCCTGCCTGGACGTCGGCATCATCTATATTCCGCGCATCCTGATCGACAGCGAGCTGCATCGCGGACGCCTGGAGGTCATCGAACTCAGCGATGCCGAGGGTCCGGAGCTCGGCGTGTTCGGCATGTATCCGCATCGCGACCCCCCTGAGAAGGTTCGCGTATTCGTGGACTTCGTCGGCAAACAGTTGGCGTCGCTGGATCACCTCGATCGGTGGAGGCCGCTGCAGGCCTGATCGGTAGTGTCCTGAAGCTCAGCGGCTGTCGACTCCCTGCTCGGCGCGCTCCCTTCGCCGCGCTTCGGCCGCGGCGCGCTGGCGCTCCTTCAGTGCGTAGTGATGCTTGATGTTGATGTCGAGGTCGCCCGACTTCCACAGCCATAAACGAACCGTGCCGTCTTCGTGCGCCGACACGAGCGCGCTGCCGTTCGGCGCAAACTCGAGGTACTCGGTGCGTCCGGCCGGCGGCGAAAGATGCGCGACCGGCACGTTCTCCATGCCGAGGTCGGCGCTGCGCACCACGCGTATGTGTTCGTCGTGGCCTGCTGCCAGCAGGTAGTTGCCGTCCGGTGTCCAGCTAACTGCCTCAACCTTGTGGCCCGTGTGGTTGAAGCGCGAAACGAGCTTGCCGGACGCGAGTTCCCATACGGATACGTGGCCGCCGACCTGGCCTGCGGCGACGAGGCCTTTGTCGTCGGCGATGCGCACGGAGATCGCCGCGGCGTCGGGAACGCCTTCGAGGCGCCGGACGACCGACAGATCGCCTGCGTTCAACACCCAGACGTGATGCGGATGGCCGGCAAGGGCAATCAGACTGCCGTCGCGCGTGAACGCGACCGAATTGATCGTGCCGTCGAGCTGTATCGAGCGCTCGAGGCGCATGTCGGGAAAGGACCAGGCCTGCACGCGGCCGCCTTCCTTGCCGGTGACGAGGGTCGCGCCATCGGGGCTGAACGCCATTCCGTCGACGGCCGCATCCAGCGGTATCGAAGCGACCGGCTCGCCGTCGGCGGTGCGCCAAAGTCTGAGGCTCTCGTCTTCGCCGGCGGAGACGACGAATTCGCCGTCGGGCGAGAAGCCCGCGCGTTCGATCTCGTCGTCGAGCTCGCGCCGCCAGACCACGGTGCCGTCGAGCGTGCGCCAGACGACGAGAGAGTTGTCGTACTTGCCGCCCGACACGATGTAATGACCGTCACTGCTGAACTCGGCCGACTCGACGGCGCCGACTTCGCCGTGAATGTCGCCGAGGCGCGCCCAGAGCAGTTGCAGGAACGGGGTCGCGTTCGGGTTGAATTCGACGGGTGGGACGGTCTCCGCCGCGGACGGGCTTGCGGCGGCCAGTACCGCAGCCGTAAAAAGGCCTGAAAACAACGACGTGCGCATGGTATCCCCCCGATGGCGGCAGCCGTGGCCGCACACCGCCGCCCGCAGGCGTCGATTGCTTCCGCGGCCCGTTCTGTAATAATCAAAACAAATCTAAGCACAAAGCGGCATGGTGTTCCAAATTTGTCAGAACAGTGCCGCGTCACCGGGGGGCCCGACATGCATCTCGCATCGAGACTATCGATAGCATTTTTCGTATCCACCGTTGCCTTCGTTCCGGCGCTGCCGGCCGCGGACACGGCGCCGCTGGCGCAGCCGGACGAGGGCCCGGTACTGACCCGGCTCGTAGGCACGCCGAAGACTGCACGCGGGCGGGAAATCACTCATGGACCGATCCTCGGGCGGCCCGGCGAGACCGGGATCGGCGTTTGGGCGCGCACCAACAAGCCCGGCGAGTTCTTCGTGTTCTACGGCACGGATCCCGAGCGGCTGACCGCGCGTTCGGGCAGCGTTCAGACCCGGCTCGAGGACGACAACGCGGCATGGGTGATGCTCGAGGGGCTCGAGCCTGACACGCGCTACTACTACGCGGTCGGTTTCGAGGACGCCTGGCATCAGCCCGAGCTGTCGGGATCGTTTCGCACGCTGCCCTCCATGCGGCAGTACCGCAACCGGGACCACAATCCGGAGGGGCTCTTCAACTTTGCGTTCGCGGCATCGGGCTGCGCGCGGATGAACCGTCGCGGTTCCGCCGGAATAACGCCGCAGCGGACCATGGTCGAGAACCATGCGGACAAGGTGCTGTTCGCGCTGCACGCGGGCGACTTCGTCTACGAGGAAGGCAGGACGACCCAGGTCGAGGAATGGCTGTGGCGCATGGGGATGGACGTTCGCAAGGACGCGCTGCCTGCACGCGTCGCCGCCGCGCCGGCCCTCGTCGGCGCCTGGGAGAACTACAAGATCTATCTCGAACGCAGCAACTACCTCGCCGAGTGGCATCGTCTCGTGCCGACGTACTACGCGTTCGACGATCACGAGATCATCAACAACGTCTACGGCGCCGGCACGCCGGGCTTCGCCGACCCTATGCCCAAACGGCTGCGCAACGCGGTGTACCGCGACATCGGACTGGAAGCCTGGGACGACTATCTGGCCTGGGCAAACCCCGTCGAGGATCGTCTGGCCACGCGTTTCGGCAAGGCTTCGGTCGAGGCCGGCGGCTTCCTGCTCCGCGACCCGCAGGCGGACTTTCGCGATCTCGACATCGAGCGCCAGGGCATCCTGCACATCCACTGGGGCCGGCCGTCGGATGGCGACGTCTCCGCTGCCGACACGAATCTCGGGCCCGCCGATCCGAACGCCGGCGTCTACGGTATCGAGGAAGTCGTCGACCGGCACACGCTCAGGCTCAGTCACCCGACGCCGGCGGCGAGTAGGGCGTCCGCGTATTCCATCGGCCGCGAGAACTGGGCCAGTTTCCGGGTCGGCAACGTCGAGTTCTACCTGCTCGATACGCGCGGCAACCGCGACGCGCCGGGCGAGACCTTCGACATGTCGGCCGATGTGACGATGCTCGGCAAGCGGCAAAAGACCTGGCTCATGGACTCGATGCGGGCAAGCGACGCCGATATCTTCGTGCTGCTGTCATCGGTCAATCTGAGCATCCCGCACCTGCACTACAGCGACGAACTCGAGCGCTACATCGGCCCCGACGAAGCCTGGACCGGCTACATGCAGGAGCGCGAGGAACTGCTCGAACTCTGGGACGGCATGGAGCAGCCGGTCCTGATGATCAACGCCGATCTGCACAACGCGTTCTCGGCGCAGATCACGGACAACGTCTGGGAGTTCACGGCGAGTCCGATCAATTCCGACAATCAGCATCGGTTGGGTCAGGAAGGCGACCGTCCGTCGAACGGCCTGTATCGTTCGGGCAACCGCGACGTGACGATACGCTGGTCTACGTTTTCTTTGCCGGGTTCGCCGCGCGTGAACCTGCGGACGCCGGTGTACGTCGTCGTGAACGTCAACAACGTGCACAACAACCCGAAGTCCGGTACCGAAGACTACTGGATCGCCTACGAGCACCCGCAGGTCGTGGTGCAGTTTTACAATGCGTTGAGCGGCGACCTGCTGTATGCGGAGTCGATTGTCGCCGGCATTGACTAGCGCTCGGGCGTGCGGTTACGGCGTCGGCTGCCCGTCGATCAGCGGCGGGTTGCGGGACGTGAACTTGACCCCGGTCAGCCGATCCACGTTGTCGTCGCGCCGCCGCCGCTCGGGCGGCACGTCGCCCGTCGCGGCCATCCACTGTTCGAGCCTGGCCATCAGCGCCTGCACGCGGCCGCGGTGTTCCGGTTCGCCGGCGAGGTTGTCGAGCTCGTCCGGATCGTTGGACAGATCGTAGAGTTCGACGCGCGGCCGCGGCGCCGCGAACAGCAGCGCTTGTGCCTCGCTCAGTTCGTCGCGTTCCCGTGCCAGTCGCAGCGCCTGCCAGGTCGGACTCGAGGTGATGTCGGCGGCCGTGCCGTGCGGCAGGTGTACGTAGTTGTTCCAGATCAGCTTGTAGCGCGGGCCGCGGATGCTGCGCATGTGCTCGTCGGCGTTGTGCCAGTTGCGCTCGCTGAACACGTAGTCGCGGCCGGGCAGCGTGCCGTCCGCGATGCCCCTTGCCAGCGAAGCGCCGACCATCGAGTCGGGGACATCCGCGCCACCCCAGTCGAGAATCGTCGGCGCCAGATCGATGACGCTTATGAGGCCGCCGTAGCGCACGCCGGCCGGTATGCCGCTGCCGGCGACGATGAGCGGCGTCCGGATGCCGGCATCGTAGAGCGTCCCCTTCGCCCGCGGCATCGGCGAGCCGTTGTCGCTCAGGAACAGCAGAATCGTGTCGTCGTACAGGTCGCGTTCCTCGAGTTCACGGATGAATGCCGCGATCGAGCCGTCCATGCGGTGGATCTCGTCGTAGTAGGCCACGTAGTCTGCTCTGGTCTCCGGCGTGTCGACGACGGTCGGCGGCAGCCGGACGTCGGCGGCCGAGTGATGTTTCGGTGCGTCGCCGTAGGCGCGGTGCGGATCGCGAAAGCCGACCCAGAGAAAAAACGGCTGGTCCGCCGCGGCGTCGAGAAACCCGCCGAAGTCGGCTTCGTCGCGGCGCCAGTCGAACTGACGGTCGCCCTCGGGCCCCAGGTGCGACTTCAGCATGAGGCCCGTGAAGTATCCGGCTTCGCGCAGATAGTCCGGGACGAGGCGCTGGCCCGGCGGCAGTGGGACATGCAGATCTTCGGCGCCGGTCTGATGCGCGTAAAGACCGGACAGCATGCTGATTCGCGATGGGCTGCACTGCGGCGTCGTGAGGAAAGCGCTGTCCGCCGTCCAGCCGTTTCGCGCCAGCGCATCGATCGTCGGCGTGTCGATCGTCGGATGGCCGTATGCGCCAAAATCGTTCCAGCCCGCGTCGTCCGCGACGAATACGAGGATGTTGGGCCGGCCGTCGGCGAGCGCGTCGCCGCCGAGCGCAAGCACGCTGAGCATCAGCGTGATCGGCACGGTACGCGCAATGAATCCGGTCATGGTTCGTCGGTGGCGGACGTAGCCGGCTTCACGCGGTCAATCCATGCCTCGTAAGCCGCCGCGAGCTCGGCGACGACCTCGGGGTTTTCGCCGGCGACGTCGACCGTTTCCGTCCGGTCGCTTGCCATGTCGTAGAGCTCCCATGCACCGTCCTCGGGACGCTGGCCGGGGGCCGCCCAGGACAGGAGCTTCCAGCGCTCCGTCCGCACCGAACGGCCGCGCTGCCAGCGCTGAAACACGGGTCTGCCGCGCTCGATGAGCGCACCCGACCCGAAGTAGGGGCTGAGGTCCGCGCCTTCGAGCGGCGGCGGCGCGGCGCCGTCCGGCTGCTCGACGGGATAGGCGGCGCCGCTCACCGCGAGCAGCGTGGGGAAGACGTCGATCAGGTGCGAGTTGGCGTCGACGATTCGCCCCGGTGCGCGTACGGCGGCCGGCCAGTGAACGATCAGCGGCGAAGTCGATCCGCCTTCATGCGAGTGATTCTTGTAGTAGCGGAACGGCGTGTTCGATACGTTCGCCCAGTCGGCACCGAGGCTCGCCCAGCGACCCACCGTGCCGATCGGGTGCTCCGCGCCGATGTCTTCGTCGCTGCCGTCTTCGCGCACGAGTTCGGCCGATGCACCGTTGTCCGACGTGAACAGGATCAGCGTGTTCTCGTATCGATCCAGGCGCTTCAGCGCGGCGACCAGGTGGCTCAGGTTCTGGTCGAGGCGATCGGTCATCGCAGCGTAGACGGCCATCGTGAGGCTTGCTTCGCGCTGCTGTTCCGGGGTCAGCGCGGACCAGTCCCGGAACGTCGGCGCCGATCGCGGGTAGCGGTCGTCGATGACGCCCAGCTCGCGCATCCGCGCATAGCGCGCCGCCGCGATGGGCTCGAAGCCCCCGGTATACGTCTGGGCGTACTTCCCGATGTCTTCCGGCCACGCGTGCAGCGGGTCGTGCGGTGCCTGATAGGCGAGGTAGAGAAAGAACGGTTCGTTCGAGTCCGCCGCGTCCTCGACGAATTCGATCGCGCGATCGGTGTAGAAGTCGGTGCTGTAGTAGTCGGGGTCGTCGGGCGTATAGCCCTGGACGCAGTCGCGGTCGAAACAGAACCAGCGGCCGTCTCTGGCCCGACCGCGCTTGCGCGCGGGCGGCGGCTCGCCCGGTCGGGCGGTAAGACCCGGGTTGAAGTGATTGGACGCTCCGTCGCGCAGTCCGACATAGCGGTCGAAACCCCGGTCTACCGGATTGTCCAGCGCATGATGCTTGCCCACCATGTACGTTCGGTAGCCGGCGGGTCCGAGCGCTTCGGCGATCGTCACGCCGGTGTCGATGCGCGAGAACGGGGACTCGTCCATGCCGACCTGCTCGGGATAGAGACCGGTCAACAGCGCTCCGCGGGACGGAAAGCACTTAGCCGTCGTGTGGAACTGCGTGAACCTGAGCCCCTGTTCGGCCAGTTCGTCGAGCTGCGGCGTCGCGATCTCGCCGCCGAATGCACCCAGGTCGGACCAGCCGAGGTCGTCCACGAGTATCAGCACGATGTCGGGCGGGGCGGCGGCCGGCTGCTCCGCGGGTTCCGGCGAGTCGTTCGCCGGCTGGCCGCAGGCCGCCAGGGCAAATGCACACAGGAGCGGGGTCAGGCGAGTGAGTATATGCATCAGGTCAGTTCCAGGTTTGTGAGGTCCGCAATCCGCACCGGCCGGCCCTCGTCGATACTGCGGCGTGCTGCAATGCCGACGAGTACGGACAGCGCTCCGTCGCGCAGGCCCGCCTGCTGATCGAGGTCCGGCCTGTCGCTCCGGCCGCGGAACAGGTAGTCGGCCATCAGGCGGTCGCCGCCCCAGTGTCCCGCGCGCACGTACGGCAGGCGTTCGCGCTCGAACGGCGCGAAGTTTCGCTGCGTCACGATCTCGTGATACTCGAGCTCGGCATGACGATTGCCATGCTGATCCATTTCTTTGTCGTGGAGCGTCGCCTGGTCGTGCTGCACGGCCATCAGCGACGGCACGCCTTCCCAGGTTTCCATGCGGCCGTCCGTGCCGTTGAAGCCCAGTCGAAAGCCTTCGTAGGGCGAATACGTAGTCAGTGAATAGCTCACCTGCACGCCGTTCGCGTAGCGGATCTGCACGGCCATCTTGTCGTAGACGTCGATGGCTTCTCGCCACAGACAGGCGTCGCGGATGTAGCCGTCGTGCGCTTCGTGCGAATGGTAGAGATCCATCATGCGCTGATTGCCCCGCAGGTCCCAGAAGTAGGCGCAGTCGGCCGCGTGCTCGCAGTCCATGCAGCGCTTGCCGCGAAACGCGTTGTTGGCGCCGTAGTGTTCGAGGGAACCGTAGGCATGTACTTCGACGGGGTCGGCACCAATCCACCAGTTCAGGAGATCGAAATGATGCGCCGACTTGTGCACGAGCAGCGTTCCGCCGTACTCGCGAATCCCATGCCACCGGCGGAAGTACGAAGCGCCGTGATGCACGTTCAGGTACCAGTTGAAGTCGATCGACGTGAGCTTGCCGATTTCACGCGCGGCGAGCCGTTCCTTGAGCCGGGCGAAGATCTTGCCGTAACGATAGTTGAGCCCGACGAGCAGTCGCCCACGCGATTCCCGCGCTGCGTCGAGAACCGCCTGACACTGCCGCTCATCGGTGGTCATCGGTTTCTCGGTAATCACGTCGAGATGGCGTTCGAGACCTTTGACGATCAACGTGTGGTGCGTCGAGTCGGTCGTCGTGACGACGAGCGTATCGATGCCGACGGTATCGAGCATCTCGTCGACGTCGGTGAACGTCGGGCAGTTCACGCCGATGCTGCGTCTGGAGTAGGCGAGGCGGCCGGGATTCGTATCGCACAGCGCGACGAACTCGACGACGTCGGCGTACTCTCGGTTCAGAAACTCCCCCCAGAACGATACGCCGCGAATGCCCGTGCCGACGATAGCCACCCGTAGCCGGCCTCCCTCGGCGGCGAGGCCCGGGTGGCCGGCCAGCAAAAGGCCTGCTGCCGTTCCCGCGACGAAGTCGCGTCTCGTTACATTCGATTTCATAAGCGTTTCCTCCCCGGCGGTGCCCGGTCGACCGGCCATCACCTCGTCACGAGCCTCCCGAATAGTTCGTCGAGTTTCGCCCGACGGTCCTCGATGAATGCGTTCTCTTCGTCTATCCACGTTCGAAACCGGGCGTTGGCTTCAACCGCCTCGCCCAGCATGCGCCGGACTTCAGCGGGTTGCGGGCCGCCGATACCTTTGCGGTCCGAGACGATAGCGCCGGCGTCGAGTGCCGCCGCGAATTGAGCCGCATCGAGCGGCAGTTCCGCGCCTCCGAGTGTGGCGGCGTAAACCGAGGCCGCCTGCTGCCTGCCGATCTCGACAGGGCGCAGGCCTCGCTCCCGCCCGAAGCTCGTTAGTGCGGACGCGAACCGGTAGCCGTCGCGAAACGGTACCCCCGCTTCGCGATACAGCGCATCGGCGAGCTCGGTCATCGTCGAGTAGTCGGCGTCGACGCGCTCGCGCAACGCATCGACCCTGAACTCGAGCGAACGAAGCACGAGCGCAAGCTGCTCATACATCGCGTTCGCATCCAGCGCCAGGTCGTGCACGACGTTGAACAGATACTTTCGCGAGTCCCTGACCTCGTGCAGCGGCGTGTTGTGCACGTAGATCGTGGCCTTGTGCGCGTCGCCGACGACTTCGCTGGCCAGCACCCTGAGCATCTCCACGATGCTCGGATTGCGCTTCTGCGGCATGATGCTGCTGCGTCCCGCGACGGATTCGGCGACGACGATCGCCGGCGCCGGGTCGTCGTACTGAAAGAGCAGGTCCTGTGCAAGCCGCCCGACGCCGATCGCCGACAGCGACAGCGCCGCCGCGATCTCGGTCTTACTGTCGGCGGTCGACACGACGATCGCGTCGTAGGAGTTGTCGACGAGGCCTTCGAAACCCAGAAGATGAGCCAGCCGCTGCCGGTCCAGTGCGAACCCGGAGGTCGTGATCGCGGCGGCACCGAGCGGACTGCGATTGAGCCGCGCGTAGGTCTGCTGCAGGCGCTCCGCGTCCCGTGCCAGCGCGCTGTCGAACGCCAGCAGGAAGTGTGCAAGCGTGGTCGGCTGCGCCTGCACGGCGTGCGTGAAGCCTGGCATCACGGTATCGACGTGCCGGCTGGCGATGTCGTGCACGGCAGCGCGCGCGCCGTTCAGCGCCGCGGCGACCCGCAGGACGTCGTCGCGCAGCGCCATCCGGTTCATCGCCGCACCGAGGTCGTTGCGGCTGCGGCCGAGATGCAGGTTCGACGCCTCCGCGCCGATTCGCCGGACCAGCGCGGTTTCCAGCGCGAGATAGTCGGGATTCCGTTCGGCGCCGGATACCGTCTCCGCGCGGGCGTGGTCCAGGAGCGACGTCGCGATGCGCTCTGCTAGCGCGCCGTCCACGAGCCGCCGTTCGACGAGCATGACGATTTGTGCCTTGTTGGCGTCGATGAGATGATCGAACATATCGCGGGGCTTGCCGGCAACGTCGGCGTACGCCACGGAAATCGCAAAAGGCGCGACGAACAGCGTCAGGCAGAATGGGGAAGGCAATCGTGAGAAACGGCGTTGTGGCATCAGTCTCGGTCCTTGTTGCATCGGGTGCGCTCGCGAGTGCCCCCAAGCCGGATCTGTCGCGCTGGGAGCGCGTCGGCGAGGACGTCTGGACCGTCACGGACGACGGCGTCGCGGCGGGACCGGAAGAGGCGGCCGGGTTTCTCGTCTCGCCGGCGGTTTACGACGACTTCGTCATGATTCTCGAGTACTGGATCGAGGACGACACGAACAGCGGGATCTACGTCCGCTGTGCCAGCGATAGCGAAATCAACCCGGATACCTGCTACGAAATCAACATCTGGGACAATCATCCGAATCAGGCCTCGCGTACCGGAAGCATCGTTACGCTCCTCGAACCGGCCGCGAAGATCGACGGTCTCGAGCGCTGGGTGCAGGTCGAGATCCGCGCGACCGGGAACCGAATCGAGGCGCGCTTCGACGACGAGGTGACGGCCGTGCTGACGAACGACAGGTCGACAAGCGGCAACATCGCGCTGCAGTATGCGGGCAAAGGCGTCCTGAAATTCCGCAGCGTCTACATCCAGCCTCAATAACGAAAGCGCTCATCGACAGGTCCTGACATGCTCACGATTCAACGTCTCGACGCCGCGGATGCACGGCAGCTCATCGCCGGCGCCGCCGCGAAGGCCGCCGCGATCGGCGTACCCATGTGCATCGCAGTCGTCGACGAGTCCGGTCACCTGATCGCCTTCGAGCGCATGGACGGCGGCAAGGTCACGAGCGTTACGATTGCACAGGACAAGGCGTTTACGGCGGCGGCGGCGCGCAAGGCCACGCACGAATACAACGCCGTCAACGTACCCGGGCAGCTTGCCTTCGGCATCCATACCGAAGTCGGGGGGCGGCTCAGCTCGGTCGGCGGCGGGCTGCCGGTCGTTCGTGACGGCGCCGTCGTCGGCGGGATCGGAATCAGTTCCGGAACACCGGAACAGGACATGGCCTGCGCCCAGGCAGGCATCGACGCGTGGCTGGCGGCTGACTGAGCGTTCGGCTGCCCTTAGTCCACGTCCGGGTACATGCTGTCCTCCTGGAGGATGCGCAGGTTGTTCTGAACCTGGCGCACGCCGGGCATGCTTGCGGCGATTCGTTCGGCCTCTTCCCAGCCTTCGTAATCCCGCACCGAGCCGTTCAACGTCACGCGGCCCGGTTCGCAGCGCGGATAGATCAGGAACGATCGCACCGCGGGGTCCCGAAACAGCTTGCGTTCCAACTCGTCGCACATCTCGCGCAGCGCAATCGTTTCCGGAGACGGCGTGGTCTGATTGGCGCAGCCTGCCGTGAACAGGCTGCCGAGGAGAGCGAGATGCAGGGTCTTCTTGCCGATACTCATAGGCGGCCTCCGCTTCGGAGTCTGGAAGACGAACGGTCAGCTTAGCACTCAATTGATCAGGATCATCCGAAAGTCGTTGACGTTGGTCCGCGTGGGACCGGTAACGACCTCGTCACCGATGGTTTCGAAGAAGCTTCCCGAGTCGTGCGCCGACAGGTAGTTCTGCGCGTCGAGGCCGCGTTCCGCGGCGCGGGCGACGGTGCCGCCGTCGACGATCGCACCGGCGACGGGGCCATGCGTGCCCGACTGCCCGTCGATGCCGTCGGTGTCGGCGACGAGCGCTGCGACGCGCTCCACCGGCGCGAGACCGATTGCCAGAGCCAGCGCAAACTCACGATTCGGCCCGCCGTAGCCGCTCTGTCCTCCGCGTTGGAACGTAACCGTCACCTCGCCGCCTGACAGAAGCGCCAGCTTACGGTCGCCGTTGCCGGCGCACAGCTGTGCCATGCGGGCGGCTTCGATGCCGGCTTCTCCCTGAATGTCGTCGCCGAGAATCTCGATCCGGTAGCCGCGATTTTGCGCAAGCGTCGCCGCGGCCTGCAGTGCGTCGATGGGGCGGGCGACGATGCGATAGTCGAGGTTCTCCCATGGACCGTCCAGCGGCGCCGGTGCGGCGGCCAGCCGCCGGCGGACCGCTTCCGGCGGGTCGATGCCATAGCGCGCCAGCACGCTCCGGACGTCCTCGGGCAGTATGCGGGACGGCACTGTCGGTGCCGAGCCGATGACGGCGGGATCGTCACCGACAACGTCGGATATGGCAAGCGTCGTGACGGGTGCGGGCCAGCAGGCTTTGGCCAGACGGCCGCCCTTGATGGCGGACAGAAACTTTCTGACCGCGTTCAGGTCGTCGATCGGCGCGCCCGCGGCGAACAGCGCTTCAGTCACGCGGCGCTTGTCGTCCAGCGTAATGCCGTCGACCGGTGCGGCAAGCAAAGCCGACGCGCCGCCCGACAGGAGCACGACGACACGGTCGCCGGCCGTAGCTCCCGCGGCAAGCGCGAGCATCCGGTGTGCCGCATCGACGCTGCGCTCGTCGGGTAACGGATGGGCCGCCCGGCGCAGCTCGACGAACTCGAGCGCCGCGGGCTCGCCGTCAGGCACGGCAATGAGTCCCGCGACCGCGGCTTCCGGGAACCGTTCCCGGTAGTGCGTCTCGGCGATTTCCGCCATGCGCGCCGTCGCTTTGCCGGCGCCGAGTATCAGCAGGCGGCCGTCGGCCGGCGGATCGGGAAGCAGGCCGCGCATCGACTCGTCCGCCTGGCAGCGGACCACGGCGGCCGCGAAGGCGTCTTCCAGAACCCGGCGTTGCGACGTGTCGTCCATTGGCGCGTCAGCTATCCTTGAGCTGCCGTTTGCGGCGGCGTCGATACTCGTGCAGCAGCGGCTCGGTGTACCCGTTCGGTTGTGAGGCCCCCCTCAAAATCAGTGCGCTGGCGGCCTCGAACGCGAGACTCGCCTCGGGATCGTCGGCCATGCGTCGATAGGCGGGATCGCCGGCGTTTTGTTCGTCCACGATCACCGCCATGCGCAGCAGCGTCTGTCGAACCTGAGCCTCGCTGCAGACGCCGTGCAGCAACCAGTTTGCGATGTGCTGACTCGAGATCCTCAGCGTCGCGCGGTCCTCCATGAGATTGACGTCGTCGATATCGGGTACTTTGGAGCAGCCGATTCCCTGGTCGATCCAGCGAACGACGTAGCCGAGAATGCCCTGGACGTTGTTGTCGAGTTCCGCCTGAATCGCATCGGCCGTGAGCTTGCCCGGGTCGCCGAGCGGCGGCGTCAGGATGTCGTCGAGACTTGCAAGCGCCCTGGCAGCCAGGCGGCGCTGTCGGGCCGCGACGTCGACGTAGTGGTAGTGCATGGCGTGCAGCGTTGCCGCCGTGGGTGACGGTACCCACGCGCAGCTTGCCCCCGACTCCGGGTGAGCCTGCTTCCCGTCGACCATCTCCCGCATTGCATCGGTCTTGGGGAACATACCCTTCCCGATCTGAGCCTTGCCGGGCAGGCCGCAACGGATGCCGATGTCGACGTTCCAGTCCTCGTAGGCCCGAATCCATGCCTGCTGCTTGATCGTCTCCTTGGGCAGCACGGGTCCGGCCCGCATACTCGTGTGGATTTCGTCGCCGGTGCGATCGAGAAAGCCCGTATTGATGAACACCAGGCGGTCCCTGACCTCGCGTATGCACTCCGCGAGATTGACCGTCGTGCGGCGCTCCTCGTCCATGACGCCGACCTTGATCGTGTTGCTGTCGAGGCCGTAGAGGTCCTCGACCGCCGCCATGAGCGTGTTGCAAAAGGCCGCTTCGACGGGTCCGTGCATCTTGGGCTTGACGATATAGACCGATCCCTCGCGACTGTTTCTCAAGCGGGTGCGCCCGCGGATATCGTTCAGGGCGCAGCCGACGGTGACGATCGCGTCCAGAATGCCTTCGAAGACCTCGTCGTCGTTCGCGTCGAGCAGGGCGTCGGTCCGCATCAGATGCCCGACGTTACGTACGAGCATCAGGCTGCGTCCCGGTAGTACGAGCGGCGTGCCGTCGGGCGCCGTATATCGGCGGTCTTCGTGCAGCGTCCGCGTGAGCGTCGTGCCGCCTTTGGCAAAGGAGGCTTCGAGCGTGCCCTGCATGAGTCCGAACCAGTTTCGATAGACCTCGGTCTTGTCTTCGGCATCGACGGCGGCGACCGAGTCCTCGCAGTCCTGAATGGTCGTCACCGCGGACTCCAGCACGACATCGGCGAGGTTCGCCCGCGCGTCGCGGCCGATCGGGCTATCGGGGTCGATGCGAAGTTCGACGTGCAGTCCGTGCTTCCTGAACAACAGCGCCGTAGAAGAACCGCCGCGTGCGTAGGCGACGAACTGCCGCGGATCGGCGAGGCCGGTGCGACGATCGCCGTCGAGCACGATGCCGGGTTCGGCCGTGTCGCCGTCGAGGTTGAGCTCGTAACGAAGGACCTCGCTGTGCGACGCGCCGGCCAGCGGGACCGCGCGGTCCAGGAAATCGGCGGCATACCCGATCACGGCGGCGCCGCGCACCGGGTTGTAGTCGCCGTCGCGCTCCTTGCCGCCGGCCTCGTCGATGACGTCGGTGCCGTACAGCGCATCGTAGAGACTGCCCCAGCGCGCATTGGCGGCGTTGAGGGCGAAGCGCGCGTTGTTGACCGGGACGACCAGCTGCGGACCGGCAAGCGTGGCGATTTCCGGATCGACGTTCGCGGTCGTAATCCGAAAATCGGGTCCGGGCGCCTTGAGGTAGCCGATATCCTCGAGAAACTGCCGGTACACATCGGGATCGGGCTTGCCCGGATTTGTCTCGCAGTATTCGTCGATCCGCGACTGCAGGCGCTGCCGCTGATCGAGAAGAGCCTGATTGAGCGGCGACAGGGTTTCGACGATGTGCTGAACGCCCGCCCAGAAACGCGCGGGCGCCATATCGATGGCCGGGAGCAGCTCCTGCTCGATGAAAGCCTGAAACGTGGGGTGAACGGTGAGCGTTTGGCTTTTCTGTTGCGGTCTGTTCACTGTGTTGTCTGCGCTCCTCGCGACGGTGATTGTGCCACCGCTGGTGATGGGCCGAGCCAACCCGAGCCACAGCCAGAGGCTGAGGTGTCACCGGGGTCCGGTAGGTGACGGGCTCAGGTCGGCTCGATAGTACGGCGATCAGCTTCGAAGCTGATCCGCCGTGATCGGTAGCGAACGCAAGCGCCGCCCGGTCGCGGCATACAGCGCATTGGCGAGCGCCGGGGCGTAGGGCGGCACGCCCGGCTCGCCGACGCCGCACGGCCGCAAGTGCGTGAAGTCCTCGACGATGTGTACCCGGACGTCGAGCGGCGAGTCGTTCATGCGCGATACCGTGTAGTCGTGGAAATTGCTCTGCTCGACCGCGCCGCGGCGCGTGGTGATCTTGCCGTTGCGCGCCACGCTGTTGCCGTACACGGAAGCTCCCTCGATCTGTTTGCGGATTCCCTCGGGATTGACGTAGCGCCCGCAGTCGATAGCAACGTCGACCCGCGGAACCGTAAACGACCCGTCGCTGCCGACTTCGACCCGGACCGCCGTCGCGACGTAGCTGTGAAACGACCGATGACAGGCAAGCCCGAGGCCCTGTCCCTTGGGCAGGGACTCGCCGTAGCCCGACCGGTCCGCGACGATTCTGAGCGCATTGGCCAGGCGGTTGGGCATGACCGGCCATTCGTCGACCGTATCGCCGTAGTTCCAGAACTCCTCGACGCCGTCCTGGGCGAGGTCCAGCTCGTCGTCGTCGCCGATCAGCTCGAGCATGAACTCGAGCGGATCGCGCCCGGCGGCAACCGCCAGTTCGTTGACGAAGCTGTTGATCGCGAAGGCATGCTGGATGTTGTTGACGGAGCGATACCAGCCGACGCGGATCATCGTGTCCGCCTGTCCCGTTTCGATCCGGATGTTCGGTATGCGCGTGTAGGGCAGATCCACGAGGCCCATGCCGACCTCGAGATTCGAGCTGTCGCGCTGAGTCGGGTTCCACAAGGCGAACAGCGTGGGCGAAGCCATGCAGTGATGCCACGCCGTGACCTTGCCGTCCGCGTCCAGTGCCGCCTTGACGCACTGGGCGCTTGCCGCGTGGTAGTAGCCGTTCCGGATCTCGTCCTCCCGCGTCCACTGTACCCGGACCGGTGCGCCGATCGCGCGCGACAGCAGCGCCGCTTCGCAGGCGAAGTCCGGTTTCGACTTCCGGCCGAAGCCGCCGCCCAGTAGCGTGATGTTGCACTCGACGTCGGCGATGTCGATACCGAGCGCCTCGGCGACGTACTGGCGGGTCTCGT
Source organism: Woeseiaceae bacterium (assembly GCA_028277185.1). Lineage (GTDB taxonomy): Bacteria > Pseudomonadota > Gammaproteobacteria > Steroidobacterales > Woeseiaceae > UBA1847. The sequence goes on from JANQGQ010000044.1 coordinate 43,003, forward strand.
TCGGTGCCTGGGTAGGCGCCCAGATCCGGACGGGCGTCGACGTGGCGTCGACGGTGGCGACGGGCGGCTCCATCGGCGTGTGCGTGAAGTAGGGTACGAAGTACTCGGCTTCCACGACGTTGTCGGCCGCCTCGAATGCGTCATCGACGCTGCCGCGGTCGCGCATGACTTTGCCGCCTTTTCTGGCTGCCTCGACGAGCGTCCGATCGTAGGCGCCGGATTCGTGCCCGACGAACGGCCCGTCGTCCCATTCGATGTCGAGGAGGTCGCGGCCACGGCTGACCGACCAGGTATTCGTACCGATCACGGCGACGCCGCCCAGCGCCCGAAACTGCGCCGGGGTATCGGCAGGCAGGGCCGGGATTTCGACAACCTTCTCGACGCCGCTTACCTTCAGCGCAGCGTCCGCGTCGAAGCGCCGTACACGGCCGCGATACACGGGCGCTCTCGCGACCACGGCGATCTTCAGGTTCGGCAGCTCGACGTCGGCGCCGTAAACGGCGCGGCCCGTGCTCATGTCCAGGTTGTCGATGACGGGCATGTCCTTGCCGATGTAGCGCCACTCGGACGGCTCCTTGAGCTTCACGGCGTCCGGGCCGGTGGCTACGTCCATGTCGGCAGCTATCCCGACGACGTCGCCGAAGTCGAGCGAATCGCCGGTGTCGCGGCGGTACAGGCGATGCTTCTTCGCGTACACGTCGGACCGGTCGATGCCCCAGGTCTCCGCAGCGGCCCGTTCGAGTACGTCGCGCGCCGCGGCGCCGAGCTCGCGCATTACCTGAAACGAGTGCCGCGTGCTCCGCGAGCCGTCGGTGTTCTGAGCGTCCTTGCCGGCCGGGTCGTATTTCTCCGGATCGCCCGGCGCCTGCCAGACCCGGATGCGGTGCCAGTCCGCCTCCAGTTCGTCGGCGAGGATCATCGGCATGCCCGTGCGGACGCCCTGACCCATTTCGGAACGGCTGCAAGTCAGCGTGACTGAGCCATCCGGGTCGATCTTCACGAAGTGGTTGAGCACGGCGGTGGTGTCGCCACGGAGCGCTGCCAGCACCGGGTTTGGCGCCAGCTGGGCACCGAGGATCAACGCCGTTGTTGTTGCACCCGACGACGCGAGAAACTCTCGCCGGCTCATGTTGCGGATTGCAGCCATCTCACACCTCCGAGGCGGCCGTTCTGACCGCGGCAAGGATTCGCTGATACGTGCCGCAGCGGCAGATGTTGCCGCGCATGGCGTTCACGATCTCCGTTTCGCTGGGCTCGGGCGTCGCCGCCAGAAGCGCGGCGGCCTGCATGATCTGGCCCGACTGACAGTAGCCGCACTGCGGTACGTTGTGCTTGCGCCAGGCGCGCTGCACGGGGTGCTCGCCGTCGGGGTCGAGACCTTCGATGGTCGTAAGCTCGCCGCCGCTTGCCGCCGACATCGGCGTTACGCAAGCGCGCACGGCGTTGCCATTGAGGTGTACGGTGCAGGCGCCGCAGAGCGCCCGCCCGCAGCCGAACTTCGTCCCCGACAGCCCGAGCTCGTCGCGCACGTACCACAGGATCGGCATGTCGGGATCGCCGTCGAACTCGCGGCGCACGCCGTTTATCGTAAGAGAGACCATTGCTTTTCCTCCTCGATTCGCGCCGGACCCCGGCGCGCATGTGCCGCTTCGGCACTCCCCCCCCGGGAGATGAGACTTGTCTGGCGGACCGTTTTTGTAGAAATTACGGTATGACGATATCCTAGCAGTATTGTAATAAATATTACGAATTTTCCGGCGGTCCACGATGCAACACGAAGTTCAAGCCGAAGCCGGCGGAACCGCCGCTGGATTGCGCCACGACTGGCGCGAGGTCGCCGCCGGCCTTCGCGCGATCGTCGACAGCCGCTTCATCGTCGCCGATGCCGAAACGATGCGGCCGTACGAATGCGACGGCTTGCCGATGTACCGGGAAATGCCGCAACTGGTCGTGCTCCCCGGCTCCGTCGACGAAGCCAGCGAGGTGCTGCGCTACTGTCACGCCCGGCGGATTCCCGTCGTCGCGCGCGGCGGGGGCACGGGACTTTCGGCCGGAGCGACGCCGCACAAGGACGGCATTGTGCTGTCGCTGTCGCGGCTCGACCGCATCCTCGACATCGATCCCGCCGCACGCTCGGCGCGCGTCGAGCCCGGCGTCACGAATCTCGCCATCAGCGAGGCGGCTCAAGCTTACGGGCTGTACTACGCGCCGGACCCCTCGTCACAGATCGCCTGCACGATCGGCGGCAACGTTGCCGAGAACTCCGGTGGCGTGCACTGCCTCAAGTACGGGCTGACGATCCACAATCTGCTCGAGGTCCGGCTGCTCACGGTCGAAGGCGACGAGCTGGTCGTCGGCAGCGGCGGCTACGATGCCGCCGGCCTCGACCTGCTGGCTCTGATTACCGGCTCCGAGGGGCTCCTCGGCGTCGTCGTCGAGGTCACGGTCCGGCTCTTACCGGTGCCGCCGGCCGCCCAGCTCGTCGTCGCGGCTTTCGGGACGTCGCGCGGAGCGGGCGAGGCCGTCTCGGGCGTGATCACCGAGGGCATCGTTCCGGCGGGGCTCGAGATGATGGACAACGCCGCAATCCGCGCCGCGGAAGACTTCGTCGGCGCCGGGTATCCCGTGGACGCCGCGGCGCTGCTCCTGTGTGAGCTCGACGGCACTCCCGAAGAGGTCGCCTCCGGGCGCGAGCGCGTTGTCGAAGTATTCCGTGCTTTCGGCGCCAGCGAGATCCGGGTTTCCCGCTCCGAGGCGGAGCGGCAGCTACTCTGGAAGGGACGCAAAGCCGCGTTTCCGGCGGTCGGGCGGATTGCGCCGGACTACTACTGCATGGACGGCACGATCCCGCGAAAGGCACTGGCGGACGTGCTCACGGCGATCGGCGAGATGTCGGAACGTTACGGTCTCCGCGTCGCGAACGTGTTCCACGCGGGCGACGGCAATATGCATCCGCTGATCCTGTTCGACGCGAACCAACCCGGGGACTTCGCGAAGGCGGAGGCCTTCGGCGGCGACATTCTCGAGCTGTGCGTGAGGCACGGCGGCTGCATTACCGGCGAGCACGGCGTCGGCATCGAGAAGCTCAGGCAAGTGCCGCTGCAGTTCAACGAGGCCGAACTCGTTCAGCTCGGCAACATCAAGATCGCGTTCGATCCCTTCGAAACGCTGAACCCAGGGAAGGGCATTCCGATCCTCCACCGCTGTCAGGAGTACCGGGCGCTCGCACGCGCCGGACGGGACGGCGCCGATGGCTGATCGGGCAGCGGATCTAACGGAGCTTTTGATCGACCGGGTGCGGCGCGCCGGCGAACGGCAACAGGCGCTTGCCGTCACAGGCAACGGCACCAAGCATTTTCTCGGACGGCAAGCGACCGGGGAGCCGCTCAGCGTCGCGGACCACGCGGGCGTCGTGGAGTACGAGCCGACGGAGCTCGTCCTGACGGTGCGCGCCGGTACGACGCTTGCCGAAATCGATGCGGTACTCGAAGGCAGCCGGCAGGCGCTCGGATCCGATCCGCCCACGTTCGGCGGGAGGGCGACGATCGGCGGCACGCTGGCCGCCAATCTGTCGGGTCCGCCCCGCCCCTGGTCCGGTTCGCTGCGCGATCACGTGCTCGGCGTGCGCGTGATCAACGGCCACGGCGAGCACCTGCGTTTCGGTGGCCGCGTCATGAAAAACGTCGCGGGCTACGACGTGTCGCGCCTAATGGCCGGCTCCTACGGTGTGCTCGGACTCGTCACCGAGGTGACGGTTCGCGTACACGCTCGGGCGGAGCACACGACGACGCGCGCACTTAAGCTCGGTCCGGACGAGGCGCTTGCAGCGATGATCCGGTTCGGGGCCGTTCACAGTCCGCTTTGCGGCCTGGCCTGGGACGGACGTACGGTGTACGCGCGCTTTGCGGGCAGCGCGGCCGCCGTCGATGCCGCGGCCCGCGAACTCGGCGGCGAAGCCGCAGACGACGAGCGTTTCTGGACGTCGATCCGCGAGCAGACCCACGAGTTCTTCGGCGGCGACGAACCGCTTTGGCGCTTCTCGGTGCCGCCGGCAGCGGCGCCGGCGTTGCCCGATGCCCGGTGGCTGTTCGACTGGGGCGGAGCGCAGCGCTGGCTGCGCGGCGACTACGAGATCGCGCGGCTCGAAGACATCGCCCGCAAAATGGGTGGGCACGTGAGCCTGTATCGTGGCGGTGACCGGACCGGCGAAGTGCAGCACAGCCGCGACGCGGTTCAGCAACGTATCCACCGCGCGCTCAAGGCTTCCTTCGACCCCCGCGGCATCCTGAACCCGGGCCGTCTCTACGGCTGGTTATAGGCAACCGTCGTGCAAACCCGGATTCACCCGCGATTCGACGGGCTCGAAGAAGTCGGCATTGCCGAAGACATACTCAGGAGCTGCGTCCACTGCGGTTTCTGTAACGCGACGTGCCCGACTTATCAGGAACTCGGCGACGAACGCGACGGTCCGCGCGGCCGCATCTATCTGATCAAACACTTCCTCGAGAGCGGCGAAGCGGGCGCGGGCACGCGCCACCATCTCGATCGCTGCCTGACCTGCCGGAGCTGTGAGACCACCTGCCCGGCCGGAGTTCAGTATGGCCGGCTTGCCGACATCGGGCGGCACATGATCGAGGAAGCGGCGCCGCGACCGCTCGTCGAGCGCGCGCTGCGGCGACTGCTCCGCTGGTTCGTGCCGTGGCCGCGACGCTTCGGGCCGCTGCTCCGCGCGGGTCAGGTCGTACGGCGGCTGCTGCCGCGCCGCCTTCGCGAAAGCGTGCCTGAGCGCCAGACCGCGGGCGCGCGGCCCTCACGGCGGCATCCCCGCCAGGTGATTTTGCTGGGCGGCTGCGTGCAGTCGGTGGCGACGCCGCGGACGAACGCGGCGGCCGCGCGGGTCCTCGACCGGCTCGGCATCGAGGCGCTGGAGCTGCCGGGCGCGGGCTGCTGCGGCGCACTGAGCCATCATTTGACCGCGACGGGCGAGGCCAGGGATTTCATCCGGCGCAATCTCGATGCCTGGAGGCCGGCACTGGAATCGGCCGAAGCCGTCATCTCCTGTTCGACCGGTTGCGGCGCCATGCTCAAGGACTATGGTTTTCTGATGCGCGACGACCCTGACTACGCCGCCGCGGCAAGCACGGTTTCCGCGAAGACGCGCGATCTCGCCGAAGTGCTCGCAGACGAAAACCTGTCGGCGCTCAAGGTCGATACCGCTGCCGCGACCGCTTTGCACTGTCCCTGTACGCTGACGCATGCACTGCGCGCGCACACCGCACTTCGGCAAGTACTCGAACGGGTGGGCGTTCAGCTCACGGCCACGCGCGAAGACCACCTGTGCTGCGGCTCGGCAGGGACGTATTCGCTGCTGCAGCCGGAGCTAAGCCAATCGCTCAAGGCCCGCAAGCTCGAAGCGCTCACCGGCGATGCGCCGGAGCGCATCGTGACGGCCAACATCGGCTGCCAGCTGCATCTCGCGACCGCCGCACGGGTTCCCGTGCGGCACTGGATAGAGATCGTCGATGGAGGCTGAGTTCTCTGTCGCCCCGTGCCGGATTCCGGATTCAGTGCACGGTGCGGGACGAGCGTTCGGACATCGTCGCCGGCTTTTTGTGCCGCGAAAGCTTTCGGTCTATTCTGGCGCCCGGCGTCACGGCCCGTATGCGCTACGACGGCGCGTGACGCGAGCTGCCTGGTGGTCCGGTCAGGCTGGGAACCGATTGTGAATCGGTTTCCTGACATTTGCTGGTTCTAACCACGGGAGCACTCTGATGCATTGGTCCTTGCGGCTCGTTCTTGCGAGTTCATTCTTCTTCGTTCCGCTTTCCACGCCAACTGCCTATGCCGGCGGCGAGCTTGCGCTCAATCACGTGTGGTCGCGGATGGCCGATATCTACGGCGAGCCCGGGTCGGTCGAGTCGGCGGAGTTCTCTCCCGACGGCAACTACATCGTCACCGGCAGCAAGTTCGACTTTACGGTGCGCCTGTTTCGCGTCGCCGACGGTCATCAGATGTGGATGCGGACGGTGCCCGACGAGATCGAACGGGTCGCGTTTACCGGCGACGGCGGGCAGGTCGTGTCGGTGAGCGAGGACTTCATGCTGCGGGTATTCGATTCCGCCAGCGGCGAGGTCGTGGCCGACTATGAGCACGAGAACGGGATCGACGGACTCGCCTTGTCCATCGACGGCCGCTACATGGTGAGCGGACAGGAGCGCGTCGACGGTGTCGGTCCGGCGAGGGTATTCGATACGCGGACCTGGGAGGTCGTGGCGACCGTCGAGCATCCCGGAACGGTCAACGAGATCGACTTTTCCTCCGACGGCAAGTACATGGCGACGGTCGGCGATAAATCCGCGCGCGTCTGGAACGTGGCCGACTGGTCGCTGCACTGGGAGCGCAGGATCGACGAAGCGCCCCTGCTCGGCGACTTGCGACACATCTACATCAACACGAAGTTCAGTCCCGACGGCGGCATGCTGGCCGTCGGCGGCACGCATGGTTTCGTTTACCTCTACGACGCGGCGACCGGCGATCTCCTGCGCCGCTTCAACAAGTCCGGTCAGAAGACCGAGACGGTGGAGTGGACGAAGGACGGCCGCCATCTGCTGGTCGCCGGGCACGGCACGACGATCGACTTCTACCGCACCGGGCAACTGCTCGATTCGGAAATCAGCAACGACGCGCTCCCTTACGCGCTGCGGGCGACCGTGTCGGATGCGCTCGAGTACATGCACTTCAACCGGATCGGGACCTTGCTGACGACCGCGCATCAGGACGGCACGGTGCAGCTCTGGACGTTCATGTCGGACGATCCGACGATCAACGCGAGGCGGCATGAGGAGATCGGCCGCCAGCAGCGGGAACGCTACCGGGAGCAGCAGTGAAGCGTCGTCCGCCGCTTCGCGGAGTGACCCGACGCGACGTTCTTCAGCACGGGAGCGTCCTCATTGTCGCATCGGCCGGCGGCCTGTTGAGCGCCTGCCGTCCGGCCGGCGGCCCCGCGCCGGCGACGCCGGATCAGGGCGGCACCGATGCGCGCGACCCGTGGGACGCGGCGGAGACGATCGTCGCCGGCATCCCGGCGCCGCGAATACCCGATGTTGTCCGCAATGTCCTCGAATTCGATGCGGCGCCCGGCAACGAACGCGACAGCCGCGCGGCGATTCAGGCCGCGATCGACGCGACGGCCGATGCCGGCGGCGGGCGGGTCGTGATCCCGCGCGGAGACTGGTTCAGCGACGGACCGCTCAGGCTTCGCAGTCGTATCGATCTGCACATCGCGGCCGGCGCGCATCTCAGGTTCTCGGGACGTGCGGCAAGTTACCTGCCGGTCGTCAAGACGCGCTGGGAAGGCACCGAGGTGTGGACTTACTCGCCCATGGTGTTCGCGGATGGACTCGAAGACGTCATGATCTCGGGAAGTGGAACGATCGACGGCCAGGGCGAAGCGAACTTCCTGCCCTGGCGCCAGAAACAGAAGCCCGATCAGAACGCTCTGCGCCAGATGGGCATCGACGGCGTTCCCGTCGACCAGCGGGTTTTCGGCGAGGGGCACTTTCTGCGACCGCACTTCGTCCAGTTCCGCGAATGCCGGCGGGTGCTGATCGACGGGCCGACCTTCGTCGACTCCCCGTTCTGGGTGAACCATCTGCTGTACTGCGATCAGGCCGTCGTTCGCAACATCCACGTCGTCAGCCATCACATCAACAGCGACGGCGTCGACGTGGACAGCTCCACGAACGTAGTGATCGAAAACTGCCGCTTCGACGTCGGCGACGACGGCGTCGCGATCAAATCGGGCCGCGACCAGGACGGCTGGCGGGTAAACCGGCCGTCGCAGAACGTCGTGATTCGGGACTGCGAGTACCTCGGCGAGACGGGTGGCGCGATGGCCATCGGCAGCGAGATGTCGGGCGGTGTCAGCGACGTCTTCGTCGAGAACTACCGCATGGCGAAGGTGCACCACGCCCTGTACTTCAAGGCCAATCTGGATCGCGGCGGCAAGATCGAGCGCGTCTTTATCCGCAACATCGATGTCGGCGCCGCCGACAGCCTGTTGATATTCACCAACGATTATCACAGCTACCGCGGCGGCAACTACCCGGCGCGCTTCGAGAACGTGAGCGTCGCGAACGTCAGTTGCGATACGGCGAGAGTCGGCCTGAGCATCGTCGGCCACGAGCGCGCGCCCGTTCGCAACGTGACGCTCGACAACGTCCGCATCGGGTCCGCCGAAACGCCGATGCAAATCCGCTACGCCGAGGGTCTCGACTTCGACGACGTGTGGATCGACGGCGTCCGCGTCAGCGCGCCGCTCAACGGCACGAGCGGCCCCGACGTCAAGCTGAGGCACTAGGGAAGTATGCGCAAGGATAGCGGGCGGGCGAGGGTCCTTTGCGGGATGGCTCCCTTCGGTCCGCTTAATTCCCGCAAAGGACCCTCGCCCGCCCGCTATCCCGAAACATTGTGGGAAACGCAAGTTCCGCTGCCACTCAGGTCAGACACCGTAGCAAGCCGGCCTTGTCGTCCGGATGGTGTGTAGCGGGAATAAAGCGGACCGCAGGGAGCCATCCCGCTACACACCATCCGGACGGCAAGGCCGCAAACGCCACGACAAAGCCACTGCCCGGCAACGAGTCAGACGCGGTACCGGCGGATCATGTCCTCGTCGAACTCGAGGCCCAGCCCGGGCCGCTCTGACACCGTCGTGTGTCCGTCTTCGACCGGAACGGCGGGCAGCGACGGGTTGAAGTGCGAGCGCGCGCTCGGATAGACCTCCATGATCAGCCCGTTGTCGACCGACGCCATCGTCTGCATCGACATGTGCACGGTGCCGTGCGGCGCGACCGGGATGTGAAACGCGGACGCAAGCGCGGCGATCTTGCGGTACTCGGTGATGCCGCCGGCCTTGACGACGTCGAGATTGAGAATGTCGGCTGAGCCGGCCTGAACCAGATCCCGGGCACCCCAGCGCGTGAACTCGTTTTCGCCGGCGACGATCGGCATGTCCAGCGCTTGCCGAACCTCGGCACAGCCCGCGAAATCGTCGGGCATGACCGGTTCCTCGAACCAGTACGGCCGGTACTCTTCGAGGGCGCGGCCGAGACGGATCGCTTCGTACGCTTTGAGCCCGTTATTGGCGTCGAGCATGATGCCGATGTCGTCGCCCAGCGCCTTGCGCACCGCCGCGACGCGCTCGACGTCTTCGCTGAGCGGCGCGCCCGCGACCTTCATCTTGACGACCTTGAAGCCCTCGTCGACGTAGCCTTCCATCTCCCTGACGAGATCGCGGATCCCTTTGCGTTCCGCGTAGTAGCCGCCGGCCGCGTACACCGGAATCCGCGTGCGGAACGTGCCGAGGATTCGATGCACGGGCAGGCCGAGCGCCTGCCCGATGATGTCCCAGATTGCGACGTCGAGTGAGCCCATCGCCTTTATGTAAATGCCCTTGGCGATGGACTTGCGGTTGTAGCGGTACATCCGGTCCCAGAGGCGCTCCGGTTCGAGCAGGTTCTGACCTTTGAGTCTCGAGAAGGCTTCGCCTTCGATCACCTCACGCGGGGCTTTCGGCCGGCTCCGCCCGACGATACCCTGGTCTGTGTGCACCTCGAGGATGCTGTCGGTCGGCGGACCGCCCCCGTAGCTTCGGATTGCGTTCCACTTGAGGGGCAACGTCCCCGGAAATTCGAGTTCGATGAACTCCAGCCGGGTGATGCGGATGCGCTTCAGCGCGTCTTCCACGGCGCCCGCATGACCTGGCAGTGCGACCGCCGCTGCACCGCCGGCCGCCGCGAACTTCAGCGCATCGCGCCGCGTGATCGATGGTTTGGTGTCCATGAACTCTCCTGTGCCGCGCAGTTGCGTCGCTATTACATCCGTTACAGAATAGCCCAGCACGAACTCTACTGAAAAAAAAATTACAAACGTTCCGATGATTAAAAGGTGTCAGACCTATTTCTTCCTTTAGCAAAAAATAAGTCTGACACCTTTTGATCCTGACAGCGGGGGAAACCGTGTCCTTGGGTCTGCTCGCGGCACTAGCGGCCGCGCCAATCGTTCTTGCCGGCGTACTCATCGTCGGTTTTCGTCTGCCGGCCCGAACGGCGATGCCGGTCACCTTCGTGCTGACGGCGGCGATCGCCGTGACCGTCTGGGGCATGCCCGCGACCGCGGTCGCCGCCGCCACGGTGCAGGGGCTGTTCGTCACCTTCGACATCCTGATGATCATCTTCGGCGCGATCCTGCTGCTGAACACGCTCCGCTACTCGGGCGCGCTCAGCGCCATCCGCCATGGTTTCTCGGAGATCAGTCCGGATCGGCGCATCCAGGTGATCATCATCGGCTGGATGTTCGGCTGCTTCATCGAAGGCGCCTCGGGTTTCGGCACACCGGCGGCGATTGTGGCGCCACTACTCGTCGCGCTCGGCTTTCCCGCGATCGCGGCGGTGATGCTCGGGATGATGGTGCAGAGCACGCCGGTGACTTTCGGCGCCGTCGGCACGCCGATACTCGTCGGCGTGCAGAGCGGTCTCGACAGTCCCGACGTGCTCGCGGCGCTCGCCGCGGGCGGGATCGACAAGTCCGAATACCTGCAGATCGTCACCGTCAACGTGGTCACGCTGCACGCGATTGCGGGAACGGTCATGCCGCTCCTGATGGTCGCGATGATGACGCGCTTCTTCGGCGCGAACCGTTCCTGGCGCGAAGGCCTGGCCGTTCTGCCCTTTGCCATCTTCGGCGGTTTCGCGTTCACGGTGCCGTATTACCTGACCGGTGTCCTGCTCGGGCCGGAGTTCCCGTCCATCCTCGGCGCGTTGATCGGCATGGCGATCGTCACGACCGCGGCCCGAGCGGGCTTTCTCGTGCCGAAGACGACCTGGGACTTCGCGCCGGCGTCGAACTGGCCCGACGACTGGTCGGGGCGGCTGCGCATCGATCTCGACGAGCACGTCGCCGCCGGCGGCAATGGCGGCGCAATGCCGTTGTGGAAGGCCTGGCTGCCGTATCTGCTGGTAGCGGCACTGCTCGTGCTGACGCGGGTGCGGGAGCTACCCTTCGGCGATTGGCTCAGGTCGGTTCGCTTCGCCTGGAACGGCATCTTCGATACCGGCATATCCGCCGCGACGACGCCGCTGTACCTGCCGGCGTCGATCCTGATTGCGGTGGCCTGCCTCACCGTACTGCTGCACCGCATGCCCACCGAACGGTTCGGCCGGGCGTTTACGGAGTCGTCGCGCATGCTGCTCGGTGCCGGTTTCGTGCTGATCTTCACGGTGCCGATGGTGCGGATCTATATCAACTCAGGCAGCGGCACCGAGCTCGACAGCATGCCGATCATCATGGCGCAGTGGGTATCGACGAACGTCGGCCAGGTGTGGCCATTGTGCGCGCCGACGATCGGCGCGCTCGGGGCGTTCATTGCCGGCAGCAATACGGTCAGCAACCTGATGTTCGTGCTGTTCCAGTACGGCATCGCGCAGAACCTCGGTATGTCCACGGCGCTCGTCGTGGCACTGCAGGCCGTCGGCGCCGCGGCAGGAAACATGATTGCCATTCACAACGTCGTTGCCGCCTCGGCGACCGTGGGCCTGTTGGGGCAGGAAGGCCGAACGCTGCGGCGGACGCTGCTGCCGACGGCCTACTATCTGACCGCGGTCGGTATCATGGGGCTGCTTGCCGTGCACGTGCTCGGCGTGGCCGATCCCTTGCTCGCTGGCCGGAGCCCGTGATGCCCAGACTTGCGGCGAACCTGTCGATGCTGTTCACGGAAGTGTCGTTCATGGAGCGGTTCCGGGCGGCGGCCAGGGCGGGATTCACCGGGGTCGAATACCTGCATCCCTATGCGGAGCGCGCGGCGGACATCGCGGATCAGCTGAAGGCGAACGGCCTTAAGCAGGTGCTGTTCAATTTCCCGCCCGGCGATTGGGAAGCCGGCGATCGCGGCATTGCCGGCTTGCCGGAACGTAGCAGCGAATTTCGCGACGGCGTCGGTCTGGCGATCGAGTATGCGCTGGCGACGGGCTGCCGGCGGCTGCACGCAATGGCGGGCCTCTCGCACGATCCGGACCGGATCGCGATGCACCTCGAGACTTACGCGGCGAACGTGCAGTTTGCGGCGGACGCCGCCGCGCGGCACGGTATCGACATCATGGTGGAGGCGATCAACTCGCGCGTCGACATGCCGGGTTACATCGTCGACACCGCCGACAAGGTACTCGCCGTCATCGATGCTATCGACCGGCCTAACGTCTATATTCAGTACGACGTCTATCACATGCAGATAATGCACGGCGACCTGGCGCGGTCGATAGACCGGCTGCTGCCGCGTATCGGACACATGCAGCTTGCGGACAACCCGGGCCGCCACGAGCCCGGCACCGGCGAGATCGACTACGGCTGGCTGCTTGCCCATATCGACGCGGCCGGCTACACCGGTTGGGTCGGTTGTGAGTATCGTCCGGCCGGTGAGACGGCCGCGGGGCTGGGCTGGGCCGCAACCTGGCTGTAGCAAACAAGGGGAGAGAACATTGGATATTGCGTTCATCGGCGTTGGCACGATGGGGCGGCCCATGGCCGGACACTTGCAACGCGCCGGCCACCGGCTGCATCTCGTCGGGCACCGCACGCCGCTGCCTGACGAACTGCTTGCCAACGCTGCGGTCGAGTGCGCATCGCCGCGGGCCGCCGCTCAGGCGGCAGACTGCGTGATACTCATGCTGCCCGACACGCCGCAGGTCGGGAGCGTGCTGTTCGACGAAGACGGCGTCGCCGAGGGGCTCTCGGCCGGTAAGACCGTCATCGACATGAGTTCGATCAGTCCGATCGAAACGCGCCGCTTCGCCGAGAGGATCGAAGCGCTCGGCTGCGACTACGTCGACGCGCCGGTATCGGGCGGCGAGATCGGCGCGCAGCAGGGAACGCTCAGCATCATGGTGGGCGCGAGCGAAGCGGCGTTCGAGCGTGTGCGGCCGCTGTTTGAAGAGATGGGACAGAACATCACCCGCGTCGGCGAGATCGGCGCCGGACAGACCTGCAAGGTCGCCAATCAGATCATCGTGGCGCTGACGATCGAAGCCGTCGCCGAGGGCCTGCTCTTAGCCAGCAAGGCTGGCGCCGATCCGGCCAAGGTGCGCGAAGCCCTGATGGGCGGCTTCGCCTCGTCGAAGATCCTCGAGGTTCACGGTGCCCGCATGATCGAGCGCAACTTTGAGCCGGGCTTCCGCATCGAGCTGCACAGCAAAGACCTCAACCTCGCTCTCGAGAGTGCCCGTTCGCTGGGCGTGTCGCTGCCGAACACCGCTACCGCGCAGGAGTTGTTCAACGCCTGCATGGCCAACGGCGGCGCACGCTGGGACCATTCGGCGATCGCCAAAGCACTGGAGATGCTCGCCGCTGGGTCCATCAGGCCGGACTGAGCAGCCGGACTGAGCAGCCGGCCTCGTCGGGGGCCGCGATCTATGTCGGGACGGGTTCCAGGCCGCGGAGATAGTCCGGATCGAAGCGCACGCCGAAGCCGGGTGCGTCGGGCACGGTGAGCCGGCCGTCTTTCGCGCGGAACCGCTCCCCCGTGCCCGCGATCTCGTAGGGCACCTCGTCGGGATCGCCCTTGTATTCCTGAAAGTCGGTCGTGTTCCCGACCGCGCAGGCGAAGTGCGTCATATACAGGGCCCCGAGGCCCATCGGGGAAATGTGCGGCACGATGTCGATGCCCGCCTCGCGCGCCATCGCCGCGACGCGCATCGAGCGGAGCAGGCCGCCGAAGTAGATCAGATCGGGTTGAACGATCTGTACGGCGGCATTCGCGATCATCCACTCGAAGCGCCAGAGGCTCGATTCCTGCTCGCCGCCGGCGATCGGTATCGATAGCGCATCCGCGACCTCGCGGGTTTCCTCGAGGTAGTCGAAGCGGACCGGTTCCTCGAAGAAGCCGTAGTCGTACTCCTCCATGAGGCGACCGATGCGTATTGCCTCCGGCACGTCGTAGGAGCTGTTGGCGTCGGCGTATATCGTCATCTCGTCACCGAAGGCGTCGCGAACCTTGGGCACGAGTTCCAGATCGCGGGCCGTCGACGCCGCGGTCGTCCGCAGGCGCGCACCGAGCTTGAACTTGACGGCCCTGGCCCCGGATTCCGCAACCGACGCCTTGAGGCGGTCGACGACCCAGTCGGCCGAGTGCTTCCGATCGCCGTTCGCGTAGTAGACGCCGATCGAGTCGCGCACCTTGCCGCCCAAGAGGGCGTGCGCCGGCAGTCCGCTGCGCTGGCCGATGAGGTCGAGGATGGCGAGTTCGGTGCGGGCCAGGGCGCTCCAGTAGGGAAGGCCCTGCCACTTGTAGCTGCTCCTGTAGAGGAGCACGTCGTCGACGAGCGTGTCGAGATCGCGCGCGTCTTTGCCGACGAGATACGGCGCGATCCGGTTCGGGAAGATGGCGAACGCCGACGGCATCCTGCCCGGGTTGCACAGCGCCCAGCCGGTAGCGCCTTCGGTGCAGGTTGCACGGACGAAGTACTGGCCGTCGCGCCGCAGCATCTCGAGGCGATCGATGACGATCGGCTCATCGAGCGCGCTGCGGTCGAGAACGGGCCGGCCGCGCGCTTCGCGCAGGCGCGCTTTCAGTGCGCTACGGTCTGTCGAAGCGGCAACCGCCGGAGCGGCGAGCACGGCAGCGCCGGCCGGGAGCAGTTTCAAGAGCTGGCGACGGTCGATGCGGTGTCGGGTCATTCTTTTATTCCTGGGTTGGGGTGGAGAGGCCCTTCCGGGTCTCGAGAACGGCGGCGGGCCACGGTGTGTCGCGCTGTTCTGAATTGCGCACGAGCAGTACCTCGGAGGCCAGCACCGGGTCGGCGCCGCCGCCGAACGCGGAGCGGACGTAGGTCAACAGGGCCGCGACGTCCCGGTCGCTCAGAAACGCGTGCCCCGGCATGACCTCGTCGTACTGTTGTCCGTTGATCACGAGCGGTCCCTGCATCCCGTGCAGCACGGCCCGGATCAGGCGGCCCTTGTCGCCGGAGACCCAGTCCGTATCGGTAAGCGGCGGAAACTCGTCCGGTACGCCGCCGCCGGATACCTGATGGCAGGCGGCGCAGTACTGGAGATAGAGCTCGCCGCCGCGGTCGCGGCTGGCCGCCACGATGAGTTCCCGGTCGCTGTCCGCGCGCGGCGGACGAACGGGGCGCGCGCCGCTCTCGCCGGTGTAGCGGACCCGCCAGATCCGGCCTTCGTTGTTGTCGAGTATGTACAGCGATCCGTCCGGGTGCACGGCGACGCTCTGCGGACGATAGACCGCGTTGCCCCGGTCGTAGAGCGTGTCGAAACCCTTGAAGCCTTCCGCGAAAGTCTCCCAGTCGCCGGTCGGCGCGCCGTCCGCGAACGGCACGAACGCCACGATGTAGCCGTCCTGCGGCAGCGGCGCGCGGTTCCAGGAGCCCTTGAGTGCAACGAACGCGCCGCCACGGTAGCGGGGCGGAAACTGCTCCGCGTGATAGAACGCAATCGACGACGGGGAGTAGTGCGCGGGAAAAGCGACCGGCGGCGGGGGCAAGTCGCTACAGCGGCCCGTCTGCTCACCGTCGCCGCCGTATTCGGGGGCGAGTACCTGCTTGCCCTGAAACGCATCGTAGTAGCAATAAGGCCAGCCGAACTGCTGCCCCGGTTCGACGCGGAAGAACTGCTCGGCCGGCAGCTCCGCGTTGTCTTCGCTCGTGAAGAACTCCGGCCAAAGCGAGTCGAGGCGGTCGCGGCCCATCTGGCCGACATAGAGCCCGTCGTACACGGGATCCCAGGCCTGAGCTATGGCGTTGCGGATACCGCCGGCGTACTTTTCCCCGCTTTCGCGCGGCTGGTTCAGGCGGTCGCGGCGCCAGCGCCAGATTCCCGCGTGAGCGTCGAGTTCCGGGCAGGGGTCCAGCCCGGGCGAGCCCATTGTCTTCGCCTGCGCCTGACAGGCGTTGGACGGTGCGCCGATGTTGACGTAGATCCAGCCCGCACTGTCGACCGACAGCGTTCTGCCCCGGTGACTCGACTGGTAGGGGATGCTCGCGACGACGACCTCCGGATTTGCGGTGGGCCCGAGCGCTCCGGGCGGCAGGTGCATGCGCAGGACCTGTTCGTTGGTGACCGCGTACAGATAGTCGTCGGCGTAGGCGATGTGCACGCGCGGTACCTTTTGTTCGTTCGGCGTCGTCACCCGAAAGAACGGCAGGACCGTGTCGATGACGTGGTCGCCGTCCTCGTCGCGCAGGCCGAGGATCGTGTGGTCGTCGCGGATTCCGGAGAGGCTCACGAACAGATCGCCGTCCTCGCGGATGTAGAGCTCGCGGCTCTCGCCGGTGCCCTCGAACACGACGTCGGCGGCAAAGCCATCGGGTAGCACCAGCTCGGCATAGTCGGGCTGGTCAACCGTGTCGACGGCGACCGCGGGAACGCGGTTGTCGCTGCAGCCCGCATGGATCACGCCGAGCAGCACGACAGACCAGGCGGCGCGGCCGCTCCCGGCCATAGACCGACGATTCGTACGATGACCAGCGTTCACGATATCTCCTGCGACCAGGTCGGCGATGTCGGCCACCGTTTGAAAGAAAAATAACAGCTCGGCCATCGCGGGGCGCCCAAGGTACCCGTTTGGGCAGACACTGTCATCTGGTTTGGCCAATTCCCGGCGGCTGCCGAAACCCCTCGATCAGACCGAAATCGCCCGGCTGCCGAACCGTCGCCGCCGGTACAATCGATTGTTATTTCAAGGCTGCTTGCGCTCCGTTGGCGTCGCTGTCAGGCCGCCCGTCAAGTGGGCGTTGACAATTGGACAGGCCAGCCGTACCTTTGTAAAAAATAATACAGAACAACAACGAACTCGGTTTGGCTGCGCGTCATGCGAACCGGCCGCCGAACACTGCGAACCGGGCAGACGTTCGGCGTTATCACTTGTCTGAGCGCGGCATTGGCAACATCACGGGGGGTTCGCCCGCCCGTGCACATATCGCAGTTCCACGGGGGGAGAACCACTATGAACTTTGCGAATCCAGCGCGCCGTTTCGGCGCGTCGCGGCTGGCGTTGGCCGCGATATCCTTGAGCCTGTTCACGAGTGCCGCGGCGCAGACGTCCGATGAGGAGGAAGACGAGGACTTCGTCTTCGACGAGATAGTCGTCAAGGGCGTCGCCTACGGCGCCGCTCGCGCGATCCAGCAGCAGAAGGAATCGGACACAATCGTCACGATCGTGTCGGAGGAAACGCTCGAAACCATTCCCGAGCAGAGCATGGGCGAGGCGCTGTCGCGGCTGCCCGGTGTGTCGATCCAGCGGGATCGCGGCGAAGCGCAGGCGATTACCATTCGCGGCGCCGACGCGCGTCTGAACGCAGTCAGCATGAACGGGGACCGGCTGCCGTCGCCCGAGAGCACGCTCGCCAGCGGCGGTTTCCGCGGGGCGCGCTCCGCGTCGCTCAACTCGGTACCGGCGACGCTGATCAGCCAGATCGAAGTCTGGAAGGCCGTGCCGCCCAATCAGGATGCGGACTCCATCGGCGGAGCCGTCAACATCCAGACCAAGACGGCGACGCAGCTCGACGCGCCCTTCATCGAGTTCACGGGCCGTTACGGCTACAACGATCTCAACGAAGGCGATCTCCTGTCCGGGGAGATCACGTGGGGCACCCGGCTCGGGCAAAGCGGTAACTGGGGCGTCATCGGTACGCTCTCATGGGAAGAGGACGAGCGCGGTATATCCGGCCTTCAGGCCGAGTGGGATACCGTCGACCGGTTGCTCGATCTGGCGAATTGCACGGACCCCGACGACGAGGATACCTGTTTCGTGGACCTTGCCGAGGAGGGCAACGTTATCGAAACCTATGACGTCATCTGGCGCGGCTTCACACGGACCCGTCAGGGCCTCAACCTGACCTTCGATTACCGGGCGGGCAACAACCTCGTCAAGTTCGGCGGCTGGCTGTCCGATTTCGAGGACGACGAGCTCAGACGCCGGCTGCAGATGCGACCCGGTGCGAGCGCCGAGTTCACGACTGACACCGTGTTCAACGACGACAACGTCGCGGTCAGCGGCGCGACCGACGGCGGCCGCGTCCGTCGGCGGACCCGGGAAGGCACGAACGAGCGCTCGGCCTACAACTACTTCGTCGAAGGTGAGCACGCGCTGCTGTCGGACTTCGACATGAACTGGCGCGTGTCGCGCAGCTTCTCCGACACCGCGGTCAACCGGACCCGGGCCCGTTTCGAAGCCCGCGGCTGCGACATCGACCTGTGCTTCGACCAGGTACCCGACTGGACCTTCACGGGCGGCACCGACCGCGTCGTGCGCTACACACAGCCGGACTGGTCGCAGGATCTCGACATCCTCGCGGTCGGCCGCCGCGGCGACTTCCAGCAGTGGCGCAACGAGAACTCCGACGACGAGATCGACTCGATCCGCTTAGACTTCGCGAAGCGGTTCGAACTCGCCAACGGCTCCGATCTCGAGATCGAGTTCGGCTACAAGGGGCGGTTCCGCGAGCGCGACACGAACTACAGCATCTTCTTTTTCGACGGCGTCCGGGAAGATCCGGTGTTCATGTCGCAGGTCATCGGGCCCGACGATCCGAACATCGCGTGGCGGCCGTTCGATTACGACATGGGCCTGTGGAACGATGCGTTCACGATGGACGATTACTTCCGCGACAACCCCGACCAGTTCGAGTCCGACGGCGACAACACCGAGGAGTCTTACGACGTCGAGGAAGAGATTCACGCGGGCTACCTGATGGCGACCCTGCGCAGCGGGCGCTGGACGACGGTCTTCGGCGCGCGTCTCGAGGACACGCAGGCAGACATCGTCGCGAGCGACGGGACGATCGTGAAAAACGACTACGACAATATCCTGCCGGCGGTGATCACGCGCTTCCAGATCGACGACAATCAGATCGTCCGCGCGGCCTGGACCAACAGCCTTTCGCGCCCGGACTTCGACGATCTCAGGCCCTTGTTCAATGGCGAGTTCGACTGGCAGAACGAGATGGGCGAGATGGAAGGCGAGCTGTTCATCGAAGGCGGCAACCCCGACCTCGAGCCCTTCGAGTCCGTCAACTTCGACCTGTCCTACGAGTACTACACGGATACGAACGGCGTCATCTCGGTCGGTGCGTTCTACAAGGAGATCGAGAACTTCGAGTTCCTCGAGCGGTTCGAGGAGACCGACGTCGACCTCAACACGCTGCCGGGCTTTCTGGGGGAAATCGCGGACCAGGCTATCGCGGAGGCTCGCGAGGACGACGACACCATACCGGACGACCTGAGTACGCTGACGCGTTTCAATTTCACGCGACCGGTAAACGGTGACACGGCCGAGATCCTGGGCTTCGAGTTCAACTTCCAGCAGCAGTTCACGATGCTGCCGTCGCCCTGGGACGGCTTCGGTATTTTCGCGAACTACACCACCGTGGAAGGCGACTCCGACGTTACGACCGGGGTCACGCGCGACTTCGTAATCGGCCAGTTCGAGGACGCTTCGAACTTCCAGGTTTTCTACGAGACCGAGTCCTTCACGGCGCGCCTGGCCTATAACCGCAGCGGCGTGACCTACCGTACGATCGGGCTTGGTCTCGACGACGGTGAACTGGTAGACAACCCGGACGACGACCTCGGTATCGACATCGAGGAAACCTGGGATCTCGCGCTGCAGTATCGCCGCTCCATTGGCGACGGTCTGCTCACGGTGTTCTTCGACATACAGAACCTGACCGAGGAAGACTCGCGTAACTTCTTCCTCGGATCGGAGAGTTTGCGGCGCTTCACCGAACTCGAGTTCCGCGGCCGGAGTTACAACCTCGGCGTTCGCTGGTCGCAGTAAGCGCGAAGCCGGCGCAAGCCAGCCTGACGCTCCCCCGGGCCGGCGGCCGCCTCGCGGCGGCCGCCGGCCGATTTCCGTATCAGCGATCCGTATCGCGCCGATTACCGCCGTTGCCGCATGAGTCATGCGTCCCGAACTGCCTGAGCGCCTCCCGCGCATTCAGCGGTTCGGCGTCGCCGGCCGTCGGCGGCGCATCGAGACGGATCTCGATCAGGTCCCGCCGGCAGGGCTCGGTATCGACGGTAATGCGAATCGACCCTGCGCCCGTCGCTTCGACTCCGACCGCGGGCGTTTCGACATCGCCGACCGCGGTCGTCAGGAGCCACGCGAATACGCCGCTGCCGTCGACCTGCGCCGTCATGACCGCCGTCGGTGCCGGGAGTACGGTGTTGTAGACCGGGCTGTACCAGCCTTGCGGTTCGGGTTCCGTACGGCCGGCGACGATCTCCGTGGACCACGTTTCGGTGCCCAGCGGCGTAACACGCAGATTCGCGACGTCCGGGTCCATGCTCCGGACCGCGCGATCCGGGGTAGTTTCTATCGCGACGTCGGGATGGAAGTGCCACAGCGCCTCGATGCGGCGCGGTCGGTCGGTGTCGATGCGATCGACGACCAGCCAGTAGCGATCGCGGACGTACAGCAATGCCCGCGTGTGGATGGCTTTGCCTTCCGCGGCCGGGAAGTTGTCTCCGGTCGAGGCGATCGCAAAGTCGTAGTCTTCGCTCACGATCGCGGAGTCGACGGCCGGCATCTGCCGCTCGGGAAGCTGCGGGCCCTGACCGGTGCCGTCGATGAGTATCACGTTGTGCGCGGCCGAGCTCACGATGTGGCGGCGCAGCGGATTGTCGGCGATGTAGTTGACGCGCCCGGTGTCGACGAGCAGGTTGCGCGAACCGACCGACAGCGACACGTGCAGCCGATCGTTGTGCTGATGGGAAATGCCCCACGGACCGGCGTCGAAGTAGCTCCATTGCGCGTCGGCGCTCCAGTCGCTGCGCGACACGAGGTGTCCGGCATAGGGATAGAAGCTCGACGGCAGACCCGCGGGCGGGCGACCCGCGCCGCCGGACGACACGATGTAGCGCCAGTCGTCGCGGCCGAACTGCGCGGCAAGCGCTTCGAGCTTGTCGCGGACGAAGTCGGCATCCGCGTCGTTGTTGACGATCACGTGGCCGTCCGGTTTCATCGAGCGTACGAGGTAATCCCCCATGGCCTTAACGAGCTCGACGAAGTCGTCCGGCAGCTCGACGCCGGCGGTTTCGGAGAAAGCGACGTACTGCGTGACGTATTCGAGGACCGTGCGCTGATAATGGCTGGACAATTCTTTCTGGACGCCGGTCGGGTAAACCTGCCGTTCGATTTCCGCCTTGAGCGTAGCGATCGAGTAGGCCGCCCACTCCCGCGCGTTCTGGAACTCCGGCCAGGCGGCAGCGGCATGGCCGAGGCCCGCCATTTCCTTGACCGCGTGATTGTGCTTCTGCCGGTGATAGCGTTTGAGGTGTTCCGCCTGCTCGTGAATCGTCGACAGCATGAGGAGCCGTGTCGAGTCGGCAAACAGGGGCTCGTCGAGAAAGTAGTAGAAGAGCTGCGGCCAGACCTGCAGAAGGCGGCTGGCCGTCGACATCGGCTGCCAGGGCTCCGGCATGGCGTACTCGTCGGGTCCTTCCGGCGGCGGGAAGTTCGCGTCGATCCAGTCCGTGAGAAAGCCGTTCATGTACTCGATATATTCGGCCTTGCGATACGAAGCATGGCCTTTCTGCAGAGCAAGCAGGACGAAATGCCGGTTCGTAAACAACGCCCATTCCCGGTCGCCCTTGGGGCCGCGGTAAAGCCAGTCGAGCCGGCCTTCCGGGTCGCGCCTGGCAGCACCGCGCACGCCCTGCAGCAAATAGACGTCGGCGACGGTGTCGTCCGCCAGCGCTTCGAGCGTCGGGCCGATGTCGAAGCCGCCGGGATCGTGGACTCCGAGCCGGTCGCGAAGCCAGCTGCCGTTCCCGGACTGGCGATAGTAGTCGAGCAGCCGCCGGCCGGCGGCGACGAGATCGCCCGACCGGCAGGCGCTTCGTACCAGAGCCAGTCCGGGCAATTCCAGATCGAGCTGTTCGCAGAGTTCTGCCGCACGCTCTGGGTGAGCACTAACGAAATCGGCGACGCCGCCAATGCCTGGCGACTCGGCGCTGGCGAAGACGGGACAGATCAGGACGGCGCAGAGCAGTATGGCCGGTCGGCGCGCCGGCATTCTTGTCGTCATTGTCAGAAAAATTCCAAGTTCATCGGTAAATTGATTATCTGTAACATTTACGACAGTATCAAAGCGTACGCAATGGGGGGACGCTGACAGTGTGGTCGATACTGCTGCTTGCAGCGTCCATTGCGTTGATCGTGCTCGTCACGACGCGGCTGCGCCTGCATCCTTTCGTCGCGCTGCTGCTTGCCGCGTTCTTCTTCGGCACGCTCGACGGACTTCGGCCGGGCGAGATCATTGCCGCGATCAATGCAGGCTTCGGCGATACCGTGGGCGCGATCGGTATCGTAATCATCGCCGGCTCGATCATCGGGACCTTTCTCAATCACTCGGGCGCGGCCATGCGGCTTGCAAGCGGGTTCGTGCAGCTGGCGGGCCGCCGGCGGGTGCCGGTCGCGATGGGCGCCGTCGGCTACGTCGTGTCGATGCCCGTGTTCTGCGATTCCGGTTTCGTGCTCCTCTCGTCGATCAATCGCGCGCTTGCCGCCCGGGCCGGAGTGTCGCTTGCCGCCTGCGCCGTCGCGCTGAGCCTCGGTCTGTATGCGACGCACACGATGGTGCCGCCGACGCCAGGACCGGTGGCGGCGGCCGGAATCATCGGCGCCGATCTCGGCATCGTCATCGGCATCGGTGCGATCGTCAGCCTGGTGTCGCTGTCCGCCGGACTCGTGTTCGCTTACCGCTATGCGGCACGCGTCGAGATTGGATCCGATACGCAGGCCGAAGAGTTTGTGGAGCAGTCTGACGACACGGGACCGTCGGTACCCCGATCCCTGCTGCCGATCGTGTTGCCGATGTTGCTGATCGTCGGGCGGACGATCGCCGATGTTCCGTCCGCGCCTTTCGGTGACGGAATGCTTGCCACGTCCCTCAAGTTCCTCGGCGAACCCGCGATTGCGCTGAGCATCGGCGTGGTGCTTGCGTTGACGCTGCCGGCGCGGCTGGAACTGCGCATGCTGTCGACGTCGGGCTGGTTCGGTGAGGCGATCAAGTCGGCCGCGACCATCATCGTCATCACGGGTGCCGGCGGCGGCTTCGGCCGGGTACTGCAGGCGTCAGGCATTGCAACGGATCTCGGCACCGAGACCGTCGCCCGTTTCGGCGGCATTCTGCTGCCGTTTCTCGTCGCCGCGGCCATCAAGACGGCGCAGGGTTCGTCGACGGTGGCAATGATTACCACCGCGGGCATCGTCGCACCGATGCTCGGCACGCTCGGTCTCGACAGCGAGGTTGCGCGGGCAATGGCAGTCGTCGCGATCGGCGCCGGGTCGATGGTCGTCTCGCATGCGAACGACTCGTACTTCTGGGTCGTAACGCAGTTCTCCGGCATGACCGTCAACCAGGGTTATCGTCTGCAGACGCTGGGTACGCTCGTGCAGGGGTTGACGGCGGCTGCCGCCGTCTGGGTTATGAGCCTGTTCCTTTTGTAGCGCCTGGGAGGTCGCCATGTGGAAGCAAGCGTCGTGCGTATTCTTGAGCCTCGTCGCGCTGGCGGCGCATGCGGATTCGTGGCCGTGGGTGGACGACGGCGACGATCCCAATGAGGTGTCCGTTCTGCTGATGGGCGATACGAATCTGCAGGGTCGGCGCGATCCGGCCGGGGCCTACGTACACGTCCGCGAAACGCTGCTGGCCGCCGACCTGCGCTTCGCCAATCTGGAATGTGCGCTGGCCGGCAGCTCCACGGACCCGCTCGTCGACGACATTCCACACAAGACGTGGATTCACTCGGAGCCCGATCAGGTCGCCGCGCTCGAGTCGGTCCGCATGAGCGCCGTCGGCGTCGCCAACAACGTCAACTATCCCTGGCAGGCGATGCTGAAAAGTCTCGCCGTTCTCGCCGACGCCGGTGTCGCCCATACGGGCGGCGGGCACGATATCGCCGAAGCCCGACAGCCCGCTGTCTTCGAAGTGCGCGGGACGCGCGTCGGCTTCATTCAATATGCGGCGACCGTGTTTCCGTTCAATCATGCGGCGACCGAAACCAGGCCGGGCATCGCGCCGATCATGGTTGCGACGTCATACCGGCCGCCGCCCAATCTGGACAAGCCGGGTCAGCCGCCCATCGTCATCACCGAGGTAGACGACGCGTCGCTCGAACGGATGCGCTCGGACATCGCGGCGCTGGCCGCCACGGCCGACGTCGTGATCGCGTCCTACCATTGGGGCATCTCGAATTCGACGGACGTCGTCGACTATCAGCGCGTCGTCGGCCGGGCTGCGATCGACGCCGGCGCGGACGTCGTCATGGGCCATGGGCCGCATACGTATCAGCAGATCGAAATGCATCGGGGACGGCCGATCTTTCACAGCATCGGGCAGTTTGTGTTCGACGACCGTCTGCGTCTCGGCAAGCACGAGGAAGGTCTGCTCGTGCGCCTGCTCGTTCGCGACCGGCAGCTTGCAGACGTCTCGCTCGTGCCGTCGTGGCGCGACGCGACCAACCTGGTCCGTCTGCACTCGCCGCGGAGCGACAAAGGCCGAGAACTGCTGGGCTACCTGCGTGCGGTCAACGATCCCGGCGGCGCCGAGCTCGAGGTCGTCGGCGACGAGATCATCCTGCGCGGATTCGTGCCGCGCATGACCAACGATAAGGCGAACTGACCAGCATGGTAATCAAACGCGTCGCTCTGATGAGCGGGCCTGCCATCGCGGCGGTTGTGTGGTGGTCGATGACGTCGGCGGGCTTGCCGGCGGCAATGGCCTGGACGGCTGCCGTGACGATCGTTTGCGCGGTGTGGTGGATATTCGAGGCCATTCCGATTCCGGCCACGTCGCTGCTGCCGCTTGCGGCATTCCCGCTGTTCGGCGTCCTCACCGCGAACGAGGTCGGCGCTGCCTACGGCAGTCCGCTGATCCTGCTGATGATGGGCGGTTTCATGCTGTCGACGGCCATGGCGCGCAGCGGCGTCCATCGCCGGCTGGCGCTCATGATGGTCGCACGCTTCGGCGGGCATGCCGGGACGCAACTCGTGCTCGGTTTCATGGTGGCGTCGGCCGTGCTGAGTATGTGGATCTCGAACGTTGCGACGTCGTTGATGATGCTGCCGATCGCGCTCGCCGTTTGCGACAAACTCAAGAACCCGCGCATGGTCGTCGCGCTCCTGTTGGGGATCATGTACGGCTGCAGCATCGGCGGCGTCGGTACGCCGATCGGCACGCCGCCGAATCTCATCTTCATGCGCGTCTTCAGCGAGACGACGGGCTACGAACCCACGTTTACCGAATGGATGGGCTGGGCTTTGCCCGTGGTGATCGTCATGGTGCCGATTGCCGCGCTGTGGCTCTCGCGAGGCCTGCCCAAGGGCGAAAAGATCGAGCTTCCGGAACCGGGGCCGTGGCGGACGGAAGAGATCCGGACGCTGGCCGTGTTTCTCATCACGGCCCTGCTGTGGATTACGCGCAGGGAGCCGTTCGGGGGTTGGAGCGGGCTCCTCGGTCTGGAATCGGCCAACGATGCAAGCGTCGCGCTACTGGCCGTCGTCGCGATGTTTCTCATCCCGAACGGCCGCGGCGAGCGGCTTCTCGATTGGGATACGGCGGGGTCGATCCCGTGGGGGATTCTGATCCTGTTCGGCGGCGGCGTCGCCATCGCCAAGGCCTTCGCGCAGTCGGGTTTGAGCGCGCTCGTCGGGGACGGTCTCGTCGGCATCAGCGACCTGCCGCTCATTCTTCTGACGATTGCGATTTGTCTGTCGGTCAGCTTTCTGACCGAAATCACGAGCAACACCGCGACCACGGCGCTGCTGATGCCGATTCTCGCTGCGGGTGCGGTTGCCGCCGGGATCGACCCGAAGCTGATCATGATCCCCGCGGCGATGAGCGCGAGTTTCGCTTTCATGTTGCCCGTGGCAACCGGACCCAACGCCGTCATCTTCGGCTCAGGACGGCTGACGGTCGCGCAGATGGTGCGCGAAGGCTTCGTTCTCAACATTATCGGGGCGTTCGTGGTTTCCGCGGCCGTTTTGGCGCTCGTCCACTAGTGTCCGGAGGACACGGGCGTCGGCCGGCTGCTGGCGGGTGTCTGTAATATATGTTACAAATTCGCTGGTTTCTGCAGCATGTGAATCCGGTCTTCCGGTTCGGGGAGTATCGAGGATGGTTGAGTCCCAGATCGCCGACGCGGTTCGCGATCGCTGGTCGTCGTTGACGAAGAGCGATCGCATGGTGGCCAGGCGGTTGTTGTCGGAGTACCCCGCCGCGGGCCTCAAGACCCTGGCGGAACTCGCCGCGAAAGCGGGCGTCAGTGCGCCGTCGGTCATTCGTTTCGTCAAGAAGCTCGGCTTCGACAGCTATCCGGAATTCCAGCGTGAGCTGCACGACGAAATTCAGGCCAGCTTCGAGCAGTTTTCCGAGACGCCTTCCAGCGGTCCCGAAGTCGGCGCGACCGATACCGAGCTGGCCTACACCCAGAGCATTCGCAAGACCGTGCAGAAAACGCTCGATTCCGACGTCGCCGGTCTGGCGACGACGATTGCCCGCACGAAGTCCAGCGTCCTGTGTCTGGGTGGACGGGTCAGTCAGGCGCTGGCGACGATCTTTCACGCGCACCTTCTGCGGCTCAGGCGGAACGTCGAACTCGTCAGTACCAATCCCGTCGAGAGGGCGGAACGCCTGATGGACGTCGGCCGTTCGGATCTCGTCATTCTGTTCGACTTCAAGCCCTACGATCCGACGGCGGCCTCCTTCGCGAGACTTGCCGCCGAAAACAAGGCGACGGTCGTGTGCTTTACGGATTTCGAGCAGTCGCCGGTCGCGGAGTATGCCAAACACCTCGTGCTGGCGGACAACCGCGTCACGGGCGATTCGCCCAGCCTCGCGGCGGCGCTGTGCTCGGCCGAGATCGTCCTCAACGAAGTACGCGGCAAGGTCGGCGCCAGCGGGCGTTCGCGCAGCCGCAGCCTTTCCGGCGTGCCCGATGCGGCGATGGGGTTGCCGCTCGGAACCGGCAAGGCGTGAGAACGCCGTCCGCCGAAGGATTCATCGAGCGCCGCATTGCCTGAACGTCATCGTATTGCCGTGATTCCGGGGGACGGAATCGGCAAGGAAGTCATTCCCGTCGGCATACGCATACTCGATGCGGTCGCCGCCAAATGCGGCTTCGATCTCGAGTGGCAGAGTTTCGACTGGAGCTGCGAACGCTATGCCGACAGCGGCGAGATGATGCCGGCCGACGGCATCGAACGGCTGGCCGATTTCGATGCCGTGTATCTCGGAGCGGTAGGCTATCCGGGGGTTCCCGATCAGATCTCACTGTGGGGACTCCTGATCCCGATTCGGCGCCGCTTCGACCAGTACGTGAATCTTCGCCCTTGTCGGATGCTGCCCGGCGTTCGTTCGCCGCTTGCGGGAATCGGTGCCGGCGATATCGACTACTACGTCGTGCGCGAGAACACCGAGGGCGAGTACTCGAGCATCGGCGGCCGCATGTTCGCTGGTACCGAAAGAGAGATGGTCGTCCAGGAAACCGTGCTGACGCGAACGGGTACCGACCGCATTCTGCGTTTCGCCTTCGAGCTGGCCCGATCGCGCCGGCGCGTCCTGACCAGCGCGACGAAATCGAACGGCATCATGCACACGATGCCGTACTGGGACGAACGCGTCGCCGCGATCGCCGCGGAGTATCCGGACGTACGGGTCGAGGCCTACCACATCGACATACTCGCCGCGCATCTCGTCCAGCGGCCCAAACAGCTCGACGTCGTCGTAGGCAGCAATCTGTTCGGCGACATCCTGTCGGATCTCGGCCCGGCGACGACCGGCAGTATCGGCGTCGCGCCGAGCGCCAACCTGAACCCGGAAAAGCGCTTTCCGTCCATGTTCGAGCCCGTGCACGGCTCGGCGCCCGACATCGCGGGCCGCAACATCGCCAACCCGATCGGAGCCGTCTGGGCCGGCGCGATGATGCTGGAGCACCTCGGGCACGCCGATGCCGGCGCCGCGGTGCTTGCGGGCATCGAGAAGGCGCTGGCGGCGGACGGTCCGCGAACGCCCGACGTCGGCGGCGATGCGTCGACCGGGGAATTCGGTGAAGCGCTGCTCGACGGCGTTCTCGGAGAACTCGACCGGGTCGCGGCCGTGGCTGCCGGGAGCTGACCCCGCGCGCTGCCAATCGGTCAGTCCAGTATGGGTGGGTAGGCCGCTGCAGCCGCTGTACCGGCAGCCCCGGCGCCCTTGGAAAGACCTGGGTCGGCTATTCAAAGTGCTGAATAGAAAAAGAAAATAGAGTTCCGATAGGAGCCGTCCCGGAGCCGCGTGTCGCCGTCGGCGCGTTGGGCCGGCCAACCGCGGCCGGCAGAATAATTGGCAAGACCAAATTTGCATGCCATCATCCCCACCCGGTTAAGCTCGAGTGAATGATCCACATGGCGAAACGAATTCTGGCGGCCGCGGCGCTGGTCGCCTGGGCCGGCGCGGCCGGCGCAGCAGGTTGGCAGTCGCTTTTCGACGGCAACGATCTGGACGGCTGGCGACAGGTCGGCGGCGACGCCGAGTACCGGGTCGAGGGCGGGGAGATCGTCGGCGTGTCCGTCCCCGACTCGCCCAACAGTTTCCTCACTACCCGAAAACGCTACGGCGACTTCATTCTTGAGTACGAGGTCTTCGTCGATCCGCTGCTGAACTCCGGGGTTCAAATTCGCAGCAACCTGAACGACCGGCGCGTCGTGAACGGTTACCAGGTCGAGATCGACCCGACGCCGCGTGCGTTCTCCGGCGGCATCTACGACGAGCAGCGCCGCCGGTGGATGTATCCCCTGTCCCGCAACGAAAAGGGCCGGCGGGCATTCCGGAACGGTCAGTGGAACCGTTTCCGGGTCGAAGCAATCGGCGATTCGATCCGCGTGTGGCTGAACGGCGTGCAGACGGCCGACCTCGTCGACGACATGACCGCGAACGGTTTCATCGGCCTGCAGGTGCACAGCATCAAGGAGCCCGAGCAGGCGGGCCGCACGGTGCGCTGGCGGAACATCCGCATCCTGACCGACGATCTGGAGCCTGAGCGCACGCTTCGCGATCCCGAGGTGGCGGAGATCAGCTTTCTCGTAAACCGACTAACCGAGTACGAGAAGCGCCACGGCTGGCGCCTTCTGTGGGACGGTGAGTCGACGGCGGGCTGGCGCGGCGCCAAACTCGACGGCTTTCCCGAGAGCGGCTGGACGATAGACGACGGCGTGCTGACCGTCGAAGCGACGGACGGCGGCGAGTCGACCGGGCCCGGCGACATCGTGACGCTCGAAAGCTTCAGCGACTTCGAACTCGAGTTCGAGTTCCGGATGACCGAGGGCGCGAACAGCGGCGTCAAGTACTTCGTGGATCCGGCACTCAACCTCGGCCCGGGCTCGGCGATCGGGGCCGAGTTTCAGATCCTCGACGACGAGCGGCATCCCGACGCGAAACAGGGCGTCGACGGAAACCGGACGCTCGGTTCGCTGTACGACCTGATGACGGCGGAGAACCTGTCGACGCCGGGACGAGCCAAGCAGTTCAAGGGCATCGGCGCGTGGAACCAGGGCCGCATCGTGTCGGTCGGCGGCAAGGTCGAGCACTGGCTCAACAACGAGAAGGTCATCGAGTACGACCGCCACAGTCAGATGTTTCGTGCGCTGGTGGCCTACAGCAAGTATCGCGTCTGGCCCAACTTCGGCCAGTGGCCCGAAGGCCGCATCCTGCTGCAGGACCACGGCGATACGGTCAGCTTCCGCAGCATCAAGATCCGCGAACTGTAATCGAGGAGCGGGGGGACTATGAGCAATACAGACGACAAGACTCCGAAGCACACGCGCCGCGACTTTCTGCGCGCTTCCGCCGCGCTCGGCGCGGGGGCATCGATGGCGCTGTCGAGCGCTGCCAGCTACGCGAGGATCATCGGCGCGAACGACCGCATCAATCTTGCGTTCGCGGGCGTCCGAAGCCGGGGCAAAGCCCTGATCGGGTCGGCGGCCGCCGTCGGCGGGAACTCAGTCAACGTGCACACGTTGTGCGACGTCGACAGCAACGTACTTGCCGAACTCTCGGCTTCCGTGTCGGATCTGACCGGCAGCACGCCGAAGGCAGTCGCCGACTACCGGCGGGTTGTCGACGATAAGGACGTCGACGCGGTTTTCATCGCGACGCCCGACCATACTCACGCGCCCTTCGCGATCTACTCGATGGAGGCCGATCAGCACGTCTACCTCGAGAAACCCGGCAGCCACAATCCGCACGAGGGCGAACTGCTCGCGAAGGCCAGAGAGCGCTACGGCCTGGTCGTGCAGATGGGAAATCAGCAGCGTTCGGCACCGACGTCCATCGAAGCGGTCAGCGACATTCGCGAGGGGCTGATCGGCAGACCGTACATGGGCAAGGCCTGGTATGCCAATACGCGCGGCAGCATCGGAACCGGGCGCGTGACCGAGGTTCCCGACTGGCTCGACTGGGATCTGTGGCAGGGGCCCGCACCGCGGGAGGACTATCGCGACAACCTGGTGCACTACAACTGGCACTGGTTCTGGCACTGGGGAACCGGCGAGATCAACAACAACGGCCTGCACGAGATGGACATCTGCCGCTGGGCACTCGACGTCCATCTGCCGACTCGCGTCACGTCGTCGGGCGGTCGCTACCAGTTCGACGACGACTGGGAGTTCTTCGACACGCAGATTGCGACCTACGAATACGAGGGCGGCAAGCAGATCGCCTGGGAAGGGCGGAGCTGCAACGGCCATCCGTTCTTCGGCCGCGGACGCGGGGCCACGATCCACGGAACCGACGGCACGGTCATGCTGGATCGCAACGGCTACAGTCTGTACGACCACGCCGGTCAGCTGATCAAGCAGGTCAACGAGCGTGCCCGCTCCGGGACGACCGACGTCGTCGGTGCCGGGGCGCTGACCAACCTGCACATCGCAAACTTCTTTGCGGCGATTCGCGACGGCGAGGCGCTCAATTCGCCGATAGAGGACGGGCGCATCAGCACGCTCATGTGCCACCTCGGCAACATCGCGCAGGTCCACGGCGGCGCGCTCGACATCGATCCCGAAACGGGACGGATCAAGAACAACCGCGACGCGATGCGCATGTGGCGTCGCGACTATGCACAGGGATGGGAGCCCAAGGTGTAAACTCGGATATCCGCTCTGCGGGGGGCGTCGGAAGAATCCAGGATCACGATGAACAGGCGGCAGTTTCTGCGGGCCGGAGGCGCCATCGCCGCGGCCGGTCTGGCACCATCCATTGCGCGCGCTTCGGCGCCCGGGGACGGCGTTCGCGTCGGGGTAATAGGTACCGGTGTGCGCGGCGGCCAGCTCATAGGCTTTCTCAATGAGCTACCTCAATTCAGCGTAGCGGGCGTTTGCGACGTCCTGCCGTTCCGGCTGGACGAGGCCCGGACCCTCGCCCCGGAATCGGTGGCGGCGACGGACTACCGACGATTCCTCGACGACCGCGACATCGATGCCGTCGTCATCGCCACGACCTTCAGCGAGCACGGGCAGATTGCACTCGATGCGCTCGATGCCGGCAAGCACGTGTACTGCGAAAAGACGATGGTGAAAGGGGTCGATCCCGCGCTCGAGGTGCTGGCGGCCGCAGGCTCGAGGCCCGGCCAGATATTTCAGACCGGATTCCAGTACCACAGCTCACCGCTATACCGGCGCGCCGCGGCGATGATCGAAGCGGGCGAAATCGGCGACGTCGTGGCCATCGACTGTCAGTGGAATCGCAACGGTGACTGGCGTCGTTCGGTGCCGGACGCGAAGTACGAGCGGCAGATCAACTGGCGGATGTATCGTGCCTATTCGAGCGGACTGGTGGCCGAGCTGTCGGCGCATCAGATGGACTTCTGCAATACGATCCTCGGCAGCGACATCGCAAGCGTGCAGGGCATGGGTGGCGTCGATTTCTGGAAGGACGGCCGCGAAACCTACGACAACACGCACGTCGTCTGCCGCTACCGCTCCGGGGTGACCGCAACGTTCACGAGTCTGACCGCGAACAGCATGGACAACTACCGCATCGCGGTGCTCGGCAGCGAAGGCTCGCTGATCCTGACCACGCGGCGCGGCTGGCTGGTCCCCGAGGCCGCACCGAACGACGGCGTGGATCTCGTCTCCGGCGCCTCCGTGGCCGACGGGTCGCAGTCGAACTGGCGGCAGACGGCGAACCGGGCGGCGCGCCGCATCGACGCACCCGACTCCGATCCGACGCCCGACGCGCTCAGCGACTTCTCCGCGGCAATCCTCGCCGGCCGCCAGCCGGCATCCGACGTGCGCGTCGGCGCCCTCGCGTCGATTCAGGTGCAGATGGCTATCGATGCCATGGACCGGCGCGCGGTGGTTCCCTGGCAGGCGGATTACGACATATAGGCCTCGGCGCTTTCGGTCAGGCCAGTTTTGCTATCGGAACTCGGGCCGGCGAACCGGCGCTGTGCGCTGCGAAACACATGGCGTATTGAGGCCAAGCCACTGTTCCATAGTAAAAAAAATCCGAATAAGGGTGAGAATAGCGCGCGCGGTGAGTCGGTTTGTTGTATGATCGCCCCGTGATCGGGTAAATTGGCAAGACCAAAAAGAACCGCCAACCCGCACCGTCACCGCTAACGCCCATTCAATCCCGCCCACCGTATGCAGGAGCCAGGGACAGCCCCCGAATGAAGATCGCCGACGCCAAAGTCATCGTCTGTTGCCCTGGCCGAAACTTCGTCACGCTCAAGCTCGTCACGGAAGACGGCGTGTCCGGGATTGGCGACGCCACGCTCAACGGCCGCGAAAAAGCGGTCGTCGCCTATCTCGAGGACTACGTAATTCCCTGCCTTCTGGGGCGGGACGCCCGTCGCATCGAGGACACCTGGCAGTACCTGTATCGCGGCGCCTACTGGCGGCGGGGTCCCGTGACGATGTCGGCGATCGCCGCCGTCGATACGGCATTGTGGGACATCAAGGCGAAGCGGGCCGGCATGCCGCTCTACGAACTTCTCGGTGGGGCCAGCCGCGATGCCGTGATGGTGTACGGCCACGCCAACGGCGAGACGATTGACGAGACCTGCGAAGAAGTCGGGCGCTACCTGGATCTCGGCTACAAGGCGATCCGCGCGCAGAGCGGAGTGCCGGGCCTCGATACCGTCTACGGCGTCGGGGCGGGCAAGATGCACTACGAGCCCGCCGCCGGCAGCGTGCCGGAGGAGACCCGCTGGTCGACGGCGAAGTATCTCAATCACGTGCCCAAACTGTTCGCCGCGCTGCGCGAGCGCTTCGGTTTCGACGTTCACCTGCTGCACGATGCACACCATCGGCTCACGCCTATCGAGGCGGCGGCGCTCGGTAAGGCACTGGAGCCGTACCGCTTGTTCTGGCTCGAGGACCCGACGCCGGCCGAGAACCAGGCCGTGTTCCGGCAGATCCGCCAGCACACCACGACGCCGATCGCCACGGGTGAGGTGTTCAACACGATCTGGGATTGCCGTACGCTGATCGAAGAGCAACTCATCGACTACATCAGGACGACGGTCGTTCGGGCCGGCGGTATCACGCACCTTCGGCGCATCGCCGATCTCGCGTCGCTCTATCAGGTGCGGACCGGCTGTCACGGTGCAACGGACCTGTCGCCCGTGACGATGGGTGCGGCACTGCACTTCGATCTGTGGGTGCCCAACTTCGGTATTCAGGAATACATGCGTCACAGCGATGAGACGGACGCGGTGTTCCCTCGCGCCTACCGCTTCGAGAACGGCTATCTGCATCCTGGGGATGCCCATGGGCACGGGGTCGATATCGACGAGGCGCTTGCCGCGAAGTACCCATACCAAAAAGCCTACCTGCCAGTGGCACGGCTCGAGGACGGGACGATGTGGAACTGGTAGCGGGCCGTAACCAGGTCTTGAACAGGGGGGAACATGACTCAAAAGACTCGTGACTGCGACGACCCGACGCGTCGCAGCGTACTTCAGGGGCTCTCCGGTGCCGCCGCCGCGTCGGCGACCGGCGTGCTGGGCGGCGTCGCCGCGGCGCTTGCGGCGCCGAGCGAATCGGATCTGCGTATCGCCGAGATCAAGACCTACCTCATGGAGGATGGGATCTTCGTCCGCGTGACGACCGATTCCGGTGTGTCCGGTTGGGGTGAGTGCGATGCCGGCAGCAACTACGTCATGGATGCGTTCATCCACTCGGAACACGCACAGCACGTGCTCGGTGAGGATCCCTTCGACAACGAGCCGATCTACGACGACATGTTCTACCGCGCCCACGACTTCGGCCCGGGCGGCGCGCTGTCCAACTCGATTGCCGGCATCGACATCGCGCTGTGGGACCTCAAGGCGCGCTTACTGGAGGTGCCGCTTTACCGTCTGCTCGGCGGACTGTATCGCGAGCGGATGCCGATCTACGGCAGCTACGGCACCGGGCGCTGGCGGGGACTCGACAAGCGGGAAGCCGTCGCCCAGGCCGTCAAGTTCGTCCGCGACGGCTTTCGGACCGTCAAGTGCCGCATGCAGATCCGCGAGGATCATCTGAACCCGGCCGACGACCAGACGATCGCCTACGTCGACGCGATCGAAAAGGAGATCGGGCGGGACGCCGAGCTGTTCGTCGACATCAACAACGGCTACAGCGCGGCGCGCGCGATTCAGATCGGCCGCATACTCCAGGACGAGTACGGCCACCGCTTCTACGAGGAGCCCTGTTCGGACCAGAACCATGTCGAGACCGCACGCGTCGTCGACGCGCTGGACCTCGGCGTGATCGCGGGTGAGAAGGAGTACACGCTGTTTCAGGTGGACGAGATGATCACGTACGCGAATCCGGACTATCTGAATCCCGACGTCATCAAGGCGGGCGGCATCACGATCATGAACAAGATCAAGGCGCTGTCGCAGATGCGCCAGAAGCCGCTGATCTTCCACAACACGCGGCCGACGATATCCACGGCCGCCACGCTGCAGCTGGCGGCCTCCGCGCCGACCGTCGGGCCGTTCTTCGAGTATCCCGACAGGGATCGCTTCACCGGGCAGATCGCCGTGGTCGAGGAGTATCTGGACGTCCGTGACGGCTTCATCACGGTGCCGGATTCGCCGGGAATCGGTATCGACATCGACGAGGAGAAAGTGATCGCCCGGTCGTCGAAGGTGAACGTTTCCGAGCTCTGAGGAGTTCCCTATAGAAGGTAACGACCTGCAGCCCGGAGCGTGCCGTGTGCTAGCCTGTCTCGCATGTCCATTCGTGCCTGGTCATTCGCTGCCTTCGCGATGTTGGCAGCTTCCTGCAATCCCGCGCCTCAGGCTGAGTCTCAGAGCGTGGTTCCGGTCGACGGCCGCGTGAATCTTGCCGCGGAGCTCGCCGGGCAGTGGGACGAAGTCTGCATACTCCCGCCTTACACGACGAACGGCCGGGCCAGAGAGGTCCTGGGTGTCTCCGTCGACTTGCGCGACAGCTCCAGGATATGGAACTCCGACGGCATTGCGCTGCTCGTGACGATGGACGACGACGGGGTCGCCGGTATGTACGAGGTACCGCTGCGTCCGGTCGACTTCACGCCGTTGGCCGGGTGTTGTTTTCCGCGCGGCAACGCCGCGTTCGGCGTATCGGCCGACGGCGACGCGTTCGCGGTAAGCGATGCGGAAAACGCGGCGTCGGCAGCCGTTTGCCCAACCGTCGACCTAAGGATTGAGGGATGGTAGTGCGCCCGATGCCCGGCTGGCTGTCTTCTGATTCCTCGCGCGGCGCGCGAGGACCAGCAATCGCTCCAGTCGTTTGAGGTCCGCGCCGTTGCCGGCGTCTGCGTAGCACGCCCGGCTGAGACGTTCGACTTGTTCGCGGAGTGCCGTGTCGCCGGAAGCCGCCACGAAACTGTCCAGATCCGTACCCGGGCTCAGGCGCTCGAGCCAGGTGAACAGTGCGGCATAGGCGCGCTGCGGATGCCCGGTCCGCAGCGCCTTCCTGAGCTGTGCGAACGCGTGGGTTTCCGAAGCCAGCTGCCGCTGACGGTGAGCCCGCCAGCGCGGGCGCAGTCGCGCGGCTGCCTGAAAAGCGATTCCCAGAAACACCAGGAGCAGTAGTGCGCCGCCCGCCGGGCGCAGCCAGCGGCGCCCGGCGGTACGGTCCTGGGCTGAGGAGGGCACGGTCTGCGGTCCCGCGACATGGACATCCAGCGCCGGTACCTGAGCGGTCTCGACGCTCGATGTCTCCGTGTTCCACCAGTCGAGCGACACCGCCGGGATTTCGAAATCGCCGCCCGCCTCGAAGACGTAGGTCACCGTCTCGGACCGTCGTGCCGGCCTGCCGTCCTCGATCCGGGCTTCGGCCGCGTACACGGAGAGGCCCGGCGCCTCGGCCGGCGCGACGAGCGGCGGGAGGAAAATCGCCGGCATACCGTCGAGTTCGGCCGTGTAGCGGGCGACCAGCGCATCGCCGGCGGAGAGCGATTCAGGATCGCCTTCGATCTCGCGGGTCAGGATCAGCTCGCGTCCGGCGAGATAAGGTTCGACGGATCCGGCGCCAGCCGGCACGACAGCTCGAAACTCTACAGGCGGCACATCGATGTCGACGGTGACGGCGCGCCGGTCGGCCGGGTCGGCGTAGGTCACGCGCATCCCGAGTCCGTCGATCCGGTAGCTTGCGCTGCTCAGCGGATGAATCTCGTAGTCGCGAACGATGCCGGTCCAGGTTTGCCGGCCGACGCGTTCGCTGGTCGGTCGCGAGCGGTTGGGTGGCAACCGCACTACGGCGTTGGCAATTTCGAACGACGGGAACTGCGGCGGCTCCGGGAACCACGTCGGTCCCAACACGGTCACCCGCAGGCGCGCGGATTCGCCGACCGACACCTCGGCGGGCGTGAGTTCGACGCGGACGAACGGCAGCTCGTCTGCTGCCGCTACGGCCGAGCAGACCAACAATACGCTGGCGAGTCCCGCTCGCTTCATGGCGTCGGCTCCTGCCGGGCTTCGAGCTCGAACCGGATCCGCAGGAACTCCCGGGTTTCGGTATCGACCGAGCGCATCCACTTTTCGGCCGACTGCATTTCGATCGCGCTTTCCCGGGTGATCGTCGTCTCGCGGCCCCGGTCTTCGCTGTTGTCGAAGCGGTAGTCGTCGGCGCCGAGTTCGGCCGTGCCGCCCTGTTCGCGGGCATCCCGGACGTAGTCGAGGACGTAGCGCGCAAGCTCCAGATTCTCTTTCGCCTCCGGCCAGTCCGGCGCCAGTTCGACAGCCGCCTCGTAGGCGACGATTGCCTTGCCGTAGTCGAAGGACTTCATGAAGGCGTTGCCTCGATTGTAGTGACCTTCGGCGGCGCCGATCCGGCCGAAGGCCTGGGCGGCGTCCGCGTAGCGGCCCGCGGCATAGGCTGCCGTGCCGCGCCACGCAGGGTCCTCGAAGCGGTCGGCTGCCGCGCTGAAGTCGAGTCTCTCGTAGGCGAGTCGGCCTTGCTGGTCCGGCGTCAGCCATAGGGAAAGCGGATCGTCGGACCTGAAGCTCAGCACGGCGATGACGACGCCGGCCGCAAGCGTTGCCGCGCCGATGGACAGGCTGGTTTTCATGCGCCGGTCACCATCGCATCGTCCATCCGCGGCGGAACCAGAACAATGCCAGCAGCGCGCCCGGCCAGACGAACCACCACGCCTCGTCGCGCCACTCCGCGTTGGGATCGTCGGCTTGCCGCAGGCTGGATTCGATGTGCCGCAACAGGCGGCGTAAGTCGGCATCGCCCGCCCCGGCACGAACCACCGGTACGCCGGCTTCGCTCTCGATGCGCCGAAGGACGGCGGCATCAACCGCCGTATCGAGTTGGCCGCCGCGATTGCCCGTTGCCACGGAGCCGTCCGGCAGCAGCGCAACACCGCCTTCCTCGGTACCGAGCACGAGCGCAATCATCGACGGTGCGTCGGCGCGATCCGCGTGCCCGGCGAGAGCCGGTACGTCCGTTGGCTCGAAGCCGTCGTTGACGAAGAGCAGCGTGCCGGCGCCCGCATTGTCCGCCAACATGGCCTCGGCCAGCGGCAGCACCCGCGACACGTCGGCGCCCGGTTCGGGCATGATCGCCGGGTCCAGGCTTTCGAGGAACGGCTTCACGACCTCGAGGTCCGAGCTGGGCGGCATCACGATGTGGGCGCTACCGGCGTAAGCGATCAGAGCAGTGCGTGAACCCGTCCGCCGTTCGATCAGGTCGAGTACCTTGAAGCGAGCACGGTCGAGACGCGAAGGCAGCACGTCGTTGCTGCGCATCGAGTCGGAGACCTCGATTGCGACGACGAGCGCTGCGGTCTCGACGAGCCACGGACTTTGCTGCCTGCTCCAGGTGGGACCGGCGGCGGCAAGCGCGCTGGCGATCAGCCCGAGCGCGACGCCGTCCACGGCTCGGAAACGCCTGCTCCGGCTGCGGTTGACGGTCAGGGCGTCGCGAAGGTGCGGGGCGACGAGATCGGCCATGCGCGTGCGCCGTGCGCCGCGTCGCCTGACGGTCCACCACGTGAGCGCCACGAGCGGCAGCGCGAACAGCCACAGCGGCCGCAGAAAATGAAACAGCTCGACCGCGTTCACGCCGTCGCCTCCTGCCGCGCGCTACCCCACAGCAGCAGGCCATAGGTCAGCAGCGCGACGATCAGCGCAGCGCCCGCGGGCCAGTGCACCATTGACTGCCGCGGATGCCAGGACGTCGTCCTCACGTCGACGGCGGTGAGCTCGTCGATACGGCGGTAGACCGCTTCGAGCGCTGCCTCGTCGGCGGCGTCGTGGAAGCGGCCGCCCGTGCGTTCGGCAATCGCCTCGAGCGCCGCGAAATCCACCCGGTCCTCGCCGCTTGCCTCCGGGTCGCCGACGCCGATCGTATGGACTTCGATGCCGTTGAGCGCCGCAATCCCCGCGGCGTTGAGCGGCGTCATTTTGCTGGCCGTGTCGTTGCCGTCGGTCAGGAGGATCAATAGCCGCTGATCCACGTCGCTGGTCTCGAAGGACCTGATCGAAAGACCGATGGCATCGCCGATGGCCGTTCGCGGTCCGGCCATGCCCACGTCCATGAGCGCGACGAGGTCGCGGGCCGTGGCGAGATCGCGCGTGAACGGCAGCTGCAGGTAGGCGCGGTCGCCGAACACGATCAGCCCGACGCGGTCGGATTCGCGCGCGGCCACGAAGCGATCGACGACGCGCTGCACGGCATCGAAGCGGCGGAGCGGCGATCCGTCGTCGCCCGGAAAGTCCCGGTAGTCCATCGATCCGGAGAGATCGATGGCCAGCATTACGTCGCGGGCGGCTTCGTTCTGCACGATCGGCTCGCCGACCCACTCCGGCCTGGCGAGGGCGACGACCAGGAGCGTCCAGACCAGGGTCGCGCCCAGGATCTGGATCCGCCGCCGCCGCATCACGACGGCGCCGCTTTGCGCGTGAGCGCCGGCGGCGGTCACGATCTCGTCGAAGAACGGGACGCGCAGCGCGCTGACGCGTTCGCGGTGCGGCGGCAGGAGCCACCAGACGAGACCGGGCAGGGGCAATGCGAGGAGGGCCAGGGGATGAGCAAGCTCAAGCACGGTGCACCTCGATCCAGCGGCGCGCGGATTCGAGCAGGCGCCGGCCGTCGGCATCCGGTGCGTATGCCGCGGCGGCCAGATCGGGGGCGGCCTCTTCGACGACGGGATCGTTGTCGGCCGAGCGGCAGAGGAACGCTATCCACTCGTCGCCATGGAGCGCGGCAACCTCGCTACGAGAGTACGCGGCCAGCGCCGTGCGTTTCAGCACGGCGGCGACCTGCTGCGCCGCGACGGCCGGGTCCTGATCGCCACGGGCGGCGATCCTGTCCAGAATCGCAAGTGCCTCGCGGCGGTAGCGACGGCGGCGCCAGGTCTGCAGGCTATTCCACGCGATGAGGACAACTACGACGAGAAGCCATGCAACCGCGACGAACCAGCCGGCGGTCTGGGGGATCCACGGCACGGGCTCGGCCCGTTCGATGTCGTGCATGAGCGCAAGCAGCTCGGGGAGGTTGAGTCTCTCGTAGCGGCTCACCGTGTTCTCCGGCGCCGATGCATCCCACCCAGCAGGCGGCGAATCTGCGGCAGCGTTTCCTCGCCGGCATTCAGCGGCAGCACGGACAGGTTGATCTCCCGCTGCCAGTCGACGATCTGCTGCAGGCGACGATTGCCGAACGCCGCCACCGCGTCACGCGTCTCCGTCGAGTCGAGGTCCAGTTCGGCCTGCAGCGCGCGATTGCCGACGGCGACGCGCCCGTTCGCCTGCAAACCTGCGGCAAGCGGATCGTGAACCAGAACCAGGACCAGATCGTTGTGCGCGGCAATGCCGCTCAGACGTCGGTGCGTCGTGTCGTCGATGCCGTCGAAGTCGCTGAATACGATGACCAGATGGTCGTGATGCGCGAGCCGCGCGATGCCGGCGAGCACCTCGTTGAGTCCGCCGGGTTTCCGCGGCACTTCGCGATCGGCGTTCAGTCGGCCGTTCAAGCCTGCGACCGTCTCGAGGAGCCGGTACACGGCCCGGCGGCTTCGCGCCGGTTTGATCTCGATCTGTGCGTCGTCGTCGAAAGCGATGCCGCCCACCCGGTCGCCGGCGTTCAGGACGAGAAACGCCGCAATCGCCGCTGCCTCCGCCGCGGTGACCGACTTCATGTTGAGTCTGGAACCGAAGAACATCGACATGCGCTGATCCACCACGAGCAGTGCCGGACGATCCCGC
Source organism: Woeseiaceae bacterium (assembly GCA_028277185.1). Lineage (GTDB taxonomy): Bacteria > Pseudomonadota > Gammaproteobacteria > Steroidobacterales > Woeseiaceae > UBA1847. The sequence goes on from JANQGQ010000044.1 coordinate 83,731, forward strand.
TCCTCGGTGAAAACGCGCACGTGCGGCACGCCCGTGCGCGCCGTCGCCTTCCAGTCGATCGAGCGAACGTCGTCGCCCGGCAGATAGTCGCGCATCTCCTCGAAGTTGAGCCCGCGGCCGCGCAGGCGCGATGCGTGCCGCCCGTTCAGCGCACTCGCCGACGGTTGCTGCGGCAGGAAGCTCAAGCCCCGCGCCGCGCCCTCGAGACTCCGCAGATGAGGCAGAGAAACGTAGATGCGGGGGTCGGGCGGCATACGGGCCTACGGCAGGGCAATCTGCCCGACGACGGTGTCGATGACGCGGTCCGCCGAGACGCCTTCGCCCTGCGCCTCGTAGGACAGCATCAGCCGGTGCCTGAGACAGTCGTGGACGATGGCGCGCACGTCCCCCGGATCGACGTACTCGCGTCCGTTGAGCCAGGCGTGCGCGCGGCTGCAGCGATCGAGAGCCAGCGAGCCGCGCGGGCTTGCGCCGACGTCGATCCAGCGAGCGAGGTCCTCCGAATACCGGTCCGGCGTGCGCGTGGCGTACACGACATCCGCGATGTACCGGGCGATCGTCCCCGAGACGTGAACCCGACCGATTTCGGCGCGCGCCGCGAATATCGCGCTCTGCGGAATACGCCCGGTGTCCGTGGGTGCGCTCTCATCGCTGTGCTCCGCCGTCGGTGCGTTCTCCTCCTCGCGCACGAGCTCGATGATGCGAACCTCGTCTTCGACCGGCGTGTACCCGATCCTGACGTGCATCAGGAAGCGGTCCATCTGCGCTTCGGGCAGGGGATAGGTGCCTTCCTGCTCGACGGGGTTTTGGGTCGCCATCACCATGAACAGCGGGGGCATCTCATGAGTCGTGCCGGCGACCGTCACCTGGCGTTCCTCCATCGCTTCGAGCATCGCGGCCTGCACCTTGGCGGGCGCCCGGTTGATCTCGTCGCCGAGTACGATGTTGGCGAAGATCGGACCCGGCTCGAAGCGGAACTCGCCCCGGCCGTCTTTCTGGTAGTAGACCTCGGTGCCGGTCACGTCGGACGGCAGCAGGTCGGGCGTGAACTGAATTCGGCTGAAGTCGGCTTCGACGTTCCTTGCAAGCGCCTTGATCGCGCGGGTCTTTGCCAGCCCGGGCAGACCCTCGACCAGCAGATTGCCGTTCGTCAGCAGCCCGATGACGATGCGCTCGATGACGGCGTCCTGGCCGATGATCGACTCGCCCATCCGGCGTTTCAGCTCGACGATCCGTTCGCGCGCGCTCATGGGTCGTACGGGTAGATGCGTGCCCAGTCCCGCTTCATGTCTACGATCAGCCAGCCCCGTCCGGGTCCTTCGTCGAGTCCGCGTTCGAGGCGGCCGACTTCGCTGCCGCGGTCGTATGCCCACTCCCGGTCGGCGTCCGTGTGGTGCACGAGCAAACCGAAGCGTGCGCCTTCGCCGGCCGTCGTCCATTCCAGCATCTCGAAGTCGCCGTCCGAGTTACCGGCCGCGAAGATGGGGCGCAGGCCGACATGACCCAAGATCGCCAAGGGTTTGCCGGCCTTGTCGTCGACGAAGAAGATGCCCGGGTCCTTCATGATCGCCGGTTCTCCGTCGACCAGCTCGTAGCTTGCGCGGCCGATGCTGCCGATGACCTGATAGGGGGGAATGCCGTAGACGTCTTCCGCGAACGCTCTGATGAAGTCGACGCCGCCGCCGGACACGATGTAGGTCCTGAAGCCTTCGTCGCGGAGGTAGCGCAGCAGCTCGAGCATGGGCTGATACACCATCTCCGGATAGCGTCGTCCGGTGGACGGGTGCTCCGCGGTATCGAGCCAGGCCCGCGCACGCGTCTGGAACGTGTCGACGTCCATGCCGGAATGCGAAGCGGCGACGATTTCCAGCAGACCGTGTTCGCCGTCGGCAAGCGCGCCTTCGAGATCGCCGCGCGCCGCCGCCCGCAACACGTCGCTGTCGAGGATCGAGGGGTCTCGGGCGGCACGTTCCGCCAGGCGATCCATGGCAAACCGAAACTGAAAGTAATACGGCTGCTCCGACCACAGCGTGCCGTCGTTGTCGAAAACGGCGATGCGCCGTTTCGCTGGCACGAAACGCTCGTTGCGCGGATCGGTGACGGCGTCGACAAATTCGACGATGCGCGATTTGGCCTCGCCGTCGTTCCACGACGGCAATGCATCGCCGAAGGCGGGCAGCGCCGCTGCGCACAGCGCTGCAACGGCGATGTACCGTAGCCGATCCAGAGCAGTCATCGTCATTGCCGGGCGTTCGCTGCCGCCGGTTAGCGGTCCGGATCGACCGTGTCCACGCCGATCGCAACACCTCGCGTGTAGCGAACGTCGACGAGATCGCCGCGACGCAGCTTGCGCGCGAAAGCCCGCCCTTCGCTGCGCCCGACGTCGACCGATTGCAATCGTCCGCTGGCGTCGCGGAAACTGACGGCACTGCCGTCTTCGGCAACGGAGAGGACTTCGACCGTTTCGCGGACCGTCGTCCCGATGGTCGCGGCTGGGCGCTCACCTTCCCCGGCGCGCTCTGCCGATACTTCGACATTCGCGCCCGCGCTGCCGGGTTCGGCCATCGAGACGAGCAGGGCGGTGTAGTAGCTCACGCTCAGGACGTCACCGACCGCCACGCGGGAAAGCCCTTTCACTTCCCGATCGACCAGCAGACCCAGTTCCTCGCCCGTCGGTCCGCGGAGCACCAGAACCCTATTCGGCGCGTCGACTTCGACGACAGTGGCGCGTGCCAGCTCCACGACGTCGCGCTGTTCGTAAGGCTCCGGCGTGGATTGGCACGCCGCCAGCAGCAAGGCGGCGGTCACGACTGCGGCAGACCTGCGCATGCGAAACACCCCCGGAGCTTAAGTGCCTCCCTCCTGCAGCTTCTCCATCACCTGATCGATACTGAAGCTTGCCGCCTTCTGCCGCGGCGGAAACTCCTCGAAGGTTGCGAGAAACTGCCCGACGTAGGCCTGGGCGGGGACCAGCAGATAGGCACGGTCGATCAACCAGTCCCAGTACGTGTTCGACGTTCGATAGGCACGCTCGTATGGATCCCGCCGGAGATTGAATACGAGCGGAACCCTGAGCTCCGTCCATGGCTCGACCCATGCTCTGAGCGTGGCGTACTCCTTCTGCTCCAGGAACATGATCTTCCAGTCCTGGTAGCGCAGCGCCGTGAGCTCGCCCTGATCGCCGAAATAGAAGATCTCGTTGCGCGGTCCCTCGTCCGTCTCGCCGAGCAGGTAGGGGAGGAAGTTGTAGCCGTCGAGATGCACCTTGTAGCGGCGGCCGATGGCGCGGACGTTGCCTTGCATCAGGCGCTCCTTGATGTCGTCGGCGCCGGCAACGGCGAGAAACGTGGGCAGCCAGTCCATGTGATGCATGATCTCGTTTGAGACGCTGTCGGCTTCGATTCGCCCGGGCCAGCGCACGATCGACGGCACGCGCCAGCCGCCTTCCCAGTTGGTGTTCTTTTCGCCAAAGAACGGTGTCGCCGCCGCGTCGGGCCAGGTGTTCATGTGCGGGCCGTTGTCCGTCGAGTAGTGGACGATCGTGTTGTCCGCGATGCCGAGGCGGTCGAGCGTGTCGAGCAGCTGACCGACGTGCATGTCGTGCTCGACCATGCCGTCCGAGTACTCGTCCTGGCCGGAGATGCCGCGCAGCTCCTCCTTGACGTGCGTGCGGAAATGCATGCGGGTGCCGTTCCACCAGACGTAGAAGGGCGTGCCGGAGGCATGCGCCCGCTCGATGAAATCGATGGCTGCCGCCAGGGTTTCTTCGTCGACGGTCTCCATGCGCTTTATCGTCAGCGGCCCGGTGTCCTGAATTTCGCCGTCGGCCGAAGAGCGAATGACGCCGCGCGGACCGAAGCGCTCACGAAATGCCGGGTCGGCCGGATAGTCCTCGTTCTCCGGCTCCTCTTCCGCGTTCAGGTGATACAGGTTGCCGAAGAACTCGTCGAAGCCATGGTTGGTCGGCAGGTGTTCGTCTTTGTCGCCCAGGTGGTTCTTGCCGAACTGGCCGGTAGCGTAACCGTAGGCTTTGAGCAGTCCGGCGATCGTCGGATCTTCCTCGCGCATACCCAGTTCGGCGCCGGGCAAGCCAACCTTCGAAAGGCCCGTTCGAAACACGCTCTGACCCGTGATGTACGAAGAGCGGCCGGCGGTACAGGACTGTTCGCCGTAGTAGTCGGTGAACATCATGCCTTCCTCGGCGAGGCGGTCGATGTTCGGGGTCCGGTAGCCCATCAGGCCGAAGGTGTAGGCGCTGATATTGCTCTGTCCAATGTCGTCGCCCCAGATCACGAGGATGTTGGGTTTGTCCTGCGCTTGGGCGGCGGCTGCCAGTGTCAGGGCTGCAACTGCGATCAGTCCGGAAACGGTTCTTGCGGTCTTCATCGTGCCTGTCTCCCTATCTTCGAGCTCAAAGAGCGTCCGAATATCTCGGGGGCAACGGCTGAGTGCTCCGTTGGAGGTATTTCACTGAAAGAGGTCGATCCCGCCAGCGATCGGCGGTGCAGGTACAAAAGGTTGCGATTGGAACGTACCTGCCGTGGGGGCGAGCGAGGCTTGTAGTGCTTAGTTCTGAACTGCCCGCCCTGCGGGGAAGGTTATGTCATATCGGCACGGTATTTCAACTACCAGTTTGGGTTGTTGACCAGTTGCATGGCGTCGGCTGCCGCGCAGTTAGCCGCGCCCCGGTTCTACGCCGGCTGCCTTCACCTATTGGTAGAAACTCAAGAAACTCCTTAGGGTATGTTCCGTATTTCGAATGCCCGCTTACTTTTGCAGACTCTTCAGCTCGATCTGAACGACAAAATCATCAAAGTCGACGTCACCGACTCCATCGCTGCATCGCAACGTGATGCTATGGTCGTGTTCGTCAACCACCAAGCCGGCATTACCTACCCAAGCCTGCGTCAGATCATCGATTCGCCAAACGTTCCATGCCTTTAGCTCGCAGTCTGATTTGCACGAGGTCGTGATCAACACGTCTTCCGGACTGGTGTCCGCCCACAACACGATCTCAGAGTGTTGCTGGCCGTTGACTTCTATCTTTCCCTTCGTTGCCTTGAGTCGAAGGCCCGATATCGGCGTTTCCTTCGATTTCATTCTTCGAACAGAGATCTCTTGTTGTCCCTTGCGAAGTTCCATGATGAAGATCGGCTGAACTGTGCGTCCGCCAAGCTCGATTGGTTTACCGCCTGACCGCTGAAAGAACGCCGATAGAGTTTCACTCATGTCAATATCCCGGTCGTCTAAAGGGGTCGACAGCCGCATGGTCTTGTGGCCAACGAGGAACGAATTGCCTGCCTCCATCCCTTAGCGGTATCGGTTCGTGGCTTAGTTCCATTGACTCCATTGCCCCTTTGTCTGCGTTGTATCTTTGCGGGGCGAGTCCCCTTCTCATGCGCTCTACGTTTTCCGCACCGTATTTTTCTACTGCATTGGGTGATGCGACCTCATTCTTCCAGAACCTACCGCGTATCGTAGACCAAGCCGGAGCATTGCCCCGTGCTGTCACAGCATTGACATCGTCCCCCAATCGCCATCCGCGGCTCAGGTTGCGCATATTGATCGCTGCTGCCGGCCCGCGCGCCGGAAGCAACGACGGTGTCCCGGTATGCAACCCCATCGCTTCCTGCCAAGCATCACGTATTGCCATGTAGGAACGCAACCCCTCTAGAATGCCTTGGATGTCTCCCTGATCCTCCCAATGCATCCCAAGCGTGCCTAGAAACGACGGCGCGTCGATATGCCCGAATCCTCCCGTCGACATAATGTAATTTCGAAAGTCGCCGACACTTAGTTCCACCTCGGTTGGATTGGTCGGTATTTGGGAAACGCACTCGACCGCACAAATTCCTGAAGCAGCAGTTTCTCTGTTGCGCTGGTCATCATTTGGAACGAGAGCGTGCCCCCGTCCTCCAAACAGCCAAAGCAGGCCGGAACGAATAAACGCGGATCCCCGGGCGCCATCGTCGCTCTGCGACAGGTGGTCGTCCCTCCGGAAACCACTCGGATCGGTGAAGGAGGTCGGCGTGTTGCCGACATAGCTGTAACGATTCCAGCTCTGGCTGTTTGCTGGGAACTGCACAAACGGATCGGGGCTCAGGAACCGTCCCAGGAACGGGTCATACAAGCGTCCGTTCATGTGGATGAACCCGGTGCGATCCAGATGTTCATGACCCGTGAACCCTCTTACCTTTCTTGTGTGATCCGTGTCGAGGGAAAGCAGGTTGCCGAGTTCGCTGGCCGTAATGCTCGCCAACCAGTCGGTCCTTTTTCGCGAACCGAAGGGGTCGAAGGCGGCCCGGTCCAGCACATTGCCGCTGTCATCGGTGACTATGTCGATCGATCCTAGGTGATCCCGGTGCGCGTACTCGAAGAAGGTCGTTGTGGCCGTGCCTTCGATCTTGACGTGCATGACACTGTCGCTGAGGCGCGTTTTCGTGATCGTCTGGATGTCGGGATCGGCGTTGCTGGAAATGATCTCCACTGAGCCGATGTACGCGACTTTCTCCGTGATCGTGCCGGCCCCTTCCTGCCAGCTCGTCTTTCCGGCGTAGCGTTGGCCATTGGGACCGTAGGCGAACTCGTCTTTTGCCGCTGGCGTCGAATCTGTGAGGCTGCTGCCAATGACGATTGTCGTCGGCTGGTTGTTGGCGTTGTAGGCGATGTACTTATCGTCATGCGTACCGGAGGTGTCGTACTTCGTGACCGCTCCGTTGAGATCGTAGGTCAGCGTATGCGAGAGCCAGCCTCCTTCATTGGTTTCCGCTCTGGTGAGCGCGTGCGGGCCGGCTGTGCCACCACCGTAGATGGCTTTGTTAACGCTCGTATCGGATGGCCGTGTGCTGGTCTTACTCTCGAGGTTGCCCAGGTCATCGTAGAGGTAGTCGAGGCTGCGCTCTCTGTTTTCATTGACGTAGGTTTCAGCCAGGACTACCCGGTTCAGGACGTCATAGCCGAAGGTTTCTTTGCGCGTCGTATGCCAACCAGCGGATGGGTTAGCGGTTCGACTTTCAAGTGTACCGTTGGAGCGCCATGCGTAGTCGTTGTTCTGAATGACCGTACTGCCCTTCGTCGTGTTTATGTCGGTCAGGCGCCCGGTCTCGGGATCGAATGTACGGACGGTGCCAACGCCGTTCGCATAGCTCTCGTCGACGCGATTCCCGAAGGCATCCATGTCGTTGATTGTGTGGATGGCCGTGGCCCCGTCTTTCAACTTCGACAGATACCCGCGCGCGTTGTACTCGCGCGTCAGGACGAATCCGCCCGGGTACGTTGTAGTTGACGGACGGCCATGCGTGTCGTAGGTGTGGATAGTCGTGTAGTCTTGCGTGCCGCCGTCGATTGGCACGATGCTCGTGTCGACCTTACGGAGCCGCCCGTCACTGTTGTACCAGTAGGTTTCCGAGAATCCTGGTCCGGAGCGCGACTTGAGTTGCCCGGCGCCGTTAGTGGCGGAATCCCATACCCAACTGCTGTTGCCGTCCACATTGGCAATGCCGGTAAGGCGCTGCAGCGTGTCATAGTAGTACGATGTCAGCTGACCCTTGTTGTCCAGCCGCGTGCGAAGTTCATTCAGCCCGTTGTAAGTTGACGTAACGGTGCCAATGTTGGGTCCGATGATTTCCGTTTGGTTACCGGCGGCGTCGTACTTCATGGTGGTGGTCGCGGTGCCGTCACCGCCGCCATCGACAACTACGGTCCGTATGTTGCCGTTCGCGTCGTAGGTGTAGGACGTGCTCGGGTCCGTGCTGGAACCATAGCCATCGGTCGTTTTGGCGAGCTGGCCCAGGATGTTGTACTCATTGCGCTTGACTTGCGTGCCGGCCGATGAACCATCGGCGTACTTGACGTTCTCCGTGATCGTTTCGATCACCTCGTTGCCGCTGGCTGAATACACCGTTATGGTGCTGCCGCCGTCCGGTCGTGAAACAGTGGCAACGCGGTTGCGGATATCGTAGGTGAGTATTACGTCTTTCGACGTGCCGGTTTGGTATGGCAGGCTGCTTCTGTCGATTCTTCCCAACGCGTCGTACTTGACGTCTTGCTTGTTGTAGTCCGATCCGGCGAAGGGCTGTACCTCAGTGCGAATCACCCGGTCCAACTCGTCGAAGTAGGTCCGCTGAATCGGTGCAAGCTGATCCGATGCAGCGGTCGACTCGGTCTGCGCATAGTAGCGAGGCGATACGCCGTAGACCGATACGCCGCACCCGGTCGGGCAGTCCGTGTACGTCGTCGTTGTGACCACATTGTCGGCATTGGTATAGCTCGCGACGCGCCCGAACGGGTCTCGCGTCCAGCTGGAGTTTCGACCGATGATACTGCCGCGATTCTCGACTGTGCCGAATCGATGGTCGTAGCTGTTGAACGTCGTCGCCTGGTCTTTGGGATTGATCAGTTGGTACGGGTAGCGATCGTCGATGAACGACGGGATACGTGACTGGCGCGTAAACACATCGTCGCCGGATATCGTCGTCACAAAAGGTCGGCCGCTGTCGTCATACGCAATCGTAGTCGAAAGCGTGAGATTGGGGTCGTCCGGGTATTTCGTGATGTTCTGAGGTCGCAGCGAGCTCGCGTGCGGCATAAACGTCGCATCCTGGACGATTCCCGCGCCGCTTGGTGCGCCCGGCCAGCTCTCCCGGGTTACGGCATTGGGAAAGTTGATCAGCCATTGCCCGGATGTGGTGCGATTCGTGAAGGCGACGGTCGACACAGCCGTATTCAGTAAGTTGCTCAGCGTATACGTCGGAACATCGCCCCAGGCGCCGCCCGACGATCCTGCACTTGCGCCTTTGGCATATTCGACGGTCGTCACGGCCTGGCTGACGAATCCACTCGAAAACGTCAGCCCGCTCCCCACTCTTCTCGCGCCCAGTTGGGTCGTTCCCTCGTAGATAAAATCGATACTCGAGTTCAGGTAGGGATAAACGGTTGTGCCGGTGCTATGGGCTATCGACTGCTGAGAAAAAGCCGTTTCCGATCGGGTTAGCGTCTTTGTGTGCGATCCGTAGGTTGCGTCGAGCTGATGCACCCGGGCGATCCGGCCAAAGTACGGATAGTCCATGCGGAATTGGGCATACGTCACGATCCCGGATACTTCGTCCCTTATTCGTTGTGCATAAAACCCAAGAAAGCCCCAGTGCCTGGTACTGACCAGCCCCTTGTCTTGATAGGCGTAAGTCGTATCGTGAAAGCCGCCCAGACCGTTATCGCGACGCAGCTTCGTTGCGACGTGTCGAAGCGCGCCGCTGCCGGACAACAGCTGCGTGTTCGCGGGCGGAGAGCCGTTGCCGAAAGGTCGCTCCGTGAACAGGAACGAGTGCGAACCGCTCGTAATCGTACCGTACTCGATCTGATGATCTGCCCCGAGACTGTCGGTCATCCCGCTCACCAGTATCGGCACACCGGGCATTGTCGAGGTTGGGGTTACCCAGTCGAACTCCAGCGGCTTGAGACACGATGACGTCGTTCCTGCTTTGTCGTAACCGCAGAGCTGAATGTCGTTGAGTCGGCGCCGGTTGCTCACGACCGAGCTGAGAATACGGTACTCCCGGACGTTCTTGTTGTCGTACTTAACCAGAACCTTACGCAGGAACATGGACTGTGTTTGCGTCGCGCTGCCTATGGCTACGGCCGCCGCGTCCGTTCGCGTCAGATACTCGAACTCGATTGCCGCACCGGTGTACTCGATCCGGCTGACGTAGTTGATACCTCTGCCGGCGTCGTGAACGTAGGTGTAGTCAATCGTCGACGGATCCGCGGCCGTCGCCTTGGCAAGTGCTTTGCTGATCGACCACTGGAAGTCGACGCCGCCATTCTGATCTACCCGACTCCCGGTGCCGTTGCCGTACTCCCGAACCGATCCGTCCGGCAAAGTGACCTCGAACCATAGCGCGCCGGATGCGCCCTTTGCTTCAATCCTGGCGTAACTCTCGATGAGCGTTCTGTACACGGCTCCGACCGCGAAGTGCGTACCGCTCGTCAGCACCAGCGGCATGCCGTCGAGACACAGACTGTCGCTGTTCGTGAGGCTTATCGAGTTCGACGACGACTGATTGACGACGCAACGGCGAATCTGCGAGAGACCTGCAAGCCGCCAGCCGTAACCGAGTGTGTCTTCGGGCAGTGAGCGCTCCAGACGGTCGGTGCCGCGGCCGCTGTCGTAGTGAATTGACAGTTCGGGCGCGAATCCTGCGACGCCGGGGATCGAGTCGATCGGCACGCTGATGACGGCATCGCCGTCCGCGCCGACGTCGATCCCGTACGGCGTACTGCCAACCGAGTTGATCGGGCCGGCGAGACTGCCGTACAGGATGATGTTGGCGACCGCTTCGCCGCTGATCGACCCGGACGCGGCGATGTCCGCCGCCTCCTGTGCGGCGGTGAGTTGATCGATCGTGCCGACGGGCTGCTGGTGAACCGCTACACCCTGGGACTCGAGATACGGCCGGAAGTCGTTCCTCCACTCCGTTTGGTCGATCAGAACGCGAATCCACTGCTGGGTGGCGGCCACCCGCACCAGTAGATAGCCGGTGAGCGGTTCCAGAACGATCGGAATCGATACGTCGTACGCAATGATGAGCACGTCGGCACGCTGCTCTGCCGCGTACATGGCATCTATCTCGGCGGGTTGGAGGCCAGTCAGTGCCGTGATGCGATCGGTGATTTGGGTGGTGGTCGGCGTTGCATGCGATTCCTGGGCGGGATCTGTACCCAAACCGATGGTAACGATGAACGCCGCGACAGCGACGGACAGCCCGAGTTTCTTGATCTTGTCCAACATGCCGTGCCTCCCTTGACCGCACTGGACTCAGCCTGCGAGACGTGGAATCCGACTCCGGTTACCGTTCTTCGAAACGAAAACGGCGATCTCGCCTGAATCGCGGATGGTGCGGCGCGTGTACTACGAATTGTTTTACGGCAGCAGATAGACGGCGCCGTTTGGGTCGACGATGTTCCAGGAGCCGGCGTGCCACCCGATCGCTTCGCAGCCGCCCAGGTAGGGCTGTACTCGAAGCCCTGAGGTCATTGCAGTCAGCATGAGTGCGTAGATTTCATCGTACTGAGGATGATCGTACTTGACCCAAAAACCGCTGGTAGCCGTGCAGCTGTTGACGTTGTCGAAGCTGCCGAAGACGACCAGGCCCTGTCCTCGTACGATTTCGATTTTGGTGACAGCGCCTGGCGGCGACCAGCCGGCTGCCTCGGTACTCGTCGCGGGCAACAGCAGCAACGACACTGATAGAAATAGCGCGAATACTGCTTTCATCGGCTTTCGTTTCCTCCTGTAGTCGAGCGTATTCCTGGTCTTCCGGGAACCGGGTGGGGCGCGACAAGCGTTCGTCGCGAACTATTGTTCGATTAAAACCATAAGAGCCAGCTATTCCACAACATCGGAGAACACCTACCCGATGGGTACGAAACCAGGACGTGGGACCCAAAACCGCGGAGAGCAGATGGCTCGAAAGACTTTACGAGGTAGTTACGGGTGATCGAACGGCAACCGCCCGTCGCTGCTGCTCTGTCGCTTCCAGCGTCCGGCCTGCCCCGGCCGACCGGTGGCCAGTGTTGCCGGGTGGTCGTTTTTTGACCGTCCACGGAGCACGTCGCGCCGTACGCACTATTCCGTATTCGTGGACTCGTCGCGCAGCGAGCCGGATCTTCTCATACGGATGTTTCGTTCACCCGCCGGAACGGCCAGGTCCACCGGAGTCGCGAAGGCTATCCCGAAGCGCGGCAACGTCCGCATTGCCCGGGAAGCGGGCGTACATCGCTTCCGTAACTTCGCGCGCGGCGTCGCTGCGGCCGGCGTCTCTCAGGGTCGTTGCGTAGGCCCAGGCGATGTCGAAGTCCGCGGGGTGCCTTTCATACGCGGTAGCGAGCGTGCCGAGCGCGGCTTCGCGCCTGCCTAGCGAGGTCTGCGCGATGCCGAGGACGTACGCAAAGCGGGCGTTCTCCGGCTGGAGGTCCGCTGCGCGCTCGAGCGCCGCGATGGATTGCTCACTCCGTCCGGTGCGTACCATGAGCAGTCCGAGTGCGTGATGGAGCACCGCCGCCTCTTCGTTGAGTTCCAGGCCCTCGCGCAGCAGCGCTTCGCCGCGCGTGTCGTCGCCGAGCACCCGCAGGTAGTCGACGTAGTTCGCGCGGGCCGCCTCGAAGGCGGGTTCGACGAACAGCGCGCGCTCGTAGGCGGCGGTCGCCTGTTCGTCGTTGCCGAGTCTGGCCTCGAAGTCGGCCAGCGAAAGCAGTGACTCGCTCTGGCTTGCGCTGATCAGCCGCGAGCGCCGAAACTCGCCGGCCGCGGAATCGAAGGCTCTCTTCGTACCGCTGTCCAGATAGCCGTAAGCATCGGCCAACGTGTTGGCGGCTTCGACCCGCACCCCGAGCATGTCGTCGTTGAGGAGCGCATCGGCAAAGCGGGCCTTCTGCTCCGGCGCCAATGGCCTGAGCGATCGCAGTCCGCCCAGCCGAATCAGCGGGTCCGGATCGCCCAGCGCCGCCGCGATCGCCTGCAGGTCGCTCGCAGCCAGCGGCGGCCGGAGCGAGGCGACGGCCGTAGCGCGGGCAATGCCCGGGTGTGTGGTGTTGCTGAACAGTGCGACGAGCTCCTGATTGGCATGTCCCTGCCGCGCGCTGGCCAGCGCGCTTGCAAAGCCCTCGCGGGCTGGCTTGCTGCGATAAGTCGCGATAAATGCGTCTAGCTCTTCCGCCGAACGATCGGCGTGACAGGCCGCGCAGGCGTCCGGACTGCCGGTCGCGGCGCTCTGCAGCGGATGTGGAACTCTGAAGCTGTGATCCCGGCGATCGTCGACCACCATGTAGGTACGGGACGTCATATGGCAGTCGACGCAGCCAGCGTCCCCGGTCTCGTGGCCGAGGTGATCGCTGCCGGCGAAGACCTCCGGGCTGTGACACTGACTGCAGACGGCGTTGGGATCGGGTCCCGTTACCAGCCTGCCCGAGTGCGGGTTGTGGCAATCCGTGCAGGTCACGCCGGCAGAGTACATGCGGCTCTGGACGAACGAGCCGTAGACGAAGACCTCGTCCCGAATCTGGCCGTCCGGAAAGTACAGGCCGTCGTCGAGCAGGGCGACGCGGTGCGTGTCGGCGAGTGCTTCGCCATGCCGGTACGGCTCGTCGAGCGTCGCCCGGCGGGCGTGGCATTGCCCGCAGGCCTCGGGCTGTTTGGGGACCGACAGCAGCGGTTCGCTGCGCTCCGCGATGCCCGTCTGCGGGTTCATCGCCCAGTAGGCCCGTCCCCTGTCGTCGAGATCGACTGTCAGGCCGAAGCGGCCGCTGCGATCGCCGAAAGCGACCTGACGCAGATGCTCCTCGCCGGGACCGTGGCAGGCTTCGCAGCCGACGCTGATCTCGTCGTAGGTCGTCGCGAAGGTATCGGTCCGCGGGTCGTAGCCCTGGACGACGTTCGTCGAATGACACTCCGCGCACATGAAGTTCCAGTTCTGCCGGCGGCCGGTCCAGTGCAGTTCGTCCCCGGGTGCGACGTACTCGTCGGGATAGAGGTGCAGCCATTGCTGGCCGCCGGCTTCCGCCGGCCGCGCATCCCAGAGCCAGGGCAGGGCCTGCAGGCGCCCGCCCGGGAAACCTACGAGGTATTGCTGGATGGGCTCGACGCCGAACGTATAGCGCACGGGATACTCCGCGGGCTGCCCCTCGGCGTCGAGCGTGCGCACGACGTACTCTTCGCCGCGGCGGAAGAACCTGGCCTTTTCCTCGTAGTACGCGACCTCGCGACCGTCGAACCGGCCGAGCACGGTGTCTCCCGATGCGTGCTGCATGGCTTTCGCGTGATGGGACGTTTGCCATTCGGCATAGATGCCGGCGTGGCAGTTGGCGCAGGCCGCGCTCGTCACGAAACCGGGCGCATCAGCGGGGCTGGCATCCGGTGGCGCTTCGGCGACAGGTTGCTCCGGGCTGCAGGCGGCAAGGAGGCTTGCCGCCATGCCGACCAGCGCTAAGCTCGTGAGGCGGCTCCTCACCGGGTCGAATGCCTCACTTCGGAAACAGCAGTACGACGACGAAGCGTGCGCCGAAGCCGTCCGGGCCGTTCGGCGTGCTCGAGGCGTAGTAGCGGAGTCCGGCATTGAACTGGACGAGTTGCCCGCCGATACGCGTCACACGGCCCGCCACGAAGTTGACGGGAACCTGCCAGTCGCTGCCTCTCCAGTCGTAGGTGGATTCCAGGTTGACCGTGTAGCTGACGCCGGACGGCAACGCGTAGGAGACAAACGGCTGCAGGAACGTGCTGCTGATGTCGCTGCGCTGGCTCTCGCCCGCGAAGGACCACAAATGATTGACCAGCGCGCCGTAGGTCCAGGGTCCGGTCTGCTTCAGCGCGACGGCGGTCGGGCCAGCGGCCCACTTGTCCGCCGTGAGCAGATCGTCCGAGCCAGTGGGCAGCAGGAACGCGCCGCCGGCGCCCCAGATCCAGCCGCCGCTGGTCGGCGCTTTCGGTGAGAAAAACACGCTTTGCAGCACATCGCCAAGGCCGCTCTGGCTGCCGGCGCCGGGCACGATGTCGCTCTGCCAGACGAGCGGCATTATGGTTCGGGAGATCAGGTTCCAGTCCGGCCCGATGGAGACGGGAATGACGGGCTGAACGTTGAGCGTGTAGCGGTCGCCCTGTTCGAGCGGGCCTATGTCCTGATCGTAGTTGAGCTGGAACGGGACGCTGATCAGACTGGCGACCGGGTTCGCGAGTTGCTGCGCGAGTTCGGCTTCGGTTGCCTCTTCCTGCCCGAAGGCCGCCAGCGGCACGAGCAGGGTGCATAGTAAAGCGGACGATCGTTTCATGGGTTCCCGCCTCCGCTCGATTCAATCTAGTCAAGGTATCGATTCATCGGTCAGATCCTCCGGGGCAGTGCCCTTGGGCGTTGGCCTCCGGGTTTGTCGGAGCACATCATGCGTATCAGGTATGAAAGTAACACGACACGACGAGATAGCCGTCGGAACCGAATTAGTTCGCCGCCCGCCGGTCGAGGATGGCCGGCAAGTGCGGGTCACCGCCGGGTTGGGCTGCGTCACAGTATTGCACTGTGACCATGGCCCTCGGCGCCGGATGTATATACACTCAATGTCGAGTCTCAGGACCTTCTCTCAAGTACCCAGATTTGCGGATGAATACCGTGGCCCCCAAGTCCAAAGATAAGAAGAAGAAGGACGTCCAGCTGGTGCTGCGGCTCGAGCGCCAGTTGCGGGACGATTTCGTCAAAGCCTGTAACGAAGTCGACACGACGGCAGCGCGGGAAATCCGTCGTTACATCAAAAGATTTCTGAAACGTTACGAAAAAGGCGACTTCGACGATCGTTGAGTTCGCCTGTTCTCCGGCGCCGGCCTGCGTGCCGAGATACTTCATAAACTACTGATTTATATATTTTTTCTGCACCTCAGTCGGCAGCGGCAGGCTGCTCTGCGGGTCTCCGCGGGCGCCCCGGGCGGGCGGTCGTTTGAGGCCTGTGTCACAAAAATGTAAAAAAAGGTATGCAAAGACTAGGCAGGTGATATACAGTGTATATACGTTTTGGGTAAACGGGAGAAGGCTATGAACCACCTGTTTCGGAATCAACATCGTATCGCACTGTGCACGACCTTAGTAATGGCTCTCGGGCTGTCGGCGTGCTCCACCATGACGTCCATCGAATCCGGCGATCAGCTGGCCGATGCCGCGCCCGGCGAACCGGTCGTATTCGGCAAGTTCCGTCTCGTTCGTAACGGCACCGAAGCCGATCTCGGCACGGGCCTGTTCGCGAATCGCGCGATGCTCCATTTCGTCAACGGCAAGGACGATCGGGATATCGTCGGTCAGGTCGGCGACGACGGCGAGTTCGCCTGGACGCTGGCACCCGGCCGCTATCGCCTGACGGCGATCGACTTCGACAGCCGCGGCGAACGTGAATCGGCGGAGACGAACTTCACGTTCGTGGTGCCCGCGGATCACAAGGCCGTCTACATCGGTTCGATCACGCTCGAAGCTACGTTCGAGTCCGGCTACTACGGCCTCAATGGCATCGTCGACGACTACCGTGTCACCAATGACTGTGCCGCCGAGTGTGCCGGCCGGCTCGATCGACTCGGGTTGTCGATGAACGACATGACGGTAGAGCTGCTCACGGAGCAGTACCACCTCGCACATACGGACTAACGGCCAGACGACGTTAGTCACTGACCGCGGCGCTCCTTCGTGAGTGTCGCGGTTTTTTTTATAGGTCCCGCGCGCGCTCGCGGAGCGCGTACTTCTGAATCTTGCCGGTACTCGTCTTCGGCAGCGGCGAGAACACGACGGTCCTGGGGCGCTTGAAGCCCGCCAGGCGCTCGCGGCAGAAGTCGAGAAGCTCCTGCTCGGTTGCCGCCGCGCCTTCCTTCAGCGCCACGAAGGCGCAGGGCGTTTCGCCCCACTTGTCGTCGGGCCGGGCGACGACGGCCGCCTCGAGCACCGCCGGATGCGTGTACAGCACGTCTTCAATTTCGAGCGACGAGATGTTCTCGCCGCCGGAGATGATGATGTCTTTCGAGCGGTCCCGGATCTCCACGTAGTTGTCGGGATGCACGACGCCGAGGTCGCCCGTGCGGAAGTAACCGCCCGCGAACGCGGCCTCGGTAGCCTCGGGATTCTTGAGATAACCCTTCATGACGGCGCTGCCGCGGAACATCAGCTCGCCCATGGTCTCGCCGTCCTTCGGGACGGGCGCGAGCGTCTCCGGATCCGCGACGAAGAACGCTTCCTGCGTGATGTAGCGAACGCCCTGTCGCGCCTTGAGCGCCGCGCGGGCGTCGGCGTCGAGTCCGTCCCACTCCCGATCCCATTCGCAGACCGTGCAGGGGCCGTATACCTCGGTCAGACCGTAAACGTGGGTAACGTCGAAGCCAAGTCGCTCCATTTTGGCAAGCACCGCGCTCGGCGGTGCCGCGCCGGCCGTCATCATGCGGACGGGGCGGTCGAGACTGAACCGACGAGCCGTCGCGGCCTGGGCAATCATGTTCATGACGATCGGCGCACCGCAGAGATGAGTGACGGCGTGGCGTTCGATGGCATCGAGTATGTCGTTCGCGTCGACCCCGCGCAGGCAAACGTGGGTACCGCCCATTGCCGTGATCGTCCATGGGAAGCACCAGCCGTTGCAGTGAAACATCGGTAGCGTCCACAGGTACACCGGCCGCGACGGAAGCTGCCACGCCAGCGCGTTGCCGATCGCGTTCAGGTAGGCACCGCGGTGGTGATAGAGCACGCCCTTGGGATCGCCCGTCGTCCCCGAGGTGTAGTTGAGGGCGATGGTTTCCCATTCATCGCCGGGCATGCGCCAGGCAAAGCCGGGATCGCCCTCCAGGAGCAGAGCCTCGTAGTCGGTCTGGCCCGGCGCTGCGGAACCTTCTCCCATGTTGCCGATGCCGACTACCGGAATGTCGCGCCCGAGCTGGCGCAGCGCGGCCCGGACGACAGTCGCGTACTGCCCGTCGGCGATCAGGAGTTTCGCTTCACCGTGATCGAGAATGAACGCGATCGCGTCGGCATCGAGTCGCGTGTTGATCGCGTTGAGTACCGCGCCGATCATCGGCACGCCGAAGTGGGCCTCGAAAAGTGCCGAGACGTTAGGTGCAATTACCGCGACGGTGTCGCCCGGACCGATCCCTCGTTCTGCAAGCGCACTGGCCAGTCGCCGGCAGCGCGCGTCGGTTTCCCGCCACGTACGCCGGGCGTCGCCGTCAATGACGGCCGTTTTTTCGGGGAACACGTCGGCGGACCGCTCGAGGAAGCTGAGCGGCGTCAACGGCACGAAATTGGCGGCACGAGGCTGCATGACACTATTAGAACCTATCCCGGTTCCGCTCGCAGCCTTGCGGCAAGCCCGTATTGATCGCCGCGGGGCTTCGGCTACGGTGTGCTGAGCTACAGGGAGACCGTCCATGCGCATCGTGCTCGTCCACCCCAACTATCATTCGGGCGGCGCCGAAATCGCCGGCAACTGGCCGCCGGCCTGGGTCGCCTATCTTGCCGGCTCGCTCAAGGCGCACGGCTACGACGACGTGCACTTCCTCGATGCGATGACCAATCATCTGAGCGACGACGACCTGCGCGCCCGGCTTACCGAGCTCCAACCGGACATCGTCGGGACGACCGCTATCACGCCGTCGATCTACACGGCGGAGCGGGTGCTCGAGATCGCCCGCGACGCGGCGCCGGACGCGCTCAGAATCATCGGCGGCGTACACGCGACCTTCATGTACAAGCAGGTACTGAGCGAGTCGGACGCCGTCGATGTCGTCGTGCGCGGGGAGGGCGAGGAGATCATCGTCGACCTCGTGCGCGCTGTCAGCGAGGGCCGCTGGCCCGCGGACCGGCACGCCATCAAGGGCATCGCATTTCGCGAAGGCGAAAAAATCCTGGCGACGCCGGCCGCGCCGACGGTCAAGAACTTCGACGACGTCGTCCCGGACTGGTCGCTGCTCGAATGGGAGAAGTACATCTACGTGCCGCTGGGCGTGCGGGTTGCGATCCCGAACATGGCGCGCGGCTGTCCGTTTACCTGTTCGTTCTGCTCGCAGTGGAAGTTCTGGCGCGACTACCGCGTACGGGATCCGATCAAGGTCGTCGACGAGATCGAGACGCTGGTCAACGAACACGACGTCGGCTTCTTCATCCTCGCCGACGAGGAACCGACGATCCATCGCAAGAAGTTCATCCAGTTCTGCGAAGAGCTGATCCGGCGCGATCTGCCCGACCGGGTGAAGTGGGGCATCAACACCCGCGTGACCGACATCCTGCGCGACGAGAAGCTGTTGCCGCTCTACCGCAAGGCGGGTCTCGTGCACGTGTCTCTGGGAACTGAAGCCGCCACGCAGCTCAAGCTCGATCAGTTCAACAAGGAAACGCGCGTGGACGACAACCGCCGCGCGATCAAGCTTCTGCGGGATGCCGACATCTTCGTGGAAGCGCAGTTCATCGTCGGGCTCGACAACGAAACGCCGGAGACGCTCGAGGAAACCTATCGGATGGCGTGGGATTGGCAGCCTGACCTCGCCAACTGGGCGATGTATACGCCCTGGCCCTTTACGCCGCTCTTCCAGGAACTGGGCGACAAGGTCGAGGTTTTCGACTTCTCCAAGTACAACTTCGTAACGCCGATCATGAAACCCGAGGCCATGGAGCGCGGGGAACTGCTCGACGGGGTCATGAAGAACTATCGCCGCTTCTACATGCAGAAGGCGCTGTTCCACTACCCGTGGCGCGGCAGCGGATTCAGGCGGCGCTATCTGCTCGGTTGTCTCAAGGCCTTTCTCAAGGCTGGCTTCCAGCGCACGTTCTACGATCTCGGCAAGGTGGGCTACTGGGGACCGCAGACCAAGGACAAGGTCGATTTCCACTTCGACAAGTCGAAGCGCATCGCGAAAGCGCAGCTCGACGATTGGGAGTCCGCGGCCGACCGCGCCGCGCGGCTCAGGGCGCAAAAGGCGGCCGAAGCCGACGGTTACCGAATTCCCGTAGAAGCGGTCAAGGCCTGTGGCGGCGGTGACCAGCAGCTCGAGGACGCCGACAGCCGCGAAGCGGTGCACTAGCGCGCCGAACTGATGCGATCCGGACGGGCGAGGCGTTAGATCATGGTAGCCGCTGCTCGTATCGGGCCGAACGCGATTCTACAACTCGTGCCGGTGCTCGACGATGCGCTCGGCATCGAGGGTCGTGCCGAGCTGCTTGCGGCCGCCGGCATCGCCGAGCTGCCCGACGGCACGCGCATGATCGACGAGGCGCCCGTTGCCCGGCTGCACCAGACGCTTCGCGCCCGGGTGCCTGATCTGGCGCCGGCGGTATCGCGGCAGGCCGGCTCGGGTACCGGCGACTACATCCTGGCGCATCGAATTCCGCCGCTTGCACAGCGGCTGCTGCGGATTCTGCCGGCGCGGCTCGGCGCCCGGGTGCTGGCGCGCGCGATTGCCCGGCACGCCTGGACGTTCTCGGGCTCCGGCAGATTCCGGGTCGTATCGCAGCGGCCGCTCGTATTCGAAATTGCCGACAATCCCGTCGTGCGTGGCGAGCGCGCGCCGGTTCCGGTTTGCGCCTGGCACGCCGCCGTCTTCGAGCGTCTGTACCGCAAGCTCATCGACGATCGGTACCGCGTGACGGAGGTGGCCTGCTGCGCGGCCGGCGCTGAGGCCTGCCGCTTCGAGCTGGCCTTGCAGCCCAGGCAAACGAGCTGAGAGCTTCCCTAGTTAGCGGCCTTGATGTTCTCGTCGAGACCGCGCTGCAGCAGTTCGAGCGCCTCGCTTGCACGTCCCGATTCCTTCAGCGTCTCGCTCAGCATCAGATAGGCGGCATTGCGGATCGTCGGATTGCGGCTGTCTTCGAGTACCTTCTGCAGTACGTCGACCGACCGCGCCTTGTCGCCGCGTTCTTCGTAGACCTCCTGGATCTTCTGCATCTGCATGATGGCCGCCTTCTCGCTGTCCCCGGCGATGTCGTGCGTGGCCTCGATCAGGTCGTAGTACTGCGTCATGAGGTTCAGGAAGCTCTGCATCAGCTCGATGTCGCTGAGCTCCTGTGCTTTGGCAGCCGGGCTGAATGCTATCAGCGCGGCGGCAGTGGCGCCGAGCAGGGTAGTCTTAACTGTGTGCATGGTCTTTCTCCTCGAGCGTTCTCAATTCGTTGTGGGTCTGTTCGTTGCCGGACGGTAGCCGCGGCTTCTTCGGCATCGCAGGCGCGCTCGGCGTCCGGATCTGCGACAGCCGGGGTGTGCTGACCGCGGGGCGCTCCACCTTGAACGACGCCAGCGTCGACAGTGACGGTCGCACGGGCGGCTTGTCGTTCACGGCGGACGTTTGCCAGAGCGCCGGCAGGATGCCGATGACTGCGGCGGCAACAATGGCGGTTGCTGCCGCGGGCAGCCAGCCACGGTTCCGAACCGGGCGGTTGGCGACCTCCGCACGAATGCGCGCGCTGAGCCCGGGCGGCGCCTCGATCCGGCGGTAGTCCTCCGCCAGCTTGTCGATTTCATCGTTCATGATCGAATCCCGTTCGATGCATCGTTGCTTCCAGGTTGACGGTTGCCTTGTGCAGCAGGGCCTTGACGGTGCCTTCGCGGCAGCCCATCGCGGCGGCGGTCTCGCGGACGCTCAGGTCCTCGAACAGTCGGAGCAGCACGACTTCCCGCTGCCGTTCCGGCAGACCGGCGACCAGCTCGCGCACGCGCTTCGCGCGGTCGTAGTCGGCGACGACGCGTTCCGGCAGAGCGCTCATGTCAGCCGGCTCCTCGTCGAGTGACTGAGCCGGCCGCTTCCGATTGAATTCCCGGCAGACCAGTCGTGTCGTTCGGTACAACCAGGTGAACGGCTCGGCGCGGAACTGAAAGCGCCGCAAGCCCTTGTGGCTCCGGATGAATACTTCCTGGGTCACGTCCGCGGCATACTGCTCGTCGTAGAGCGCCAGGCAGGCCAGCCGGTAGATGCGGTCCTGGAACCGTCTGACAATGGCGTCGAAGGCCTCGGCGCTGCCCGACTTGAACCTCCTGACCAGCTCTGTATCGGAGCAGTCGTCCAAACTCATACCGATTCATCAGACCGAGAGGAAACCGACGGGCGGCGTCGCGCTGCCCGGTGAGTAAAAGGCTCGCACGTTCGGCAGCACCCGGTCCAGGTCGGCGGCGGGTACGCCGAACCACGTGGCCAGCTCGGCGAAGTACTCGTCCACGGAGGTCGTTGGCGCGTACACCCCCCGGCCGACGTCGAGCGGACTCGCCGGCGACAGCTCGGGATACGTACCATAGATCGTGCCGCCATCCACGGCGCCGCCCATGACGATGTGGTGGCCGCCCCAGCCGTGGTCGGAGCCTTTGCCGTTCGAGGTGAGCGTGCGGCCGAAGTCCGAGGTCGTGAACGTCGTAACGTCGTCGTAGACGCCGAGTTCCACGAGCGCGTCGCGGAACTCCTGAAGTCCCGCGCTGATCATCGGCAGCATCGCCGCCTGATTGTCCAGCACGTCATCGTGATGATCCCAGCCGCCGACGTTGACGAAAAAGGTTTGCCGGCTGGCACCGAGCGCGCCCCGGGCACCGATGACGCGCGCTATCTGGCGGAGCGCCTGCGAGAAGTAGTTGTCCGAGAACGCGGTCGTCAGCACCGGGGCCGTCTGCATTGCCTCGACGAACACGGCCTGCGCGTCGATCGCGGAGCGCAGCCGCCGCGCGTACTCGCGGCGAAAGACGTTCTCCTGCTGCACGGCGAGCAGATCGTCGATCATGCGTTTGCGCAGCGCGCCGAAGTCGGTGCCGTCGTCATAGGCGTTGACGCCCGGGGCGCCGTCGCCCGTGCTGACGATACTGTATTCGCCAACCTCGTTGCCGGCCTGGAACACGTTGCTTCCGGACAGCGAGATGTTCATCGACACGCCGTTCAGTACGTTGGCGCTCTGCATCAGGTCGGCGATCCGCCCGCCCCAGCCTTCCGCGATGCGGTCGTTCGGTACCGCAGTCTGCCACTGATTAATCTGGTCGGCGTGCGAGAACAGCCCCAGCGGCAGCCGCGCAGACCCGTTCTCCACTGCATCCGGATCGAAGGCTTCGAGCAGCGTGCCGACGTTCGCGATCAGGGCCGCATCGCCGTTAGTGAACAGTGACTGCAGTTCCGGCATGCCCGGGTGGACGCCGTAGCGGCGGCCGTTCGCCGTCGTCCCGGGAAGCGGCAGAAGATCGCCTTGCGGGAGCGCAAGGTCCGAGCGGATGCCGCGATACTCGCCGTACTGGTCGGCGTCGAGCGGCACCAGCATGTTGTAGGAGTCGTTGCCGCCTGCCAGCAGTACGCAGACGAGTGCCCGATAGCCCGGAGCGGCCTGGGCCACTGCAGTGCGCGCGAGGCCGAGACTCAGGAGGCCCGAGGTCATCGTCGCCGAGGCGACGCCGAGCGAGCAGCTATGCGTCAGGAACGAGCGTCTGGTCATCATGGTCGAAACTCCTTACAGGCGAACGGCGGCATCGGCCGACACGAGCACGAGGTATACGGCTACGCGGACTCGCGCGGCGGGATCGTCGATACCGGTGACGATCGGCTCGATTGCCGCTCGCGTGGCGGCGTCGAGCGTGCCGGCCGTCATGACCAGATCGAGACGATCGAGCAGGGCCGGAACGTCGTCGGCCAGCGGCGTGTAATCGCCATAGGTCAGAGACACCGGTGCGAACGGCGGCGGCGCGTCGGTGACGTACTCGGCGGTCACCGCGAAGTCGATCAGGTTCGTCATGCCGACGACGGAATTGCTCGTCAGGATCTGGAACTCCGGCGCGACCAGGCCCGCGCTTGCGATCTCTCCGGCCGGCGAGTGCGCGGGCAGGTAGAAGTTGAAGACGCTCGGCGCGGACAGCGGGTGCTGCTTGCCGAGTTCCTGCAACAGGTAGCCGGTATTGAAAATGTAGCCGTCGTCGCTCCTTGCCCCGAGCTGCCGCAGCATCGCTGCGTAGCGGACCGCGGGTTCGCGCAGCTTGCCGAACGTCGCGCCCGGGTCCGGTTCCGCGGTCGCCTCGGGGTCGAGAAGAACCGCACGGATTACGGCCCGCATGTTGCCGCGCACGCCCGCGCCGTCGTTATTGAATGCGCTTGCTACGCGTCCGACGTAGGCCGGCGAAGGATTCGACGTTACGAGCCGCTGGATGAGTTGCCTGCCGATGAACGGTCCTGCGTTCGGATGATTGAAGAGGTTGTCGATCGCGGCATCGACGTCCTGGATGCCCGTTTGACCCGCGGGTACGACGGTTCCGTTCAGCAGGCGCTTCTCGCCTGCTTCGTGCGCGTCGTCGAACATCCGCATCGGCACCGTGAACGCCGGATCCTGATTACCGAAGAACGCGCCGGGCCCGCCGTAGGACAGGCCCGTGAAAACCCTGGCGAACTCGCGGATGTCGTCGTTATCGTAGGTCGGAATCGGCTTGCCGCCGTCGAGTCTCAGCGAGCCGTCGTCGTTCAGCTCGAAGAGTCCGATCGAGAATAGCTGCATGACTTCGCGCGCGTAGTTCTCATCGGGAAACGTGTTGTTCGCGGGATCGGACTTGCCATTGTTGAGATGGCTCAGATAGAAGCCCATGGCCGGGCTGAGCGTGACGTCGCGCAGAAGATCGCGAAAGTTGCCGAACGCGTTGTCCAGCAACATGTCGTAGTAGGTACTCAAAGCGGCCGGATAGATCAGCAGCGTATCGACGTTGTCGGAGACGACGAAGATTTCGCTCAGTGCGAAAGCCACGCGCTGCCGAAGTTCGTCGGGCGCCGTCACGGTGTGATGCCACCAGGCCAGCCGGCGCGAAACGATCAGGTACTCGATGTCTTCCTCGAACGCATCGAACTCGCCGTTCTCGCGCCGCTGCACCAGCTCGAGCACGAGCGGCGAGTGCCGGGTAACGGGAAGCGCAAACTGACGCTCCAGCCACGCGTCGGCACCGAGTTCCGCCAGCGCGACTACTCCGTCGTAACCGAGACCGAACGTCGCTTTCGCCGCGAAGCGCGATGCCGATTCGAGCTCCGCCTGCGTTGGCGGCGGCGGGGGTGCCGGCGGTGCGGGGGGTGGCGACGTGCTGCCGCCTCCGCTTCCGCTCCCGCCGCAGGCGGCAAGCAGCAGACTCAATGCCGAGACGGCACAAACCCGCTTGACGAAACGGCCGGTCCGGACTGTGAACATAGTGGGTCCCTTAAGTTCGATCTGCCCGGTTTGTGCACCGGGGCCGCAAAGGGTTTACCCACTACTTCACATAAGCGGAATTTCTACCGTTCGTTCCTGAACGCCTCGCGGCGAACGGACGTCCGGCGACGCAGGCCTCACTCGGCGATTTCGAAGACGACGGTCACCTGGGCGTCGAATCTGAGATCGGCGGCGTTGTAGGTTTCGGCCGCCTCGGCGTTGGCCGCCATCGCTCTCGCGAAGACCGGCGACGGCCCCGGAGGCGGTTGCCTGTCGGAGCCCGCTACGACGTTCAGGGGCCTGCCCAGGCGCACGTTCAGCGTGGCCGCAAGCGCTTCGGCGTTTTCCCGGGCGTCCTCGGCAGCGGCGCGCAGAGCGTCCCGGTGTGCGGCCTTGCGTCGGCTGCTGTCGAGGATCGGCGGTGCTACCTGATTGACGCCGGCCTCGACCGCGCCCTCGATCAGGGCGCCGAGCTTGTCGAGGTCGTCGAGCCTGACCGTAATGCGCCGCTCGGCGACGTAGCCCACGAGTTCCTGCTGCTCCGCCTGCCGGTTCCAGCGATACTCGGGGCGGACGGAAGCGCCGGTCGTATCGACGCGATCGCTGTCGATACCGAGGCGCCGCGTCATGGCAAGCACTTTGCCGCTCACGTCGGCGGCCTCCTTCTGCGCGTCGGGGACCTGTATTGCCCGGGCGACGATCGACAGGCTGACGATAGCCCGGTCCGGCGCCACCTCGGCGTGACCGCTGCCGCCCACGGTAATGGAGCGGACGGGCGTATCGCCCGCGGCGTCGGCGGCAAGCGCAGCGCCCGCGCTCAACGCGATGCTGGTCAACAGCACGATTCCCGGAAGTTTCGGCATGAGCGGCACCCCGATCTCTGACTCTGAACGTGGTCCGCGATTGTATTCGATCGTCAGAGTCCCGGCATCAGATCGTCGCGCCGATCTGCCAGGGTATGAACTCCAGGTCGCCGAAGCCGAGGGACTCCGAAGCGGATGCCTGTCCGGACGCCGTTGCAAGCATCAGCTCGAAGAGCCTGGCGCCGAGTTCCTCGGGCGTCGCCTCCTGGCGTGCGATCGGGCCGGCGTCGAAGTCGATGTCCTCGTCGAGGCGTTCGGCGAGCCGGGTGTTGGAGGCGATCTTGATCGACGGAACGGGTTTGGCGCCGAACACCGAGCCGCGGCCCGTCGTGAAGCCGATCAGGTTCGCGCCGGCCGCGATCTCACCGGTCACCGAACATGGATCGTAGCCGGGACTGTCCATGAAAACGAAGCCGCGCTCCGCGGCGGGCTCGGCGTAGCGAAGCACTTGCCTGAGCGGCGACGTGCCGGACTTCGCGACCGCGCCGAGCGACTTCTCGAGTATCGTGCTGAGCCCGCCGGCGATGTTGCCCGGGCTCGGATTGTTGTTGAGCGACTGGCCGTTGCGCGCCACGTAGTCTTCCCACCAGGCCACGCGCTCCAGCAGGGCCCAGGCCACCTGCTTCGACGCGGAGCGCCGGATCAGGAGCTGCTCGGCGCCGTAGATCTCCGGCGTTTCGCCGAGTATCACCGTGCCGCCCGCGCGCACGAGCAGGTCGGCCGCGGCGCCGAGCGCCGGGTTGGCGGTCACGCCCGACCAGGCGTCGGAACCGCCGCACTGCAGTCCGAGCGTCAGCTCGGCGGCGGGGCAGGGAGAGCGGACCGACGCATCGGCAAGCCCGGCCAGTTCGACGACGCTGTCGACCCCGAGTTCGATGGCCCGGCGGGTGCCGCCCGCGTCCTGGATCGTCATGGTCCGCAGGTGTTCGCCTGGCGTCAGTGACTGCGTGTCGAGCAGGAGGCCCAGCTGATTCGCTTCGCAGCCGAGGCCGATGATCAGAACGCCCGCGAAGTTGGGATGCCGCGCGAAGCCGGCAAGCGTGCGGCGGAGATTGTCGATGCCTTCGCCCTCGGACGGTGTGCCGCAGCCGGTGGCGTGTGTCAGTGCGACCACCCCGTCCACGTTGCCGAAGCGCTCCAGCCCGGATCTTGCGCGATCCGCGATCTGACGCGCGACGGTGGCGGAGCAGTTGACGGTCGTCAGGACGCCGACGTAGTTGCGCGTGCCAACGCGGCCGTCCGCGCGCCTGAAGCCCGAAAACTGCGGCTCGGTATCGAGCGGCATCAGCGTCTCGGGGGGCGACCACTCCGGAACGCCGGCGCTTTGCGCGGCGGTCAGGTTGTGGACGTGCACGTGCGCGCCGGGCTGAATAAGCTCGGTTGCATTGCCGATCGCCTGACCGAACTTGAGCACGGCATCGCCGACTCCGAGCTTCTGCAACGCGATCTTATGGCCGCGCGGTATGGCATCGCGTGCGACGATCTCGCCGTACGCAGGATTCGCGGCGAGTGCAGTACCGGGCGCGATGTCGTCGGCGGCGATCGCCACCGAGTCGTCGGGGTGTAAAACAATGACGGGAGCGTTCACGATACTTCCCTACCGCCCGGGTGCGAAACGATCAGCAGCGCGTTCAAGACAGTTCCTCCACCGCGGCGACCACGCCACGCGCGAGCAGCGTCTCTGCCCGCGCTTCGAGCGTAGCCGCAAACGCACGGTCGGCGGAGAGGTCCTCACCGAACACGTCGGCCAGCTTCAGGAAGCCTTCGACGAGTCGCGACGCGGAGCCGTCGGCAACGCGGCCGATTTCCGCGGTTCGTTCGGCAAGCGGGTCCCGAACGTCGATACGCTTGCCGTCCAGACCTTTGCCCGTCGCGTAGATCATCCACGCCGCGACGGCAAGTGCGAGCCGGTCGTAGCGCCGGTCTTCGCGAATTCGGCGCCGGATCGTGTCGAGCAGCCGCTGCGGCAGCTTCTGACTGCCGTCCATGGCGATTTGCCAGGTGCGATGCTCGAGCGCGTGGTTCCCGAAGCGCTTGCGGAGGTCCCGGGCGTAGGCGGTCAGGTCGAGGCCGGGCGGCGGGTCGACGGCCGGGAGGATCTCCTGTTCCATGAGTTCGGTGATGCAGCGTCGAAGCTCAGGCGTCGCCATCACCTCGTGGACGTACTCGAAGCCGGCCAGATAGCCGAGGTACGCGATCGTCGAGTGCGGCCCGTTCAGCAGCCTGAGTTTTGCCGCCTCGAAGGGTCCTACGGCTGACACGAGCATGGCGCCCGCGCGGTCCCAGGCGGGCACGGGTCCCGCGAAGCGGTCTTCGATGACCCATTGCGAGAACGGTTCCGTCTTGACGTAGCCGGCGTCGCGACAGCCGAGGACGGCTTCGATGCGGTCGAGGTCCTCGCCGGTCGTCGCCGGTACGATGCGGTCGATCATCGTCTGTGGGCAGGCAATGTCGGTCTCGATGAACCGGGCCAGCGCTTCGTCGGAGACCGCGGCGTACTGAATGAGTGCGCTGTGCAGGCGCGCGCCGTTTGCCGGCAGGTTGTCGCAGGAAATCAGCGTGAAGGGCGCCGTGCCTGCCCGCTGACGCACACGGATTGCCTCGACGAGATAACCGATCGCGCTCTGAGGCGTCAGCGTCGGGTCATGCGCGTGGCGCAGGTCGTCGTGGTCTGCCAGCAGTTTGCCCGACGCCGGATCGATGCAGTAACCCTTCTCGGTGATCGTCAGCGTAACGAGTCCGATCTCCGGAGCGGTCAGGGCGGCAAGCGCCGCCGCCGGATTCTCCGGCGCCGTAATGATCGTCCTGATGTTGCCGATCGCGCGCAGCGACTCGCGGTCGCCGTCCCGCGAGCCGACGCAGAAGAGTCCATCCTGCGGATTGAGCTGCGTGGCCGCCGTGCTGCTGCGCAACGAGATACCGATCGTGCCCCAGTTGCCGCCGGCCGCCTCGATCGCGTCGTCGGTGTAAACGGCCTGATGGGCGCGGTGAAACGCGCCGACGCCGAGGTGCACGATACCTGCCTTGAGCTCGTCCCTGACGTAAGCCGGCCGCCGGAGAGCCGCCGGCAAGTCGTCGAGCACTGCGTTCGAGAGCCGCTTGCCCATTACAGGAGGCCGGGCAAGGTGAGGCTTATCGCGGGCAGGTACGCGATCAGCAGCAGCGCCGCGATGAGCGCGAGATAGAAGGGCCAGATCGAGCGCACGGCCTCTTCGATGCGAATCTTGCCGATCGCGGAACCCACGAACAGGACCGATCCGACCGGCGGCGTCACGAGCCCGATGCCGAGCGCAAGCATGAGCACGACGCCGAAGTGCACCGGGTCCATGCCGAAGGACATCATCAGCGGCAGGAAGATCGGCGTCGTGATAATGATGAGCGGCGCCATGTCCATGAACGTGCCGAGCACGAGCAGGATGATTAGCACGATCAGTAAAACGAGAACCGGCGAGTCGGTCGCCTGGCTGACGAGCTCCGCGAGCTGCGCGGGACCTTCCAGCACGGCCAGCGCCCAGCCGAACACTGCCGCCGAGCCGATAATGAGCATGACCATCGCCGTCGTGCGCACGGCGCCGCGCACGGCCAGCGCGAAGCCCCCGAATCCCAGGCTGCGGTAGCCGAACACCGCGATCAGCACCGTATAGGCGACGGCGACCGCCGCGCTCTCGGTCGGCGTGAACACGCCGCCGACGATGCCGACGACGATGATCAGCGCCGAGACGAGACCGGGGATCGCCGCAAGCAATGCGCGGAGGAATGCGTACCAGCCGGGAAACTCGCCGCGAGGATAGTTGCGCCGCCGGGCGACGAGCCAGGCCGTCACTGCAAGCATCGCGCCGGCCAGGAGGCCCGGCACCACGCCCGCGAGGAACAGGTCCGCAATCGAAACGCCGACGCCAGCGGACGCGGCATAGATGATCATGTTGTGCGACGGCGGGATGATGAGCCCGAGGATGGCGGCCGTGCAGGTCACGTTGACCGCGTAGTCGCGGTGATAGCCTTTCGCCACCATCATCGGCATCAGCGCCGAGCCGAGCGCGGATACGCTGGCGACCGCCGAGCCCGACACGGCGCCGAACATCATGGAGGCACCGACGTTGACCTGTCCCAGCCCGCCGCGGGTCCGGCCGAGTGCCGCGTCCGCTACGCGGACCAGCCGCTCCGCGATGCCGGCGCGATACATGAGGTCGCCCGCGAAGACGAAGAAGGGAATCGCCATCAGGCTGAACACGTTGATCCC
Organism: Woeseiaceae bacterium; assembly: GCA_028277185.1. Taxonomy (GTDB): domain Bacteria; phylum Pseudomonadota; class Gammaproteobacteria; order Steroidobacterales; family Woeseiaceae; genus UBA1847. The sequence continues at coordinate 113,502 of JANQGQ010000044.1, forward strand.
CGATGCAAGCCGCTGCACGCCCACGACGAGGTCGATGTCGAGCAGCAGGAAGGTGAGCAGCGATGCCGCGAGCAGGGCGATCGCGACCGGCACGCCGAGCACGAGCAGCAGCAGCAGCGAAATCAGCAGCACGCTCAGTCCCATGCCGGCCTCACGCTCCGGTCTTTGACGACGGCCAGCATGTGCTCGATCGAAAATGCGACGATCAACGCGCCTGCAAGCGGCATGCAGGCAAACGCCGAACCGCGCGGCAGGCCAAGCGTCGGAATGGGATATTCCCACAGTGCATAGACGAGTTCGCCCCCATAGACGGCGACGCAGCCACCCATTGCGGCCGTCAGGCCGTGCGCGAACAGTCGGAGAACCCGGCGCGCCGTTGCTGCGGTACTCCGCTCGAAAGCGGTGATCCGGATGTGGAACTGCTCGCGCACGCCGGCGGCGGCGGCCAGCAGCACCGTCCAGACGAGCAGGTAGAGGGCCAGCTGTTCGGACCACGCCGGACTCGCGTTCAGGACGTAGCGCGCGAACACCTGCCAGAGGATGATCAGCGACATCGCGACGAGTCCCGCGCCGGCCAGCCACAGGCAAGCCAGCGAAACGCTGCGCGACCAGCGTGCGACCGTGCCGTCGGTGTACCCGTTTTCCGGCGCGTCGGTGTCAGCCATCGCCGTCCTCCATGGCCGCGATCTCGTCTACGAGCTCGAGCAGCGACGGGTTGAGATACTGCTCGTAGACCGGCGCGACCCGCGCCTGAAACGGGCGTTTGTCGCTGATGGTCGTGAGCGTGATCCCGGCGGCGACGACCCGTTCCCGCGCCGCCTCGACGCGTGCGTCCCACAGCGCGCGCATGACGGGCACCGACTCGCGGGCTGCCTGTTCGATCAGAGCGCGGTCCTCGTCCGGAAGCCGCCGCCAGCGGCGCATGGACATGACCAAAACCTCGGGCGCCATGACGTGCTCGGTCGTCGAGTAGTAGGGCGCCGCCTCGAAGTGCCGGGTCGAGTCGTAGGAGGGCCAGTTGTTCTCCGCGCCGTCGATGACGCCCTGGACGAGCGCCTGATACACCTCACCGAAGCTCATCGGCGTCGCGTCGGCGCCGAGTGCTTCGACCAGTGCGACATACAGGTCGGAGTTCTGGACCCGGATCTTGAGTCCGGCCATATCTTCGGGCAGGTGGATCGGGCCGCGCGTGTTGTAGAAGCTCCTTGCGCCGGAGTCGTAAAAGCATAGGCCCTTGAGGCCGTGAGCTTCCAGCGACGCGAGGATCTTTCTCCCGGGCGCGCCGTCCATCGCGCGGCGCATGTGCGCAATCGAGCGAAACAGGAACGGCAGCGCCGGAACCAGCGTCGCCGGCGCAATCGGGTTGAGCGGCGCCAGGTTGACCCGGTTGAGATCGAGACCGCCGAACATTGTGATCTCGAGCGTATCGCGCTCGGCGCCGAGCTGGCCCCCGGGGTACACGCGGATGTCGAGCCGGCCGCCGCTCATCTCCCGCAGCCGCCCGGCCATGTGCTCCTGGGCAAGCACGGTCGGATAGTCCCGGGGATGCGTGTCGGCGGACCAGAGCGGCCGTTCCACGGGTGTGCAGCCGAGCAAACCGCTGCCCGCCAAACCCAGCGCAAACTCGCGGCGTGTAAACGGCATTACAGTCGGTACGCGCGCCTGGCGAGTCCGTACGCCAGTTCGCCCGCGAGTTCCGCCGCCGCATCGTCGGCGAGCCGGTGTTCGGCAACCAGTTTCGCAAGCCACGCGCAGTCCATGCGCCGCGCGACGTCGTGTCGCGCCGGGATCGAAAGGAAGGCGCGCGTGTCGTCGTTGAATCCGGCCGTGTTGTAGAAGCCCGCGGTTTCGGTCACGCGCTCGCGGTAGCGCCGCATGCCCTCGGGGCTGTCGTGGAACCACCACGGCGGGCCGAGACGGAGCGCCGGGTAATGTCCGGCCAGCGGCGCCAGCTCGCGGCTGTAGCTGTCCTCGTCCAGCGTGAACAGGATGATCGTCAAAGCCGCTTCGTTGCCCACCTCGTCGAGCAACGGCCCGAGCGCTTCGACATAGTCCGTGGGCCCTGGAATGTCGGCGCCCTTGTCGCGTCCGAAGCGCTGGAACACCTGCCGGTTGTGGTTGCGGCGCGCTCCGGGATGAATCTGCATGACCATGCCGTCGTCGAGGCTCATGCGCGCCATTTCGGTGAGCATCTGCGCGCGGAACAGCTCCGCGTCGCCGTCCTCGGCGCGCCGGCCGACGATGCGCCCGAACAGCTGCTCAGCTTCGCGCGTCGACAGATTCGCGGTCTGCGCGCTCGGGTGGCCGTGGTCGGTCGCGGTGGCCTTGCCGACTTCACGGAAATACGCCCGCCGCTCGCGATGGGCCGCGAGGTAGCCCTGCCAGCTCGTGACGTCCTCGCCGCTCAGTTCGCCGAGTCGTTCGAGGTCGTCGTGAAAGCCTTCGTAGTCGGGATCGACGACCGAGTCCGGCCGGTAGGTGCTGATGACGCGTCCGGTCCAGTCGTCCTCGCCGAGCGCGCGGTGATACGGCAGCTCGTCGGTGGCGCCCTCGGTCGTGGCGAGCACTTCGATGCCGAAGCGCTCGTACAGCGCGCGCGGCCGGAACGCCGGCGTATCCAGCCGTTCCGCGATCCGGTCGTAGTAGTGGTCGGCCGTCTCCGGGTCGAGTTCGACGTCGATCCCGAAGCATTCGACGAACACCCAGTTGAGCCACAACTCCGAAGGCGTCCCGCGGAACAGATGGTAGTGATCGGCAAAGCGGCGCCAGATCTCGCGGCCGTCGCTCTCGACGGGGCTGCCGTCACCGGTCGGCACGCCCAGCTTCTCCAGCGGCACGCCCTGGCTGTACAGCATCCGGAACACGTAGTGATCGGGCACGATCAGGAGTTCGGCGGGGTTCGGGAAGGCTTCGTCGGTCGCGAACCAGGCCGGGTCGGTATGGCCGTGCGGGCTGACGATGGGCAGGTCACGGACCGACGCATAGAGTTCGCGCGCGATGGCGCGTTCGCCGGGATCGGCGCTGAACAACCGGTCCGGGTGCAGCGTCAGCCTGGCCATATGCCTTAGTTATCCGTTCTTGAGGCCCTGGTACTGTTCCCGGAGCGCCTCGGTCTCGCGGCGCGCGCGCTCGACGGCGTCAGCCTCGGTGCCCTCGAGCAGCGCTTCGATGACGTGCGACAGGTGCGCGTGCATGGCCGCGTGCGCGCCGTCCGGGTCGCGCTCGCGCAGGGCATCGAGGATGGCGCGGTGTTCCTCGATCAACGGCTTGATGCCGTAGGCGCGCGCCTTGTTCAGCATGGCGACCAGCATCGGGCTGGTTTCGCGGACCGACCAGAGATGGTCGACCGTGGCGACCAGCGCCGAGTTGCGCGTCGCGCGGGCGATGGCGTTGTGAAACTCCCGGTCTGCACGCTCTCCGACCGCCCCGATCTCGTTCTCGTGCTCCATCTCCTCGAGCAGCCGCTCGAGACGGGCGATCTGGGTATCGTCGATCCGGCGTGCGGCAAGCGCCGCGAGGTCGCTTTCGATGATGCGCCGCGCCTCGAGGAGCTCGAAAGGGCCGATATCGAGTTCCGCGGGCGCCCGGGAATTGCCCGTGCGGCTGATGACGTAAACGCCCGAGCCGACGCGAACTTCGACATAGCCGCGGATCTCGAGCGCGATGATCGCCTCGCGGATCGTCGGCCGGGATACGTCGAAGCGCTCCGCGAGGAGCCGCTCCGCGGGCAGCCTTGCGTTCTCTTCGTAGCGCCCCTCCGAGATCTCGGCGCGGAGTTGATCCGCCACTTGTTGATACAGTCTTCGCATGCTCGATCCTCGGTTGCGGCACCGCTCATGTTTATGCCGCATTTCCAGAGTTTATGCTTGAGTCTGAAAATTGGTCAGTTAGGATTGGTCAATTAAGTCGATCGGGAGCCGGCTTGTCAAGGTTTCCCCGGGACCGGGAGGCGGCGATCGAAGCGGCGAGGGGAGGAACGACGTGGAACTGACGGCACCAACGACGGCGCGGCCCCTTGCGGTCTTCGGTGAGGCGATGATCGAACTCTCCGGGATCAGCGGGACGTCCTGCACGCTCGGCGTCGCCGGTGACACCTTTAATACCGCGGTCTACGTCCGTCGCCTCGGCTGGCCCGTGGGGTACGTGACGGCGCTCGGCGACGACCCGTTCAGCGAGCGCATCCGCCTCGCGCTGACGAGTGAGGGCATCGCCGCCGGGCACGTTCTCCGCAACCCCGAGCGCTCGCCCGGTCTCTACGCCGTGAACCTCGACGCAAACGGCGAACGCTCGTTCACCTACTGGCGCGAGACGAGCGCCGCCCGCGCATTCTTCGTCACGCCCGGGAGCCAGGCCGCAATGCGCTGGATCGGCGAAGCCGGCGCTCTCTACCTGTCCGGCATCAGCCTGTCGCTGTTCGATCAGGACGGGCACGAGCGGCTTGCCGCGGCGGCGGCCGCGATCCGTGAGCGCGGCGGCCACGTCATCTTCGACACCAACTACCGGCCGCGCGGCTGGCCCGACCCGGCCGCTGCCCGGCAGGCGGTCGGGACGCTGGCTCCGCTCGTGTCGGTCGCGCTGCCGACGTTCGAAGACGAGGCTCTGCTCTTCGGCGATGCCGCTCCCGAGGAAACGGCGCGGCGCTGGCTCGAGGCGGGCGCGCTGGAGGTCGTCGTCAAGCACGGCGCCGATGGGGCGCTCGTCGGCGATCGGGAGTGGGTGCCCGTACCGAGTCCGGAGAAGCCGGTCGACACGACCGGCGCGGGCGACGCGTTCAACGCCGCCTACCTCGCCGCGCGGTTCGAGGGCGCAAGCCCGGTCACCGCGGCGCGACATGGGCATGCGCTTGCATCGAGCGTGCTCGGGACCTACGGCGCGATACTGCCGCGCGGCGAGCATCCCCTTCGCCGGGCACAAGCTCTGCTCGGATCCCTCGGCGACACATCCCAAACCTAGAAGCTGCTGACGACGCCGAGCTGGAACGTACGGCCGAAGTCTTCCCAGCGGGAGTACAGCGGCAGGTTGTTCAGGCCCCGGAAGTAGCGGGACTCGGTTTCTTCGTTGATGTTGATCGCGTCGAAGAACACCTGGAAGTTGTCCGTGAAGTTGTAGCGGACAGTCGCGTCGATCGTGAAGAACTCTTCCTGGAACACGTCTTCCTCCGGATCGTCGGCGATGGACCGCAGCTGGTCGCCGCGATAGTTCATGGCCAGGCGGACGAGGAGGCGGTCGGTCTCGTAGCCCAGCGACAGGTTCCCCGCCTGCTCGGAGGAACCCGGTAGCCGGAACGCCTCGCCGTCGCGCACCGACGGATCCGAGCTTTCCGCGTCGATGAAGGTTACGTTGCCGCTGACGAACAGGCCGGACGGCGGTCCGTCGAGATATTCGAGGAAATGCGTAATGGACAACTCCAGGCCCAGGACTTCGCCTTCACCGCCGTTGATCGTGGTATCGAGCTCGCCGATTGGCGCGCCGCTGACGGGGTCGACGTTGAAACCCAGAATAGCCGCAATCGAGTCCGGATCGTCGAAATCGACGCCGACGAAGGTGTTGGTCAGATCCTTGTAGAACGCGGCGGCCGTGAAGACCGTGTGGTCCGCCGGATACCAGCCGAAAGTGACGTCGAACTGGTCGGCGACCAGGGCCTCGAGGCCGGGATTGCCGCCGCTGAATTCGGAGTCGCGGATTGCCACGTCGATGGGCGTGCCGTCCAGAACGATCGTCGTTATCTCCTCGTCCGGGTCGGCGGCGGCGGCGAAGACGTACTCCACCGACAGCGTCCGGAGGGCACTGGCATCACCGTAGCTCGGACGGACCTGACCGCGCGAATAGCCGGCACGCACAAGCGTCTCTTCGCTCGGCTCCCAGCGCAGCGAGAGGTTGGGCAGAACCTCGCGATAGTCGCTGTCGAAGTCGTCAATCGTCTCGAAGTTGATCGCCGGCTGGTCGTCGTCGTCGTCCAGGACGAATGAGCGTCCGAAAGTTCCCGTGGTGGCGAACTCGGTTTCCTCCACGCGTACACCGCCTACCAGGGCCAACGTATCGCTCAGCTCCCACTGGAACGAAACGTATCCGGCAAGCGTGTCTTCTTCAGCCGTGAAGTCCTCCCGGCTGTCGCCCGCCACGAGACCGGTAGTGTTGCGGATGTCGCCGAGGAGTGTTCGGAACGGGTCGACTTCAGGGAACACGCCGCCATCGGACAGGCCGCCGTCGATCGGCAGACCGGAATCCGGGCGCGCATTCGGGATGTCGGCCAGCGTGAGATCGAAGCCCGCATCGTCGATGGCGCCACCGCCGATTTCACGCTCGCCGCGCAGGAACGAACGCTCGCGGGCGCGGTGCTTGACGCCGAACTTGATCGATGCGGCGCGGTCATCGATGAAGAAGTCCCGCTGGAGGTCGATGTTCGCGGACCAGATGTCGTCTTCGCGGTCCTCGTCGATGATCAGCAGCTGGTTCAGCGGGAAGTCGTCGAGATCCGGTTGAAAGCCGAGCTCGAAGTCTTCGTCCCGGTTGTTGTTGTCCCCGAGTCCGGCGACGGTGAAGCCGGCGCCGGTCTGTCCCCAGTCGGCATCGACGATCAGATTGCGTTCGCGGAACTGGCCGCGCAGGCCGTTCTCGATCGTGAAGCGATTGCGCGAGTAGTCGGCCGCGTAGGACAGCGTCCAGGTATCGGTGAGCGGGTTCTTGCCCTCGAAATGCAGCGCGAGCGTGTCCTCCTCGCGTGGCTGAAAGAACATCTGGCGGTCGATATCGACGTCGGAGAAGCGGCCCGAAGTCGCGCCGATCTCGATAATTTCGCTGGTGCTCGCATCGCGCAGCTCCACTTCCTGCTGCACGCGGACGTCGTCGTCGTCGAGACGGCCGAACAGTGCGCTGAAGTTGTATTCGGAACCGCCGTCGGCCCGGTAGTCGAGCGTAAGCGTGGCGCCGATCCGGTCGCGGCGCCCCAGCTCCAGGCGCTGATCGAGTTCCTGCGGGACCAGCGCTTCGGTAAACCCTGGCTCGATGACGGTTTGGTCCTCCTCGGTACCTTCTTCGAAATCGTCGCGTTCGAGGACCCGGACGCCGCCACCCGAGTCGGTTTGCAGCCGATCGAGCTGAATCTCTCGTTCGAAGTAGTTCGCGGCGGCAGCAATGCCGAACTCGCCGCCGGCGAGTTCGAAACGGCGGGTGAGGTCGACGGTGATCTTGGGCCGCGCTTCACCAGCCATCTCGGTGTAGGTGGCCTGGCCCAGTATGCGGGCTGTAAACGGATCGGCCCGATCGAAAGCCGACAGCGGTCTGAGGTCGATCTTGGCGCCCAGCGAGTCGTGATCCTGATCGGCCAGCAGCGTCTTGTTCACCGCGACCTTGGACAGCAGATCGGACGGGATCACGTCGAGCGCCGTCGAGCGATTGCCGTCGGCGTCGGAGGAGCCGATCTGCGCGTTGTTCACGGTGACCTGAACGAAGTCCGACGGCAGACCGCGGACGCTGACGAAGCGGCCTTCGCCCTCGTCGCGGACGATCACCAGGCCCGGCAGGCGTTGCAGGGACTCTGCAATGTTCTGATCGGGGAACTGGCCGATATCGTCGGCCGTGATGACCGACTGGACGTTGACGGCGTTACGCTCGATCTGCGCCGCCTCCTGAATCTGTTGGCGAACGCCGCGGACGACGATCTCTTCGAACTCGACGGTAGCGATGTCGTCGTCGTCCTGGGCCAGCGCGGCATTCGGCCAGCCGGCTGCCGCAAGTGCGGCCAACAAAAGAGCACAAAGAATACTTCGTGCGGGAGACCCCGCCACGGCAGCGTTGCTCATCGATATACCCCCCCCTGAACAATCGACTAAGGTGAACTGCGATACTGACTGGCCAGTTAAGGTCCAGCTAAATTGGTCAGACAACGTATATGACCAATTTATCGCCTGTCAATGAGTCGTTGCGACGAAAAAACCGAGGGTATCTGCCGCATTTTCGAGGTCTGCTCGCGACCGCTGCGCTGTGCACAGCGGGATTGCACCGCCTTTTTGTCCGCGGCTACTCGTGAGAGGGCCGCGTCGAAGCAAGCTCCGGATAGTCACGAACCTCGACGAGCCAGGCCGCGATGTCGCGGGCTCCGGTTCGCCAGTCGATGTCGGGAAGACGGAAGTCGAGGTACTCGAGCGCGATCGCAAGCGTCAGATCCGCGAGATCGAAGCGCCGCTCCGGCGGCACGGCGGCCTGGGCCGTCGTCCGTGCGACCGCCTGACACCAGCGGTCGAGCCAGTAGTCCGACTGCCTCGACGCATCGCGGCGGTGCTCCATGACGATGTTTAGCGCCGCGTCGATCAGGCCGTTGGCAAGCGCGTGCCGATTGAGCAGATCGATACTCAGCACCTCGGCGCTTCGGCCCTGAACGTCGAACAGGTACTGACAGATGACGAGGCTGTCGCAGAGCATCGTGCCGTCCGCGGCCTCGAGCACCGGCACCTTGCCCAGAGGATTGCGTGCCTCCAGATCCGCCGGGTCATCGAGCGGATTGACCGCGACGGGCTCGATCAGGTGTTCGATGCCGAGCTGGATGGCGGCCGCACGGACTTTACGCGCGTACGGTGATGTCGGCGAGTAGTGAAGCTTCATGGCAAACCCCCCGGTGTTGCCGCGATCAACCCATAAGAGGCATTAGAACTCCGTTGGCGCCGGCGGCGCTTCGACCGGCTCGGGCGGCTCCGCCTCGAGCTGATCGAGCAGATACCTGACGGCGCGTTCGAGCGACGGGTCCTCGCCCGCCGCGACCTGCTCCGGACGGTCCACGACCTCGATGTCCGGCGCAACGCCTTCGTTCTCGACCGCCCAGTTACCGTCAGTGTCGAGGAAGCGGAACGTCGATGCCAGAATCCCGCCGCCGTCGGCAAGCATCGGGTTGCCGGAGATGCCGATCAACCCTCCCCAGGTCCGCGTACCGATCAGCGGGCCGAGTCCGAGTTTCCGGAAGTAATAAGGAAAGGCGTCGCCGCCCGACGAGGAATAGCCGTTGATCAGCGTGACTTTCGGGCCCGTGTGCGAGATCACGGGCGTCGCCTGCGGGTCCAGCCCGCGGCGCTTCCAGTAGTTCAGCGGCTGCCTCGCGACCGCCTCGATCATCCGGTCCGGAATGAAGCCGCCGCCGTTGTAGCGTGCGTCGATGATCAGCGCGTCTTTGCGCACCTGCGGATAGAAGCGTTTGAAGAGTTCGCGGTTGCCGGCGACCGCCGTATTCGGCAGGTGGACGTAGCCGATCCGACCGTTCGACAATTCGGCTACGCGGCGGGCCCGATCCTCGATCCAGTCGAGGTAGCGAAGGCTCGTTTCGCCCGTGATCGTCCGGACGAGCACATCCCGCGCTCCGCGCTCCCGTGGCCGCTCGTTGACGCGCAGCGTCACGACGTCGCCCCCGGCGTTTTCGAGCAGGCGATAGAAGTTGTCGACGTCGCTCGTCGCGACGCCGTTTACGGCGAGGATATAGTCGCCCTCGTCGACGTCTATACCGGGCGCCGCAAGCGGTGAGTAGAAATCTACGTGCCAGGGTTCGCCGGCAAAGATCTTCGCGATTCGGTAGTAGCCGTCCGCGGCCTCGATTTCGGTGCCCAGCAAGCCGCCGTTGCGCCGTTCGACCGTGGGCTGATCGCCGCTCTGCACGTAGATGTGGCCGGCATTCATCTCGCCCGCGATTTCACCGAAGATGTAGTCGAGGTCGGCGCGATGCGCGACGTGTTCGACGAGCGGCAGATACTTGTCGTGAATCGCCTGCCAGTCCATCCCGTGCATGTTCGGATCGTAGAACCAGTCGCGCAGGATGCGCCAGCCGTCGGTATACATCTGCCGCCACTCGACGGTCGGGTCGATCCGAAGCTCGAGATCGCCGAGATCGAGATGGCCTTCGCTTGCGTCCTGTTCCGGTTTGACGTTCGCAATGCCCCAGTTTCCGCCGCTCCGGAATAAGAGCTTCCCGCCATCGGCAGCCAGGCTGTAGTCGCCGATGCCTTCGAGCACCGTCTTCTCTTCTTCGGCCTCGATGTCGAACATCAGCAGGGTGGACTCGTTCGCTTCGCCCGATAGGTACAGCGGGCCGCTTGCCGTCGCCGACAGATTGCGGTAAACGCCGCCGGCGTCCTGCAGCGCGACCACGCGCTGCTCGAGGCCCGCGAAGTCGATTCGAACCCGTACGCGTCGGTCGGCTTCTCCGTCGTCGTCCTCACTGCCGGCATCGCCGTTGTCGTCAGCGCCCGCTTCGTCGCTCTTCGGCAAAAACAGCGCGGGTTGTCCGGCGTCGAGCTGCGCCGCGTAGACGCGAACCGAGTTCGTGACCATGTAGTTGAACTCGATCGAGCTGAACTCGAGGTCCTGGTCGCGCGACGACAGGAAGTACAGATAGCGGCCTTTCGGATCGAATACGCCCTCGCCGTCGTTCGTCATGTCGCTCGTGACCTGCTCTGTGGCACCGTCCCTCAGGCTGTGAATCCACAGGCTGCCGTAGCCGGCGGCGTTGTCCTTGGTGTAGACCACGAAGCGGCTGTCCGGCGACCAGGCATAGTCCTCGATGTCGTTGAACCGCGAGGTGTCGACTTCGTTCACGCGGCCGGAGTCGACGTCGACGATGTTGAGCCGCTGGCGCTTGTCGCCGAACAGCAGCATCGTGCCGTCCGGCGACCAGACGGGCGGGAAGCGCCATACGTCGCCGTCGCGGGTGACCTGCCGCGCCGCGCCCGCGCCGGCCTGGTCCCTGACCCAGATCTCGTATTCGCCGCTTGCGTCCGACAGCCAGGCGATCCGGTCGCCATCCGGGGACCAGGTCCCGTCAATCTCGCGGGTGCCTGCGGTACGCGTGATGTTGCGGATCGGGCCGTTCTCAGCGGGCACCGTAAACACCTCGCCACGTGCGCTGAACGTCGCGCGCCGGCCGTCCGGCGACAGGTCGGCGGCCTGAATGAACTCTGCGGCTTCGACGACGCGCGGCAGACGCCCCGGACGGTCGCCGCCGACCCGGATGTCGAGTCTTGCGCTCGAGCCCGAGGCGGGGTCGTAGCGATACAGCCAGCCGCCGTTCTCGTAGACGATCGCCTCCGGCCCGGCGCTCGGCCAGAGCACGTCGAAGCGATCGTGGTCCGTGACCTGCTCGGCCGGTGCCGACGCGTCGTAGCGATACAGGTTGAGCGTGTAGTCGCGGTCCGACGTGAAGAAGATCTCGTCGCCCACCCAGAGCGGCTGATTATCGGTTGCCGGGTGGTCGGTGAGTTGCTCCGCGGTGCTGGCCTCGAGGTCGTAGATCCAGACGTCCTGCGCCCGTCCACCGCGATAGCGCTTCCAGGTGCGGAATTCGCGATCGATCGGCGTGTACACGATGCGGTTCCCGTCAGGCGAGTACATGCCGCCGCCCCCTTCCGGGATTTCGAGGGGCGTTTCGTCGCCGCCGTTGGCGGGCACGAGGTAGTAGCGGCCCATGCGCACGCCCCAGGGCAGGCGGTTGGCGCGAACGAGGATGTGTTCGCCGTCCGGCGTCCAGTCGAGCACGCGGTAGTCGAAGCCGCCGCGCGGCGGCATGCTGCCCACGTCGTTGTACCAGGTGAGCTGCCGGGGTTCGCCGCCCTCGGTCGGCATGACGAAGACCTGCCGCGTCCCGTTGTACTCGGCCGAAAACGCAATCCGGGAGCCGTCCGGCGAGAATTTCGGGAACAGCTCCAGACCGGCGTGCGAGGTCAGGCGCCTTGCGGTCCCGCCGGCGGTCGGGGCGACATAGATGTCTCCGGCGTACACGAACGCCACCCGGTCGCGGTGGATGTCGGGAAGCCGCAGCAGGCGGTTGTCATCGGCTTTTGCGGCAGGCAGGACGAAACTGCCGAGCAGCAACAGGCAGGCGGCGAAGCGGTAGGACATGACGGTATCCGGCGGTTTTCGAGGCGCCGAGTGTAGCCTGGCTCGTTCCGGGCCGCGACGGCCAGATACAGCTGTCGGTCGCGGCGGGGCGGCGAAAGAACTAACCTTGTGGCGGCGACGTCGGGCGAACGTCAACGGAAACGAGGCCAGTCCATGAAGCTAACGGTGAACGGTACGGATCACGAGGTCGACGTGGCGGGCGACATGCCGCTGCTGTGGGTCCTGCGCGACGAACTTCACATAACCGGCCCTAAGTACGGTTGCGGCATCGCGATGTGCGGCGCCTGCACGGTCCACGTCGACGGCCAGCCGGTGCGCGCCTGCGTGCTGCCGCTGGCCGCCGTGCAGGGCGAGGTCACTACTATCGAGGGACTCAACGATCGGGGCAGTCTCAACGGCGAGGCCACAACGATCGAGGGAACTGTCGGACCGGGAGGTCTCAAAGGTGAGGCTACAAATATCGAAGGGACTAACGGACCGGGAAGTCTCAATGACGAGGCCACAAATATCGAAGGGATCAACGACCCAGGCACTCGGGCAAGTCTGAACGCCGTGCAGTCGGCCTGGATCGAGCACCAGGTCGCTCAGTGCGGCTATTGTCAGCCGGGCCTGATCATGACGGCCACGGCGCTGCTGGCTGAGAATCCCGCGCCGAGCGACGCCGACATCGACCGCGCGCTTGCGGGACACCTTTGCCGCTGCGGTACGTACCCGCGCATCCGCCGCGCCATCCACGCCGCCGCGGCCAGCCTCGCCGGTGACCCGCCATGAGTCGCGCCGGCAGGATCACACGGCGGGCGCTGTTGATCGGTTCGGCGGCGGTCGCCGGCGGCGTCGTCTTCGGCGTGTGGCGTTACCGCTCCCCGTACGCCAATCCGCTGCTCGAGGATCTCGAAGCCGGCGAAGCGGCCCTGACGCCGTACGTCCGGATCGACCGCTCGGGGATCACGATCATCGCGCCGCGCGCCGAGATGGGGCAGGGCGTGCACACGACGCTTGCGGCACTGGTCGCCGAGGAACTCGACGTGGAGCTCGACGACGTAAGGGTCGAGCACGGCCCGGCGTCGAGCGCGTATTTTAACGAGGCGATACTTCGGGAAGGCGTGCCCGTGGCCGCTACCGACCTGAGCGCCGGCGCGCGCCGCTATCGCGATCTCACCCGCGTGCCGGCGAAGTTTCTCGGCATGCAGGTCACCGGCGGGTCGTCCTCGGTGCCGGATGCCTGGATCAAGATGCGCAAGGCCGGTGCCGCCGCGCGCGAGGTGCTGCTCGCGGCCGCGGCGGCGAGGCTCGGCGTCGACACGGCGAGCCTCGAGACGCGCGACGGTAGCGTTTTCGCGCCGTCCGGGGAACGCATTCCCTATACGGAGCTGGCCGCAAGCGCCGCGTCGATCGAACCGCCGAAAGACCCGCCGCTGAAACCCGCCGCCAAATGGCGGCTGCTCGGCAAATCGCAGCCCCGCGTGGACATGCGGCCGAAGTGCACGGGCACGGCCGAGTATTCGATCGACGTGCGCCTGCCGGGCATGCGCTTCGCGACGGTGCGCATGAATCCCGAGCTCGGCGGGGGGATGCGCGGTTTCGATGCCTCGGCCGCCGAGGAGATGCCGGGTGTGGAGCGCGTCGTGGGCCTCGACCGCGGTGTCGCCGTCGTGGCGAGCAATACCTGGTATGCGATGCGAGCCGCCCAGGCGATCGACGTCGACTGGGAGACGGCCGCGTATCCGCGCACGGCGGAAGCACACTTCGCGGCCGTGGAGGCTGCGTTCGACGGGTCCCGCGACAGCCGCTTCCGCGACGACGGGGATGTCGATCGTGCGTTCGTCGAGGGGGCCGATCTCGACGGCGAATACCGCGTGCCGTACCTCGCGCACGCGACCATGGAGCCGCTCAATGCACTCGCCTGGTTCCGCGACGGCAAGCTGGATATCTGGGCCGGAAATCAGATGCCGACGCAGGCCCGGAAAGATGGCGCGGCGATCGCCGGCATCGACGAGTCCGAAGTGACCGTCCACACGACGTGGATGGGCGGCGGCTTCGGCCGCCGCGCGGAGATGGACTTCATCCAGTCAGCCGTCGCCGTGGCGGTGGCCGCCGAGGGCGTGCCCGTGTTGACGACCTGGTCGCGCGAGGAGGACATGACGCACGATGCGTACCGGCCGCTGGCGATCGCGCGCTTCCGGGCGAACGTCGCTGACGGCCGCGCCGCGGCGCTGGATCTGGAGCTTGCCGCGCCGTCGGTATTCGAGTCGCAGTTCGGCCGGATCGGCATCCCGACCATGGGCCCCGACATGTCGATCGTCCAGGCGTCCTGGGATCAGCCTTACGCCATTCCCGACTACCGCGTAAGCGGATACCGCGCTCCCGTGATGCTGCCGGTCAGCTCCTGGCGTTCGGTCGGGGCGTCGCAGAACGGTTTCTTCCACGAGTGCATCGTCGACGAGCTTGCCCATGCGGCGGGCCGCGATCCCCTCGATTTTCGGCTCGACATGCTCACCGACGAAGTCAGCCGTGGCGTCATCGAGGCGGTCGCGGACATGGCCGACTGGGGTGCGCCGCTGCCGGCAGGGCGGGGCAAGGGTTTGGCCTTCGTCCTGTCCTTCGGCGTGCCGACCGCGGAAGTGATCGAAGTCGTCGACACGCCGAACGGCATTCGGATCATCAACGCCTGGGCGGCCGTCGACGTCGGCACGGCCCTCGATCCGCGCAACATCGAGGCTCAGGTTCAGTCCGGGATGATCTATGGTCTGAGCGCCGCGATCATGAGTGAGATCACGCTGCGCGACGGCCGCGTCGTGCAGAGCAACTTTCACAACTACGACGCACTGCGAATCGGCCAATTGCCGGACATCGGCGTTCGCATTCTCGAGAACGGTCCGGAGATTCGCGGTATCGGCGAGCCCGGAACGCCGCCTGCCGCCGCGGCGCTCGCCAATGCGATCTATGCCGCGACCGGGCAGAGAATCCGTGAGCTGCCGCTCAATCGAGCGCTACGCTTCGCCTGAGATCGTTCCGCTCGATGATGCTCTTAGCTATCGTCGCCGACATGGCGGTGATCGCTGTCGATACTGGCATCGCCATATCCGTTTTCGACTACTGGCCGGTGCAACTTTATGGACGCACTTCGTACACGTTCGGTAAACGACAACCGGTTGCCGTTAGCGTCGTAGCAGAAAGAGAATACTCACGAGGAAACAACTGAGATCGACACCACGTGTTCAGAAATCGCCTCGATCACGACATGTGCCGCCGTCGATCCATCGGTGTTACGACATTTATAGACAAGAATCAATCTATCGCCTTGTAGGACTTCGACCGTAGACCCGAGGGCTTCGAGAGCGTCTACTACGGTCGAGCCTGGCCTTACCCGATCACCTAAGGACGTATCATTCCTTTCCGAGACTATTGAATCAACACTGTCCCCTTTCAACGTAATGTGCATCCCCTTAAACTCAAGGGACGCGACTCGCTGCGAATCGTCCGACTCTTCTACCTCGATGCTGGCTTCGAGATCAATGTTCCGAAGTGCGGTCTGAATATCAGCGGCGCGCGAACCAATGCTAATACCCTCAATGCTACAGAGGTCGGGCCCTATTTCTGATGCTCCTTCGATGTCCCAGTCGGTTGTTTCGCCGGACTGTGCGTGGCTCGAAACCAAAATCGTCATGGCCAGGGCTGTAAGCTGAATTGCCAAAGTTTTTACTTGTGAGTAAATAGTGATAGTCCGTTGTCAGAGAGACCGTGCCAATCCGCTGTGTCTTGGACGTCGCATTGCCGAACTTGTTGTAGGTCCAGCTCGTTTCACCTGTGCTGTCCGTGATTCGGCGTAGCCGCCCTCGGGCGTTGCTGCCGACATCGTCGTACTCGTAGACTATCGTCGCGCCGCCGTCGAGCGTTACCGTCGTCAATCGATTCAGTCTGTCGTACGCGTACAGCGTTTGTCTGCCGCGGGCATCCAGTTTGACCTTCGAACTTGGGTACGGTTATGAGCCTTGCGTTTAGTGCCGCGGCGGGCATGAGGCCCGCAGTGGATTACATATGTCGGAATAGCGGTACCTAACCCCCCCCCTCCGGCCATAGGCCTTTTGACCAAGCTCAAAGACCTGCAGGGCCTCTTCAAGGGCCTCGTTCGTTGTGTCGAAGTCAATATGATCCAACAGGTTGATTCTTGACTTGGCAAAGTCGATCACCTCGATTAACGAACTTCGTTCGCCAGCGTTTTCTGCAAAGTAGTTAGGATTAGCTCGAAGTACCACAGCGAGCAAGTCTCCCTTGTAGTGCTCACACTCTACAAGGGGATCTGTTTCTAGCAACTTCAATGCGATCGGAATAAGGAACTGCAACCCGATGTCTTGGCCGATCAAGAGTCGAATATCGGATACATCAAGTTCCTGGATCGCCTTTCGGCGCAACTCATGGCAACGCAGCGCGACTTCCGAAGCGTTTGGGTCAGGGGGCTCCCATCGGGCCTTTTCGAGATTCTCGATCGACTTGTGGGCTAACGCTTTAGGTAATGTCAGGCTCTTCCATATGCGCAAAGGTGCTTTACACTTCGACAAGTTTCAGTCCTCGTCGTGTAGCAAGGTCGATTTGCGAAGGAAGTACTGTCTGAGCATCGTATTCGGCGCCATCAATTCGCACGTCGTCAAATTGCGCGTCAGAAAAATTCGCTCCCAACACACTTGTTAGACACTCCATGTTATCTACCCCGATACGGGAAGACTGAATTTTTGTCTCGATGAATGACGCATGCGACAAATTGCAACCGAGAAACTCCGAGTTACGTATTTTCGAACGATCAAATTTTGCGCCAAACGCCTCGACAGCATAGAAGCTCACGCCGTCAAACATCGCATCAGAGAAGTCTGAGTCCGAAAGCGTGCCCCCGTCAAAATCCGTGTTTCGTATTGTGAGGCCTGAGGCGTCAAGCTCAGAGAAGGTGCAACAGTCGAGAATCGCGTCAGCTATTTCTCCTCCAGATAGATCCATGCCAGAAAAGTCAAAATCAGAAATACGTAGTCTACCGTCATCAGCTATGACCGATTTCTTGCTATAAGAGCCCACTACCTCACGTCCATAACGATTTCTAATCAACAGATCATCCTCAGCACATCTGACGGCATTCTTTGTCGTATTCTCTTTCTCGTTTTCGAAGCTCTTGCTCGTCCTTGTTAATCAATTTTCGGTGCCCCCTTACTGACTCGCGGAGCCGTTCGGTCGGGCTCACCCGTTCCGCAAGTTCGCGTGGATTTGATTCCAATTTCTTCCATCTTTCATCGAG
The DNA here is from genome assembly GCA_028277185.1 of Woeseiaceae bacterium. Classification (GTDB taxonomy): domain Bacteria; phylum Pseudomonadota; class Gammaproteobacteria; order Steroidobacterales; family Woeseiaceae; genus UBA1847. Next base: position 130,657 of record JANQGQ010000044.1, read on the forward strand.
CTTCCTTTGAAGGTTGTGAATCCTTCTGAGCAAGCTTTCGCAACGCTGCCGCTGCTTCGGATCAGGCCACATATTTCGGGCGAAGTCATCCCAAGTCGGGACGACAGAGTCAGACTTTGGAATTGGCAAAACCGGATCGACTGACTCAGCCGGTACGGGAAACGGTCGCGGTACAACTATGGGCCGCGGCAGAACGATCGTGCTGCTCAAGCCGTAGTAGTCGACATAGCCAAGCGGATTCGAATCTACGTACGCGTACGTATTCAGCCCGCCGTCCAAACCTATGGGATCCGATTCGAGGTACCTGCCGGTGGACGGGTCGTAGGTGCGGAAGTAGTTGTAGTGCAGCGCGGTCTCCGCATCGTAGTACTGCCCGGGGAACCGGAGGTTGTAGGTAAACGAGATCAGATCCGCATCCGGATCCTCCTCTGCCGCAGTCGTGCCGAACGGCGTCGACAGCCAGTGCCAGATTTCGGTAGCGCCGTCGGAAATCACTCTCGGCGTGCCCAGATGATCCGTGTGGACATAATACGTGCTCGCCCCATCGAGCACGGCAACTGGCGCTCCGTTGAACCAGACATGCTCCAGCACCGGTGTACCGGTCGCGTCGTACTCACCGAGCAGGTTCCCGGCCTCGTCGTACACGAAGAGGGTAGTGACTCCGCCGCTGTCTTTCCTGACCCGCTGTCCCTGACCGTTGTGCTGATAAGTCGCCGTCACGCCCGCGTCAACGCTGACGAGCCGGCCCCGATCGTCGTAGCCGTAGCTGTGGATGCCGTCACTCGTGACGTTGCCGGCCGCATCGTAATCGTAGTCTTTGGCGACCGGCCCGGGTGCAGTATCGAGCCGGTTGGAGTACGGCAGGATAGTGTGCGTGTAGTCGCCGCTGCTCGGAATCAGCTTGCTGTAGTCGAAGCCCGGACTCGGGCGTCCGTCGTCCAGCGTAGTCAGCCGGCCGACGCTGTCGTAGCCGAGCACCCGGTTGTCGGTCAGCATCGTCTGACCCACCAGCAGGCCCCGGGTATCGTAGCTGCGGCTGTTCGGCATCGAGTTGCCCCAGGTCCACGCTCTAACCGGACCGAAGGGTTCGTACTCCGCACCGCTCAGAATGAGCTGCGTATCCACCGTCACGCTGTTTGGCAGAAACAGGTTGTATCCGTAGTGGACGACCTTCCCTGACGGCAGTCTCATCCATTCCAGTTGGCCGTTGGCGGAGTAGTGATAGTCCGTTGTCAGAGAGACCGTGCCGATCTGCTGCGTCTTGGACGTCACATCGCCGAACTTGTTGTAGGTCCAGCTCGTCTCGCCCGTGCTGTCCGTGATTCGGCGTAGCCGCCCTCGGGCGTTGCTGCCGACATCATCGTACTCGTAGACTATCGTTGCGCCGCTATCGAGCGTGACCGTCGTCAATCGGTCCAGTCTGTCGTACTCGTAAAGCGTTTGCCTGCCGCGGGCATCCAGCTTGACCTTGAGATTTCCGGCATCGTCATAGTCGAAATCGATCGCGCCGCGGTCCGGGCTGACTTCCTCGTCGAGATTCCCGAGGCCGTCGTGCGGTAGGGACGTCGTTGCGCCGTTTGGCGCTGTGACGAGGCTGACGTTGTCCTGGGTATCGAAGCCGTAGTCGGTGTCGTTCAGCAGTGCGTCGGTGATCCTGTGCGCGCGACCGAGCGCGTCGACTGTGTAGTCAGTGATCCTGGAATCGGCATCCACGATGCGATCGAGGTTACCTAGCGGATCGTAGTCAAAGTCCGTTGTTATCGAGTTACCGGAGGCCAGAGTCCCGCTGGTGACCGTATCTACAAAGCCGAAGTCATCGTAGGTAGTGGCCAGGGCATTGCGAATCACGCCAGCGGGGTCCTTACTGTATTCCGCAGTCTGATTGCCGTGCGCATCGTACTCATAGTCGATTCTGTTCCCCAGGTTGTCCTCGACGTAGTCGAGCAAATGAGCGGATGTCCACTCATAGTCGAGGATCAAGCCATTGGGGAACGTGACCAGATCGAGTTGGCCGGCATTATCGTAGCTGTACTCGGTCACTCTGCTGGTCGCACCATCCGTCAGGGTGATCCTTGTCAGTCTGCGTCGGTTGTCGTATTCGTATTGCGTTGAGAGCCCGTTGGGATCGGTCATCCTCTTCAGGCGGCCGTCGGCATAGTACTCGTTGAAGTCGGTACGGTTACCCTCAGCATCGATGATGAACTCGAGCTGTCCGCATTTTCCGTTTCCCGTTGGGCAGGTTGGCTCATCGTAGTAGTCAAGCGTTGTGACGTCTGCGACGTCAACTCTGGGGCCGTCAATGCTGGTGACTTGACCGTAGGCGTTGTATTGATAGTTCCAGACGCGTGTCCGGTTGCCGTCTGTGGACAGGTCTTCAGTGCCTGAGCTATTGAGCGACGTGATCGTTACGCGCTGGATGTCGCCGTTCGGATAGTAGTCGTAGTCGGTAGTTCGATTGGGCTCAGTGATGACATCGGGCAACCGATACGTCGGATGCCAGGTAGTCGTGATATCGCGCTCGAGCGGATCGTTCTCGGCCTCGCGGCGCAGCGTTTCCAGATTGCGTGCGTTATACGTGCGATAGACCGTGTTGCCATTCAGGTCAGTGTGCCGCTCGACGTTTCCTCGAGCATCGTAAGTTCTTGACTCCGTACGGCTGCCGCGTGTTGAACTATCCATCCTGGAAACGCCGAGCCGCCGACTGAAAGTCGTTGACCTCGTGTATGACTCTGCGGTGCCCTGACCGAAGACGAAAGCGGAGTTTGCGATGGAGAAGTACCGGTCGGAAGACCACGTACCGGTATCGGTGTAGGTCACATCCACGCGTTCGACAATCTCGGCGCCCTGTCCGTGGTAAGAGAGATTTGCCCTGCCTTCGCCGTCGTATCCGAACGTTGCGTATCGATTCAGATTGCCGTCGATAATGCCGGTAAGCGCGAAGGGGTAAGTGCCGTTTTCGTAGCGGTACTCACGCACGCTGTTGTCAGGGTAGGTGACAGTCGTAAGCCTTCCATCGGGGTCGTAGCCATAGGTATAGACGTTTCCGGAAGAGTCTGTAACCGTCGTGATCTGGTTGACTACGGTATTGTCACTCCACCAGGGGACTCCGGGTTGCGGATCGGCCGCGTAGCCGAAGTCCAGCTCACGTCCGAATTGATCGGTGACTTTGTCGAGCCGACCCGTGCCATCGTACGAAAGAGTGACCGTGACGCCCGCACGATCGGCTATGCTCACCAGCTGACCGAGTGCATTGTAGATTTCCGTGGCGTCGGTCGGTGTGGTGACCTCCCAGCCTGAAGGCAAGTCGGTGATGGTGTAGTCAACATCCGCATCGGCAACCCATGAGCCGTTGTACTTGTTGAACACCAGAACGCGCCCATCTTCACGGTACAGGGTGGCACTTCGAATCGCCGGCGTTGTGATCACCACGATCCCGCGCTGATACGTGTGACGCCAGTTTACGCCGATCGCGTCGGCTGCTACGGCTTTCCTTCCGCTCCACTGGCCCGGATCCATGAAGGTAAACGTTGGCGCCGCACTCTGATCGAAGACAAACCGGTGGATGCCGTTTGCCGAGTCGCGCTCTCGTCCTGCATGGCTGTTGTAGAACCGCTGGAAGCTAAGGGGGTTGGGGCCGGTGCCCGTGTAGTCTTTTTCTACCTGGTACTTGTTACCGGTGCCGGCATTGATAGGGTTGCCAACCGAACACGAACCCTCGTTCTTGACGGGGCACCCGAGGTCCTTACCCAACTCGGACTGATTGTCGTTGCGGTAACAATATCGGTCCGGGTAGGCACCGCTCTTCATTTTGTAGCCGTCAGGACATATAGCGTCGCGCCAGCGATGAACCGCACCGGCAGGCCGGGTTACCGGCTGCGGTTGGCAAAACGGTGACGGGTGCAGCGTGACGTCGTACAGTGAGTAATTAGCGACGTCGAACCCCGCTATTCGAAGGGGAAAAGGCCCGGAGCCTTCACCTGGACAAGCCACCGAAAAATCCGGGTCGGGAACACCTCCGGACGCGGTTCGCATTTCGTCGTCCGCCCATCGCAAAAAACTCCAGATCGTGGCGGGACAGTCCACTCCGCTGTGCTGCGCCTCGGCGAAGTAATGCTGGGCGGCTTCGGGTTCCGACGGGAAGCGAAGCGCATTGAAGCAGAGCTGGGCCTTGTATTGGAAATCTGTTACACGCACTGATTGGCAGGTCTTGTTGCCTACTGGCTTACAATCGGCCGGAAACGATTGTGCGGTCGCCGGTTGCGCAAAGAGTGCGATGATCGTGCATGCAACGCAGACTACGGCCAGCTGAACTCGATCTCGCGTCATGGGTTTACCCTTTAGGCAAAACGGATGTCTGTTGATCACTGACTCAAGGCCCCTGTAACTCGACCTGAAGCGAGCCGGTAGCAGCCCGGTGCGGCTCCAGTCTTACGGTGTAGGCGCCGACGTTCAGGCTCGGCAGATTCAAGGTGGCGCTGGTGGTGCCGCTCACGAAGCCGACCTGGCTGCCGCCTGCGTTGTACACGCGCAGGTAGATGCTCTTGCCGGCCGGTGTCGTCGAGATAGAACTCATGTTGAGTGCGACCGTCTGTCCCGCCGTGGCCGTGAAGTCGAACTGTGCCATCTGGCCCGGTACCGTCATCGCCACGGTTTGCGGTGTATCGAGGGCCAGCGTGCCGCCGTCGACGTAGTGCGACAGCGTCAAGGTATAGCCCGCCACCGCGGTGTTGCTCGCCGGCCAGACGACGACGGTGTACTCCCCCGTCTCCGGTACGTTACGCAGGTCCTCGGAACAGCCCGGGTTGTCGGAGGTCCGGCAGGTCATCGAGGTCCATTGCGACCCATCCGGGCGATAGGCGCGGACGTAGACGCTGGACCCTACCGTCACCGACAGGTCCGTCACGCCCAGACTCAGATCGTCACCCGCCGTGGCAGTGAACGTGAAACGGCCTTCCTGGCCCGCGACGGTCGTGCCGAAGGTCTGGCTGCTGCCGTCGTCGGGCAACGTCCCGAGCAGCCCGCTCGCCAGTTCCACGGTCGCCGAGCCGGTAGCGGCGCGGTTCGGCTCCAGGCGTACGGTGTAGGTGCCGGCGTTCAGGTTCAGCAGATTCAACGTGGCGCTGGTGGTGCCGGTCTTCCCGGCAATCTGGCTGCCAGCGGAGTCGAGCACCTGCAGGTAGACGGTCCTGCCGGCCGGTGTCATCGATATCGACCGTATGTTCAGCGCGACCGTCTGTCCCGCCGTGGCCGTGAAGTCGAACTGTGCCATCTGGCCCGGTACCGTCATCGCCACGGTTTGCGGTGTATCGAGAGCCAGCGTGCCGCCGTCGACGTAGTGCGACAGCGTCAAGGTATAACTCACCACCGCGGTGCTGCTCCACGGCCAGACGACGACGGCGTACTCACCCGTCTCCGGTACGTTACGCAGGTCCTCGGAACAGCCCGGATTATCGGAGGTTCGGCAGCTCATCGAGGTCCATTGCGACCCGTCCGGGCGATAGACGCGGACGTAGACGCCGGACCCTACCGTCACCGACAGGTCCGTCACGCCCAGACTCAGATCGTCTCCCGCCGTGGCCGTGAAGACGAATGTGGATCGCTCTCCCGGAAACGTCCCGGTGTGGCTGGATGACGTGCCGCTGGAATCCAGTTGCGGACCCAGCTCCAGCAAGGCCGAAATCGCCAGCGCCGTGCTGAATATCGAGTCGAAGACCATTGTGTACTGGCCTGCTGCCAGCGGCGGCACATTGATCGTCGACGGACCGGTAGCGGAGACGGAGCCGGACAGAATGCTGGCACCCGATGGTGAATAGAGCGTGTAGCCAACAGTTGATCCGGGCGGGGTGGTTTCGATCGACAGTATTCTGAAGAGCAGCCAGCGGCTTTCGACGGCATCGAACTCGAAAACGGCGTAGCCACCGGCTTGCTCTATGCTCAGGTTCTCGGTCGCGTCGAGCGCCAAAGTCGATACTCCCGCTACGCTCTCCGAATCGAGCCACGATGGAACGACGTTGAGTGTCTCTGTGCTCGTCGTCTGACCATACGAAGTGTTGACGAGGATCTGGCCCGAGGTATCAGGCGCTTCAACTACTGCTTCGTCATTCGAAAGCGAGACGACATTTAAGGGCGATCCGGCGACGGAAAAGGAGGTAGTACCCGGGTCAAGATTCAAGTTAGCACCGCTTATCAAAACCGGATCGCCTGGGTTGACGATCAGCGGGGCAAAGCCGGCGATCTCGGGAATCAGAACCGTGAAGTCGGTAGCGCTTGCCGCACTGCTGCCGCCGGCCTCCACAACGATCGGTCCGGACTGAGCACCCAGCGGCACGGTGACTTCGAGCGTCGTGGCAGATACGCTGTTGACGATTGCCGGAACGCCGCCGAAGCGTACGTCGTTCTGGGCCGGTGTCTGATCGAAACCTGAACCGATGATGGTGACCTGCGTTCCCGCCGGCCCTGACGATGGATTGAACGAACCAATCACGATACCGCCACCCTGGGCTTGACGCAGTGCAACCCTGTTTCCGTTGGCGTCGTAGTCGTAGGCTATTGCCGAGCCATCCGGGTATACCACGAGGACGAGTCTGTCCATTTCGTCGTACACATACTGCGTCGTCTCCGCGAGCCCCGTCGCCGGGAGAAGCAGACTCAGAATCAGCAATATCAACGCGCCGTTGGCGAGCGTGGCACACAGAGAGATCGGCAATCGGAACATCGGCTCGTGTCCTATCGACATTTCTATTCGCGTAGGCGCCTGTCGGCGACCTCAGCGTCCGTTGCTCCATCTGAGCCTGCCGAATCGAGAGTGTTGTGAGCAGAAACGTAGCCAGGGTGAACTCGACAGATGTACCGTTCGTTACGGCATCCCGAACGGCGTTGACTACGTTTCTCCCCGGGTTCTCCGCATCGTCGAATTGCTTGGCAGACAGACCGGCTCGTGTGGAGCGTTCTCGCGCCGCGAAGACTTCAAAATTTGTTGTTCGATGTCAAACACGATCGGAAGGGACCAAATCCGTTCACGTCAGAAGCCGTCAAGCGGTAGTTGCGCTGGGATGTGAAGTGTTTGAGCTCGGGACTCGACTTGTCGTCGGGCAAACGACTGTCGCAGCATAAGAAACCAGAATTAGACTCAGTCTTACTTGTCGACGCGGAAATCGTGCCCTATTTTGATCTGCTGCCTGACCCAAATCTCGCGTACCCGGATCCAGTCCCAATCGCCGACTTCTATGTCGGTTTCGTGACAAATCTGGTTACGAAAATTTCTATTCGGCCGCACTGCAAAACTGCGTTTTGCGCAAACCAGAGCGGAGTAAGTGCCCCTCTATCGTCAGATATCGTGGCGAGCGCACGCGGCTAGTGCAGCTTGACCTCCGCGCGCGTGGCCTTGTAGATGCGGTCGCCGAGCATGATCAACAGCGTAGAGAACGGCCCGTGGACGGATGCCTGATGCATTCGATACAGCGACAGGTAGACCAGCCGCGCGATCCAGCCCTCCACGAACACCGTACCGCGGACGAGATTTCCCATGAGGTTGCCGATGGTCGAAAACTTGCTCAGGCTGACGAGGCTGCCGAAGTCGCGATAGACGAACGGCTTGAGATGACGCCCCTTGCGTTCCGCGATGATGTTTCTCGCTGTGACGGCCGCCATTTGGTGCGCGGCCTGTGCGCGTGGCGGTACTTCGGTTCCGTCCTTTGCGGTGAAAGCACAGCAGTCGCCGAGGGCGTAGACGTTGTCGTAACCCCTGACCTTGAGATCGTCGCTCACCTCGACGCGACCGAGGCGGTCCACCGGGAATCCCGACGCCGCAAGCCAGTCCGGCGCCTTGACGCCTGCCGCCCAGACGCTCAGGTCCGCGGGCAGGGTCTCGCCTTCGCTGGTGACGACCGCCGTCTCCGTCACTTCCGACACGCGCGTGCCGACGCGAACGTTGACGCCGATGCGTTCCAGTTCCTTTTGCACGGACACCCCGATCCGGTCGGGCAGGCGCGGCAGAAGTATTGGCGCCGCCTCGACGATCGAGACTTTGAGACTGTCCCCCGAGAAGTGATCGAAGCCGTATTCCCGGAGCCGTTGCACGACGTTGTGCATGTCGGCGGCGAGTTCGACGCCCGTGGCGCCGCCGCCGACGATGGCGATCGACAAAACCGAGCTTGCGTCCTCAAGGGAGTTGACGCGGTGCAACGCGCTCGTGAAGTCCTTGTGAAAGCGCTCCGCCTGCTCCCGCGAGTCGAGTTGCTTCGAGTACGTCACTACGCCGGGGATGCCGAAATCGTTGCTGAGGCTGCCGATGCACACGGCCAGCGTTCCGTAGTCGATCTTACGGCCCGGCATCATCTCGTTGCCGTCGCCGTCACGGACCGCATCGAGCGTGATTCGCCTCGCGTCCAGATCGATCGCGGTGGCCCGACCGAGAAGAAACCGGAAGCCGTGCTTGCGCGCCAGCATGCGATAGCTGGCTTCGTCGTGATAGCTGTTCATCGAACCGGTGGCGACTTCGTGGAACAGCGGCTTCCAGATGTGCGTCGGGTTCTTGTCGATCAGGACGACTTCGACGCCGGCGTCGCGCCGGAACTTGCGGCCGAGCTTGACGACCAGCTCGAGTCCGCCGGCGCCGCCGCCAATGACGACGATGCGATGCGCGTCACCGGCCGCTGCGAGCGTTTCGGTTTCGGCGGCCGCGACCCCGCCCGTCGCCGGCCCGTCGGGATGCTGCGTCGGTGCTGGGGCTGCCATTGCGGGTCCTTTTTATGCGTCCGTCGCGATCGATTGTGCAACGCAGCGTAGCAGGACGCAAAGTGGGGCCTGGGTCGCGTCAGTCGCCGGGCGGATCTTCGTTCCCGTACACGGCGTGGCCGCCGAAAGCCTGACGCATCTTCGCGAGGAGCCGCGCCGAGTAGTCCTGTTGCCCCTGGCTCTGGAAGCGCGCCATCAGCGCGAGGCTCATGACCGGCGTCGGCACGCCCTGTTCGATGGCCTCCAACGCGGTCCAGCGGCCCTCGCCGGAGTCGGCTACGTAGGCGTCGACCGCGTCGAGGCTCTGGTCGTCGGCGAGCACGGCCGTCGTGAGGTCCAAAAGCCAGCTGCGAACGACGCTGCCGTGCCGCCAGGTCTCCGCGATGCCGGCGAGATCGAGTTCGAAGTCGTCGCGGCCCTTCAACAGGGTGAAGCCCTCGGCATACGCCTGCATCATGCCGTACTCGATGCCGTTGTGGATCATCTTGACGAAGTGACCGCTGCCCGCGGGCCCCGTATGGATCAGTCCGGTCGCGGCGTCCGGCGCCAGCGCCTCGAGCGCCGGGCGGACCAGCTCGTAAGCATCCTTCGCGCCGCCGACCATCAGGCAATAGCCGTTCGCGAGTCCCCAGACGCCGCCCGAGACGCCCGCGTCGACGAAGTGCAGGCCGCGCTCTGAGGCAAGCGCCGCCCTCCGCATCGAATCCTTGAACCAGGAGTTGGCGCCGTCGACCAGCACGTCGCCCGGCGACAGGCAATCCAGCAGTTCGGTGACGGCGCCTTCGGTCACGTCGCCGGCAGGCAGCATGAGCCAGACGCGCCGCGGCGCGTCGAGTTTCGCGACGACGTCCTCGAGCGAGTCGGCGGCCGTCAGACCGGCTTCGCTGACGAGTGTCGCCGTCAGGTCCGTGTCGCGATTGTAGCCGACCACGTCGATACCGCTTGCGAGCAGCCTGCGGGCCATGTTGCCGCCCATCTTGCCGAGCCCGATCATTCCGATTTGCATTGGCGATCTCCGCGGTTCGTTAGCGGCATTATTGCTGGTGTACCCGGCGGTGCAAACCGCCGGCGGCCGTTTCGTCAGTACTTCTCGGGAACGTAAAGCTCCGGGGGCAGGGTCGCGCGCTCGTACTCGGGATTGAACACGCGGTCCGGCAGGGCCGCCTTCTCGGCCGGTATGTCCTCGTAGGGGATCTGTGCGAGAAGATGTGCCATGCAGTTCAGTCGCGCGCGCTTCTTGTCGTTGGCTTTCACGATGAACCACGGCGCTTCGGGGATGCTGGTCCGCGCGAACGTGATTTCCTTGGCTTTCGTGTACTCCTCCCAACGGATTCTCGACTGCAGATCCATCGGGCTCAGTTTCCACTGTTTGAGCGGATCGTGAATGCGCATCAGGAAGCGCAGCTGCTGCTCGGCGTCGGTGATTGAGAACCAGTACTTGATCAGGCGGATGCCCGACCGCACGAGCATCCGCTCGAACTCCGGAGCATCCTTGAGGAATTCCTCCACCTCGGCCGGCGTGGCGAAGCCCATGACGCGCTCGACGCCCGAGCGGTTGTACCAGGAACGATCGAACAGAACGATCTCGCCGCCCGACGGCAGGTGCGGGACGTAGCGCTGGAAGTACCACTGAGTGCGTTCGTGCTCGGTCGGTTTCGGCAGCGCGACGATGCGGCAGACACGGGGGTCGAGCCTCTGTGTAATCCGCTTGATCACGCTGCCCTTGCCGGCAGCGTCGCGGCCCTCGAAGATGACCAGAACCTTCTCGCCGCTGCGCACAACCCAGTCCTGCAGCCGGATCAGCTCGGCCTGGAGCCTCAGAAGCTCGCGGAAGTACCGCTCGCGCGGCATCGTCGCCGGGCGGTTTTTGCGATAGACCTTGCGGATCTCGAGCGATAAGGCCGGCTCCGAGAGTTCGAGCTCGTAGTCCTCGTCCAGCGTGTCCTCGAGTTCGGCCTCGAGCCAGTCTTTGTCGTAGCGCTCTGTGTCGTGCTCAGCCATCGGGACGCCGTCGTATCCATGTGCCAACAGGGCTGCAGTGTAACGCGGTTTCGTCCGCCGTCCCGAAATGACCCGCCGCGTAATGAACTCGCCAAACGCAGACGCTATCCTCCGCGAATGCGCCTGTTCAAAACCCTCATCTTCTCGTGCCTGCTGTTCGCAACCGTCGCATCGGCGGCGGGGTCCGGTGGCCTCAACGCGCCGGAGCACATCGACAAACCTTACGTGATTCTTGTTTCGATCGACGGTCTGGGCCGACTCGCCCGCGCCCGGGCGGATACGCCCACGCTCGATCGACTCGCCGCCGAGGGCGTCGAAGCGCGTTCGATGCAGCCGGTGTGGCCGACGCTGACCTTCCCGAATCACTATGCGATTGCGACCGGGCTCTATCCGCACGAGCACGGGATCGTCGGCAACAGTTACCCGGACGGTGAACGGCAAGGGTGGTACACGCTGAAAAACCGCGAGGCCGTGCAGGACCCGCGCTGGTACTCGGGCGAGCCGGTCTGGGTGAGCGCCGAGAAGGCCGGGATAGTATCGGCCGCCTACTTCTTCGTCGGCACGGAGGCGCCGATACAGGGAATCCGGCCGACGTACTCCTACCTGTTCGACAATTCAGTACCGGCCGCGACCCGGGTAGAGCAGGCGCTGGCGTGGCTCGACATGCCCGCCGAAAAGCGGCCGCATTTCATTGCGTTGTACTTCGAGCACGTAGACGACGCCTCGCACTGGTATGGCCCGACGGCGAACAAAACCGCCGCGGTGGTCGCCGAGATCGACGGCCACCTGCAGACGCTCATCGACGGCATCGACGCGCTGCCCTTCGCGGACGACGTCTACGTCATCGTCGTCTCGGATCACGGCCAGTCGAAGTACTTCGCGCCGGACGACCCTTACGTGCTCGACGAACACGTCGATATCGGCGACGCGCGGGTGGTTCAGGGCGGCAACTACGTCAAACTGTTCTACGAGGAACCGGATGCCGCGGCCATCGAGGCAGTGATCGCGACGATCAACCGGACGTGGTGCTGCGGCAAGGCCTACGCGCGGCGGGACGCGCCGTCGCACTGGCGCGTCGCCGACGACGATCGCTACCCGGACGTCATCGTCCAGGCCGACGGTGGACACGCCGTGATGACCGACGACAGCTACCGCGGCCAGCTTTCGACCGGCGCGCACGGCTGGCCGCCCGTCTTCAATGCGATGGGGGCGACGTTCATCGCCCACGGCCCGAGACTTCCGCGCGGAGAGCGAATCGGCGAAATCCACGTGACCGACGTATACCCGTTGATGCTCGAGATTCTCGGACTGCCGCTGCCGGAGGGCCACGTCGTCGAGTCGCGCGTACTGCTGGATCTCCTCAAGTAACAAATGGTGTCAGATTTATTTTTTGCATTACTTTGCAGGTCGTCCACGTCCTCTTGAGGGCACCCGGCGGCCAGTTCGCCGTTTGATATCGCTTTGGAACGACTTGCCGCCGGTCAGTTGATTGCGCTGCAGCGCTGTTCGGATCGTGGCCAGCTCTTCGTCATCCACACCAGCGGCAACGAGGCTGCGATATGCGTCCGCACGTTGCTCTGCCGAGTCGCCAAGTGCGGTGTAGGTGTCATGGGCGTCGAGGAGGGGGTCGGTAGTCAAGCCGGCATGACCGCGATAGCTTGACCACCGGTAGTCCTGCGGCGATGCAACGATGGCCGCGCGGACCGGGTTGAGGTCGACGTACCGGTAACAAGTAAGCAAATAGCGGTCCGTGTCGATCAGGCTGGCCTTGAAGCGCCCTTCCCAGAGCGTTCCGGTTCGGTCCCGGACCTTGTTGATCCGGCGGGTTTGCCGGCCCGCGAGTACGCGCATCAGCCTTGATACGTTCGATGCTTCACCTTCTGGCACGACGATGAGGTGTACGTGATTGGTCATCAGGCAATACCCAAGGAGTCGGACCCCGAGGTCTTGCTTGATCTCCGCAAGATTCGCCAGGTAGTACTCATAGTCGTCAGGTCGGGTGAAGACCGGCTGGCGATCGTGGCCGCGCTGTGTGATGTGCACTGGTATGTGCGAAACGAATAGTCTCGGGTATCGTCCCATCGAGCGCGGTCCGGGCAGTTTCCGAACCCGCAAAGATACTGTCGCGCCCGACGGCGAATACAGCCGGGATTCAGCGCTACGTGCCGAGAAATTAAAAATAAGTCTGACACCTTTTGTGCGCCCGCGGCCGCCGAAACACTAACGAAACGCAACTTAAACATTCCTGCAGCAACCCTCGATTAGCTTGCGCGCCCTTGAGGATCGCGAGACTGATCGCGATCCCGGTGGCAATTGCGGAGACGAGCAATGCGGGGATTCAGGCAATACGCACTCACGGCGGCTTTCGCCGGCACGGCCCTTGCGGCGCCGGCGGCGGCACAGGACGATGCCGCCATCGAGACGATCGAGACCATAGACGTCATCGTCGTCACGGCGCAGAAGCGCGAGCAGAGTTCTCTCGAGGTGCCGGTTACGATCACGGCGTACTCGGGCGACTTCCTGGTGCAGAACGGTATCGAGGAATTCAACGAACTGGGCGAGTTCGTGCCAGGCCTGGTCGTGCAGGAGCAGAGCGTCAACAACCCCGGCTTCGTGATCCGCGGCATCACCTCCGACAGCGGCTCGGCGCAAATCGCACCTCGCGTCTCCATCTATCAGGACGGCGTCGACGTCAGCCGGTCGCGCGGTTCCATCGTGGAGTTGCACGACCTCGAGCGTGTCGAAGTGCTCAAAGGACCGCAGGCGACGCTGTTCGGGTCGGGAGCAAGCATCGGAGCCATTTCGCTGATATCGGCGCGGCCGACCGAGGAGTTCGAAGCCGAGGTGCTGGCCGGTGCCGGCGACTTCAACCTCGTCAAGACGCGCGGTTACGTGTCGGGACCGCTCGGCGAGGCTTTCGGCGGGCGCTTCGCGTGGATATACAAGGAGCGTGACGGCTACATCGAGAACATCGACGGCTCCGACCGTTCCCAGCAGCCCGGGGCCGGCCAGGCCGAGGATCTGAACGGCACCAACACCTTTGCCGTACGCGGCTTTCTGAACTTCTCGCCCAGCGACCGGTTTTCCGCCGACCTGATCGTCAACTACCAGCGCGACGAGCCGAGCGGGACGTCATTCAAGAGCGGCTCGATTCCGCCGACCGGCGGCACGACAAACCCGAACAGCTTCGCGGAGCTCGGGCCGACCGGCGCGACGGCGAACGAGTTCCTGGGCGGCCCGCTTGGCATCGAGCGGGACGTCACCAGCATCACGCTGAACGTCGAGTATCAGCTCAGCGAGAACTGGCAGCTCACGTCGATCACGAACCACCGTGAGTTCGATTCGCTCGAGGTCTTCGACGCCGACGGCACGGCGGCGTACTGGCTCGAGTTCGCCGAGGACGCTACCGGCGACCAGTTCAGCCAGGAGTTTCGTTTCAACTACGATACCGCGGGCCGCTTTTCGGGCTTCGGCGGTATCAGCTTCTTTCGCGAGGACGGCCGGCAGGGCGTGCCGTTCTCGACCGACGAGGGCGTCTTTGCCGCGTGCAGCGGCCTCGTGCCGGGCGTTTCCTGCGTGAACGCGGATGGCTCGGTCAATTCCGCGTTTCCGGTGCCCGTGATCTACAACGATCTGTTCGCCAATACCGGCGAGACCGACACGTGGTCGGCCTACGTCGACGGCACCTGGGCGTTGACGGACCGCGTCAACGTCACCGCGGGCGTTCGCTATATCTACGACGAAAAGCGAAGCGGCTTCGTCGCCACCGGCAACCCGTCGGTGCTCGGGCAGGGGGATCCCCTTCTGCCGTTCGGCAATACCGGCAACGTCCTCGTCGAGTCCGAGACCCTGGACTTCGACGACGTCACGCCAAGGCTGCTGGTGGACTACGCGTTCGCCGACGACTTTCTCGTCTATGCAAGCATCGCGCAGGGGCGCCGCGCCGACGTGATCGACGTGACGGGCACCGGCGGCGCCGAGAACCCGACTCCGGTCGTCAGCGTGCTGCCGGCCGAAAAGATCTGGAGCTACGACGTCGGCATCAAGGGCCGGATCGGCACGGTCCTGTTCGATGCGACGGTCTACTACCAGGACTACGAGAACTTCCAGACCTCGATCATCGATGCTGACAGCGGTGACACGACCCCCGTCAACGCGGGTTCCGCGACCAACACGGGCTTCGAGGGATCGATCAGCGGCCAGGTCGGCGACGGGCTGAGCTACTTCGCGAACCTGGCGTACATCGATGCGAAGTTCGACGACACCGATTCCGCCGGCAATCCGCAGGTCTTCGGCGGCAACCGCTTCCGCCTGCAGCCCGAGTGGTCGGCGTCGGCGGGAGCGACCTACACCTGGCTGCTCCCGACGGCCGGCAGTATCTTCACAACCCTGACGGCGACGTACCGGAGCGAGGTCTTCTTCGACGACGACAACGCGCCCGTCGCGGGACTCGAAATTGCCGAGGATGCCGTAACGCTCGCGAATCTTCGCGTGGGCTACGAGGCTGCCGACCGGAGCTGGTCGCTCAGTGCGTTTGCAACGAACCTCTTCGACGAGGAATACATTCTCGACGCGGGCAACACCGGCGGCGTATTCGGCACGCCGACGTTTATCGCTGCTCCGCCGCGGATGTGGGGAGTGGAGGCGCTGTACCGCTTCTTCTAGGTCCCGCCGGACAAAGGCCCGTCAGCCGATGCTGACGAGGCTGATCGCGAAAGTCAGCGCCTGCCCGGCAAGCGGGTGATTGGCGTCCAGCGTGATGGAGTCATCGTCGACGGCGGTGACGGAGAAGCGTGTCTGTTGACCGTCTTCGCTCTCGCCCGTGAGCTGCATGCCGATCGTGGGCGCGATGTCGTCCGGGAGGGCGCTTCGCGGGATCTGCTGGACGAGCTGATCGTGCCGCTCGCCGTACGCGTCGGCCGGTTCGATCGTGACGGTCTTGTCCTCGCCCTGGGTCATCCCGGTGACCGCCTTGTCGAAGCCCGGTATCACCTGGCCGCTGCCGAGAACGAACTCGAGCGGATCGCGGCCTTCGGAACTGTCGAATCGGCTGCCGTCGGCCAGCGTGCCGGTGTAGTGGATGCGAACGGTGTCGCCGGCTTTCGCCTGAGTCATGTCGGGCTCCGGGGTCGGGGGGAGCGAGACCGTATCACAGCGGCCGGATTCCTGCAGGGATCGAAGCCTGCTACTCTCCCGTGCCTGCCGTCTACCCCGGGCGATCTCACTTGCCGGCCAGCCGTTTAAAAGGCGTTCCGCGATGATGCTGTTTCTCAGCGGCCTCGCTTTGCTACTCGGACCCTTCGTGTACGAACTCGGTCGCACGCGGCCGACGATCCGGCAGTTGCTCGACGGTCTGATCTTCATCACGATCGCCGGCATCGTCTGCGTTCACATCATCCCGGCGGCGATCGCTTCCGGCGGCCTCTTCGCCATCGTCTTTCTCCTCGTCGGTCTGGCGTTCCCGGTTGTGCTCGAATCGCGTTTCCACGATGCGATACCCAAGGCGCACGGTTTCATCGTGCTGCTTGCCGCGCTTGGCATGGTCGTTCACGCCGCGGTCGACGGCATTGCGCTGGTACCCGATCCGGATGCGGGTTCCGCCTGGGCAGGAGACCCGCTCGCGGCTGGCGTCGTCCTGCACCGGGTGCCGGTCGGCATGGCGATCTGGTGGTCTCTGCGGCCGAACTTCGGTGCCCCGGTGGCTGTGGCGGCGTTCGCGGTGATCATCGTTGTGACATCGATCGCGTACTTTGCTGCCGGCCCGCTCGTCGAGCTGGCCAGCGCGCCGAGCGTCGCCTGGTTTCAGGCGTTTGTGGCCGGTTCGCTCGTGCACATCGTGGCGTTCGGCGTGAGGCACGGCCATCCCGTGGAGGGCGATGCGCGCAGCCGCGACTGGGCCTATCGGGTGGGTATCCTGGTCGGGCTGTTTCTGATCTTCACGGTGCCGCACGTGCATCCGCACTGAACGAAACTATGGCTGCGCGGCAAGCCAGGCCGCGCGAATCTCGCCCGGCGGGGCGGACCAGACGGTTTCGTGACCGACGATGTGTGCCAGCAGCCGTTCGAATTCGCCGATACGGTGCGGCTGTCCCAGGAGCCACGGGTGCACGTTCAGCGCCAGCAGTCGTCCGCCCTGGTCGCCGGCTTCGCGATTCAGGAAGTCGAAGGCGTCGATGATCTGGTCTGCGTACTCGGTTTCCGAGTGCAGGTTGTTCAGCAGAATGAAGCGGTCTTCGAGTTCGGTCGACAGCGGCATCGCGGTGATCTCTCCGGCCGCCGTCCGGAAGCGGTACGGCATGTCGTCGTTGATCCAGTCGCACATGTACTCGACGCCGTGCTCGACGAGCAGAGCCGGCGTATTGCGGCTTTGTGACTTGCCGGGACTCAACCATCCCTTCACTGCCTGACCGCCGTGCCCGCGCAGGACGTCGAGCGAGCGTACCACCTGGTCGCGCTCGGCTTCGACGTCGAGGCCGCCGTAGTGGGGCGTGTCCATGTTCCAGCCGTGGCAGAGTATCTCGTCGCCGCGCTCCGCGACGCGCCGCAGCAGGTAGGGATAGCGCTCCGCGAGTTCCGCGTTGATCGCGAAGCTGGCTTTGACGCCGTAGCGGTCCAGTGCCTCGATGAGGCGAAACACGCCGACGCGGTTGCCGTAGTCGCGCAAGGTGTAGTGCCGCAAGTCAGGGTAGGCCGTGCTCATGCCGCCCGGCGGCGGGAAGGGTTTGCCCTTCTGGTCGAGCGGAAAGAACTGCAGCGCGACGTTGACCCACAGCGCGACGCGTTTGCCGTCCGGCCAGGCGACCGGCTTTCGGTCCGTAAGCATGGACCAGTCGTAGCAGTCGTGATCCATGCCGTAGCGGCGCAGTGGGTAGTCGAGATAGCTCGGGTCCAGCGTCATCTTTCGGGGTCTCTCAGGGTTCGATGCGTTCGCGGATGTCAGCCACGGCCGCGTCGTAGCACTTCTCTATGTAGTACTCCGCGATCTCGCGGCCGGTCGTCACCCAGACGTCGGAGTGGCCGGTGATGTACTCGAGCGCTTCCTCGAAGGCCTTCAAGCGATGCGGATGGCTGACCTGATACGCGTGCAGGGGTATGCACATGACGACGCCGTTGGTCGCGCCTTCCTGATAGAGCCGGTCGAAGTTGCGCCGGATCATCTCGCCGTACCGCCGCGGCTCGATCTTGTTGACCACGTACACGATCGTGTCGTTCATCTCGAGCGAGTAGGGCACGGATATGAATTTCTTGCCGGAGCGGACGTGCACGGGCGTCGGCTGATCGTCGTGGAACAGGTCGCAGGTGTAGATGCCGCCGGCTTCGGCGAAGAGGTCCATCGTCACTTCGGTATGCGTCAGCGCCGGCGCGAGATAGCCGCTGCAACGCTGCCCGGTGTGCTTCTCGATCGTGGCCATGGCGTCCTCGATCATCGCGCGCTCCTGGGCCTCGCTCATACCGTAGGTGTAGCGCGTGTTATAGATGCCGTGGCTGAAGAACTCCCACTCCCGTTCGCGGCACATTTCGATGATCTCGGGATGGTGATCGCAGAGCGCCGTAGACAGCGAGATCGAGCCGCGCACGCCGTACCGGTCGAGCACGCGCATCATGCGCATGTGTCCCACCCGGTTGCCATAGTCGCGGGTTGCGTAGCCGTGCACGTCCGG
The DNA here is from genome assembly GCA_028277185.1 of Woeseiaceae bacterium. Lineage (GTDB taxonomy): Bacteria > Pseudomonadota > Gammaproteobacteria > Steroidobacterales > Woeseiaceae > UBA1847. The sequence goes on from JANQGQ010000044.1 coordinate 149,055, forward strand.
TACCGGTTTCGGCCAGGCTTTGCGATGCGGGTTGACGGCGGGGTCGAGCTCGTAGAACTCGATGTTCGGCGCCACCCAGAACGCAACGCGGGCTCCGTTCGGCCAGCTTATCTTCGGGCGGCCCTCGTAAGGCCAGTAGTCGTAAAGGCCCGGATCTTCCTGCATGTCTATCTCGCCCTCAGAAAGCCGCGCCGCGGGCCTTGCGTATGGGCTCGCAGCCGGGGTGGTTCCCGAGCCATGTCCTGACCGCGGCGACGGGCTCGACGTCAGCGTATTTCAGCATCATGTCGCAGAGGTTTGCGTAGTGCGGGATCTCGTGTTTGTCGGCCACGCACTCCTCGGGAACGACGGTACGGTAGCCGGTCGAGAGCGATGCGACACAGGAAGCACGAACGCAGCCCGATGTGCTGCCGCCGGTAAGGATCACGGTATCGACCTTGTGCCACACGAGGAGCGACGGGATTAGCGTGTCGTGGAAAACGCTTGCCATGCGCTTGTTGATCACGGCGTCGCGGTCGCGATCGATGTCGAGCCTTGGATCGAGTTCGGCCCGTTCGTCGCCTTCCTTGATGTTCTGCAGGGAATGCGGCGTGTTCGTGCGAGTGCCCCAGACGCCGGCATCGTCGGCGTTCTGCATGTAGGCCACGTAAGTCCAGATCACGGGCATGTTCTTCGCTCTCGCGAGCGCGGACAGCTCGTTGATGTAGTCGATTTGCTTCGGGTCGGTCTGGTAAGCCGTCGGGAACGCATCGACGTCCGTGTAGGCGCGCTGCAAATCGATGTTGATGATCGCGGCCTTCTCACCGAAGCCGAACTTCGCGCGGTTGGGATTTGCCTTAACCTCTTCCCAGTACTGTCTGGGCGTCAGGTCCGAGGTCTGCATTACTGGCATGGCTGCTCCTTCGGGAAAGCGCCGTCACGGTCCGTGGACGGGCGACACAGTAACGCGCGGCCGTTCGGCCGGCAACCGCTCTGCCGAACGGGCTGTGGTAGTCTGGAACGCTCTGGACCCGCCCGGGTCGAACCCCCTGAACGGGGTCCGGGATCGCCGGCCGCCCGCCGGCTCGAGGAGGACAATCATGGATATCGCATGGATTCAGGTCTTTGTACTCACTATTAGCGAATGCGTCGCGCCCGCCGGCAAGACCGTTTGTCAGGAACAGCAGCTGGAACTGGAGTTCGCCCGGCTCGAGGATTGCGAGACGGCGCTCGAGCAGTTCGTCGAACTCAAAGAGGCGTCGGCGACGGTAATCGTGGACGCCGATTCCGCACACTGCGTCGCCACCGCGCGCAAAGTCGAAGTCTTCGCGAATCTTGCCGCGGTCGCGGCCGCGAACGAAGACCGCGAGAACTGGGTGACGCCCGACCTGAGCAAAGCCGGAGAGGACTTCCAGCAGGCGGCGCATCAGGAGCGGCTGGAACAGGTGCCCGAGTGTTCGGACACGGCTTCCGTGTATCCCTGCCGGCAGGGGCTGATCATCGTCGAGGAAGCGCCGTCCCGCGCGGTTGAAGTCTGGCGTCTGGAGTCCGACTGACGCATCCGGAGATGGCGGTGTTTGCCCGGCTGCCGCGCGATACCGGGTGTTCCGCCTGAACGCAGCGGTTACACTACCGCCACCCTGGGGGAATCGGGCGGCGCCCGGTGGATGGTGAGTTTGAACGACGACAAGAACTGGCAGCCGGACGAGCTCTTCACCAAGGCCGAGCATGCCGCGCGCGATCACTCGATCTTCTCGGGTAACAAGCCGCCGAGCGTGAGCGAGCCCATCGAGGGGCTCCTGTCGGCGGACTACTGCCGGCGCCGGGCTGGCGAACTTCAGGCGCTGCCCGTAGACGACTACATCAGCGAGATCCTCGAGCCGGCCGAGCTGCCCTCCCGGCCCAGCGCACGCGACGTCGTCAATCAGCTCAAAGGCAAGGTAGTGCTCGAGGTCGTCAACGGACCGCTCTACGCGGCCGAGGTGGATCTCGAGTTCGAAAGCGGCCGCCGGCGCGTCGGTTTTCTGGTTCAGGACCGGTCGGTCAACAACGGCGTGTGGGGGCCCGAGCATCACGCGCAAGCCGCGGAACTCGTCCGCGGTTTCGGCGACCTGTCGATGCCCGTCGTCACCTTCATGGATACGCCGGGCGCGGATGCCGGTGCCGCCGCGAACTCCAACAACCAGGCCCACACTATCAGCCGGCTGTTGGCCGAGATGTGCAATCTGCAGGTCGCGACGGTCGGTATCGTCTACGGTCTGGGCTACTCGGGCGGCGCGATTCCGCTGGCGGCGACCAACGTGCTGCTATGCGTCCGCTCGGCCGTCTTTAATACGATCCAACCCAAGGGGCTGGCAAGCATCGCGCGCAAGTTCAACCTGTCCTGGCAGGAATGCGCCCGTTACGTCGGCCTGTCCTCGTTTGAGCTGCAGACGAAGGGCGTCGTCGATGGTGTCGTCGACTACGCACCCGACGATGCGAAACCCGACATCGCGAAGCTCAAGGCGGCGATCAGCAGCGCGATCGAGTCCATAGAGCAGGCGTCGCGCAATCTCGCGGCCGAGGAGCCCATGCTGCTTCGCCACTATCATCGCGTAGTGGGCCGCTATCTGAATCCGCCCCCGGAGCTCAGACAGGTTAAGTCGATGGCCGAGTTCTCCTTCGCCGACGCGAAGCGGGCGGCTCCCGACGTCTTCGGGATCAGCATGCGGTTTTTGCGCTATATCGGTCTGAGACGGCGGATACGCACGTCGACCGTGGAGACCTATGGTCGCCTCGCCGATATCGAGATTCCCGCGGGCGATCTGGAGGAACGAACGCGCCGACGGCGGGAGCGGGCCTTCGACGAGTGGCTCGCCGATCCCGATCGGGTCGTATACAACGAGTCCCTGTCGAAGGCGTTGAAGACGTATCGCCAGCGCAAGGAAGGTCTCGACAAGGAGCGCAACCGGCTCACCGCGATACTGCTCGGCGAGCCGCAGCGAAACTTCGAGAACGCGCGTGTCGACCTCTGCTTCCGCGTCGGACTGTACCTCTACAACCGCTGGAAGACGTCGTCGGCCTACAACTTCCGGCGGCTCATCGAGCTGATCGCAAGCCGCGAGCGCGAGATCGTGAGCGACCGGGTCGACCAGATTCCCCTCGCCGACATCACGATCAGCGACGTGCTCTTCGATACCGGGCTGCGCGAGGCGCTGACCGGCACCTTCGTGAATCTGCTGATTTTCGATGCGCTCTACGATTCAATCGTGAACGGGTTTGCGGACATCGCCGAGGAGGCCCGGCGAACGCACAAGATTTCCCAGGAGTCGCTGCACCGGCTCCTCGATATCTCGCTTGCGGCCGCCGCGCAGCAGGTCAAGGGCGACACCGAGTCGGGTGAGACCGGGCGCTTTCTCGCGGCGAACGCCGATGCATTTTCCGGCTGGATTGGCTATTTCGTGCGCTTCAACGGCCGCGGCGCGTTTCTCAAGGACGTCGAAGAGTGGAAGCGTGTGGCGTTTACCCGCCTGTCGGATGCGCTGCTCGTGCTGATCACGTTCATGTTCGAGTCGCTGATCCCCGAGTTCCTGAAGGCGCAGGAGGGGAAAGGCGGCTACGAAGGCGCCATCAAGCCGATGCGGATCGGCAAGCGCAAGGACTTCTGGAACCAGCTCGACATCGCGTACAACGACGTGCTCGTGCAGCGCGTGATCGACAAGTACAAAGGCCAACGCCTGACGACGGTCGATGCGATACGCGATCGGTTCTTCACCGATTTCGAGGAACTCGATACGAACCTCATGACGGCGGATCCCGTCGGTTTCCCCGGATTTCGCTTTTCCGTAGAGCGGGCGCTCGAAAACGGGCAGACGCCTTGCGGTGTCGTCACGGGTATCGGTCGGCTTGCGTTCGGGTCCGGCGCCCGCGTCGGCGTGCTGATCTCAAACGTCGCCTTTCAGGCCGGCGCGTTCGACATGGCGAGCAGCGAGAAACTCGCCCGGCTGCTCTACGAGTGCGTCGAACAGCGTCTGCCCGTCATCTGTTTCGTGTCCTCGGGCGGGATGCAGACCAAAGAGGGGCCCAACGCACTGTTTGCGATGGCGGTGTCGAACGACCGGATCACGCGTTTCGTCCGGGACAACGACCTGCCCGTCGTCGTGTTCGGTTTCGGCGACTGCACCGGCGGCTCGCAGGCCAGTTTCGTCACGCATCCGCTTGCGCAGACCTATTACTTCAGTGGCACGAACATGCCGTTCGCGGGCCGTGTCGTCGTGCCCTCGTTTCTGCCGTCACAGTGCATCGTTTCCAACTACCTGTCGACCACACCCGGCTCGATGCGCGGTTTGGTCAAGCATCCGTTCGCGCCCGATCTCGACCAGGATCTGCTCGAGGTGGACCCGCGGATTCCGGTGCCCGCCGAATCCGTCGAGGACGTGATCAACCGGGTATTCAGCGGCAGCTACATCCCGGAGTCCATCGACACCGAGGACGACGATCAGGAAGACGGCCGGCATCTCATGGGCCCGATTTCGCGCGTGCTGATTCATGCCCGGGGCTGCACGGCCGTCAAGCTCATCCGGATCGCGAAGCGAAGGGGTACCGCTGTCGTGCTGGTGCAGTCCGATCCCGATATGGATTCGGTTGCGGCGGACATGCTGGATGAGAGCGACGAGCTCATCAGTCTCGGCGGTCAAACGCCCGACGAGAGCTATCTCAATGCGATGAGCGTTTTCGCCATCGCGGCGCGGGTCGGTGCCTCGGCACTGCATCCGGGAATCGGTTTCCTGTCGGAAAACGAGGGATTCGCCCGCGCCTGTCGCGATCGGGGCATCAACTTCATCGGCCCGTGGGCGCGCAATATGGCGGTCATGGGCAACAAATCGAATGCGATCAACACGGCGCTCGGCCATGACGTCCCGGTCGTGCCCGGGAGTCACGGCATTCTGACGAGCGCCGAGGCCACGGCGCAGGTGGCGGACGAGACGGGCTATCCCGTGCTGCTCAAGGCCGTTCACGGCGGGGGCGGCAAAGGCATCAAGATCGTCCGCACGCCGGAAGAGATCCGCGAGGCGTTTCAGACCGTGTTCGCGGAGGCGAAGAGCGCGTTTGGCAACGGCGACCTCTATCTCGAGAAGTTCGTCGAGTCGCTCCGGCATATCGAGATTCAGGTGCTTCGCGATGCTCACGGCAATACGAAGATCCTGGGTCTGCGCGACTGCAGCGTACAGCGCAACAATCAGAAAGTCTTCGAGGAGTCGGAATCCGTCATGCTGCCGGAGCACCTCGAGGAGGCGGCCTACGGATACGCGCGCGGGCTTGCCGACGCCATCGACTACCTCGGGGCCGGCACTGTCGAGTTCATCTTCGACCTGTCGAGCAACGCTCTGTATTTCATGGAGATGAACACCCGTCTCCAGGTGGAGCATCCGGTTACCGAATGGACGACCGACGTTTCGATCGTCGACGAGCAGTTCCGTATCGCCGAAGGCGAGAGCATCGAACACCTCGACACGACTCGGCGCGGTTACGCGATCGAGGCCAGGGTCACCGCCGAGAAGGGTACGCGCGATGCGGACGGCAACATCGATTTCGTGCCGACGCCGGGAACGCTGGAGGTCTGCAAGCTGCCCGAAGCGGAGAACATCGAGGTCATCGCGACGATTGCCGAGGGCAAAACGGTATCGCCGTTCTACGATAGTCTCGTGGCGCAGATCATCGCTTACGGCGACGATCGCGAAGACGGCATGGCCCGGCTCAAGGCCTACCTGGAATCCATCGAGATCCGCGGCATCTGCACGAACATCCCGGTGCTGGTTCGGGTTCTCGAGGACGAGACCTTCCGCAAGGGGGAGTTCGATACGGGCTACCTGCCGGACTTCCTCAAGCGGACCGACGGCGACGCCATGCTTGCCGAAATGGAAGCGACGGGCGCAAGCGGCGAGTCGGCGTCTATCGAGATAGAGGGTTCGAAGGAACTCAAAGTGCTGTCGCCACAGACGGGTATCTTCTATTCGACCGCGTCGCCGTCCGATCCGCCCTTTGTCAGTCCTGGCGACAAAGTGCCGGTGGAGCAGACCCTCTGCCAGATCGAGGCGATGAAGATGTTCACGTCGGTATCGCTGGCCAGCCTGAACGGCGGCGATCAGGAGCTGTATCCGGCGAAGAAGCAGTACCGGGTCGTCCGCGTGAATCAGGTCAACGGCGCGCAGGTGAACGCCGGCGATCTGCTGTTCGTGGTGAAGCCGGCCTAGCGCCCCATCCGATCGGTTAAGACTTTTTTACAACACCCTGCTAGACTTATGACAAACGGTTGGCATCCGTCTGGCCCCTGGTCCGACGAGAACGGTCCGACGTGTCTGCCCAGCCATCCTGCTGTGCGGATAGCGTGCCAACCCTTTGATTCGAAGGGTAAATCTATGAAAAGCGTAAAGCTCGACAGTCTTCGGGGCAAGCCGCGGCCGACGCCGTTCGCCCTCACCCCGGCACTGCTGCCGGCCATTTTGTTGCTCGCAGGCTACAATCCTGCGGTTGCCCAGGAAGAGGAAGTCATCGAGGAAATCGTGACGCTGGGCACCCGCGCGCCCGGCCGGGTCTCCTCCGAGCTTGCCGTCCCGGTCGATTCGTTGCCCGCGGAGGCGATGACCGCTACCGGGCAGACCGAAGTCGGGCGGATGCTGCAGACGCTGGCGCCGTCCTTCAATTTCTCGAGTTCGTCGATTTCGGACGGTACCGATGCCCTCCGTCCGGCAACCCTGCGAGGGTTGGGGCCCGACCAGACGCTCGTACTCGTCAACGGCAAGCGCCGCCATCAGGCCGCGCTGATTCACATCAACAACTCCGTGGGCCGGGGGACCGCCGGGACCGATATGAACGCGATTCCGGCCGCGGCGATCAAGCGTATCGAGGTGCTGCGCGACGGCGCGGCGGCGCAATACGGTTCCGATGCAATCGCCGGCGTCATCAACATTCAGCTTCGCGACGATGCGGAGGGCGGCTCGCTGCTGCTGTCGGGCGGACAGACCACCGAGAGCGACGGCACCGTGTATAACCTCGACCTCAACAAAGGGCTGTCGCTCGGCGATGACGGCTACATGAACGTGTCGCTGAACTTCCGCGACCGCGAGAGAACGCGCCGTGCGAACCCGCAGGGCGTTTGCCTCTACGGCGGTTGTGTCGATACGGACGACAACGGTTTCCTCGAGCCGGCGCCGGGTAACGAGGATCGGGAGGTCAACGGCCCCGGACGCGACCCGTTTCGGATCGGCGACGCCGACTCCGAACAGTTCGCCGCCGTCATCAACGCGGCCTACGGCGTAGGGGAGGGAGAGCTGTACGGCTTCGTCACGTACTCGCGGCGCGAGAACAACTCGGGCGCGTTCTACCGGAACCCGTCGAGCGGCAACGCCGCCCTGGACGACGGTGAAAACGTCATCGTCGACGGCTTCCTGCCGAACATCAACTCCGACATCGTCGATCGGTCGGTCAACTTCGGCTACAGAACGGAGTTCGACGACGGCGCGTTCCTCGATCTGTCGGTAACGGACGGCCGCAACCGGATCGACTACGTCACGAGCAACACCGTTAACTATTCGTTCGTCAACGAGCTCAATTTCGGCCGCGGTCTGTCCGATGAAGAAATCCGGGCCACGATCCCGCGCGAGGCCTTCGCCTACGGCATCGAGCTCAATCTGCAGACGATCAACCTCGACTACAGCAAGGCGTTCGGCGATTTCTTCGTCGCGGTCGGCGCTGAGCTTCGCGAGGATGAGTACCGGGTGCTGCCCGGCGACGAATACTCTTACACGGACTACGACACCGTGGACGGCGACCCGCTCTATCCGCAGGACGGGCCCGCGGGCACGCAGGGTTTCGGCGGCATTTCGCCCGACAGCGCCGTCGACGAAACCCGCGACGTGATCTCGTTCTACGGCGACGTCGAGTGGCAAGCGCTCGACAATCTGCTGGTCAACGGCGCCGTGCGCTTCGACGATTACGACGGCTTCGGCGACACCGTCAACTACAAGCTGGCGGCGAATCTCGGCGTAACCGATACCTTCCGCGTACGCGGCGCAGTCAGCACGGGCTTCCGCGCGCCCTCGATGCAACAGCTGTTCTTCAACAACATCAGCACGCAGTTCATCGGCGGCGAGCAGATCGAGACGGGTACGTTCCGCAACGACAGCGCCGTCGCGCAGGCTATCGGTATTCCGCGACTCAAGGAGGAGGAGTCCACGAACTTCAGCTTCGGCATCGTCTGGGATATCACCGATCGCTGGGATCTGTCGATCGACTACTACTCGATCGACATCGACGATCGCATCGTCATCAGCAACAACCTCGGCCGGGGACTGTCGCCGGCCCTCGACGCGGCCCTCGACGCCACCGGATCGGGCGGCGGCCAGTTCTTCCTGAACGCGATCGATACCGAAACCGACGGCGTCGACATCGTCTCCACGTTCTCCGACATTCGGCTTGCGGGCGGCGACATGTCGGTCGTCGTCGCCGCGAACTTCACCGATACCGAAATTGCGCGGATCTTTACCGGTGCGCCAGCGCTGGATCCGATCGCGCCCGAGGAGATATTCGGCGGTTTTCAGCCTTCCGTGATCGAGACCTGGCAGCCGGAAAGCCGCGCCAGCATCACGGCCAACTGGCTGCGCGACCGCTGGACCGTGAACGCCGGCCTGCAGTACTACGGCGAGTACACGACGGTGGACTCCGGCAGTCAGACCTACGGAGCCGAGACGCTGACCGATCTGCGGGTGAGCTACGAGTTCAGTACCGGCATGAATGTGTTCCTGGCGGGCAACAACATCTTCGACGTGACGCCGGATCAGGTCACGAACTCGACGTCGCGGGGCGGGCTGTTCGAGTCGGCGCCGGGCGCCGAAGACCTGGCAAGCCCGACGGTCTTCCGTTTCTCGCGGCGCTCCGCGCCTTTCGGGTTCAACGGTGCGTTCTGGTCAGCCGGTCTGCAGATGAGCTTCTGAGGCCGTCAGGCGGCACGGAGTACGTGCGTCACGACCGTGGCGCCCGTGCCGCCGATGTTCTGGACCATCGCGGTCGCGGCGTCGGGGACCTGGTTCTCGGCGGCGCGGCCCGTCAGCTGTAGCGTGGTTTCGACGAGCTGATACACGCCCGTTGCGCCGACCGGGTGGCCGCGTGCCTTCAGGCCGCCCATCGTCGCGATCGGCAGTCGGCCGTCGATGCGGGTTGCGCCGTCCTCGCCGAGGCGCGTTCCCTCGCCGGGCTTCGCGAAGCCGGCGGCTTCGAGGCTCAGCGTCGTGATGATCGTATACGCGTCGTGGAGCTCGAAGATGTCCATGTCGTCCGGCCCGAGCCCGGACTGCGCGTAGGCCTTCTGGCTCGAGATCTCGGCGCCGGCAAGCCTGAGCGGGTCGGCGCGGCGGTCTATCGCAAGCGAATCGGTGCCGACCGCCGACGCGAGAATCTCGACGGCCTGCCCACCGCCGCGAAGTCCGCGGGCGACGTCCTCGCTGACGAGCACCAGCGCCGCGGCACCGTCGCAGGTCGGCGGAGCATCCATGATCCGCACCGGCGGCACCAGAACCCGTGATTCGAGGTACTTGTCGAGATCGATCGGCTTCTTCAACAGGGCGTTCGGATTCCTGAGCGCGTTGTCGTGCGCGGCAATGGCAAACGGCGCGAACTGCTCCGGCCGCGTCCCGTACCGGTCCATGTACAGCGCCATGAGCCGCGCATTCAGGGAGATGAACGACTCGCCCCTGACGCCTTCCAGCTCCCAGTCGGCGGCGGTCGCGAGTGCCAGCGTGATGTCCTCCCGGGGCGCCTGGGTCATGCGCTCCATGCCGCAAACGACGACGACGTCGTGCAGCCCGCCGGCGACCGCGCCGTAGCCGATGCGGGCCGCCGCCGCGCCGGAACCGCAGGCCGCCTCCATCGTCATCGACTCCACGCCGCGCAGTCCCGCCGTATCGGCATACAGCGGACCGAGCTGCTGCTGGCGTCCGAGAATGCCGGCCATCATGTTGCCGACGTAGAGTGCCGTGATGTCGGCGGCTTCGACACTGGCATCGGCGATCGCGGCAAGGATGGCGTCCCGCGCCATGTAGCGCCCGCGGATGTCTTGTCCCTTGGTAACCGGCGTCTGGCCGATCCCCGCGATGAACACCTTCCGCGTCATGCCTAGCTCTTCATGAGCACGTAGGAGCCCGGCGCATCCTCGAGCGCCGGCAGGCCGCCTTCTCCCGGAATCCGGGCCGGAACCTGCTCGCCCGAGTAGCCGGCCAGCCAGCGGTCCCAATCCGTCCACCAGGAGCCGGGGTGCGAGGTCGCCCCGGCGATCCAGGCTTCGATGTCCTTCGGCTGCTCCTCGTTCATCCAGTAGTTGTACTTGTTGGCGGCCGGCGCGTTGATGACGCCGGCGATGTGGCCGGACCCTGCCAGCATGAAACGAACGGGGCCGCCGAACAGGTTGACGGCCTTGAACACCGATTCATAGGGCGCGATGTGATCTTCCTTGGCTGCCTGCAGATAGATGGGCGTCTTCACTTTACCGAGATCGATCGGCACGCCGCCGAGCTCGATTCCGTCCGGTTTGGCGAGGTTGTTCTTCAGATACATCTCCCGCAGGTAGAACATGTGCAGCTCGCGCGGCATGCGCGTCGTATCGGAGTTCCAGTACAGGAGGTCGAACTGCAGCGGATCCTTACCCAGCAAATAGTTGTTCACATAGAACGACCAGATCAGATCGTTTGCCCTGAGGAGATTGAACGCGGAGTACATCGAGTTGCCGTCGAGGTAGCCGAGCTCCGCCATCTTGCTGTCGAGGCTTTCCAGCTGCTTTTCGTCGATGAAGACCTTGAGGTCGCCGGCCTCCGAGAAGTCCATCTGCGCGGCGAAGAAAGTGTTCGCCTTGATGCGGTCGTCGCCGTTTGCCGCCATGTACGCCAGCGCGGCTCCGGTCAGCGTCCCGCCGATGCAGTAGCCGATAGTCGTGACCTCGCGCTCGCCGGTCGCCTTCTCGACCGCGTCGAGCGCTTCGAGTATTCCCTCCTTGAGGTAGTCCGTCATCGTCTTGCCGGCGAGTTCCGAGTCCGGATTGGCCCAGGACACGACGAACACCGTATAGCCCTGGTCGACGGCCCAGCGCACGAAGGAGTTCTCCGGCTGGAGATCGAGTATGTAGAACTTGTTGATCCACGGCGGGAAGATCAGGAGCGGCCGCTGGTACACGGTGTCCGTGGTCGGTTGATACTGCAGCAGCTGCATGATGTCGTTCTGATAGACGACCTTGCCCGGTGCCGTCGCGATGTTCTTGCCGACTTCGTACGCCGCCGGGTCCGTCATCATGATCTTGAGCTGGCCGTCGCCGGCTTCGAGGTCGCGCTTTAAGTTGTCGAGTCCCCGGATCAGGTTCTTGCCGCCGCTTTCGACGGTTTCCTTGATGACGTCGGGGTTCGTGAGCATGAAGTTGCTCGGTGACAGCGCGTCGGCGATCTGTTTGGTATGGAAGTCGACCTTGCGCGCATCTTCCTCGCTCAGGTTGTCGATGTCCGCCATCGTCTTCGTCAGCCAGCGGCTGGTGATCAGATAGGACTGGCGAATGACGTCGAAAACCGGATTGTCCTCCCATTCGCTGGATTTGAAGCGGCGGTCGCCCCGTTCGGGCTCGGCAACGGGCTCCGTCTCGGCGCCAAGCATCTTCTTGGTCGCGTGCTCCCAGAGGTCGAGATGCTGCTGCCACAGATCGAGGTTCGCCTTGACGATTTTCTCCGGATTGCCGGCGAGCTGCCGCGCGCCCTCGGCGAACGAGCCCATGGCATTGAACGGGTCGAGCATGGATGTCAGCGCCTCCTGCGGGGAGACCATCATCTTCTTCAGGGTTTCCTGATTCTTCGCGAGAATGCTCATGAACTCGGCTGCCATCGCATCGAAATTCCCGGTCGGCGTTTCAGTCTTGCGGGTGTCGGCCACGTCATTACTCCGTTTTATCGTCTGACTTTTTATAGTCTGATTTTTTTTCGTCTGATTTGCGGCTGCCGCCCAGCATCGCTTCCTGAAGCGACTGCCAGGCCTTCAGGTTGGTTTCGGCGAGATTCTGCATCGTCGACAGCGGCGTCGCCTTGAGGGCCTGGCGCATCTGTTCCTGATACTCCGCCTGCTGGCTCATGAACGTCTCGAAGCTCGAGTTGAGAAACTCGCCGACGAGATCCTGCATCGGATTGCCATAGAGCCGGATGATGCTCATCAGGAAGCCGGCATCCAGCATCGGTCTGCCGCCGAGCTCGCGTTCGGCGATGATCTGCAGGAGGACGCTGCGGGTGATGTCGTCGCCGCTCGTATCGTCGACAATCCGGACGTCGGTTCCGGAGACGATCAGCTCCCGGATGCCGTCGAGCGTGATGTGGCTCGAGCTGACCGTGTCGTACAGGCGCCGGTTTGCGTACTTCTTGATGAGATGAGGTTCGGCCATGGCTTCGGAGTTCCCGGCGTCGCGATCGACGGCTTGGTCAATGCTACCGCCTTTACGGCCCGTTAACACTCGGCGGGTACAGTCAAACGCGCCCTGAAAGGCAAAAAAAAGGCGCCCGTCACCGGGCGCCTTTTCCTCGAGAAATCATGGCCCAGGGGGGGTCAGGCCGCTTTCTCGGTGGCCGCTTTCGTGGCTTTCTTGACCGGCTCGACGATGTCCTGGTCGATCAGGGTCGCGGTGGCGTCCTTCAGATCGTTGCCCAGCTCGACGTATTCGCCGGCGCGCGTCGATACCAGTTCGGCGAACGCCTTAGTGGTTTCGACCTGGCGCTCGAACAGCTCCTTGGGTTCGCTGACTTCGAGCGGCAGGCGCGCCTGCTGCACGGCGAAGTCGACGACGTCGCCCGCGAAGGCGTAGTTCTTGCGTGCGATCTTCTCGAACGCGTCGACATAGGCGCCCGTGAAGTGTTTGACGGGCTCCATGCCCTGCTTGCCGAATTCGTTCAGCTTCTCAAAATTGTCCATAAAGCTCGTCATGGTCTTGGCTCCTGGGTATCCGGGGTGATGTTGCAGTGCAAAATACTAACAGATTCTTTTTGCGTTGCAACAAGTTTTTTCGTGATATCCATAAATCCAATAAAATTCAATTGTTTAATAAAACCGTAAGAAACCTTTAACTACTGCGACGCAAAAGGGCGATAATTTCCGCCGCACTGTCGCGGTGCATTGGCTCGTGGCCGGCGCACTGTCGCGGTGCTCCCGGGGCTATCGCCGCCACCTAAGTGATTGAACGCCCGTGCCGGAGCGTCTGGCACGGCTATTGCAACAGTCATTGGCGGGTACTACTGAGCGAACGCTCCTCACACAACAGGAGGCACGGCATGTTTCACGGTGACGAACAACTTGCGGACGCGCTCCTTCAGCGCGCCGAATCCGATACGGACGCTCCGATCGAGGATTGCCTGATCGTCGGCGGCTATGTGACGGCATGGGAACCCGAGGTGCACCTCACGGCGCCGGATTACGCGGCGTTCGGCGACGACCTCGAAGCGCCGCGCGCGGCCTGAAGCTAAAGGGCCGGCCGCAGACTGTCTCAGGACGCGGGTGTGGGCAGCGGCACGGGCGTGCCGCTGCGGGCTACCGTCAGTCCATGCTCTTCGAGCACGACGGCGCTGGCCTCGGAGCCATAGTGGTAGCAGACGAGGCGCGATCTCAAGGCCGGGCTGTACTCGCGAAGCAAATCCTCGATGCCCGTGTGAGCCGGATTAGCCTCGACGCCGCAGTCGTGAAAAACCGTTTCGCCGTCCGCGGCGACGGCCGCCAGCACCTCGGGAATCGGCCGCGTGTCGCCCGTGTACACGAACGCGCCGGCCAGCTGTAGCCCGAAACAGAAAGCCGGCTGCATGTGCCGCGACTCGAAGACTCGGAACCAGTAGTCGTCCAGCCAGAAACCTTCCGACACCGGGATCAGCTGGAACGCGTCCCAGAAATTGACCCGACCCTCGGCGCGGATGAACTGATTGCAGACCAGGCGCGCCTGTAGCGAGGGGACGATAGCCGCCGCGGCGAACAGCCTTATTCGTCGTTCCGGGTCTGCCTGGGCGGCGACGATGGTGCCGTGAAACAGCTCCTCCATGCCGCCGACGTGGTCGAGATGCGTATGCGTCAGGTACAGGTTTTCGGGGTCCGCGCCGTAGCGCCGGCGATACGCGTCGAGGGCGCCGGGCGGGCAGTCGATCATCAGGAAGGGTTCGGCGTCGCGCTCGACGACCGCAACCGGACCCAGCTCCGCGCCCGGTCCGCCTATCCCCGGAAATCTCATCGCGAAGGCGCTGCCGTCTGCCATATCTGGGAATTGCCCGATGTCCTGTCCGCCTGGATGCCGAATGCGCGGCCGGCCATCACCCGAAAATCGTCAATGGTCGCCGATAAGGCGCCGATTATGGGTGTCTTTGCCGGGAAGGGTAAAGAGCCTGGCTATGTCGTACCGCGCAGGTTCCTAGGTAGATTCCCTGACGATTGCTGCGGACGCTTCTTCGTAGACTGCCCGAAACAACAAGTCACCCTAGAAGATGAGAAGGGGGTTCCATGCGAACAGCCTGCATGCTGTTTATAGCCTTGGGTACCGTCGGCATAAGCGGCGAATCCGCCGCCCAGCAAACCGTTGACGACGCCGTACGGCTGCAGTCTTCGAGCATTGAAACCAGTGCCGAGGTTCAGGAGCGAATCGACGCGCTCGACGACGAAACGCGCCAGATGCTCGAAGAGTATCGGGCCGCGATGACTCAGGTCAGCGATCTCAATGCGTACAACGACCAGCTCGAGCGGCTCGTCGGCACGCAACGCGTCGAACTGGCGGACTACGAGCGGCAGTTCAACGACATCGAGGTGACGAAGCGGCGGATTCTGCCGCTGATCGTGCGACAGATCGACGTGCTCGACGAGTTCGTGGGTCTCGACATGCCGTTCCTCGTCGACGAGCGCGCACTCAGAATCGCGGAGCTGCGCAATCTGCTCGAACGGCCGGAGGTACCGACGTCCGAGAAGTACCGGCGCGTTAGCGAGGCCTACCAGATCGAGCTCGACTACGGGCACACGATCGAAGCCTACGAAGGCGAGCTCGAGGACAACGGCGAATCCCGTACCGTGAACTTCCTTCGTTTCGGCCGCCTGGGTCTGTACTACATGACGCTCGACGGCCTCGAGATCGGTTTCTACAACGCCCAGACCGGCGAATGGGAACGGCTCGACAGCGAGTACTTGCAGCCGCTTGACCGTGCTATCCGGATAGCACGCAAGCAACTGCCGCCCGATCTGGTGCGCTTGCCCGTACCCGCGCCGGAGAACCGGACATGAAGACTTCTAAGCTGTTTATTGCCGTCACGATCGGGTTGCTGCTCGCGGCCGGTTCGGCACAGGCCAGCATCGCGGAGATCGATGCGCTCGTCGAGGCTGTCCGTCAGGAGGCGCTCCAGGAGGCCGCCCACGACGAGGAACGCATCGAGCGCTTCCTCGAAGCAAGAGAGGATCAGCAGGAGCTGCTGCGCGACGCCCGGGCGCAGTTGGCAAGAGCCAACGCGCGGGCCGATGCATTGCGCGTCGAGTATGAAGAAAACGAAAGAACGCTGACGCAATACGAAGGCGAGCTGCGCGAGCGCGCGGGCGATCTCAACGACACGTTCGCGATCGTTCGTCAGGCGGCGTTGAACGCCAACAGCGTTCTCGAGAACTCGCTGGTTGCCGCGGAGCAGGCGGAGCGCTCACCGTTCCTCGAGCAGCTCGGCAAAGGCGAGCAGCCACCGACCATCGACGACATCAAACGACTCTGGACGAGTGTCCTGTCCGAGATCAGCGAGTCGGGCAAGGTCGTCACGTTCCCCGCAACGGTCATCAAGCCGCAGGGCGACGAAGTCGATCAAACGGTTACCCGCGTCGGCGTGTTCACGTCAGTGAGCGACGGTGCGTATCTGCGCTTCTTGCCGGACACCGGCAAGCTGGTCGAGTTGAGCCGGCAACCGCCGCCGCGCTTCCAGGGGATGGCGCGCAATCTCGCGTCGACGACCGAGGGCGTGACGTCCATGGCGCTGGATCCGTCCAAGGGCGCCATTCTGAGCCTCATGGTGCAGTCGCCCGACATGGGTGAACGGGTCGATCAGGGTGGAACGATCGGTTATCTGATCCTCGCGCTTGGCGCGATCGGTCTCCTGATCGTGCTGCGTCGTGCGTTCGGCCTGTTCGTGGCGCGGCGCGCTGTCGAAAAACAGGCCGCTTCGGATTCCCCGGATGGGCGCAATCCGCTCGGGCGCTTGCAGCAAATCGCGCAGGAGCACAAGAAGGAGGACCCGGAGGCGACTGCGATCCGCCTCGACGAGCAGCTTGCCGAGGAGAGTTCGCTCCTGAACCGCGGACTGCCCACGCTGGCAGTGCTTGCCGCGGTCAGTCCGCTGCTCGGACTTCTCGGGACGGTAACCGGGATGATCGAGACCTTCCAGTCGATCACGCTGTTCGGTACCGGCGATCCGAAGCTCATGTCGGGTGGTATCTCGCAGGCGCTCGTGACGACTCAGCTGGGCCTGGCGGTGGCGATTCCGCTCGTACTGCTACACTCTCTGCTGACGGGGCAGGTCAACCGCCTGGTCGAGCGCCTCGGCAAACACAACAGCGACATGCTGACGGGTTATGGTCTGGGCTAACTACATCGAAGGACTCTCGGCCCTGTTCGATCAGGGCGGCTACACGCTGTGGGCGATTCTGGTCGCCTCGATCCTGCTGTGGATACTGATCGTCGAGCGCTACTGGTCGCACGCGCGGGAGCTGCCGCGGTTTCGCGCCAGGCTCTTTTCCGAGTGGCAGGCGCGCAAGGCAATGGGCGCCTATCAGTCGTTCAACCGGATTCAGGCGCTGGTCGGCGATCTGCGCGCGGAAGCAAGCCGCAACCTGCCGGCATTGAATGCGTTGACGACGATCCTGCCATTGTTGGGTCTCCTCGGGACCGTGTCGGGAATGATCAAGGTCTTCGACGTCATCACCGTGTTCGGTACCGGTAACACCCGGGGCATGGCGTCGGGGATTTCCGAGGCACTCGTGACGACGATGGCCGGCCTGTTCACGGCCCTGTCCGGCCTGTACTTCGTGTCCGATCTGGAAAACCGCGCCGACGATATGGCGCGCCGCTTCGAAGCGGATTTGGTGGAGGAACAGTAATGGCAACCCGCGATCACTTGAAAGCCGAATCCGGGCCGACCGCGCTGAACATCACGCCGTTGATCGACATGGTGTTCATCCTGTTGATCTTCTTTGCGGTGAACGCATCCTTCGTCAAGGAAGCGGGCGTCGAGATCGAAAGACCGAGCGCCCGTACCGCGGAGACCAAGCAGCAGGCGAACATCATGATTGCCGTGACCGAGAACGACGAGGTCTGGGTCGATCGCCAGCGCGTGGATCCGCGCAGCGTCCGCGGCCACGTGGAGCGGCTGCACGCCGAAAATCCGGAAGGCTCCGTCGTGATCCTCGCGGACGACCAGTCGCGCACAGGCCTCGTGATCGAAGTGCTGGATCAGGCGCGGCTCGCCGGTGTCGACAACGTCGCGGTAGCCGCGACGCCGCCGGGGCGCTAGTCGTGGCCGCGGCAGTCGGACAAGGCGCGCGAATCCCGGTCATCCTGATCGCGGCTTTACTCATCAATGTCGTGTTGTTCACGGCCATCGAATTCATGGTGGGCTCCAAGCGCGTGCGCCTGACGCCGGCCGAAGACATCGACATCGCCAACTTCATCCGCATGCACGAGGAATCGCGCGAAGTCCGCTCGCGGCGGGACCCGAACGCCCCGCAGAAGCCGCAGAACGAAGTGCAGCGCGATCTCGAGCGCCTGTCGGCCGCGAGTACCGGCGGCATCGGCGACATGCAGTTCGACGTTCCCGATTTCGACGTCGAGGTCGGACTCGATTTGGGCAGCGGCATTGCGCTGGCACGGGAACTGACGCCGCTCGTGCGCGTCCCGCCCGACTATCCGATGAAAGCGCTGATGGATGAGGTCGAAGGCTACGTCTTGCTGCGCTTCATCGTCACGGAAACCGGCTCGGTCGAGGATCCTGAAGTCCTGCGGGCGGAACCGCCGAACATCTTCGATCGTGCGGCGCGGCGGGCCGTGATGCGCTGGAAGTTCCAGCCGCAGATCCGTAACGGTCAGCCGACGCGGGTGTATGCGATCTCTAAAGTAACGTTCGTACTCGGGGACGACTCCTGATGCGCATTCTGCTTATCCTTTTGCTGTGCAGCCTGACGGCGACTGCCGCCGCCGATCAACAGGCCTCCCGGTCCACGTTCACGAAGCTCATGGACGTTCAGGAGATGTGGGAGGAAGAGCGCTACGACGAAGCCGTCGTGAAGCTGGAGGAGCTGATCGCGGCGACGCGCGGCCGGCCTTACGATTACGCGCTCGCAAATCAGTATCTCGCCCACACCGCCGTCATGATGGGGCAGGCGGATCGCGCGCGGCCGGCGCTCGAGGCCGCGCTGAACCAGGACGACCTGCCGTTGGAGCTGATCGGTAATCTCAAGATGCTTCTGGCGCAGATCGTCATGGGCGACGAAGAGTTCGACTTCGCGCGACGGCTGTTCGACGATTGGCTGGCGGTTGCCGAGGAGCCGCCGAGTCCGGCGCAGCGGTTCTCGGTCGCTTATGCCAACTACATGTCGGGCTACGTCGAGCTTGCAGAGCAGCACATCAGTCAGGCGATCGGCGAAGTCGCAAAACCTTCCGACAACTGGCTGCGCCTGCACTACCAGATCCTGTTCGATCTCGAGCGTTACGCGATGGCGAAAGGCGTCGTGGACGAACTGCTCGATCGCGATCCCGACAACGAAAGCTACTGGCGCCTGCTTGCCAGTCACCACATGCGGCTCGAGGACTACACCCGGGCGCTTGCGGCTTTCGAGACCGCGTACGTCGCCGGCACGATGGAATCCGAGTCGGATCTCAGGCGCATTGCGTCGCTCTACGGCCACGTAGCGGTGCCCGAGAAGGCCGCCCGTAAGCTGGAAGGCTGGATGCAGGAAGAACGAATCGCCGCCGACGCGGAAACGTGGCGGCAGCTCGGCGACCTCTGGATGCTGGCGCGCGAACGCGAAAACGCAAAGACGGCCCTGTGGAGAGCGGCTGAGCTGAATCCGGACGCCGACACGTTCGAGTTTCTTGCCAGCATTCATTTCGAAGACGCCGAGTGGCAGCGCTCCTTCGAGGCTTTCGAACAGGCAATCCGCATTGGCGATGCCGACGGCGAGGATCTGCACCGCCTCGAGATGCTGACGGGCCTGACGGCGATGCGGGCCGGACACGAAAGCGACGCGCGCGAGTACTTCAGGCTGGCCGAAGCGTCCAGCGAACTACGCGGTCAGGTGCGTGGCTTGCTCAGGGAACTCAACGAGAACTGAGGTTCGACGCCTTCGCGTCTTTCCGGTTCAGAGCGACACTAACTGATAGACACCGCCGTCCCGCTGACGCTGACCATCAGCATGCTGCCGCGGTCGCCTACCGATTCGTAATCGATATCGATGCCGATGACCGCATTGGCGCCGCGCTCGTGCGCGCGCTGGGTCATTTCGGCGAACGCGATCTCCCGCGCTTTGGACAGCTCGCTTTCGTAAGCGGCCGAGCGCCCGCCGACGACGTCGCGGATACTGGCAAAGAAGTCCTTGAAGATATTCGCGCCGAGTATGGCCTCGCCGGTAACGACGCCGTGGTAGTCGCGAACGGTCCTGCCGTCGATGCCGTGCGTGGTGGATGTCAGCATGTTGGGGTTGCTCCTTTAAGGGGTTTGACACTCCGGGCACCACCAGGTATCGCGGTGATGCCGGCCGAGACGCTTTGTGACGATGATGCCGCCGCAGGTGTAACAAGTGAGTCCGGCACGGCCGTAGACCCACAGTCTGCCGCTGGCGCCACCGCCCGGCCGCGTGACGCGCGGCCCGCCGCCGAGATTCTGCTTAAGTAGCGCCGCGGCCCGGCGATAGCAGGCGGCGATACGATCGGCACCGGCTTCCGTAGTCGGCAGGTCGACCGGGAGCCGCTCGAGGAACAGCACTTCCGACTTGTAGACGTTGCCAATGCCGGCCGCAACGCGCTGATCGAGGAGCGTGTCGACGATGAGCGTGTCGGCGTCCGCAAACGCCAGAGCGCGTTCGGCGATCGCATCGGCCGCGACGTCGTCGGCGATCAGGTCGGGGCCGAGCCGGCTCTGCACGATACGCTCACGGACGCTCGGCGATGCGAGGACTTCGACCTCGCGGGCGTTGAAGCACACAAACCGGGACTCCTCGGTCGTGAGGATCAGCGATGCCTGCCGGCGCGGCCGCTGCCAGTCGCTGCTCGGCGCCAGCGCCGCGTAAACGTGCCAGGAACCGTGCATGCCGAGGTGACTGCGAATGACCCGGTCGTCGTCGAGACGGATCATCAGGTGCTTGCCCCGCGCCTCGACGCGCTGCACGCGGCGGCCCTGAAAACGCAGGTCGTCCAGCCGGCCGCGAAACCCGACGCCCAGCAGTTCGCGGCCTTCGAGGCGTGGCGCCATGAAGGCCGCCAGCTTGTGGATCGTATCGCCTTCAGGCACGCCGTTCGTCCGCCTCGTGGGGCGACGCCCCGGGCGGGCGCAGATCGACGAGCCCACGGTAATCGCTGCCGAAGCCGGCGCTGACGAAGGCGTCCAGCAGCGGCGATTCGAGGACGTTCACACCGTCGATCTTCTCGACGATCAAGAGGCCCTTGCGACTCCCGCGCGGCAGCCCGCGCAGCGCTTCGATGGCGGCGGTCAGCGCGCGGTCGTTGCGCGCGAACGTCGTCGGAAACGTCAATAGCTGGCGACCGCGGCGAGTCGCGTACAGCGCGGGGTGACCGCGCACGAGCACGAGCCAGGCTCCGGTATTGCGGCGCGGCGGCGTAGCGTCCGCGCTGGCGGTAGCGGGCCACGGCAACGCGCTGCCAAAGGGATTGGCCGGGTCCATGGCGGCCAGGATCACGACGTCGCGTTCGGCAAGCGCCGAATCGCGGTCTTCGGACTGCTCCCGGCAGGCGCGCAGACGATCGACGGCGCCCGCATAGGCAAACTGCGCGCCGTCCAGCCCCTCGACGAAATAGCCGCGCCGTACCTGACCCTGCTCCTCCAGTTCGCGATACACCGGATACAAAGCGCCGAAGCCGCCTTCGGGTTTCTCCGCGGCGATACCCGTCCGGCTCACGACGCCGTGCCTTTCGAGCAGCGTCCGGGCCCGCGCGATGGCGGCCTTCGTCGGGTTCGGCGTGCGGCGCGTGAGCTTGGCGACGAGGGACCAGCGGCCGCCCGACGCGGGGACCTTGCGGAGGCGGCCGGCACGACGTCGCCGCGCCGGTCTCGATCCGAGCCCCCTGAGCGGCGCGAACGTGTCGTTGGTGACCTGTCCGTCCCAGACGAGATCCCAGAGATGCTCGACCAGCTCACTCCGGTCCGTATCCGGCGCCTCGTCGGCGATCCACTCGTCGATTTCGAACAGGAACGACGCGCCGCGATCTCCGAGGCTATCGAGAATGAGTCGGTGCAGCGCTGAAGATGGCTCGTAGTCGTCGTCGCGCGGCAGAAGGTCGCGCACGTGATCGCGCCGATACAGGCGAATGCGGCCGTCGCTGCCGCCGGAAGCGCCGGCGCCGACCCAGACGATTTCGCCGGCGGCTGCAAGCGTGTCCAGCATGTCGCTGCGGTAGCCCCGAATGCGCGCGGGCAGGAGCGCGCCGTCGAGCAGCGACCAGGGCAGCGGCAGTGCCTCGAGCTGCCCGACGACCTCCCGAAGCCGCGGGAGCCCCGCCGTCGGCTTGTCGAGGCCGTGCCAGCGCGGCAGGAACAGTGCCAGCGCCGACCCGTCCACGGCCGCGACTTCGTCTCTCAGGCGGGCGAGGTTGCGCCGCTTGAGCCGGCGCAAAACCTCGCTGTCGCACCAGTCGGTCTCTGCGCCGCCGGGGCGGATTTCGCCGCGGACGAGCACCCCCGCGCCGAGCAGGGCTTCGAGCACCGTGTCGAGCTGCCCCGGACGCAAGCCGAAGCGCGCGGCGGCCTCCCGCAACGTGAACGGGCCCCGGTGCCGCGCGTAACGCCTTACGAGGGCTTCCAAAGGGCGCTCTACGGGCTTGAGAAAGCTGTCGGGAAGTCCGGCCGGGGGCAGTGCGCCGAGCGCGTCCCGGTACAGCCCGGCGTCCTCCGCGGCGATCCAGCGCGACTCGCCAACCAGCGGGACCGCGATCGCCCGGCGCTCGTGCCGCAGCTGCCCGAGCCAGGCGTCCGGGGGCTCCTGACAGCGTTCGGCGATTTCGCTGAGCGTGAGGTCGCCGAGGCGGCGCAGCAGGTCGTGGAGCTCGTCCGCGTCACGGGCGCGATATCGGTCGCTGATACACGTGAGGTCCGCCTCCAGCTCTGCGAGCACCTCGGGATCGATCAGATCGCGCAGCTCCCCCTGACCTAAGAGCTCGGCCAGCAGTCCGCGGTCGAGCGTCAGGGCCTGCGCCTTGCGTTCGGCCAGCGGCGCATCCTGCTCGTACAGGTAGGCGGCGACGTAGGCGAAGACCAGCGAGCGCGCAAACGGCGAGGCGCTGCGGGTTTCCACGTCGTCGACCCGGATCGCGCGGCTTCGCAAATCCCGCATGAGTTCCTTGAAGCTTGCAATGTCGAATACGTCCGCCATCGCCTGGCGATAGGTCTCCATGACGATCGGGAACGAGGGGTACTTCCTGAGCGTTGCAAGCAGGTTCTGCGCCTTGAGACGCTGCGCCCAGAGCGGCGCGCGCTGACCGGGGCGCCGCCGGCGCAGGAGCAGCGAGCGGACGGCGTTTTCGCGGAACAGGCCGGCGAACAGGGACGTGGCGGCCAGCTGTTCGACGATCAGTTCCTCGACGTCCTCGGGAGCCGGCAGCAGGCGATCGGGTTCCGGAAGCTCGTCGGTGTCGGCGAAGCGCAGCACGATGCCGTCGTCGGTGTACATGACCTGCATTTCGTAGCCGCTTTCTTCGCCAAGGAGCTGCTGCAGGGCCATCGACCAGGGCGCGTGCACGCGGGCGCCGAACGGCGTCAGGATGCACACGCGCCAGTCGCCGAGTTCGTCCCGAAAGCGCTCGACCGTTATGCGCCGGTCGGTGGGGAGGGTGCCGGTTTCCTGCCGCTGCTCGGCCACGTAAGCGGCGAGGTTGCCCGCGGCGTTCCGGTCCAGCGGCGTGTTCGTGAGCAGCCATTCGGCCGCTTCGGCCTCCGACAGCGTCCCGAGATGGCGCAGGAACGCCCCCAGCGCGCGGCCGAGGCCGATCGGTCTGCCCGGACCGTCGCCGCGCCAGAAGGGCAGCCGTCCGGGTTCTCCCGGAGCCGGACTGACGATGACGCGGTCACGGGTGATCGCCTCGACGCGCCAGGTGCTTGCACCGAGCGTGACGTTGTCGCCCGCGCGGGTTTCGAACACCATCTCCTCGTCGAGTTCGCCGACGCGCGGGCCGCTTTCGCCCAGGTGCACGCCAAACGCTCCCCGGTCGGGGATCGTGCCCGCGTTCATGCGCGTCACCATCGCGGCGCCGCGCCGCGGCGACAGCGTGTCGTTGGTCCGGTTCCACGACAACAGCGGCTTCAGGTCGGCGAAGTCGCTGGATGGGTAGCGGCCCGACAGCATGTCGAGCACGGTCTCGAGCAGACCGCGGGACAGCTCGCGGAACGACCACGCGCCGCGCACGGTCGCTTCGATTTCTTCGACGCTTCGCGGCGCATCGCAGCACATGGCGACGATTTGCTGGGAGAGAACGTCGAGAGGGTTCGAGGGCACTTCGATGGGGTCCAATTCCGCATCGAGCATGCGGGTTGCCACTACCGCGCTTTCGAGCAGATCCCCGCGAAACTTGGGAAACAGCCGTCCGACGCTGACCTCGCCAACGCCGTGGCCGGCCCGCCCCACGCGCTGCAGACCCCGCGCCACGGAGCCGGGCGACTCGACGAGCATGACCAGGTCCACGGCGCCCATGTCGACGCCGAGCTCCAGCGAGCTCGTCGCGACGATGCCCTTGATCGCGCCGCTCTTGAGTCCTTCCTCGATTTCGCTGCGCTTTGCGTGCGAGATGCTGCCGTGGTGCGCGAGGACCAGTTCTTCCTCGGCCAGCTCATTGAGCTTGTGCGCGAGGCGCTCGCACAGACCGCGGCTGTTGACGAAGACGATGCTCGAGCGATGCTTGCGGATTGCGTCCAGGAGCTCCGGATAGATCGACGGCCAGATGCCGCGCTCGGTCTGCGGACGTCCGACTTCCCGAGCATAGAGGTGCCCAAGGATTGAGCCACCCTCGACAGATCGCGACGACGACGAGCCCAAAGACTGCGACGACGACCCCACCTCAACCTGAGGCTGCTCCATATCAGGCACCGGCACGGTTACCGTCAGCTTCAGCGACGGCTTCGTCGAACAATCGACGATTTCGACTTCCCGCGAGCCCCCGAGATACCGCGCCACACGATCCAGCGGCCGAACCGTCGCCGACAGACCGATGCGCTGAACGGGACCCTCCGCAAGCATCTCGAGACGCTCCAAAGACAATGCAAGGTGCGCACCGCGCTTGCTGGGCGCCAATGCATGAATCTCGTCGACGATCACGGTGTCGACGGTTCGGAGCGTCTCCCCGGCCTTCGAGCCGAGGATCAGGAACAGCGACTCCGGCGTCGTGACGAGAATCTCGGCGGGATGGCGGGCCTGCCGCTGGCGTTCCTTCTGCGGCGTGTCGCCCGTGCGGACGGCGACGGTCGGCTGCCGGAAGCCGGCGTCGATCCGCTCCGCGATCCGGCTGATCCCGACCAGCGGCGCGCGCAGGTTTCGCTCGATGTCGTAGACGAGCGCCTTGAGCGGGGAGATGTACAGGACCCGCACGCCCGCCTCGGTGTCGTCGTCGCGCGCACCCAGCCGGTCGATGCTGGCAAGGAACGCGGCAAGCGTCTTGCCGCTGCCGGTCGGTGCGACGAGCAGCGAGTGATGGCCGGCGAGTATGTGGCGCCAGCCCTCCGCCTGCACGCGGGTTGGCTCCGGGAAGCTTTCCCGGAACCACTGCGCGGTGGCCGGATGAAACGGTGTGGCGCTCATGCGGCGTGCTGACTGTGGAGTTTTCTCACGGTGTCGATCGTATCAGCCTCGGCCGCGCTCTTGTCGTCGCGATAGCGGCGGACGCGCGCGAAGCGGAGCGCCATCCCGGCCCGGTACTGCGGACTCTCCTGGATCTCGTTGACCGCGATTTCGACGACGAGTTCGGGGCGGACATAGACCGTGTACTCGTCGCGCCGCGTCTCGCGTTCGAGCAGGGCGTTCGTCTGCCAGCGCAGCAGCTTGTCGGTGAGCCCCTTGAAGGTCTTGCCGAGCATCACGAAGTCGTCGCCGTCGCGGGCGCCGAGGTGCAGGTTCGACAGCCAGCCCTTGCGGCGGCCGCTGCCCCACTCGGCGGCGAGAACCACGAGGTCGAGCGTGTGCGCGTGCTTGATCTTGAGCCAGGCCGCGCCGCGGCTGCCCGCCGCGTACAGGCTGTCCGGTTGTTTGACCATGACGCCTTCGTGGCCGTCCAGAAGAGCCGTGTGGAAGAAGCGCGCGGCTTCCCCGGCGTCGTCCGTCACTATGCGCGGTACCAGGAACTCCGCGGGAGCGAAACGGCCGAGTTCCGCGATCCGCTCCGTGAGCGGCCGGTCGATTAGTGGCTCACCGGCCGCGTACAGGCAGTCGAACACGAACAGCGCCAGCGGACGCTCCCTGAGGGTCGCCGCATCCGGACGCTTGCGCCCGAAGCGACGCATGGTCGTCTGGAAGGGCTCGGGGCGGCCGTCGTCGCGCAGCAACAGGACCTCGCCGTCGAGTACGCAGTCGGCTACGGGCAGCTCCCGAACGCGGCCGACGACGTCGGGTACCGCGTCGGTGACGTCGTTGAGTTGCCGCGAGAACACGCGGATCGAGTCGGCGTCCTTGTGAATCTGGACCCGGGCGCCGTCGAGCTTGAGGTCGACGATAGCGCGGGGAATGGCATCGAACGCCGACTCGAGGTCCGCGGCCGGCTGCGCGAGCATCGGCTTGACGGGGGCCAGCGGCGTGAGCCGGATCGCTTCGAGCCCCTCGGCACCGGATGCTACCGCGATCGAGGCCACGCGCGCCGGGTCCGCGGTCAACATCGCGGCGCGCCGCAAGAGCGCTGTCTCGATGCCCGTAGCATCGGCAATGGCCTCGAGCAGCAGCGCCTCGAGCGCGCCGTGCCGCAGCTCGCCGTACAGAAGGCGTGCGAGGAACTCGCTGCCTTCGTTCGCGGAGCGTGCGAATAGCTCCGCCAGCAGTTCGCGACGTCGTTTGACGGCGCCGCTGCCGCTGACGGCGGCAATTGCATCGAAATGGCCGTCGATTTCGCTCAGGGTCAATGACGCTTGCGCCTGCCTGTCCTCAGCGCTCGCCCCGGCCAGCGCCTGAGCGATCAGAGACGGACCGACGCCGATACGCCCCTGCGGCAGCTCGCCCGTGAGGTAGGTCACGGCCAGCATCAGATCGTCGGCGGGGCGGCCCGCGAACAGCTCGGCGAGCCGCGCGCGTTTCGCGAGTCGGCTCGACGTGGCGGCGACGTCCGCCGCAGCCCGGCAGAGGTCGGCAAGTAACATTGGCTACGCTCACAGAACGGGCAGGGCAGCTTAGCAAACGTGCCCGGAAGTGTTCTGTCGCAATGCTCGGGAAGGTAAGGTAGCGAACGTGCCGAAAACTGTTCTACCGTACTTTCTGGGTTTACCCGCGTGGGCCTTTCCCGGCTGGAAAGACCGCTACTTCACGGATGCGCCGTCACGGCTGGCAAGCTACGGGCGCGTGTTCAACTGCGTGGAGGGCAACACGACCTTCTACTCGACGCCCGCGCCCGGCACCGTCGCGCAATGGCGCGCCGCGGTCGACCCGCCGTTTCGTTTTTGCCTGAAGCTGCCGCGTGCGGTTACTCACGAACGGCGGCCGGACCTCAGGGAACTCGTCCGTTTTCTCGACGTCGTTGCCGCGCTGGACGACTGCCTCGGACCGTGCCTCGTGCAGCTCCCGGCAAGCGTAGATCCGGTTGGCATCGAACGCCTGGAGCCCGTGTTCGAGGCCGTGGCCAGGCGCCATCGCATCGTACTGGAACTCCGGCATCCGGCCTTTTTCGCGGCCCCGGCTCTTGCCGAACCCTGGCTCGAGCGCTATGCAGCCGGCCGGGTCATGTTCGACGCGCGCCCGATCCACGAGGGCGACGCCGATCATCCGGACGTCCGCTCAGCGCGGCACGAGAAACCCGACGTGCCCGTGCTGGATACCGTCTACGGCGGGGTCGCGTTCGTGCGCCTGATACTGCATCCCGACCTGCCGTCGAACGGGCCGTATCTCGATTTCTGGGCCGACCGGGCCGCGGCCTGGATTGCCGCGGGCGACGAGGTCTACATGATGATTCACTGCCCGAACAACCAGCACTGCCCGCCGCTGGCGCTGGACTTCCACGAGCGGCTTCGTGCGCGGCTGTCGATGCCGGCACTGCCGGCGTGGCCGGTGCCGGAACAGAAGGGTCTGTTCTGAGCTTCCCTAGCCGGCGCTTTCGACGTAACGGTAGTACTCGATGCCGACGTCCTGGAAATGCCGCTCTTCGGCGCGGCCGACGCGCTCGATCACGAACTCGTCAGCGGGGACGTACTCGAGACCCGAAACCCGGCGTCCGTCGTGCAGCGCTTCGTACTGCTGCTGCGTCAGATCGACGGCACCCTGCATCGCCTCGTCGAAAGCGATACGTCCGGCGGCGGCCTGCCAGCCTTCCTCGACAAAGAACGGAATGACCTCGGCGGCATCGCCGCTGCCATAGCCCATGGTCAGGAGTTCGTCCCCGGCAAGCTCGCGGCCGTCGGCCAGCGCTTCCTCGAGTCCGGCGGCAAGCCAGGCCGGGAGGGCCGCCGTGTAGAGATTGCCCAGGTCGCGGATTGCGTGGCTGCCCAGCGCGAGCTTGCTCAGCACGTCGCGCCCGAAGTCGGGCGACGCTCTGAAAGCCTGCAGCGTCGCCATCGTCAGCGGATAGGCGTCGTGGTTCAGTGCTTCGGGCTTCGCGTAGTCGCTGATATCGATGACCTTCGCCATTTCCCCGAGCAGTTCCCCGGTGTCGACGCCAGCGGTTTCGGCATAGCCCGCGAGCGTGCCGCGGTCTTCGTCCGAGCCCTGGCCCAGCGCGAACAGCCAGGCGACCGCCCAGCCGTTTTCCGGCATGCGCCGGTACGGCCGGTGCATGAAGACGTTCGAGAGCGAACGCAGATAACTGCTCGGTTCGAGCCCGCGTTTCACGTACATGTCGTCGAGCGCATGCAGCGTTTCGTCGATGTAGCAGGTCGTCGAGTACTTGCCGTTGAAGACCGGAAAGTCCTGAATGTGGTGGCTTTCGCTGCGGTCCTGGCCGCAGAACCTGAGCATCGGTTTGCGGAAGTCCATGATCCGGTAGTCCGAAGCGGAACCGGAGCCGGCGAGGTCGATCGTGGCCAGCGTCGGATCCTGCTCGAGGAGCATCGCGACGGCTCCCGCACCCTGAGTGGGTTCGCCGGTGCTGCCGCGCGCATACTCCGCGATGTCGGCGCAGACGACGATCGCTTTCTTTCCCGAGCCGTCGAGCGCGAGGAAGCGCAGCGCTCCCTTCATCGCATACACGCCGCCGAGACAGGCGTGCTTGAACTCCGGCACTTCGCAGTTTCTGGCGATCGGCGGGCGGCCGCTTGCCACGAGCGCGCGGTCGATCATGCCCTTGATGATGATTGCGCCGGCCGAGTTGTCCGTGCTCGATTCCGTCCCGAGCCCGAGGAAGCCGATCTCGGCCGGGTCGAGATCGTACTGGTCGATCATCCGCATTACGGCCGTCGCGGCCATCGTGTACACGCTCTGACTCGGGCCGCGCAGCCTGAAACTGTTGCCGACGACGTTCGAGATCTTCGCCCATGGCGTGTCCGTCCAGTCGCACCAGTCTTCGAGCTTGACGCGGAACGGCGGCATGTAGACGGCCAGGCCGCTGAGCCCGATACGGGTCTGCCCCGACGACGATCTGTGGCTTGTTGTAGTCACGCTGAAAGCCCCCTTTTCTTCTTCTAAGCGAACGGCCGGTTCAGCCGGACGATAGTCATGTTGAGTATCGCGGCAAACGACACCCAGGCAATGTACGGTAGCAAGAGCCACCCGGCGCGCGGATCCAGGCTCCCGCAGATCGCGATCAGAGCGACGATCGACAGCCAGAACGCCGCCACTTCCACGAGCGCCCAGTCGGGGCGCCGCAGGCGGAAAAACAGCAGGCTCCACGCTACGTTGAGAACCGCGTTGACCGCGAATGCCGCGGCGACGAGCGGGCGTGCGCGGTCGCCGCCGGCCATCCACGCCAGCACGCCGGCCGTCGCGGTCAGCACGAAGATCAGCGTCCACGCCGGCCCGAAGGCCCAGTCGGGCGGCTGCCACGGCGGCTTTTCGAGCGAGTAGTACCAGTCGCCGATGTCGGTGAGCACGGCGCCGAGCACCGCGACGACGATCGCGCTTCCGGCCGCGACGCCGATGACGAGCAGTCTGTCGTCCGATGTCGCCACTAGCGCGGATTCAAGCCGACGAGATGCGCCAGATCCTTGAAGAAGATCCGGACGTGGGCCGCGGGCTTCGCCCGGACGAGCTTCTTGTTCATGTACGCTTCCCAGGTGAGCCGCTGCACGTCCGGGTCGCGGCAGATCTCGACGAACTTCTCGCGGCGCTTGTCGTTCGTGTACCAGTAGTACTGCATGATGCCGAGAATGAAGAACACCCAGCGGTGCGAAGCCATGAAGTCCTTGCGGACATTGGCCAGCGCCCGGGCGTTGCCGTGTTCCACGAATTCCGCCACGGCTTTTGCGGCCGATCGTCCGCTGGACATCGCGTAATAGATGCCTTCGCCCGACGATGGCGCGACGGCGCCGGCGGCGTCGCCGACGAGCACGACGTCGCGGCCGTTGTCCCAGCGCTTCAGCGGTTTCAGCGGCAGGGGCGCGCCTTCGCGGCGGACGATGGCATTGTCGTCGAGGCGCGAGTTGTCGCGCATGATCTTGACGGCGTTGCGCAGCGAAAAGCCCTTGACCGCCGACCCGGCGCCGACGCTCGTGCACTCGCCGTGCGGAAACACCCAGCCGTAGAAGTCCGGCGAAACCTTGCCCTGGTAGTAGACGTCGCAGCGCTCCGGATCGAACCACGGCGTCTTGCCGTTGGGTGAGCGCACGATCTCGTGGTAAGCGAACACGTGCTTCATCGTTTCCTGGTGGCTCATGGCCTGCTTCCGGACCTTCGAGGCCGCGCCGTCGGCGCCGATGACCGCGCGCACCCGGGTCTTTTCGACCGTTGCGTTCTTGCCTCCGGGCTTGTAGCGCACCGCAAGCTGTCCGCCGGGACCGCGCTCGAGGCTCTCGAACTGGCCTTCGACGTAATGCGCTCCGGCGTCGGCGGCCCGTTCCCGAAGCCAGCCGTCGAAGCTGCCGCGGTCCACCATGCCGACGAAGCCGCCGATGTCCATGTCGACCTCGGCGTTGGACGGCGACACCATGCGTGCCGTCGTGACCTTGGCTTCGAGCCGCGACTCGGGAACGTCGAACTCGCGCAGCAGGATCGGCGGAACCGCGCCGCCGCAGGGCTTGATGCGACCGTTCTTGTCGAGAAGCAGCACGGACAGGCCGCGCTGTGCCAGTTCGTGCGCGGCAGTGGCCCCCGAGGGACCGCCGCCGATTATTGCTACATCTGCATGTTTCATTGAGTTCAGCCTCAGGTTGCTTCGGCCCGAAGGGCAGGTTCCGCGGAAGCCGCGTCCGGCTGCTCTGCCCGCGAGGACAGACGCAGCGCCAACACGACCGCAGCCGCGAACAGCAGGCCCTGGGCGACGAAGACGAGTGAATAGGCGTTGAGCACGGAGCCGGTGAGCCAGCGGATCAGATCGACCGCGCTCGTGCCGAGAATCCCCCCGAGGCCGAACGCGATTGCCTGCGCCGCGCCCCAGATACCCATGCGAACGCCGTCGCGTTTGGCCGTGCCTTGTGAGACCAGGCCCATCATTGCGCTGATGGCGGCGACCGCGAACGCGCCGTTGGCGATGCCGAGCAGGAAGACGTTGCCGTAGAGCGGCCAGTCGCTGCCTACGAAGCCCGCGATCGCGAGCCCCATCAGCAGGGTGGCCGATCCAATGCAGCCGCCGACGACGAAGGTGCGCATGAACCGCTGCCGCGACAGGCCCGCGCGCGTACCGAGGAACGCCACCATGAGCATGCCGACCAGCACGCCGGCATGCTGCAGCCCACCGAGCTGTGTCGATTGTCCGGGGGTCAGCGCGAAAATGGCGCCGGCGAAAGGTTCGAGGACGAGGTCCTGCGCGCTGTATGCAAGCATCGAAATGAACACGAACAGCGCGAAGTGCCGGGTGTGCTTTTCGGCAAGCACGTCAGCGAGTGCGCGGCGAAAGCCGATGTTGCCGCGGCTGTCGTAGGCCGGTGCCGCGGCGGGGCGTGTTTCGAGGCGCCACAGCGACAGCACGGTTACGGTGAGCGCGATGCCGGCGACCACGGCCGTGATGACGACCAGCCGCGCGTAAGTGAACGGGTCGAGCACCGCGCCGACGGTGCCGGCGGTCACCGCGAAGCCGAGAATCATCATGATCCACGTGATGCTGGCTGCAGCGGCTCTGCGTTCGGGCGCGACTTTGGCAGCAAGCAGCACCAACAGGCAGG
This sequence comes from Woeseiaceae bacterium, assembly GCA_028277185.1. Taxonomy (GTDB): domain Bacteria; phylum Pseudomonadota; class Gammaproteobacteria; order Steroidobacterales; family Woeseiaceae; genus UBA1847. The sequence continues at coordinate 180,731 of JANQGQ010000044.1, forward strand.
TTCCGCTGGCACCGACGCCCATGCCGATCATGACGAATGCCACGAGGGCAAGCGCGATACCGGCCGCCGGCGACGTGGCCATCCAGGCTGTGGCGACAGAGGCGGCAATCGCGCCCGCACCGAGCAGCGCCATGCCGCCGATGATCCAGGGCGTGCGCCGCTGTCCTTTGTCCGAGCCGTGACCGAAGCGCGGCCGCGAAATCTGCACAAAGTAATGAATCGCGACGAGAATGCCGGGCAGCATGGCGGGCAATGCCAGCTCGACGACCATGACCCGGTTCAGCGTCGACGTCGTGAGAACGACGATCGAGCCGAGCGACGTCTGGACCAGCCCGAGGCGGACGATGCCCCACCAGCCGAGTCCGGCGCTCATGCCGCGACCACGCTGCGAACGCCGACGGCGCTCGCCATCATGCCCAGGACGTACAGCGTGACGCCGAGCGCGCTGTACCAGGTCGCCCGCTCGATCGGCGCCGCGAGGAACCGCCACATGAGTGCCGATTGCGCGACGACCAGGCCGCCGACCACGGCCGCGGCTACCGGTAGTTGCCATGCAACGAGGAGGCCGATGACGGCAAGCTGCGGCAGCAGCATCACGATGCAGGCGACCCGGGCGGCGCGTTCGGCGCCGAGCTGCACGGGCAGCGTCCGCACCCCGAGCTGCGTGTCGCCGTCGATTGCCTTGAAATCGTTGAGGGTCATGATGCCGTGCGCGCCGAGGCCGTAGAGCAGCGCCAGCGCGATGATCGGGCCGGGCGGCAGGCCGCCGATCACGGCGGCCGCGGCCGTGAACCACGGCAGGCTCTCGTAGCACAGGCCGACCGCTCCGTTGCCGTACCAGCCGTTTTGCTTGAGTCGGAACGGCGGCGCGCTGTAGGCCCAGGCCAGCGCGACGCCGACGACCGTCGCGACGAATACCCAGAGTCCGAGCAGGGCGCCCACGGCCAGAGACAAGGCCGACCAGACAATCGCGAAGTACAGCGCATTGCGGCCGGGTACGCGGCCGGAGGGTACCGGCCGGCCGGGCTCGTTGATGGCGTCGACGTGGCGGTCGAACCAGTCATTGACGATCTGACTGGCGCCGCACACGAGCGGGCCGGCCAGGAGAATCCCGGCCAGCGCAAACGGCCAGCGATCCGGCAATGACTGACCGGACGAAACGACGCCGCAGACGAAGGCCCACATGGGCGGAAACCAGGTGATCGGCTTCAGGAGTTCCAGGTAGGCGGTCCAGGCCGGACGCTCCGCTGGCAGTACGCTCGCAGTTGCACGTCCCATACCGTGACAATAATACTTGACACCTTAAGGCGTCAATTAAAAATTACACCTATCCGTTGCGGAAAGTGACTACGGGAGACGCTGAAACGCGGCAGGCGGCCGCGCGAGGCGGCCCGGTGGGTATGTCTCAGGCCCGATCGGGGGCTATTCAGGCTCAGTATCGCTGCTGTCGCCGATCCCGTAACGTCGGAGTTTTACGTACAGGCTCTGCCGGCTCAAACCGAGCATCTCCGCGGCGGACGCGCGGCTCTGATCGGACATCTTGAGCGCGGCTTCGATGCACATGCGCTCGATGATGTCGGTGGTCTCGCGAACGAGTTCTTTTAGCGGCACGCGGCCGACGAGTTCGGTCATTTCCTTGAGCGAGTGCGGCAGCCGCGTTTCCTCGCCGGCCGCGGGCTGCGCCTTCGCAAGGCGGCGACGGATCACGAAACCGAAGCACGGATCGTCGCTGTCCAGCGCCGAAACGGCCGAGAGTTCCACATCGAGCGGGTCGCCGAACTCGGGGTACAGCGTCGTATCGTAATGCCGGATCTCGGTGCGGTCGCGCAGGTTGCGGAGGAGCAGCGCGACGTCGACGCCGCTGCGGCCGAGCCAGCGATCCAAAGGCTGCCTGAGGACCTGCAGCTCGGTGGCCAGCGAGGCGAACTTGAGGAAGGCCTGGTTCGCGGCGCGGATCAGGCCATCGGGGTCGGTGACCACGAACGCATCGGGCGCCCGGTTGATGATCTCGAGAGTCTGACTCGAGAAGCTGTCGTCGACCGAGTGCTCGGCGGCGCGCATTCTGAGCAGAAACACGGGTCCGTCGTCACGTCGAATGAGTGCGGCGTTCAGGCGGACGGTCTGATCGTTGTGGCCGGTCTTGACGATCAGGTCTTCGGCGCCGCCGGCCGCGCGTACGCGGAGCAGGAGTTCTTCGATGGCATCGTTGCTGTTGTCGGTGAAGCCGCGCGGAAACGTGCGGTTGACGAGCTTGTTGGCGGGCACGTCCAGCAGGCGTCCGGCCGCGGGATTGGCTTCGACTATTTTTCGCGAGTCGGCGTCGACGAAGAGGATGCCCTCGGACGCCATCGAGAACAGCATCCGATAGCGAATCTCGGCCTGATGCAGCCGCGCGTAGTCGCGCTCGAGCGAATGCTGAACGTCGAGTAAGCGCTGTTGCAGCAGAGAGAGTTGTCTCAGGCTGCGGCCCAGCGCAATGTGCCGCCCGTGCTTGCCGACCTTGACGGTTTTCCAGTTGACCGGGAGATCGATGTCGCCGCCGGTCGGGTGGCTGAGCTGACGCCAGCGCTGCGAGTCGGCTGAACCGTTCAGCATCTCCTTGACTTTATTGACATTTTCAGAGGAGACGGTGTCTATCCAGCGACTCCCGATCCAGCTTTTCGCAAGCTTCAGGGTATTGTCGGTAGAGCCGAGCAGCACGTCCTCGACCATGCCGTCCCGGTCCAGGATCAGGCACACGTCATTGGACTCGAGCAATAGCGTTGCCGCTTCCCGCGTGGAGAGCGCGCCTGCCAGCGCCTCGGGTGACTCGAACTTTGTCACGAAAGTCTGCTTCCCCTCACCCCGGGCGCCGCCGTCAAGGGCGGCCCGGCGCGAATCTCGTAACCGCTAATTGTTGCCGCTAAGCGGTGCGACCGACAAGTCTGTCGATGACGCGCACGGCGTCGCGGCCGTCAGACGCCGTGCCGTCGGCGCCAAGATCTTTCGCGAGTTCGGGGTTATCGAGAGTGCTGCGACCGCCGAGGACGATTTTCGCGCCGGAGGAGCGCTTGAGGTCCGCGATCAGCCGGCGGGCTTCGTCCACGTGGCGATCCGCGCTGACGGAGAGTCCGATCAGCTCGAACTGGTGGGATCTCGCAAGCGCGAGAAACTCCTTGCGGGTTGCCGGTGTACCGCTGTAGCAGTTCCAGCCGTCGCGCCTTAGGAACTCCATCACCATGAAAAGGCCGAAGGTGTGCTGCTCGCCGGGAACCGGCGCGACGAGGGCGGTATGGACCTCCTTGCCGTTGCTGGCCGTGGCATCGAAGCACCGGGTGAACTCGAGCAAGACCTGGTGCATGCGACACACGCCGATCGTGACGTCGGCGAAGGAGCAGGTGTCCTCTTCCCACATGTCGCCGAGGCGCCGGGCGGCCGGACCGAGCAGGTCCAGGTACAGGGCCGCGAGCGGGTAGCCGTCCGAGCGCAGCGCGTCAACGTAGCGTGCCGCCACGTTGGCGTCCTGCTCGATGAGCAGCGCAACAAACTCGGGAACGTGCTGTGAAAGGGAGGACGCGACCCGGGTCGGGTCGAGGTCGATTTGCCTGGAGTCGAATGCCAGCATAAGACGCGGTATCAGTTCGTTCTCGATCGTTTTGCCGAGCCGGTTCAGCATTCTGACGCTGAACTCGCCCAGCTCACCGGGGTCGCCGTCAACGACGGTTTCCGAGGTGTCGAACTCTTGGAAAGTGCCCTGCGCGGACTCGCTGGCGGGGTGATCAGGCTCTTCTTTGGTCATTATCGCGCCCCACGTACAGGGCCCGATCATACCCCAATTAGCACGCCGCCCGCGCTAAAGCTCCCCCGAAAGCTCCGCTCTACAAGTGACGCGCTCCCCTCAAGCCTCGCGCATCACGGACAATAAAACGCTCCTCGGGCGAAGATGTCAAGACATATTTACGTAAGGCGAAATTGACACTATACTCAATCCATGCGAAAACCCTGAACTCACGAGGGGTGCTCGCCGCCACGATAAAGAGAGGTTTGCCGTCACAATGGGACAGGCCCACGCGGGACCGGAAACAGTCGATCTCCTGTATACGCCCGAAGAGCGCCGGCGCCGCGATGCGTCGCGCTGGACGCTGGTGCAGGGCATTCTCGCGCCGCTGCAGTTCGTCGTATTCATCGTCAGCGCGATTCTCGTCTGGCGCTGCCTCGAAACCGGAGAAGGCGCGTTCGCAGCGCAGCTTTCGGTCGTCCTGAAGACGCTCGTGCTGTACGCAATCATGGTGACCGGCGCGCTTTGGGAGCGCGACGTCTTCGGGCGCTACCTCTTTGCGCGGCCCTTTTTCTGGGAAGACGTCGTCAGCATGGGCGTCATCTTCCTGCACACCGCCTACCTCGCCGTCCTGGTGACGGGATGGCTGGACCTGCGCGGGCAAATGATCGTCGCGCTCGTTGCCTACGCCGCCTACGTAGTCAACGCCGCGCAGTTCCTGCGGAAATTCCGGCTCGCCAGGCAAACGCGCCCGGCAGCGGCTCAACCCTTGTAAACCAATAGCGGAGTGTTGACGAGACGATGACGCAGGGATCGATAGTCAGGCAGGACGACGGCGCGACCGCCCGCTCGGGCGAGGTCATTCGCGAACGCGGGCAACGTGAGGTGTTCTGCGGGCTGACGGGCATCGTCTGGCTGCACCGGAAGATCCAGGACGCCTTTTTTCTCGTCGTCGGCTCGCGCACCTGCGCGCACCTGATCCAGTCCGCCGCGGGCGTCATGATTTTCGCCGAGCCGCGTTTCGCGACGGCCATCATCGGTGAGCGCGATCTCGCCGGACTCGCGGATCTCAACGACGAGCTCGACCGCGAAGTGAACAAGCTGCTCGCGCGCCGGCCGGACATCAAGCTCCTGTTTCTGGTCGGTTCCTGCCCGTCCGAAGTGATCAAGCTGGATCTTTCGCGCGCGGCCGAGCGGCTGTCGACGATCCATATGCCGGACGTCCGGGTGCTGAATTTCTCGGGCAGCGGCATCGAAACCACGTTTACTCAGGGGGAAGACGCCTGCCTTGCGTCGCTCGTGCCCGAGATGCCGGCGCTTGCGGACGATGCCCGCGAGCTGCTCGTGGTCGGTGCGCTGGCCGATATCGTAGAGGACCAGTTCCGAACGCTGTTCGATGAAATCGGCATCGACAACGTCCGTTTCCTGCCGCCGCAGAAGGCCGGTGACCTCGCCGCCGTCGGTCCGGGTACCCGCTATATGCTTGCACAGCCGTTCCTCGGGGACACGGCGCGCGCGCTCGACGAGCGCGGCGCTGAGTATGTGCCGGCGCCGTTTCCGATCGGCGTGCACGGCACGACCGGTTGGTTCAAGGCGGCCGCGCGCGAGTTCGGGATCGACGAGAGCAAGGTCGATACCGTCACCGAAACCCGTCGCGCGCGGGCGCGGCTGGCGCTGGAGCGGTATCGCAGCGAGCTTGCCGGCAAGCGCATTTTCTTTTTCCCGGATTCGCAGCTCGAGGTGCCGCTTGCGCGGTTCGTGGCGGCCGAACTCGACATGGAGCTGATCGAGGTCGGTACGCCGTATCTGCATCGGCAGCATCTCGAGGCCGAACTCGAAGCGCTGCCGCCGGCTACCCAGCTCAGCGAGGGGCAGGACGTCGAGAAGCAGCTCGACCGTGCCCGGGCCGCCGGCCCCGACATCGTCGTGTGCGGACTCGGCCTCGCGAATCCGCTCGAGGCCGAGGGCATCACGACCAAGTGGTCCATCGAGCTCTTGTTCACACCCATCCACGGTTACGAGCAGGCGGCGGACTGCGCCGAACTGTTCGCACGGCCGCTACGCCGCAAACAACGTCTGGTGATCTGAATGGAGCTGACCGTCTGGACTTACGAAGGCCCCCCGCACGTCGGCGCCATGCGTATCGCGACGGCGATGAAGGGCGTGCACTACGTGCTGCACGCGCCGCAGGGCGACACGTACGCGGACCTCTTGTTCACGATGATCGAGCGGCGCGACAAGCGTCCGCCCGTTACGTACACGACTTTCCAGGCACGGGATCTGGGCGGCGATACCGCGCAGCTGTTTCAGGACGCCGTCAGCGATGCGTACGAGCGTTTCCAGCCGGCGGCGATGATCGTCGGCGCTTCGTGCACGGCCGAACTGATCCAGGACGACCCGGGCGGTCTTGCCGAGGCGCTCGAGCTGCCGATTCCCGTCATTCCGCTCGAGCTGCCGTCGTATCAGCGCAAGGAGAACTGGGGTGCAGCGGAGACGTTCTACTACATCGTTCGCAACCTCGCCCGGCCGGCCGGCGACGCCCCGCAAGCCGAGAAGCTCCGGCCGAGCTGCAATCTGCTCGGCCCGACCGCGCTCGGCTTCCGGCACCGCGACGACGTCACGGAGCTGACGACGCTCCTCACGCAACTGGGCGTCGACATCAACGTCGTTGCGCCGTGGAACGCCACGCCGGACGACATCGCGCGGCTCGGCGACGCCGACTTCAACGTCTGCATGTATCCCGAGATCGCCGAGACCGCTGCCCGCTGGCTGAAGCGCACCTTCGGTCAGGAATACATCGCCGACCCGCCGATCGGCGTCGGCGGAACGAACGACTTCGTCCGGCGTGTCGCCGAACTCACGGGCGTCGATCCGGCGCCGGTGCTGAATACGGTCAACTCGCGGCTGCCCTGGTATTCCCGGTCGATCGATTCGACCTACTTTACGGGCAAGCGCGTGTTCGTCTTCGGCGACGCGACGCACGTCGCGGCTGCCGCCCGCATCTGCGGCGACGAGTTCGGCTTCGAGGTCGTCGGCATCGGCACGTACAGCCGCGAATACGCAAAGAAGATCCGCGCGCTCGCCGCCGAGCTCGGCGTCGAGGCGCTGATCACGGACGACTATCTCGAGGTCGAGGCCAGGGTGCAGGAACTCCGTCCGGAACTCGTGCTCGGCACGCAGATGGAACGCCATATCGCCAAGCGCTTAGGCATCGGCTGCGCGGTCATTTCCGCACCGACGCACGTTCAGGACTACCCGGCGGCGTACTCGCCGCAGATGGGTTACGAAGGCGCGAACGTGCTCTTCGACACCTGGGTACACCCGCTGATGATGGGCCTCGAAGAGCATCTTCTGGGCATGTTCAGCGAAGACTTCGAGTTTCACAACGATGCGACGCCGTCGCATCTCGGCGCGGCCGCGACGGCCAGGACGGAGCCCGAGGCGGCAGAGGCCGAGGCCGAGACCGCCACGGACGAGCTCTCCTGGAGCAGCGAGGCCGAGAAGACCCTGAGCCGAATCCCGTTTTTCGTGCGCGGCAAGGCGCGCCGTAACACCGAAACGTTCGCCCGCGAACGCGGCATTCACACGATCACTTCCGAGACGCTCTACGATGCCAAAGCGCACTACGGCAAATAAGCGCGACACCGAACTGCGCATCGCGCTGGTGACCCTGGACGGTCACCTGGGCGGCGCCGCGGACCGGGCGATCGCGGCACTGAGGCGCGATGCACCGGGCGTGACGGTGGACATCCACAGCGCCGGCGAGTGGGGCGGCGACGCAGGATCGCTCGAACGCTGCCGCGAGGACATTCACGCGGCGCACATCGTCGTCGTCTGCATGCTGTTCGTCGAGGAGCACATTGCGGCGATCATCGACGACCTGCGCGCGCGCCGCGACGCCTGCGACGCGATGCTGTGCTTCATGTCCGCGGGCGAAGTCATGAAGCTGACGCGCATCGGCTCGTTCGCGATGGACGGCAAGCCGTCGGGGCCGATGTCGCTACTCAAGCGCCTCGGCGCCAAAAAGCGTTCGTCGAGCAACGGCGCCGGTCAGATGGCGGTGTTGCGCAAGCTGCCGCGCATACTCAAGTTCATACCCGGCACCGCGCAGGACGTGCGCGCGTACTTCCTGGCAATGCAGTACTGGCTTGCCGGTTCCGAAGAGAACATCCGCAACCTGCTGGCGATGCTCGTGGCGCGTTATGCCGACGGACCGCGGGCCCACTATCGCGACGAACTCGGCTACGAGCTGCCGCGCGAGTATCCCGAGACCGGTCTGTACCACCCGACGCTCGACGAACGGGTGACGACCACGCTCAAGGATTTGCCCGCACCGAAGACGAAGCCAGCGGGCACGGTCGGGCTCCTCGTCATGCGCTCTTACATCCTCGCCGGCAACAGCAAGCACTACGATGCCGTCATCGCAAGCCTCGAGCAGCGCGGCCTGCGCGTGATACCGGCTTTTGCAAGCGGGCTCGACGCGCGGCCCGCCATCGACGCCTACTTCATGGTTCGCGGCAAGCCGATCGTGGACGCGGTCGTATCGCTGACGGGCTTCTCGCTGGTCGGCGGTCCCGCTTATAACGATGCACGTTCGGCCGAGAAGATCCTGGCGGAACTCGACGTACCTTACATCGCGGCCCATGCCTCGGAGTTTCAGTCGCTCGAGGCGTGGCAGGAATCGGAGAGCGGCCTTCTGCCGATCGAAACGACGCTCATGGTCGCAATTCCGGAACTCGACGGCGCGACGGGACCCACGCTGTTCGCCGGGCGTTCCGAACACGCACCGACGGCCGAGCGCCGCGAAATGCAGCCGGAGCTCAATCGCGTGGACATGCTTGCGCGCCGCGTCGCGAGGCTCGTGCGGCTGCGCCGGACCGAGCGTCGCGATCGTCGCATCGGCATCGTGTTGTTCAATTTCCCGCCGAACGGCGGCGCGACCGGGACCGCGGCCTATCTGTCCGTCTTCAAGTCGCTGTACAACACGCTCGGGCGGCTCGCGAGCGAAGGCTACGACGTCGAGGTGCCGCCCGACGTCGACACGCTGCGCGACATGATCATCAACGGCAACAGTGCCGATTTTGGCATGGAAGCCAACGTACACGATCGCATCGCCACCGACGCGCACGTACGCAACGAGCGCTGGCTCGAGGACATCGAGCGCGAGTGGGGACCTGCGCCGGGCCGCGCGCAGACAGACGGAAGTTCGATCCTCGTTTTGGGCCGGTCTTTCGGCAAGGTCTTCGTCGGAATCCAGCCGGCCTTCGGCTACGAAGGCGATCCGATGCGGCTTCTGTTCGATCGCAACCTCACGCCGACGCACGCCTTCTCGGCGTTCTATCGCTACCTCCGCGAAGACATGGACGTCGATGCCGTGCTGCACTTCGGCACGCATGGCGCGCTAGAATTCATGCCCGGCAAGCAAAGCGGCATGACCGGCGACTGCTGGCCCGACCGCCTGATCGCCGATCTGCCGAACTTCTATCTGTACGCGGCGAACAACCCGTCGGAGGGCACGATCGCGAAACGCCGTTCCGCGGCGACTCTGATCAGCTACCTGACGCCGGCCGTGACGCGCGCCGGGCTCTATAAGGAACTCGCCGACCTCGACGCGTCGATCGACCGCTGGCGGACGCTCGATCCGGAAGCTCTGGCCGAGCGCGAGCAGCTCACCAAACTCATCATGGCGCAGGCGGCCGAACTCGAACTCACGAGCGACACCGGCGCAAGCTGCCCCGTGAGTTCCATCGCCGAGCAGCTCGAGGAACTCAGGAACACGCTGATCCCCGAAGGACTGCACGTGCTCGGCGAGGCGCCGACGGATGCGACGCGCCGCGAATGGCTGACGACGCTCGCCGAGGCGGCCGGGGCAGGCACGCCGTCGGATGCCGATCTCGATGCCATCGAGGCCGCCGGCAAATCGGGGGCGGCGACGGCAGAAACGACGGAGCTGCCCGAGGACGTGGCCGCGGATCTCCTGCGCGTGACGACCGAACTGGATCGCGACAGCGAGCTGGCCGCGATCGTGCAGGCGCTCGACGGCCGCTTCATCCGGCCGGCGCCGGGCGGCGATCTGATGCGCACGACGGACATCCTGCCGACGGGCCGGAACATGCACGGCTTCGATCCGTACCGCATGCCGAGTCGTTTTGCCATGCTGACCGGTGCCGCGCAGGCCGACGAGCTCGTGCAGCGCTTTCTCAGCGACAACGGCCGGCTGCCCGAGTCGATCGCCATCGTCCTTTGGGGCACGGACAACATCAAAACCGAAGGCGGTCCGATTGCGCAGGCGCTCAGGCTGATGGGCGCGCAGCCGCGCTTCGATTCCTACGGCCGGCTTGCAGGGGCGGAGCTCCTGAGCCTCGAAGAGTTGGGCCGGCCGCGCGTCGATGCCGTGATGACGCTCTCAGGGATCTTTCGCGACCTGCTGCCGAATCAGACGCGCTTGCTTGCAGATGCCGCCTGGCTTGCCGCAAGCGCCGACGAGCCACTCGAGCAGAATTTCGTGCGCAAGCACGCGCTCGAGTACCAGCAGCGGACCGGCTGCGATTTCGAAACGGCAGCGCTCAGAGTTTTCAGCAACGCGGCCGGGGCCTACGGCTCGAACGTCAACGTGCTCGTGGACAGCGGCAACTGGGAAGACGACGACAAGCTTGCCGAACAGTATTCGAGCCGCAAGTGTTTCGCCTACGGCCGTTCGGGACAGCCCGCGAGGCAGCCGGAGCTGCTCGCGGAAACGCTCGGCGACGTCGACATGAGCTATCAGAACCTGGAATCGGCCGAGCTCGGCGTGACGACGATCGACCACTACTTCGACACGCTGGGCGGCATCAGCCGCGCCGTGCAGCGCGCCAAGGGCGAGGCGGTCGAGGTCTACATCGGCGATCAGACCGGCGAGCGCAACACGATCCGCACGCTTGCGGAGCAGGTATCGCTCGAAAGCCGCACGCGGGTCCTCAACCCGAAATGGTACGAGGGGATGCTCGAGCACGGCTACGAAGGCGTGAAACAGATTGAGTCGCACGTAACGAACACGATGGGCTGGTCCGCGACGACCGGCAAGGTAGCCCCGTGGGTTTATCAACAGATCAGCGACACGTTCATCCTCGACGAAGACATGCGGCACCGTCTGGCAAGCCTGAATCCCCAGGCATCGGCCAAGGTCGCCAATCGTCTGCTCGAGGCGCATGAACGGCAGTACTGGTCGCCGGATCCCGAGACGCTTGCAGCGCTGGAACGCGCGGGCGAGGAACTCGAGGACGTACTTGAAGGTATCAGCGAGGTAGCAGCAGCATGACTATCGGACACAGCGGCGCAGCCGCTCGCAAGCCGTTTCCAATGCCCGTAAACGTCAAGCCGATGCGGCCCGACGGTGAAGGCAGTCTCCAGGTTCATCAGGATCCGGACGACAACATCGAGGGTGCAAGAGTGTTCGCCGTTTACGGCAAGGGCGGCATCGGCAAGTCGACGACCTCGTCGAACCTGTCCGTGGCGTTCTCGAAGCTCGGTAAGCGGGTGCTGCAGATCGGCTGCGACCCGAAGCACGATTCCACGTTCACGCTGACGAAGAAGCTCATGCCGACGGTCATCGACGTGCTGGAGTCGGTCGAGTTTCACTCCGAGGAACTCGATATCGACGACTTCGTCTTCGAGGGATACAACGGCGTCATGTGTGTCGAGGCGGGCGGCCCGCCGGCCGGCACCGGCTGCGGCGGCTACGTCGTCGGCCAGACCGTGAAGCTTCTGAAGCAGCATCATCTGCTCGAGGACACCGACGTCGTGATCTTCGACGTGCTCGGCGACGTCGTCTGCGGCGGCTTCGCCGCACCGCTGCAGCACGCGGAGCGCGCGCTCATCGTCACGGCGAACGACTTTGACTCGATTTTTGCGATGAACCGGATCGTGACGGCGATCTCGGCCAAGTCCAAGAACTACAAGGTCCGCGTTGGCGGCTGCATCGCAAACCGCAGCGCGGGCACCGATCAGATCGACGGCTTCAACGAGCAGATCGGCATGAAGCGGCTGGCCCACTTCCCGGATCTGGACGTCATTCGCAAGAGCCGGCTCAAGAAGAGCACGCTGTTCGAGATGGACTCCTCGCCGGAGCTCGACGCGGTCAAGGACGAATACCTGCGTCTCGCGTCGAATCTCTGGAACGGCACCGACGAACTGGCGCCGGTGCCGATGCGCGACCGCGACCTGTTCGACTTTTTGGGATTCGATTGATGCGTGAGTCTTACCTCGAGCGCCGCGACCAGCTGACGACCTACTTCGACCAGACGGCCGCGAAAGCCTGGCAGGCCCTGACCTCGTCGGAGCCGGTCAACCGCATTCGTCGCACCGTGCGGGCGGGTCGCGACGACATGCGCGAGACGCTGCTCGGCTGGCTGCCCGAGGACCTGTCCGGCTGTACGCTGCTCGACGCGGGCTGCGGTACCGGAGCCTTGTCGATCGAAGCGGCCAGGCGTGGCGCTCAGGTTGTCGGCATTGACGTCGCGGCCAGTCTCGTCGAAGTCGCGCGCCGCCGGTCGGCCGACGTCCCGATGAAAGGCAGCGTCGAGTTCCGGGTCGGCGACATGCTGGCCGACGCGCCCGACGAGTTCGATTTTGCCGTCGCGATGGATTCGCTGATTCACTACGAGGCCGACGACGTCATCAAGGCTGCGACCGAACTGACGCGCCGGGCGCGGCACTGCGTCGCGTTTACGAGCGCGCCGTGGACGCCGCTGCTCGCCGCCATGCACTTCACCGGGCGTTTGCTGCCGCATCGCGCGCACCGGGCGCCCGCGATCGTCCCGCTCAGGACTGAGCGGCTGATGGCGGACATCGACGCCGCCGTCGGGGCTTCGGGCTGGTCGGCCACGAAGACAGCCCGCGTCACGTCTGGTTTCTACATCTCGCAAGCGATCGGTGTGTATCGATGAGAGTGTGCCGATAATGTACGCCTTGACCGAAAAGGTCCGCCTGAGCCTCTCGAAACTGGGGCCCGAGGTGCTGCCGTTCGCGGACATCGCCGACGAGAACCTGCCTTTGAAGCGCATCCTCAGGCTGTCGCTGTTTCAGGTGTCGGTGGGCATGGCGCTCGTGTTGATCACCGGCACACTCAATCGCGTCATGATCGTCGAACTGGGCGTGGCGGCGTGGTTCGTCGCACTCATGGTCGCGCTGCCCGTCGTGTTTGCGCCGCTTCGCGCGCTGATCGGTTATCGGTCCGACGTACACGACTCCGCGTTCGGCTGGCGGCGCGTCCCGTTCATCTGGATCGGCACGACGCTGCAGTACGGCGGGCTCGCCATTCTGCCGTTTGCGCTGTTGATACTTTCCGGCACCGGCCAGGGTCCGATGATCTTCGGCCAGCTCGGCGCCGGGCTCGCGTTTCTCCTGATCGGTGCGGGCCTGCACACGACGCAGACGGCGGGGTTGGCACTTGCCTCCGATCTCGCCCGCCCGGAGGTTCGGCCGCGGGTCGTCGCGCTCCTCTTCGTGATGCTGCTCGTCGGCATGTTTTTCAGCGCGCTCCTGTTCGGCTGGCTTCTGACCGACTTCGCGCCGGATACGCTGATTCGGGTCATCCAGAGCGCCGCCGTCATCACGCTGGTGCTGAACGTCATCGCCTTGTGGAAGCAGGAGCCGCGCGGAGCGCCGCGTCCGCGGGACAAGGAGGCGCAAGCCAGCTTCCAGAGCGCGCTGGCCGAGCTGAAGGAGAATCCGAAAGCGCTGCGCCTGCTCGTGGCGGTCGGCCTCGGTACCGCCGGGTTCACGATGCAGGATATTCTGCTCGAGCCCTTCGGCGGTCAGGTTCTGGGGCTTTCGGTGAGCGCGACGACGCTGCTCACTGCACTCCTCGCCGGCGGCATGCTGATTGCGTTCGCGCTGGCGGCGCGGCAATTGGCAAGAGGAATGGATGCGAACCGGCTGGCCGCTTACGGCGCATTGGTCGGAATCGTGGCGTTTGCAACGATCGGTTTCGTGAGCGCCTTCCAGTCCGTGCTGCTGTTCGGTATCGGCGTCGTGCTGATCGGTCTTGGCGGCGGTCTGTTCGCGATGGGAACGCTGACGGCGGCGATGGCGCTGTCCAAAGAACACAACCGCGGTCTGGCGCTCGGCGCCTGGGGCGCCGTGCAGGCGACGGCGACCGGTGTCGCGATTGCGCTGGGTGGCGCGCTCCGCGACATCGTCACGGCATTGGCCGAGAGCGGTGCTCTCGGCCCGGGCCTCGTCGGCCCCGCCACCGGCTACGCATTCGTATACCACCTCGAGTGGATACTGCTGTTTATTACGTTGATCGTCATCGGACCGCTGGCTGCGTTTTCGCGGCGGACCGAGGACGGCGGCAAACACCGATTCGGCATGGCCGAATTTCCAAGCTGAAAGAAGAAACGGGAGGTCCGCCATGTCCAGCGGATTAGCAAATGTAGATTTGGTAGAGATACTCTTTACCTTGTTTTGGGTGTTTTTCGTTGCGCTGGTCTATTACCTCCAGCGGGAAATGAAACGGGAAGGCTATCCTCTGGTCAACGACCGCTCCGACCGGATCAAGGTGCAGGGCTTCCCTCCGATACCGTCGCCGAAGACCTACTATCTCGACGATGGCCGGACGTTTCAGGCGCCGCGCGAGGAAGCGCCGGAAACGCATGTATCGGCGGAACCCGCCGCCGCGCATCCGGGTGCCCCGCTCAATCCGGTCGGCGATCCGCTCAAGGCGTCGCTCGGAACCGGCGCGTGGGCCAGGCGCTCGGAGGTGCCCGAGAAGACGCTCGACGGCAAGCCGCGTATCGTCCCGATGCGCACCGACAGCTCGCTCAAGATCGATGCCGGCGATGTCGATCCACGCGGCATGACCGTGGTGGCCGCCGACGGCGAAGCGGTTGGCAAGGTTGACGATCTGTGGATCGATCTCGCCGAGCCGCAGCCCTACTATGTGGAAGTCGCGCTCAACGCCGGCGGGAAGGCGATGGTTCCCTTCGGTTTCACGGAAATCGACAAGTCCGCGGGGCTCATCCGGGTCAACGTGATCTACTCGCATCAGTTTGCCGGCGTGCCGCAGCTCGCGTCGCCGGATCAGATCACGCCGCGGGAAGAGGATCAGGTGTCCGGCTACTTCGGCGCCGGACTGCTGTTCGCCGACGACAAACGTGCGGAGCCGCTGTTTTGAGCAAGATACTCGAGCACAATACCGAGCCCGAACCCGGTATGCCGCAGCCGCTCCCGGAGCGGGAACGGCTGCTGTGGCAAGGGTCCGCGGATTTCCGGAGCCTCCTGTTCGGTAGCTTTCACTTCAGCAAGCTGCTGGTCTACTTCGGCGCCGTGCTCGTCGTGCACTTCGTCGTCAAGGCAAGAGAGCTGCCGCTCGGCGAAGCGCTGACGCAGACGGGCGGTTTCGCGCTGCTCGCGGGTCTCGCTCTCGGCATCATGGCGGTCTATGCGTACTACCTCGCGAAGGCGACGATGTACTCGATCACCGACCGCCGCGTCGTCCTTCGCACCGGGGTCGCGCTGTCGCTTACCGTGAATCTTCCGTTCAAGCGTATCGAGTCCGCCGACCTGCGCCTGCGCAGCGACGGTAGCGGTGACCTTTCGCTGCTGCCGGAGCCCGGCAGCCGCGCGTCATGGCTGCTGCTGTGGCCGATGGTGAAACCGTTCAGGTTGTTCCGCGTTCAGCCGGTGCTGAGAGGGATAGCGGATGCCGAAGCGGCGGGCGAGGTACTCGCGGAGGCCCTCGGCGATGCACTATCCAGAGAAGAGGTAACGCCGGAGCCTTTGCCCGAACGGCGGACGCAGCCGCTGCGTTCGAGCGACGAACCGACGCGGGGTTTTCGACCTTATCCGACGATACCGCTGGCGGCCATGGTGTCGCTGGTGGTCATCGCGTTCGTCGGGGCGAGCTGGTCGGTTCTGTTCAACGACGGCGCCGGCTCCGCTGACGAGGAAGCGATCGAGGCATCCGTGCAGTTGTATTTCGAAGACTCGGACGACGGCTCCGTGCTCGTCCGCGAGGCGGGCGGCGGTACCGTGATCGACGTCCTCGATCCCGGCACCAACGGCTTCGTACGCGCGACGCTCCGGACGCTGGTCCGCGCGCGAGCCGCTGTCGACGCAAGCGACGAAACGCCCTTCGTCGTGGGGCAGGGTACCTCGGGGCGGATCTTTCTAATCGACCCCGTTTCGGAGCGGCGCATCGATCTGCGCGCCTTCGGTCCGACGAATGCGGAAGCGTTCGCGCGCTACCTCGATGACGGTGCATTCGTTTCGGAGATCGCGGATGCCGCCGCCGAAACGACTGCGGCACAATCCGACACTACAATCGCACTCAAGATCGGGGAGACAGAGTGATGACAGACGCAACCGGAAGCACGAAATCGAATGCCTCCACCACCCAGGCGCGCACGGAAACGCTGCTGACGCCACGGTTCTATACCACGGACTTCGACGCCATGGACAAGCTCGATATGAGTGGTATTCGCGAGGAGTGGGACCAGTTGATGGAGGAGTTCCGCGACGACAACAATCAGAGCCATTTTCAGCGGGACGAGAACTTCGAAAAGGAGCTCAAAGACCTGCCGCCCGAACTGGAGAAGGAGTTCCTCGATTTTATGGTGTCTTCGGTGACGTCGGAGTACTCCGGGCACGTGCTGTATGCCGACATTCGCAAAGCGATAAAGAACGAAGACATCCGCGAAGTGATGGGCTACATGGCGCGCGACGAATCGCGGCACGCCGGCTTCATTAATCGGTCGCTGAAGGACTACGGCATCCCGGTCAACCTCGGCTTTCTTCGCAAGGCGAAGAAGTACACTTACTTCAAGCCGAAGTACATCTTCTACGCGACCTACCTGTCGGAAAAGATCGGCTACGCGCGCTACATCACGATCTACCGGCAGCTCGAGCGGCATCCGGAGCTGCGCTTCCATCCGATGTTCCGCTGGTTCAAGGACTGGTGTAACGACGAGTTCCGCCACGGCGAGGTCTTCGCGCTGATCATGAAGGCCAACCCGCATCTCCTGCGCGGCTACAACAAGCTGTGGATTCGCTTCTTCCTGCTGGCCGTGTACGCGACGATGTACGTCCGCGACCACAGCCGTCCGGCGCTGCACGAGGCGCTCGGCTTCGATCCGACCGAATACGACATGAAGGTGCTGAACATCACGAACGAGATCTGCCGGCAGATCTTCCCGCTGACGCTGAACCTCGACGATCCGCGCTTCAAGGCCGGGCTCGACCGCTTAGTAGCGATCGACGCGAAGACGAAGGAAGCGAAGGCGCAGGGCGGCTTGTTCGGGCGTATCAAGCAGGCGGCTTACTCGGTCAGGGGCGCGCTGACGTTTGCGCGGCTCTACACGCTGCCCGTCGTTCGACACGACGTACCGGAAAACGTCCGGCTCGCGCCTACGTGGTAACCGCGGGTACGGGTCGGGGATGTTAATGGACTACGCGCTGCCGATCCTGATCACGGTGCTGGCCTGGTGGACCAGCACCGTGACCGTGATGTATCGCGCGGGCCTGCCGCGCCGTACGTTCGTCGCCACGCTCGCCGGCGCGACCGTCGCGTTGCTCGCGGGGGTGGCGGTGTTCCTCTGGAGTCGCGACAACGCCACCGTCTACGGCGCTTACGCCGGCTTTCTCGCCGGGCTTTCCATCTGGGCGTGGCACGAGGTCAGCTATCTGTTCGGCTTCGTAACCGGGCCCGAGCCGAGAGCCTGCCCGCCGGGCGTGAGTTCCTGGCAGCGATTCGTCCGCGGCGTCAAGACCTGCGTCTATCACGAGCTTGCGATCGTGGCGACCGCACTGCTGCTGCTCTGGGCCAGCTGGGACTCGCCCAACAAAGTGGCGCTGTTCACGTTCTGCATTCTCTGGCTGATGCGCTGGAGCGTGAAACTCAACATCTTCCTCGGCGTTCGCAATCTGCACGCCGAGTACTGGCCGGACCATCTCGAGTACCTCAAGACCTTCGTGCGGCATCGGCGCATGAACGAGCTGTTCCCGTGGTCCATGTCGCTGGCGATCCTGAGTTTCGCGGGCCTCGTCGCAATCGCGGCGGGCGCGGGCGACGATGCCGCAACGCGCAGCGGCGCCATTCTGCTCGCGTCGCTTCTGGCACTCGCGATCATCGAGCACGGCCTGTTGGTCGTGAACATCGACGACGGCGTTCTCTGGCGCCTCGGGATGCGATCCCGTGAGGGATCCGGAGCGCCGCCGGCCGCATAGGGCCTGTGGACAGGCCCTGGCACTCCGACCGGGTGAAGTACTGACCATGTTTCCGTTTTCAGCGATTGTCGGCCAGGACGACATGAAGCAGGCGCTCATGATCGCGGCGGTCGACCGCAGCATTGGCGGCGTCCTGTTGTTCGGCGACCGTGGGACCGGCAAGTCCACGGCCATTCGCGCGCTTGCATCGCTGCTGCCGAAGATGCGCGCCGTCACGGGTTGCCCGTACAGCGAGGATCCCGAGTTCTCCCACTGCGATCCCTGCGTCTGCCCAAAACGCAAGTCGCGGCTCGTCCCGGTGCCGGTCGTCGACCTGCCGCTCGGGGTCACCGAGGATCGCGTCGTCGGCGCGCTCGACATCGAGCGCGCGCTCGTTCATGGCGAGAAGGCCTTCGATCCCGGTCTGCTGGCGCGGGCAAATCGCGGTTTCCTGTACATCGACGAAGTCAATCTGCTCGAAGACCACATCGTCGACCTCCTGCTGGACGTCGCCGCCTCCGGCGAAAACCTCGTCGAGCGCGAGGGCCTGTCGGTCCGTCATCCCGCACGCTTCGTCCTCGTCGGCAGCGGGAACCCCGAGGAAGGAGAACTCAGGCCGCAGCTCATCGACCGCTTCGGCCTTGCGGTCGAAGTCGTGACCTCGAAGGATGTCAAAGGCAGGGTCGAAGTGATCCGGCGGCGCGACGCCTACGAACGGGATCCGGCCGGCTTCGCGAAGAAATGGTCCCGCGCCGACGGCCGTCTGCGGCGGCGCATCGTCAAGGCCCGCGAACGGCTGGACGATCTCGAGCCCGGCGACGAAATCCTCGCGAAGTCGGCGGAGATCTGCATGGCGCTCGGCACCGACGGCTCGCGCGGGGAGCTGACGCTGATGCGCGCCGCCAGAGCCTTCGCGGCGCTGGCCGACGACGAGGCGGTTACGCTGGAACATCTCCGCCAGGTGGCGCCGATGGCGCTGTCGCACCGCTTGCGTCGCGACCCGCTGGACGAGTCGAGCGCCGGAACGCGCGTAGAGCGCGTGATCGAGCGGGTCCTGTAGTCGTATGGCGGGCGCCGCTCCATTGCCGTCCAGCGATGCCGATCTGGTCCGGCTGTTGCTCGCGATCAATCCGGACGGACTCGGCGGCGTGTGCCTTCGCGGACTCTCCGGACCGGAGCGCGATGCCTGGGTGCAGGGTCTCGTCAAAGCCCTGCCCGAGGGAACGCCATGGATCAAAGTGCCGATCAACGTCGGTCAGGACCGCCTGCTCGGCGGTCTCGATTTTGCCGCGACGATGGCGGCGGGCAAACCGGTTTTCGCCCGAGGGCTGCTCGAGGCGGCGGACGGCGGCGTGCTCAATCTGGCAATGGCCGAGCGCGTCGATGCCGCGACGGCGGCCATTGTCGCTCAGGCCCTCGATCAGCGTGTCGTGCGGGTCGAGCGCGACGGCATTGCCGATACGCGCGCGGCGCGCTTCGGCATCGTGGCCTTCGACGAGGGGCTCGAGGACGACGAGCGGCTGCCCGAAGTGCTGGCGGAACGCGTCGCCTTTCGCCTCGACGCTGCCGCCCTGGCGGATGCGGGCGACGTCGCTGCGATTCGCCGTGCGGTCGGCAGTGCACGGTCCCGTCTGGCAGAGGTCGCAGCTCCGCCAGCCATCATCGAGGCGCTCGTGGGGACGGCGCTCGGCTTCGGCATCGACTCCGTGCGCGCGGAACTCCTGGCGCTCGAAGCGGCGCGAACGATTGCTGCCTGGCAGGGCTTGCGGGAGGTCGACGAGGCCGCTGCCGCTGCCGCCGCGCGGCTTGTCTATGCCTGGCGCGCGACGCGGATGCCGGCCGAGGCAACTGACGAGGAACAGCACAACGAGGAGGAAGAGCCGCCGGACGAGGACGACGACGAAACGCGCGCCAGTAACGAAGACGAGTTACCGGACGACGTCATCGTCGACGCCGTCCGGGCCGCGCTGCCGGACGGACTGCTCGAGGCGCTTGCGGGCGACCCGGGCCCGCGGCGTGCCGCATCGGGCGGACGCAGCGAATCGCGAACGAAGAGTCGGCGCCGAGGCCGGCCGATCGGCGTCAAGGCCAGCACGGACCTCGCGGGTTCCCGGCTGAACCTGCTTGCAACGCTCAAGGCCGCCGCCCCCTGGCAGACGCTGCGCCGCCGTGAGCCGGCGGCCTCGTCGAAGCGTCTCGCGCTGCGCAAGGAGGACCTGCACGTCACGCGGTTCGAGGACAACGTGGAAACCGCGACGATCTTTCTCGTCGATGCGTCGGGTTCGCAGGCCGCGCAGCGTCTCGCGGAAGTGAAGGGCGCCATCGAATTGCTGCTTGCCGATTGCTACGTGCGCCGGGATCATGTCGCCTTGATCGCATTTCGCCGCGACGCCGCCGAAACGCTGCTGCCGCCGACGCGTGCGCTGGCGCGGGTCAAGCGATCGCTTGCGGCTTTGCCCGGCGGTGGCGCAACCCCGCTGGCGACGGGGCTCGATCGCGCCAGAGAACTCGCGACGAGCGTCACGCGCCACGGCCGGGTGCCCGTGATCGTATTGCTGACCGACGGCCGGGCCAACGTCGCCCGCGACGGCTCGACCGGATCGGAGGCGGCGAGCGACGACGCGCTCAAGGCGGCGCGGCTGCTGCGAGCCGAGGGTTTCCGCACGCTGCTCGTGGATACGTCCCGGCGGCCGCGGCCGCGGGCCCGCGAGCTGGCCGCTGCGATGGGCGCCAACTACGTGCCGCTGCCGTTTGCCGATGCGGCGAAGATTTCCGCCACCGTAATGAGCAACGTCGCATGATGGACCGCGCTGACAGGCTGCCGGGTGCCAGGGTTGCCGCGGCGCGCGGCGAAGACCCGATGTCCGTCCCTGCGGATTGGCCCAACCGATCGGTAAGCCGGCAAGTGCTTTCGTTCGGCACGCGCTGGCACGTGCAGCGCATGGGTGAGGGTCCGACGCTCGTCCTGATCCACGGGACGGGTTCGTCGACGCACAGCTTTCGCGACCTGTTGCCTCTGTTGTCGACGTCGTTCGACGTGCTTGCCGTGGATCTGCCGGGTCACGGCTTTTCATCCCGTCTTCCCGACGGTGCGATGACACTGTCTGCCATCGCGCGCGGTCTGTCGGGCCTGTTCGAAACGCTCGACGTGACGCCGCGGTATCTGGTCGGGCATTCCGCGGGCGCCGCCATCGCCCTGCGTTTCGCGCTCGATGCCCGCGAGGCACCCGAGGCCATCGTGGGCCTGAACGCGGCGCTCCTGCCGTTCGGCGGCATGCTGACGCGGGTCTTTTCGCCGCTGGCGCAGTTTTTTGCAAGCACGAAGCTAATGCCGGGTTTGCTGGCACGGCGGGCGCAGGACCGGAAGGCTGTCGAACGGGTCATTCGGGGTACGGGCTCCGTCATCGACGCCGCCGGTATCGACGGCTACCAGCGGCTGTTCCGGCGGGAAGCGCACCTGTCCGCGGTGCTGGCGATGATGGCGTCGTGGGAACTGTCCCGACTCCGCCAGGAGCTGCCCGCGCTCGACAATCGGGTTCTGCTCATGGCCGGCGCGCGGGATCGCGCGGTCAACCCGGGAGAAGCGACGCGGGTCGCCGATCACATGCGTCGTGCCGAGGTGATCACGCTCGAAGACAGCGGTCACCTCGCGCACGAAGAACGGCCAGAGCAGGTTGCGGCGATTATCCGCCGCTTTTGTATGGAGCCGGGAGAGCCTCTTGAACGCCCGGATTGACGCGGTCGCCGCCCGGGACGATAGTGAGCGTGACGGCCAGACACGGAAAGCAGAGTCGGAGACGAACGAGCATGCACGGTAAGGATCTCAAATCGGTACTTCGCTACGGCGCCGATCTCAACGATTGCAGGGAGCTGCTGCGCCACGGATCGCATTCCTTTCACGCGGCGTCGCTGCTGTTGCCCGAGGACTGTAAGCCCGCGATTACCTCACTGTACGCGTTTTGCCGGGTTGCCGACGACGCCGTGGACGATGCCGAGGACCCTGCCGCCGGGCTCGACGCGCTCAAGCGGCGTCTCGACGGAATCTATCGCGGGGAGCCCGAGGAGAACGCCGTTGACCGTGCGTTTTCCGACACGGTCCTGCGCTACGACGTGCCGAAGACCCTGCCGCTGGCGCTGCTCGAAGGCTTCGAGTGGGATGTCGTCGGCAGGCGCTATGAAACGCTGTCGGACACCTATGCTTACTCGGCCCGCGTTGCGGGTACGGTCGGCGCGATGATGGCGATACTGCTCGGCGTCAGGAATCCGGGCGTGCTGAGTCGGGCGTGCGATCTTGGCGTCGCGATGCAGCTCACGAACATCGCCCGCGACGTCGGGGAAGACGCCCGCAACGGGCGGCTCTACCTGCCCGTGGAGACGCTTGCGGCGAACGGCGTCGACGCAGAGGCCTGGCTCGAAAAACCGGAGAACAACGCCGGTATTCGCGCGGCGGTCACCGAACTGCTTGCCGTCGCCGACGGCCTGTACGAGCGCTCCGAGTGGGGCATAGCGCAGCTGCCCGCGCGGGTCCGCCCCGGCATATTCGCGGCCCGGTCCATCTACGCCGAGATCGGCCGGGAAATCGGGCGCCGCGGCTACGACTCGGTCACCCAGCGCGCCGTCGTGAACCGGCGGCGTAAGATCCGGCTGCTTTTGCGGGCAGTGCGTCAGACGCTGGCCGAACGCGAGGAGGGCTATGCGCCACCGCTCAGCGAGACGCGGTTCCTGATCGACGCCTGCCGCGCTGTGCGCTGACGCGGGTCTCCGGGTTGCCACCGACGCGGCCGGGTTGCGATGGATGCAGGAATCCTGAAGGCGATCGCCCTGTTCGTGCCGATCGTGGCGTTCATCGTTTGGCAGATCGTGCGGCTCTCGCGCGATCCGGAGCTTCGCTCCGGCGGTAGAGAAGACGACTCCGACTCAACGAAACCGCGGCATACGAAACGGCAATAAGGTCCGGACCCAAGCTTTGCGGAAACGCCGCATGTCCAGGCTTTCGTGCACCATCACGTTGCCGCCACCATGCTCCTCCGTTCGGAGCAACGATCGTGTGTAGAACGGCGTATCCTCGAGGGACCTCGCGACGACGAGTGGTGTGTCGCTGCGGGCCGTGCGCTCGACCCGCCAAAATCCCCGCGGCAGTTCGCAGGGGGGCGGTACGCGCGCGGGCGTAACGGCGCCCGTGCCGTCGAAACGGAGCCCCAGAGAGCGCGTCGAGCCGTCGAGCTGGTTTGCCACGTAACAGACCGTCGTCGCGTTCCCCGCGGTTGCCCGGCTCCAGTCCCAGGTCGTGAAGTCGAGTTCGAGCATGCGCTCGCCATAGTTGGTATCCGCGTAGGCGTGGCCTTCCCAGGTTACGTCCGGCTCGTCGAAGTCCACCGCAATGCTTGCTACCGGCGCCAGCGGTTGCCACCGGTGCCGGCCCTGTCCGTCGAGGTCGAAGCCGTCGGCATTGAGTGCCGTCGGCGTCAGCGTGACACGTCCCTCGAGAGGTCTGAAGAAGGGCGCGGTGCGCGCATGGACCTCGGCAGTGAGGCGAGTCCCGTCCCAGTCGAGCATGCTCCGGCCGACCGCGAAGGACCGGGCGGAGCGCTTAAGCGCCCGAGCCGAGCGTTCCGTCATGGCCCAGCGGTCGCCTCCGGGCCGGTAGAGGCAGACGTTGATCGCGCAATGGTCTTCCGGATCGACGGGCCCCCGCTGCCGGGCCCGGAAGTAATAGGGCGAAAACACCGAGCCCACGAACGCGATGATGACGAGCCCAAAGCGGCCGTCAGTGCTGACGCCGTCCAGATACCACCAGCGGTAGCCGGACTGGGGTACGGCGGCATCGAAGGCGAACTCGGACAAAGGCGGCGCTCGGAGACCCGGGGGGGCAGTTGACGTGACTGTACCGACTGTCTACCCTGTTTGACAGTCCTGTTTGACAAACAAACTTGACAATTTTTGGTAACGCTCAGGTGGCGGTCATGGACGCAAACGCCAGAATCGAAGCCGCGCTCGAGGCTGCAATGGGGCTTGCGACGGGCCCGGGGAGCCCTCAGGGGCTGGCCGATGCGATGCGCTACGCGGTGTTCCCCGGCGGTCACCGCATCCGCCCGAGGCTGTGCCTCGCGGTGGCGTCCGCGCATGGCACGCCGAACGCTCAACTCGTCGACACGGCGCTGGCAAGCCTCGAACTATTGCATTGCGCGTCGCTCGTTCACGACGACATGCCCTGTTTCGACGACGCCCCCATGCGCCGGGGCAAACCCTCCGTTCACGCCGCTTTCGGTGAACCACTGGCGCTCATGTGCGGCGATGCGTTGATCGTGCTGGCGTTTCAGGTTCTCGCGAGATCGGCCGCGGTCGCCCCGGTCCGTTCGGCGCAGCTGCTGGCCATCGTGAGCGACGCGGTCGGCGCACCGAACGGCATCGTTGCGGGGCAGGCCTGGGAATGCGAGCCGTCCGTGCCGCTCGAGGACTACCAGCGCGCCAAGACCGGCGTACTGTTCCGGGCGGCAAGCCTCGCCGGCGCCGCGGCCGCGGGAGCGCATAACGAAGCCTGGGGCGTGCTCGGCGAAGTCATCGGCTCCGCGTACCAGATCGCCGACGACCTCATGGACTGCGTCGGCGATCCCGAGCTGATCGGCAAACCGGTCGGCCAGGACGACCGGCTCGATCGTCCGAGCGCCGTGCGCGAACTCGGCATAAAGGGCGCCAGCCGTCGCCTCCGCGAGAACATCGACGCAGCCGTTGCGGCCGTGCCCGACTGTCCGGGCAAAGCGGGCTTGCGGCGCATGATCGGGAAGGAAGCCGAGCGCCTGCTCAGCAGTGCATTGAGCGCGCGGCGCGCCGCGTGAGCGCCGCCGGCGGGGCTTAAGCCGCCCATGGTCGATCTCGCCGTCAAAGACTTGAGAAACCGCCTCGTCGGTAACGCGCGGTTTCGCGACAGCGCGCAAAAAATTCCTCTGATTCAGCTACTTGCCAGCCACCAGGCGAATGAGCTGTTCCAGCTGTGCAGCGGCTTCATCCACAGCCAGGTGCTCCTCGCCTGCGTGCGTCTCGAGCTGTTCGGTCGCCTCGCGGACGGTCCGGTCGACAGCGGCAGCCTGCAGGCGGAGCTCGATCTCGACCAGGAGGCAGGCGAGCGCCTGTTCGCCGCGGCGGCCGCGCTCGAACTGCTCGAGTGGCGCCCGTCCGGGCGCATTGCGCTGGGGCGCCTCGGCGCGGCCCTGAACGACAATCCCGGCGTGATCGCCATGATCCGTCATCACGCTTTGCTCTACGAGGACCTGCGCCGGCCCGACGCACTGTTTGGCGGCAAGCTCGACAGGACGCGCATGGGGGAGTTATGGGCATACGCCGGCGATCCGGGTGCTTCTGACCTGGACGCGCGCGCCGTCGGCGACTACAGCCAGCTGATGGCGGTGTCGCAGGCGATGGTCGCGGAGCAGATCCTGACCTCGTTCTCATTGCGCGGCGTCCGCACGCTGCTCGACATCGGCGGCGGTGCCGGGGCGTTCGCGCTGGCCGCGGCGCGGCGGTGGCCGCGGCTCGACGTCAGCATCGTCGACTTGCCGCAAGTTGCCGACATCGCCCGTGCCCGGGTCCTCGAGGCCGGTCTCGAGCGGCGGGTCGACGTGTTCGGCGCCGATGCGACCGCCGACTTTCTGCCGGACGGCTTCGGCGTCGTGTCGCTGGTCCGCATTCTGCACGATCACGGTGACGAACGGTCGCTCGAGCTGCTTCGTGCCGCACATCGCGCGCTACGCCCGGGCGGGACGCTGCTGATCGCCGAACCGATGGCCGGCGACAGCCGCGCCGGGCGGCTCGTCAGCGCTTACTTCAACGTGTACCTGCTGGCGATGGGTTCGGGCAAGCCGCGGACCCCGGCAGCTCTTGCCCGGCTGGCCCGGGAGGCCGGTTTTCGCCGCGTCCGGCGCCGCCGGACCAGCGTGCCGACCATCGCGTCAATACTGCTTGCGAGTCGCTGAGGCGATAGTGTAAATATATATTGACAAGTTGATTAGTCAGGGTAAACTGACACTCATGTCTTTACAGCCCATTTCCGTCGATCGTCACGAATCCGTAGTGGCAGAGGCCGTCGTGTTTCGCGAACCCGGTGAACTCGAGCTCACGGAGATCGACATCCCGCTCCCGGGCCCCGGCGAAGCGCTCGTCGAAGTCGAATGGACCGGGATCAGCACGGGCACCGAAAAGCTTCTCTATGACGGCCGGATGCCGGCGTTTCCGGGGATGGGGTATCCACTCGTGCCCGGCTACGAAACCGTCGGTCGCGTGAGCGCCTGCGGCGACGGCGTAAGCAGAGCTGCCGTCGGCGATCGTGTGTTCGTCACGGGCGCGCGATGCTTCGGCGAGATCCGCGGGCTCTTCGGCGGCGCGGCGTCGCGGCTGGTCGTCGAGGAAAGCAAGCTTCTGCCGGTCTCCGCCGCGCTCAACGAAGACGCGATTCTGCTGTCGCTGGCCGCCACGGCGCATCACTGCGTCCACGACGGCAAGGATCTCGCGCTACCCGACCTGATCATCGGCCATGGAGTGCTGGGCCGGCTGATCGCACGGCTTGCGGTAGCGCTGGGCGACCGCGCGCCGGTCGTATGGGAAACGAATGCACGCCGGGCCGCGGGCGACTACGACTATTCGGTCGTCGCCCCGGATACGGATACGAAACACGACTATCGCCGGATTCTCGATGCAAGCGGGGATTCCGGGATTCTCGACACGCTCGTCGCGCGCCTCGCGCACGGCGGCGAAATCGTCCTCGCCGGCTTCTATTCGAAGCCTCTGTCGCTGACGTTTCCGCCCGCCTTCATGCGCGAAGCGCGAATGCGCGTCGTGGCGGAGTTCACTGCCGACGATCTCTCGAGCGTCAAAGCCCTGATCGAGAGCGGGGCGCTCGATCTCGGCGGACTGATAAGTCATCGCCTGCCGGCCTCCGCGGCCGCCAGGGCCTATCCGCTTGCGTTCACCGATCCCGACTGCCTGAAGATGGTACTTGACTGGAGGAATGCCTGAGATGCTCGACCGAGCAAAGCCACAAGAACACCGCGTCGACGCACAGATACAGCAGCGCGACCGCCTGCGTGAAGAAGCGGCGATCGAACCCGATCCCGTACCGAGCGGCGAGCCTGCGAAGGAAACGCAGGTCATCGCCATTTACGGCAAAGGCGGCATCGGCAAGAGTTTCACGCTGTCGAACCTGTCGTACATGATGGCGCAGCAGGGCAAGAAAGTGTTGCTGATCGGCTGCGACCCCAAGAGCGATACGACCTCGCTGCTGTTCGGCGGCCGCAGCTGCCCAACGATCATCGAGACTTCGTCGAAGAAGAAGGCATCCGGCGAGGAAGTCGAAATCGGCGACGTCTGCTTCAAACGTGACGGCGTGTTCGCGATGGAACTCGGCGGCCCGGAGGTGGGCCGGGGCTGCGGAGGTCGCGGCATCATTCACGGCTTCGAACTGCTGGAGAAGCTCGGCTTCCACGACTGGGACTTCGACTATGTGCTGCTCGATTTTCTCGGCGACGTGGTCTGCGGCGGTTTCGGTCTGCCGATCGCCCGCGACATGTGCCAGAAAGTCATCGTCGTCGGCTCCAACGATCTGCAGTCGCTGTACGTCGCGAACAACGTGTGCTCCGCCGTGCAGTACTTCCGCAAGCTCGGCGGCAACGTCGGCGTCGCGGGCATGGTTATCAACAAAGACGACGGCACCGGGGAAGCGCAGCGCTTCGCCGAGAGTGTCGGCATTCCCGTGCTGTCCGCCATACCGGCCGACGACGATATCCGGCGCAAGAGCGCGAACTACGAAATCGTCGGCATTCCGGGCGGGCAGTGGGCGCCGCTGTTCGAGCAGCTGGGGACGGGCGTCGCGGAGGCGCCGCCGCTGCTGCCGACGCCGCTGGATCAGGAAGGCCTGCTCGCCCTGTTCGATAGCGAAGACGACGGTTCGGGAGCGGCGCTGATTCCGGCAACCGCTGCCGACATGGCCGGCAAGGCGTATGTCGAAAAACCCTCGCTGGAGGTTGTTTACGACGACGCATAGAGAGGGGGCCTGCGCCTGGGGAGGCGTCGCCCAAAACGACAACGACCGACGACGATAACGACAAAGATGGCAACAGGGGACAAGAACACCATGGAGAGCGACGCGCTCTCGGCGGCGCCGCCGGGCGAGACGGCCGGCGTTTGCAACTCGCGCGATGAGCTGAAGAAAGCCGCGATCGAGGCCGGCAAAGGCGAGGTGCTCGAACGCTACGCGAAGGACTATCCGCAAGGCCCGCACGATCAGCCGCAGAGCATGTGTCCGGCCTTCGGCTCGCTGCGCGTGGGCTTGAGGATGCGGCGCACGGCGACGATTTTGTCGGGCTCGGCCTGCTGCGTGTACGGCCTCACGTTCACATCGCACTTCTACGGCGCGCGCCGTTCGGTCGGCTACGTGCCGTTCAACTCGGAAACGCTGGTCACCGGCAAACTCTACGAGGACATCCGGGACGCCGTTCACGAGATGGCCGATCCTGAGAAGTACGATGCGATCGTCGTTACCAATCTGTGTGTGCCGACCGCATCGGGCGTGCCGCTCAAGATGCTGCCCAAAGTCATCGACGGCGTCCGCATCATCGGTATCGACGTTCCGGGTTTCGGCGTGCCGACACACGCCGAGGCCAAGGACATCCTCGCCGGCGCGATGCTCGAGTATGCGCGGACGGAGGCCGAGGCCGGCCCGGTTCGCGCGCCGCGAGATCGCAAGGACCTGCCGACCGTGGCGCTGCTCGGGGAGATGTTCCCGGCTGATCCGGTCAGTATCGGTCAGCTCCTCGAACCGCTTGGCCTTGCCGCGGGACCGGTGGTGCCCACGCGCGAATGGCGGGAGCTTTACGCCGCACTGAACAGCCCGGTGGCTGCCGCGATCCATCCGTTCTACACGGCTTCGATTCGGCAGTTCGAGCGTGCCGGGCGCACGATCGTCGGTTCCGCGCCGGTTGGCCATGACGGCACCGCGGCGTGGCTCGACGCCATCGGCGAAGCCGCAAACGTGAGCAAGCCCATCGTCGACAAGGCGAAGAACAAAGTGCTGCCGATCATCGCGGGCGCCGTGGCGGGCTCGCCGATCAAGGGCCGCATCACGCTGTCCGGCTACGAGGGCTCGGAGCTGCTCGTCGCCAGGATGCTCGTGGAGAGCGGCGCGGATGTCCGCTACGTCGGGACCGCGTGTCCGCGGACGCCGTGGTCCGACCCGGATCGCGAGTGGTTGGAGGAGAAAGGCGTTGCCGTGAACTACCGCGCGTCGCTCGAGGAAGATCTCGCCGCGATGGCGGAGTATGAGCCGGACCTCGCGATCGGCACGACGCCGGTCGTGCAGAAGGCCAAGGAATCCTCGACGCCGTCGCTGTACTTCACGAATCTGATTTCCGCGCGGCCGCTCATGGGTGTCCCGGGACCGGGATCGCTCGCTCAGGTGATCAACGCGGCGATGCAGCAGAAAGAACGCTTCGACGCAATGCGTGACTTTTTCGAGGGGGTCGGAACCGGCTCGAATGCCGGAGTCTGGCAGGACACCAACGCACCGCTTGCGGCAAGCTCCGGAGGCAACGGCTGATGCTCGTTCTCGATCACGATCGCGCCGGCGGCTACTGGGGCAGCGTCTATGTGTTCACTGCCATCAAGGGCATGCAGGTGATCATCGACGGGCCGGTCGGTTGCGAGAACCTGCCGGTGACGTCGGTACTCCACTACACCGACGCGCTGCCACCGCACGAACTGCCGATCGTCGTGACCGGCCTCGCCGAGGAAGAGCTCGGACAGACCGGTACCGAAGAAGCGATGAAGCGCGCCCACGAGACGCTCGATCCGTCGATGCCCAGCGTCGTCGTGACCGGCTCGATCGCCGAGATGATCGGCGGCGGCGTTACGCCCGAGGGCACGCGCATCAAGCGCTTCCTGCCGCGGACTATCGACGAGGATCAGTGGCAGAGCGCCGACCGCGCCATGTACTGGCTCTGGACTGAGTACGGACCCAAGAAAGGCAAGGTCAAGCCGCGGCCCGAGCGAAAAGAAGGCGAGAAGCCGCGCGTCAACATCATCGGGCCGGCCTACGGCACGTTCAACATGCCGTCGGACCTCGCCGAGATACGCCGGCTCGTCGAAGGCATCGGCGCCGAAATCAATATGGTGTTCCCGCTCGGGTCCGACCTCAAGGACGTGCCGAAGCTTGCCAATGCGGACGTCAATATCTGCATGTACCGCGAGTTCGGACGGATTCTCTGCGAGGCGCTCGACCGGCCGTATCTGCAGGCACCAATCGGCCTGTCGAGCACGACGCTGTTCCTGACCGAGCTCGGCGAGCTGCTCGGTCTCGATCCCGAGCCGTTCATCGAGCGTGAGAAGCACACGACGATAAAGCCGCTGTGGGATCTCTGGCGCTCGGTAACGCAGGATTTCTTCGGCACCGCGAACGTGGCGATCGTCGCCGGCGAAACCTACGCACGCGGACTCAAGCTGTTCCTCGAGAACGATCTCGGCATGCCGTGTCCGGTCGTCGTACGGCGCCGGCCGGGACAGAAGACGGACAACGAAGGCGTGCGCGCCGCGCTCAAGGAGCACAGCCCGCTCGTCGTCTTCGGCAGCTACAACGAACGCATGTACCTGTCCGAGAGCGGCTCGCCCGCGCAGTACATTCCGGCGTCGTTTCCGGGGTCGATCATCCGGCGCCACTCGGGAACGCCGTTCATGGGCTACGGCGGCGCGACCTACGTCGTGCAGGAAGTATGCAACGCGCTGTTCGACGCGCTGTTCCACATCCTGCCGCTGGGTACGCAGCTCGACAACGTCGAAAGCACGCCGGCAAGCCTCGAGAAGGAGCTGCGCTGGCACGCGGATGCACAGGAAGCGCTAGACGCAGTCGTCGCGGAAAAGCCCGTCCTGATTCGGATTTCGGCGGCGCGTCAACTACGCGACGCGATCGAGCTTAAGGCACGCAACGAAGGCCTCGCGGAGGTCTCGCTGGACATAGTACGGGCTGTCGTTGGCGACGGTACCGGCGATCAGGCTGCGGCCTGATCGCGGATAACAAGAGGAACGCGCTTCAAGGCAGAGTCTGAGCGACGGTCCCGCAAAACAACCACGTTGGTGGAGGAAGGACGTTGAAGATGGAAAACCGGCTTACGCACGGCTTGAGGAAAGACGAAATCTGGTCGTGCCGCTTCGTGTGGATGGTGTGTTTTGCAGTGCTGCTGCCCGTGGCGATCGTCGCGCGGTTGTCCGGCTGGCGCTGGAGACCCTGGTCCGCCGGCGGCAAGAGCGGCTATGGCTCCGCGATCGAGGAAGCATCGAGCATTTCGGCCACGATCGCCGGCACCGTGTTTTCGCAATAAACAGGATTTGTCCGTGCGGTTTCGGCCACATGGGCAACCCCGGCCGTGAGGGTTTCGCGGTAACCACAACCAAGTCGACTTTGTGTTGAGGAGAAAAAAACCATGTCTGACGAAAAAAGATCTGC
The DNA here is from genome assembly GCA_028277185.1 of Woeseiaceae bacterium. Classification (GTDB taxonomy): domain Bacteria; phylum Pseudomonadota; class Gammaproteobacteria; order Steroidobacterales; family Woeseiaceae; genus UBA1847. The sequence continues at coordinate 212,155 of JANQGQ010000044.1, forward strand.
TTCAGGTCTTACATCAAGGGAGGCCAAAGAGTTCCACAAGTACTTCATGCAGGGAACGCTGGGCTTTGTCGCTCTGACGCTGGTGGCACACATCCTGATCTGGATGTGGCGTCCCTGGTTCTAGAGCAGCGTTTCAGTTTCATTTGTAAAAGGAGTACCTGGCTATGTGGAGAATTTGGCTAATGGTAGATCCGCGCCGTGGATTGGTCGCAGTGCTTGCATTTGCGTTTTTCATGGTGCTGGTCAATCACTTTGTACAGCTCAGCACGCCGCGCTACGGCAGCTGGCTGTCCGAACCGCCCCCTGGGGCAACGGCTGCGATCCAGCAGACCAAAGACGAAGAAGTCCTGGTCGCTGGTACGCAATAGCGAAGCGCTAGCCGGCTTCGCCGGTTCCGGGTCGAGCGGGAGGACGCTCCCGCGACGCCCAGAATCGGCGAAGCGAATTTACGGCATTTGAGGTATCGACATGTCCATGCTGAGCTTTGAAAAAAAATATCGGGTGCGGGGCGGAACGCTGATCGGCGGCGACCTGTTCGACTTCTGGGTCGGGCCGTTCTACGTGGGTTTCTTCGGCGTGACGACGGCGTTTTTCGCACTGCTCGGAACCGCACTCATCTTCTACGGAATTGCAACCGGTCCGACCTGGAACATCTGGCAGATCAACATCGCGCCGCCGGATATCAGTTACGGACTGGGTTTCGCGCCGATCCACGAGGGCGGCCTGTGGCAGCTCATCACGATCTGCGCGACCGGCGCGTTCGTCTCATGGGCGCTCAGGCAGGCTGAGATCAGCCGCAAGCTGGGCATGCTCTATCACGTGCCCATAGCCTTCGGCGTGGCCGTGTTTGCGTACATCAGCCTCGTGATCATTCGCCCGCTGCTCATGGGCGCCTGGGGACACGGTTTCCCTTACGGCATCATGAGTCACCTCGACTGGGTATCGAACACGGGCTATCAGTATCTGCACTTCCACTACAACCCGGCGCATATGATCGCCGTCACCTTCTTCTTCACGACGGTTCTGGCGCTTGGATTGCACGGCGGTGCGATTCTGTCGGCGACCAACCCTCACAGGAAGGGCGATACGGTCAAAACGAACTACCACGAGAACGCGTTCTTCCGCGATTCGATCGGCTATTCGATCGGCTCACTCGGAATTCACCGCCTGGGCCTGTTCCTGGCGTTGAACGCGGGGTTCTGGAGCGCGATCTGCATCATCATCAGCGGCCCGTTCTGGACCCGGGGCTGGCCCGAATGGTGGAACTGGTGGCTGTCGCTGCCCATCTGGAGCTAAGGGGACGTCATGGCGACTTATCAGAACATTTTTAATCGTGTCCAGGTTCACGGCGAACCGGACATGGGTGTGCCCCTTCCGGAGGGCGGCATCTGGGAGCGCGGCAAGGCCGGCTTCAACCGCCTGATCGGAAGGTTTGGCGAAGCGCAGATCGGACCGACCTATCTCGGGACGACCGGACTGCTTTCGCTGATCTTCGGCATCGCGGCGTTCGAGATCATCGGCCTCAACATGTGGGCTTCGGTCGGCTGGGATCCCGTCGAGTTCATCCGGCTGCTGCCGTGGCTTGCACTGGAACCGCCCGGACCCGAGTGGGGCCTGAGAATACCGCCGCTGAACGAAGGCGGCTGGTGGCTCCTCGCCGGCGCCTTCCTCACGCTGTCCATCTGTCTGTGGTGGGTACGGATGTACCGCCGCGCCGTGGTGCTCGGTATGGGAACGCACGTTGCCTGGGCTTTCGCCTCGGCGATCTGGCTGTACCTGGTACTCGGCTTCATCCGCCCGGTCCTGATGGGCAGCTGGAGCGAAGCGGTACCGTTCGGAATCTTCCCGCACCTCGACTGGACCACGGCGTTCTCGCTGCGTTACGGCAACCTGCTGTACAACCCGTTCCACATGCTGTCGATCACCTTCCTCTACGGGTCGGTGCTGATCTTTGCGATGCACGGGGCAACGATCCTCGCCGCCGGTAACTACGGCGCGCACCGCGAGATCGAGCAGATCGTCGATCGTGGTACGGCAGCCGAGCGTGGCGGCCTGTTCTGGCGCTGGACGATGGGCTTCAACGCGACCTTCGAGTCGATCCATCGCTGGGCCTGGTGGTTCGCGGTACTCACGACGCTGACCGGCGGCATCGGTATCCTGCTCACGGGGACCGTCGTCGACAACTGGTATCAGTGGGGCCTCGAACACGGCTTCGTGCCGGTCTATCCCGATCAGTCCACGACGGGCGATCCGGCAGCCTCGCCGTAAGGAGCTATACGATGTTAAGCACGAAAACCAAAGTCATTGCGCTCTGCTCAGTTGCGGTGCTCTTTACGGCGTGCGAGCGGCCACCCATCGAAACGACGCAGACCGGTTTCCGTGGCACCGCCATGGTGGATGTCGCGAATCCGCGTCTGCCCGAGCCCGAGCTTGGCTACCCCGCGGCGCTGCCGCCGGCGGGTGCCGGCGGCCCGAGGGCGGGTGACGTCTATCAGAACGTGCAGGTGCTGGGCGATCTGTCGGTGGCCGAATTCACGCGCCTCATGACCGCGATCACGGCATGGGTTTCGCCGGAGCAGGGCTGTAACTACTGCCACAATCCGGCCGACCTCGCGAGCGACGACGTCTACACGAAGGTCGTATCGCGGCGCATGATTCAGATGACGCAGCACATCAACGAGAACTGGTCGGATCACGTCGGCGAAAACGGCGTCAACTGCTATACCTGCCACGCCGGCCAAAACGTTCCGGAGTACATCTGGTTCTCCGCGGGCGACTCCGCTTTCGGCAACAAGCACTTCGTCGGCTGGCGTGACGGCCAGAACATGCCGGACGTCGGCGTCGGCTACACGAGCCTGCCGTCCGACACCTACACGATGTTCCTGAAAGATCCCGTGGGCAATCAGTCGATCCGGCTGGAGGACGAGATGTTCTCCAGTGGGGAACTGGGTCTCTCGATCAAGGATGCCGAGTACACCTTTGGGCTCATGACGAACTGGTCCCAGGCGCTCGGCGTCAATTGCACGTATTGCCACAATACGCGCGACTTCTCGAATTGGGAGCAGAGCCCGCCGACGCGCACGACCGCGCATCATGGGCTCAACATGGTGCGCGACCTCAATGCGAACTACCTGATTCCGTTGAAGCCGGAGTATCCGGACAACCGCCTCGGACCGCACGAGGGCGACGCGCCCAAGGCGTATTGCGCGACCTGTCACCAGGGAGTTAATAAGCCGCTTGGCGGAGCAGATGCGGTGTCGGACTATCCGTCGCTGGCGGGTAGGTAGGAAGTCCACACCTGCTTCGTACCGGCCGCCTTCCATCTCCCCGACGGGGCGGCCGGTGCGGCACCTTCCACGAGCGTGTCGCGGCGCCGTGGTTCTACATGGCCGGGCCGCCTTCGAACGGGCCTTTGCCGAGCCGGCCGAGTAAGTCGCCGTCGACATGCCATGCTCTGGTGTAGAGCAGGAGTTCCTTTCTGGACCGCTTTGCGAAGCGGCCGAACAAGCCCGCAGCGTCCAGTAGCGTATTGGCATCGCTGGCCGGGTCCAGGGTAAACGACGCCATGTGCGTGCCCGTCCGGGCGAGCACGGCGCTTAAGAACGGCTTCCAGCGATCGGCGTACTGCGGAACGATCAGCGGATCGTGTATCGTCGTGTAGGTGAAGGCGCGGCGGTTGTAGCGGCGGCCGATTGCACCGAAGCGTGAGTAAGCGTAGCGATGCAGCAGCCGCGCGACGGCGTCGCCCGGTCCGAGGTCGAGCACGGTACTGCCGATTCGCGCGGCGGCGGCCAGGGTATTGCCGACAAACAGCCCGTATGCCGGCAGGCCCGTCGGCGCCCGGACCACGAGTCCCCGGCCGCTGTTCGTCGCGTCCAGCGCTTCGGCGTAGGCCTTGAGTGCCTGTCCGTCCAGCTCCCTTAAGCCGGCCGCGCTGCGCGGCCACTGGCGATACACCAGGAACGTATGGACGGAGCCGGCCGGGACGGCACCCATGGACTCTAGCAGCCCGCGCGAGGCGTGGTTGTGGCGTTCGATGAGGCCCCAGGCAAGCGTCGGTTCCCGGTGGCGTTCGGCGATCGCGTCGAAGGCCGCCCCGACGATCTGCCGCCCGTAGCCTCGTCGCTGCACGTCAGGGTCGACCGCAAGCAGAGCCCGGTAGTACGACGCGACCCGCACGCCGCCGAGCGTGGCGCGTCCCGGCAGGAGCGCGTAGGCAGCGCGCAGCCGGTCGTCGTCGTAGAGCGAGAAGTAGCTGGCTTCGTTCAGGCTCCCGAGTGCCTGAGCGACGTTACGTCGCCGGTAGCGGAGCCCGCTGTCGCCGAAGGGGACCTGCTCGAGCAGCCGTATGAGCTCAGGCGTCGGCCTCTCGTGGTGTTCGATTCTCGTAGCGCTCATGACAGAGCCGAAGGCGCTTCGCGCCACTCGAGGTCGCGCATGGCGACGGCGGCGACCGTCTCGCGCGCCAGCAACGCGCGCGCCAGAAGCGGCGCCGTATTGATGGGCATCAGCAAAAAGGGCCAGGGGTCGGACGCCCGCCAGCTCACGTCGCGCGCATGCCGGAGTTCCTCGAGAATCCGCCCGAAGCGCCGGCGGTCCGGCAGGCTGCCGAGCAGCGCCGTGAAGCACGACCAGGACTCGGTGAGTTTGCCGCGCTTTGCCGTCGCGGAGTCGGCCGCACCGGTGATGAGCTTTGCGAGGTCCGACTCCGCGACGAAATGCAGGCCGCTCGTTGCGCGCGGATTGCACTCGAGCGCCCAGCAGCGCCCCGCGTCGTCGACGATGAAGTCGAAGGCGACAAAGCCGGTATGGCCCGTGGCCGCGACGAAAGCCTGTATCCAGCGCTCGGCAGCCGGCACCGGTTCCGTGCCGTCGAAGCAGACCGCGACACTGCCGGAGGTCACGGCCGCGCGATACGTCGAGCAGACGAGTACCCGGCCGTCGAGCGCAATGGCGAAGCCGGACACTTCCTCGCCGACGACCCGCGCCTGCACGAACTCGCCGCTGCGTGCGCCGGTCGGCTTCTCCTGAACGCGAACGTCGCGGCCCGAGCAGGAGTAGCGCGGCTTGATGACGTAGCCGTCAGCCGCGTCCAGCTCGTCCGCGGCGTCGGGCAGCCGGCTTGCCGGTGCGTCGAGACCAAGGCGCCGCGCCGTTTCGGCAAACCGGTATTTGTCGTGCAGAGCGAGTACCTCGTCCTGCGTCGCGCTGAACACCCGGATGTCTTCCGGTAGCCGTGCCTTGAGCGCGGCGACCCGCGGCGTCTCCTCGGATACCGGGACGACGAGTTCAGCGCCTTCGTCGCGGACGACGCGCTCCAGATCGTCGAGATACGCGTCGGCATCCTGCTGCGGGTCGCTTACGCGGACGCTGCGGGCGACGGCGCGCGACATCCCGCACAGATGCATCGAAAGCGGTTCGGCGACGACGACCCGGTAGCCGAGACCGGCGAAACTGCGGGCGAGGTCGAGTGCGACGGGCAACCTCCCCAGTGTCAGGACGACACAGCGTGCCGGCATCGTGTTGCTACTTGCAGCAAAATCAATGCGGCATGATACGCGCTTCGCTGGCCTGGCGCCGATACGCGTATAATGCGCGTTGGAACGACCAACGACAGGGGAGAGCGATGCCGGGTCTGTACCGCCCGCCGGCGCCGGAGCCCAGAACGCCCATACGCTCTCTCCTCCGTGTCATCCGTCAGGGCGACGGCGATCTCCTGAGCCTCGTGCCGATCGACGCCTACGTCAAACCCTATACGTATCTCGGCTACTCCCGGCGTTCCATTCTGCTCGTCAACGATCCGGCGATCGCGCGCGATATTCTCACCGACCCGCTGGAGATCTTCCCGAAGAACGACCTGATGGTCGGAGCTCTCGCGCCGCTGGTCGGCGATTCGATCTTCGTGTCGAGCGGCGAACGCTGGCGCCGTCAGCGCGCCATGATCGATCCGGCCTTCTCTCAACTGAGGATCAGTACCGCCTTCGCGTCGATGGGCGCCGCCGTGGACGACTACGAAGCCGAACTCGACCGGCGCGCGGAATCCGGCGCCGCCTTCTCGCTGGACCACGCGATGAGCGAACTCACCGCCGACGTGATCTGCCGGACGATCTTCTCGCGCTCGCTGGAATCCGAGGTCGCGCGCGAGGTGTGCGACTCGTTCACCGAGTTCGAGCAGAGCGTCGCCAGCGTGGACCTCTGGCAGCTCATATTCGGCAAGCCCTGGGCGGACGTTAAGCAGCCCGACGCTGTTCTGGCAGCCTGCACGCGCATCCGCGGACTCATCGGCGCGATGGTCGATCCCCGGCTTGCGGACGACGCCCGGCAGAGCGACGACATCGTGGCGGCCGTCATCGCGGCGCGGGACGCCGAGACCGGCGCGGGCTTCAGCCGCGAGGAGTTGATCGACCAGCTCGGCGTGTTTTTTCTCGCGGGTCACGAGACGACCGCCAGCGTACTGACCTGGGTGTTCTACGTCCTGAGTCAGCGCCCGGACGTGCTGGCCGCGCTGCGTGCGGAAGTCGAAGCCGTCGTCGGCGACGGTCCGGTGACCATTCAGGACGTCAAGCGCCTGAGCTACGTGCGCAACGTGTTCCGGGAAACCTTGCGGCTGTATCCGCCGATAACGTTCATTCCGCGCGTCGCCGCGGAAAAGACCCGGATCGGCAGGTTCAACGTGAAGAAAGGCGCCATGATCATGGTGTCGCCCTGGACGGCGCATCGCAATGCGCTGTTGTGGTCGGAGCCCGATCGTTTCCGTCCCGAACGTTTCGACGCCGACGGCGGCGGCGACGACACTGGCGTTCTGATGTCCTTCGGGCTGGGGCCGCGCGTCTGCATCGGCGCGGCATTCGCGACGATCGAAAGCGGCCTGATCCTTGCGCGGCTTGCGCGGCGCTACGACTTCTCGGTCGAGGCTCCCGGCCGCGTTCGGCCCGTGGCGCGGCTCACGACCCGGCCCGCCGAGGATATCGTCGTCCGCGTCCGCCGCCGGGAGCGGCCGGCGTGAGCTCCCGGCCTCCGGTTGTCATCGTTGGCGCCGGCATCGGGGGGCTGGCCGCGGCCGTCGATCTCGCTGCTTCCGGGCTCGACGTGACCTTGTTCGAGAGAGCTTCCGTGCCGGGCGGCAAGATGCGCGAACTCCATCCCGGCGGCACTCCCGTTGACTCGGGGCCGACGGTCTTCACGATGCGCTGGGTGTTCGAACGCCTTTATGCCCGGGCCGGTACCGCCCTCGCCGACGAGCTGACGCTCAACCCCGCGCCGACGCTCGCGCGGCATCGTTGGTTCGACGGCAGTCAGCTCGACCTGTTTCCGGATGTCGACGCCTCGGCTGCCGCGATCGAGGCGTTCGCCGGCCCCGGGGAGGCAAACGGCTATCGCCGGTTTGCGACGGCCACCGAGCAGATCTTCGATACGCTCAGCGAGACTTTCATGCAGCGCGAGAAGCCCGGACCGCTGGCGCTCAGCCTGGCCTTCGGTCTCGCCGGGCTGCCGCGGCTGTATGCCACGCGCCCGTTTCGGACGCTATGGGCCGAGCTCGGGAGTTACTTCAGGGATCCTCGCCTGCGCCAGCTTTTCGCCCGCTACGCAACGTACACGGGATCGTCCCCCTTCGCGGCGCCCGCGACGCTGTCGCTGATTGCGCACGTCGAACGCGACGGCGTCTTCTACGTCGACGGGGGCATGCAGCGGCTCGCCGAGAGCCTCGCGGCCGTCGCGGCGCGTGCCGGCGCGGAACTCCGTTTCGGCACCGGAATCGCGCGCATCGAAACGCAGAACGGAAGGGTATCGGGCGTCGTGACCGACACCGGCGAGTTCGCGGCCGCCGACCGCGTCGTGTTCAACGGCGACGTGCTCGCTCTGACCCGCGGCGCGCTCGGCCCGGACGTCAGGCAAGCGGTGCGGGCCCGTCGCGGCGAGCCGCGCTCGCTGTCCGCGCTGACCTATAGTCTGCTCGCCGATGTCGGCGGGTTCCCGCTCGACCACCACACGGTGTTTTTCGGTGACGACTATCCCGCCGAGTTCGACGCGCTGTTCAATCGCGGCGAGATACACGCGCGGCCGACCGTTTACGTGTGCGCGGAGGATCGCGAGTCGGAACGCCGCATCGAGGGCAAAGAGAGGTTGTTCGTTCTGGTCAACGCTCCCGCGCGCCACATGTCGGCCGAGGATCTCGCGGCCGGAGAAGCCGCCGTCCGGCAAACGCTGACCGGATCGGGACTCGAGCTGCCGCTCGACGGTCCCGCATCGCTCAGGTTTACGCCCAACGATTTCGCCGATCGCTTCCCCGAGACCGACGGCGCCATCTACGGTTGGCCGACGCACGGCATGTTCGGTTCGTTCCGGCGGCACGGGTCGAGGGCCAGGGTCCGCGGTCTGTACCTGGCAGGCGGCAGTGTGCACCCCGGCCCGGGCGTGCCGATGACGGCGCTATCGGGTCAGATCGCGGCGGAAGCCGTTCGCGAGGATCTGCAAGAGGCCTGAATTAGCGGGACAGGACGCTAGGCGGCCCGACGCGGGTCGGGCACGACCTCGTCGAGCACCTTGGCACTCGAGATGACGCCGGGCATGCCTGCTCCGGGGTGTGTCCCCGCTCCGACGAGGTAGAGGCCGTCGATGTCTTCACTGCGGTTGTGCGGGCGAAACCAGGCCGTCTGCAGCAGTACCGGCTGCAGTCCGAATGCCGCGCCTTTGTAGGAGAACAGCCGCTCGCGAAAGTCCACGGGCGTCAGCAGGCGAGACGTGACGACGTGCTTCGAGAGTCCGGGCAGAACCGAGTCTTCGAGTGCGTCGGCGATTCGGGCCCGGTAGCGTTCCGCCGTGACTTCCCAGTCGATGTCGCCGTCGAGGTTTGGCACGGGCGACAATACGTAGAACGCATCGCAGCCCGGCGGCGCCAGCGCCGGATCGGTCGCGGTCGGCCGGTGCAGGTACAGGCTGAAGTCTTCCGCCAGCTTCTTGCTGTCGAAAATGTCCTCGAGGAGTTCCCGGTAGCGGGGCGACAGCATGATCATGTGGTGCGGCACGTCGGGATACTGCCGGTCCGTGCCGAAATACCAGACGAAGAGACTCATCGAGAACCGCGATTTCCCGAGCTTGCGGGCATTCCAGCGCCGCGCGTGGCCGTTCGGGACGAGATAGCGGTAGGTCGCCGCGGAGTCGGCGTTCGACACGACGATATCGGCGTCGATCGTCTCACCCGATTCCAGCTCGACGCCGGTCGCCCGGTTGCCGTCAAGGCGGATTTGCCTGACGGGTGCGTTGAGCCGGATCTCATTCCCCTGAGCAGCTACGAGATTGGCGAGTCCGGTAACGAGGCTGCCGGTACCGCCCATCGCAAAGTGGACGCCGTGCTTGCGCTCGAGCTGGGCGATCAGCGCGTAGACGGCGGTCGTGTCGAAGGGATTGCCGCCCACGAGGAGCGGGTGAAAGCTGAAGACCTGGCGCAGGCGAGGGTGCTCGATGTAGCGCGAAACGAGGCTGTACACGGAACGGTAGAACTGGGCGCGGACGAGTTCCGGCAACACGCGGAACATCTTGCCGAGTGAGTCGAACGATACGTTCAATAGCTGATCGAAGCCGATGTCGTAGAGCATCGCGCTGGCCTCGAGGAAGCGCTCGTAGCCCTTGACGTCGGCCGGATTGAAGCGCGCGATTTCGGCCTTCATCGCGGCATCGTCGCCGCTGTAGTCGAAGTACTCGCCGTCGTCGAACCGAATCCGGTAAAACGGCGAAATCTCGCGCAGATCGATGTCGTCCGCCATGCGCCGCCCGCAGAGCTCCCACAGCTCTTCGAGCAGAAACGGTGCGGTGACGATCGTCGGTCCGGCGTCGAACGTGAAGCCGTCCTGTTCGTGAACGTAAGCGCGTCCACCGGGCTTGTCGAGTTTCTCGCAGATCGTTACGCGATAGCCGCGCGCGCCCAGGCGGATGGCGGCTGCAAGCCCGCCGAAGCCGCTACCGATGACTACCGCATGGGATGCCTTGCTCTCCAATCCGGATTCCTCTGCTGTCGCCTCTGCTGGCCGGAATGCCAGCCGGTTCTAGTATAAGATGACGGTTCCCGTCACTGCTATAGAGGGGCGCAGCAACGTCGCGATGGTCGTTCACCTGTTCCATTTCCTGGTGTACCTGCACATCGTGTCCGGGAGTATCGGACTCGTGGCGATGTGGGTGCCGGTCGTCGGCAGGAAGGGCAGCCGGACACACAAGCGCTGGGGCAAGGTCTTCGCGCTCTCGATGCTCGTGACGGGAACGATCGCGATCGGCATCAGCACCTGCACGCTGATCGCGCCGCTCGAAACGCACCCGTTCTGGGACGACGCCGCGCAGATCCGCGGCGTGTTCGGCTGGATGATGCTGTATCTGGCGGTCCTGACGATCATGCTCGCGAACTACGGCCTTCTGTGCATACAGAACAAGCGCCGCCACGTTGCGAACCGCAATCCGGTGAACCTGGCGCTGCAGTTCCTCACCTTCGTCACGGCGGCCAACTGCATGATCCAGGGTTACGTGCTCGGGCAGCCGCTGATGATGGGAATAGCGGTCGTCGGGCTGGCCGCGGCGATCCTGAACACGCGCTTCATCTTCTTAAGCGATCCGCCGGTCAACGAGTGGTTGATTCAGCATACGCGCGGTTTGGTTGGTGCCGGCATTTCCGTCTACACGGCGTTCCTCGCGTTCGGCGCGGTCAACTGGCTGCCCGAATACGCACTCAATCCCTTCGTCTGGGCGATGCCGACGGTGCTCGGCGTCAGCGTGTTGCTCTACCACCAGGTCCGAATTACGCGCGCCCGCGAACGTCTCCGCCGTCCGGCCGTGTCGGCCTGACACGGCACGGCTCTCAAACCGAAGCGAATCCCGCAGAGGATCTGTTCTATGCCATGGAAAAGCCTGCGAACCCTGTTGTTGCTTACCTTCACCGTGATGATTTCAGCCGGTTGCGGCCAGAAAACCAGCGACAAGACCCTGGAGCCGGATATGAGAGCAGAGTCGCCCAGTCCTTTTGCAACACTCGCTGGCGACGCTCCGGTTGCGGAGAAACGTCCCGTCGAGATTGAGCAGCATGGTGAGATACGCGTAGACAATTACGGATGGCTGCGTGACGAGAACTGGCAGAGCGTGTTGCGCGATCCCTCAGTGCTCCGCGAGGACATTCGTGAGCAACTGACATCCGAGAACGACTATTACGAGTCGGCAACAAGCGACCTCGAAGCCTTACGCGAAACGCTGTTTGCCGAAATGCGCGGACGCATAAAGGAAGACGATAGCTCGGTACCGACGCCAGACGGTCCCTACGCCTACTCAGTGCGATATCGTGAGGGAGGCGAGTATCCGGTCTACGTGCGCACGACTCGTAACGGTGGCGACGAGACAATTCTCTTCGACGGCGATGTCGAAGGAGAAGGGGAAGAGTTCTTTCGCGTCGTTTCGGTCAACCATAGCCCGAACCACGAAATGATTGCCTACGGCGTCGATCGCGTGGGTTCCGAGTACTACGACATACGTGTTCGTATCATTGACAGTGGCGAGGAGTTCGAGGAGACGGTTCCATCTACCGACGGTTCGGCGGTATGGGCCGCTGACTCCGAATCCTTCTATTATGTCGAGCGCGACGACAATCAAAGGCCCAAACGTATCAAGCAACACGTCCTCGGAACGGACCCGGCGGACGACATACTCGTCTACGAAGAAGCCGACGACACTATGTTCCTGACCGTCAACAAGAGCCAGAGTGGAGAATTCATCCTTATCGGCTCGGTCAAGGCGACAACGAGCGAGTATCGCTATGTTCGCGCGGATGCTGCGCCTGGAGCTGAACCCGTGCTCATTGCACCTGGCGTCGAAGACCAGCTGTACTACGTCGGACATCATGGCGACTACTTTTACATACGGACTAATGCAGATGACGCGGTCGACTTCAAAATCGTACGTGCGCCTATCGACAATCCGGGTCGCGATCACTGGGAGGAATGGCTTGGGCATCGAGCCGGAGTCTACGTAGAGAATTTTGTGCCCTTCGCGGATCGAATCGTCGTGCTCGAGCGCAAGGACGCGCTGCCTCGGATTGTAGTCTCGGACTATGATGGGGAGGACTCTTACGAAATCGAGTTCGAAGAGGAAGCGTACTATTTAGGGTTGCAACCCGGGTACGAATTCGACGCCGAATCGGTTCGCTACACCTACGAGTCGCCGTCGACACCCGAGCAGACGTTTGACTTCAATATGTCATCCCGGGAGCGAGTGCTCAGGAAAACGCAGGAAATACCGAGTGGCCACAACCCCGATTTGTACCTTGTGGAGCGGTTCTTCGTCACGGCCGACGACGGTGCTGAGATTCCGGTTACGGTACTGCGGCTCAAGACGACAAAAATCGACGGTAATGCACCGCTGCTTCTTTACGGTTACGGCAGCTACGGAATTACGATGGAGGCGTGGTTCAATAGCAGCATTCTCTCTCTCGTCGATCGCGGAGTCGTCTACGCGGTAGCCCACATTCGCGGTGGTTCCGCCAAAGGCCGCCAATGGTATCTGGACGGCAAGTACGAGAAAAAGACCAATTCCTTCAAGGACTTTGCTCGATCGGCCGAGGAACTCCAGAACCGCGGTTACGGTCGAAAGGGCGAAACCGTCATTTATGGCGGTTCCGCGGGCGGTTTGCTCGTTGGCGCGACCGTAAATCTCCGCGCGGATCTTTTCTCGGGTGTCATCGCCGCAGTGCCGTTTGTCGATGTGCTGAACACGATCTCGGATGCCAGCCTGCCGCTGACACCGCCGGAGTGGGTTGAGTGGGGCGACCCGATCAATGATCCCGAAGCGTACGAGACGATCGCAGCGTACTCACCTTACGAAAACATTCGTTCCGACGTCGAGTATCCCCCCATACTCGCGACAGCCGGGCTGACCGACTACCGCGTAACCTACTGGGAACCAGCCAAGTGGGTCGCTCGGCTGCGCGACGAAGCCGACGGCGGCCCGTTCTTCGTGAAGACGAACATGGAGGCGGGTCACGCAGGCTCGGCCGCGCGCTTCGAGAGACTGAAAGAACGCGCTCACGATTACGCTTTTGCGCTGCGAGTACTGGGCTTGACGGAAGCCGTTCCCATCAGCCATCGGTGACCGTTTTGGGCCGAACGTAGCGCCTCAAAACCGTCGCAGTACCGGCAGCATTTCCCCGGTAGAGCCCGGAACGGCCAGCGGTGCCGCAATCTTCGTCGACGGCTTCTTGCTGGCAGCTACGTAACGGATGCCCCGCGCCAGCGCTGCATCAGATCGGCGACGTGGAATACCAGCGAGGCGACGAGGCAGGCCGCAACGAGCCACCAGGCGGCGTCCGCGAACACCGCGCGCAGTGCCAGCATCAGGCTGCCGCCTGCGCCGACGTTGAGCAGCAGGGGCAGGGGAGCGATGCCCGTTCCGGTGTAGCGGTGGACGAGCAGCAGGATCACGACCTCGACGAGCACGAAGGCAATCATGATGTCGACGATGCGGCCGGTGACGATCAGGTTTTCGAGCATGCGCTATGCGTCCGTAGAACCGTTTAGGGAGGCGTGCTCTAGTGTCTACCGCGCGGTCCGGCACTGCAAACAAAAAAGGCCCGCACGTGGCGGGCCTCGTTGCTTGCGCTTGAGAAGCCGACTACTTCGGCGCGGGATTCCGCATCTCTATGGAGCCGTTGAACGTTGCGCCTTCTTCGATGGCTATCGTCGGTGCGACGATGTTGCCGGCGACGACGCCGGACTTGCGCACCGTAACGCTGACCGTCGCGTGCAGATCGCCTTCGACGTTACCCTCGACGAATATCTTCGTGGCATTGACGTTGGCGATGATCCTGCCGTTCGGGCGCAGCGTCAGGCAGCACTTGCCCTGATTGATCGTGCCCTCGACGGTACCCTCGATGATCAGATCCTCGCCGGCCGACAGCTCGCCCTTGAAGTGCAGCGATTCACCGATGACCGAAACGGCTCCGTCGGTGCTGTCCTGCGACTGACGCACCGAGTCCGGCACGTCCGAGAACTGAATGACCTGCGATTCCGTCAGCGACTCGTTGTCGCCTTTACGACCGAAGCGCGGGGCCTTCATAACTTCTGTGTCACTCATTCCGAATCTCCTCAAGAGGCTCACGCCGCACCGCGTTTCTTGTCGCCGTCGCCTTCTTTCTCAGCGTCGGCGGCAACGGGCTCGTCCGTTTTCGCGGGCTTGGCGGGCTTTTCCGCGCGCCGTTCCGGCCTGGCCTTGCCGGACATGTCGATCTTACCGTTGAACGTGGCGCCTTCGCGCAGCGTGACGGTCGGGCTGAATATATTGCCCTCGACGTTGGCGCTTTCTCTGACGACGACCGAGGTCTGACCCTCGATGTCGCCACGTACTTCACCCTCGACGGATACGTGATCGGCTTCGACGCTGGCCTTGAGTTTGCCTTCGCTGCCGATCGTGAGATTCGAGGTGTGTTTGATCGATCCTTCTATCTGACCCTGGATGACGAGGTCTTCGTTGGCGGTGAGTTCGCCTTTGAACTTAAGCGTCGGGCCGAGAATCGAGGCCCGTTTCTTCTCGCCCATATCGTATGGATGGCTCATGAGTGCTCCCTGGATGGATTCCGGCGGATCCGCGACAGGAGGGATCATGGACCTGCATCACAAAAATTGCCGTGACACGAATCACAGAAGGTCCGCCGGTAACACTGTCGTCATTCGGCGACGGTCCGGTGGAGAGCAGCGGTATGTTCGGGATGACGCTCAGGTGCCGAGGATTGCCCTCACACGAGCGGACCAGCGACGTCCCGCGGCCGTGTCGTATGGGTCGAAACCCGGGCACGGTTCAAGTTCGAGTGCGTCCTCGAGCGGTTCAACGCCGCTCATCCAGACGTTGTGACCGAGTTCGTCCGTCGTGACTTTCGGCGGACGGCGAATGCGGACGGTGTCGCCGATGTGCGTTCCCTTGTTCATGATTTGTTTGTCGGCGATCGGGCAAAGGACTTTAGCGCCGTTCTACCAATGCGTGACGAGTTCACCAAGTGTCGTCCGGTCAGCCGTCCCGGATTTTGCAACCATCGCCAGCAGCAGTTCGGCGGTCGCCAATGCGTCCGCGAGGCAATCGTGACCGGCGTAGTAGGGCAGGCCGTAGGCGCTGCGCAGGTTGCCGAGCCTGAACGCCTCCGGGCCCGCGGTCTGCTCGCGGCGGCGGCGCCGTCTCAATTCCAGCGCCAGCGTATCGACTACCGGTACGTACAGGGCGCCGCCATACGCAGCCCGGCAGGCGCGGTCTAGTAGCGTCTTGTCGAGCGCCGCATGGTGGACGACGAGCACGCGCCCCGCGAGATCCTCCACGACCCCGGCAATGACGTCGCCAAGCTCGTCGCCGGTCCCGCACAGCGTATCGGTGAGGCCGTGCACCGACGCGCTGCTGCCGACCTCCGATTCGGGTCGCACGAGGCAGCTCCGGGCTGTGCTGAGGTCGATCCGATTGTTGCGGACGAGCACGGAACCGATGCTCAGGATCTCCGCCGTGCCCGGGTCGAGTCCGGTGGTCTCGATATCGAGACTCAGGTATTCGACGTCCGTGAAACGCGCGCGCGGAGAGGGTAGCGAGGCGCCGAGCAGACGGGCATAGGGACCGGGCGGCGCGTCGCGGGCCGCGAAGCGCCGTCGTGCATCGAGTGCGAGACGTCTCATGCCAGATGAAATCGATTCGCGAGCGCCGCCTGACTGATCCGGACCTGCGCGAACGCGGCTTTGAGGTTCTGCCGCACCAGCGGGGACAGCTCATCCGGCGCCAGGTGGTTGTCCGGCGGCTGGCCGGCGTGCATCTGCCGGCTCTGCAGCATCAGCCGCTGCTGCTCGATGAAGTCGAGCGCGTCGATCAGGTTGGCCGCGTCGGCCGTCGCGATCTCGCCGGCGCTGGCGGCCGCGCGGAGCCGGTTGCGCGTGCCGACACGAACCTCGCCGGCGGCCAGCGAGCGGATGCGGGCGATCTCCACGATCGGCATGATCCCGTGAAGCTTCAGATCGAGCGTGTTGCGATGCTCGCCGGAGCGCTCGAGGACGAACTGCCGGAAGAAGCCCAGCGGCGGCTGAAAGTTCATCGCGTTCTTCGTCATCAGCGCGAGGAAGATCGTATTGTCTCTCGCGCTCGTCCGGATGCTCTCCTTGAGTTCGTCGACCAGCGCCACGTCGCCGTAGACCGCTCTGAGGTCGAAGAATATGTTGGCGTGCATGAGCGCCTTTTCCTCGGGCACGCTGATCCAGCGGTGGAAGGTGCTGCGCCAGACCGACAGCGGTTGGCACCACTCGGGGTTCTTTGCCATCACGTCGCCCGGGCAATAGACGTAACCGCAGGCATCGAGTCCTGCGTTGACGATGGCGGCGAGCTCCAGAAAGTAGCGTCTGTCTTCGTCGGTCGCATCGTCGCCCAGGATCAGCGCATTGTCCTGATCGCTCTTCGCCGACTGCTCCTGCCGGCCCTGCGATCCGAGCGCCACCCAGGCATAGCGACACGGCGGCGGGCCGAGTTTCGCTTCGCCGATCTTCAACAGCTGCCGCGTGACGGTGTCGGTGATCGTCGTGATGAATTTGCCGAGCTGCTCGCCGTTGGCGTCCGATTCGATCTGACCCACTATCAGTCCGGGCAATCGTTTGCAGACTTGCGCGAGGCCTTCGGCATTCGTCTGTCGACCAAGGTCGCTGACGAGGTACAGCGGATGCTCGGTTTCGAGGCGCATGAAGTCGCTTCGCGAGATCATGCCGGCCAGCTTGCCGTCCCGCATCACGGGCAGATGATGAATGGCGTTTTGCATCATGATCAGCGCTGCCTCGTAGGCGTGTGCATCCGCGTCTACGGTGATCGGGTGCGGCGTCATGATGGCGCTGACGGGATCGTCGGCGCTGCGACCGGCCGCCACTACGCGGCTGCGAATGTCGCGGTCGGTCACGATGCCGTCTATCTCGTCGCCGTCTCCGATCAGCATCGCGGAGACGCGCTCGTCCACCATCCGTTCCGCGGTTTCCCGAATGCTCGCGCCGGCGTCCGTGCAGACCGGGGCCCTCGTCAGGAGCTGACCGACTGTGCTGCGGGTAGCGCCGCGCAAGGCGGTCGTGACGGGTTGTCTGCTCAGTCGGTCCGACAGCGCGCGAATGAAGTAGCGGTCGAACTCGGTATTGTCACGGCGCAAACGCGCGAACGCGTCGCCGCCAAGATGATAGATCAGCGTGTCCTCGATCGCCGCCGAGTGATTGCGTACCGGCGCGCGGTTCATGAGTGACGGGAAGCCGAAGCAGTCGCCCTCGGCTAGCCGCGTCACGAGATCGCCGTCCTCGTTGCGGAGCTCGACGGCCCCGCTGCGCACGACCTGAAGTTCGTCGTTGACCTTGCCGATCTCGAGGATGTCGGCGCCCGTGCGGTAGTAGGCGACGGTCGTCGCCCGGGCGGCCGTGTGCCGCTCTTCCTCCGACAGCATCGCGAACTCCGGCAGTGCGCTGAGAAAGCGCTCGATCTCGGGAATCTCGTTCATGCCGGGAGTGTACCTGCCCGGGCGAGGACCAAAAGGTGTCAGACTCCTTTTTGCTCTAAGCAAAAAGGAGTCTGACACCTTTTGGTCCTCGCCCGGACACTACCGATTCGGCGGTTACAGGCCACTAGAACGCGTACTTGGCCGAGAACAGGAAGCGCGACAGATCGCCGTCCGCGCCGGACTCGAGTTCGCGCTCGGCATAGATGTACTCGCCGCCGACCGTCATTCGCGGTACCGGCGAGAACATCAGGTTGACGTGCAGGCTGTAGACGTCCTTCGTCACGCCGGTTCCGGTCAGGTCGATCGGATTGTCGTTCGACAGATAGCCGAGCGTGAAGTTGGAACGCCAGCTTCCCTTCCAGAAGTGCCGGTAAGAGGCGAACGCGCCGAACTGGTCGATCGCCTCGATGTTGCCGTCGGCATCGAGCACGCCGTCGTTCGCGGTATTGAGCCCCAGGTAGCGGCCGATACCCGAGCCGACCGTTGCCATCCAGCGAATGTCGTCGCTGCCGAAGTTGTGCTTGCCGGATACGGTGACGCCGTAGGCGGCCGTGCTGTCGCTCGAGTCGCCGGTCTCGAACTCGAGGCTTCTGAGGAGGCCGGCGATCTTCACGTAGCCGTTGTTCAGCTTGTGCGTGTAGCGGGCGGCGATGTCGGGGAGCGGGCCGTCGTCCGTCAGGATACGCGCGCCGCCGCCGTTTGGCGTGAGCGTGGTCTCGGGGTTTTCGAGCGCAAACTCGAAGGGCCCCGTCGTGTAGCGGATCTGCGGCTGGCGTTGGAACACGGTGGATTCCGCCGGGCCGATGAAGTCGAGGTTCTCCGGCAGGGCGCTGACGTCCTGGAACGTGGACCAGGCCTGTCCGAACAACCACTTGTCGTACTGTATGTACGCCTGCCGCATCCGCGGGTTGTAGGAGTTGCTGATCCGCTCGTTGCCGTCGCCCGACAGGAAGAAGTCCATCTCGATGTAGGTCGACGCCGTCTTGCCGTTCGCGAGATTGTGGTTGCTCTTGAAGCTGATTCTGGATTCGCGGGCCTGCGTGTTCAGGTCGGGGCCTTCGCTCGGGGCGCCGCCGACCGGGATCGTTGCCGGTATGTAGAACTGCGTACCGGGGCTGCTCGGAGCGAGATCGCCCGCGCTGTAGCTGCTCAGGGCCGCATCGAACTTCACGTAGCCGCCGAAACTGTAGCTCGAGCTGGATCCGTCGGTGTCCTCGGGGGTGGGCCACTTCGCTTCGGGTCTCGGCGCGGGCGGTGCCGCATCCCTGGTTTCCTTCTCCGAAAGCAGCTGGGCCAGTGCCGCTTCGAGCTGCGCGATGCGCGCCTCGAGTTCTGCATTCGTCGCGGCATCGGCCTGTCCCGAAAGCGCGAGCGTAACGGCTGCGAGCACCGCACAGTGCACGGGTCGGGTCTTGAGCATGGTTTTCCCCCCAAGGTAAAAACGTCGAAACCATGGTCTGGCAGGCCCTGGCCGCTTTCCATTAGCCAATGGTCGAATCCGGGTCCGGAGTAGACGAAGGTCTAATGTCGATTTATTGGGCTTGATCGGAATCCGCGCTCCGGCGACGATCCCCGTGCCGGAAGCGAATGCGAGCGAAATGTGACGACAGAGAACAGCAGCACGATCATCGTCGCCGACGACCACCCGCTATTCCGCGACGCGCTGACGCACGCGGTGGACAAGGTCGTTCCCGGCGCCGCCGTGATCGAGGCGGACAGCCTCGAATCGCTGCAGCAGGTCGTGGAGGCGAACGGGGCGGCGGATCTCCTGTTGCTCGATCTCAACATGCCTGGTGTCAGCGGGTTTTCGGCACTTGCCTGGATACGGCAGAACCATGCGTCGCTGCCGACGATCGTCGTATCCGCCATCGAAGACCCGCCCGTGATGCGGCGTGCGCTGCGGCACGGCGCGAGCGGCTTCATTCCGAAGTCGGCGTCGATAGCGACACTTGAGGCCGGCATTGCCGCGGTGCTGGACGGGGAGCTGTGGTTGCCGGAGGGCGTGGATGCCGGGGACGAGGAACTCGAGGCGGGCGAGGCCGACGTCGCGGCCAGGCTCAGCTCGCTGACGCCGCATCAGTTCCGTGTCCTGATGATGCTCGGCGAGGGACTTCTGAACAAACAGATCGCCTACCGCCTCGGCGTCTCGGAAGCGACGATCAAGGCACACGTGACCGCGGTGCTGCGCAAGATGGGGGTCGGTAATCGCACCCAGGCCGTGCTGGCCGTGCAGCAGCTTGCCGTCGCGGAGCCCGTGCTTGCAGAGGGCGAGCCGGGCCAGGCGCCGCCGCCAGTCTAGTCCCGATGCGAGCAACCGCCACGAGCCTGCTGAACGAGGTGTTCGGCTACCCGAGTTTTCGGGGCCATCAGGAAGCGATTATCGCCGCCGCGATGGAGGGCCGGGATACGCTCGTGCTACAGCCCACCGGCGGCGGTAAGTCCCTGTGCTATCAGATCCCGGCGCTGCTCGGCGACGGCACTGCGCTCGTCGTCTCACCGCTCATCGCGCTCATGCGGGATCAGGTTGCCGCGCTCGAGCAGCTCGGGATCGATGCGGCCTACCTGAACTCGACGCTGAGCAGCGGGCAGCAGCGGCAGGTGTTCGAACGCCTGCACGGCGGTACGCTGAAGTTGCTGTATGTCGCCCCCGAGCGGCTCATGCAGGCGCAGACACTCGAACGGCTCCGGTCCTGCCGGATCTCGCTGATCGCGGTGGACGAGGCGCACTGTATCTCGCAGTGGGGCCACGATTTTCGGGAGGACTACCTCGCGCTCGGCGAACTGGCGGAGCATTTCCCCGGCGTCCCGCGCATGGCCCTGACCGCGACCGCAACGGCTCAGGCCCGCCAGGAGATCGTCGAGCGGCTCGCCCTGGACGAGCCCGAGCGCTTCGTCGCCGGGTTCGACCGGCCGAACATCCGCTACATGGTGCAGAGCAAAGTGGACGCGCGGCGTCAGCTTCTGGGCTTTCTGTCGGAACACCGGGGCGAACCCGGAATCGTCTACTGCATGTCGCGGCGCAAGACGGAGGACACCGCGAAGTGGCTCAACGACCAGGGATTCGACGCGCTGCCGTATCACGCCGGCCTCGACGCCGCGATCCGCAACGAGCATCAGAGCCGCTTCCTGCGCGATGACGGCGTCGTGATCGTGGCGACCGTCGCATTCGGCATGGGTATCGACAAACCCGACGTACGCTTCGTCGCGCATATGGACCTGCCGAAGAGCATGGAGGCTTACTATCAGGAGACCGGCCGCGCCGGCCGCGATGGCCAGCCGGCGACGGCGTGGATGATCTACGGTCTGCAGGACGTCGTCCGCCTGCGGCAGATGGCCGACGAATCGGCGGCTGACGAGGAGTTCAAACGCCGCGAGCGCGTCAAGCTCGACGCGCTTTTAGGCTGGTGCGAGGTCACGACCTGCCGCCGCCGATCGCTGCTGAGTTACTTCGACGACGGGCTGGAGGAAGACTGCGGTAACTGCGACGTTTGCCTGACCCCGCCCGAAGTCTTCGACGGTACCGAGGCGGCGCAGAAGATTCTCTCCGCCGTATACCGCACGGGGCAGCGCTTCGGCGCCGTGCACGTCATCGACGTTCTGCTGGGCAAGGACAATGAGAAAGTGCGTCAGCACGGCCACGCCAATCTCAGCGTCTACGGCATCGGCAGGGACCTCGACCAGCAGCAATGGCGGTCGATCCTG
The DNA here is from genome assembly GCA_028277185.1 of Woeseiaceae bacterium. Classification (GTDB taxonomy): domain Bacteria; phylum Pseudomonadota; class Gammaproteobacteria; order Steroidobacterales; family Woeseiaceae; genus UBA1847. The sequence continues at coordinate 233,366 of JANQGQ010000044.1, forward strand.
CGGCAGCTCATCGTGCCAGGGCTGTTGTCCGTCGATACGGGGGGCTACGGTGCGCTCAAACTCAACGAGAAGAGCCGGCCGCTCTTACGCGGTGAGGTCGAGCTGCCGCTGCGCCGCGATCTGCTCGTGAAGCGCAAAGCCAGCAAGCCGAAGGCGGCCGTTCCGGAGACGGTCGCGGAAGAGGACCGCGACTTGTGGGAAGCGCTGCGAAGCCACCGCAAGCAGCTTGCCGACGAGAACGACGTGCCCCCCTACGTCATCTTTCACGATTCGACGCTACGGCAGATGGCGGCGGACAAGCCGCAGAACGCGGAGGAACTATTGGCGATATCCGGCGTCGGTAAGACCAAGCTCGAGCGCTACGGGGAAGCGTTTCTCGGCGTGATACGAGCGGCGGGCTGAGGATTTCGGGGGGCAGCGTGGCGAGAGTAAGGCACCAGGTCGGCATCGTCGGCGATATCAACGACGTCTACAGAGCGCTGCACGAGCCCGCCGGTCTGGTCGGATGGTGGGCGACGACCGCAGACGGCACACCCGTTGTCGGGCAGGTTCTCGACTTGCATTTCTCCGGTCTTGCCAAATTGTCCTTCAGAATCGACTCGCTGGAGGAGAACAGTCTCGTTCGTCTTGCGTTTCCGGACCCGGGCCGTGGCAGGACTGCACGCTCGAATTCTCGCTGAGGCAGGACCCGGATCAGGTATGGGTGGGACTGGTCCACGAAAACGAAGCGGCATCGGAGGAGGACTTTCTGTACTTCAGCACGAAGTGGACCTGTTATCTCCTGAGCCTTCGCGACCTGATCGAAACAGGGTAGGGCCGCCCGTACCCGAACGACACTAAGATTCATCTGGGCGATTGAATCTCGTCGGCCCCTGAAACTCCCGGCGATACATCCGTTTGCCGGTTTGCGGCATCCAATCCGGGCAAACGACAGATTTGTCGCCAGGCCGAAGGAGCCATCCTCATGAGAAACATCGTCCGGACCGTCTTCTGCGCTCTTCTACTCACTGCGTCACCCGTGGCCACGACCGGGCAGCAGCCCCCTGCCGAAGTGATGCTGTTCGGTGTTTTTCACTTCGCAAACCCGGGTCTCGACGTCGTGAAGACCGACACGTTGGACGTGATGACCGCCGGGAATCAGGCGTATCTCGAAGCGCTTGCCGAGCGGATCAGCACGTTCAATCCGACGGTCGTCCTGCTCGAGTTCGCCCCGGAACGGAACGCTGAGATGCAGGACCGGTTTCGGAAGTATCTCGACGGGGAGTACGAGCTGAGCAGCAACGAGATCTACCAGCTTGGCTTTCGGGTCGCCGCCCTGAGCGACGCCGAAACCGTACATGGCTATGACGAAAAGAACGTCCAGTGGCAGGCCCAGCCGTTGTTCGAGTATCTGGAGACCACCGACACGGCGACGGGTGTGAGAGTGTCCACGTTGATTGAGGAATTCTCCCTCGACGAGCAACGAGCCCACGACGAGCTGTCGTTGCAGGAACTGCTGATGCGGACCAACGACCGCGACCGCGACGCGCTGAATCGATCGCTTTACATGTTGACCAACCACGTCGGCGACGACGACAGCTTCGTGGGCGCCGACGCGACCGCGAGTTGGTGGCACCGGAACTTCCGCATGTATGCGCTCGTGCAGCGCTACGCGCAGCCCGGCGAGCGCGTGCTCGTGATCGGCGGGCAGGGCCATACCGCGATCTTGCGCCAGTTGCTGGCGGACGACCGTGATCGTGAGGCTGTCGACGTTCGTCCGTATCTAGAGTAGCCGTTCTTCCGACCAGACCCGGAGCTGATCGAGCACGCCGAGGGCCGAGCGCCCGAAATCCGTGATCGCGTACGCGACGGCGATCGGACGGGTGCTCCGGACCTGACGCTCGACGAGCCCCGCCTGCTCCATTTCCTTGAGGCGCTGGTTCACCATCTTCTTGCTGGCGCCGCCGAGCTGTCGGGCAAGGTCGTTGAACCGGACGGGTTCGTCCTTCAGATGCCACAGGATCGACGCCTTCCACTTGCCGCCTAGAAGGCGCATGCCCCGTTCTATCGGACACGGCTCCAGACAGGGCTGCAGGGCCGTTTTTCGGCCCTTCGAATCCACTGTAACGGTTGCTTTCACGGCGCGATCGGTAACCAAAAGTAAACTGGTTGAAATGGGTAACTTAGCCTACCACAATGCCGCCTTTGCCTCGCCGTCCGGACGGCAAACTTGCCAGGGAGATTCCATGAAGACAGAGAAGCTACACGCCGGCGCCGAATTTCCTGCGTTGAGTGTCTACGATAGCGACGAGACGCTCGTCGACATCGCTAAGCCCACCGGGGATTCGGACTGGAAGATGGTCGTCGTGTATCGCGGCCGACATTGTCCGCTGTGTACGAAGTTTCTGAACGGGCTGTCCGGATTTCGCCAGAGGCTGCTCGATATCGGTATCGACCTCGCCGCCGTGTCCGCGGACAGCAAAGAGCAACTGACCGCGCACATGGAGCAGCTGGATGTGAACTTCCCGCTATTCCATGGCCTTACGCCGGAGCAGATGCAGGACCTCGGCGTGTACGTTTCCGTTCCGCGATCGGAGAAAGAAACGGATCACAACTTCGCCGAGCCCGGCTTGTTCGTCATAAACGGCCACGGCTCAGTCCAGGTCGTTGACATCTCAAATAACCCGTTTGCGCGTCCGGATCTGGAAGTATTCGTATCGGGACTGGAATGGATTCGGGCGCCCGAGAACAACTATCCGATTCGCGGCACGTACCGGTAAGCAGACTTTGGGCTAAGCTCAAGGAGTCAGCCTGCTCGCGGCCCATTGCAGGCGTTCGCATTCGCCCGGAGCAGGAATGGCCAGTTACGTCGACGGATTCGTATTTCCCGTTCCGCGCGATCGTCTGGACGAGTACAGGCGCCTCGCCGAAGCGGTAGCGGAAATCTGGAAGGAACACGGCGCTCTCCCGGACCGTCGTGCCCGTAAACCGATATCCTCTGGCTAACCATTTACAAGTGGTACTAATTTACTAAAGAAAAAACTCTCTACGTCGATAGGCCAGCATGTGGTCAACGGGCCGCCAGACTAAGGAGAGTGCAAATGATCTACGATCCGAAAGACGTCGCTGCGTCATTCTCGAAGGCAATATCTTTCCCCGACGTCGTGCTTCAGCTCGACGACATGTTGAACGACGGCATCAGCAACACCGCGGATTTCGCTCAGGTGATCTCACGTGATCCGGGCCTGACCGCAACCCTGCTCCGATTTGCGAACAGTCCCGTCTACGGGTTCCCCGGACGCGTTGCGTCGGTCGACCGCGCCGTGTCGCTCATCGGCATGCGGGAAATCAGAGACCTCGTTCTTGCCGTTGCCGTCAGGAGCAGCTTCGACGGAATTTCCACGCGGCTGATCTCGATGAGCGACTTTTGGCGTCACAGTCTGTGCTGTGCCCTGGCCTGCCGTCGGATCGCCGAGGTCGTCCGGCATAGCCAACGTGAAGTTCTGTTCACCGCAGGACTGTTGCACGACATCGGGCAGCTGGCGATGTTCAACGAGATACCCGATGTCTGTCAGGAGGTACTCCTCAAGGCACAGTACCGATCCGACGAGGTCGAAATGTTCGAGTTGGAGCGCGAGATCGTCGGGTTCGACCATCAGGAAGTCGGTGTCGCCATCGCCGAAGCCTGGCGCTTTCCGGGCGTTCTCCGTGACACGATCAGATTCCATCACCTGCCGGACGAAGCGACCGCGCACCGGTTCGAGAGTTGTGTCGTGCACATAGGCAACTCGATGGCCGTGCTGGTTGAATTGGACATGGACGGTTTTTCGCAGGTGCCGCCGCTGTCGCCGTCGGCTTTGACAACGGTCGGGCTCGACGAAGATCAGGTACTCGCCATGCTGCCGGACGTTGCGGCGATGTTCCGGGACATGCGGCCGGTGTTCGGTATTGCGGCATAGGTGGCCCGCCGGCCCCTTTCGCCGTGTGCGGCGCCGCAGCTCAGCAACGGGATTCGGTCTTTCAAACCCACGGCAAGAAGCAGACGATCATAGATCGTCGATCAACGTGGACCGGGTGCACACCCTGTCTTCGCAAAGGTGTTCGGCGAGCTTGTCCATGATGAACGGCTGGGACTCGAGCATGAACAGGGTTCCGTGAGCGTCTACGAAGAACACGCATTCGTCGCGAACGAGCATTCCTGTTGCGCTTTTGTGGATGAGCGAGCGATTCGACTGAATCTCTGCCTCTTTGGCCCGCATTTTTCGTAACGCCGTGTCGTTGTCCTCGAAACAGTCGACCCACAAGTCGAATCGGGGGTGGAAGCGCTCGTTCAGGTGAGGCAGTGGCTTGATTCGGCGTATGGTTTGACGCTCATCGAGACGGGTCGTTTCGTATCCCCAGTCAGCGAGTAAGGTTTCAGAGACGACTCGTGGATCCGCGACCGCAACGACAGGCAGCAGCAGTACGAGGAAAAGCGGTGCTATCGGCTTTCCTGGCTCTCTAAGCATTATCTTCGAGTGCTCTCATTCGATTCCGCAGATGTCAGTCTGGCCGAAAACCGATTTATGCGACCTCGCGACGCCCCAGCAGACTCGTAATCTGCGCCCGCAGCGCCGCGGGCTTAACGGGTTTCCGTAAAACCGCCAGACCGCGCTCGCGGATCGTCTCGTCGACGGCATCCGTGTGATCGGCGGTCAGGATCAGCGCCGGGACGCGCTGGCCGACGCGTTCGTGGACGGCGTCGATGGCGTCGAGGCCCAGTTCACCGTCGTCGAGGTGGTAGTCGACGAGAAGCAGTGAGGGCTGGCGCTGCCGGTCGCGGCGAAGTCGGTCGCATACCTCCAATGCCTCTTCGCGATTGCGGGCGGTCTCCGGCAGCGCGCCCCACTTGTGCAACAGGCCCGCCATGCCTTCGAGAATCTCGGGCTCGTTATCGATGCACAGTATGTGTTCGCCCACGAGCGATGAGCGTATCGCGCTGCTCGGCGCTTGCGAGGGCAACCTGTCCCCGGCGGTGCTTCGCGGAACGACGACCTCGAAAAGGGAGCCGCGGCCCGGGCGCGAGCGCATGTGGACCGGATGGTCGAGCAGTCTCGCGATGCGCCGTACGATAGCGAGTCCAAGTCCGAGCCCGCGTCGCGCGCTCTTGTCGCTGCCTTCGAGCCGCTGGAATTCCTCGAAGATGCGCGCCTCGTCGTCCTTGCCGATGCCAATGCCGGTATCGATCACCTGCAGGGCTACGGCGTCCCCCCGTCGCCGGCAGCCAAGCAGAACCCCGCCGGATTCGGTGTAGCGCCGCGCATTGCTCAGGAAGTTCTGCAGGATGCGCCGCAGCAGGGCGGGGTCCGATGTGATCCACAAACCGCCGTCGTGTACGCGCAGCTCCAGGCCGTCCTTCTCGAACGCATCCGCAAACTGCCGTTCGAGCGCCGTGAACAGCTCGTCGACGGAAATGGCCGAGAGCTTGGGTTCCGGCGCCGCCGTGTCGAGGCGCGAGATATCGAGCAGCGCGCTCAGCAGGTCTTCGACGGACGTCAGGCCGCTCTGGATGCGTGCGACCAGCTTTTGTTCGTCCTGGGGCAGCTGCTTGCGGTTCTCGTGCAGAAGCGCCGCGAAGAGGCGCGTGGCGTTGAGAGGCTGTAGCAGGTCGTGCGCGGCCGCGGCGAGGAACCGGGTCTTCGAAGCGTTCGCTTCCTCCGCCTCGCTCTTGGCATCGGTGAGCGCCTGCATTGCGGTCTCGAGTTCGGCGGTGCGATCCGCAACGCGCTGTTCGAGCGACATCTTCGCTTCGACGAGTGCAGCCTCCTGTTCCTTGAAGTCGGTGATGTCGGTGTAGGTCGATACGTAGCCGCCGTCCGGCATCGGCTCGCCGCGGATCTCGATGACCCGTCCGTCGCCGGTTTTGCTCTGGTATACGTAGGGAGTGCCCGAGCGCAGGTAGCCGAGCCGCTTCCTGATCTCACCGTCGACCGGGCCGTCGCCGAACCGCCCGCGCTCCGCGTTGAATTGCAGCAGCTCCCGCACCGGCTGGCCGACGTAGACGGTGCCGCCCGGATACTCCATCAGTTCCTCGTAACGCCGGTTCCAGCCGACGATCCGTTGATTGCCGTCGATGACGCTGACGCCCTGCGTGATGTTGTCGAGCGTTGCCTCGAGGAGCTGCCGATTGAAGCGGATCGCCTGCGAGGTTTCGTCGAGCAATGCGACGACGTCGCCGATGCCCATGCCCGTTCGCTGAAGCGCGCTCGTCATCACGACGCGCGCCGAGGAGGCGCCGATTGCGCCCGCCAGCAAACGCTCGGTGAACTGCACGAGCCGCCGGTCCGCGGTCGCGGCCGGCGTGAGTTCGAGCGCTTCCTGCGTCGCGAAGTCGGCAAACGAGGCCCGGGCGCGGCGCTGTCCGAGGAAACGTTCCGCAAGCGTCATCAGATCGCCGGTGCGAACGTCGCCTATCGTGTCCGCGGCGAACGCCCGAAGTCGCGGCCGTGGCGGCGTGGAGAAGGCCCGCGCCTGAATCTTCTCGCCGATCGACTGCCGCGACAGCAGCGATACCAGTACCAGCACGAGGACGTTGAGGCCGAGCGACCACGCCACGCCGTGCGTCAGCGGATGCGCCGACAGGTCGATGATCAGCGCCTCGGGGCGAAGCCAGGCGATGCCGAACAGGCCCTCGTCGATAAAGCCCGCCGGGACGGCGCCGGCGCGGGCAAGCGTCGGCAGAAACAGCGTGAAGAGCCACAGCGTGAATCCTGCGCTCAGTCCGGCCAGTGCGCCGCGCCGCGTGGCGCGCGGCCAGAACAGACCGAACAACAGAAGCGGAGCGAACTGCGCGGCCGCGGCGAACGACAGGAGGCCGATCGACGCAAGCGCGGCCGACTCCCCGGCGACCGCGTAGTACGCATAGGCGAGGCCGGCAATCCCGGCGATGGCAATCCGGCGGACCGGGAGCAACAGCCGCGAGTAGTCCGGCGCGGCGCCTTCGGCGTCCCGCCGCCAGCGCAGCAGCATCGGCATGACGATCTCGTTCGAGATCATCGTCGACAGCGCGACGCAGGCGACGATGGCCATGCCCGTCGCCGCGGAGAAGCCGCCGAGAAAGGCAAGCGCGGTCAGCCACTGTTGATCCGCCTCCATCGGCAGCGCGAGTACGAACTCATCGGCGGCGAAGGCCGTACCGCCGAGCGTACCGAGACCGGCAAGCGTTATCGGTATGACGAACAGGCTGAATACAACCAGGTACAGCGGGAACATCCAGCGCGCCGATTCGATGTTCGCATCGGAGCGCGCCTCGACGACGGTGACGTGGAACTGCCGGGGCAGACAAAGGATGGCAGCGCTTGCAAGGATCAGTGACGTCACGAAGGTATCCGGCAGCGAGGCCGCCGTGAAGACGCCGGAAAAACCGGGACCGCTGCTGCCGCCGCCCGCAAGCAGCAGCAGTGCGAATACACCGACGGCAAGAAATGCCAGCAGCTTGACCAGCGACTCGAACGCGATCGCCAGCATCATGCCGTCGTGATGCTCGGTCACGTCAATCTTGCGGGTACCGAACAGGATCGCGAAGAGTGCCAATGCCGCGGCGCCGATAAGGGCGGTATCCACCTGAGTGGCGCCGTGATTGGAGACCACGTCAAAGCCAGTGACGATAGCCTTGAGCTGCAGGGCGATGTAGGGCACCGAGCCGACCGTGGCGATCACGGTGACGAGCACGGCAAGGCTGCGCGCCTTGCCGTAGCGAGCGGCGATGAAGTCGGCGATCGAGGTGAGGTTTTGCCGCTTGCTGATCGTGACGATGCGCTGGATGAGGTTCCAGCCGAATACGAACACGAGTATCGGGCCGAGGTAGATCGGCAGGTACAGCCAGCCGCTCGTGGCCGCGCTGCCGACCGCGCCGTAGAAGGTCCAGGACGTGCAGTACACGGCCAGCGTCAGGCTGTAGACCAGCGCCCGCACCCGGACCGGCAGATTCTGCAACTGCTCGCGGTCGCCCCAGCGCGCGATCGCAAACAGGATCGCCACGTAGACGATGGACAGAAGCAGCAGCGTCCACCAGTTGAGCAAATACTCTCCCCCGGAGCGCCGTCGAAGCGCGCCCCTTTGACGTTTCGAGTGTAGAACCAAACTCCGGACAGATCGAGGCCACGACGGGCTGTGGCCGCCGCTGTACTACCTTGGTCGATAGCGGTCGGAGACCGCGCGTCGGTCCGGCGTCAGGGTTTGTGCCCAAGTCGCTGTTTTGAATATGGATTCGGGCGCGATGCTCCGGTTGCGCGCTGGCTTGCGACGACCCACGTACGACTAAAGTCGGTACGGCTGCCGCGAGCCGCTTTGCTAGATTGCCGGCATTCGAAATCCAAAGGGCTGCCCAAAGGGGGGAACATGTCCAAGAATGCAAGCTACTGGACCGCCAATCTGCGCCTGGTCGCCGTCTGCATGGTGATCTGGTTCGTCTGTTCCTATCTCTTCGGCATCGTCCTCGTCGAGCCGCTCAACAACATCCGGCTCGGGGGCTACAAGCTGGGCTTCTGGTTTGCCCAGCAAGGGTCCATTTACGTATTCGTCGCGCTGATCTTCTTCTATGCCAATCGCATGGGGAAGCTGGATCGCGAGCACAACGTCGAAGAAGAGTAGGGGCGAATCATGGAACTGCAAACGCTGACTTACATGGTCGTGGGCGCGACCTTCGCGCTTTACATCGGCATTGCCATCTGGGCGCGCGCCGGCTCGACCAAGGAATTCTACGTCGCCGGCGGCGGCGTCCATCCCGTGGCCAACGGCATGGCGACCGCCGCGGACTGGATGTCAGCCGCGTCGTTCATATCGATGGCCGGTCTGATCGCGTTCATGGGTTACGGCGGTTCGGTGTTCCTGATGGGCTGGACGGGCGGCTATGTCCTGCTTGCCATGCTGCTCGCGCCGTACCTGCGCAAGTTCGGTAAGTTCACGGTGCCGGAGTTCATCGGCGACCGCTACTACTCGAAGGCTGCCCGCATCGTCGCGGTGCTGTGCCTGATCATTGCATCGGTGACTTACGTCATCGGCCAGATGAAGGGCATCGGCGTCGCGTTCTCCCGCTTCCTCGAGGTCGACTACAACGTAGGCCTGTCGATCGGCATGGGCATCGTCTTCTTCTACGCCGTCATGGGCGGCATGAAAGGCATCACCTACACGCAGATCGCCCAGTACTGCGTGCTGATTCTCGCGTACACGATCCCGGCGATCTTCATCTCGCTGAACCTGACGGGCAACCCGTTCCCGCAGCTTGGCCTCGGCGGCACGATGGCGGGCAGCGACGTGTTCCTGCTCGACCGCCTCGACCAGGTTCTCAGGGACACGGGCTTTGCCGAGTACACGACGAACGTCAGGCTCAGTCTGACCAACATGTTCATGTACACGATGTCGCTGATGATCGGGACCGCGGGCCTGCCGCACGTGATCATCCGCTTCTTTACGGTGCCCAAGGTCAAGGACGCGCGCAGCTCGGCCGGTTGGGCGCTGGTGTTTATCGCGCTTCTGTACACCACGGCACCGTCGGTCGCTGCGATGGCGCGGCTGAATCTCATGTCCACGATCGAGCCGACGCCCGGCGAGTACATGGTGTACGACGAGCGCCCGCAGTGGATCAAGAACTGGGAGCAGACCGGGCTGCTCGGGTTCGAGGACAAGAACGGCGACGGCCGAATCCAGTACACGCCCGACGCGGCGACGAACGAAATGACCAAGGTCGACCGCGACATCATGGTGCTCGCGAACCCGGAGATCGCGCAGCTCCCCAACTGGGTGATCGCGCTGGTCGCGGCCGGCGGACTCGCCGCCGCACTGTCTACAGCGGCGGGACTGCTGCTCGCGATATCCAGCGCGATTTCGCACGACTTGCTGAAAGGGGTGTTCAAACCGGACATCACCGAGAAGCAGGAGCTCAGGGCCAGCCGGCTGGCGATGGCGGGAGCGATCGGCGTGGCGGGCTATCTGGGCTTCAATCCACCCGACTTTGCGGCCGGAACCGTGGCGCTTGCGTTCGGGCTGGCCGCGTCGTCGATCTTCCCGGCGCTCATGATGGGTATTTTCTCGAAGCGCATGAACAAGGAAGGCGCGATCGCGGGGATGATCGCGGGAATCGGCGTCACGCTGTTCTACGTCTTCCAGCACAAGGGAATCATGTTCGTGCCGAGTACGGCGTTTCTCGGCAGCATGCCCGAGAACTGGTTCCTCGGTATCGAGCCGAATGCGTTCGGTGCCGTCGGCGCGATCTTCAACTTCGCCGTCGCGTTCATCGTTGCCAGACTCACCGCCGCTCCGCCCGAGCATATCCAGCATCTCGTGGAGGATATCCGGGTCCCCGCCGGAGCCGGCACCGCGGTCGCACACTAGCGAGCTCCCGGCAGGACTCGCTGGTACAGCACCGGCGACCGCATGAGACGGGGCCTCTTCGGAGGCCCCGGATTTTGTGCGCCGTCCCTGTCGCGGCTATTCTCGTCGGGTCACGTAAGACATCCGAAAACCAAGCCGCCAACGTTGCCAGGTCTCAGCATGTGGAAGAACAAGCACGTAGTCGTCGCGATGCTCGTTGCGCCGGTCCTCGCGATCATGGGCTGGTTCGCCGTGGACTACTTCGTCGCGGAACGGCCGCAAGCGGCCCGGCCCGGAGCAGCCTATCCGCTCGTCGCGAGGCCGAACTGCCGCTATGCCAGCGGGCGCTGCGAACTGGTCAACAACGACTTTTTGCTCAGCCTCAAGCTGACGACGGACACCGGGCTGCCCGTTCTGCATCTGAGCGCGTCGCACCCGCTGAGCGAAGCGCACGGAGCAATCGGCGCGGCGCCCGGCGGTCTCGACGAGCCGCGCGCGTTTTCGGCCGATGCTGCCGGGGGAACCGACTGGTCGCTGGAGCTGGATAGCGAACCTGCCGCCGGCGACACGCTACGCGTAGCCGTGAAGGCGCAACAGTCCACTTACTATGCCGAGATCGGTACCGCGTTCATGACGGCGAAGGACAGTCCCCCGCGCTGAGTACGCGGCGCTTCCCGCTCAGGGGCTGTCGTCGTCGCCGCCGCGGTCGGGCGGTAGCTCGCCGGTCGTGACGTAGCGCCGGTAGTCGCCGCAGGCGCGGTCGCGGTTTTCGAGCGTACCCTCGCCGGGATGATTGCTGTGGAACTCCGCCCAGGTCGTGCACAGGTTGTACAGACCGACGCCCGTTTCGGACTCGGCGCGCTCTTTTTCCGCGGCAAGCTGCCGGGCGTCGATGTCGGTCGCGAGGCGCTCGGTCAGGTCCATGCTGGTTGCGGCGAGGGAGCGATTCAGATCCTCCATCGCTTCTGCATCGACCGGTGCCTGCCGGTCGTACCACCACAGCGCGAAACCGACTGCCAAAAGCAGCGCGGCGACGGCGGCCGCAATAGCGATTTTGCTTGTGGCGACGGTGGACATGATGTCCCAATGCTAACAAACCCCGCTGCGGGCTACGGAATCCGGTGCTTTAGAACTGCGAATCGGGTCGTGGCGGGGCTGCGGTTGCGGGTATAGGCTGTCCGCGGTTCGTCGGGTCGTAGCCGGGGTGCCGGATTGAGGTTTGACCTGGTAGCGGCTGGACTGGTCGCAGTCGGGGCGCCGGAGCGAGGTTTAGCGTGGTCGCGGCTGGATTGGCCTCAGTCGGGGGGCTGGAACCAGGCTTAACCTGGTTGCGGTTGGGGAGTGGATCGAAATGAACGCAAACGGTGTCGTCGTCATAGTCAGTGCTTTGCTGCTGGCCGTTGCGTTTCTGAAGCGCAACGAGTTCCCGTCCGGTCTCGATCCGCTGCCGGCGCTGGAGGCAGAGCCGCGGCAGACGGCCAGTACGAGACGCCCGTTCAGCCTGAGCTTCAACGACGTCGAGTATCGCGTGAAGCCGAAGTACCGCTATGCGCTCGACGGCCTCGTCGTCTCCTTTCGTCACCACGACGGCAACAGCCGCATGCACCGGCGCTCGCGGGATCATCTCAACATGCTCGACGTTTGCGTCGTCTGGGGCAGCAATGCAGATCCCGGGTTACTCAATCGGCTGTCCTTCTGGAACGGTATCTTCACGTGCAACGTCAAGACCGGAGATCGGGCGGCGTGGGAGCGCTTCGACATCGTGAGCCTCTCCAACAACCATCTGATCAGCGACAACCCCGACGTCCGCGACAGGGTCAGAGACATCAAGGTTGGCGATCAGATCCGTGTCGAGGGTTGGCTGGCAAGCTACGGTACCGATACGGGCGACGAGCGCGGTACCAGCACGACGCGCACGGACACCGGCGACGGGGCATGCGAGACGATCTACGTGGAGCGCTTCGACATCACGCGGTCCGCCTTCGGGCCCTGGCGAGTCGCGATGTGGGCTTCACTGCTCGTGCTCGTGCTTGCAATCCTGAATCACTTCCGCACGCCGCATCGGCCGTACCGGCGTTCCGCCTAACGGCCCGGCTGGCACTGCGGGCAGCGGTACAGACGGCGCCCGCCGACGGTTTCCATGAGGATCTTGCTGCGGCAGGTACGGCACGGCTGCCCTTTGCGGCCGAACACATAAAACCGCCGCCGCTCATAGCTTTGCCCCCTGGCGCGAAGCGTCCGGTCGATCTCGGGGACGACCGTAATGCCGCGCGTGCGATACGAGCGCCGGCTGATGACGAGCGTCAGGCGGGCGAGTTCCCGAAGTCGCCGCCCATCGATGTTTTTGGGCTTCTCGGTGGGATGCACGCGCGCCACGTGCAGGGTCTCCGAGCGAAGGTAGTTGCCGTTACCCGCGAGAAAAGCCTGATCCAGATACAGCGCACCGGTGCTGCGGTTAGCGAACTGCGGCAGCAGTAAGCGCTCGACGACCGCATCGGTGTCGAGTGAGCGGTCGAGAATATCGGGACCGACGCGCGACAGAAACGGATGAGTCGCAAGCTGCCGCTCGGTCAGAACGTCGATGTCCGAGGCGCTGTAGAGCAGGGCGCTATGGGTGTCCGTGTGTAGCGCGACGCGCAGGCTGCGCGTCGTGTCGGGCAGCCGCGGCCGCTTCGCGGTGTACCAGCGGCCGTAGAGCTGATTGTGGCTGTACAAGGTCATGCCGTTGTCGAAGCGCGTGAGCATGGCCTTGCCGCGCGTGTCGACGGCCGTCACGGTGCTGCCTTCGAGGCGCCGCGCAAACCGGGTAAGCCGCGGCAGCCCGAACTCGACCGCAACGACCTGCCGATCGACCAGCACGCGTGCTATCCGATCGGCGGCAAGCCGGATCTCGGGACCCTCAGGCAAGGCGTTCCCGGCGCCGGCGGCGGCAGCGCTCGGAGCAGTAGCGAACCTCGTCCCAGCAGGCGGCCCACTTGCGGCGCCAGACGAACGGCAGGCCGCACGCCGCGCAGGTCTTCCGCGGGAGGTATGGCTTGCGGTGCATGCGGTTCGGACTTACGAGTCCGTAAGCGCCGCCTCGATCGCCGCGATCACTTTCTCGTCGTACGGTTTCGTGCGCGGGCTGAATTCGGCGATCAATTCACCGTCGCGTCCGATGAGGTACTTGTGGAAGTTCCAGCGCGGGTAGGTGCCCGATACGGCGGCCAGTTCGTCGAACAGGGGGTGAGCCTTGCCTTCCTTGACGACGGTCTTTTCGAGCATGGGGAACTGCACCTTATAAGTCAGGCGGCAGAATTCCTGGATTTCCTCTTCGGTGCCGGGCTCCTGGCCGAGGAAGTCGTTCGACGGGATGCCGACCACGGTGAGGCCGCGTTCGCCGTACTCCCGATACAGCTTTTCGAGACCCTCGTACTGCGGCGTAAGGCCGCATTTGGACGCCGTGTTGACGATCAATACGACATCGCCGCCATAGGCTTCCTTGAGGTTGATCGACTCGTCCGAAGCAAGCTTGCGGAAGTCGTGATCGAGGAGGTCGCGGTCTTCCCCAACGGCCTGGGCGGCAACCAGGCCCGTGAGGGCGACGAGGAGGATAGCGAGCAGTTTGTTCATGGCAAAATTCCGGCAGTCGGTTTGTTGAGCGATATGGTCGTACCTGTAAGCACCGAATCCTAGCGCGCATTTGTAACAATGGGTATCGTGTTGCGTCCTATGCTGCTTTCCCGCCGTACCTGCCCGGTCGACACTTAAGTGAATTCCAAAACTGTCTACTCGGCGCTGACCTATGCCGGCGCCATCCCGTTCGTCGCCTGTGCGCTGCTGCCCTACGCCGGGGTCCCGACCCTCGGCCCGTTCGGTGAGGCCAGTGTGGTGCTCATGTGGTATGGCCTCGCTATCGCGTCGTTCCTCGCGGGAACGCACTGGGCCTTCGAGCTGGCGGCGCCCGGCAAGGCGGGTTTACCGCTCTTCGTCCTGAGTAACGTGGTGGTCGTGCTGACGTGGCTCACGGCGCTGGCGGCGCCGCCGTTTTTTGCGCTCGTCGACCAGCTGGCGGTGTTCGCGCTGCTGCTGCTCATCGACAGCCGCCTGTTCGTCGCCGGCGTCGTCGACGAACACTACTGGCGGCTCAGGAAGCGGATCACGGCCATCGTACTGTTGGCGCTCCTGGCCGGGCTGGGCCAGGAATGGATCGTCCCGGCGTGACCCGGATAGCCGTTATCGGCGCTGGCCTCGCGGGTTTGACGATCGCACGAGACCTCAGCGACTGCGCCGAAGTCTCGGTGTTCGAGAAGTCCAGCGGCGTTGGCGGGCGCATGGCGACGCGCTATGCAGGCGACTTCGAGTTCGATCACGGTGCGCAGTTCTTCACTGCGCACAGCGCCGCGTTTCGCGAATTCCTGGCGCCGTTGATCGCTGCCGGCACGGTCGCGCCCTGGCTCGCGCGTTTTGCCGAGTTCCACGGTCCGGAAATCAACGCGTCGCGCACGTGGACGCCCGACTATCCGCACTACGTCGGCGTTCCGCGGATGAATGCCGTCGGCCGGGCGCTCGCCGCCGGACTCGATATCCGCCTTTCGGCCCGGGTCCTTGCCGCCGAATTCGACAGGGACCGCTGGAGCCTCGAAGTGGAGACGGACGGCGGCCGCGAAAGCCTTGACGGTTTCGACTGGTTGATCGTGACGGCGCCGCTCACGCAGAGCGTGGCGCTGCTCGGGCACGTTGGCGGCCTGGCCGCTGCCGTCGGCTCCCGCGCGATGCTCGGGTGCTATGCGCTGATGCTGGGGTTTGCGGAGATGCCGCGGCCGGGATTCGACGCGGCCCTGGTCCGGGAAGCCGACATCAGCTGGATCTCGGTCAACAGCAGCAAGCCGGGCCGCAAAGCGCCCGCCACGATGCTGATCCATGCGACCAATCGCTGGGCGGACGCGAACATGGACAGCGATCAGGACCGGGTGCAGGCGCACATGCTGTCGGAAGTGTCCCGCGTTGCAGGGATCGATGCGAATGCCGCAGTGCACAAGTCGCTGCATCGCTGGCGCTTCGCGAATCTGCCGCAGCAATCCGGACCACCGTGCTATCTGTCGAGCGAACACCGGCTCGGCGTTGCCGGAGACTGGTGGGTTCGCGGTCGGGTCGAAGCGGCGTTTCAGAGTGCGCGCGCGCTGACCGAACGCTTCCCCCGGGCTTGAACGTTGTAGCGCCGAGGGACGCGTTTGCGCAAATTCGCCGGGTGTATCGACGCTGCAACTACGACTTTACTTTAGCTTTTCTGAGCAAGTATCTATTCGTTGGTTTCGATGCGCGGCCGTTCGTCGTGCAAGAAAAAAAATTCTTGCAATCATAGTTGTCGAGTGTACCTTTGATCGTGAGGCGCAAGCCTCGGCCGAAAGGGAAACCTTGAGGCAACCGCCCTGCTGAAAGAGGTCCGAGCCTCTCCAAGTGTCGGGGGCGGTGGACGCTGAAAGCGCAACTGGCACGCTGGACGGGGTCGAAAGACACCGTACGACGTCAAAGGCGAAACGCAGTGAACCTCGGAACAACGCTGCGAGGAACCGAGCCGGGAGCGTGGGGTAGCCCGATACCAAGAACGCTTTCGGGTCGAAGCACGGAGAGCCTGTCGCGAGGCAGACGAACCGGGTCAAGAACGGAAAGCGCGACAAAAGCAGTTCTACCTGGGCGTCCTCTTTAATCAAGCGCAAAGCGGCCTTTGGCCGCTTTTTTTTTGGCATCGCGACGCGGTTTTCCCCGCCCCCGGCATGCCTGGACATGCCCGGGCCATCCTGCGAGACTCCAGACCGGTCGCCGTTTCGGGGCGATGTCAGGGAGTTCTCGCATGCGCCGTACTGCATCTGTCCTCGTCCTCGCGCTGCTGGCCGCCGTACCCGCGCTCGCCGCTTCGCCGACGCTCGAGCGCATCGCGGATTCCGGCGTCTTCCGTATCGGCTACGTCCCGGACGCGGCGCCGCTGTCGTTCACCGACCCTTCCGGCGAGGCGGCCGGCTATTCGATCGATCTCTGCCGCTACATCGCCAGAGCCGTCAAGGAAGCGCTCGATCTCGACACGCTGGACATCGAGTACGTGGCGCTGAATGCCATGGAGGAGCGGCTGGGGGCGGTCGAAACGGGCAAGGTAGACATCGAATGCGGTGCGACGACCGTCACCCTGTCGCGTCGGGAACGCGTCGATTTCACGCTCATGACGTTCATCACCGGGGCGGCAATCCTCTCGCGTCGGTCGGATCCGATCGGCAGCATCGACGACCTCGGGCAAAAGGTGATCGCCGTGATTCGCGGCACGACGACCGAAGACGTGTTGCGCGAGTTCGCCGAGGTCAACGAAATGAACGTCAAAGTTACCTTCGTCGATACCCACGACGAAGGTGTCCGCCTGCTGGACGACGGCAAGGTGGAGGGCTATGCATCGGACCGCGCCATGCTGATAGGGCAGATCTTCCGGGATGCGGCCGCGGCCGACAGCTATCTGATGACGAAGCGCGCTCTGTCGTTCGAACCCTATGCGATGATGACGCTGCGCGGCGACACGGAGTTTCGGCTCGTCGCCGATCGCGCGCTGGCTTCCGTGTATCGCGGCGCGCAGATCAGGCGACTGTATCAGACCTGGTTCGGCCGCTACGGCGAGCCGCTGTCGCCGGTGGTTGCCGCGATGTATCAGTTTCAGGCAGTCGGCGACTAGGGAGCTTCTGCACAAGTCATGCCGAGGCTCCCTGGCGGCACTCAGATGAAGATCGTCGCCGGATGCTCCAGCATCTCCCTGATGCGCTGAATCATCGCCGCCGCGTCGTAGCCGTCCACGAAGCGATGGTCGAACGACGATGAGAGATTCATCATCAGGCGTACCGCGATCTGACCGTTGACCACCATCGGCCGCTCTACGGCGCGATTGACGCCGATGATGCCGACTTCCGGCGCGTTGATGACCGGCGTAGAGGCGATGCCGCCCAGCTTGCCGAGACTCGTAATCGTAATCGTCGAGCCCATGAGCTCGCTCTTTTTCGCGCTGTTGTCGCGCGCGGCCGCGGCCACGCGTTTCATTTCGCGCGCAAGTCCCTTGAGATCGAGGGTTTCGGCATGATGCACGACGGGCACCTTGAGACCGTCGGGCGTCTGCGTCGCGACTCCCAGATTTACCGCGTCGTACTGCAGCACCACGTTGCGGTCCTTGTCGTAGGTTGCGTTGCACTGCGGGAACTCTCTCAAGGCGCGGATCAGCGCCAGCCCGAGAAACGGCAGCAGGGTAAGGCGGTCGTCCGGCGACTGTTCGTTGAGGTGCCGGCGCAGTGCCTCGAGTTCCGTGATATCGAGTTCTTCGACGTAGGCGAAATGCGGTATCTCGCGTTTCGCGGCCGACATCCGTTCCGCGATGATCCGCCGCAGACCGATCACTTTGATCTCGCGCACTTCATTAGAGGGTTTGACCGACGTCGGCTCGATCGCTCCGCCTCCCGCGACGAGTGCGTCGAAATCCGCACGCGTGATCCGGCCGCCCGGTCCGCTGCCCTGTACCGTCGACAGATCGATACCGGCCTCTTTGGCGCGCCGGCGGATCGCCGGAGAGGTGACGATACGCTGCCGCCCGGCGGCGCGCGGTCGGGCAGGTGTCTCCGGCGCGGCTACCGGCGCCGGAGTCGCCGCTACGGCATCGCTTTCCGCCGTCGCACCGTCGTCCGGTGCTACGGCCGTCGCGTCGGTCTCGAAGGTGACGAGCGCTGCGCCGACGGCGACGATGTCGCCGGGTTCGCCCGCGAGTTTCACAACGCGGCCCGAGACCGGCGAAGACAGCTCGACGGCGGCCTTGTCGGTCATCATCGTACCGACGACGTCTTCTTCGTTCACCTGATCGCCGACCTTGATGAACCACTCGCCGATTTCGGACTCGACCGTTCCCTCGCCGAGGTCCGGCAGCTTGAATACGTATTCGCTCATTCTGCCTCCATCACTCTGCGGATGCCGGCCGCCATTCGTTGCTGTCCGGGAAAGTACTGCCACTCGAAGGCATGCGGATAGGGTGTATCCCAACCGGCGACCCGTCCGATCGGTGCCTCCAGATGGTAGAAGCACTCCTTCTGCAGCGTGGCCGCGAGTTCGGCGCCGTAGCCGCTGAAGCGCGTTGCTTCGTGGGCGATCAGACACCGTCCCGTTCGTCTGACCGACTCGGCGAGGGTCGTAACGTCGAGCGGGGACATGGAACGGACGTCGATGACTTCGGCATCGACGCCTGTCAATTCTGCCGCCGCGATGGCGACGTGCACCAGCGTGCCGTAGGTGACGATCGTGAGCTCGTCGCCAGGCCGGGCGATTTCCGCCTCGCCCAGAGGGACCGTGTAGTAACCCTCGGGGACTTCGCCTTTCGGATGCGAACTCCAGGAAACCGCGGGTTTTTCGGGATCGCCGTCGAAGGGACCATTGTAGATGCGCTTGGGCTCGAAGAAGACGACCGGGTCGTCCGACTCGATACTGCTGATCAACAGCCCCTTCGCGTCGTACGGATTCGACGGCATTACGACCTTGATGCCGCTCACGTGCGTGAAGATGCCTTCGGGCGACTGGGAGTGGGTCTGACCGCCGCGGATGCCGCCGCCGCAGGGCGTGCGAATCGTTACGGGCGAGAAAAACTCGCCGCAGGAACGGTAGCGCAGCCTGGCAAGCTCCGAGACGATCTGATCGAAGCCCGGATAAATGTAGTCAGCAAACTGGATTTCCGCGACCGGGCGTAGCCCGTTGACGCCCATGCCGATCGCCGCGCCGATGATGCCCCCTTCGGCAATCGGGGCATCGATGACGCGGTGCTCGCCGTACTTCCGCTGGAGGCCGTCCGTGCAGCGGAACACGCCGCCGAAGTAGCCGACGTCCTCGCCGATCACGACGACGCTGGGGTCGCGGTCCATCACGACGTCGTGCGCCGAGCGGATAGCCTCGATCATGTTCATCTGCGCCATCAGGATTCTCCGCCGTTAAAGCGCATGTTCTGGATCTCGAGCATGCGGCGCCGCTGCGATTCGAGGCGCGTCGGGGGATCCGCATAGACGTCGTCGAACATCGTGGCCGGATCCAGCCAGGGGCCTTCCGTCATCGTTCCGTAGGACTGCGCTTGTTTCCACGCAGCAAGCACTTCTGCCTTGAGTTCCTCGGTCAGCGCCGTGTGTTTCTTCTCGCTCCAGTGACCCTCCCGGATCAGGTGGTTCTTGAGGCGCTCGATGGGGTCGCCGAGCGGGAAGTCGTGCCACTCGTCCTTGGGCCGGTACTTCGACGGGTCGTCGCTCGTCGAGTGCGCGCCGCCGCGGTAGGTCACGTGCTCGATCAGCGTCGGTCCGCCGCCCCGGCGGGCGCGGTCGGCGGCCCAGAGCGTCGCCGAGTAGATGGCGAGCAGGTCGTTGCCGTCGACGCGAATGCCGGGGATACCGAGACCGAGGCCGCGCGCCGCGAACGGGCGCCGCTCACCGCCCGCCGTGCCCTGAAAAGTGGAAATCGCCCACTGATTGTTGACGACGTTCAGAATGACGGGCGCCTGATACACCGCCGCAAAGGTCAGCGCATGGTGGAAATCCGCTTCCGCCGTGCTGCCGTCACCTATCCACGACGCCGCGACGTGGTCCTCGCCTTTGATCGCCGAGGCCATGGCCCAGCCGACGGCATGCGGGTACTGCGTGCCGAGATTGCCGGATACCGAGAACACGTTGCCGCTCTTTGTGTGGTACATGATCGGCAACTGACGGCCCTGGCACATGTCGCGCGTGTTGGACAGACACTGGCACATCATGTCCACCAGCTTGACGCCGCGATACATGAACAGCCCCTGATTGCGATATGACGGAAAACACATGTCGCCGTGCCGGAGCGCCATTGCCTGACCGATCGACACGGCCTCTTCGCCGAGCGCTTCCATATAAAAGGAGATGCGGCCCTGGCGCTGGATCTGCCACATGCGTTCGTCGAACACGCGATTGAGCAGCATCCAGCGCAGCCCCACCTGCAGGTCGGCCGGATCGAGGTTCGGGTTCCACGGCCCCGTCGCCCCGTCATCGTCGTCGAGCACGCGCACGAGCCCGGCGGCCAGATGTTCCATATCGCGAACTTTGGCGTCGGTCCCGGGCTTGTCCAGCGCACCGGCTGGGCTCAGCTCGAGATAGCTGAAGTCCGGTTCGTCGCCGGGCCTTGCCGTGGGACGCGGAATGTAGAGGCGTGACTCTTTGGCCATGGTGTCGATTCCCTTTTATATCCGGCATCAACGGATGGTCGATGCTCGTCAATCCGGGCCCGCCGGTCGGCCCGTGCGCCTTCGCCGTCAGGCGATGCGGCGCGGTTCGCTGCGGCCCGCCGCGACGATCCGCCGCGCAAGCTCGTCGGCGATGCGGTTCGTTGCTTCGCCGTTCGCGCGGGACTCGGCGAAGATCCGGTTCAGGCGTTCCGGTATCCGGCCGATATCGTCGCGGACCTCGTCCGCGGAGCCCTTCTCGAAGTATTCGCGGGCGACTGAGATGATTCCGCCCGCATTGATCACGTAATCCGGCGCGTACAGTATGTTGCGCTCCATGAGCCGGTCGCCGTCGGCCTCGACGGCCAACTGGTTGTTCGCGGCACCCGCAATGATGCTCGCGCGTATGCCGGGAATGGTCTCGGAGTTGATGACGTTGCCCAGCGCGCAGGGCGCCACTACGTCGACGTCCGTGTAGAGAACGTCGCGTGGTGCAACCTCAGTTGCGGTAAACGCGTCATGCGCGCGCGCGAGGTTCTCGCGGCTCACGTCGGCGATGAAGAGTTCCGCGCCGGCGTCCGCAAGCAGCTTTGCCAGATGGTGGCCGACGTGACCGACACCCTGGATTGCCACGCGGATTCCGGCCAGAGAGTCGCGTTCGAGACGATCGCGCACGGCTGCCTCGATGCCGAGGAAGACTCCGAGCGCCGTCCAGGGCGACGGGTCGCCGCCGGCGGCAGCGCCTTCCTGCGGAAGGCCGGATACGTATGGCGTTTCCAACCGCACGTTGCGCATGTCTTCGACCGCGACGCCGACGTCTTCCGCCGTGACGTAGAGGCCGCCGAGCGAATCGACCGCGCGCCCGAACGCCCGGAACAGCTCGGGCGTCGATCTGCCGCCCGGTCCCTTGACGATGACGGCCTTGCCGCCGCCGAAAGGCAGACCGGCGACGGCGTTCTTGTAGGTCATGCCGCGCGAGAGCCTCAGGACGTCGGTAACGGCATCGTCGCTCTGTTCGTAATGCCAGAAACGGCAGCCGCCGGCCGCCGGTCCGAGCGCGGTCGAGTGGATTGCAATGATGGCCCTCAGGCCGCTGGCCGGCTCGTCGAAAAAGTGGACACCTTCGTGAAGATCGAATTCGGGATGATCGAATACGTTCATGCTGGTCCTGAGGTAAGGGCTCGTGGCCGGCGCCGGCCGATACTATACGGCCTCCGGGCCGGTTTTGCGTTGCTATTGGATTGCCAGAACGGCAGGATTCTGCATAATCTATATCTACAAGGGCAAAATGTCGATATTTTCATGCAATCAATCAAGCTAGATCACATAGATCGCCGGATTCTGGAAATGCTGCAGACCGAGCCGGGTGTCAATGCCACCCAGATCGGCGAGCGTATCGGGCTGTCCCAGTCGGCGTGCTGGCGCCGCATCCAGCATCTGCGTGAGCAGGGCGTCATCAAGGAGCAAACGGTGCGCCTCGACCGCGAAAAAGTGGGCTTGAACACGATGGTCTTCGCGCACGTCAAGCTGACGTCGCACGGCCGCAGTAACCTGACGGACTTCGTCGACTCGGTCGGCCGCTTTCCCGAAGTCCTCGACTGCTACGTGCTGCTCGGCAACGTCGACTTCCTGCTCCGCATCGTCACCGCGGACATCAAGGCCTACGAGCAGTTCTTCTTCGAGAAGCTCTCGCAACTACCGGGCATTCAGGAGGTAAACTCGAGCATCGTCCTGACCGAGGCCAAGCACACGAGCGTCCTGCCGCTGGCGGAGGCGTCGTGATCCGGAACGTCGGTCAGCAAGGAGGAGAACAATGAAAGCGATCTGGAACGGTCACGTCATCGCCGAATCGGACGACACCGTCGTCGTCGAAGGCAATCACTATTTCCCGCGTGCCGCGGTGGATTCGTCGGTGCTCGTCGAGTCGTCACACTCGAGTGTCTGTCCGTGGAAGGGCACGGCAAGCTACTTCACGCTGAACGTCGGCGGCGAGACCAACGAAAACGCCGCGTGGTATTACCCCGAGCCGAAGGAAGCGGCAAAGCAGATCAAGGATCGCGTCGCTTTCTGGAAGGGCGTCGAGATCGCGGCGTGAAAACCGGAGTACCCGGCGCCGACCTCGGTCTTCAAGCGGACTAGTCCGTCGCCGATTGGATGACTGATGGCGAATCGGCGTCAGGTTCTCGCGGGCATAGCCGCAACCCTCGTTGTCGCGGGCAGTCGCGAGGCACGAGCCGGGTTCCGTTTCGACGTCGAGGCGCTCGAGGCTTCGGCAGGCGGGCGTATCGGCGCGGCAATCTGCGATGCGGACGGCCGCATCCTGGCCGACCATCGTGGCGACGAGCGCTTCGGCATGTGCTCGACGTTCAAGCTGCCGCTTGCCGCGCTGATCCTGAAGGCGATCGACGAGGGTACGCTGTCGGCGGAGCAGCGGATTCCGATTACGGACGACGACCTCGTTCCTTATGCCCCCGTGACGTCGAAGCACCTGGGGTCCGACGGCATGAGCGTTGTCGAACTGGCCGCCGCCGCGCAGCGCACGAGCGACAACGTCGCGGCGAATCTGTTGTTGCGTCTGCTCGGCGGACCCGAGGCCTTTACCCGCCGTTTGCGATCCCTTGGCGACGACGTGACGCGCCTCGACCGCTACGAGCCGGAGCTGAACCTCGTGGCGCCGGGGGAGCTTCGGGATACGACGTCGCCGACCGCAATGGCCGCGACGATTGCGCGCATGCTCGACGACGCTTATCTGTCAGCCGCCGGACGACGGCAGCTCAAAACCTGGATGCTCGAAACCCGCACCGGGATGTCTCGTCTGCGCGCTGGCCTCGACGCCGAATGGAAGGTCGGCAACAAGACCGGCACGGGTATCGCCGCGATGATGCCGAACCGGACCAACGATGTCGCCTGCGTGTGGTTCGGCGACAGACGGCGCTTCGTCATTACAGCCTACGTCGAAGCCGATGGTTACTACGAACGGATTCGCCGCGAGGACGAGGCGGTCGTAGCACGAATCGGAGGTTTGGCTGCGCCGTCGATCGATCCGCGTGGTTGACAGCTTGAGACTCCTCGTTTCCCGCTTACTGTCTTCGGTTTGCGTGCTCCGGCAATGGTGCGTTAGCCTCCGGGAGCAGCTCAAGTAACCACATCGACACCGGGCGGAAGCAGCGGAAGACTGAGATCGGGAACGCCGCCCGAGTCCACGGAACATTGGAGACTCAAGTGACCATCCAGCGCATTCTCGATTCCCGACCCGACGCGACGCCGATTTGCATTGCTCCCGATGCCGAGATCGGCGATGCACTCGACCTGCTTGCCGAGAAGAACATCGGTGCATTGATCGTCAGCAGCGACGGCAGTGCCGTCGAAGGCATCATTTCCGAACGCGACATCGTGCGCAGCCTGCAAGTCGAGGGGCCGGACATGTACCGCAATCGCGTCAGCAACCTGATGACCGAAAAGGTCATCACCTGCGTTGCCGAGGACCGCGCGGCGTCGATCATGGCCGTGATGGTTTCGCGGCACGTCCGCCATGTGCCCGTCGTGCGGGACGACAGGATCGTCGGTATGGTCAGTATTCGTGACCTGCTGCAGCTACGCCTCGACGAGGTTCAGTCCGAGGCCGATGCGATGCGGACCTACATAGCCGGGCACGGTTAGACGCGGCGCCGCCTGGACGATGCGTCGCTCAGGCGACGTGATCGAAGAACTCGAGCACCATCTCGCCGTCCAGGCATTCCATGATCGGCGGCACCAGCCGATCGTGAAACTCGGTTTCCATGTGCAGATTGAACGCGGCCTCATCCTTGAAGCGCGCATAGACGACGTAGGTCCCGGGTTTCTCCCGGTGCTTGATGACGTCGTAGACGAACGTGTCCGGCTCGTGCTCGTGCGTGAGTTCCGAGAGCTCGGTCTGGAGTCGCTCGAAGTCGGCGGCTTTTTCCTGTTTGACGGTCAGCGTGGCGATGAATACGGTCATGGGGAAAGTCCTGTTGCTTGAGGTCGGTGGACGACAGGTCAGTCCAGCCCGAGTTCGGCGACGATTTGGTCGCGCAGTCTGAACTTCTGAATCTTCGTGGACGACTGCGGCCACTCCGTGACCGTGCGTACGTGACGAGGTACCTTGAAGCCCGCGATCTTGCCCTTGCAGAACGCGATGAGTTCTTCCTCGGTCGCCTCGTGGCCTTCGTTGAACTCGACGAACGCGGCCGGCACTTCCTGGAGTCGCGCGTCCGGTATGCCCACGACCTGGGCAAGCTTAACCGCTTCGTGCTTCTGCAGATGCGCTTCGATCTCGACCGCCGCGACGTTTTCGCCGCCGACCTTGAGCATGTCCTTGATGCGGCCATGGAACATGACCTGGCCTTCCGGATCGATCGAGATCAGGTCGCCGGAGTGGAACCAGCCGTCGGCGTCGAGCGCCTCGGCGGTCTTGTCCGGAGCCTTGTAGTAGCGGTCGAACAGGCTGTAGCCGCGAATCCATGCTTCGCCGCGCTCACCAGTTGCGACGTCGTTGCCGTCCTCGCCGACCGCACGGATTTCGAGTCCCGCCAGCGGCCGGCCCAGCCGCGTGAAACGCTGCTCGCGGCTGTCGTCGAGCGCGCTGGTCGTCACCGTGCCCGCGGTTTCGGTCATGCCGAAGGTACCGACGTACACGGTGTCGGGCATCGCCTTTTCCATCGTCTCGCCGACGACGGTCGGCTGCACGGCAAAATTCGCGTTCATCAGGCGGATTTTCGACAGGTCCGCCTTCTCGAAGTCTTCGTGATTGATCAGGTCGCCCATGATCGTCCAGAAGCACGGGTAGGTGCAGGTGACGTTCTCGGCTTCGAGCATCCGGAGCGCTTCGCCGGCTTTGAAGTGCGGCGTCGTGACGTAAGTGCTGCCGCGCGCGGTCGATGCCGCCAGCGGCAGGATCGCGGCGATGTGGAACATCGGCAGGGGCGACCAGAAGCTGTCGCTGGCGCCGAGTGCGTAGCGATTTGCCAACGCCATACTGTTTCGCACCATGGCTTCGTGGCTGATCATGCAGCCTTTAGGATTGGCCGTCGTACCCGAGGTATAGAGGATCAGACAGGTACCGCCGAGCCGGGTCTGCAGGCGGCGCAGGTGCACTTCGTCCTCGTCGGTGTTCGCGGCCATCGCGTCGAACGCCGCCCCGGTCAGCGTGCCGTCGGCCTCGGTGTCGCCGAACACGACGACATTGCGCAGCTTCGGCGCGGCGGTCAGCGCAAGCTGCGTCGGGTCGTCGGCCTTCTTAAGCTCCGGAAGGGCGGCGTGCAGCCGCTCGACGAAGTTGACAGCGTCGTCAAACTCATCCGTCGTTAGCACGGTCACGAGATCTGCATTGTCAATGACGTATGCCAGTTCGGGCGGCATGTAGCGGGCGTTGATCGGGACCGTGACGGCGCCGAGCATCGCTATCCCGAACATCGTCTCGACGAAGTCCATGCTGGTCGGTAACAGCAGGCCGACATGGTCGCCGGGTTCGACGCCGAGTGCGCGGAGCACCCGGGCCCTGTGTATGGCCCGCTCCGCCAGCTCGCGGTAGGTGATGCGCTTGTCGGGCAACACAACGGCCGCGGTGTCCGGGTAGCGGTCGGCTGCGATCAGCAGCAGATCGCCCAGCGTGGTTGCCTGGATACGGACCTTCGACAGATCGACGCTCACGCGCTCAAGCCCTGATCAGTCGAGGGGATCGAGATACGTGCGGACGTAAGTACCGTCCAGGCAGTCGATGAGATCCGGCGCGAGCTCGGCGAAGTACGGCGTGTTCTGATGAGCCTGCTCGGCTTCTTCCGACGAGAACTGCTCGTAGACGGCGTAGCCGCGCTCCTCGTCGCGAAGCTTGTAGAATTCGTAGGCTAGTGTGTCGGGTTCGTTCGCGCGGACTTTTTCGGTCAGAGCTTTCGCGAGGCGCACGAAGTCGTCTTCCCGGCCTTCTTTGACCTTCATCTTTGCGAGAAACGTCATCATGGCCAAGCCCCTCCCTTTCTCAATGGCCGCATTCGCATGGTAGCATCGGCCGCCAAAAATAAACAAGCATGACTGTTTTTTTATACGCTGCTGCGCCGCAGCCGAGGATTGAGCATTGAGCGAAACGAATCACGTCGATCTTGCGGGACTGGACGAGTTACCGGCCAAGGGGTTCATCGTGCGCAGCCACGGCGAGGTGCAGGTCGTGCTCGCGAAGTACAAAGACGAAGTGTATGCGGTCGAGAATCTTTGCTCGCATGCTTTCGCCCGCTTCGACGATGGGCGGCTACGCGGTCCGCGGCTGATGTGCCCGCTGCACGGGGCGTGTTTCGACATTCGTGACGGCAGGGCGCTTGGCCGGCCGGCGACGGCGCCGATTCGGAGTTTTCCCGTGCGCGTCGACGCTGGCCGGGTGCTCGTCGCGGTCGGCGAACCGCTCACACCGGCATAGATACCAACGAGGGCCCTCAGCCGCGAATCGGGTCTTTGCCGTCCCAGTTCCTCGCGGCATCCTTCATGTAGTCGAACGCCTTCAACATGCCGGCGTCGGTTTCGACGATCTCGAGCATCGAGCCGTTGTGCAGCACCGTGTCGACGTAGGCGAAGCGCTGTCCGGCGGTCGTGACGCCGTCCTGCACGATCTTTTCGCGCAGCGCGTTGTCGTCGAGCGCACGATCGAGATCGTCGGTCAACGCGCCGACGTGCTGCAGACCCGGGGCGTTGCCCCGAAGGAAATCCTTATAAATGGACTCGGCGTCGTCGTGCTGCTGGACGAGTTCGATCTGCAGCGCCCCGGCGTAGGCGATCGCGACGCTCATGTCGATCGACGTGGGCTTGCCCCGGTAGCGGAGCTCGGAGAACGCGACGTGTTCGACGACGAAAAACGGCCCGACACCGAGCTTTTCGGCCCAGTGCAGCGCGGCTTCGCGCCAGTCAGGCACGACGAAGCCGTTCTGCATGATGGGACCGACGGCGTGCATCCAGTGTCCTGTTCTAGCCTGCGCGCTGGTTGAAGCGCCGCCCGACCAGCGCCGAGGCGATGTTGATCTTCTGGATGTCGATAGAGCCGCCGGCAATGCCCCAGCCCCAGCCATCGCGCATCCGGCGCTCCATCGGGTATTCCTTCGAGTAACCGTAGCCTCCGAGGAGCTGCACGGCGGTACCCGTTACGCTGCGGGCGATCTCGTTGGCGAAACACTTGGCTACTGACGAGTCGAGCATCGAGGGCATGCCTTGCTGTGCGTTGCTGGCGGCGCGATAGATCAACAGGCGCGCGGCCTCCACCTGCATCTGCATTTCCGCAAGTTTGAGCTGCACGGCCTGAAAGTCGACGATCGGTTTGCCGAACTGCTTGCGCTCCTGCACGTAGTCGATCGCGTCTTCGAGGGCGCCGCTGGCCTGCGCGAGCGCCATCGTCGCGTTGCCGCAGCGCTCCAGGTCGAACGCCGTCATGAGTTTCTTGAAACCGCCGGCCGGCAGGACGACGTTCTTCTCCGGCACCGCGACGTTGTCGAAGTAGATGTCGGAGGAGGGCACGCCGCGAAAGCCCATGAGGCTCTCCTGTTCGCCGAACGACAGCCCGGGCGTTCCCTTCTCGACGTACACCGCGCCGATCCCTTTGGCGCCGGGCTCGTCCGACAGCCGCGTGTAGACGAGATACCCGTCGGCGTGGCCGCCACCCGAACACCAGCGCTTGCTGCCGTTGATGACGCACTGGCCGTCGCCGATCACGCCGCGGGTCGTGAGATCCGTCAGCGCCGAGCCGGCGTTCGGTTCGGACATTGCGATCGCGACGACCGCGTCGCCGCGACAGACGGCCGGCACGACGTCGTTGCGTAGATCGTCGCTGCCGAAGCGCTCGATGGCCCGAACCGGGCCGACGCAGGACTCGAAGATCGGAAAGGCGACGGCAGCCGAGATCTTGGCGACTTCCTCGACGACGATCAGCGCTTCGAGGTTGCCGAGCCCGAGGCCACCGAATTCCTCGGGTATGTTGACGCCGAGGAACCCCATCCCGGCGAATTCGCGGATCAACTCCTGGCTCGGCGGTTCGCCGGTCTTTTCTATGTTCTCGGCAATTGCCGGCAGCTTGTCCCGGGCATAGCGGCGGACGCTATCCCTGAGTTCGAGCTGCTCGGGTGTCAGTTGAAAGTCCATGGAAGTCCCACTCAAATCCCGCGACCAAACACCGCGACGCCTTTGTCGCACATGGAAGCTTACGCATATACTAGACTCAGAGCATTAAAAAAAACAGTCTGGACTGTTTTTTTGTTTCGGAGCCAGCATGTCGCCCATTCTCGACGGAGTCCGCGTACTCGACTTCGGCCGCTATGTCGCCGGACCCTACTGCGCCACGCTGCTGGGCTACCTCGGTGCCGACGTGATTCGGGTCGAGCGCCCGGGCGGCGGCGAAGACCGCTACATCGCGCCGCTCGGCGACGATGCCGGCGGCAGCGTGATCATGCAGACCGGCTGCAATAAGCGGAGTCTGACGCTCAATCTGCGCGCAGCCGGAAGCCGCGAAATCGTCGACCGGCTTCTGGAAACGGCCGACGTCGTGGTCGCGAACCTGCCGCCGGCGGCGCTGGACCGGCTGGGACTCGGCTACGAGCGCATCGCCGGCATCAATCCCCGGATCGTCCTGACGTCGCTCACCGCGTTCGGTCCCGAGGGTCCGTTTGCCGAGCGCGGCGGTTTCGACGGCGTCGGTCAGGCCATGTCGGGTGCGATGTTCATGACCGGCACGCCGGGTCGGCCGGTCAAGGCGGCGGCGCCCTACGTCGACTTTTCGACGGCGGTCCTCGCCGCGTTCGGAACGGTCGCGGCGCTCTATGAACGGGAGCGTTCAGGCCGCGGCCAGCAGGTCGAAGGGTCCTTGCTCGGCACGGCGCTTGCCGTGTTCAACTCGCATCTGATCGAGGAGGGCGGCCTCGGCCTCGGGCGCATGCCGACGGGAAACCGTGTGCAGACGTCCGGACCGTCCGACGTGTTTGCCTGTCGGGACGGTCATATCCTCGTGCACGTCGTCGGCAACGGTCTGTTCCGCCGGATCGCCGCCGTCATAGGCGCCGACGACTGGCCCGACGACCCGGATCTCGCCACCGATATCCAGCGGGGCAACGCGCGCGATCGCCTGTGCGAGCGCGTTCAGGCATGGTGCGATACGCAGACCGTCGATACGGCGCTTGCCTCGCTTGCCGATGCGGGCGTACCGGCCGGCCCGGTTCTGTCGATCGCCGAGGCGCTTGCACACCCGCAGGCCGGCGCCCTCGGGGCGCTAAGACCCGTCGGGTATCCCGGCCGTGAGGGCAGCGCGCCAGTCGCCGACCTTCCACTGCGCTTTTCCCGGACACCGGGCGGCATCGACACGCCGCCGCCCGCCCCGGGGGAGCATAATCGGGAGATCCTCGAGGCTGCGGGCTACGACGCCGCGGCCATCGCAGGCTTCGAGCGCGACGGCGTGATCTGAGGCGCTGAGCGAATGAGAATCAGTCGATAAAAAAAAACAGTCATGACTGTTTCTTTTATACCGGCGGCTGTCTATACTGCATGTGGCTTCGAAGAACCAGGCACTGGCAATGGATGCGGCATTCATAGAGCGGGTCAAGGCGAATGTAGACTACCAGCGCGAGCGCAAGGCGCCGCCGGACGGTTTCCCGTCGTTTCCGCCGATCCCTGGCGGCCGCTACATCGATCCCGGATTTCTCGCGCTCGAAGACGCCGCGCTCTGGAAGCGCGCCTGGCTGTACGCCTGCCACATCGACGAGCTGCCTGAACAGGGGAGCTACATCCTCTTCAAGAAGACCGGTTCGCCGGTCCTGATCGTTCGGGGTAAGGACGATCGGGTGCGCGCGTTCTACAACACCTGCCGGCACCGTGGCGGTCCGCTGGTCAAAGAGGCCGCAGGCAAGTCGCGGGGCGGCTTCGTTTGCGGCTATCACGGGTGGACTTACGATCTCGAAGGCAAGCTCGTCAATCTGCGCGACCGGCGCGACTTCGTCGATCTCGATTTCGACTGTCACGGTCTGGTCGGCGTGCGCTGCGAGCGTCTGGGTAACTGGGTTTTCATCAACGAGGATCCCGATGCCGAGGCGCTGCTCGAGCATCTCGGCCCGATTCCTGCGCACTGGCAGCAGTTCGATCTCGAGACAATCCGCCACGTCGATTCGCGCAGCTACGACGTTGCGTGCAACGTCAAGGTTCTGCTCGATGCCTTCCTCGAGGTGTATCACCTGAAGTCGATCCACAAGGACACCGTGGACCGGTTTCTCGACCATCGCGGCACGGACATCGTTCTCTGGCCGAACGGACACTCGCTCATGATCACGCCGAACCGGCGCGACGGCTGGGTGGATCCCGGGACGATCGGCATGGCCGAGTTCCCGTCGGTAACCGAGTTGCCGCAGCGCTTCAATCTGTCCTACAACCTGTATCCCAATCTGGTCACGCCCGTCGCCCCGACCGGGCTGCCGTTTCTGGTGTTCTGGCCGGTGTCGGCCAATTCGATGCGCATCGAATGCCACTGGTTCGCGCCGGACTGGGGCGACGGCGAGCGCGATCCGCTGTGGGAAACGCGCATCGACAACTTCGAGCGCATTCTCTACGAGGACACGCAGTTCGCGCCGCAGATTCAGGAGTCCGTCGAATCGCCGGGCTTCAAGGGCATCTCGCTCAACTATCAGGAACGGCGCATCTACCACTGGCACGAGGAACTGGATCGCCGTATCGGCGAGGATGCGATCGATCCGGCCTATCGTGTGACACCGCGGCTCGACGGATTCGTGGAATCGGCGTGACCGACAGCGCGCACGGTATCCT
This sequence comes from Woeseiaceae bacterium, assembly GCA_028277185.1. Lineage (GTDB taxonomy): Bacteria > Pseudomonadota > Gammaproteobacteria > Steroidobacterales > Woeseiaceae > UBA1847. The sequence goes on from JANQGQ010000044.1 coordinate 264,702, forward strand.
CGCGGTCGGCGGCTTTTTGCCGCGTTCGCGCCTGCCGCGCCGTCTGGCCTATGAGGCGAATCGCTGGTTCGCGCCGGCGCTCAAACCGAAAGGCGATACGCGGCGCAGCTTCTGCGACTGGGACGAAGACACGCTGACGATGGCCGTGGAGGCCGGGCGGGCCTGTCTTTCCGGGCATGACACGACGGCCGTTGCGGCTCTCGAGCTGGCGTCGACTTCGCTGCCGTTCGCCGATCGGTCGAACGCCGGCGTGGTGCGCGAAGCGCTCGACCTGTCCCCGGCGGCGGGTGTCGAGGACAAGACCGGCAGTCTGCGGGCTGCAAGCGCCGCGCTGGCGCGTGCACTGGCTGCGCCCGCCGCTAACGGCAACACTTTGCTCGTCGGGTCGGACTGCGTCGATGCGAAGCCGGCGAGCACTCAGGAAATGAGCTTCGGTCACGGCGCCTGCGCGGTGCTCGTGGGCGAGGGCGAACCGATTGCGACGCTTGCCGGCGCCGCAAGCCTGCACCAGGACTTCGTCGATCACTACCGCGCATCCGGCGAGCGCTTCGAGTACGCCCTGGAGCCGCGCTGGGCGCGCGACGCGGGCTATCGCGAGCAGGTAGTCGCAACGGTTGGAGAGGCGCTGGAGGACGCGGGTTTGCAGGGGGAAGACGTTTCGGCCCTGGCGATCTCGGCGCCGGGAAGTCTGGCGGGCGCAGTTTCCAAAAGCCTGGCGAGGACAATGGGTATTTCTCCAGCGGAGAGCAGGCTGGAGTCCGAGGTCGGGTTCTGCGGCGCCGCTCAGCCGCTCCTTGCGCTCGTCGAGGCACTCGAATCGGTCGCGGCCGGCGACTCGATAGTTCTCGTTGCGCTGGGTCAGGGCGTGGACGTTCTGGTATTGGGCGTTGCGCATCCACCAGCGACGAAGTCGCTGGCGGACGCCATTGCTGACGCAAGCAACGAAACCAACTACACGCGTTACCTGGCACTACGCGGTCTGCTGCCGCTCGAAACGGGTATTCGTTCGGAGCGCGACAACCGCACGGCGCTGTCGGCGTTCTGGCGCAAGCACGAGGCAGTCACGGCGTTCAAGGGTGGACTCTGCAGTGCCTGCAACACGCTGCAGTTTCCCGCTACGCGGATTTGCGTCAGCTGCGGCGCCGCGGACACGCAGGTGCCGACGCGGCTCGCCGACCGGGTCGGCACCGTCCGCTCGTTCACCGAGGACTGGCTGGCGTATACGCCAAAGCCGCCGCTCGTGTTCGGCAACGTCGGCTTCGGGGACGGTGCCAACGTGCTGATGGAGTTCGCGAACGTCGAACCCGGTCAGCTCGAAGTCGGCATGCCGCTGACGATGCGGTTTCGGATCAAGGACCTGGACGACCGCCGGCACTTCCGCCGCTACTTCTGGAAGCCGGTTCCGCTCGAGGGCTCCGCCGATGCCTGAGGGGATTCGTGACAAGGTCGTCATTCTCGGCATGGGCTGCAGCCGCTTCGGCGAACGCTGGGAGTCTGGTCCGGAAGACCTGATGATCGAGGCGTTCGACGAGGCGCTCGCCGATGCCGGCATCGGGAAAGACGAGATCGACGCTGCGTGGCTGGGCGTGTTTTTCCAGGAGCAGAGCACGGGTAAGTCCGGCCTGCCGCTGTCGCAGGCGCTCAGGCTGCCGAACATTCCCGTCACGCGCGTCGAGAATCTCTGCGCAACCGGTACCGAGGCCCTGCGCGGCGCGACTTATGCCGTGGCGTCGGGCGCGGCGGACATCGCGCTGGCGATGGGGGTCGAAAAGCTGAAGGACACCGGTTTCGGCGGCCTCCCGGAGCGGACCAAGGGCACGGTCGAGGATCTCTGGCTGCCGAACAGCACGGCGCCCGGTTCGTTTGCGCAGCTGGCATCCGCCTATTGCGCGGTCCACAAGCGGGACATGGGCGATCTCAAGCGGGCGATGGCCCATATCTCGGTCAAGAGTCATCGCAACGCGCTCAACAACCCAAAGGCGCATTTGCGCCGGGAGATCAGCGACGACGACGTACTGAACGCGCCGATGGTCGCGTATCCGCTCGGGGTTCTCGATTGCTGCGGCGTCAGCGACGGCGCCGCCTGCGCGATCGTCTGCACGCCGGAAGTCGCGCGGCGGCTTGGGCGGACGGACGCCGTCGCGATCAAGGCGCTGCAGCTGGCGCCGAGCAATGGCGTCGAGTTCAGCAACGACGCGTGGGACGGCGGCCATACGCTGACGACGCGGATTGCCGCCGAGCGGGCGTACCGCGAGGCGGGCATCGAAGATCCGAAAAAGGCTATCGACGTCATGGAAGTCCACGACTGTTTTTCCGTGACGGAACTGGTACTCATGGAGGACCTGGGCCTGTCGGATCCGGGGCGGGCCATCGACGACGTGCTGGACGGCCGCTACGACCACGACGGCGCGATACCGTGTCAGATCGACGGCGGACTGAAATGCTTCGGTCATCCGATCGGCGCGAGCGGGCTGCGCATGGCGTACGAAATCTACCTGCAGCTCAACGGACGCGCTGCCGACCGGCAGCTCGACGAGCCCAGCATCGGCCTGGCGCAGAATCTGGGCGGCGTCCCGAATCGCAACGTGGCAAGCGTTGCGATCTACGGGCTAAACAATCTTACGAGGTAAAACATGTCGGTTGCGAAATCCAGACCAGCGCTCAGGGAAGATGCCTACGGCATGTCCGACGAGACGCTCGCCACCGCGCCCACCGTCTATCGTGACGATCTCCTGAAAGATCAGGTCGTGATCATCTCGGGCGGCGGTTCGGGACTCGGTAAGGCGATGGCGTTCCTGATGTCGCGCCTGGGAGCCCGCGTCATGATCTGCGGCCGGCGCGAGGAAAAGCTCAAGGCGACCAGCGACGCCATTCGCGAGCACGTGGGCGCCGAAGTGGCCTGGCACGCCATGACGATTCGCGATCCCGGCGCGGTCGAGGAACTCATGGAGCGAACGTGGACGGAACTCGGCCGCATCGACACGCTCGTCAACAACGGCGGCGGCCAGTTTCCGCAGGCCGCCATCGATTTCAGCGACAAGGGCTGGAACGCCGTGATCGACACCAATCTCAATGGCACGTGGTACATGATGCAGCGCGCCGCCCGGCTCTGGCGTAAGCACGCCACGGCGGGAAACATCGTCAACATCGTCGCCAACGTCGATCGCGGCATGCCGCAGGTAGCGCATACCTGCGCCGCGCGCGCCGGCGTCATCGGGCTGACGAAGTCGGTGTCCACCGAGTGGGCGCCACTCGGGGTTCGCGTCAACTGCGTGTCGCCCGGCAGCGTCGAGACCGAGGGCTTCAACGTATATCCGGAGGCGGCCGTGAAAGCATTCGCCTACAGTAATCCGATGAAGCGGCTCGGCGATGCCTTCGACATCGCCGAGGCCGTCGTCTATCTGACGGCGCCGTCCGGCAAGTTCATCACCGGCGAGGTACTGACCGTCGACGGCGGCAACGCACAGTGGGGCGACGTCTGGCCGGCCGGCATTCCGGAGTATTTCGATATCGAGCGGTGAGCCGGCATCGGGGCGACGGCGTCGTCCTACAACAGAGTCAAGGAGGGGGTATGAGCGACACACTGCTTAAACGCACGGCTTCTGAGGCGATGCCGGAAGAGTTGCGGCAGATTCGAGAAACACTCAACGAGCTCACGGGCGAACCCACCTTTGTGGATGTGTTCGCAGCGGCGCCCGAACTGCTCGATTTCGTGATGCGGCAGTTTTACGGCAACATTTTCTTCGGCGGCCGCGTCGCCGAACGCTACAAACAGCTCGCACGCCTCAGACTGTCGCAGATTCACGGCTGCCGGACCTGCAACAAGCAAAACGTGCCGGGGGCGAAGGCCTCGGGCTTCAGCGACGCGCAGATCGCGGCCATGGAGACGCCGACGGCCGAGCTGTTCGACGAGGCGGAGCTGGCCGTACTCGAGTACGCGGAGCAAATGGCGCTGACGAATCACGACGGGAAGCTGAGTGCGGATCTCCACGAGCGTCTCTCGCGGCACTTCAGCGATGCCGATATCTGCGAGCTCGGCACCGTCATGGCCGTCATAGGCGGCATGGCCAAGCTGTCGTTCGTGCTGGACCTCGTCGAGCGCGAGGACTACTGCGTGTTCGCTGCCTGAGCCGGACGGCGCTCTACGTAGTTCGTGCTCGTGCAGTAGAACAGCTCGTCGTCGTTCTGATTGACCAGCGAATAGCGGTACACGACCACGCCGCGTTCGGGCCGGCTGGCGGACGGACGCTTCTCCAGGAGCGTTGCGCGCGCGCGCACGCGGTCGCCCGCGCGTAGAGGCACGTTCCAGCGAAGGTCGTCCCAGCTGATGCCGCAGATCCAGCGGATGTCGCCGGTTATCTCGTGGTCGCGCTGGCGCCAGACCGCGAGAATGTGAATGCCGCTTGCGACGACTTCGCCGAACTGCGGGTGCGCCTTTGCGGCGGTAGGGTCCGTGTGGAAGTACTGCGGATCGTAGCGCTTCGCGAAATCCACGATTTCGGCTTCCGTGACGATCACGGCCGACGACTCGGCGTATTCGCCGATTGTCAGATCCTCGTAGTAGCGGCTCGGTTCGCTCATGGCGTCGGAAAGCATGACGTCAGGACCTCCGGTCGACGCGGTAGCCGCTGCGCGGGAAATGCACGGCGACTGTCCCGAGTTCCGGCGTATCGCGTTCGATCGAGATTCGGCGGGTATCGAGCGCCGTGAGCCGGCCTTCCACGGGATCGAAACCGTAGTCGTCGGGCTGCACGCTGACGGCGTCGCCCGCGCCGAATTCGTGGAAGGGATTCGGCGCGACACCGCCTGCCTGCAGCGGCTCGGCTTCGCGTGCAATGGCATGCGCCTCGGGCGCGTCGATATCGCGGCGGCGGCCGCGGCCCGTCGCCTCCATGCGCGCGCTCCAGCCGCGGATCGCCGAAAACGGTTCGAGCAGCTCGGCGGCCCGCGGGATATTGGTGTTCGCCATCCACACCGGGAAGTAGGCGAGGATGTCGACCCACGCGGGGGCATCGCCAGTCAGGTAGTCGCTGCCCGTGGCGGCCAACTCGTCTTCGAGGAGCTGCGCCTGCGCCTGGAACTGGGCGTAGCAGTGCGGCATCTCCGCCTCGATGTTGCCGAAGTCCATGAAGTTGAAGAACTTGAAGCGGTCTTCGAGGATCTCTTCGGGGATGCCCTCGTTTTCGCCCATCGACAATCCGGCGCCGGGTTCGAAGAAGGCCTTGTCGCTCCAGCGCGCGAGTGCGTAGGCGAGACCGGTGTGCCCGGACGGAAACAAGCCGGGCTCCGGATGGCGCGCTTCGAGCTCGCGCGCGATCAGCGACGTGTCGCAATAGACGTCGGCGCCGATCTGGAGCACCGGCGCCTTGCGGTAGCCACCCGTCAGAAGCGTCAGGTCCGGCTTGGGCATGACCATCGGCACCTGCACCGAGGCCCAGTCGAGTCCCTTGAGGCCGAAGACGAGTCGGATCTTCTCGGCAAACGGCGAGGGGTCGTGATGATGCAGGATCAGCGTCGACATGCGGATGTTCCGTGCTTCCCGGCGGGCGCTTCATTAAGCCGCCGGGGATGGAAAAAAGCAAGCTGTCCTGTTTTTTTTAATGACACCAGGCGGTATAGTCTTGCTGTTCGCAAAGGCTGGAGGGGGCTTTCGATGGCAGCGAAGTTCGAATACACGGCGCCCGTCAATCCGGAGGCGCCGGACGATTCACTCGAAGCGAAGACGCCGTACATCGATCACGGCACGGGCCGGGTCGACGCGGAGCGCTACTACAGCAAAGAGTGGATGGACCGCGAGTGGGAGCAGCTTTGGACCAAAGCGTGGCTCATCGCCGGTCCCCGTTGCGATCTCGAGGAGCCGGGTGACTACTTTACGTTCGAGATCGGCCGCGAGTCGATCATCGTCACGCTCAACGACGACAACGAACTCCGGGCCTTCTACAACGTGTGCCCGCACCGCGGCAATCGCCTCGTCCTCAACGAATCCGGTTCGACGCCGCGCTTCACCTGCGCGTTCCACTCCTGGTGTTTCGACCTCGACGGCCACTGCGAGCGCATCACCGACGAGGAGACCTTCAGACCAGGCGCGATTCCGGCGCGGCCGAAGCTCAAGACCGTGCACGTGGAAGAGAAGGGTGGCCTGATCTTCATCAACATGGACGAGAACGCGCCGCCGCTTGCGGAGCGCTTCGGGCTGCCCGACGGCTACCTCGAGGGCTATCAGCTCGACAAGATGAAAGTCGTGCGCCACGTCGTCAGCGAGTGGGGCGCGAACTGGAAGACCGGCGTCGACGCGTTTTATGAGGTGTATCACCTCCACGCCGTGCACCCGCAAACGTCGACGGTCATGGACGACTACGGCACGCAGATCGACGTCTATCCGCACGGCTTCAGCCGAATGATCGTGCCGCTGGCGAAGAAGAGCCCGCGCGAGGACGATCAGGCTTCTGTGGACCCGGGCCTTGCGTACATGCTGTCCGAGGCCGGCATGGATCCCGAAGCCTACAGCGGCGACGCGGTGACCGTTCGCCAGGACATTCAGCAGTTCAAGCGCCGCCGTGCGGACGAACTCGGCCTCGGCTGGGACAAGCTGGTCGACGGTCAGCTAACCGATAGCTGGGCGACAGGGGTATTCCCGAATGTACAGATAGGCCTGCACCCGGAGGGCGCTTTTCTGATGCGCTTCATGCCGCATCCGACCGACCCCGAACGTTTCTACTACGACACGATTACGCTGTACCGCCCGGTCGACGACGAAAGCTGGAAGGTGCCCGACTGGATGGGGCTTCCGGAAGGGACGGACGTGTCCGGAGACGTGCGCGCCGAACGCGAGTTCGTGCCGTTCGGCGTCCAACCGGATCTCGGGCTCGTGCTCGATCAGGACTCCGAGCTGTTGCCCGTGGTGCAGAAGGGCATTCGCTCGCGCGGGTTCGAGGGCCCGCTGTGGTCCGAGCAGGAACTGCGACTCCGGCACTTCCATGCGGAGCTGGATCTGTACATGGACGGTAAGAAGTAACAGGTCCGGTCGGCGAGCTGACAGGCCACTAGATATCCAGTGTTTCCTGCTTGTCGTTGGGGCGGCGTTGAGACGTCGCCTCCGACATCGCGTACCAGTCGATGCGGCGCGTGAGGAACATGATCGTCGCCAACGTTGCCCATAGGCCGATCGCGCCGGCGAGCAACGCGTACGTCTCGGCTTGTAATGTCATGTAGAGAAAGCCGTACAGAAACAGCAGCACGCCGCCCACGATTCCGGCACGGCCTCGATTGCCGAGAATGGCGTGGCTGTAGCCGACTACGAGCGCGCTGGACCCCACCGTGCTCACGACGTATGCCCAGCCGAAGCCGATGTGCTCCGCCAGCGAGATCAGCAGCAGGAAGAACATGGTGTTCGCGAGCCCGACCATCAGGTACTGCAGCGGGTGTAAGCGCAGACCGGCGACCGTCTCGAACAGAAAGTAGCTGACGAAGGTCAACACAACGAACAGCGCTCCGTACTTGACCGCCCGTAGGGTCAGCCTGTAGATGCCGATCGGCATGTAGAGGTCCACGCCAAATGCCGATGAGGTTGCTGAGGCCGCCGCCGTGGAGTGTTTGGTCCAGCGCGACGGCAGGGTCCGGCCGATGCTGGGTACGCTCCAGTCGGCCGTGAAGCCGCTGTCGGCAACTTCACGCGTGTGCGGCAGGTAGCGGCCCGCGAAGCTCGGCGACGGCCAGGTCGAGGTCACGGACACCTGTGTCGAATCCCCGAACGGCAGGAAGTACAACGATTCGCTGCCGTTGAATTTCAGCTCGATCTCGAAGCTCAACGGGGTCGACAAGTCGCTCGCTGCGCCTGCTCCGAGAGGCGCCTGGATTTGCGGGGGAAGCCCGTCGATCAACTGGCCGCCCGGTGCGAACGGTATGGATCGGTCCTCGAGAGACAGGCTGGGCGTCTCGGTGATCGCGCGGCCGTCGCTGATGCCAATGGCGACGAAGGCATCCGCCCAGTGAATACGGTTGCTGTCGATCCCGAGCTCGGCGGCATCGACGCTTGCGAAGCGGCCCTTGAGCGACGCCGTCGCCGAGTAGACCGGTACTTCGTGAATACCGCGGTAGCGGATCTCGGAGTCGATGCTGGAATCGATTTGCAGGGCATCCGGAAGTATGTAGACCTCGGTGGTTCTGGTGGAAAGATCGCCGCGGTCGTTTGTATGGATGGCGTCGTAGGGCAGAACGAGGACCGGACCCGCGATCATCTGCGAATGCCCCCACGTGCGTTGGATGTCCATGCGTGCGGTCTCGTGAATCTGACTTCGGTCGTCGATCGTCCCGCGCACCATCTGCAGTGGAATCAGCAGGATTAGAATGAGGAATCCGATCGTGAATGCTTTGATCGACGCGGATTGACGCAGTCGCGATGCCAGGCTTTGCATGAGTTTTCTCCCGCAGGCTTCCACGGGAGTTGAACCGCGAATTGTGCGGATCGCGTGCGGGGCCGCCGGCCAATCGTGGCGATCGACGGGATAGGGCTACCGAATCTCCGCGGGCGCCAGCGCGCGCAGCTGATCCTCGAGATAATCCTTGAGTCTGTCGTGGTCGGACGGGCGGCTGTGGGTCATCGTGCTGATCGCGATGCCTTCCATGAGGTTTTGCACGAGACTCAGCGCGAGATCGAACGCTTCCGGGTCCGACTGCCACTCGGGGAATACTTCCTGCGCCGTCCGGTACCACTCTTCGTCGAAGGCCTTCTGAGCAGGCCTCAGAATCTTGCGCAGCTCCTTGTCGGTGCGCGCGGCGACCGACAGCTCGAAGAAGGCAACGAAGATCGGGTGCGTGGCGTGCGCCCAGTAGGCATCGGTGGCCGCCTTGATCCGGTCGGTGCCTTCGGGAATGGCGTTGACCTCGTTGCGAAACGCCCGCAGGCGGCGCTCGTGCAGATAGTCGACCGCGGCCCGGATGATGTCGAGCTTGGACGGGAAGTGATGCAGCGTGGCGCCGCGCGACAGGCCGGCGCGTTCGGCAATCTTCATCGTCGTCGTTTGGGAGTAGCCGAGATCGACGATGCAGCGGACGGCCGCGCTCAGGATCTGATCGCGAGTCGCGGCGCTCTTTTGTGCCTGCCAGCCCTGCTCACCGGGCCCGCTGGGTTTTTCTTTGCGCTTGGCCAAGCCGGTCTCCCCTTCCCACGGCGTTTACAGGGTATCGTACCTGTTACAAAAAACAATCACGCGTGATTGAAACAGTCAAGACTGATTGTTAGCATCCGCCGACCTCAACCAACGGGAGACGGGCATGGCTGGCAGGGTAGCGGGTAAGGTCGCCATCGTGACCGGCGGCGCGAAAGGCTTAGGATCGGCGGACGCCGAAGCGCTTGCCCGCGAGGGAGCCGTCGTAGTGCTGACCGATATCGACGAGTCGGGAGCCGACGTGGCCGCCGCGATCGCCGACGACACCGGCGGCACGGTCGTCTTCAAGCATCAGGACGTTTCCAGCGAAGCGCGCTGGACCGAGATCGCGGCGGAAGTGGAGAAAGAGTTCGGCGGCATCGACGTGCTGGTCAACAACGCCGGTATCGTCATCATGGCTACCCCGGAGCAGTGCACGCTCGAGCAGTTCCGCAAGCACAACGCGATCATGAACGAAGGCGTGTTCCTCGGCTGCAAGGCCGTGATTCCGGTCATGCGGCGGCGCGGCGGTGGCTCGATCATCAACATGTCGTCGATCGCCACGCATCTGGGTTTTCCGATCTTCTTCGCATACACGGCCGCGAAAGGGGCCGTACGGGCGATGACGAAGTCGCTGGCCGTGAGTTGTCAGATGAGCGGTGACAATATCCGCGTCAACTCCGTTCACGCGGGCGCGATCGATACGCCGATGGTGCAGGCGGTGAACAAAGAACTCGGGCTGCCGGCGCCCGATCCCGATTCCACGGAGGACCCGGTCGGTATCGGTCGTCCGGAGGACGTCGCTAACATGATCGTCTACCTCGCCAGTGACGAGTCGCGCTTCGTGAACGGCGCTGAACTGGTGATCGATAACGCGCTGACGGTTCAGTAGTGCAGGGTGCGGTTTCGGGTCACTCCTCGGGGCCGACCGTGACCGCGATCCCGTCGAGACCGCCGTTCAGCTCGATCTGACAGCTCAGCCGCGAGTTCGGCTGCCGGTGTTCGAGCGCGTCGAGCAGCTCTTCCTCGTCGTCTTCGATCGGCGGCAACTTGCCGAACCACCCGGCGGCGACGTAAACGTGGCAGGTCGCGCAGGAGCACAGGCCGCCGCAGATCGCCTCGACGCTGTCGTCGAGATCGCGGATGGCCTCCATCAGCTTGTCGCCGTCTGTCCCTTCCGTTTCCTGAAGATTGCCGGACCGATCGGTCACCGAGATTTTCATGGCACGCTTTCCTTCTGTTTGCGCAGCGGACTATACCGTAAAAACAAACAGTCATGACTGTTTCTTTTATTCAGGCTGCCGCGTATAATTACTGTATTAGCGGATTCCGGGGAGCAACAATATGGATCTGGGCCTCAAGGGCAAGCGCGCCATCGTAACCGGGGCTTCCCGTGGCATCGGGCGCGCCATTGCCGAGACGCTGGCAGCCGAAGGAGTTACCGTTGCGATCTGTGCGCGCGATGGCGATGCGGTCAAGGAGGCGGTCGACGCGATCAACGAGGCCGGCGGCAAAGCCTTCGGCGGTGCCTGCAACGTCAAGGATGCCGAGGAGTACAAGGCGTGGCTCGAGAAGACCGTGGAGGATCTCGGCGGTTGCGACATCTTCGTGCCGAACGTGAGCGGCGGCGGCGGCATGGATTCCGAAAAGAACTGGTGGCGCTGCTTCGAGATCGACGTGCTGCACACGGTTCGGGGCTCCGAGACTCTGCTGCCGGCGCTCAAGGAATCCGGAGACGGGGCGATCATCATCATCGGCTCGACGAATGCGGTCGACTACTTCGGCGGACCGATGGCGTACAACGCCATGAAAGCCGCGCTGATCAACTACGGCAGCCAGCTCTCGCAGTTCGTGCGCGGCGACGGCGTTCGGGTCAACACGGTGTCGCCCGGTCCGATCTACTTCGAAGGCGGCGCATGGGAAATGATCAAGGGTACGATGCCGAAGTTCTACGACAGCACGGTCCGCAAGATTCCCGCCGGCCGAATGGGCACGCCGGAAGAAGTGGCGAAGGTCGTTACCTTCCTCGCGAGTCCGGCTGCAAGCCTCGTTACCGGCACTAACCTGATTGCCGACAACGGCTACACGAAACGCGTCCAGCTCTGAGTCGCATGTCCGCGCGCCGCGACATTCTCCTGATTTGCGGTGGGAAGTACCACGACATCGACTTTGCGCGCCTGGAACTTCTTAAGCTGCTTGCCGAGGACGAGACGCACCGCGTCACGGTGCGCGAAGACTATGCGGATCGTGCAGCGATCGAACGCGCGGACGCGCTCATTACCTACACCTGCGAGATCCAGCCCGATGCCGCCGGCGAAGATGTGCTCGAACGCTTTCTCGCGGACGGCAAGCGCTGGTTTGCCTTGCACGGAACGAACTCGCGCCTCAAATTCGTCAAAGGCGAGGGTTGGACCGCACCGAACGACGCGCCGCGCTTCATGGCGATGCTGGGCAGTCAGTTCGTCGCGCATCCGCCGATTCAGCCGTTCACCGTAACCCGATCGTCCGAACACCCGCTGGTGGCGGGAATCGAACCCTTCGAGGCCGACGACGAGATCTATCTCTGCCGCTTTTTCGGCGACCACGAGCGCCTGCTCGAAACGAGCTATTCCGGCATGGCCGAGGGTTTCGCGGAGGACGACTGGCGCGGCAACGACGTCGTGCCGGTCATGTACCTCAAAGCGCACGGGCCCGGTGAGGTTCTGTATTTGAATCTCGGCCACGCGCGGGGACGCTACGATATGCAACCTCTGATGGACGAGTATCCGTCCGTCGAGCGCGGGAGCTGGAAAACGCCGGCGTTCTACGAACTGCTGAGGCGCGGCATCCGCTGGTCGCTGGACCAACCTCTGGAGCGTGCGGCATGAGCGAAAAGGCGGAACGCATCGAGTCGCGGGGCACGCCGCTCGACAAGGCGCCGGACCCGGATCTCGGCAACGACATCATTGCCAAGGAGCGCTACACGGACGCGGGGTTCATGCAGCGCGAGTGGGAAACGATCTGGACGCAGGTTTGGCTGGTCGGCTGCCTCGAGCGCGATCTCGACGAGCCGGGCGCCTACTGCGCAACGGAGATCGGGCCGGAATCGATACTGCTCGTGCGGCAGAAGGACGGCGGCATCCGCGCGTTCTACAACGTCTGTCAGCACCGCGGCAACCGCTTACGCGACCGCGGTCTCGGGCACGCGGATACCTTCAAGTGCGCTTATCACCATTGGGAATACAAGCTGGACGGTTCCTTCGAGAACATCCCGGACCTCGATACCTTCCCGCAGGGCGCGCCCTGCACGGGGCTTCAGGAAATACCCTGCGAGGTCTGGAACGGCTGGGTCTGGTTCAGCCTGAATCCCGACGTCGAACCGCTGGCGGAGTACCTCAACGTCATCCCGGAGCATCTCGAGCCGTACAACATGTCGCGCATGGCGATGACGCGCGACATAACGGTCGAGTGGGACTGCAACTGGAAGACGTCCGTCGATGCCTTCAACGAGTCCTACCACGTGCAGGGCATTCACCCGCAGCTTCTCTGGCATCTCGACGATCTCAACCTGCAGATCGACTGCTACGACAAGCACAACCGTTACCTGATCAAGTTCGCGACGTTGAGCCCGCGCGTCAAAGTCCCCCCGGCGATCCCCGAAGGCATCAAAGCCGTGATGAAGCAGGCAGGGATGGACCCCGCGGACTACGACGGCCGGGTCAACGAGATCCGCGAGGACGTGCAGCGCTACAAGCGGGAGCACGGTGACGAGCAGGGCCGGGACTATTCCGATCTGCACGACGCCCAGCTCACGGACGACTATCACTATCTGATCTTTCCGAACGTTACGCTCAACGTGCACGCCGACGACTACTGGCTGTTCCGCCAGCGCCCGCACCCGACGGATCCGAACAAGATGTTCTTCGACATCTGGACCTTCGAGCTGGTCGCGGAAGGCGAGGAATGGCCGGAACGTCCGGAGCACAAGCAGTTTCGTCATGGCGAGAAGAGCATCGGCCTGGTTCTCGACCAGGACGCGCACAACCTGCCGGGCGTACAGGCGGGCATGAACAGCCGTGGTTACCGCGGCCTCTGGCTCGGCAATCAGGAGCTTCGCATCCGCCACTTTCACAAGACGATCGACGACTACGTCTACGGTCCGGGCAAGAAGCCTGCCGATGCGATATAGAGGAAGCGTATGACCGGGTTCGACAAAGGCGCGCTCGAGCGCGCGTACCGGCGGATGAAGACGATCCGCGAGTTCGAGGAGCGCCTGCACCTCGAAATCCAGCAGGGGCAAATCGCGGGCTTCACGCATCTCTACTCCGGACAGGAAGCCGTCGCGGTCGGCGTATGCGAACACCTGTCGGATCAGGACCTGATCGCCAGCACGCATCGCGGCCACGGCCACTGCATCGCGAAGGGCTGCGACGTGATCGGCATGATGAAGGAGATCTACGGGCGCGCCGACGGCCTGTGTAAGGGCAAGGGCGGCTCCATGCACATCGCGGATTTCGACAAGGGCATGCTCGGCGCGAACGCGATCGTCGGCGGCGGGCCGCCGCTTGCGACCGGCGCCGCAATCGCGACGAAAAACGCCGGCAACGGCAACATCACGGTGTCCTTCGGCGGCGACGGCAGCTGCAATCAGGGCACCGTGTTCGAAGCGATGAACCTTGCCGTCGTTCTGAAACTTCCGACGGTCTTCGTCTTCGAAGACAACGGCTACAGCGAACACACGGGTACGTCCTACGCGGTCGGCAGCAACGACATCGCGGGCCGCTGCCGCGGCTTCGGCATGCCGGCGGACAAAGTCGACGGCGACGACTTCTTCGCCGTCCATGCCGCGATGGGCGAGGCGGCAGCCCGCGCGCGCGCCGGCGAGGGCCCGAGCGCGCTCGAGTGCACGACGACGCGTTTCTTCGGTCACTTCGAGGGCGATCCGCAGCGCTACCGCGCGAAAGGCGAGGTCGAGCAGCACCGGGCCGAGCGCGACTGTCTGAAGAACTTCGCGGCGCGCGTCACGTCCGAAGGCTGGCTGAGCGCCGCCGATATCGACGCCATCGACACGGAGGTCCTCGCGCTGATCGACCGGGCCGTGAACGAGGCGCAGGCGTCGCCGCCGCCGGCGGCGGGCGAGTTGACCACCGACGTTTACGTTTCCTATTAGGGCTCGTTGAGAATGGCAGAGACCACGTTTCGGCAAGCGCTCAACGACGCGCTGTTCGAGGAAATGCGCCGCGACGAGCGCGTCATCATCCTGGGCGAGGACGTGTCCGGCGGCGCCGGCGGCAGCTCGGGCGAGCGGGACGCCTCGGGCGGTATATTCGGCGTCAGCAAGGGGCTGATCTTCGAGTTCGGCGAGGACCGCGTCATCGATACGCCGATTTCGGAGTCGGCGATCATTGGCGCCGGCGCCGGAGCGGCGCTGGCGGGCTTGAGGCCGATCTCCGAAATCATGTTCGCCGACTTCGTCGGCGTGTGCATGGATCAGATCTACAATCAGGCGGCGAAGTTTCGCTACATGTTCGGCGGCAAAGCCAGCTGTCCGCTCGTCATCCGCACGGCGATGGGCGCCGGTATGAACATGGGCGCGCAGCACTCGCAGACGATTTACCCGATACTCACGGGTGTTCCCGGTCTCAAGATCGTCGTGCCGTCGAACGCGGCCGACGCGAAGGGCCTGCTCAAAACCGCGATCCGTGACGACGACCCGGTCGTATTCTTCGAACACAAAGCACTCTACAACCGCAAAGCCGACGTACCCGAGGGCGAGCACCTGGTGCCGTTCGGCGAGGCGGCGATGCCGCGCGAAGGCGACGACTGCACGGTCGTGGCAATCGGCCGCATGGTCGTGTTCGCCGAGAAGGCGATCGACGGCCTGAAGGAAAGCGGCATCACCTGCGATCTGATCGATCCGCGTACGCTGTCGCCGCTCGACACGGAAACCATCTTCGAAAGCCTCGAGCACACCGGGCGCCTCGTGCTCGTCGACGAGTCGCCGCCGCGCTGCAGCGCCGCCTCCGATATTGCGGGGATCGTCGCGTCCGAGGCTTTCGACAGCCTGCGCGCGCCGATCAAGCTCGTGACGGCGCCGCATGCGCCGGTGCCGTTCGCCCGCGAGCTCGAGCGTGCCTACATGCCGGGGCCGGGCGACATTGCTGCCGCCATTCAGGAGCTGGTCCGTGGCTGACGCGCTGTACCCGATTACGGTGCCGAAGTGGGGCATCGAGATGCAGGAAGGCACGATCACGGGCTGGCAGGTCGCGTTGGGCGCCGAGGTTGCGAAGGGCGACGAACTGATCGACATCGAGACCGACAAAATCGTCAACACGATGGAGGCGCCCGTAGCCGGCACGGTTTGCCGCCAGCTCGTGGACGAAGGCGAGACGCTCAAAGTCGGTGAACTGCTGGGCGTCATCGCGACCGGCGAGGCCAGCGACGCGGACATCGATGCCTTCGTCGCGAACTTCACGCCTGCGGACGCGAGTTTCGGTATCGACGAGAGCGAGGATACAGCCGCAGCGACGGCAACGTCGGTCGCGGAAGCGCCTGACGCATCCCCGCCGTCCGGTGAAGTCCGCGTGAGTCCCGTCGCGCGCCGGCTTGCAAAGAAGCTCGGCGTCGACCTCGCGGAAGTTACGGGCACCGGACGCAACGGCCGCATTTCGAAAGAGGATGTCGAGCGCGCGGCAGCGGCCGCGCCTGCGGCCGGTCCCGCCGCGACGCCTCTGACGAGCCGCCGGCAGACGATCGCGAGACGCCTCGTCGCCGCGAAACAGGATGTGCCTCACTACTATGTGAGTCGTCGCATCGACATGCAGGCAGCGCTTGCCGCGAAGCGCGACGGCGTTTCGGTCAACGCGATCATCATGCGCGCCGTGGCAACGGCCATGGAAGCGGAGCCCTTACTGAACAGCCATCTGAGCGACGAGGGACTTACTGCGCGCGACTCGGTCGACATCAACATGGCTGTCGACACCGAACAGGGACTCGTGGCGCCGCTCCTCCGCGGGGTTCAGGCCATGGATCTGGAAGCGCTCACGGCGGCGTCGCGCGATCTGGCCGAACGTGCCCGCGGCAATGCGCTCGACAAGGCCGATCTCGAAATCGGCGGGTTTACCGTGTCGAACCTCGGCATTCTTGGCGCTACGGAATTCACGGCGATCATCACGCCGCCGCAAACCGGCATTCTCGCCGTGGGCGCGGTCGTGGAGACGCCCGTCGCGATAAACGGCGACGTTGCGGTACGTCCGCAAATGGCGGTGACGCTGTCCGCGGATCATCGCGTCGTGGACGGCGCGGATGCCGCGCGCTTCCTCGCGTCGTTGGCCGATGCGCTCGAGCATATCTAGCGAGGGAGGCAACCATGCGCCTGATAGTGATGCTTTGCCTTCTGTCATCGGCGGTCGCCGCGGCCGGAGAACAGAATGCCGGCCAGCGCGTGTACCTCGAGCACTGCGCGCAGTGCCACGAAGGCGGAGTCGCCAAGGCACCGCACAAGATGTTTCTCGAAATGATGGCGCCGGACGCGATTCACGCATCGCTGACCGACGGCATCATGCAGGTACAGGCGGCGATGCTCGACGACGAAGAGCGCGTTCTGGTCGCGGAGTATCTCGCCAAGGCGACGCTTGCCGACTACGAGGCTCCGGCCTTGCCTCCGGCATGCAGTGCCGGGGAGGCAGCCTTCGACTTCGCGAATCCGCCGCCGAGCCTCGGTTGGGGCAAGGCGCTGGACAACAACCGCTACGTGGACGCGGAGACGGCGGGTCTCGATCGCGAGGCCGTGCGTTCGCTCGAGCTCAAGTGGGCCGTCGCGTTTCCGAACGCGCTTAGGGCGCGGTCGCAACCGGGTATCGGTGGCGGCGGTCTCTACGTCGGCAGTCAGGACGGTACCGTCTATGCGCTCAACGCGAAGAGCGGCTGCCTGCGCTGGACGTTCCGTGCAAGCGCCGAGGTTCGTACGGCGATTACCGTTTCGCCGTGGCAGGCCGGCGACGACGACGCCGAGCCGACGCTGTATTTCGGCGACCTGCTTGCCCGTGCCTACGCTGTCGATGCCGTCACCGGCGAGCTCAAGTGGACGGTCAAGGTCGACGAGCACCCGAACGCGACGATAACGGGCTCGCCCGTGCTTGCCGGCGATCGCGTGCTGGTACCGATCTCGTCGCTCGAAGTGACGTCGGCGGCCGACCCCGCCTACGCGTGCTGTACGTTCCGCGGTGCCGTGATGGCTATCGACGCGGCAAGCGGTGATGTTCTGTGGAAGCAGCACACGATCGAGACGGCGCCCGGCAAGGTCGGCGAGACGGCCGTTGGCACGGACATACTCGCGCCGTCCGGCGCGCCGATCTGGAACACGCCGAGCGTCGATATCGAAGCCAGCCTCGTGTTCGTCGGAACCGGCGAGAACTACTCGAGTCCCGCCGAAGGCAACAGCGACGCCATCATGGCGATGGACCTCGAGACGGGCAGAAAGCAGTGGGTGTGGCAGGCGACGGCGGGCGACGCGTGGAACGTTGCGTGCATGCTCGAGGACGCGCGCTACAACTGTCCGGAAGAAGACGGTCCGGACTTCGATTTCGGCGCCAGCACGATGCTGGTCGGAACGAAAGACGGAACCATGCTCATCGCCGGTCAGAAATCGGGGGAAGCATTCGGTATCGATCCGGAAACGGGCGAACTCAAGTGGCGCAACCGGCTCGGGCGCGGCGGCATTCAGGCGGGCATCCACTTCGGCATGGCCGCGATGAACGGGGTCGTATTCGTGCCCATATCGGATTTCGACGACGGTCAGGAGCATGAGCTGCCCGCGCGGCCCGGGATGTTCGCGCTGGATGCGGTCAGCGGCGAGGTACTCTGGCACTACGCGCATGAGGATCTCTGCGGCGACCGCGAGTTTTGCGACCCGGGCATCTCGGCGCCGGCCAGCGTCACCGACGCCGCCGTGTTCGCGGGCGGCATGGACGGCCTGCTGCGTGCCTACGACCCGGCCACGGGCGAAGTGTTGTGGCAATTCGACAGCAGCCGGGAGTTCGCTGCGCTCGGCGGTGCGCGCGGGCAGGGCGGTTCGGTGGGCGGCAGCGCCGGGCCCGTGATTCACGACGGCATGGTGTATCAGACTTCCGGCTACGGCATCTATTTTCATATGCCAGGCAATGTCTTACTGGCGTTCGGGCCAGCCGGCCCCAAAGACTGAAAACCTCACGAAAACGCCCATTGCCGCGGCGCACACAAAAAAAACAGGCATGCTTGACTTTTTTTTGGTAATCGCGGAGCATGCCGGTGTATTCCGAAAACCACAGCGTAGGAGGGGGTCCATGCGCATACGCGATTTGGCTGGTTTGGTGGGCGGTGCGACAACGGGCGGTCTGGTGCTGGCCGCGGTTGCGACGCTCGGTGTTTCGCTTCCCGGGGTCGCCAGCGCCCAACTCGAAGAGATCGTCGTCACCGCGAGTCGTCGCGGAGAAACCGACCTGCAGACGACGCCCGTAACGATTTCCGTCGTCGGCGAGGAAGACTTCAGCAAGCTCTACGCATTCGATATCGGCGAGATCTCGCAGTTCGTGCCGAACTTCTCGGCGGCAACGGTCACCGGCTTCAACGCAGCATCGTTTGCCATGCGCGGCGCGGGCGAGACCGACATCATCGTCTACTTCGATCCCAAGGTCGGCGTGTTGATCGACGATTTCGTCGTGCCGCACGTGCAGACTCAGTTGCTCGAGCCGTTCGACATCGAGTCGATTGAAGTGCTGCGCGGACCACAAGGCACGCTGTTCGGGCGCAACACGACGGCCGGTGCGGTCGTCCTGCGCACAAAGCGGCCGGATCTCGAACAGGCCGGCTTCGACGCCAGCCTCCAATACGGCTCGTTCAATCAGTCGATCGCACGCGTTTCCTTCGACCTCCCGTTCTCTGAGACGCTGGGTTTTCGCTTCGCCGGTCTCTACCAGCAGAGCGACGGCTACTACAAAAACGGCAAGGTCGACACACCGATCCTGACCGGTGAGACCGTTGCCGGCGACGGCCGTGATCTCGGCGGCAA
Organism: Woeseiaceae bacterium; assembly: GCA_028277185.1. GTDB lineage: Bacteria > Pseudomonadota > Gammaproteobacteria > Steroidobacterales > Woeseiaceae > UBA1847. Next base: position 283,875 of record JANQGQ010000044.1, read on the forward strand.
GGACGTGCTGTCGGCGCGCGCCAAGTTACTCTGGCAGCCGAGCGAAACGTTTTCGCTGTTGGGCCAGCTCGAAATCATCCGTGACGACAGCGAGCCCACGCCGGTCATTAATGACACGCTGAACGTCGACGGCGGCCAGTTCGCGCCGGTGTTCGGCTTCCCGGGCGTAGAGGGCGGCGATCCGCTCGACCAGGCCGGTATCCACACCAGTTCGATCGTCGGCCTCGACGGCAATCAGACGGTCGACGTGGACGGCATCTATCTGAACGCCGAGTGGGCGGTGAACGACACGCACACGGTTTACGCCAACCTCGGACGGCGCGAACAGGAATCGCGCCTGCCGAACGAGTATCTCGGAACGCCGTTTAACAGTTTCTTCGCCGCGTCGCGCGACGACGATCGCGAAACGACGCAGTTCGAGGTACGCGTGGCCTCGCAGAACGACGGGCCGCTGAACTATGTTGTCGGCGGTTTCTATCAGCAGAATGACGCGGCGTTTTGCGTACTGCAGCAGCTCGGCCTGCTCGAGTTCTTCGGCACGGCCGTGCCGGGCGTGCTCGACAACGACAACCCTCTCCTGCTCTGCAACCGGCAGGACGCCGAGGCGGCCGCGGTATTTGCCGACTTCACCTACGACGTCAGCGATCGCTTCTCGCTGTCGATCGGCGGCCGCTACACGGACGAGAGCAAGGACTACATCGCGCGCGAAGGCACGCCGACCGTGGTGCTGTTCCCGAACGGCTTCAACGAGCCGCTCGACGGCCAGGACTTTGCGGGGCTGCCCGGCCGCGTCGAGACGGATTCGCAGTCCTGGCAGGAGCCGACCTACCGCTTCACGGCGTCCTACGGCTTTACCGACGACGTTTTCGGCTACTTCACCTTCACGCGCGGCTTCAAGTCCGGCGGCTACAACGACCAGGCAGGCTCCGGCGGCTTCGACTTCTTTCCGGTGGAGGCCTACGACCCGGAGTTTGCCGATAGCTACGAAATCGGGGTCAAGTCGAGTTTCGCCGACGATCGTGTCCGCCTGAACGCGACCTACTTCTTCGTTACCTACGAAGACTTCCAGCGCAGCACCGTCGTGTCGCTGCCGGGAGGTATTCAGGAGACGCGGACCTTCAACGCCGCCGAAGTGGATGCATCGGGCCTGGAGGCCGAGCTGACCTGGCTCGTCAACGAGAACTTCATAGTCCGCGCGCATCTGGGCACGCTGGATGCCGAGTACAACGAGTTCCTGCTCGATCGTGACGGCGACCCGAATACGCCGCCCAGCGATTTCTCGGGCCGCGACGTCACCCGCGCCCCGGATTTCAACGGTGGCGTCGACGCGACTTATACGATGGACCTCACCGGCGGCTCTGTCCTGCGCTTCAATCTCAACTACAAGCACGAAGCCGAGAACACTTACTACTACGCAGACGACCTGACGCCGGAGTTCGACACGATCCTGGAGCAGCGCGATCTCGTGAACGCGAGCATCGCCTGGGAAAGCGCCGACGCGACATGGCACGCGGCGCTGTTCGGTAAGAACCTGACGGACGACCGCTACAAGACCGCTTCGCAGTCGGTCGGCGTTCTCTGGACGTTCTCGAACTACGGGCCGCCGCGTTCCTACGGAGTCGAGATCGGCTACCGTTTCGGCGGTCGATAGAAGCAGAGCTCCGGCAAAGGCGTCCGCCGTTGGCGAAGCTCTCCGGCAAGCGCGCCGTCGTGACCGGTGCCGGCAACGGCATCGGTCTCGCTATTGCCAGAGTCTTCGCTGACGAGGGCGCCCGCGTCCTTACGGTCGACGTCTCCGCCGCCGATCTGGACGCGGCCTTCGGCGGCGATGAGCGCTTCGCGACGCTGGTGGAGGACGTTGCCGCGGACGATGCACCTTCGAGCATCGTCGGCGCGGCGATAGACCAATTCGGCGGCATCGACATTCTCGTCAACAACGCCGGCATCGTCGTCGCAGGACCGTTCGATACGCTGACGGACGAGCAGTTCGACTCGATCATGGGCGTCAACGTCCGCGCTATTTTCCGGATCTCGCGCGAGGCGGTGCCTCACCTCAAGGCAAGCGGCGCAGGCCGCATCATCAATCTCGGTTCGATCATGTCGGATCTCGCGGGCCCGGCGCTCGCCATCTACGGCACGTCGAAGCACGCGGTCGCCGGTCTGAGCAAGGGCATGGCGGTCGATCTCGGTTCGTACGGCATCACCGTCAACTACCTGCAGCCGGGCTCGATTGTCACGAAGATGTCCGAGCCCTTCATGGACGATCCGGAGTTCAAGGCCTACTGGGAGGCCAAGGCGCCGATCGGCCGGCTCGGGCAGCCAGACGAAGTCGCCGCGGCGGCGCTGTTTCTGGCGAGCGCGGAGGCGCAGTTCGTTTCCGGCGTCGGGTTCAACGTCGACGGCGGCGCCATAGTACAGTTCTAATCCATGCGAACGCTCTACACGGTTCCCACAGCCAACGGCCAGCGCGCAAGCGTAGCGCTCGAAGAGTGCGGTATCGACTACGCCGTTCGCCAGATCGACTTTGCGAAGGGTGAGCACCGCAGCGACGAAGTTCTTGCGCTGAACCCCATCGGCCGCCTGCCGATACTCAGCGATCCCGACAGCGATCTCGTCGTCTATGGCAGTCTCGCGATAACGCGCTGGGCGGCGATGGCGTCCGGAGAGCTGCTGCCGCCGCCGGGCAAAGAGGCCGACGCCGAGTTGTGGGCGGGCATCATCATGACCGACCTGTCGCCCGCCTTCGCGAGTCAGTTCCATCTGAGCGTGCTGGCTCCGGAGCCGCACGCGTGGGGCCTCGATTACTACGCCGAAGTGATTCAGCGCGTGCTGGGCGTCATCGACGGCCACCTCGCGGACAACGAGTACTTTTTGGGCGATGCCTATTCCTTCGTCGACGTGCTCATGTACCCGTCGGCGACCAGCTCAACGGGGCGCCTCGAGGGCGGTCTCGAGCCGTACCCCGCGCTCTGCCGCTGGCGTGACAGGGTGGCTGCACGTCCGGCTGTCGTTCGGGGCATGGAGGCCTCGGGGAGCCTCTATTGATTGGAAGTCCAGCGGATGCGGTGCTCATGTAAGCCACTCTGACGATTAGCTCGGCACAGGCTGCCTCTGGTCATGCACAGCCAGCTGCGATAGGTTCTCACTAACCGCCAACGCGTATCACATATCCCCTAGCTGTCGGGATAGAGTTTCTCGATACGAACTCCCAAGGCCTTTGCCATAAAGATGGTCTCCTCGTCGGTTACCTGCCGCCGGCAAGACTCAATCTTCGCGAGCGTAGATCGGCTCAGACTCCAGCCGATGACGTTGCATTTTGTGGCCAGCTCTTCCTGTGTGAGATCTTGGTCCATGCGGATTTTCCGGACTTGAGGGCCAATAACGTTCAATTGCTTTGCTCCGTCAGCGGAGCTTGATCTTGGCATACGGTCGTGTCAGAATTGCTCCGTCTACGGAGCAGATAGCATGAGCGGATATAAGGAAGTACCTAAACAGAGTACAAATCTTTTGGACCTGTACGATGGTTTTGTCGATTTTCAGGAGCGAGCGACGTTTTTCTTCGAAGCCATCGGTAGCCTCGCGCTTGGCATCGACGGACTAGACCCGGATGCTGCTTCGGGCATCGTCCGGGAATCGGAGGTTCTCAAGAGCGAAGCGTCTCAGCTTCGGAAGGAGCTTAACCGCATCGTTTGCGGTTAACCGAAAGAGCATTGTGGCTATGCACTGAGCTTCAATTGGGTTGGTTATGCCCGGGTCGACTCTGCCTTAGAGTACATCGGTAGCGAGATCGCAGTTGCCGGATTCGGCTCGATAATTGAGCCCATTTGGTATCGTAAGGTCACTTTTGGTATAAGTGGGCAATATCAAACCAAGGCCATGAACCGACCCCATTTCAAGAAGTCCATTGCCGATCTGGAGCAATTGGCATCCGAATCGACGGATTCCGAGGCGTTGCATGCCTTGCTGCACGAACTTTCTCATCGGACGTCACGTCGTGCACGGAAGCTGGCGTCGGACATCCATGCGCGCGTCGCACAGATCGGGGGGCGTGCGCAAGGATCACAGGATTCTGTTGTAACACCCAACGAGCTTCGGCTTTCACCGGCGGAAACATCGAGTGGGTCTGAGTGCGATACGGTCCCGTTCGAGCCGCCGTTGCTCGATCTCGATGCATTGTATCGATCCTTCACGCCGAACCCCGACGACGATGTGGCTCAGCGTATCGCTTGCTGGACCGCTCTCGAGACGTTGTCGACGAAGACGTTCCGCAAGCCGGAGGATCTGGCTGGGCGCGACCGGCGGCGAGTCGCCTCACTAGGCACAACGTTGCCTTGGGAGGTGGGAGAGTCATCCCGCCGCGGCTATCAGCTGTACTACGAAGTGATCGTCGGTACGGTCGACATGGACCGTGCTACGGCAGCACTGGTCGACGCATTCGGCCGCGACGAGGGTCGGGAGCGCCCGCAACGGACCCAAGGGTGCCTGGCGAGTCTGATGCTGGATCGAAACGGCCGGTTGTTGGAAGAGGACGGTGTCGTCGTGTCCAGTTTCGGTTGGGCCCTGCCACGAGTGCTCGAGCAGCGCCTGGACGTGTTGCACGCCTGGCCCAGCGTCGAAGCGAAAGTAGTTCAGACACTGCAAGCCGAACTCGTTGCCCAAGAGGCGGACGGCGATGTGCTCCCACTCACGATGGACCGCATAGTCGAAGTGTTCGATTGGCTGGTCGTCCAGTTCAAGTTGCCGTCGACGTTGGTAACGGTTCCCCGTTTCGCGATCCGACACTACCACTATTACAAAGCTCCCAAGCCGCCGTCGGGATTGTTGCTCAACTCGTTCTTCGTCGATGATCTCACTGAGGCCGCTCAGCGACTCGAGCGTGGCCAGCTGGGCCATGCCGCATTGCAATATCTGGGTAAGCGGCGTCCGGAAACGTCGATCGACCTGTTACGTGACAATACCGAGTTGGAAAAGGTGCTGGCACCGTCCAACATGCCGCTTGGGCGATGGCCCTCCGGGGCTGACCGCTCGTTGGTGTTGCTGCAACAGGCGGCCGTCAACGTTGCTGCGCAGATCGAGCCTGATGGAGGTTTGGCGGCGGTCAACGGGCCACCTGGCACGGGCAAGACGACACTCTTGCGGGACGTGATCGCGAACGTCGTCGTCGACCGTGCGGAAAATCTCGCCGATTTCGAGGACCCGAACGAGGCCTTTCGCCCCAGCGGTACTAAGGTGCGCGCCGGGGACAAGGGCTTCTGGCAAGTCTACGACCTCGACGCATCCATCCAGGGGTTTGAGGTGCTGGTCGCTTCCGAGAACAATGGCGCGGTTGAGAACGTTTCTCGTGAGCTGCCGGGCGTTAAAGCCGTTGCGGACGACTCGATTGCTTACTTTCGGACCGTGAGCGATGCCCTCGCGAGCGCGTCCGTCGAGGGCGGCACGAGCGTCGCAACTTGGGGCCTGATGGCTGCCGTGCTTGGCAACATGAAGAACCGTGCGGACTTTCAGAGCGCGTTCTGGTGGGACGAGGATGCGGCATTGCGCCTTTATCTCAAGGCGGCAAAGGGTGACGAGGTCGTCCGGGAGATCAAGGACGACAAGGGCGACGTGATCGAACGCAAAACGCCGGCGGTCGTCGTCAACGAACAGGCGCCGGGCAGCAAGGCTGAGGCGAGGAAGCGCTATGCTCGGGCGCGTCGTGCGTTCGTTACTTTAAAGGATCAGGTGGCCGCCGAACTGGCGACGGTCGAAGAGTACCGGCGGAACTGTCTGCGATTAGCCGAAGCACGCCGCCGGGAGTCTGAGATGTATGCTGAAGTCCGGCGACTTGGCGACGCACTGGCGTCGCGCACCCCAGCCGATCACGTCTTCTGTCGATACTGGGCGGGCTGGGACCATTCGGCACAATCGATCCAGGCACTCGTGGACAATCCGTCCGCGCGCCCGCATTGGATCCATCTACTATTGTGGTTGCCGCGCGGACGTGCGTGGCGCGCGCTGATCCGCCAGCATCGCAGGCTTTCGGCGCAACAGCAGCGAATCGCCGCCCGACGACAGCGAATGTCGAGTATGGCGACCCATTGCGGGACCGATCTCATTGACGAAGACTTCTTTGAACGCAGTCACGACGAGCAACAGATCGCGACTCCGTGGTTGTCGGGAGCGTTGCAGGCGCGTCGAGAAGAACTATTCGTCGCTGCTATGGCGTTGCACAAAGCCTTTGTCGATGTCGCGGCGCAGAAGCTATTGCACAATCTGTCAGTGCTGACGGGGGTGATGAATGCCGGCAGCTTTGGCGATCCCGCGAAGGACCGCCACTTGTCGGCACTTTGGTCATCGCTGTTCCTGGTAGTGCCCGTAGTGTCCACGACTTTTGCCTCTGTCCAGCGGATGCTCGGCAAGTTGCCGCCGGAGTCGATCGGTTGGCTGTTGGTCGACGAGGCTGGACAAGCCACCCCCTCGCATGCCGTGGGTGCGGTCATGCGCGCCCGGCGGGCGGTGTTTGTCGGGGATCCGATCCAGATTCCGCCGGTCGAGACGCTCCCGGAACGACTGATCGTCGAACTCTGCGCGCACTATCGACAGGACCGGGATGCGTGGGCCGCACCGGTCGCCTCGGCACAGACGCTTGCCGATCGCGCCTCACGATTTCGTTCCTCGTTCACTACGGACTCGGGTGATCGGGCTGTCGGTGTGCCGCTGCTCGTCCACCGCCGCTGCGAGAATCCCATGTTCTCAATCAGCAATGAGCTTGCCTACAACAATCTTATGGTGCAGCGGGTCACACCGACCGACGGCGGTGAAATTCGGTTGCAACTCGGTCCGGCGCGCTGGTTTTCAGTGGACGGTCGAGCCTCCGGTCACTGGTGCGAGCGGGAGGGCGAACGGCTGGTGGCCCTGCTCCAAACGCTGGCTGGCGCAGGCGTCCAAGCGCCGGACCTGTTTATAGTCACGCCGTTTCGTCAGGTTCGTATCCAGATGCAGGCGCGCTTGCGACGCGAAGTGGCCTTGTTTCAGACCTTGGGTTTAGATCTCGAGCCCTTCGTCCGAGAGCACGTCGGGACCGTACACACGGTTCAGGGGCGCGACGCGGATACAGTAATTTTCCTGCTCGGTGCGCCGGAGAGCAACCAGGCTGGCGCCCGTCGCTGGGCAGGCTCGCCCGAGAACTTGGTCAACGTCGCGGTCTCACGCGCCAAACGGAACTTCTACGTCATCGGCTCGCATGGCGCTTGGTCGGGTGTTGGCAGCTTTACCACTTTGGCGAACTACCTGCCCGTCGACACCAGCGAAAGACGCGATGGCACCGCGACTGGATTGCGATGACCGGGTTACCGCGTTGCTGCTTTCTCTTGGGGAGCGAAACGAAGTGTGTCTGACCCCTTCTCCCAATGGCTGGAGGCCGCGAGCGACAAATGAGCCGGGCCCCGACAGCAAGCGGCCGGACATCCGGCGTGAAAAGCGACCGCTTGTACCCTGCGACGGCAATCCCTCCGCGGTAACTTTTCTTGAATGAAACTCATTCTCGGGTAGGAGAGGGGAAAGGTGTCTGACACCTTATCCCGCGCTCTGCCGCTGGCGTGACCGCGTCGCTGCGCGTCCGGTCGTCGTTCGCGGCATGGAAGCTTCGGGGAGTCTGTACTAGCCTCCCGAATCAGCCGATACTCGGCCTTGCGGACCGTCAGTATGCACGCCGGCTGCGCAGGATCCGCGTCCAGCTTTCGCCGAAGCTCGGCAATGTGCGTGTCCATGGTCCGGCTGATCACGGCCGACGCGTGACCCCACACTTCCTTCATCAGTTCGAGACGCCGGGCTAGCCCACTGCCAGAAGCGCTTGCGTGACATTGCCGCTATGGATCGAGTAACAGCGACCAAGCCGCTTCTTTCAGATTTTGATCGGCATGTGTTGTCATCGTGAGGCGGCGTTTTCTCCAATCAGGTTTTCAAGAGGGATGTTGAGCCCGACGTGGAGGTTGCGGATCATGTCGATCGACAGACCGCGCTTTCGGTTGAGGATTTCGGAGACGCGGTGCCGTGAGCCGAGAAAGACCTCAAGGTCCTTTCGGTTGAGACCCAGCTGCTCCATGCGAAACTGGATGGCGGCGACTGGATCGGCGGGCTCGATAGGGAAGTGCCTGTCTTCGAACGCTTCAACCAAAGTGGCAAGTACGTCCAGCTCATCACCTTCGGCCGTACCTGGCGTGGCATTCATCAGGCTAACGATCCTCGCAAGGGCCTGTTCGTAGTCTTGCTCCGTTTTGATTGGGCGGATCTCCATCACACGGTCTCCGGGTCAATCTTGTCGTACTCTGAGTGAGTGCCAATGAACTTGATGTACACAATGCCAAAGTCGTAGTTGATGTGTGTGACCAATCGATAGTGATTGCCGCCAATGTTGAAGATCACGCGATTGTCACCGACGAAACTCGCATGCCGGTACATGTTCTTGATGTCCTGCGGTGTCAACCAAGTCGATCGGCTGGCTTCCGTGAACCACGCTTTGAGCGGCTGTTCGGCCGATGCGTATCTTTCCCAGAACTCTCGCAAGGTCCGGCGCGCGATGATTCTCACGGTGGGAAAGTATCATGTTCCCAAAATGGGAACAAGTAGAAAGTTTAGCTTCCCACTTATGGCCGTGTCTCAACTACCGGAACCGCCTCTCTCCGCCTCTACAGTAGCCAAATCTCACCGAAACAAACACTACGTAGCCCGGGGTGATAAGAGTTCGATCGCCAGTGATCGAACGTAAGGGTGAGCATGTCGATGGACAACACTAAGGCGCTGCACGATCGTGGCGCCGGAGATATCCAGATTCGGATCGATGATCTCAATCTGGAGATGGATTTGTTGCTGCGTTATCTCAAGGACTGCAATCAACGAAAGCTGCAGTTGTTCAAGCTGGCATTGACGGTGGTGGCGGTGCTCTCTGGCGCGTGCTTCTCCATCTACGCCGTTTACAACGAGCCGGCGGCAGCCGGAATTCAATCGCCGTTCGATCTGATTTTCGGTTTGCTGCTGATACTTATCGGTGCGATTACGCTGACCATCATCACCGAGCTCATGTCGATACACGCCAGTCGCGTGATCACGCTGCGGCAATCGAATTGTATTCGACAAGCCCTCGATTGCTTACGGTTTCAGCGCATTGAAGGCTACTATCCGGCATGCTTGGAGCAACTCCGAGACCAGAATACAACCTACTGGCAGTGTTTCGGCCAACATCGCAAGCTCCCTCTGGAGAACTCGGGGCTGCGCGCGAGTGAGGCGAGTTGGTTGCTATCGCCGGACTACATGATGATCGGCACGCTGACGTTCCTGTCGGTGATCGTTTTGATGACGCCGCTACTCTTTGTTGGACTCTCGGACACCGTGGGGTATCGAGACGGCGTCTTCAGCGGTGTAGTCGGCATGCTATTTCTTGCAGGAATCTTCGTGAGGTGGTGGATCGCCCGGCAGCAGCTGCAGAAGCAGCTAGGACCATCGCAAGAAGACGGTAAAACACCGTAGCAGGAAACGTGTCTGACACCTTTTCCCCAGTAAATGTCGGGTCCTTCCAAGACCAGGCGTCAAACGGGCCCTCGATTCGCGTTATCTGGACGTGATTCGTGATGTAGAGAGGTAAGTGCGCGGCTGAAACTCCGTACCGGCGGAAATGGAAATGAGAGCTTTTGTGATGAAACACGTCCAGATAACGCCATCCACCAGCTCGTCGCAGGCTATAGAAGGCCCCTACATTGGAAACCGTTTCTGGCCAACGTTTAGCCCGCATCGTGTCGATTGCAGCTAGTTATCGTCGAGCAAATACGCTGGTATTGCCATAGTTAACTTACTGCTGCCGGATGTGAGCACCAACAAAGAGGTAGAACAGTGACTGAGTACATTCCCGTTTTGTCGTTGATCGTCGCCGCCCTAGCGATATTCGTCGGACCAATTATCGGCTATGTCGCGAACAAGAGACAAATTGCGAGTGCCCAAAACATCGCAAACAAACAAGTTATAGCCCCCATGCGACAAGAATGGATAAATGACGTGAGAGAGATCGTATCCGAAATTGTCAGTACCGCTCACTGGTGGTATGTCGCCAACGATTCTGGCGATTTAGGTAGTTTTGAAAGTGCTCGAAATGCTGAAGAAGAGTTTGATAGACAATTCGCACGAACCGAACTTCGATTGATCCAACTTTCTCGAAAGCTTGAGTTAATGCTTAATCCGAAAGAGTCGGACCACAACGAATTGGTCGAACTCGTAGATATAGTTGTTAAATCTGCGTTTGGCGCCAAAGAGATTCCCTTTGGTCCCAATGAAGTTGGTGCAGCAATGTCGAAGTGCAAAGAAGTCTTGAAGCGAGAGTGGGAAGTAGTCAAGTCTGGCGGGTGAGCGACGCTTCTATAGAGATTACATAGCCGTGCAAACATAGACGGGGCCGCTAGAACCTCTCGTTGCTCCGGTAGTTCCGTGCCAGTCGAGTTGGAATGCTGGATGCTCGCTCTAGATCTTCAACAAGTGTTGAGTATCTCACCGTAACTGATCTACCTACCTACTAAATATGCGGCAATAGCAGGCGATGACCAGCCAACGAGACAAAGCACGATGGGAGGGTATGCTGGAGAAGTGGCGATTTGCCGTTCGTGGTTTGTATGAGAGGAACTCGGCCAAGTGGCATGAATTGGGCCTTCCACATCGATTCATGAGTTTCGCACTTCACGTTCCGCGAAGCTTCTGCCGCCGCCGGGCAGGAAGCCCGACGCCGAAGTGTGGGCGGGCATCGTCATGACGGACCTGTCGCCGGCCTTCGCCAGTCAGTTTCACGTGAGCGTTCTGTCGCCGGAGCCGCACGCGTGGGGACTGGACTACTACGCCGAAGTAATCCAGTGCGTACTTGGCGTCATCGACAGTCACCTCGCGGATAGAGACTATTTCCTCGGGGATGGTTTCTCGTTCGTCGACGCGCTCATGTACCCTTCGGCGACCAGTTCCACAACGCGGCTCGAATGCGGGCTGGACCCTTATCCCGCGCTGTGCCGCTGGCGCGACCGGGTCGGCGCGTCCGGCCGTCGTTCGCGGCTTGGAAGCCTCGGGAAGCCTGTACTGACGCCGCGCTCACCAAATGAACCGCGTTCTGGTGGACGGCGGCAATCCCTCCGCGGTAACGTTTCTTGAATGAAACTCATTCCCGGGTAGAGAAGAGGAAAGGTGTCAGACACCTTTTTTGCTGCTCTGGCAGCCTCGTATTAGTCGATATCCCGCCTTGCGGACCGTAAGGATGTATGCGGGATGCGCCGGATCCGCTTCCAGCTTGCGCCGAAGCTCGGCGATGTGGGTGTCCACAGTGCGGCTGATGACGGCTGAGGCGTGGCCCCAGACTTCCTTCATCAACTCGATGCGCGATGCGACTGCGCCGTCCCGCTCGAGCAGCGCGATCAGCAAACCGAGTTCTTTCGGCGTGAGCTCCACCGGCGTTTCGTCCCGCAGCACCTGACGGGTGTCGGCATCCACCCGGACGTCGCCGAACTCGTAGACCGTCGCATCGACGGCGGAACGGATACCCGCACGCCGCAGCAAGGCTTCCACTCTGGCCATCAATTCCATCAGTGCGAAGGGCTTGGTGACGTAGTCGTCGGCCCCCAGACGCAGCCCCGATACCTTGTCGACCTCATTGCCTTTTGCGGTCAACAGCAGGACCGGCGTCACCTGGTCGCTGCGGCGAAAGCGTCGCAGCACGTCGAAACCGTTCAGCTCGGGCAGCATGACGTCGAGGATGATCATATCGGGCCCGTCGTTGAGCGCCTTTTTCAAGCCTTCCACGCCGTTGCTGGCAAGCGACACGCGATAGCCCTGAACTTCGAGATTGGTTTGCAGACCGAACGCGAGGTCCTCGTTGTCTTCGACCACCAGAATGTTCGCGGTACCGGTCATCTCATTCCGCCTGCGGAAGCTCGACGACGACCCGGGTGCCGATGCCCGATTCGGGCGTCTCGATCCTGCAGGTTCCGTGCATCGCGGTCACGAGCTGCCGGACCACGGCGAGACCAATTCCGGTGCCGCCAATCGCTCTGCCTCGCTCCCGGCCGAGCCGGTAGAAGCTGTCCCACACCCGCTCGTGCTCTGCCTCCGGGATTCCCGGCCCCTGATCCTCGATGCTCAGTTTGCAGACGCCATCATCGGCCTGCGCGGTGACGACAATGCTTTGTCCGTCTGGTCCGTACTTGATGGCGTTGTCGAGGAGATTGATCACTATCTGTCGCAGAGCGTTTTTGTCGACTCGGGCTTTCGGTTTGCCGCTCACGTCGATCCGTATGCTCACCGACGGATAGATGGACTGCACCGTGCCGCAGATGTCCCGGAGCAGCGGCTCGAGTGCCGCCTCCGCGCATTCCAGTTGTACTTCGTCGGATACCTTCGAGATTCGCAGTACGTTTTCGACCAGGTGCGAAAGGCGGCGCGACTCCCGATCGATGATGGCGAGCGAACGCTTCTCCTCTTCCTCGGTCCGGGTCCGGTCGAACAACAGCGTTTCCGCGAACATACGGATCTGGGTGAGCGGTGTCCTGAGCTCGTGGGATACCTGGGAGACGAACTCCTCACGCAGCTTCATGACAGCCGTCTCGCGGATGAACAGCCAGATGGCCGATACGAGCAGCATTACCGCGGCCACCAAAGCCGCGAGCAGGAGCGGCAGGCGGGATTCGGGCAAGCCGCCAATGATCAGCTTCGACGCTGCGTGCGGGTCGAGTGCGACGCGCACGGCGTAGCCGTCCGGGATGCCTGCTCTCGGATTCGGCGCGAATTGTTTCGTCGCCGCGAGTTCGTGTTCGAACCTTTCGTTCGCGCGAAACACGGGGCGCTTTAGCGGATCCAGCACTTCCACAAAGAGCATGTCGTTGTTCACGAGCCCGCCGGCCAGCGACGCTGGCAGCAGCGGCTTCTTTCCTAGAGCGCGCTCGATGAAGCCACGCATCCCCGACGGATCGAGCACGTAGCCGAACAGGGTGTGCGTGCCGTCGTCTTCGGCGCGAAAAAGATAAACGATCCGTTGGCCGGAACTGGGCGTGTGTGCGAGCTGAAACGGTGCGAAGAGGTCTTCGGTATTGCGGTACAGATCGGCAATCAGCCCGGTGAGTTCGGCGGACGGCGGCGGTCCCGATATGTCGAGCTGGGTTCCGTCATGAATGAAGAATGCCGCGCTGAGCTCCGCGGCCGATCGCACCCAGCGGCCCGCGTCATCGCCGACCGCGACGAGCATCTCATCGGTGCTGCTGGCAGTTTCGATCGCGTTGATGAGTGTGTTGTGCCCGTAGCTGCCCAGTGCGGTCGTGAACCGGCGTTCGAACTCGTCGGCAGCCAGCGCGCTGTAGTCGTGAATCAGGTTGGCGGCTACCGTGGCGTTCGAGCGCTGCGTTTGCCACGCCTGCCAGCCCAGGGTTCCGATGAACGCAAGGCAAGCAAACAGCAGCGTGAGTATCGCGACCTGGCGCCGGTTAATCGCGCTGGAGTTCGGGCGTAGCGGAACCATAGCCCAGTGTAACCGGTGCCGGCGTCCGGATATGAGCGTGGCGGCCGCCGCCGGCGGTTTTCCTGACAGTTCTCTGACATTCCCCCGACCCTTCCGGTACTGGGCTCGCTTCCAATGCAGTTTCCAGGCCGCTCACGGGGGAGTCGACGATGACGAGGATCGAGCACGCGATATGTATCGCGGTGATGGGCGTCTGTTGCGGAATGAGTGCGGGTTGTGCGACGACGTCGACGCTGGACCCGGAAACGCGGCGCTACGAACGCATGGACTATCAGGCCCGGTTCGTCGCCTTTCGGTCCGCGTGTCTCGAGCAGGGCGGGCTCGTGCACATCGACGCGAGGAAACGCCCGCTGCGTCCCGGCATGCCGGAGCCCGGGGATCGCTACTATTGTCGCGCCGCGCGACGGTGAGCCGCTCCTGCACGGGCCAAACCATATCCGATCAAGTGACACGCGCTGTCGCCAATAGGTGACACAACGCGGTGCGAGCAGAAGCACGGCGTCCGCCGATACGCCCGGAAACGGTTTGGTTCCAGTCCATCCTGTAGCCGAATACAGACAGAATCGCGCGCTCCTTCCCGCTCGCCACCAGCGACTTTGGATACGCTGCGATAGCGTGCTCGCCAAGTGCCTGAACACGATGAATTTGCGTCGCGCTGGCACGGCTCTTGCTGTTTCCTTCCCGAGCTTTGCAAAAAAGCTCTCTGGCGTACTCAACCACGTAATAGATACGAAGGAGCGAAGCATGAGTAAGAGCGTAGTATCCGCAGCCATCGGTGTATTGCTCGTCGCGGGCGCAGCCCAGGCGGGCGACGCCTCATTCGACCAACTGGACGTCGATCGCGACGGCATGATCAGCGCGTTCGAGGCCGAGGCCGATCCGAAGCTTCTCGAGCGGTTCCGGCAGCTCGACGTCAACGGCGATGGCCGCCTGAGCGCCGAGGAGTATGCGGCGTACAAAAAGGGCGAATAGCTGAGCCAGAAGATGTGGAACGGCGCCGGCCGGGCGATTTCGCCCGGCCGGTCTTTTCACCGGTCGGCTAAACGGAACGTGCGGCAGAGAGCATCTTCCGGCGCAGAAACGCGATCTGCTCGGCGAGCGGCAGGTCCTTCGGGCACGTGTCGGCACAACCCAGAAGCGTCATGCAGCCGAACACGCCGTCTTCGTCCCCGATCAGTTCGTACAGCGATCGGTCGTCACGTTCGTCGCGCGGATCGACCCGAAACCTTGCGATCTTGTTGAGTCCGACGGCGCCGACGAAATCGGGCCGCATGTGCGCGGTGCCGCAGGCAGCGATGCAGCAGCCGCATTCGATGCAGCGCTCCAGCTCGTAGATCTCTTCTGCGCGGTCGGGGTCCATCGGCGCCTCCAGCGCGTCGACATCCGGATCCATGTCGCTGCCGTGCACCCAGGTTTCCAGGCGCTCGGCCATGTCGCGCATCCAGCGTCCGGTGTTTACGGACAAGTCGGCAATCAGCTCGAAGACGGGCAGCGGGAGGAGCGTGATGTCTTCCGGCAGATCTTTTGTCAACGTCCTGCACGCAAGCGCCGGCCGGCCGTTGATCATCATGCCGCAGCTTCCGCAGATGCCGGCGCGGCAGACGAAGTCGAAGTTGAGCGACGGGTCCTGTGTTTCGCGGATCTCGGTCAGCGCGACGAACAGCGTCATGCCGGCTGCTTCCGCGACCTCGAAGGTTTGCATGCGCGCTTTGCTCGTCGTGTCCTGCGGGTTGTAGCGCAGGATGTGGATACGCAGCGTGCGCGTTGCGCCGGTCTCGCTCATTGCTTGCCGTCCTCGATTCTCTCGTTGCGCCCGCGGTAGCGCTCGGGCAGAAGATGCGTATAGGGCATCAGTGCGTCCTGAACGGCGAAGCGGTCGTTGTGCTCCGTGCCTGCCGTTACCGCCTCGACCTTCGCCGTGCGATCCGGCGTGTCGGGATGCTCGATGTGATCGCGCGCCCCGTAGCCGCGCCAGCCGGGCGGTAGCTCCATGCTGTGGACGTCCAGCGTCTCGTCGCTGAGCTCCGGGGCAGTCGCGGCGGCATTCGGCCAAACCGCGAGCGTCCGGGACAGCCAGACACGGTCGTTGCGCTGCGGATAGTCTTCCCGGTAGTGGGCACCGCGGCTCTCGGTGCGGCGGAGCGCGCCGGTTGCGACGCACAGCGCCAGCTTGCTCATCATCTGCACGCGGTAGGCGGCGTCGAGTTCAGGGTTTGCGCCGCGGGCCTGGCTACTGAGTCCGATCTTGAGGCTGCGCCGGTGGATGGCAGTGAGTTCGGCAACGGCGGCCTCGAGGTCGGCGCCGTTGCGGAATATGCCGACCTTGTCCGTCATCACCTGCTGCATGGCTGCTGTCACCTCGAACGCGTTCTCGCTGCCCTCGTTGCCGGCGATCGCCCGCAGGCGGTCTGCGGCGGACCTGAGCGTATCGTCGACGAGAGCGGTCGGAACCGCGATTCGATTGTCCGGTTCGTCGCAGAAATCCGCGATGAACTCGCCCACGAGCATGCCGGCGACGACGGTTTCGGCTACCGAGTTGCCGCCAAGGCGATTGAAGCCGTGCATGTCCCAGCACGCGGCTTCGCCAGCCGCAAACAGACCCGCAAGCGTCCGGCTTTCGCCGCGGTGATCCGTGCGGATACCGCCCATCGAATAGTGCTGGGCCGGCCTGACGGGAATGAGTTCTTTGGCCGGATCCACGCCAAGGAAGAAGCGGCAAATCTCCATGACTTCGCGCAGCTTGCTTTCGATATGCCGCCGTCCCAGCAGGCGGATGTCGAGCCACAGGTGCTCGCCAAAGCGCGTGCGTGCCCCGAAGCCTTTGGCGATGTGCTCCTCCATGCGCCGCGACACGACGTCGCGTGAGGCGAGTTCCTTTTTCTCCGGCTCATAGTCCGGCATGAAGCGGTGCTCGTTGCCGTCGAGCAGGAGGCCGCCGTCGCCGCGGCAGCCTTCCGTGACGAGGATGCCGGCGGGGAAGATACCCGTGGGGTGGAACTGCACGGCTTCCATGTTGCCTAGTTCTGCGACGCCCGTTTCGAGCGCGATCGCGGCGCCGATGCCCTGGTTGATCACGGCGTTCGTCGTGACGCGATACAGCCGGCCGAAACCTCCCGTGGCGATGCAGGTGGCGCGGGCGACGTAGGCTTTGAGCTCGCCGGTCGCGAGATCGCGCGCGACGGCGCCGTAGCAGCGGCCGTCCGCGTGGATCAGTTGGATGGCCTCCATGCGATCGTGAACCGGTATTCGCTCCGCGAGCGCCTGGTCGCTCATCGTGTACAGCATCGAGTGGCCGGTGCCGTCGGAGACATAGCTCGTCCGCCACTTCTTCGTGCCGCCGAAGTCGCGGGCGTCGATGAGGCCGTGCGCGGCTTCCCGTTCCTCGAGCGTCACGCGTTCGCCGTTGATGATCGCGTCGCGCGGCCCGCTCCGAACCCGGTTCCACGGCACGCCCCAGGCGGCCAGCTCGCGGACGGCCTTCGGGGCCGTGTTGACGAACATGCGCACGACCGCCTGGTCGGCGCCCCAGTCGCTGCCGCGCACGGTATCCTCGAAATGAACGTCCTCGTTGTCGCCGGCGCCCCTGACCGCGTTCGCAAGCGACGCCTGCATGCCGCCCTGGGCCGCGGCCGAGTGCGAGCGCTTCTCCGGCACGAGGCTCAGCACGAGCACGTCGTGGCCGCGGCGCTTTGCGCCGATGCCGACGCGCAGGCCCGCCAGCCCGCCGCCGACGATCAGTACGTCGGTGTAGACGATTTCCATGTCGGGTGTCTCGCCTCGTGGCTAGCCGCGGCAGCGCTCGGTACGTAGCGCTCGCCGGCGTCGTGGCGGTGCTCGTAGCCGAGCTTCATGTACGCACCGAGCGTCAGGAGGCCGAGCACGAGAAAAAACGTCGTGAGCGCCCACTTCGCCCGGACGAGCCGCTTGCGGGGAATACGGCCGTGCCTGTCGGTGAACCAGCCCCACTTGACGGCCAGCCGGTAGACGCCGATGCCGCCGTGCAGCTCGACCGCGAACAGGAGGATGAGGTATAGAGGCCACCAGCGTCCGCTCCACACGCGGTCCGCCGACGCATACGGGCCGATGTCCGCCGGGTTGAGCAGCATCTGATAGAGGTGGGCGACCGCGAGCAGCATGAGCACGAAGCCCGTCACGACCTGCAGGAGCCACAGCAGGGTGTCGGGATGGCTGAATACACGGACATGACCGTGCATTGCCCGGTATTCCGCAAAGCTTGCGGGTGCCTTGCGCAGGGCCGTTACGGCATGGACGACGAACAGCAGCAGCACGGCCGCGGCGATCAGCGATACGATCAGCGGGACGCGCCGGCCGAAGATCGGCTCGCCCTCGAACAGCCGCGTCACGAAGTACATGGCGTCGGGCCCGAGCAGGATGCTGGACACCATGAACATGTGCACCCACATGAACAGGACCAGCGCGAGACCCGTGGCGCCCTGGATGAGGTCCAGCCATGCAGGCCACGCGCTCTGCCGGGGGTGCGAACGCCCGAGGGGGAGCGGTCTCAGGATGGCGGTCTCTCCGGTTGCCCGTCAGCACGAACTCGACCATTTGCCGCCGGTCTCTGTCTATACGCGCGAACCGAGAGCCCGCGATAATACCGCCCATGGACAACGCCGCCTGGTACATCTTCGCCGCCGATCTCGTGCTGCTGCTGCACGTCCTCTTCGTGGCCTTCGTCGTGTTCGGACTCGTGCTGGTCGTCGCCGGTAAGCTCCTGGGCTGGTCGTGGGTCCGCAATCCGTGGTTTCGCATGGCGCATCTCGCCGCGATCGTCGTCGTGGCGACCCAGGCCTGGTTCGGCGTCGTCTGCCCGCTGACGAACTGGGAAATGGCGCTGCGCCAGCGCGGCGGCGATGCAACCTACAGCGGCGCGTTCGTCGCGCACTGGCTCGAAGCGATCCTCTACTATCAGGCGCCGAACTGGGTCTTCGCCGTTTGCTACACGTTGTTCGGTCTGGCCGTGCTTGCGAGCTGGTTCTGGGTGCGGCCGCGGCGCTTCACGGAGGGGCGGGTCCGGCGAAGTGTCTGACGGGGGGCGGCAGGTTTCCGTCGTGCGATGTAATCGTTTTCTGTTTTTCCTTCGCATTCGCCAATAGCCGGCAGCCCGACGGCTTCCTGAGAATGCGTCCTCCGGGCCGGATGTATCGACATAAGCCACTGTTATATAATGGTTATACAGTAATCCGGAAGCGCCGGTTGACAACGCTGCCCAATACGACGATTATATGAAAACGTTTACATCACGTTTCGAGGTGTGACGTTTGCCTGGTTGGGGGGATTCAGGTCGTATCCGACGCTTTCGCGTAGCGCCATGGCGGGTCTCGTAGTCGAGGCCGCGAAGCCTTCAGCGCTGACCACGGGGTACATCGAGCCAAACAACCGCACGGCGCCTCGGCAGCTGCAGGAGTTTTATCGATGAGACCGATCCCATGGGGCCCCGCTTCCACGCACTTCCGAACAGCATTCATCCTCCTGCCAGCGCTGGTTCTGAGTGACGTCGCGTTCGCTCAGTCGGCGGCGACGAACGATCAGGTGCTCGACGAAATCGTCGTCACGGGTATTCGCAGCTCGCTCACCCGCTCGATCGACATCAAGCGGCGCGAATCCGGCGTCGTCGACGCGATCACGGCCGAGGACATCGGCAAGTTTCCCGATGCCAACCTTGCGGAGTCGCTGCAGCGGGTAACCGGCGTATCGATCGACAGGCAGAACAACGAGGGCAATCAGATATCGGTGCGGGGTCTCGGGCCGAGCTTCAATCTGGTCACGCTGAACGGCCGGCAGATGCCCGTAGCCTCGTCGCCGGAGCAGGAGACGATTTCGAGCGCGACACAGAGCCGTGCCTTCAACTTTGCCGAGATCGCGTCGGAGTCGGTATCGGGCGTCAGCGTCTACAAGACGTCGCGGGCGGACCTGCCGACCGGAGGTATCGGCGCGACGGTCGACATTCAGACGGCCCGTCCCTTCGACTTCGCTGAACAGAAGGCAGTATTGAGCGTTGCCGGTGTGCACGATCTGTCGGTCGAGGAGGGCGATTCCGTCACTCCGGAGATCGGCGGGCTCTTCACGACCCGTCTGTCGGACGCGTTCGCGGTACTCGTCAACGGCTCGTACTCCCGCCGGGACTTCACGGACAAGGAAGAGCACCACGACGGCTGGCAGCGGCTCACGCCCGACGCCAACGGGAACGAGTTCGCGATACTGTCCGCCGGGGCGGACCTGACCGGGGTGGAGCAGCTCTACCGGCCGATCACGAACATCTCCGAGGTCTCGGAGAACGAACGCGAGCGGACCAACGCCCAGTTCGTCGTTCAGCTCCAGCCGAACGACCGGTTCACGGCGACGGTCGACTATACGCTGTCGCGCTTCGAGCGTGTGGAGCGACGCTACCAGACCGGTGTGTTTGGCGATCCGGTCAACCACGGCGTCCAGAGCCTGGCTTTCGACGACAACGGCACGTTCACGAGCTACTCGTTCACCGGCGCGGCCGATTTCCTGTCCTACGAGAACGAACTGAAGATCGAAAACGACTCGATCGGCCTCAATCTCGACTGGCAGGTCAACGACCGGTTGACCCTGAACTTCGACGCGCACAGTTCGGAATCCGAGAGCCAGCCGGGCGGGGAGCTCAACGATCTGCTGTTCCTGATGCAGGGCGCTCAAAACGTCGGCTTCAGCTTCGGCTACGGCGGCAGCCCCTTTACCGTCGCAGTCGACGAGACGAACGCGGGCACGCTGATCTTCGACAACGTCCCCGGTGGGTTGACTTTCCTGGCCGGCGACGCGCAGCCTTTGCCCTTGTCGGGCTTTCTCGACATCCAGGGTCTTGCGCCGCTGGGGACGTTCGTCCGCAACATCGGTATTCTCAACGAAGTGGATCAGGCGCAACTGAAAGGATCGTGGGAATTCGAGTCGGACACGGGTCTTAAGTCCGTCGACTTCGGCGCGTCCTACACCGACTACCAGGTCGATACGAGCTCGATCAGCAGCCAGTTCGTGTTCCAGGGCCTTGGGATCGACCCGGCGACCTTCAGCGCCGTGTGTACGTCGGCTATCTGTCCAATCGACTCCCCGCTGCGCGACCAGATCAGCGCCGGCGGCGGCAGCGGCGTCGGCGGTTTCGACCGGATTCTGCGCGCACCGAGCCCGGCCACGCTCGCCGGCGGCTTCCCGTTCCAGACGGGCGACATCGTGCCGGCGACGGAGCGGTCAGTCATCGGCGAAGAGTCGATCGCCCTGTATGTGAACTTCAACTTCGACTGGGAGATCGGCGGTCTGCCGGCCAGGCTCGCGCTCGGCGTCCGCTACGAGGAAACGGACGTCGCCGGCACGTCCGTGCAGAACCTGCCGGTGGCGCTGCAGACGTCGAGCCCGACCGAACAGGAAGTCCTGCAGTCGGCGGAGGAGGTCGACTTCACGCTCAACGGCGACTACCGGGAAGTCCTGCCGGCCGTCGACTTTCAGATATCGCCGACCGACTCGACGATCGCCCGACTGTCTTATGGCCGCACGCTCGCGCGCCCCGACCTGAACGCGCTCCGCCCGTCGCTGACGATTGCGGACACGCGTCCGTTCGGTCCGTTCAACGCCGTGCAGGGCAATCCCGACCTCACGCCATATCTCGCGGACAACATCGATCTGGCCTTCGAGTGGTACTACGACGAGTTCAGCTACGCCGCGATCAACTTCTTCTACAAGGACATCGACAACTACATCGGCACGACGACCGTCGTTCAGCCGATCCTCAACGTCGACGGCGAACCGTTGACGGATCCGAGCGCGCGCTTCATGGGTACGCCCGTGGTCGGCAACGCGGACGATCCCGTCGCGGAGTTCAACGTGTTGTCGCCGTTCAATTCGGGGAGCGCCGAGATCGACGGTTTCGAGTTCGCGCTTCAGCACATCTTTGGCGACACGGGTTTCGGCGTTCAGGCGAACTACACGATCGTCGACAGCGACGCGGAGTTCGATCCGAACGCGATCGAACAAACCGTGAACCTGATAGGACTCAGCGACTCGGCGAACTTTGTAGCTTTCTATGAGAATGCAACATTCCAGGTGCGGGCCGCGCTGAATTGGCGGGACGAGTTCCTGTTCTCCGAGAATCAGCTACGCGTGCAGAACGAACCGGTCTTCTTCGACGCCTATACACAGATCGATCTGAGCGTCTCCTGGCGGGCGACCGAAGTACTGACCGTCTTCGGCGAGGTCCTCAATGTCACCGGCGAGGACCAGGAGCAGCGCGGACGTTTCGAAAACCAGTTCCTGTTCGGCAACGATCAGGAGCCGCGCCTGACATTCGGGGTTCGTGCGGATTTCAACTAGCCGACGGGTCCGCGGCGTGTCCCGGCGTTCGCGGACTGTACTCGCCACGGCAATGCTGGCGGCAGCAGCCTGTGCGTCGCCGGTCCCGGACCCGACGACAAATGAATCGTCCGGCGATCGGCGACTGTTTCTCATCGGTCAGGATCTCGGCGCGATTCGCGGCTACATCGACAGCGCTTGCTGCACGGCTGCGGACGGCGGGACGGCGTATGTAGGCTTCTTCGAAATGCTGTTAGCGGACGCCGCGTACGGCGGCCTCGGAATCGACCCCGACGGCCGTCCTCTGGACATCGAAGCGGATTGGGGCGCCGGACCCGGAAGCGCCTACAAGACGGCAACCGAGTTCGGTTTCGACTACCTGGCGCTGGGCTTGTCGATGACCGAGAACTTTCACCCGGGTGGTCTCGATCAGATCGTCGCCGGCGAGCGCGACCGCGAGATCGGCCAGCTCGCGCGGTTCGCGAAGGCAGTCGATACGACGATCCTGCTGCGGATAGGCTATGAGTTCGACGGCGCGTGGAACGAGGGCTATGCCGACGCGGCTCGTTACGTCCTGGCCTATCGGCGCATCGTCGACGGTCTGCGGGAGCGCGGCGTCAGCAACGTGCTCTACGTCTGGCAGGGAGCGGCGTCGACCACCGACGTCGTTCTCGATGGTGGACGTCTCGACGTCATTCGCGACTGGTATCCCGGCGATGCGTACGTGGACTGGCTCGGCTTCTCCTGGTTCATGCACCCCGACGAGCAGCCGATTGTCGAGCTGCCGTTTTCCGTACCGCCGCCGCGCGATCTGGCAGATGAGATCGTCGAGCTCGCCAGGGAAGTTGGAAAACCCGTGCTGATCGCGGAGGCAGCTCCCCAAGGCTATGATCTGCGCGACAAGACCGTCGCGCACCATACACCGTTGTGGGACGGAGACGCCGGCAGCGGCGTTCGGAGCGTCAGCAGCGAAACGATATGGGCCGACTGGTTTCAGCCCATGTTCGACTACATGGAGGCGAACGCCGACGTGATCCGGGGACTCGCGTACATCAACGTCCGCTGGGACGACCAGGATATGTGGGACGCACCCTATGAGGCGGGCTATTGGGGCGACACACGCGTCGAAGTCGATGCGACGATAGCCGACCGGTTCAGCGAGTCGATAGACCGGTGGCGCTCGGGACGTGACTGACGCCTACCGGCCTCGGAGAACGGTATACATCGCGTCGCTGGTGGCGCTCGGCGGGTTTCTCTTCGGCTTCGACGCTTCCGTCATATCGGGCGTCATCCGCTTCATCGTCCCCGAGTTCTCGCTAAACGAGTTTCAGGTCGGGCTGGTCGTGGGGGCGCCGACGCTGGCCGGCATCGTCGCCGGCCTCACGGCGGGCCCGATCGCCGACTTCGTCGGGCGCAAGAAGGTGCTGCTGTTTCTGGCGGCGCTCTATACGGTGTCAGCCGTACTGTCGGCGCTGTCGCCCAACTACGAGACGCTCGTGCTGGCGCGGGCGCTCGGCGGCTTCGCGTTCGCCTCGCTGGGCATCGCGCCCATGTACATCGCCGAAATCGCACCGCACGAACGGCGCGGTCAGCTCGTGTCGTTCAATCAGTTCAACATCATGTTGGGCTTCTCCGCCGCCTACTTCGCGAACTACTTCCTCCTCGAGCTGAGTCAGTCGAACCTCGAGTGGGTGCAGCGCATCGACATGGAACGCCAGGCCTGGCGCTGGATGCTGGGGCTCGAGATCGTCCCCGCACTCGTGTGGCTGTTCGCGCTCTGGTTCGTGCCGGAAACGCCCCGCTGGCTGGTGATGAAAGGGCGGATCGACGAGGCGCGTCGCGTCCTGAGTCTCGTCCGGCCGCGCGAGCGCGTCGAGAAAACGCTGGGCGAGATCGTCGCGAGCGGCAGCAGCAGCGGGCAGTCTCTGCTTCGCCGGCTTCGTGAGGTGCTCTCACCGCGGCTGAGGCTTCCAATCGTCATCGGCATCATCGTCGGCGTCGTGCAGCAGGTTACCGGCATCAATGCCGTTTACTTCTATGCACCGACGATCTTCGAGCAGAGCGGCGTCGGCACCAACGCAGCCTTCGCGCAGGCAACGCTGATCGGCCTGACGAACATCGTGTTCACGATTCTCGCGATGGTGCTGATCGACAGGCTCGGCAGAAAGCCGCTGCTGGTCATCGGTCTGCTCGGGATCATCGTCAGCATGAGCGTGGCCGGCTACGGCTTTCAGCGCGCGACGTACGAGCTGGACAGAGCAGAGGTGGCGGCGCTCGATCCGGCGATCGACCGGGGCGCGATCGAGACGCTCGTCGGCGTGCGCTACGACAACGATCTGGACTTCAAACGGGCGGCCGAAGCCGCGCTCGGCCGGCAAATGGCGCGCAACCATCAGGCAGAGCTCGTGGCGGCGGCGATCGAGGTAAATCCGCATATCGTTCTGGCCGGCATTCTGGGTTTCGTCGCCTCGTTCGCGGTGTCGCTCGGTCCCGTGATGTGGGTGCTGTTCTCGGAGATCTTCCCCAACCGCGTTCGCGGGGTAGCGCTCGGCATAACGAGCGTCTTCAACAGCGTGTCGAGTTTCGCCGTTCAGTTCCTGTTTCCATGGGAGCTCGCCTATCTCGGCAACGCGCTCAGCTTCTATGTGTTCGCGGCGCTGGGCGTCGTCGGTCTGATCGCCATCGTGCGTCTTCTGCCTGAAACGAAGGGGCTATCGCTGGAGGAGCTCGAGCGATTGCTGGCGCGGTGAACCGCCGCGTTGCTCCGCCGTCAGCTACGGTGTTCCACGATGCTCGACGTGGAGAAGCGATAGCGCATGTTGCGGTAGACGCAGACGTCCGTGATGTCTTTGGGCGTGCCGCTGGGGACAGCGCGGTAGTTGGTCGAATACCGGAAGCGGCCGCGAACGGGCAGGACGCGGTGCCACGTATGGCCGTGAAGGAGAACCAGAGTGCCCTTTCGCGGCGCCAGTATCGTCTCTCCCGGGAAGTGCCCATGCGGGTCGCCGGCCGGCAGCAGTCCTTTCTTGTGCGAGCCGGGCACGACGACGGTCTGTCCTCCGACGGCGTCGTCGATGTCGCTCGTGTAGACCAGCCGGTTCAGGTTGTGCTGCGACGGAGAATCCGGGGAACAGTCCTGGTGCCAGGCCTGACCGGCGGTCCCGCGCCTCGAGAACATGACCATGCAATAGTCCGGTCGCCAGCCGGGACCGAGTATGGCCTCGGTCAGTGCACCGAGACCGGCATCGTTCGCCAGCGCGTCGAATTCGTGGATGCCTTCGTTCTGGGGAAACCAGGGTATCACCTCGGTCTGAGCGGCCGAAATGAACTCGTCGGTATGGGAGAAATCCGGATGGTCGCCGTAGTGTTGCCGTATCCGCTCGTCGATACGTCCGACCTGCACGGGATCGAAGAAGTCATCGATGGCGAGAAACCCATCACGCCAGAATGTCCGGGCGAGTTCATCAAGTTTCATCGCTGCGGCGCCGCTTTCGGAAGATGCGCTTGCAAGAGTATGATGTAAACGTTTACATTTCAAGATCTGTCCCGGCCGTTAGCGCTACGGGATGGTCCGGTTACGGGAGAGGAGGAGACCGGCTTGAACGGACGCGTCGAAAACCCGGTGCTGCGGGGCTTCAATCCGGACCCGTCGATTTGCCGGGTCGACGACGACTTCTACGTCGCCACGTCGACCTTCGAGTGGTACCCGGGCGTTCAGATCCACCATTCGCGCGACCTTTGCAACTGGCGGCTAGTCACCCGACCGCTTGCCGGGAAACGTCTTCTGGACATGCTCGGGGTTCCGGATTCCTGCGGCGTATGGGCGCCGTGCCTGTCGTGGGCGGATGGCCGATTCTGGCTTGCTTACACGGTGGTCAGGCGCTTCGACGGCAATTTCAAGGACACGCACAATTACCTGACGACGGCTACCGACATTGGCGGGCCCTGGAGCGATCCGGTGTATCTGAACTCGTCCGGTTTCGACCCGTCGTTGTTTCACGACGCCGACGGCCGGAAGTGGTTTCTCAACATGATTTGGGACCACCGCCCCGACCGGAGCTTCTTCGGCGGTATCGTGATGCAGGAATTCGATGCCGACCGACGAGCGCTGATCGGCGCTCCGGTAAAGATCTTCGAGGGCACGGAACTCGGTTACACGGAGGGGCCGCACCTGTATCGCTTCGACGGTCGCTACTACCTGCTCACTGCCGAGGGCGGGACCGGATATGGGCACGCCGTGAGCGTCGCGCGATCGTCGTCGCTGACCGGGCCGTACGAGCCGGATCCGGCCGGGCCCCTGATTACGGCGCGGGATACGCCCGACTGGCCGCTGCAGCGAGCGGGGCACGGGGACCTCGCCGAGCTCGACGACGGCAGCTATTGCGCCGTTTACCTGTGCAGCCGGAGGTCGGAGCGGCTGCCCCACAGTCCGATGGGCCGGGAGACCGCGATTCAGCGAATCCGGATGAGCGAAGACGGCTGGCTGCGGACGGAAGGGGGCAGCCCACTGCCTGAACTCACGGCCGGGATTGCGTTGGACAACTCGTTCGATGCAGGAGCGACGATCGAGCATGACGACTTCGACGAGCCGCGCCTCGATATCGTCTATCAGTGGTTGCGGACGCCGACCCTGGACGAGTGCTTCAGTCTGGTGGCGCGTCCCGGCTACCTGCGTCTCTACGGTATGGAATCGCCGGGCAGTCTTTATCGACAGACCCTGATCGCAAGACGTCAGACCGAGTACGTGTGCACGGCGACGACGCTGGTCGAGTTCGAGCCCGTGAGCCCGCAGCAGATGGCCGGACTGATCCTGTACTACAACTCCAGCAAGTTTCACTATCTCTACGTTTCCTGGGACGAAGAACTCGGCAGGCACCTGGGTATCATGAGCTGCGAGGCCGAGTTCGACCTCACAAGCACCTATCCCATTCAGGCAAACAGGATTTCCCTGCCGGAGACGGGTGCGATCCGTCTGCGCATGGCGATCGATCACGCCAGCGTGCGCTGCGAGTGGTCGCTTGCCCGGAGAGACGAAACGGCCTGGCGGCCGATTTCCACCGTGCTCGACGCGCGGTTCCTGACCGATCAGGCCGGGAAGCCGGAGGGCGAGCAGTTCACCGGGACGTTCATCGGTGTCTGTGCCCACGACGTCAGCGGGCAGCGTGCTCACGCGGACTTCGACTACCTGACGGTCGAGTCTTCGCGCAATCTTTAAGTCTATTCCGCGGCCGGTTCGGCGACCGACTCGCGAACGATGAGTCGGTGCGCGACGAGTTCCGGACGATTGTCTCCCGAACTGCTCTGGCGACCCTGCTCGATCTCCCGGCACAGCCGGTACATCACGCGTTCGCCGATCTCCGTCGCCGGCTGGCTGATCGTGGTCAGGGGCGGATCGGTAACGGCGGCGTAGCGGGTGTCGTCGAAGCCCATGACGGACAGGTCGGCGGGAACCCGCATGCCGACGGATTTCGCGCTGTGCAGACAGCCGATCGCCATCTCGTCGGTCGTGCAGAACACCGCGGTCGGGCGATGGCTGTGGTTGAGAAGGCTGCGGGTTGCGCGTATCGCGCCTTCGATGGTGAGGTCGCCGTTCACGACCCAGCCGTCCTCGATGCCGAGCTCCGCCTCGTGCATGGCCGCCCGATAGCCGAACTCGCGATCTTTGGTCAGGAGCGAGTTTGCGGCCCCACAGATGAGGCCGATGCGCGTGTGGCCGCGCGAGATGAGGTAGTTCGTCGCCTCCTTCGCCGCGGCGACATTGTCGATGTGAACGCTGGGGAACACCGTCAGTTCGGGCGCCACCGTTTCGCAGCCGACGACGATCGGCAGCGCCCGGTGACTCTTGGCCGAGAGCACCTCCGTGCCGAACGGCGACATACTGGCGAGGAGAATGATGCCGTCCGTCTGCCGTGAGACGACCATCGCCGCTATCTCGTCGGCGGTCATGGTGTTGAACTGCGTTTCGTTGATGATGATGGAATAACCCTTGGCGTCCGCGGCGTTGCGGATGCCGCGCATCACGTCCGTGAAGAACGGATCGCCGATCGACGGCAGCACGACCATGACGACGTTCGTCCGGCCGCGCCGAAAGCTCTGCGCCAGCGTGTTCGGCGTGTAGCCCGTCTTGAGGATGGCGTCCTGGACCTTGATCCGGGTCTTCTCGGAGACCTTGTCCGGGCTGTTCATGCAGCGCGAGACCGTGGCGATCGATACGCCGGCGATCCTGGCGACCTCTTTGATGGATGCGGTTGTCAATGCACTGCTCGTCTCAAGGCTTCGCGCGTCATTCCCCGCGCGGGAATGCGCTTAACTATATGAAAATAAGCGTATTATTTTTTGCCGAAAGGTGCAAAGAGTTTACTGTAAACGTTTACATTTTGCACGCAGACTGGCAGAATCGAAAGCGTTTGACGGCACACCGCCAACCGGCCGGAGCAAATCATCGCCATCGCGTGCACCACCCGCCGCGCTCCTCAGAGCGCGATACTGACCAACCGCTCGGGCATCGAGGTGTCGCTGCTCGGGACGGGGGCGGCGATCCAGGCGATCCGGGTTCACACGCCCGATGGAGGGGTCGATACGGTGCTGGGCTATCCGACGGCAGAAGCTTATCGGTCGGATCCGTACTACATGGGGGCGACGCTGGGCCGCTACGCGAATCGCATACGCGGCGCCCGCTGCGAGATCGGCGATGAGCGGGTCGTGCTCGACGCCAATCACGGCGAGCATTGTCTGCACGGCGGGCGAGAGGCCTTGAGCTCGAGGGTCTGGAATCTGGCATGGCTTCGGGAAGAGAGCCAGGCGATGTTCGAATACACGTCGCCGCACGGAGAGAGCGGGTTTCCCGGAACGCTCGATGTCTCCGTGCGCTACGCTTTGCGGAGCAAAGCGCTCGCGATCCTGCTGACGGCTCGGAGCGATCGCGATACGGTCGTCAATCTGTCGAACCACGCGTACTTCAACCTCGCCGGGTCCGGTGACGTCCGCGATCACTCGGTTCGTATCAACGCCGGCGGCTATACACCCGTCGATGCGGAAGGGATTCCGACGGGCACGATAGCGCCGGTTGCCGATACGGTTTTCGATCTTCGGCAACCGACGCGCCTGGCCGACCGTTTGGGCGACGTGGCCGGCGGTTTCGATCAGAACTACGTGCTCGACAAGGATCGCGGTGCCTCGTTCCACTTTGCGGAGCACAGGGCGCCGCTTGCGGCATCCGCGGTTTCCGCCGAAACGGGCATCCGTCTGAACGTCTATACCACTCAGCCCGGGCTGCAGTTCTACACGGGACAGCACCTGGGCGACCCCTTCTTTCCGTTTCAGGGCATGTGTTTCGAGCCGCAGGCTTTTCCCGACGCACCCAACGTACCCGGCTTTCCGTCGACGTATCTCCGCGCCGGAGAGACGTATCGGGAACTGATCGTTTATGAGTTCGATTTCCCTGAAGTCGATTATCCCGACGCCGGACCCTCCGGCACGGAGCGCGGTCGATGAGGACCGTCGTCGGCGTCGATCTGGGCACGCAGGCCGTCAAGGTTCTGTTCTACGACTGCGACAGAAAGGAAGCTGCCGCGGTCGAAAGCGCTCCGCTCGAGCTCTACCAGAACGTGGGCGGCGTCGCCGAGCAGCAGCATCACTGGTGGCTCACGGCGCTCAAGGATGCCTTCGGCCGCGTGGGGCAGGACGTTCGGCGGTCCGCCGCCGCCGTTGCGGTGTCCGGCCAGCAGCACGGGTTCGTCGCCGTCGACGAGGCGAACGAAGTGCTCGCTCCCGTCAAGCTGTGGTGCGACACCTCGACGGAGCGCGAGAGCGCGGAGATCATGCACGCGTTCGGCGGCGTCGAAGCCAGCATCGAACGGACCGGCAATGCCATACTGCCCGGCTACACGGCATCCAAGATCCGCTGGCTCAAAGAAGCGCATCCGCGGGCGTACGGCAAACTCGATGCCATATTGCTGCCGCACGATTTCGTCAATCTTTACCTCACCGGTGAGCGGTGCATGGAACTCGGCGACGCGTCCGGTACGGGCTTCCTGAGCATCCGGCGCCGGGACTGGGACGCCGACATGCTGCGGGCGATCGATCCGGACCGCGATCTGCGCGACTGCCTTCCGCGTCTGCGCCGCGACAACGAAGCGATAGGCGGCCTGCTCCCGCAGGTAGCCGGCGAACTCGGTCTGCCGTCCGGCATCCCCGTTGCCATTGGTGGCGGCGACAACATGATGGCGGCGATCGGCACGGGCAACGTCCGTCCAGGCAACCTCACGATGAGCCTCGGCACCTCGGGCACGGTGTACGCCTATGCCGACGAGCCGGTCATCGACCCGAAAGGCAACATCGCGGCATTCTGTTCGTCGACGGGGGGATGGCTGCCGCTGCTGTGCACGATGAACTGCACGGTGAGCACCGAGCTGATGCGCGGCTTGCTCGGCGCGGACCTGTCCACGTTCGAGGCGCAGATCGGCAGCGCCGCGAGAGGCTCCGAAGGCGTGCTGACTCTGCCCTTCTTCAACGGCGAGCGCACTCCGAACCTCCCCAACGCGAAGGGTTGCATCGTCGGTCTCAATGGCCGTAACACGAAGCCCGAGAATCTGCTCCGTTCCGCCGTCGAAGGCGCTACGTTCGCGCTGAAAGTCGGCATCGACGAGCTCGCGGCACTCGGCGTGTCGGCGACCAACATCGTGCTCACCGGAGGCGGCGTCAAGAGCCCCGAGTGGCGGCAGATCGTTGCCGACATCTGCGCTTCCCCGGTCACGGTGTACGAGCAGGAGGGCGCTGCTTTCGGCGCCGCACTGCAGGCGCTGCAGATACTCGAGCCAGGCTCGTCCATCGAGGAACTCACGGAAGCGCACTTGACGCGCGACGGCAGCCGCTGCTGCGAGCCGCAGCGCGCGGCGGTCAACCAGTATCGGGACGCTTACGGTCACTACCAGGAGGCAGTGACCGCGGTTTCCGCACTCTACGCTTAGGTTCAGGAAGACGAAACAAATGACAAGGCAGGTGGATTCATGAGGCGAACCGTATTCATCGGCGAGCGCGAGTACTTCCCGGGCATCGGCCAGATTCAGTACGAGGGGCGCGAGTCCGACAATCCTCTCGCCTTCAAGAGCTACGACCCGACTCGCGTCGTCGCGGGCAAGACGATGGAGGAGCACTTGCGATTTGCGGCGTGCTATTGGCATTCGTTTTGCGCGACCGGGGCGGATCCGTTCGGTCCGGGCACCCGCGTTCATCCATGGGCGACGGGCAAGACCCCGCGCGACCGGTCGCGGGAGCGCGTCGACGCCGCCTTCGAGTTTTTCAGCAAGCTGAACATACCGTTCTGGTGCTTTCACGATTTCGACCTCGCTTTCGAGGGCGGCACCGTCAGCGAGTCGGAGCAGAACCTCTGCGAGATGGTCGAGCTGGCGCGAGAGCGTCAGGATGCGACGGGCGTTTCGCTCTTGTGGGGCACCGCGAATCTCTTTTCGCACCCGCGCTACATGAACGGTGCGTCGACGAATCCTGACTTCGCGGTCGTCACTTACGCCGCGGCTCAGGTCAAGGCGGCTCTGGATGCGACCGTGGAACTCGGTGGCAGCAACTACGTCTTCTGGGGCGGTCGGGAAGGCTACGCCTGTCTGCAGAACACCGACACGCGCCGCGAACTCGAACACATGGCCATCTTTCTCGAAAGAGCCCGGGACTACGGCCGGTCCATCGGTTTCGACGGGACGTTTCTTATCGAGCCCAAACCGATGGAGCCGATGAAGCACCAGTACGACTTCGATGCCCAGACCGTAATCGGCTTTCTGCGCCACCACGGGCTGGCCGGCGACTTCAAGCTGAACGTCGAGGCCAATCATGCGACGCTGGCCGGGCACTCGTTCGCACACGACTTGAGGATGGCGGCCGACGCTGGGCTACTCGGATCGATCGATGCGAACCGGGGCGATCCGCAGAACGGCTGGGACACGGATCAATTCCCGCTGGACCTCTACGATTGCGTGCACGGCATGATGGTCGTGCTCGAAGCGGGCGGCCTCGGCGACGGCGGACTCAACTTCGACGCCAAGGTGCGACGCGAGTCGACAGACCCGGAAGACCTGTTCATCGCACACATCGGCGGTATGGATTCCTGGGCCCGCGGCCTGCTGGTCGCGGAACGCGTCCTGGCGGATGCGCGCCTGACCGAACTGATCGGCGATCGTTATCGCAGTTTCGACAGCGGCGCAGGCGCCCGTTTCGAACGGCGCGACCTGGACCTCGTCGCCCTCAGGGACCTGGCCGCGTCAGCCGGGCAGCCGGAGGCGCGGAGCGGCAAGCAGGAACTCGTCGAGAACCTGATCAACGACCATATCGTTGCCGGCTAGACGGCCGTCGTCCCGTTAACCGGGATCCAGGTTGTCCATGTCCCTGAGCATTAGCCACTCGTCGGAGATTTCCGCCATGCGCTGGCGGTCGGCCTCGGTGCCGCCGACGATCTCGACGGCGCCGGCTTGCGTAGTCAATACGAGAACCGTTGCGGCAACGGCAACACGGGCGACGCTTGCAAGTTGTAGAATGTCGGGCACGGCTTTTGGCTCCGTCGTTCGTGCGGTGGGGCCGGGCGTCGATTGCGCCCAATTAGCCCTATTGTTATATTGATAGGCTTAAAAAGACAATACGGGCCAGACCCGGATCCACACGTTTCCTAATCCATTTCCGATGCCCGGCCGTATCCGGGCACGAGCACTCACAATCGCGCATGACAGACGAGAATACCGAGCGTAAAGGTCCGCTCACCGACATCCGCATGATCGAGTTGGGCCAGCTCATTGCCGGTCCGTTCTGCGGTCAGTTGTTTGCCGACATGGGCGCCGACGTCATCAAGGTCGAGCCGCCGGGAACCGGCGATCCGATGCGCGTTTGGGGTCGGGGCGACTATCCGCTCTGGTGGCGGGTCTGTGCGCGCAACAAGCGCGTCGTGACGGCCAATCTTCGCGAGCCCGAGGGGCAAGCGCTGGTCCGCCGCCTGATCGCCGAGGCCGACGTCGTGCTCGAGAACTTCCGTCCCGGCACGATGGAGCGTTGGGGTCTCAGTTACGAAGAGCTCTCGAAAGACAATCCCGGGCTGATCATGGTGCGCGTCTCGGGCTACGGCCAGACGGGGCCTTACGCAAAGCGTGCCGGCTATGCCGCGATCGGCGAGGCGATGGGCGGCATGCGCTATCTCTGCGGCGAGCCGGACCGGCAGCCGAGCCGCGCCGGCCTGTCGATCGGTGACACGCTTGCGGCAACCTACGCCACCGTGGGCGCGCTCGCGGCGCTGCACCACCGCGAGAAAACCGGCGAGGGGCAGGTGATCGATGCGTCGATCTACGAGTCCGTGCTCAACGTCATGGAAGCGACGATCCCCGAGTACACGGTCAGCAATTACATCCGCGAGCGGTCGGGTTCGACCCTGCCCGGCGTGTCGCCGTCGAACATCTACGACTGCAGCGACGGTATCTTTCTCATTGCCGCCAATCAGGACACGGTGTTCAAGCGGCTGACCGCCGCGATGGGACAGCCGGAACTCGCGGAGGATCCGCGCTTCGATTCGCACACCTCTCGCGGCGCGAACATGCAGGAGCTCGACGACATCATCAATGCCTGGACGAAGACGAAGACCGTCGAGGAAGTCGAAGCGCTGATGCAGGAGGCCGGCGTGCCGGCCGGCAAGATCTACCGTGCACCCGAAATGCTGGACGATCCACACTTCGAGGCACGCGACTCGATAGTCGATACGCCCACCGACGACTGGCCCGACCTCAAGATGCAGAACATCTTCCCGAAGATGTCGAAGACGCAGGGCGAGATACGCTGGACGGGCAACACGACGCTCGGTGCGCACAACGACGAGGTGTATCGCGAAGTGCTCGGCCTCTCGGACGAGGAACTCGAGCGTCTGCGGTCGGCGTCGATTATCTGACACCACTTAGGAGTAAACACATGACGTATCGTCTGGGGGTCGATGTCGGCGGAACCTTTACGGATCTTCTGCTGGTCGACGAAAGCAACGGCGAAACTTTCATGGCGAAAGTGCCGTCGACGCCCGAGGATTCCTCGATCGGCGTGTTGAACGGCATCGAGCGTATCTGCAGCGAGTCCAGCATCGATCCGAAGCAGGTCGCCAAGGTCATGCACGGGACGACCGTGGCGACCAACGCGGTGCTGACACGCAAGGGCGCGAAAGTCGGCCTCGTCACGACAAAAGGCTACCGTCAGGTGCTGCAGGTCGCTCGCTCGTTCTGCCCGGGCGGACTCGGCGGCTGGGTCAGCTACGTCAAGGCGCCGCTGATGGCGCCGCTCGAGCTGACGATCGAAGTGGACGAACGCCTCGACGCGGCCGGCAACGTCGTCAAGCCGCTCGACGGGGCGACGCTTACGACCGATCTCGAAAAGCTCAAGTCGACCGGTGAGGTCGAGGCGCTGACGATTTGCCTTCTCAACAGCTACGTCAACGGCAAACACGAGGTAGAAGCGGCAGAAATCGCCCGTTCCGTATTCGGCGACATACCGATCTCCATCTCGAGCGAAGTCGTGCCCGAGATGCAGGAGTACGAGCGCACCGAGACGACGGTCGTGAACTCCTACGTGCGGCCGCAGGTGTCCAAATACGTCGCCAACCTGCAAGGTTCGCTCGAG
The DNA here is from genome assembly GCA_028277185.1 of Woeseiaceae bacterium. Taxonomy (GTDB): domain Bacteria; phylum Pseudomonadota; class Gammaproteobacteria; order Steroidobacterales; family Woeseiaceae; genus UBA1847. The sequence continues at coordinate 318,358 of JANQGQ010000044.1, forward strand.
GATCGGCTTGGCGACGACGTCGCGCTCGCGATACTGCGCTCGGACGGCGGACTCGCGTCGGCGCGCGCGGCCGGGGAGTCACCGGTCAACCTGCTGCTGTCCGGTCCCGCCGGCGGCGTAGCGGGGGCCATTTACTTCTGCCAGCGCGGCGGCTTCGACGACATCCTGACCTTCGACATGGGCGGCACGTCGACCGACGTGGCGCTGATCCAGAACGGCCAGGCGCGGGTGCGCCGCGAAACGCGGGTCGGAGACACGACGGTGCGCGCGCCTTCGGTGGACGTGCGTACGATCGGCGCCGGCGGCGGCTCGATTGCGTTCGTGCCGGAACTGACGAAAGCGCTGCGCGTCGGACCGGATTCGGCGGGCGCTGAGCCCGGACCAGCGGCTTATATGAAGGGTGGCGAGGTACCAACGGTGTGCGACGCCAATGTCGTGCTCGGTTATTTGCCGTCGGACGTGAAACTCGGCGGCGCCATGACGATCAATCGCGATGCCGCAGTGAAGGCGGTGCAGACGGTTGCCGACGCGATGGGCATCGAGCTCATGGAAGCGGCCGAGGGCATCATCAAGATCGTCAACGAGTCGATGCTTGGCGCGCTACGGCTCGTATCGGTCGAGCAGGGCTACGATCCGCGTGATTTCGCTCTCGTTGGCTTCGGCGGCGCCGGGCCGCTGCACGCCAACGCGCTCGGCATTCTTTCGGGTGCGTGGCCGGTCATCGTGCCGCCGGGTCCCGGCGTCCTCTGTGCCTACGGGGACGCGACGACGCAGGTACAGGACGAGGCATCGCAGACCTACAAGACGCGGGTCGACGCGATCACCGCCGACGAGTTCATCGCGGCGCTCGAGGAGCTCAGGGCGCGGGCCGGCGAGTCCTTCGAGGCCGACGGCATCCCGGTCAGCGACCAGGAAGTGACTTACCAGGCGGATATCCGTTATGCCGGGCAGGCGTTCCAGCTATCGCTGAACGTCACGAAGGAAGAGCTGGAATCGAAAGGCCTGGCGGTTCTGACCGACGAGTTCGACCGCCAGCACGAACAGCTCTTCACCTTCGCGCACGGCAAGGATCACGAGATCGTCATGATCCGCGCCATCGTCAAGGCGAAGAGCAGCCTTACGGCCGAGCTCAAGGAAGTTCACGAGGGCGAGACGGATCTCGACGCCGCCCGGATTCACGATACGAAGTTCTACTATGAGCAGGAATGGCACGAGGCGCCGATCCTCGATCGCGGTAAGCTCGGCGTCGGCGCCGTCGTGACCGGACCGGCAATCGTCCAGGAGATGGACTCGACGACCTTGGTGTTGCCGGGCCACAAGGCGACGGTCGACAAAGTCGGCAACCTGCTCATCAACCCGGCCTGACCCGAGGAGTCTTTCCATGCCAGCTACAATCATCGAAACGAACTCCACGCCGTTCAACAAGGTCGACATCGATCCGGTCACCGTCGACATCATCGAGAACGCGCTCAGAAACGTTCGGGTAGAAATGGATGCCGTCTTGTTCCGCACGGCCATGAGCCCCGGCATCCGCGAGCAGGGCGACTGTTTCCCGATGGTCGCGAACCGCGACGGCAAGATGGTCGTCGGCCAGTTCGGCTCGTTCATCTACGGCTTCATGGAGGCGTACGACGGCGAGATCGAGGAAGGCGACATCATCCTGACGAACGATCCCTACATGTGCAATGCCGCGGTCTCGCACCTTCCTGACTGGATCGTGCTCGTACCGATCTTCAAGGACGGTCGGCACATGGCCTGGTCGGCCATGTTCGGCCACATGTCGGACAACGGCGGCATGGTGCCGGGCTCGATCCCGATCAAGGCGGAAACGATCTATCAGGAAGGCATTCGCATCCCGCCGACGAAGCTCTACAAGAAGGGCGTACTCCAGGAGGACGTACTCGAGCTGATCCTGCACAACGTCCGCACGTCGGAATGGAACCGCTTCGATCTCAACGCGCTCGTCGCGGCCTGCCGCACGGCGGGCAAGCGCTGTGTCGAAATCGCCGAGCGCTTCGGCGACGACGTTTTCTACACGACGATGGAGATCATGCTCGACCGCAACCTCGAGGCGATGCGGGCGATCATCAACATGATCGTTCCCGAGGAGCCGCAATACTTCGAAGACTACGTCTGCGACGATGGCGTCGGCAAAGGACCCTACAAGATCGCGTGCAAGCTATGGCGCGAAGGCGACGTGGCGATATTCGACTTCACGGGTACGGACCCGCAGGCCCAAAGCTCGATCAACTTCTACCTCAACGAAGAGATGTTCAAGATGTTCTTCGGCTCGTTCACGATCAACCTGTTCGATCCGGGCATCCTGTTCAACGACGGCTTCTACGAGCTCGTCGACGTCCGCATTCCGGACGGCAGTCTGCTGAAGCCGAAGTTCCCGGCGGCCCTGTCGGGCCGCACGCACGCGCTCGGCCGGATCTTCGACGTCATGGGCGGCGTGCTCGGACAGGGTGCGCCCGACGCCATGAACGCCGCGGGCTTCTCCGACAGCCCGCACCTGTTCTATTCCGGCTACGACAAGAACGGGGAGTGGTTCCAGCTCTTCCAGATCGGTTTCGGCGGCATTCCGGGTCGGCCGGCGGGTGACGGTCCGGACGGTCATTCACTCTGGCCCGGCTTCACGAACGTGCCCAACGAGTTCATCGAGGCCTACTTCCCGCTCAGGATCGTCAGGTATGAGCCGATCGCGGACTCCGGCGGCGCGGGCCTGCACCGCGGCGGCAACGGCCTGTCGGTTGCCTACGAGTTCCTCGTCGAGGGCGAGATTGCAGTCCACGACGAGCGCTGGCTGACCTATCCGTGGGGCGTCCGCGGCGGCGAGCCCGGGATGCGCTCGACGAAGCGGCTGGTCCGCGCGGACGGCAGCGAGGAATGGCTGCCTGCGAAATGCGACGGCGTCAAGGTTCAGGAAGGCGACGTGCTGTACTTCAACACCTGGGGCGGCGGCGGCTGGGGTGATCCGCTGGAGCGGGATCCCGAGCTGGTCCGGATCGACGTCATGCGCGGGCTCGTGAGCGCGAAGGGCGCCGCTCGCTACGGTGTCGTGATCGGCGACGACGGCAGCGTCGACACTGCGGCGACGGAGGCGCTCAGGAAGGAAATGGCTGCGAATCGCGGCGACGTGGGGCTGTTCAGCTTCGGTGGCACGATCGACGAGATCAAGGCGCGAGCGCTCGAAGAGACGCACCTGCCGGCGCCGGTGTCGCCGAACGCGTAAACTTAAGCGTAATGTCTGAGCTTCTGAAAACGCTCAAATCCGAATGGACGCTGGCACAGAGCGGCGCGATGTCGCGCGTGCCGCTCTATCACCAGCTCTACTCCGTTCTGAAGGCGGCCATTCTCGACGGGACCATTCCGTACGACGAGCAGATGCCGACGGAGCAGCAGCTTGCGGCGACCTTCGGCGTCTCGCGTATCACCGCGAAACGCGCAATGGACGAGCTGGCGGCGGAACAGCTGATCGCTCGTTTCCGCGGCAAGGGCTCGCACGTCATCTATCAGTACAAACCGCAGCCGGTGCGTGCGCCGCTCGTCGGCATGCTCGAGAACCTGATCGAAATGGGCAAGCATTCGATCGTCCGCGTGATCTCCGTCGATAAGGTGCGCCCACCCGAGGACATCCGCGCGCTGTTGGATCTCGACGACGACGAGACCGTGTATCGCGTCATCCGCGTGCGCAGCAACGAGGAAGGCGAGCCATATGCGCACTACGTGAGCTATACGGCGGGCATCAAGCGCGGCTTCACGAAGCGCAAGCTCGAAAGCACGCCGCGGCTCGACGTGCTGCGCGACAACGGCATCGATCTGACCCGCGTCGAGCAGGTCTTATCGGCGGAGAATGCGTCGATACAGATTGCCGGGGAACTCAACGTCGAGCCCGGAGCGGCACTGCTGTCCATCCGGCGGAAGTCGAGCAACGCGGACGGCAAGGTCGTCGATGTCCTCGACGGTCTGTACGCGCCCAATCGTTACCAGTACTCGATGGTGCTGAGCGTAGACTGACGCGCCGAAGCCGGTACGCCACGCCGTCGTCGTTGCGGTATGCGTATCATTGCAGGCATGAGCCCCGATGAACGCGCGAGCTGGCCGTGGCCGGCGCCGTACGATTTTGCGGAAACCACCCGGCTGTTGCGGACCGGCAGGGGCGACCCGGTGGTTCGCCGCGAGCCCGACGGTTTCTGGCGGACCGCGCGGACGGCGGAGGGTCCCGCGACGGTCCGCGTTCGGGCGCGCCCGAGAGACCGGATCGACGCCGAGGCTTGGGGACCCGGTGCGGTTCAGGCGCTCGCCGCCGTGCCGGGCTGGATCGGGCTGCACGAATCGCCCTGGCAGCTTCCGGCGCACCCGGTCACCGACCGCCTGCTGGATCGTTTTCCCGGCGTCCGCCTGACCGACGGCGGCGACGTCTTCGAGGCGCTGGTCAACATCGTTCTGCAGCAACTCGTGACCTGGAACGAAGCGGCCTACACGTGGCGGCGCCTGGTCGAGCACGTGAGCGCCCCGGCTCCGGGGCCGCAGGAACTGTTGCTGCCGCCGGCGCCGGAAGACGTTCGCCGCGCCGGCGTCAACGAGCTCGTCGCTTTGGGGATCGGGCACCGGCGCGTCAGGACTCTGTACGAGCTTGCGTTTTCGGCATCGCGTATCGAACGAATTCGCGAACTGCCAACTGCGGCGGCATTCAATCTGTTGTGCAAACTGCCGGGTATCGGACAGTGGACGGCGGCGATGACGCTGGGTTTGCGTCTCGGCCGGCCGGAGCCGGTGGTGTTCGGCGACGTGCACCTGCCGCACACCGTGTGCTGGGCCCTTGCCGGCGAGCCTCGCGGCAATGACGCGCGTATGGCCGAGTTGCTCGAACCTTTCGGTGCGCAGGTATTTCGTGTTCTGCGCCTTCTGCTCGCCGCACGCATCGATGCACCGCGGCGGGCACCGAAGCGGGAGGTACGCTTCGGCCGTGAAGGTCGCGCGGGCGCCGCGCCGCGATGAGCGGTGACACCGCGGCTCGCGGCAAGCCCATCGAACTCGTGTTCGGCGCGAGCGGCTATATCGGCAGCAACCTCGTGCCCTTTCTCGTCGCGGGCGGCCGCCGCGTTCGCGCCAGCTCCCGTAATCCTGAGGTGCTCGAAGCCCGCGGCTGGACCGGCGTTGATATCGTTACTGCCGACGCGTTGGACCCGTCGAGCCTGGACGCGGCCCTGGCCGGTGTCGATACGGCCTATTACCTCGTCCATTCGATGGCGGCCGGCAAGGGTTTCCCGGAGCTCGACGCCGAGGCGGCGAGAAACTTCGCGGCGGCGGCCGGACGCCAGAACGTGCGGCGAATCGTCTACCTGGGCGGTCTGGTCCCGGAAGACGTAACGTCGACACACCTTCGCTCGAGACGGGAAAGCGGGGAGATCCTGCGCTCGGGCGAGGTGGACGTAACGGAAATCCGCGCCGGCATGATCATCGGTCCCGGCTCGGCAGCCTGGGAAGTCATTCGCGATCTCGTCAACTACTTGCCGGTGATGGTGACGCCGCGCTGGGTCCAGTCGCGCTCGACGCCGATCGCGCTGTCAAACCTGCTGCGCTACGTCGCCGAAGTCGCGCGCTTCGACGAAACGGCTGGAGAAACCTACGACGTCGGCGGCCCGGACGTGCTCACGTACGCCGCGATCATGCGGCGCTATGGCAAGCTCGTCGGCAAATCCCCGTTGATCGTTCCCGTACCGGTGCTGACGCCGCGCCTGTCGTCGTACTGGCTCAGCCTCGTGACGAGCGTGCCGGCCAGCGTCGCGCGTGCGCTGATTGACGGTCTCGCGCACGACGTAATCGCGGACGACCCGCGGCTCGCCCGCCTGATACCGCAGCCACTCAAGGGTTTCGATGCGGCCGCCCGCGAGGCGCTAGAGGCCGATCGCCAGCACGCGGCGCCCGCGCGTTGGGTGGAAGGCTCTATCGCTTGCCGCAACTTCCGGCCGGAGTACAGCTTCAACGCGAAACGTTCGTACCATACGCGAGCGACGCCTGCCTCCGCTGCCGCGCTGTTTCGCGAAGTTTGCCGTTTCGGCAGTCGCGGCGACTTCTTCTATGCCAACGGACTGTGGTGGTTGCGGCGCCTCCTCGACTGGCTGATCGGCGGTCCGAGCTTTCGCCGTCGCCGGCGCCATCCCGAGGAGCTCCGGATCGGCGACGTCGTCGACTCCTGGCGCGTGATCGCGCTCGAGCCGGGGCGGAGTTTGACGCTGCTCATGGAGATGAAGGCGCCGGGGGCCGGGGTGCTCGAGTTCATGATCGACGACGAGGGTGATCGGCGGCGCATCAGCGCCAGTGCGTATTGGCATCCTGCCGGGGTTTGGGGGCTTTTGTATTGGTATGCGTTGTTGCCGTTTCATGCGGTTTTGTTTCGGGGGACTACCCGGCGGCTTGTTGAGCGGGCGCTCTGATTGGTGTTTGGGGTGCGTTGGGTTGTGGACCGGGTGGTTTGGGTGCCGCGGGCGGGGCTTAACCGCGGTTCTTCCCTATAGCCGAACTTGTCGCGACTGTGATAAAGTACTAAAGTTATAACAATAAGATAATTAACTAAGCTGCGACGGGACGGGGGACTTGTCAGAAGCCGACATACTGATCCTGACGGCGGCATCGATCGCCTTTCTGCATGCGGTACTCGGGCCGGATCATTACCTCGTTTTCACGGCGATGGGTAAGGCGCGGGGCTGGTCGCTGTCGAAGACGCTGCGCGTTACGCTGTATTGCGGTGTCGGCCACGTGCTCGGTTCCGTGTTGCTCGGCCTGGTGGGTATTCTGATCGGCGCGGAGTTGGCGAAGCTCGTCTCCATCGAGGGCGTTCGCGGCAATCTCGCGGGTTGGGCGCTGCTCGCGTTTGGTCTGATCTATCTCGTCTGGGGCGTGCGCCGTGCCGTCAGCGAGCGGACCCGCGTGCACAGCCATGGTGGTGTCGTCCATGCCCATGAGCATGCGGGGGAACATTCGCATGCGAGCCTCGAGCCGAGCCGTGCGTCGCTGACGCCGTGGGCTTTGTTTATCGTCTTCGTCCTCGGTCCCTGCGAGGCGTTGATCCCGCTCTTCATGTACCCGGCGGCGCAGCACAACGGCGCGCTGGTCGTTACCGTTGCCTTCGTGTTCGGTGTCGTCACGCTGGCGACGATGCTGAGCGCCGTCGCGTTGACGACGCTTGGTGTCGACAAGCTCAGGCTGCCGTCGCCCGGGCGCTGGTCGCACGCCGTCGCCGGTGCTGCCGTCGTCGCTTGCGGCGGCGCGATTAGCTTTCTCGGATTCTAGATACTGGCAAACACCGGAGAGAAACCATGCCTTTCCTCACCGACGAGATCGAGCACGAGCTGACCGACGAGGTCAAAAAGTGGCTCGAGGAAGAGATCAAGGAACAGGACGAGCGCTACGCGAAAATCGTCGCGGAGATGAAAGCACTCGATCCCACCCGCGACCAGTGGTACGAGGAGTTCTTCGAGCGCCTCAAGAAATACGGCTTCAATCGGGACGGCGACCAGCGCGTGAAGATTCCCGACGACGAGCTACCCGTCAAGCCCGACCGTGAACACAAAGTCGTCTACTAATGATTAGCCCCCGGGCTGGAGAGCGAACATGACACGTCCCCACATCGAACCGTTCTGCGACCGCGACGTCCACTTCAAGAACATGACGCTGCCCGGATTCGGCAGCGGCTTCCAGTACAAGATGCTGAGCCTGGATACCGACATCGGTTCCTGCACGATGAGTGTGCAGCTCTCCGGCGGTTACAGTCGGCCGCCCGGATTCAGCTACTCCGAGCTCGAGATGATCGTCGTCGAGGGCAGCATTACCGTCGGCGACAAAGAGTGCGTGCGTGGTCACTATTTCTTCGTGCCCGCGGGCTACGCCATGCCCGCGATCAGCACGGAGCAGGGTGCGCTCTTGCTGCTCATGTACAACACCGGCGAGCCGAGTCTCGTCGAGAGCGACGAGCACCACCCGCTGTCGCGCACCGAGCTCTACCATGACGTCGATACCTACGCCGACATCGTCTGGGCGCCCGGCAACCTGGTCAGCCCGTCGGTCGCGTCCGGCTGCATGATCAAGCTCTTGAACTTCAATCCGCAGACTTTTGCTATGACGTTCCTGTACTGCATGACGCCGCACTTTCATCAGGACAACATCTCCTACCACGACTGCGCCGAGGAGGGTTATCACCTGTGGGGCACGTCATGGATGATGCAGTTCGGCAATTTGCCTACCGGGGGCTACTTCTGGCGGCCGCCGTACATCAACCACGGCGCGTTCGCCAGCGAGAACGGCTGTATCGCGATCGGTCGTACCGACTCCAAGCTCTTCAATCACTTCCACTACAATCCGTGGAGCACGCCGGACGAAAACGAGGAGCGGTCGGCGGCGCGCCTCGCGAGACGCGACCCGATTCTCTACAAGTGGTGCGTCAACAAAGCCCACAATCATCCGCACGGTCCGGAGGACTTCGAGGACACGATGCAGCGCCGCGGCGGGCACAAGCACGATCACTAAAGCGAAGCGGTCAGCGCCCGGCGGTCGATCTTGCCCGAGACCTTTTTCGGTAGTGCTTCGAGCACTTGGACCGTCGCCGGCACCTTGTATGGAGCCAGATGCTCGCGGCAGTAGTCGATTAGTTCGGCCGTGTCCCCGACGTTGCCGGCGACGAAGGCGGCAATTGTTTCGCCGCGTTCCCGGTCGGCAATACCGATCACGGCGGCTTCGCGAACTTCGCTATGGGACGTCAGCACACGTTCGATTTCCGCCGGGTAGACATTGACACCGCCGCGGATGATGACCTCCTTGTCGCGGCCACGCAGCGCAATGAATCCGCCGGGCTGCCGTTCCGCCAGATCGCCGGGGTAGAACCAGCCGTCGGCCGCGGCCTCCTGGAGCTCACCGTCCTCGTCGAGAAAACGCGTCGCAACGCCCGGACCGCGATAGCGTAAGCGGCCGACCTGGTTGTCGCCGAGCGGCCGGCCGTCGCCGTCGACGATCGATACCTCCGTCCGGAACGTCGGAATGCCGACGGTGTCGGCGTGCGCTTCGAGGTCGGCGGCCGCAAGGACCGAGATGCCGCCGCCTTCGCTGGACGCGTAGTAGCCGACCAGGTTGGGACAGATCTTCTCCCGACACTCGCGGGCTTCGTCCGCGTACAGCGGTTCGCCGCTCACGATCAGGTAGTCGATGTTGCCGAGCAGCAGCGTTCCTTCGTGGAGCGGCAACAGCCGCCGCAGCAGGGTCGGCGGCAGGAATGCGGCGGTCACTTCGGGATCGGCCAGCGCTGCGGCGATCTCGGGCGGTTTGATCGGCGGCGGAGCGAGCATGACCGAGCCGCCGGCGGTCAGAAGGCTCATGCCGAAGGACCGGCCCGCGCCGAAGAACAGCGGCGTCACGAGCCCGAAGCAATCGCGGGCGTCGTAGCCGATCGCCGTCCATTGCGACACGAAACGCTCATAGAGATTCTCGTGCGTGACCAGTGCGCCTTTCGGCCGCCCCGTCGTGCCGGAGGACAGCGACACCAGCACGTCGGCACCGCTCAGTGCGGCCGGTTGTCCCGGGTACGGCTCACCGTTCGGGTCCGGCGTTATGCAATCGACGCCGTCGATCGCGACATCGTCGGTCAGCAGCAGCTTTACATCGAACGCTTCTGCGGCCCGGCGTTGCTCCGCATGGGTCCAGCGATGGTCGACGGGCACGATCACGGCGCCGAGCCATGCGACGGCGAAGTGCGCGAGAAGGTGTACGGGATGATCGCGCATTGCGAGACCTACGCGGTCGTCCCGCGCGATGCCTGCGGCGTCGAGCTGTGCCGCCAGCGCCCGAACGATATCGAGCGCTCCGCGATAGCTGATGATGTCGCCGCGAAACCGTATCGCCGTCCGGTCGCCGTGATTTGCGGCATTGACGCGGAGCACGTTGGCGAGGTTCATCGGAGGTCGGCCCCTTCAGGGCTCCTCAATCGAGCCCATAGATGCGCCGGGTGTTGTCCCGCAGCAGCTTCGGCAGCACGTCCGGTTTGAAGTTCAGGCTCAGGATCTCGTCCATCGTGCGCTTGAAGTCCAGCACCGGAAAGTCGGTGCCGAAGATGACTTTGTCCTGCCCGTAACTGTTGATGTAATGCACGAAGCTCTGCGGCCAGTACTTGGGTGAGTGCGCGTCGCAGCCGATAAACACGTTCTCGTGCTTCCACGCCATCGCGATCATCTCGTCGGTCCACGGTATACCGACGTGGATGCCGATGAGCTTGAGCTCCGGGAAGTCGCAGGCGACGGCGTCCAGTTTGATCGGCTGCCCGACGCTCCGGCAGCGGAAGTCCTTCGAATAGATCATCGACTGGCCGACCTGCATCTGAATCGGAACGTCCAGCTCGACGCACTTTGCATAGAACGGATAGTACTTCGCCTCGTCGGGCGCGAGCTCGAACCAGTGCGGATACAGATGCGCGCCAATGAAGCCGAGCTCCCGGACCGCGTGCTCGAGCTCCCGCACGCCGTCCATGCCGGTGAACGGATCGATGCCGATTAGCCCCGAGAACTTATCGGGGTATCGACGCACCGCATCGGCAACGACTTGCGGCGGCATGTGGTAGCAGCCGGGGAGGCCGGGGCGGCCCGATTTCGCGGCGATGAGAAAGCCGTGCCCGATCCCCGCCGACTCCATCCGCTCGATCATCTGCTCGAGCGTGAGCCCGGTCATCAGGCTGTTCTTCGCCTTCATCTTCCCGGAGAAGAACTCCTCGGCCCAGTCCGGCCGGTGTTTGAGCGCTTCTTCGGTCCAGAGATTGACGACGGCGTCGATGGCCGCCACCGGGTAAATCGGATTGCTTGCCGCATTGCCCGGGGTATCGCTCACGAGCTTGCTCAGGCCGCGTGCTCGAAGCCCTTGGGCACGCCCGCGTCCGGCACGAAGCCGTAAAGCGGCTCGTCGGGGAGGGCGTCGCTTACTATTGTGCGGACATCGAGCAGCCGGTCGATGTCGATACCGGTCCTGAGTCCCATCGCTTCGAGCATGAACACCAGATCCTCGGTGACGATGTTGCCGCTGGCGCCGGGCGCGAACGGGCAGCCGCCGATCCCGCCGAGAGAGCTGTCGACGGTCGTGATGCCTTCCCCGATCGCCGCGAGCGCGTTCGCGAGTCCGAGCCCCCGCGTGTTGTGCAGATGCACGCCCGTTATGTGTTCCTTGCCCACTGCAGCCTGTACCTTGCGCACGAGGCGCTTGACCTGTTCCGGGTTCGCATAGCCGGTAGTGTCGGAGAGTCCGACTTCGGCCACGCCGGCATCCATGAGACGCTCGGCCGAACGCACTACGAGTTCTTCGCTCACCGGACCTTCGAGTGTACAGCCGAAGGCCGTGGACAGGCCCGCCTCGAAATGCGGGCGTTTGCCGGCCTCGATGCCGGCGACGCGCTCGGCGATCTTCGCGATCTCGGTAAACATCTCGTCGTGCGACTTCCGCACGTTCTTCAGCGAATGGGTTTCGCTGACTGAGAAAGGGATCGAGATCTTGTGCGCGCCCGCGGCGATCGCGTCTTCCGCACCGCGGAGGTTGGGCACCAGCACGGCGACGGTGAGGTCGGGAGTCTTCAGCGCGGCTTCGACGACCTTCGCCGTGTCGGCCATCTGCGGCAGAAGCTTAGGCGGCACGAACGAGCCGACTTCGATCTCCCGGCAGCCGGCGGCCGCCTGTGCCTCAATCCATGCGATCTTCGTCGCTGTCGGTAACACGCTGGCAATGCTCTGCAGGCCGTCGCGCGGTCCCACTTCGCTGACGAGAATATCGATATCGTTCATGAGTTCTGCTGCGCTATCGCGAAGGCACGCGTTGTGTACAAAGATGAATTAAAGATATAATAATATAGCAAAGCAACCAACGCTGCTATCGTACATTAAGACCCCGGGTATCAGCAGCGGTTTCCACACGCATCGGGGCTACGCGGGCATTGGGGAGCGGGTGAGCAAAAGCAGCGATTTGCCCTTGAGCGGTATCCGCGTCATCGAGTTTTCGCACATGGTCATGGGCCCCTCGGCCGGCGTCTTGCTGGCGGACCTGGGTGCCGACGTCGTGAAGGTCGAGCCGATCGGCGGCGACAAGACCCGGAAGCTCCGCGGTTCCGGCGCCGGTTACTTTGCCATGTACAACCGCAACAAGCGCAGCATCCGCGTCGACCTCAAGTCGGCCGACGGCGCGGCTATCGCAAAGAAGCTCGTCGCGGACGCCGATATCCTGATCGAGAATTTTCGTCCCGGCGCCATGGACAAACTCGGCTTCGGCTACGAGAGTTTGTCCCAGGCCCATCCGCGCCTGATTTACTGCTCGAACCGCGGCTTTCTGAACGGCCCCTACGAGCACCGAACGGCGCTGGACGAAGTAGCGCAGATGATGGGCGGCCTCGCGTACATGACCGGTCCGCCGGGGCGGCCGCTCAGGGCTGGCGCCTCGGTGATCGACGTAGCTGGTGGCATGTTCGCGGCACTCGGCGCGCTCGCCGCCCTCGAGCAGCGCCATAAAACCGGCCGCGGTCAGCACGTCAAGAGCTCGCTGTTCGAGAGCACCGTGTTTCTGGTCGGTCAGCACATGGCTCAATACGCCGTGACCGGTTCGCCCGCGGCGCCGATGCCCGCACGGATATCGGCCTGGGCCGTCTACGACGTATTCGAAACCGCCGATGACGAAAGGGTATTCGTCGGTGTCGTCAGCGATTCGCAGTGGCTTACGTTCTGTGAAGACTTTGGCTTTGACGAGTTGCTGGCCGACGCGAGCTTGAGGGCGAACAACGATCGCGTGGCTGCGAGGGAGCGCATCATTCCGGTCGTTCAGGAGCGCTTCCGGTCGATGAATAAGGCCGAGCTCATGACGAAGCTCGAGGCAAGCGGATTACCGTTTGCGCCCATCGCACGTCCCGAAGATCTCTTCGACGACGAACACCTCAATGCATCCGACGGGCTGCTCGATCTCGAACTGCCTGACGGTACGAAGGCCAGGCTTCCGGCCCTGCCGCTGGAACTCGACGGGATGCGCTTCGGCAAACTCCGCAACCCGCCGGGTTCGGGAGAGCATACGATAGAGGTGCTGCGGGAGGCGGGGTACAGCGACGCGGAGATTGCGGACTTCGCTGGCCGCGGCGTCGTGTCGTCGGGCGACGGTTAGTTCTTAGCCGCTAGCTCTCAGAAGCTCTGAGGTGGGCCCACGGCCGCGACCGGCGGTCGCGGGTGACGAAGGCGTCGATGTCGTCGGCATAGCGAAGCGCGAAGTCGATGTAGTCGAGGCCCCGAATCAGCATGTCGCGATCGGCCGGCGGTACGTCGAAATCGATCGTCGTTCCGTCGCCCAGCGTCAGGCGGCAGGCCTCGAGGTCGATGTCTACGGGTTCCGCGCCCTGTGCCGCGATACGGTCGACGTGCTCCGCAGCGAGTTCGACGGCGAGCAGTCCGTTGCGAGCGCAGTTGTTGCGGAAGATCCGTCCGAAGCTGCTTGCGATCACGGCCCGGATGCCGAAATCCGCCAGCGCCCAGACGGCGTGCTCGCGCGAGGAGCCGCAGCCGAAGTTGGCGCCGCCGAGCAGAATCGTCGCGTTGCGAAACACGGGATCGTTAAGGACGAATTCGGCGTTCTCTCCGGCGCGCTCGGCACCATCGTAGACGTAGCGCCAGCCCGCGAACAGGCCTTCGCCGAGACCCAGCTTGCTCACGCGCTTCATCTCCCGGGACGGAATGATCTGATCCGTGTCGATGTTGTCGACGAGCAGAGCGGCGGCTATGCCGCTATGTTGCGTAAACGGCTTCACGCGGCGTCCTGGCCGTTGGTGCCCGTTTCGGCGAACTCGCGGCTGTCGGCGATCGCGCCGCTTACTGCGGCGGCGGCGACCATGGCGGGGCTCGCCAGGTGCGTGCGCACGCGCGGGCCCTGGCGTCCGCGGAAGTTGCGGTTGGTGCTGGAAATGACGCGCTCCTCCGGAGCGAATCCTTCGCCGCCCGCGTTGAAGCATAGCGAGCAGCCGGGTTCGCGCCATTCGAAGCCGGCCGCGAGGAACACCTCGTCGATGCCTTCCGCTTCGGCGGTCTGTTTGACGACCTGCGAGCCGGGCGTGCAGATCGCGCGTACGCCCCGCGCGACGCGCCTGCCGCGCAGTATCCCGGCGGCCGCACGCAGGTCGCTCAGCCGGGCGTTTGTGCAGGAACCGATGAATGCGCCGTCGATCGGCAGAGTCTTCAGCGGCTGGCCGGGTTCGAGTCCCATGTAGTCGAGCGCCAGTTGCATGGCGCGTCCTGCATCGTGGTCGCCGGCGGTTTCGGGGTCAGGGACGCGGCCGTCGATGCCGACGGCGTGCTCGGGGCTGGTGCCCCAGGTAACCGTCGGCTGGATATCGCTGCAGTCGATACGGTACTCGAGGTCGAATTCGGCATCGTCGTCGCTTCTCAGTTCCGACCAGTTGCGTTCCGCTTGCTCGAAGTCCGGGCCTTGTGGAGCGTACGGCCGTCCGCGGACGTATTCCAGCGTCGTCGCGTCGGGCGCGATCAGGCCCGTAAACGCGGAGAACTCGACCGCCATGTTGCACAGCGTGAAGCGGGCATCCATGTCGAGCGCTTCGACGGCCGGTCCTGCGTACTCCATCGCAAAGCCGCGCGCGCCGGCCGCCGTATAGCGTGCGATCAAGTGCACGATCATGTCTTTCGCGGTAACGCCCGGACCGAGCGCTCCGTCAAACGTGACGCGTAGCTGACCGGGCTTGACGGCGCGCAGCGTTTCGGTCGCGAGCACGTGCTCGCAGTCGCTCGTGCCGATGCCCCAGCCGATGGCGCCAAGCGCTCCGAGCGTGCAGGTATGGCTGTCGGGGCAGGCGACGACGAGACCCGGGACCGTGATTCCCTGCTCGGCCGAAATCAGATGGGTTATTCCGTGCCGCCCGTCGTGGATGTCGAAGAGCCGGATACCGACATCGTTGGCGGTACGGCGCATCGTCTTTACGAAGGCCTCGCCACCGGGTACGAGCGTCCGGTCGCCGCGGCCCGGGAAGGTATCGAGGATGTGGTCCATCGTCGCGAATACGTGCTGCGGATTGCGCACCCGGCGGCCCTCTTCCTCGAGGGCCGTCAGCGCCACGCTGCCCGTGCGTTCGTGCAGAAACACGCGATCGACGTACACCAGCAACGACTGGTCGTCGAGCTGCCGCACAACGTGCCTATCCCAGATCTTGTCGAACAGCGTACGGGCCACGGAGCGGTGCCTGTATCCAAAAAGTTATATTAGTATATCATTAGAGCCAATTTTGA
This sequence comes from Woeseiaceae bacterium, assembly GCA_028277185.1. GTDB lineage: Bacteria > Pseudomonadota > Gammaproteobacteria > Steroidobacterales > Woeseiaceae > UBA1847. The sequence continues at coordinate 333,651 of JANQGQ010000044.1, forward strand.
AATACCGGTCAGTTCCGTCGACCATCGGATTGCCTCGCGATGCTGCAGCGTTTCGCATTGTTGTTTCTCCCGCTCGTCTTCGCGCCGTTGGCGGAGCTCAGCGCTGAGCCCGTAACCGCCGCGCCCTGGCGCGAGGCCGTCGTCAGCGTCACGGACCTCGACCGCAGCGCGGCTTTCTTCAGGTCGATCGGCGGCTACCGCGAACACTGGCGCGGACCCGTCGATGCCGGTGAGCTCGGCTTGTTTGGACTCGGCGCCGAGGCCAGCGGCGAAGCGCTGCTCCTGGGGCCCGATGATGCCACGGCCGGTCTGGTCCGGCTCGTCCGCTTCGACAACGCCGGCCCCAAAGTGCCGACGCGACCGGGCTCGCGCCCCTGGGACACCGGCTGCTACTTCAGCCTCATGGTTCGCATCAGGGACATGCAGGCAGTCTATGCCGACGCGATCGAACTGGGCTGGTGGACCGAAACGCCGATCACCTACCTCGAGTTCGGTGAATCGAAGCTCAACGTCGTGATCTTCAAGGGGCCGGACGGGCTGCAGGTTCAGGGTTATGAGCGGCTGTCGCCGCCGCTGCCCGCGGCGGTGGGCGAGTTCGAGCGCATGACGCGGCCGTTCAACATTATGCAGATGGTTCGCGACCGGGACTTAGCCTACGAGTTCTTCGCGGACGTACTGGGTTTTGCGACGTTCTACAACGGACCGCCGTACGTAGCCGAAGAACCCGAGTTCATGCCCCTGGGCATTCCCGTGAATCTGACGACGTCCGTGCGTTATCGCGCGGGTATCGTCTATCCGACGCCGGGCGAATTCGGCCGAATGGAGATGATCGAGATCATGGACCTCGACGGTCGCGACTACGCGGCGCGCTGCCATGCGCCCAATCTCGGTATTCTCGCCGTGCGGTTCGAGGTGGAGAGTCTGGCTGCGCTTGCTGCGACGCTGCAGCGGCGGGGCGGCATCGGGACGGCGCCGCCGACGGACTTAGTTCTGCCGCCTTACGGCCGTTTCCGGGGTACGTCGGTCCGCACGCCCGACGGAGCGATTATTCAGTTCCTCGAAACCGCGGCGCCCTGACGCGCGCCCCCCGCGAGAAGCCAGCCGCCGGCAGCCAGGCTGCAGGCCAGAAGGACCAGCATCGCAACCGGCAGGAACGGTCCCGTGTAGATCAGTCCCGTGACGACGGTGAACAGGCCGCTCAGCACGAGACCGGTCGCCGAGGACAACCCCGATGCCGTTCCTGCCATGTCCGGGTGCGGCCGGATCGCGCCGGCCATGGCTCCGGGCGTCGTGGTTCCGGCGAACGCCATGAGCAGGAACAGCGGACTCAAGACTCCGGCCATCGGAACGGGCTCGGACAGGGACAGACAGACCAGACCGATCGCCGTCGCCAGCGACAGTACGACGCTTGCTTTGAGGAGGCGCGACCCGCCGACCAGTCCCGTCAGGCGTGCGCCGGCGGTCGCGCCGATGACGTAGGCAATCGCCATGACGCCCCACACGATACCGAAGGTCTGCGAGTCCATACCGTAGGTGCTCAGAAAGTAAGTCGCCCCGACCGCAAGAAAGCAAAAGAACGAGCCCTGAATGAAGCCGTACAGGAACGTGTTGCCCAGGAAAGCGCGGGAGCTCAGAAGGATTCCGTAGTTGTCGATGAGCTTGCGTCCGTCCGGATGCGGTGAGTTTGCAGGCAGCGTTTCGGGCAGGCGCAAGAACATGTTCAGGAGCACCAGCGCACCGATGCCGGCCGTGACGACGAACACCCAGGGCAATGTCGCGTGGGTGTCGACGAGGCCGCCAATCATGGGGGCGATGATCGGCGCGGTGCCCATCGCAGCGGCAATGTAGGACATCCCTGTCGCCAGGTCGTCGCCGTCGCAGGTGTCCCGCAGGATGGCGCGGCTCGCGACCGTGCCGGCACTCGTGCCGACGGCCTGCAGGAAGCGCGCGACGATCAGGAGTTCCAGGCTGTTGGCGAGGGCGCAGGCGAAGCTGGCGAGTACGAAGACCGCGAAGCCCGCCAGCATGACGGGGCGCCGCCCGAAGCGATCGCAGAGATAACCCATGAAGGGCTGCGCGGCGGCGAGTCCGAAGAGGTAGGCGGAAATCACGAACTGCACGGTCGAGAGGCTGGCATCGTAGCGCAGCGCGATGCTGTTCATCGCCGGGACGATGATCGCCATGCCGAACGGCGACAGGCTGCTTGCGATGCCGAGCAGCAACAGCGGCGGGCGGCTGAGCGTACCGGCGGCGGGGGCGTGATTCATGAGTCTGCTTGCCGCCGGCAAAGAAAAGGCCCGGCAAAGTCCTCGACTTTACCGGGCCGGCCGCGCAATGGGGGGATGGGAGTCTGCGCGGCAGACTCCTAGCGCTGGCCGAAGTTGAGTTTCACGCGGGCCTGCCAGAAGCCCGGCGGCGTGAAGTACGGCACGAACAGTTCCGACGTCGTGTAGACCTCGTTGGTGCAGTTGCGGCACTCGAGGAATACGGACCAGCGGTCGTCCGCGTCGGCGAGCGTGACGCCGGCGTTGAACAGCGTGGTCCGTGAGTTCGGTCCCAGATTGCGCGTGCCGACGACGTTGTCGCCGATGTGGCGCGCCGAGAAGGTCGGCCGGACGATCGAACCGCCGAACCAGTTCACCGGAATGTTGACGTTCGTCGCGAGCGTAACCGTCACGTCGGGAGACCGCTTCGGATCCGCGACGTTGCAGTTTACGTCAAAGGCGGCGAAGCTCACGTTCGGCGTTTCGCAGTCCGTCGGAAGATCGACGTACTCCGCGTCCTGAAGGCCGACGCCGAGGAAGATCTCCCAGTTGTCGGTCGGCAGCGCCGTGAGCTCGAGCTCGAGGCCCGTGTTCTCCAGGCCGCCGCCGTTGGTCGTCAGGAATCTGCCGTCCGGCGTGGCGGACGTGATTTGCAGGTCCTCCAGATCGGAAAAGAACAGCGTTGCGTTGGTTCTTATCCGGCCGTCGGCCCAGTCGGCCTTGATGCCCGCTTCGTACGACCAGATCGTTTCCGGCCCGAAGGGGAGGAAGTTGACGGGATCGCCTTCACGGGCGTTCCAGCCGCCGGTCTTGAAGCCGCGGGTGGCCGACGCGTACGCGGAAAAGTCATCGTTGAACTGGTGACGATAGGCGATGCGCGGCGTCACATTGGATTCGTCCTGACTGGTTGGAATGCCGGCGGCAATCAGCCCTGCCGTCGTCAGGTCGCCCCCCGTATTGTCCACGAGCGTGACGTCTTTGGTCTCGTCGGTGTAGCGGGCACCGATGGTGAGCGTGCCCGCCTCACCGATCGAGATGTCGCCTTGCGCATAGACCGCAAACGATTCGGTCGTGTTGCCGAGGACGCGGTCGGCGAGGCGAGCGAAGCCTCCGAGATAGTCGGCGAAATCGGTCGTGTTGTCTTCGTCCAGGTAGAAGAACCCGGTAACGAGATCGACACGGTCGTCGAAGAGCTGTCCGTTCCACTTCAGCTCGACGGTCGTCATCTCGTGCTCGCCCTGGTTGTCGATCCAGAAGAAGTCGTCGGTGAAAAACCCGCCTAAAGTCGGCGGTAACGTGCCGGGGAAGTTGAGCAGGAAATCCTGACTGAGGTCGCGGTAGCCGAGGATCACGCTCGCTTCCCCGCCGAGCGCCGCGAAAGAGAGGTCGGAGGTGATGCTGAAGGTCTCCGTTTCGTTACCGTAGTCCGCTTTCTGGACGCCTACGCCAGCGGGTACGCCCGTCTGCGGCAGCGTCGTCGTGGTGGAGCGGTCGTCATCGTCCTCGCCGATCGTGCCGCGTACGAAGGCGTCGTCGCTTTGGATGTAGTCGAGTGCGATGTCCCAGGTGATCTCGTCGGTGGGCAGAAGGCGGAACGCGGCACGAAACCCGCTGGTGTCCCTGTTGTTGTAGGTCTCACCGTCGTTGAGGTTGTCCAGCCAGCCGTCGTCTTCCTGATAGAACGCCGAGAACTTCGTGAGGAAGCGTTCGTTGACAGGCAGATCGACGGTAGCCCGGGCGATACGCTCGCTGTAACGTCCGACGCCGACTTCGAAGAAACCGCCCATCTCCTCGGCCGGCTTCTTGAGGACGACGTTGATCGCGCCGCCCGTCGTGTTGCGTCCGAACAGCGTACCCTGCGGGCCGCGCAGCACCTCGATGCGCTCGACGTCGAAGAACGCGAAGTTGTTGGCGTTCTGCCGGGTGACATAGACGTCGTCGACGTAAGTACCGATCGGGGGATCGAACGTGGCGATCGACTCGTCGTTACCCTGTGCCCGGAGGTAGTACATGTTTGCGGTACCGAGGCCGGTATTGTTGCCGCCAAACAGGTTTGGCACGACGTTGACGAGTTCGATCGTTTCGTCGACCTGGAGCTTCTCGAGCATTGCATCGTTGAACGCCGTGACGGCTATCGGCACGTCCTGGATCGATGCCTCGCGGCGCTCCGCCGTAACCGTGATCTCCTCGAGCCCGCCGGAGTTGTCCGACTGCGCGAGGGCTGGCGCCACCGACAGCGACAGCAGCGCCGCAGTGCACGGCGCTAACGTGAAGAACTTCATGCTTACCCCCTGAGATCCACACACGTTTAGACTTATTGCTATGCTAATATAACATTTGCGGCGCGCGATAACCGCAACAAATGTATCTATGCGTATCGCACTGTGGCTTGCCAGGGTGTTGCCGCGGCGTTTAGTCTTGATAAATCAGTCGTATAGCGGCGGCGTATCGATACGCCGAAGCGCCCGACGCGAGTGGTAATTCCACAACACATGTCGGTACGCCGCCGGCCCCCGGTCCACCATCCCAAGGAGCTTCGAGCGATGGAAACTCACCTGGCACATGAACTCGATATCGCCAAGACCGGCTGGGAGCGCGCCCGCGAGCGCTCGGTCTCGTCGCTGCGCGCCTATGTACTCAACAATCTCGCGGGCGAGTTGCGTGAGGATTACGAGTCGGCCGTGCTGCCGACGCTGGACGAGCCGCCCGCCGACGGCGTCGCCGTGCATAAGGCGATACGGCCGCGCGACGCCTTTCGCTGGTATTCGAGTCTCCGCTGCACGGCTCAGGAACTCGTCTGGAATTCCGTTATCGATTCGATCGATCGGCAGGCCGGGTTTCTGGAGGCACGCGCCGCTGAGCTGACGAACGATGCATCCCGGACCGACGGTTCGCTCGAACTCAATGCGGATCTCGAGCTTCCCGACTACTACAAAGCCGTGGACGTCCATCTGATGCCCGGTAACTATGAGGGCGCTGCGGACGACGCCGGCGTTTTGCCGGGCGCCGTCTACGACAACGGCTTCAATGTGTTCGCGTTCGGCGCCATGGGCAAGGAGCACAACGACATCGGCTGGTCGATGGCGAATTTCACGAAGCTCCGCTTCCCCGACCTCGATCCGGCCGTGATCGTCGACGTGGGCTGCACGATCGGCCACAACACGCTGCCATGGAAGGCCGTGTATCCGGACGCGAAAGTCTACGGCGTCGACATCGCGGCGGCTTGTTTGCGTTACGCGCATGCACGTGCCCGATCGCTGGGGGTCGGCGCGCACTTCCGGCAGGCGAGTTCGGATGCGCTGCCGTTCGACGATGCAAGCGTGGACGTCGTCTTCAGCTCGATGTTCCTGCACGAGTTGCCGGCGAAGCACATCGCCCGGTTCCTCGCCCAGGCGCATCGCGTCCTCAAGCCCGGCGGCGTCGTCATCAACATGGAGCTGCCGCCGAACGCGGCACTGTCGCCGTTCGATGCGTTTTATCTCGACTGGGACAGCTACTACAACAACGAGCCGTTCTACAAGAATTTCCGCGACCAGGACTATCGCGGTTTGCTGGAGGCCGCCGGCTTCGGGCGCGACGCTTTCTTCGAGAGTGTCATGCCGCGCTACACCTATGTCCCGCATGAGGCATTCGCGAAGGTTGTCGGCGGAACGGCCGAGTTCGACGAAGACACGGGCCGGCTGTCCGACGACATCCAGTGGTATGGCTTCGGCGCAGAGCGCCAGGCTTGAGCGGAGCGCTATTGTGACCGACTCAGTATCTCGCGCCGTCAAGGGCGGCCGGGCGGCCTTCTTCGAGCAGGCCGACTCGGATCGGCTGCTGGCGATGTTGATGCAGCTCGTGACCGAACACTGGGCGCTCAAGGAGCGTGTGCTCGTGCTCGAGAAGACTCTCGTCGACAAGGGGCTGCTGGCGGAGGGCGAGCTCGACGCGTTCCGGCCGGACTCCGAGGCCGACGCGGCCTGGGACGCCATGAGTTTCGAACTGATGCAGTCCGTCATCGAAGCCGCACGAAACATCGAGCGCAAGTAGGCCCGACAGATGGACCCGTATTCGCCGTTCGTTTTTCTGCACGTCCTCCTGTTCGTCTTCTGGCTTGGAACCGACGTCGGGGTGTTTCTCGCAGCAAAGATCTCGGAGAAGCCCGAGCTATCGGTAGAAACGCGCTCGACGGTGCTCGGGCTCGGTATGGTGCTCGACCGGCTGCCGCGAAGCGCACTCGCGCTGATCATTCCTTCCGGCCTGCAGCTGGCGGTGATGAGCGGGCAGCTTTCGCTTCCCGGCTATGCGTTGCCGCTGGCCTGGGGCCTTGCACTACTGTGGCTGGTCGTGCTGTGGGTGGGCTTCCTGAACCCGCAGACGCCGACAGAGCAAAAGGCCATGTTGTTCAATTTCGCGATGAACGCGATTCTTGCCGTGCTCGTGCTTGCGGCGGGCGTCTGGATGCTGATCGCGGGCAGTGTCGCGGGCTGGATTGCCATCAAGATACTCATTGTCGGGCTCATCTTCGTGTGCGGCGTGACGCTCGACGTTCTGTTCAAACCGGCCGTCGAGGCCTTCATCGGGATCACCACCTCGGGCGCCAGTGATGAGCTGAATGCCGCCTACTCGAAAGCTATCGGTCCCGTTTACCTGGTCGTGCTCGCGATCTACGCGCTCGTGCTGGTCGCCGCGTGGTTCGGGATCGCGAAACCATAGGGATTTCTCATGAAACGAATCGTCGTTCTGTTCAACCTCAAGCCCGGCGTCGACGTCAGCGAATACGAGCAGTGGGCGAGGTCGACGGACCTGCCTACGGTCAGCGATTTGCCGTCCGTTGACGGCTTCACCGTCCACAAGGCGGCCGGCCTGCTCGGCAAGGAAGATGCGTCGCCCTATGCCTACATCGAGATTATCGACGTGAACGACATGGCGACGTTCGGTGCCGATGTCGCTACGGAAACGATGCGCAAGGTAGCCGGGGAGTTTCAGAGCTTCGCCGATGCGCCGCTGTTCATTCTGACCGACCCGCTGAACTGACATGGCCCGCTATCCGGAGCTTGCCGGCAAGGTGGCGCTGATCACCGGTGCGGGCCGCGACCAGGGCATCGGCGCGGCAATCGCGAGGCGGCTTGCCGCCGAAGGCTGCCGCGTCGTCGTCACGGACGTCGCGCCAGACGCGCCGACGGCGGGCTCCGGTGTCGACGACGCCGATACGATCGAGGCGATTGCCGCCGGTATCCGTTCGTCTGGCGGCGAAGCGTCCGCATTACCCTGCGACGTCCTCGACGAAGCGTCGGTGCAGGACGCCGTGGACGCTGCGGTTGCCGGGTTCGGTGCCCTGGATATCCTCGTCAACAATGCAGGGATCGGGTTTCTGATGTCGCCCATCGTCGATACGGACAGCGAGGCCTGGGATCGCGTACTCGGGGTCAACCTGCGCGGCGCCTTTCTCGCGACGAAGCACGCTGCCCGGCAGATGATCGCGCAGAAGCGCGGCGGACGCATCGTCAACGTCGCGAGTCAGGCCGCGAAGTCCGGCTTTCCGTTCGCGGCAGCCTACTGTTCCTCGAAACACGGCATGGTCGGCCTGACCCGGGTGTCGGCGATAGAACTCGGTCCGCACGACATCACGGTCAACGCGATCTGTCCGAATCACATCACGACCGGTCTTGGCGCCTGGCAGAACGAGTTCTTCTCCGATGCGTTGGGAATGAGCCACGACGAGTACATGGCCGCGATGCGCTCGCGCATCCCGCTGGGCCGCCCGGGGCTGACCCGGGATATCGCCAATGCAAGCGCCTGGCTGTGCTCCGACGACGCAGTGTACGTGACCGGTGAGGCCATTAACGTCTCCGGCGGCGAAGAAATGCACTGAGCCGGCGACGGGCGCTGACGACGGGCCCCGGGCGTCTGAACGCGCCGTCACGTAGTACACTGTCGGCATAGGTTCCGCAGCTTGGGGAAGAGTTTGCAGGACACCGTCGACCGCGAAAGCCCGCGTCGCCGCTCGAAGGCGGCAATAGGGTTCCTGTCCGTAACGACCGGCATGCTCCTGGGCGTCGGCGGCTACACCTTTCTTTACGCCGAGGGTTTCTCCTACCTGAGCTCCGATCCGGCGGCCTGCGTGAACTGCCACATCATGCAGCCTCAGTACGATTCCTGGCAGAAAGCAAGCCACCATACCGTGGCGGTCTGCGTCGACTGCCATCTGCCGCATGACTTTTTCCGCAAGTACCTGGCGAAGGCGGAGAACGGCTGGCACCACTCCAGGGGGTTCACGCTGCAGGATTTCCATGAACCGATCATGATCAAGGGGCCAAATGCCAGGATCCTTCAGGAGAACTGCCTGGCGTGTCACGAGGGGCTCGTTCACGAGCTCGTCGTCGGCGTGAACGGACCTGCCGAAGAGGTCCGCTGCGTGCACTGTCACGCTGACGTCGGCCACGGCGAAACGGCGGGGCTTGGCGGCCCCGAGTCCATCGGATTAAGGGAGAGCAGGGGACGATGAAGCGGTATCAGAGCGGTTGGACTACCGGTGGCGTGGTCGCACTCACGATCGTCATTGCAATCGCGGCGGCGGGAGTTACCGCGCTGCTCGTGAACATCTTCGAGCGCAAGAGCGAGGCACGCGAACCCTGGGTTCGTCTGGTCGAGGTCAACGAGAACACGACGGACCCTTCGGTATGGGGCACGAACTGGCCCAGGCAGTACGACTCATATCTCCGGACGGCCGAGGCAACGCGGACGCGTTTCGGCGGCCATGGCGGCAGCGAAGCGCTGCCCGAACAGAAGATCGAGCGCGATCCGTGGCTCAAGCGCATGTTTCTCGGCTACGCGTTCTCGATCGACTACCGCGATCGGCGCGGGCATGCGTACATGCTCGTGGATCAGGAGCAAACCGAGCGGCTGACAAAGCCGCAGACCGGATCGTGCCTGCACTGTCACGCGTCGATCATGCCGCTGTACCGCGAACTCGGTGACGGCGACGCGATGCAGGGTTTCGAGGCCAGCTATCGTTACTCGTACAAAGACCTGAACGCCAAACTGCACGACATGGGCCACGCCCATCCCGTGTCTTGCGTCGACTGTCATTCGCCGGACACGATGGCGCTCAGAGTGACGCGGCCCGGATTCATCCTCGGCATCCAGGCGCTCGCCGAGGGGGACGCGCCCGTGCCGCATCTGCCGACCGTCGCGAAGTGGCGGGAAGGGAGCCGTTCCGCTCCGTACGATCCCAACGTGGATGCCAGCCGCAACGAGATGCGCAGCTACGTTTGCGCTCAGTGCCACGTCGAGTACTACTGCGCCTCCAACATGCCGCTGACGTTCCCGTGGAGCGAGGGCCTGACCGCGGACGACGTCGAGACCTTCTGGAACAACACGACGTTCGACGACGGTCAGCGCTTCTTCGACTACCGGCACGCGGAAAGCGGCGCAGAGATCCTGAAGGCGCAGCACCCCGAGTTCGAGCTGTGGAGTCAGGGTATTCATGCGCGGAGCGGTGTCGCCTGCGCCGATTGCCACATGCCGTATCAACGCGATGGCGCGACAAAGGTCTCCGATCATTGGGTGCGCAGTCCGCTGCTCAACGTCAGCCGCGCCTGCCAGACCTGTCACCACTTCGCGGAGGCGGAAATCCTCGCCCGGGTCGACGCGATCCAGCAGCGCAACTTCGATTTGCTGCAGCGAGGGGGCGACGCGCTCATGGACCTGCTCGACGCTATCGGGCAGGCGAGAGCCGAAGGCGCGAGCGACGAGCAGCTTCGCCCGGCGCTCGAGCTGCAGCGCAAGGCGCAATGGCGACTGGACTTCATTGCGGCCGAGAACTCGATGGGCTTCCACGCACCGCAGGAAGCGGCCCGCGTGCTCGGCGAGGCGGCCGACTATGCGCGGCAGGGGCAGGTAGCGGCGCTGCGGTGGCGCGGACAGCCTGCCGGGGCCGTCGCTGAGGTCGGCGGACAGGACGTTTCTCCGGCGGGTGACGAAGAGGTGCCCGGGTCAAACGGGAACGGTCAGTTCCAGTAGCGCTCGCGCCGAGGGCAGGGTTGCCGTCTGCTCCAGCGCCCGGATCAGCGGCGCTGCCGGCACGCCGCGATCCGCGAGACAGCGTTCGAACTTCGCGCGGCGCTGCTCCGGAGTCAGCGGATTGCCCGGGCTACCGGGCGTGTGCGGAACGGCACGCTCGAACGCGCGGCCGTCGGTGAGAGCCACGGACACGAACTGAGGGCTGAGCGCGTCGCGGCCAAGGCTTGCGTCCTCGACGACGGTCACCCGGTCATTGAAACCCAGCAACTCCGGATCGCCGAGCTTCTCCGGCGCGAACGTTGCGGTGCCGATCACCCCGTCGCGCAGCAGGCTGGCGAGCAGAAAGGGCAGACACAGGCGCGCATAGTTGCTGCTCATGTCGGCGATTGCGGGCCGCGCGACGAGGCGGCGGATCAGCGGCGGTACCCGCGCGCGTATCCCGTCGATGTCCCTGAAGCCGAAACCCTGTTCCTCGCCCAGCGCCGCGACGGCGTCCAGCACCGCATGGGCGGCACGGCCCGTCGGGAAGGGCTTGTGTGAGAGTTCCGCGACATACCAGACGGAACCGAGCGCGGGCAGCAAGGCGTCCAGCGAGCCGCCGCGTTCGTACAGCGCGAAGTAACCGAAGGGCCCGTCGAGCACGTCGTGCGGCGCGGAAAGACCGGCGGCGGCCAGGTCCACGGCCGTGACGGCCGCCCGCGACCCGTGCGCGATCTGCAGCGGCAGCGCCACGCTGCCTTCGACGTGCGCCTGCATGGTGCCGGCAAGCTGACTGTAGGCGAAGCCCAGGGCATTGCGGCAGGCTTCCGCTTCGAAGCCGCGGAGCTTCGCCAGCGCAAGCGCGGTGCCGAGCGTGCCGGCCGTTGCGGGGCGAAAGAATTCGAGGCTGCGGTCGGCGGCAAGCCCGAGTGTCACGGCGACCTCTACGCCGAGAGCTACGGCTTCGAGCATCGCGGTCCCGTCGCTGTCTTCCTGTTCCGCGGTCGCGAGTAGCGCGCCCGTGAGTACAGCCATCGCATGCACGGTTGCGGTTTCGTGCAGCGGGTCGAACTCCTGGCAATGCACCTGAAAACTGTTCACCCAGGCCGCGGACGCGGCCGGCAGCCGCTCTGTCGAGCCCAGTACCGTCGCCTCCGTTCCGCTGCCCCAGTTTGCGACGACGTCGCGGAGCGCCATGGCGGACGGCTCGGCGCTGCCCGCGATACCGACGCCGATCGCGTCGGTGAGGAACACGAGCGCCGCCTCCCGTGCCGCTGTCGGCAGATCGGCGTACGCGGTTCCAAGGACGAACCCGATCAGCGAGTCGACGGCATTCACGCCAGGACCTGTTTCGCCGCGGCTGTGCCGGCCAGGCGGCCGAGCGTTACGGCCGTGCACAGCCCCATACCGGGAAGGTAGCCCCACTCGCCGGGGCCGGAAACGGAGCGGGCTGCGCCGCCGCCTGCGAACAGGTTCGGCAATGCTTCGCCGTCGGTCGTCATTACACGCGCTTCGTCGTTGACGACCAGACCGCCCTGCGTATGGAACAGTGCCCCCGTGACGCGGATCGCGTAGTAGGGCGCTTCGAGTCGCTGGTCGGCGCGGAACACCCGGCCCCAGGCGTCACGGGCCTCCTCCTCGGCAAGCCGGTCTGCCTCGGCCAGCGTTGCCAACAGAGCGTCGGCGGGAAGCCGGCAGGCTTCGGCCAGCGCTTCGATGCTGTCCGCGGTTTTCGGTGCGCCGACAGCCGCGGCGTCGCGATACTCCTGAAACCGCTCGAGCGCCGCCCGGTGGAGACGTTCGTCGTAGACCATCCAGCAGACGCCGTCGGGCTGCTCGAGGATCGTGAGGGCCTGACCGGAGATATTCTCGAGTTCGTTCTCGAAACGCTTGCCGAGCTTGTTGATCTGGACACCGCCGCCGATCAATAGCGTGTGCGGGATGACGATGGCCTGTGGATCCGCCAGCGAGCCAAGAGCCTGATACGAGCCCATGTCGGCGGTCGCGGCGCCGAGCGCCTGACCCCACAGGATGCCGTCCCCTTCGTTGCTTTCGTGGCCGTAGTACCGGGCGTCGGCGACGGCCGGCATGTTTGCCGCGACGAGGTCCCGGTTTGCGGCGAATCCGCAGGTGGCGAGAATCAGCGCGCCGCAGCCGATTTCCTCGGTCCTGCCATCCGGTCGTTCGACGATCACCCCGAGTATCCTGTGAGCGCTGTCCGCGATCAGACGTACGACTCTCGCGTTCGTCGCTATGTCGGCGCCGGCGCGGTCGGCGGCGTTCTGCAGCATGTTCATCAGCGTCTGGCCCGAGCGGTCGTCTGGCGCGTGCAGGCGCGGGTGGCGATGGCCCATGCCCGTCCAGCTCGTCTCGACGCTCAGCGTCAGATCGTGGCGCGCGACGAGCCACTCGACGGTCGGTGCGGCTTCGCGGGCGATCAGCCCGGCAAGCGCCGGGTCGGTGAGACCCTGCGTGGTGGTAAGGATGTCTTCTTCGAGGAACCGCGGGGCATCGTTCACGCCGGCCGCTGCCTGCAGTGACGTCCCGGCTGCGCAAATGGCGCCGTACGACATGCCCGTCGATCCAAACGGGCTGGCGTCGCGCTCCAGCACCAGCGCTGGCGCACCCGCATCGCTGGCAGCGAGTGCCGCCGCCAGCCCGCAGGCGCCGGCGCCGGCTATCAGAACGTCGATCCCGGCATCGAAGCTGGCATCGTCACGGTATTCGATCGTCATGTAACGACGATACCCTGTGACTACATCGTGCGGCCAGTCCCGCATCTGCGACAAACTGATACAGTTTACGGAGGACTTGCGTCGCCGAAAGGCGCAGACTGCGACTAAGCGCTCAGGAAGACTTATGCGTCTGTTTCGAAAACTGCATGGGCGGGTGGCTCCGCCGGGCCTGGAATGGAAGCTCCTGAAGGCCGTGCCGCCGGCAATCCTGCTGTCGCTGGCCTTACCGGCAGCTATCGCGTTCGGCGGCCGCGTCTACAGCGCTTCGACCCCTGTCGAAAACCCCGCGAAATTCGTGATGTCCATCGACATTTTCGCGTGGTCGATAGCGGCGACCCTGGTTACCGCGGTCATCACGGTTGCCATCGGCTGCATCGTCGTGTGGATCATGAAGGGGCCAGCGTACGTCGCGGATTCCTATCCGCTGCCGCATGCAAGCCGGCCTGCCGCGGACGCCGGGGACGAAGGCTGACTATCTTTCGACGGCGTCGTCGGTCCTGCTATTCGGGGAATGGCCGTTGCGGGACTGAGATCTGAGACGCCAGACCAGCAAACCGCTCAGAATGCAGATGGCGCCGGTACCCGCGTACAACGGCGCCGTGGCGTGCGCGAATCCAAGGTAGCTGGCTCCGAACAGGAAGAATACCCCGGCAAGCGCATAGATCGCCGGCAGTCCCTCGTAGATCGGTTTCGGCAGCCACATGGCGCAAACCATGCAGCAGCGACGGCGAATACACCAAGAAACGGTTCACAGTGCGGCGGCGGCGTAGGCCGCGGTTCCTCACTTTGTGATCGCGATCACAAAAGCGGCCGCGGCCCGACCCGCGCCGGTCATCATTGTGACGACGTTCGACGCCCAGCTGGTCTCCGGGGCCTATCGTCTGCCGTTTAACGTAGCGACGCTGGGGAAGAGGAATGAAGAAGCTGTTGCTGCTGCTGCTCATCGCTGCAGGCCTCGCCTATGGGTTCACGACATGGCAGCTGCATTCGAAAGTGTCCGACACGATGGATCAGCTGGTGACGATGGCATCGCCGTTCGCCGACATCGAGTATGAAGGCGTCCGCTCGACGTTGACGGGCGAGCTGACCGTCGAGGGCATCACCGTCGATTTCAACGACTACCGCGATTCGCTGTCGATCGAACGCGTCGGCATCGATACCGGCAACTTCATGGCGCTGATGCGTCTTAACGATTTGCTAACGCTTCAGTCGGACAAGATACCCGACTACTTCGGTTTCATCGTCGAGAACGTTCGCGTCCCCACCGATGCCGACTACTTCCGTCATGCCGACCGGCTGCTGGCCGAGGCGACCGGGAAGGTTCCACCGGACGATCCGGCCAGGAGCTGCGCCGGGCAGTACGGGATGACGCCGGCACTCCTGACGGCGCTTGGCTACGAGGAGCAGGTGTTCTCGATGCGCATGAGCGTCGAGCGCGGGGACGGTAGCGGGATTCGCGTCGGTTTCGACACGCAGGTCGAGGACATGTGGGATGCCGCAGCCGAACTCGACCTGGCAGGCACGTTTTCTCCCGGGCAGGCTATGCGCGGCGCCTATCGGCCGAGGATGCGATCTTTCCGCATGGAGTATACGGACCGCTCGCTCAACGAACGAATCCGACGCCACTGCGCGAACACCGGACTCACGAAGGACGAAATTATCACGGCGCAACTCGACGCGTTCAAAGCCTTCGGCGTCGATAACGGCATCGAATTCGACGAATACGTGATCGATCCCTACGTCGAGTTCCTCAACGGCAAGCGCACGCTCGTAATCACGGCGCAACCCACCGAGCCTGTCGCGCTGAGTCAGATCGATCTCTACAAGCCGAGCGACGTGCCGGCGCTGCTGAAGCTCGAAGCCACGGCGTTCTGAGCGACGCTGACCTTACCCTGCGGTACACTCGCGGCTTTGCTGCCGGGGGTTGTCCATGCTTCGTGCGCCGTTCTTTGTCTGTTCGCTGCTGGTGTGTGCAGCGAACGCCCAGGCTGTCGAGTTCGCGGACTACGACTACTCGCGTTGGTCCCAGGAGGTCACCGAGTGCGATCGTCTGGCCGCTCACGGCCGCGATCCCGGCCACGTGGCGCCGCCCGTAACGCGGGCCGGAATGGACAAGGAGGCCGCGATTGCAGCCTGTGAAGCGGCGGTCAAAGCCGAACCGGACAATCCCCGCCTCAACTATCAGCTCGGGCGCGCGTACGGCTATTCCAACCGCGGCGACGAGGCGATGCCCTATCGTCTGAAGGCGCTCGGGCAGGAGTACCCGCAGTCGCTGTTCGTCATTGGTTATCTCCACCTGCTGGGCGTCACGATCGGGCAAGACACCTGCCGGGCATTCGAGCTTTGGCAGAAGGCGGCGCACTATCGGCGGCTTGCGGCGCTCGTGGCGTTGCCGCGCCACTACATGAACGGCGACTTCGCTGCGTGCGGCGTCGAAGTTCCGGACGACGATCTTCGCGCCTACCTTGCCGAGGCGAAGACGCTGTCATCCGACTACTACGTGGGGATGCTCATCGAGGAGCTCGAAGCCCGGGTGTCGGCGGAATAGCCGCGGTAAACGGGGGAGGACGGAATGCTGCGCGGCATCTTGTTGCTTGGGCCGCTGCTGATCGCGGCCAACGCTCTTGCCCAGGGACAGGACAGTACACCCTACGAGCGCGACCTGCAGGTCATCGACGCGATGCTCGAGGGCTTCTACAGCAATGCGAACCAGAGCTATTTCGATCGGCGTACGGGCAGTGAGCCGCGGCACGGAGCGCTGACGGTCGCAATCGCGCGGTCGGCGGACTCCGGTTTTCAGATCAGCGCGGGCCCGGCCGGCGGCGACGCGAGGACCTATACCTGGACTCTCGAAGCCGATCGCGAACGGGGCGCGGTCGCGATGGTCAGCGAGGCCGATGACGGCTCGCGGTGCAGGCTCGTCTGGTCCCGGAGCGCCGCGGAGTTTCGTGCCCGGGCCGACGGCGCCTGCGACAGCGGCGATCCTGTCGAGGTCGTGCTCAGCGAACGGCAGCTCTGGATAAGCTTCGCGGACCAGCCGGCGGGCGATTATCGACTGCATCGCGCCCGCGCGTTCGAATGCTACGCGGACATTCCCGGCGTGGGCGGCGGCCGGGACGAGCCCTACGATCGCTACGCGGGACTCGAACTGCACGATCAGGGCGGTTCGGCGTGGTTCACGTCGAAGGACGGGCGCCGGCTCGGGGTCAGCCTGCTGCTCGTCGACTGGCCGATCAACAACTACGAAGGCGCCTTCGCCCGGGATTCACTGGTCGTCTACCTGAGCGAGGAACTAGACGAGGGCCGCAAGGAGCTTGGCTATGCGTTCACGGTGCCCGACGCCGATCGAATCGGCATCAACCTGAAATGGATACTCGTCAACTGCTACATGCAGTCGAACGCGTCCGTGACCCCGTTCATGTAGCCGTGAGGAGCGGGCGATGAGTCACCGGGAACTGTTGCGTCAGCGCATGCCGGCCATGCTCCGTCACGAGGGCACCTGGGAGGGCGTCTACACGACCGTCGATCTGGAAGGGACGGTTACCGATCGCCACCGGAGTCGCGTCGTCTGCGAGTTTCCGGATAGACGATCTCGTCCTGTTGACGCTTCAGCGCAACGACGCGCCCGGCGAGCATTTCACGGAGATCATCGTGCTCGCGCCCGATGGTGAAACGCGTGGACGAACGTGGCATTGGTTTCGCGACGGTGTTCTGTATCAGCGGACTCTTTGCGACGAGCGGCGGGTCTAGCGATCGGCGGTCATTCCTCCCCGACCTCGACAATCACCTTGCCGACGTTCCCGCCACGCATCAGGCGCGAGAAGGCCGCGGCCGCGTTTTCGAGCCCTTGCGTCCGGTCCTCGAGATAGTGAATCCGCCCTTCGGCCAGCCAGCGGCTGACGTCGTCTGTGAAAGCGTCCCGAAGGTCTTCGTGATCGTAGACCACCATACCGCGCACGGTCGCCCGCGCCTTGATGATCCACGCGGGGTTCGGTCCTGGCGGCATCTCCGTGGTGTTGTATTGAGCCATCAATCCGCAGAGAACGACACGTGCACCGAGGCGCAGACGCTCCATCGCCGCTTGTAGCGTATCGCCGCCGACGTTATCGAAGTACAGGTCGATGCCGTCGGGACAGGCAGCATCGAGCTCTGCGCGCAGATCGCCGGTCTTGTAGCTGACGCAGTCGTCGAACTGCGCCACGTCCTTCACCCACGCACACTTCTCGGCCGCACCCGCGATCCCGATCGCGCGGCAGCCTTTGATCATCGCGATCTGTCCGACCATCGACCCGACCGCGCCGGACGCGGCGGATACGAGTAGGGTTTCGTCAGCCGTCGGCTCGCCCAGCCGCAGCAGGCCCGCATAAGCCGTCAGCCCGGGCATGCCGAGGATGCCGAGAAACGTGGACAGCGGGCCGATTGACGGATCGATCCGCCGCAGCTCGGCAGCCTTCGGCGTGCTGTAGGCCTGCCAGCCCGTGTGCGCCGCGACGATGTCGCCCTCGGCATAGTCGGGACTGCGCGACTCCACGACCCGGCTGATCGCTTCGCCGGCCATGAGATCGCCCGGCCGGATCGCCCCGGACAGGTGTCGCCCGCTGATCTTGCCGCGTAGATACGGATCGAGCGACAGGTAGATCGTCTCACAGAGCAGCTCTCCATCTTCAGGCGACGGCATCGCGGCCGTCGTGGTCTCGAAGTCGTCGGCGACCGGCACGCCTTCGCTCTGCCGTTTGAGGAGTATTCGGGTATTCTCGGGCATGATCGCTTGCCTGTTCGTCCGTCAGCGGATGCTGCTATAATGATATATTAATAGATCATTTGGCGCACCGCACGCGCCGTTCGTCCCGGAGGTTCCCACCATGGCACTGGCAGAGTCGCAAGACCCGAGCCTGATCGACGCGCTGTCCGCGCGTGTCGGCGTCGAGCACGTGCTCACCGACGAGGCCAGCCGCGTGCTGTACGCACAGGACGTGTACACGAAGTCGATTCCCGCGATGGCCGTCGTCCGGCCGGGCACGCTCGAAGAGCTGAGTGGGGTCGTTGCGGCCGTGACGGCGGCGGGCCACGCGGTCGTGCCGCGCGGCGGCGGTATGTCCTACACCAGGGGCTACGTGCCGCAGGAAACGGGCACGGTCATCGTCGACATGCAGCGCATGAACCGTGTCCTCGAGATCAACGCCGACGACATGTACGTAACTGTCGAATGCGGCTGCACGTGGAAAGAGCTCAGCGAGGCACTCGAAGGCAGCGGTCTGCGCACTACCTATTGGGGGACGCTGTCGGGCATTCACGCGACGGTTGGCGGCGGGCTCTCGCAAAACAGCATCTTCTGGGGTTCCGCGCGCTTCGGCACCGCCGCCGATGCCGTCATCGGGCTCGAGGTCGTGCTCGCCGACGGCACGGTCGTGAAGACCGGCGCCGGCGCGCAGGTCAACGGCTCGCCGTTCTTTCGCCACTACGGCCCCGACCTGACGGGCCTCTTCACCGCCGATGCCGGCGCGCTCGGCTTCAAGACCGTCGCAACGCTGCGGCTGATTCCCGTGCGCGAGCACCGCGATGCGCTGTCATTCGATTTCGACGATCACAGCTCGCTGATCCGCGCGATGAGCGAGATCGCCCGTGCTGAGATTGCCGACGAAGTGTTCGGCTTCGATCCCTACCTTTCCTCCGTGCGGCTGCAGCGCGAAAGCCTCATGAGCGACGTCAAAAAGCTCGCTGGCGTACTCAAGTCCGGCAAGGGCGTGGTGGGCGCGATCCGCGACGGCGCCAAAGTCGCAATGGCCGGCCGCCGCTTCATGGACGGCGTCGACTTCTCGATGCACGTGATGATAGAGGAGAAGAGCGCGGCGGCGCTCGAGACGAGTATCGCCGAGGCCCGCAGGATCTGTGTCGCGGCCGGAGCGAAGGAAATCGAGAACAGCATTCCGAAGATCATCCGCGCGAACCCGTTCACACCGCTCAACAATATGGTAGGTCCGCGCGGCGAGCGGTGGGTACCGATCCACACGCTGTTGCCGCATTCGAAGGCGCAGGCGGTCATGGACAAGACGTATGCCGTGTTCGAGGATCATGCAGGCGAGCTGGAGGAGCACGGGATTGGCACCGGATTCCTCTTCGCCGCTGTGTCGACCAATGCGTTCGTGCTCGAGCCGGTGTTCTTCACGCCCGATGCGCTGAACGAGATTCATCGTGAGTACGTCGAGGACAGCGTGCTCGAGAAGCTGCCGGGCTTCGAGGAAAATGCCGAGGCGGCGGCCGTGACCGCCAAACTGCGCCAGGCGCTGATCGACCTGTACGAGCAGGAGGGCGGCATCCACATGCAGATCGGCAAGTCGTACCCGTACCGCAGCGGCCTGCATCGCGACAGCCTCGCGCTCGTCGAAAAGATCAAGCAGGCCGTGGATCCGGCATGCCGGGTGAACCCCGGCGCGCTCGGCCTCGACGACTAGCAAACCACTCTGACAACGAGGACTCCGCCGATGTCACTACGTGCATCGCTGCCTTTCCTTGCGCGCAACGAAGGCGTGTGGGAAGGCTACTACCGCTATTTCTCGCCCGAAGGCGAGAAGATCGACGAGCACAAGTCGCGGCTGATCTGCCGCGTCATCGACGATCGTGACTATCATCAGACGAACGTCTATCGCTGGGCGGACGGCAAGAAGGAAACCCGCGATTTCCCTGCTGAGATTCAGGGTTCGAGGCTCGTGTTCACTAACGAGATCACCGGCTGGGCCGAGGCCGTCGATCTCGACGAGCACAAGCGTACGATGATGCTCCACTGGACGCGAAACGGCGAGCCGGATCTGTACCTGTACGAGATGATCCAGCTCAGCGACGACGGCGAGGCGCGCGCCCGGGTCTGGCAGTGGTTCCGGAAGGACCGCCTGCTCCAGCGCACGATCATCGACGAACGCCGTGTCTCGACGGACTGGGCGGCCTACCAGGAACTCGATCCGGGCTACGACGACATCCGCGACCCGGTCGACTGACGGCGCCCGAACCGGTACTTAGATGAGGTCTTCCTCAGAGAGGCGCGCCAGCGTTTCGCGCTGCCGCTCGATGAAGTGCGCACGCTCCGGCACGATATGGTCTTCGTTTTCGAGCAGCGTGTTCGGCGGATAGATCGACTGCTTGTAGGCTTCCTGGAACACCTCGAGGCGCTGCCGTGCAAAATAGTTGGGCATGCCCGGCCGCTGCCGGTAAGCCCGGAGCGCATCGATATCGATCGTGGCGTTCGCGGCGATGGACTCGCCGCCGGCCGCGTTGCACAGCACCTGCCCCTTGTAGTCCACGATCTTCGACATGCAGTCCGTCGAGGCCTGGGGCATGCCGGTGCCGTAGATGCCGCCGGTGTTTGCCGATACGAGGTACACGAGGTTCTCGATGGCGCGCGCACGCTTAGCGACGTCCTTCGGCGTCAGATCCGGGCTTGCGACCTCGCCGGTCGGGTGCAGGATGATCTCGGCGCCCCGCAGCGCGTGAGCGCGGCATACTTCCGGAAACAGGATCTCTTCCGACGCGCAGCAGGCGAGGCGGCCGAGTTCGGTGTCGACGACCGGAAACACTGCGTCGATGCCGTAGATATCCAGGTAGCTGTCCCAGACGTCGTGCGGCGTTGGCGCGAACATCGATATCAGCCGCCGGTAGCGGAGCACGATGTCTCCGTTCGACGCCGTGATGAAGCAGGTCTGAAAGTACAGGCCCGGGAAGTGTGCGTCAGTCTCGTAGGCATTGCCGCAGAGATAGACGTCATTGGCCTGGGCAAGCTCGCCGAGCGCCGCGTACTCGGCGCCGTCCTCGCTGATTGCAGCTCTTTCCGCCCAGCCGTCGATCGTGTCGCCGAGCGGGTAGCCGGTCATGAAGTACTCGGGCAGCACCACCAGACGAAGGTCGGGGCCGATGAAGGCTTTGGCCGCGCGGACCTGGTCGTGGATGCGCTCAATCGCCCGAAGCATAGCCGGCCGGATCTCGGCGTCCGGCAGGCGGTTGACGGCGTCACAGCGTGTCTGCAGCGCAAGCGCCGTGTAGCGCGGCATGCTCATGACATCAGTCTCCGGTGATCTCGACGAGATGTACGTCGATGTTGGCGGCGCCTTCGCGCAACGCCTTGAGCTCCTGATACTCGGGGCAGTCCCAGAATGCTTTGGCGGCTTCCATCGACGGCCACTCCGAAACGACGATCTTACGCCTGTCCTCCGACCCTTCGAGCTGCTCGCTTGCACCGCGCATGACGCGATAGCGGCCGCCGTGCTGCTCGACGAGTGCCGGCGTCCGCTTTGCGTACTCGACGAACCGTTCCGGGTCGGTGATGTCGGCCTGGATAATCATGAATGCGCCCATAGTCGCTCCTTCGTTTGAATCAGATGAGGTGCAGTCCCAACGCGGCGCTGGCGAACAAGCCGAGCCAGATTGCCACAACGAAAGGCCGGGTGCCTCCCAGCGTCGCGTTGATGGCGGCGTCGTCTGCCGGGGTCCCCTTGCCTTGCGCGATGTTCGCGAACGCGGCCCCGAAAGGTTTGAGCTTTATGCGTACGACGAGGCCGAGGCCGATGAGAGCGCCGTAGATCATGAGCTTGATCGCCAGCCAGTAGGGAAGGCCGGCGATCCCGGCGAACAGGGCTGCCGCTCCGCTACCCAGAAGCGTCAGCGCAAGCACGAGCCTGAAACCGAAGTCGAAGCGCGTCACGAATGCCTTCGCGGGCGTCGCCGAGGCGATGTGCAGGTATACGACCATGCCGAGCCATGCGAAGCAGGCAAGCCAGACAGCCGTCATGATCGCGGCGTTGAATGGCAGCAGCCCGCCGAGCCAGGCGAGGTGCAGCCCGAGCGGCAGCATCATCGTCATGCAGATGCGCGGTACCTGGTCGAGCCAGAAGAGAATCTTCGCGGCAGCTACGCGGACTTCGGGAGAGTGCCTGGGGTTGGCGACCCAGTAGCTGGAATGGAATACGCCAAGGTCGCCGCCGAGCCAATAGGCGAAACCGACGATGTGCAGGAATTTGAACAACAGGTATTCGTTCATTGGCGTCCGTCCACTGCGGCCAACACGTACCCGGCGATGCGGGCGGCGCCGGCCTCGAACACGGCGCCCGCGATATCGTCGGCATCGACGAACGTCGCGGCAGGAACGGCTGCCGCGGCCTCGCGCGTGGCGTCGGCAAGGCCGGAATCTGTGGCGATGATCGTGAACCGTGCGGCGACGCTTGCGTCGAGTGCCGCGAAACGCGCCGCGCAGGGATAGGAAAAGGCGGCGAGGAATGCCTCGTGATCCCGGGGCGCGGCACGCAGGTGTTCGGCAAGCAGCTCGATCGAACGGTCAAGGCCGGCCAGCTCGATGCGGCTGCTGACGTCGGCCTGCCACGCCGGTTCGAGGCTTCTGAACTCGCCGCTCAGCGCCAGCGGTTGGCCGGCCCCCTCCCGCAGCGCGGCCTGGCGGGTCTCATCGAAGTAGGGGACGTCGCAGAGCACGAGCCGCCCGCAGCGCTCCGGCACCGTCAAAGCCATCTCGGCGGCGACGAGGCAGCCGGTGTGAAAGCCCAGGATATCGACCGGTCCCTCCAGCTTCATTCCGTCGAGGCACGCCTGCATGGCGGCCGCGAAGTCCGCAATGGCCGGCGCGGCGGTGAGCGCGGTCGAGCCGCCGTAGCCTGGATAGTCGGGCGCGAGTACGTCACGCCTGGCGTTGAGGTACGGCATCGCGGTCGTGAAGTACAGTCCGCTGTAGGGCGCAGGATGCAGGCATAAGAGCGGCGGGGCGCTCCGGACCCCGGCGGGCAGCCGACGTATGTGCAGTTGCCCCGTCGGCGTATCGACGTAGTGTCCGCGTACGGCGCTCATGAGGTCCTCGTCACGTGCTTGCCGTTTGCTCGTGCTGCAGGTCGTGCTCCCGTCGGTACAGCCGGCGCGCGAACGGAATCAGAAACAGTACCGGTATGCCGTAGATCGCCACCGTGAGGGCCGCTGCCCGATTCAGGTGTTCGTTGCCGAGATAGTCGCTGAGTGCGCCGACCGTGTTCGGGCCGAGGAACAGGCCCAGCATGCTGACGATCATGTAGTAGAGCGCCGCCGTCTGTCCGCGAAACTGCGACGGCGTGATGTTCATGAGCGCGGTTACCGACGTCGCCGTCGTCGTCGCGATGCCGATCGTGTTGAAGACGATGACGGCGAATGCGATTTCCGGCGTCGGCATCAAGGGCGCGGCGATGCCCGTCGGGACGATGAACAGTACGCCGACAATCATGATGAATAGCGGCGCGTCGCTGATGCCGCGCTTGTACAGCCGGTCGTTGATGATGCCGGCGAGGTTCACGGTCAGCGGGCCGATCGCCAGTAAGAGAATACCGTTCCATAGCGCATACTGCTGCGGTAGCCAGCCCCAGGTCCGCTGAAACATCGGTGCGTAGAAGAACTGGCTGTAGGCGACGATCACCATGAAGCTCGCGAACGCCAGGCAGCAGCCGTAGACGCGCCAGTGGCGCCGGAAGTACGCCAGCGTGTCGAAGATCGTCCGCTTGTCTTGGTCGCTGGCGCTGATCCGACGCGGCGGCTCGCGAAGGGTGAGCATCAGGAAGGCGACCAGGATACCAGGCAGTCCGACTACGATGAACGTGAACTGCCACGGCTTTACGGAGCCGAACACCGGCATGTCGATAAACGGCGTGCCGCTGGCCCATTCGAGGATGCCGGCACTGACGAGCGAAGCGATACCGGCGCCGACCGACAGCGCGGCCGAATAGAACGCAATCGGCTTGCCGCGCTTCTCGCGCGGGAAGCTGTCGGAAATCATCGACATCGCGCAGGGGCCGAGCGTGGCTTCGCCGGCGCCCACGGACATGCGGGCGAGGAAAAGGTGAGCGAAGTTTTTCGCGAGGCCACAGGCGACGGTCGCCGCCGACCAGACGAAAACGCCGATGCCGAGTATCCAGGTGCGCCGATAGCGATCGGCGAGATAGCCGAGCGGCAGCCCCATCGTTGCGTAGAAAATCGCGAACGCCGTCGTGCCGACGAGCGAAACCTGCAGGTCCGTGAGGCCGAAGTCCGCCTTGATCGGCTCGATCAGGAGGCCGAAGACGTAGCGATCCACGAACGACAGGATGTACGCGATCGTGAGCATCACGACCATGTACCAGGCGTAGGTACTGCTGGGGTATTGCTTCGCGTCGGTCTGCATGCGGGAGCTAGCTGATGATCTTGTAGATGACCGTCAGGTTGCCGTCGTAGTCGGCAATCCCGACTTCGCGCCCGCGGCGCCCGTCACGCGTCAGCAACTCGCCTTCCTCGTAGACGTGGCAGCCGGCATCGCGCGCGGCGGCGACCACGGCATCGACATCCGCGACGTCGAGCACGATAGCGCTGCGGCGCGGCATCGGCAGTTCGGGCAGCGGTGTCGATACTTCCGTGAGCGCCATGACGCGCGGCTGGCCCGGCGCGCTCAGCACCGCAAAGCGGATTGTGTCGACGGGATCGATCTCGAACACCGAGTAGGAATACGAATCTGTCGCGGAGTCCTTCGCGAAGGCAAGCTCGAAGCCGAGCACGCCGCAGTAGAAGACGAGTGCGCGGTCCAGGTCGCTGACGAGGAAATTGGCGCGCTGGAAACGAACGCGCTGACCTTCGCTCATGGCTGGTCTCCCTGGTCGTGAGGTCCGCGGCGCACCCGGACCAAGGCCATGCCGGTGTTCGTGCCGGCGTATAGGCTTGCGAGCGCTTCGGGCAGTGCGTCGAAACCGTCGAATACGTGCTCCACGGGACGCACTTCGCCCGACGCCAGCCAGCGGCACATGTCCGTCTCGGCGCGATCGAAGTCGTCGATGTGGTTGTAGATGAAAAAGCCCTGCATCGTCGAGTTCGTGCGCCGCAGCCGCGTGTAGTTCGTGAGCCCGTAGGGCTCGTCGAGCAAGTACTCCGAGATCGATCCGCAAAGAACGATACGCGAGTGCATCGCGAGATTCTCGAGCACGATGGAAAGCGTATCGCCGCCGACGTTGTCGAAGTACAGATCGACGCCGTCCGGGCACGCGGCCGGAACTGCCTTCGCGAGGTCTTCCGCCTTGTAGTCGATGGCCACGTCGCAGCCGAGCTCGCGGATCAGCGCGCACTTGGCGGGCCCGCCCGCGATGCCGACGACGCGACAGCCCATGGCTTTCGCGATCTGAACCACGAATGTACCGACACCGCCCGCCGCGCCGGAGATCACGACGACATCGTCCGGCCGCGGCCGGCCGCAGTCGACAAAGCCGAAGTAGGCCGAGAACCCCGTCATGCCGAGCGCGCTGAGCGCGATCGAATAGGGCAGGCCGACGTCCGGCACCTTGCGGAACTTCTCCTGCGCCGTGCCGCTCGACACTTTGTAGGTCTGCCAGCCGGTCTGCCCGTGCACGAACTCGCCGACCCTGAAGTCGGGGTGATTCGACTCGACGACTTCGGCGACGCCGCGCCCGTGAATCACGTCGCCGATCGACAGCGGGCGTTCGCCCGCGACGGCTTCGCCGCTCATGTACATGCGCATGACCGGCGCGAGGTTGAGGTAGTAAGCTTTGAGCAGGAATTCGCCAGCGCCGGGTTCCGGTATCGGCGTCTCCGCGTACTCGAAGTCGTCGCGGACGACATTACCCCGCGGTCTCCGGGCCACGCGCCACTGACAGTTCCTGTCCTCTCTCACCGCTGTCCACGCGCACTACGCATCGGTGATTTTGAGGACCTGATTGCACTCGAAGAAGTAACCGTCCGGATCGAATAGCGAGACGCTCAGAAAGTGTTTGACGCGGCCGTCGTGGCCGGTGACCGACCATTCGCACGGCTCGGTATGCACGCGGGTGCCGAGCGTCTTCGCCGCCTCGTAGCTGGCCAGCGCGTCCTCGGCCTCGACGACGAATACCGGGTTGCCGAAGCCGACCTGGGTGGGGATTTCGTCAGGCGCCGGTAGCGGGGGATCGATCCACTGCAACAGCCCGATCATGCCGATCTTCGGATCATCCGCCTGCATGATCGTAAGGTGCGTCTTGTCGCCTGCCTTGCCGGCGGCCAGCCTCTTGCCCGACAGCGTGAAATCCGTATCCATCCAGACCGACATGCCGAGCACCTGTTCGTACCACCGCCGCGATGCCGCGATGTCGCGGACGATCAGCGTCGTGCGTTTGACGATGCTCGCCATCGTTGGTACTCCGCTGACGCGATGTGCTACTCGCGGTCCGGCGCGATGCGGTCGCCGTCGCGGATCTTCTGATAGTAGATCCAGCTCGTCTCGTTACGCCGCGGGTCGTCGAGGGGCGGAGGCGCCGTGTATTCGGGATAGTGCTGCTCGATTTCCGCTTTCATCGTGTCGGAGATCTGGTCGAAGGAATCGAGCTTCCGGCCCGCCGTGTGCATGTAGATGACGCCCTCGCGGCCGTTCATCATCATCCACGGCAGCCAGTCGGACATCCGGGCCCAGCCGACCTGCACATCGGCCGTCGTCGTTTCGGGATCGAGCAGCGATTCGACGTCGCCCATGAAGTTGAACATTTCGGTCGCGTGATAGGTGCCGCCGATTTCTTTCTGATACTCGCCGCCGAGCGGGTTCGGATACCAGAGCGGGAACGTCGTCGTGCTCCACCAGCGGTGCCCGAGGATGTCGCCGGTCCAGGTCGCGGGCCTGCCGTCGCGGCCGATCGTGTACGAGGAGAAATTCACCGGGTCGTTCGCGACGTGCAGGACGTCCACGGTCTCGCCGGTCCATGGATTGTCCCAGGTCGAGAGGACTTCGCCGGTTTGCGGATCCTTGTAGAGCAGGATCTCGCGCGACACGAGCTTGTAGCCCTTGCCGCGCTGCTCGTCCTCGACCGTCGAGCAGGCACGAACGTTCATGCCTTCGACCTTGAAGAGCAGGCGGTCCTTTTCGCCCTGGCGCCGCGAGTAGGCATTGCCGTGCCACCAGTAGGTGATCGGCTCACCGTCGACGGTCGAGCAGCCGATCTTGCGGCCGATCGTCAGCGCGTCGTCCGGATCGTTCGGATCGAGAGAGTCGGCGATCGCGGGTAGTGCGATGACGACCGCGCCGAGCGCAGACAGTGCGATTTTCAGATACGCGTTCATTTGGGAAGTCTCCGAGGGCAGCGGTCTACGGCTGCATTGAATATATTGTTATATGTATAGATCATTATGCCTGAGCGGCGGCGCCAAGCCAATCGCCCGGCGCAGAGCCATACGCCGTCACCGGCCAGGTTCAGGGCGCTTCGAGCTGGCGGATGCGCGGCACGAACAACATCAGGAGGACGGCCGACACGAGGTGAGCGATGCCGACGATCACGAACACGGGTTCGTAGCCCGAACTCGTTATCAGATAGCCGGCGCCGGCCTGAAGGATGGCGGCGCCGAGGCTCCCGACGGCGCCGAAGACACCCCAGACCGTTGCGACCTTGGCGGCCGGAAACAGGTCGGAAGGCAGCGTGAAGAATACCGCGCCCTTGATCTGAATCGCGAACATGGCGAGACAGATCAGCGCGAGGGCCAGCATGGCGTGGTCGGCCGAGAATGCCGGAATCGCGACGAGTACCAGCAGCGCGCCCAGCCAGACCACGATCTTGCGCGCGGCGTCGACCGAGTAACCGCGGCGTATGAACCAGCTCGAAAGATAACCGCCGGTCAACGCGCCGAGATCGGCGGCGATCCACGGCAGCCAGGCGAACAGCGCGATGTCGCGCAGGTTGAAGCCGCGCTCGTCCATCAGGTACTGCGGCAGCCAGAACAGAAAGAAGTAGAAGGGGAAGTCACTCACGAAGCGGGATGCCATCAGGCCCCAGAACTCCTTGTATTTCAGGAGCGACACCCAGGATTCCTTGCTGACCTGCGGCGAGCGTTCCCGGAGGATGAGCGTTCGCTCGCTTGCCGGGATGCCCGGGTGCTCCTCCGGCAGCCAGTACCAGCGCTGCCACAGCCAGACCCAGATCAGGCCCAGCACTCCGGGAATGATGAAGGCCCATCGCCAGCCGATCGTTTCGATGGCGAGCACGGTCGCCGGTGGCGTGATGATGGCGCCGAGGCCGGCGCCGAGCATGAAGATGCTGACGCCCGAGGAGCGTTCTTTCGTGGGAAACCACTCCGCTACGGCCTTCGTCGCGGCGGGAAAGTTGGCGGCCTCGGCCAATCCCAACAGTGCCCGGAACGACAGGAAGCTCAGGAATCCGCGCCCGGCCGCGTGCAGGATCGTGGCGATACTCCAGAGCGCGGCAGCCAGACTGAACGCACGCTTGGTCCCGAGCCGGTCGATCAGCGGGCCCGAGATGAGTTGGCCGATGCCGTAGGTCAGCAGAAACCAGAACGAGATCCAGCCGTACTGCTCGGCGTCGATCGAGAACTGCTCCCGGATCACCGGCGCCGCGACGCTGAAGACCGAGCGGTCCACGTAGTTGATCGTCGTGATGATGGCGAGGAGGATCGCGATGCGCCAGCGCATTGCCATCATTCGTCTCCGGGCCGGTTCAGATCGGGCGCGCCCGACGCGTGCCGGGCGTCAAAGCTGCCGGACATCCCGCTTCGCGGTAGTCGGGTCCGCAGCGACCGCAGGTTTTGCCATAAAGAGATAATGATATGTGTTTATATCCTTTTTTGGTGTAGTATCCCCCTTAGCCGCCCAGCCGGCAACAAAATCCGAATATCCAGGGGGAGAATTGGATGAAACACTTGTTACCTATCGCGGCGGTAATGGCCGTTGCCGCCGCGGGCGTTTTCGAGCCGCGGCCCGCGTTGGCGCAAAGCGGCGCCGGCCCTCTCGAAGAGATCATCATTACCGCCCGCCGACGCGAGGAGTCCTTGCAGGATGCGCCGGTCTCCGTCGCGGCCTTCGGCGCGGAGGACGTCATCAAGCGCGGTTTGCGCTCGGTCGAAGATATCGCGCGCTTCACGCCGGGCCTGAGTCTCGCCAAGGCCTTCGGCCGCTCTACGGATCGGCCCGTGATCCGCGGTCAGGGCAACGTACTCGCCGGAGTGCAGTTCGGCGTCGAGTCGGGTGCCGCTTATTTCATCGACGGCGTGTACTACCCGGGCGATTTGTCGTCGCTCGATCTGTCGAGTCTCGAACGGATCGAGGTAATTCGCGGTCCGCAGGCGGCGCTCTATGGGCGCAACACGTACTCCGGGGCGATCAACTTCGTGACCGCCGGCACGGCCGAAGAAGCGGAAGGCAACGTTCGTGTGCGCTATGGCGAGGACGCCGATCAGGAGGTCGTCGCGACCGTCAGCGGTCCGCTCACCGAATCGCTTGGCGGCAGCCTGACGGCGCGCTACTACAGCTTCGATGGCGAGTGGGAGAACATCACGACCGGGCAGACGGTCGGTGACGAGGAAACGACGTCGCTGTTCGGCCGGCTCGACTTCGCGCCGAACGACAATCTGTTTCTGAGTGCGCGTGTCAACTACCAGGAGGACGACGACGGGACGCGGCCGTTTTTCCTGCAGCCGTCCGAGGCCAACAACTGTTTCCCCGGCACGCGGTCGAACGCGTCGTGGCTGTGGACCGGCAGCTCGAATAACAATCAGTACTACTGCGGTGAGATCAATGCGCCGGGCGACACGGTTCAGCTCAACGACGGTCCGGCCGTGAACACCATTCTCGTTCCCGGTGTGCCGAACCAGCCCCTGCCGGGCTGGCAGATTCCGCCCGCCAATATCAACGTACCGGCCGGTGGCGATCCGTACAACACGGATGACGGTGTCGCGTTCTCCGGCGTCGAGCGGGAGCTCGTGTTCATAACGCTGCAGGGCGAGTACGAGTTCGACAACGGTTACACGCTGATCGGCTCGGTCGCGTCGCGGACCGAGGATCGCAAGACCGGCTCGGACTCCGATCATACGTCGGTCAACCTGCTTCCGGCGCCCGGCGCCGAGTGCGCGTTCTGCGCGTCCGGACAGACCGAGGACGACGACGTCTCGGTAGAATTCAAGTTGCGCTCGCCTGCCGATCAACGGCTTCGTTGGCTGCTTGGAGCTTTCTACTACGACCAGACGCAGGAGTTCAGCGACATCACGTTCACGGGCATCGATCCTGTCGATACCGAGAACACCATCGAGAACATGGCCGTTTTCGGGTCCGTCGAGTACGATTTCACCGATCAGTTCTCGGCAACGCTCGAAGTACGCTGGTTCGACGAAGACAAAGGACTGACCGAGGAAATCGGCACGGCGGAGCAGGTGTCCTTTTCGAACTCTTTCGAGGAGATAGCGCCGCGCTTGTCGCTGAACTACCGGCCGAACGACGATACGCTGATCTACGGCATCTATGCCAAGGGCTTCAAGCCGGGCGGCGTCATCGGTGTGGCCGGCGCCGAACTGATACCGCCGACGACGACCTACGAGCAGGAAGAGGCGGATACATTCGAGCTCGGCCTGAAACGGACGGCTTTCGAATCGCGGGTCACGTTCAACGCGGCCGTGTTCTTCATCGACGCTCAGGACATACAGCTTACGACGCCGCTGTCCGCCGTCGTTGGCAACACGCTGACGTCGGTCGTGACCAACCAGGGTTCGGGCGAGACCTTCGGCATCGAGCTCGACGCCCGCTGGGCGGCGACCGACAACCTGCTGCTCGGCGCGACCTATGCGCTGGCGGACACGGAGTTCACCGAAGGTTGTGACGACTTTCAGTACACGCTGACGTCCGGCGGCGGCGTGCTCCAGGACGCTACGGCCTGCACGGGCAACAACGTCAACGGTCAGGCTGACGGCTCTATCGAAGGCAATCAGTTCCCGCTGAGCTCGGAGCACCAGTTCAGCGCGTTTGCCGACTACCGGGTCCCGAGCTTCGGCAACTCGGAATTCTTCGCGAACCTGTCGTACTCCTGGGAGGACGAGAAGCCCGTTCAGGTACACAATCAGGCGTGGGTGCCGGCGGCCGAGATCGTCGACCTGCGCTTCGGCTGGGAGGTTGAAAACTGGACGATCGCCATTTACGGCCGCAACCTGACCGACGAAGATGCGCCGCAAATGGTAACGCGCTGGCTGCAGGAACCGCTTGCGATCTTCAACGCCGGCGGCTTCTTCTCGGGGCAACTCGACCCGACGAATGCAGGTGCGCAACCGGGTGACTGCAACAGTCAGGCCGGTTTGCCTTGCGCTACGACGTTTCCACGCGCCTTCTTCGGCGATTTGCGCCGCGGCCGCAACTTCGGCATCGAAGCGATCTTTCGCTTCGGCGGCGGCGACTAGCCCGGTTCGCGTCAACCAGCGCCACACCGTGGGGCCCCCGGATACGGGGGCCCTTTTCGTTTAAGCTGGGTCGGATCCGAAACTGCACGGATTGGCAATGCAGGCCAGCTGTTCGATCGAACTCCGATGAGGGCGGGAGCCCGGAAACGCGCGCTCGCCGCCGTCGAGCGTGCGCGAATCGCCGTGCGGCGTGCGCCGCAGCGCCTCGTCTCGCTGGATGAAGCGGCCAGCGCGGCGGCCCTTTCGCCAATTCGCCTGCACCAGGTTTTCAAGGAAGTACAGGGCGAAACCTTCGGGGCATTCGTGCGTCGGGTGCGGCTCGAGTACGCCTGCGGTCTGATGCGGGCGCGCCCGGAATGGACCTGTACACGCATTGCACACGAAGCGGGGTACTCCGAGAGTTCCGATTTCACCCGCACGTTCGCGCGCGCCTTCGGTCTTCCGCCGAGCCGCTGGGACCGGGTAACGCCGCTGAACAGCCAGCACAATCCCGATAAGAATCGTCAAGACTGTGTCGATGCCGGCATTAGCATGAGTGTCTTCGGATCGGCGCCGGGTGACACGAGCTGGCCGGTAACGATAGAGACGCTGCCGGCGCGCCGCGTTGCCGTGCTCATGGTCAGGGAGGCGCATCTGGGCGACAACCTGCACCGCGGCTTCGACGCACTCGAACGCTGGCTGGATGAGCGCGGGCAAATGCGGGAGGAGCGGACGCTGCTGGGCTTGAGCTACGACAGTGACTACGAAACGCCGCCGGAGCACTATCGCTACGAGCTGGCATGCGAAGTGGACGAGGACGTCGACGCGGCGGGCGAGGTCGTCGTGAGAACGCTGCCAGCGACACAGGCCGCGGTATTGACCTGCCGGGGCGGGCCGGAGGTTTTCGTACCTGCCTGGGACTATCTCGGTCGGGTTTTCCTTCCCGCCGGGTCGTGGGCGCCCGGACCGGGTCCGGCCATCGAGCGCTACTACAACGATCCACGCCCGCACGGCATGGCTTACTGGGACATGGACTGTATACAGCCGGTACAACGCAATGGGGAAGGCTTAAGCAATGACTGAGAAAGAAACGAACGAGCTGGCAGGGCGCATGAGCGGGCGCTGGCAAGGCGACGAGGAAATCGTCATGGGCCCCGGGCAGCCGCCGCTGCAATCGGTCGGGCGATTCACCAACACGGCGGTGCTCGGCGGACGTGGCATACGTGCCGATTACGTTCAGGAGACGGGCGGCGAGGCCGGCATGGTGTGCGAGACCGTTTACCGTTTCGACGCGGACGGCGCGGTAGTTATGTCGTGGTTTCCTGGCGAGGGTGAGCCGCAGGTGTATCGTGGGACTGTCACGGACTTCCGGATCGAGGTATCGCGGACCAATGCGGACGGCATGCTCGAGACGCTGACGGCGGACTATTCCGAACCGGGGCGGATGTCGAACAGTATGCAGCTCAAGCTGCCGGACGGCACGGACATGACCGTCTTCAGCGGCGACTATCGACGTTTGCCGCCGCCGCCGGGCAAAGCGGTGTGGCGCGATCTGACAGTCGCCGACGCGGTATCGCTCAAGGGCTTCTACGAGGACGTTGTGGGCTGGAAAGCCGAAGGTGCCGACATGGGCGGCTACGAGGACTTTCACATGCTGGACGCGGACGGCGAGGTGGCCGCCGGCGTCTGCCACGCCCGCGGCGGCAACGCGGATCTGCCGCCGGTTTGGTTGCCGTACTTTGCCGTCGATTCGGCGGATGACGCGATTGCCCGGGCAAAGGCGGGCGGCGGGCGCGTCGTCGCAGGGCCAAAGGGTTACGATGCCTATCGCTACGTTGTCATTGAAGACCCGGCGGGGGCGTCGTTCGTTGCCTGCGAGGAGGTTCAATCATGAGGAGCGTTCTCGTGGCTGCACTGTTGATGAGTGCCGCGGCGTCGGCCGACCCTTTCGAGCTGCTCGGCAGCTGGTCCGCCGACTGCGACGCCTGGGGAACGCCGGCGCGCTGCACGCTCGTCTGGTCGCGGGGTCTGCATGCGTCGCAGCTGACGGTAGATTACCGGATCGAGTCACGGGCCGACGGCGCGGCGATCTTTTCGGGCAAGGGTGTATACCGTGTACCCGCCGGTAATGCGCTCGACGGCTACTGGTACGACAGCGGCGGAGCGATTCATCCGCTGGCGGCCGTCTGGGAAGAGAGCACGCTCACTACGCACTGGGGAGTCGCCGGGTCGGAGCAGGGGCGCACGCGCTACCGGCTCACCGGCGACGGTCGGCTCGAGGTGACGGACTGGTCGCTGGGCGAGAGTGAGTGGCGGCAGTTCATGCAGGTGACTTACGACCGGAGCGAATGACGGGCGAGCGCTTGCGATCAGAAACGCGTTGCGTCGGGTGTGGTCAGCGGCAGCTCCGGTAAGCGAAACGACCGCACTTCGCGATTCGGGCGGCTGATCGCCCAGATGACGCGCGGATCGAGCGGGTCGAACGCGAAAGCCTGACCTTCGGTGTCGATCGCGATTGTGCCGACGTGCACCAGCGTCGGCCCCATTTTCGGTTTGGCGAGCACGTAGAGTTCGGGCTTGTGGTGGCCGAAGACGTAGAGCAGGCCGTCGGCGCCAAGTGCTCCGCCCGAAGCGGCCTGCGGCGCCATTCGTTCTATGAGCGCCGGCGGCAGGCGCCAGCCGCCCGTGCGGCGCCAGCGCTCGTCGAACGTGTGTACGCCCGCGTAGGCATTGTCCTTGAACGGTTCGCCGGTCTCGTCGCTGTAATGCGCGAAGCCCGCGATCCAGCCGTCCCCGTAGCGATCGAACCAGGTCAGCGAACCGTAGTCGACGAGCCCGAGACTGTGCGACATCGCGTGCTGCATGGTTTTCGTGTCGAACACTTCGACCGAACTCGCCATGGGGACTTCCGGGTGATTGCTGTTGGCGCACCACAGCTGGCCGCCTTCGGCGAAACAGCTGTTGAGATGTGCGATCGGACCTTGCCGCGAGCCCACCCAGCCGGCCACACGCTTGCCCGTTTCCCGGTCGTGCTTGCCGATCGCGAAGTTGACGACGGCATAGAAGTGCTCGTCATCGATCGCCGCGCCCTGCAGCGCCTCGGCGGCTGCAAAGCGTTCCAGCGGCTCGGCGCGAAGTTCGGCGACCGGCGGAGGGGCGTACACGGGGATGTCGCGAAGATCCGTCTGCGCCATCGTCGAAAGCGGAGCGGCGGCCAGCAGCAGGGCCGCCGCTCCGCGAGTCGTCGTTCGAGTCATCGCCTGCTCAGCGCATCGAAGCCGTCAGGCCTACCCAGTAGGTGCGGCCGAACACGGCGTCTTCCTGGAGGAACCGGGCTCCGGGGCCCGTCAGCTCGCGGCGGCCTTCGTCGGTCAGGTTTTGGCCCTCGAACAGCACGGTGACGCGGTCGCTCAGATTGAAGCGCGCCTGCATGTCCACCTGCGAGCGTGCATCCCAGAATTCGTCGCGATTCGGATCGTTCGCATTGAGCGCGTCGAGGAAGCTGTCCGTGTAGTTGTAGGACGCACGAATCTCGAACGCCGGCGTCGCATAGAACACCGTGAAATTGCCGACGAAGTCGGGTTGCTGAAAGTAGCTGGTCGTGCGCGTGCTGCCGTCGGCAAGCGGGACGACGAACTCGGTATCGAGCACCGTCGCATTGACGATCAGCCCGAAACCGTCGAACGGCTGGGGCAGGAAGCTCAGCGTCTGCTGATACTGGGCCTCGAAACCGAGAATCTCCGCATCCGCGGCGTTCTCGGGCTGCGTCAACGCATCGTAGGTCACGCCGTCAACCTCGATCGGTCCGTCGGTCGTCAGCAGGAAGATTTCGTCCTGAATGTCTTTGTAAAAGACGCCGGCTGCGAGGATGCCGTTCGGAATGTACCACTCGGCGCTGAGATCGATGTTCGTCGACAGCCGCGGATCGAGGGTGGGGTTGGACCGGCTGATCGTTTCCTCGGCCGTGTTGATGCTGACACCGCGCGTCAGATCGCTCAGGTTCGGGCGGCCGAGCGTCTGTGAGGCAGCCGCCCGCAGCACGACGTCGTCGCTTGCCTCGAAGCGGAAGTTGATCGACGGCAAAAGGTTGGTGTAGCTGCCGCTGACGGTGTCGCCGTCCAGCGGAGCGCCATCCCATTCCGTGTCTTCGACCCGGAGGCCACCGACTACGGTCCAGCGTTCGCCTTCGTAGCTTGCCATCAGGTAGGCTGCAAGCACATCCTCGGTCGCCGACGAGCCGCGATCGATGTTCAGCACCTGATCGAAGTCGTTGCCGGCGAAGAAGCGATCCGAGGCGTCGAGATCGATGCGGTTCTCGAAGCGATAGCCCCCCTGCCAGGCGGCGTTTGCGAGCCCGGCGTCGGCGACATCGGCCAGCGTGTAGCCGAGCCCGTCCGCCGCGACGAAGCGCTGGAAGTTGAAGCCTTCCGACTTATCGATACTGCGGAGCAACACGCCGCCCTTGAGTTCGAGGCCGCCGGCCGCCGGAATCCAGGTACCGTCCAGCTTCGCCTCGATCGTATCGTCATCGGTGAAGCGGTCGAGCACGCCGCGATTGACGTGCGCGTAGTTCGTCAGATCGAAGAACGCCTCGGGGTCGAGCGGGTCCACGGTATTGAAAAAGGATGCCGTGCCGTAGCGGGCGCCGAGATCCGTGCCGGTCTGGAAGGCTTCCGTAACCTCAGGATTCGAAAGCTCAGCGTTGGTCAGCGCAACGTCCGCTTCGACGAGTAGCCCCGGCGTTGCCTGCCACTCCGCGCCGGCGCGCAGGCTCGTGATCTCGCGATCGAGGACGAAGCGGCCGATGCCGACGATGTTGAAGCCGGTGTCGGTAATGCCGCTGGTCGGCGTCTGGTTGCGGATAAGCGCGGGCTGCGCCGAGCTGCCGCTGGTGCCGAGTTCGTAGCGCTCCTCGTCGCGCCGTTCGTCGTCGTTGTACTCGTTGTAGTAGCCGGCAAGGTCGAGATAGAGCCGTTCCGATGGCTGGAACTCGAGCCGTCCGGTAATGCCGATCCGCTCGCGCACGTTGTTGTAGAAGAAGATCCGCTGGTTCGTCGGAACGACGATGCCGTTGCCGTTGCCGAGTCCCACGTTGTTGCCGGCGGCGTCGAACTCGGTGTAATCCGCGTCGTCGACCTCGACTTGTGGAATTTCGAAATTGCGAATCGAGTAGTCGACGCCGATGACGGCTCCGAACTGCCCGTCGGCACCGAAGCGGCCGCCGGCGGCGAAGTTGCCGCGCCATGGGAGAACGTCCTCGCCGTCATTGAGGGTCGTGCCGTCGGCGGTCTGCTCGTGCGAGCCGAGGAACAGGCCCCCGATCAGGAAAGGCTCGTCGCTCGAAAAGGCCGAGCGCGTGACGAGGTTGATGCTGCCGCCGATCGCGTTGTGGTCGAGATCGGGCGTGATCGACTTCTGAACCTCGATGCCCGCGAGGAGAAACGCCGGTATCAGGTCGAGCGGCACCGCGCGGGCAAGCGAGCCGCGTTCCGGCGAAGCGATGACCATGCCGTCGACCGTCGTGCGGTTGTACGCCGAGTTCAGGCCGCGGACGATCGGGAAGCGCGCCTCGCCCTGGTCGTTCTGAATTGCGATCCCGGGAATTCTGAGCGCGGCCTGCGCCGTGTTGAGGTCGGGAAGGCGGCCGATGTCGTCCTGCGCGATGGCGTCGAGAATGGAATCGGACTGGCGTTTCGTGTCGATGGCGCGTTCGATCGACAGCGCCTGACCGTAGACGGTGATTTCCTCGACGTCGTCGATGTCGGTGGACTGTCCGAGTGCAGCGGTCGTAGCAAAAAGACAGACAATAGCAATGCACGCGCTGGACTGCGGCGCGGAGCTTGTGCGGTTCATGGTATTCCCCCGAAGGTGTCGTTCTGAGATTGCGGGGTCAGGATCGCGCCGGATTGTTATCGGAATTGCGGCGTTACGGTGAAGACTGGTTTACCGTGATGTGGCGAAGATGCTGCACGCACGTGAACGCGATATTTCGGGCGGCGGTTACTCTTTCCCGGCGCCTTCCGCCATGAATTCGATCGGCACCGTATCGCCGCGATTGATGTAAAGCGCTTTGTGCCGCAGGAAGCGCGTGAGGCCCGTCGGTCCCATGCGCGATGCGCCCAGGCCGGACTGCTTGAACGAGTTCTTCGTTGCCTCGAACACCATCGTAGTCATGCCGGCGTCGTTGATGCTGATACCGCCGGCGTCGATCTGCTCCGCGACGCGAAGCGCATCGGCTTCGGTCGGCCCAAATACGGCGCCGGAGAGCCCGTAGTCGCTGTCGTTGGCGAGCGTGACGGCTTCGGCTTCGTCTCGATACGCCATTACAGGCATCACCGGTCCGAAAGTCTCCTCGGTCATGATCTTCATCGTGTGGTCGACGTTTGTCAGCACCGTGGGTTCGATCCAGTAGCCGCCGTCCTTTTGTTCGACCTTGCCGCCCGTCTCTATGCGCGCACCCTTCAGAACGGCGTCGTCGAGGTGATCGGCGATGATGTCGGCCTGGCGCGCAAATATCAGCGGGCCGACGATGCCCTCGCCGGGGTCGGGGTAGCTCAGCGGCGTGCCGCGCGCTTTGGCAGCGAGCAGCTCGACGAAACGGTCGTGGTCGCTCTCGTGAACGTAGACGCGCTCCAGCGACTGACAGGCCTGGCCGGTAGCGGCGACGGACGCACGGAGGATCGCGGTCGACGCGCGTTCGAGGTCGCTGCCGGGCAGCACGACGACCGGGTCTTTGCCGCCCAACTCGAGAAAGGCCGGAATGAAGGCGCGCGCGCAGGCCTCGGCGACTTTGCGGCCCGTCGCGACGCTGCCAGTGAACGCGATCACGTCGACCTGGTCGATCAGCGCGGCGCCGCTCCGGCCGTCGCCGGAGACGAAGCGCAATACCTCGTGCAGTTCGGGAACGCGCTCGATGGCGGCGGCGACCGGCCCGGCGAAGCGGGGCGTAACCTCGCTCGGCTTGATGATGACCGCAGAGCCGGCCAGCAGCGCGGGCACCGCGTCGATGAACGACAGCAGCAGCGGGAAGTTCCATGGGCTGATGACGCCGAGCAGTGGATAGGGCTCGAACTGCTCGCGCATCGTTACGTGCGGCAGGGCCTGCGACTGACGGTCCGCGGTCTGCATCAGATCCGGCGCGTCGCCGCACCAGCGCTCGATCGAAGCGGTCAGACCCATGACTTCGCCCATGGCGAGCGCGCGGCGGCCGGTGTCGGTCGAGAGCGCGGCCGCGATATCGGCGCTCGACGACAGTAGCGTCTCGCGAAAGCGCTGCATGACTTCGATGCGGTGCCCGAGCCCGGCTTGCTGCCAGGCCCGCTGCCTGCCGCGCAGTTCGCGGGCGATTGGCTCGATGTCGGCCGCCCCGGCAACGCAGAGTTCGTAGTCGTCCTGCCCGCTTCGCGGGTTACGGACCTTGATGGTTTCAGTCATGGCGTTCGTGCTCGTCGATGAAACTTAGGATCTCACGCGCTGCCTCTTCGGGAAATGCATTCATGAACCCGTGACCCCACTCTGGAAAGTCCTTCCGGAATCCGTTTCTGAGCAGTGGGTCCGCCCGCTTCGACACCTCGAAGCAGTCGTCCTTCGGATTCATGACGAAGACCGGTTGCCCGAGCCCGGCAAGCCGCTCCGAATACGTCGCCGCGTAGGCGAAGGCCGCGCGGTGCCCCCATTCGTAGTCGTCGCCCGCGCGCAGATTCTCGGCGAAAGAGTCGGCTGCCATTTCGAGCGTCATGCCGGGGCCGCGATGCTCGAGCACGCGCTCCCACATGAGGCGAAACCGGTTCCCGGCTTCGTCGATCGGGATCGGCTCGAAGTAGTCTGCAAGCACGGCGAGTTCGTCGGCCGAAAACAGCGGCGCCGAGATGCTGACGACCGAGAGCACCGCGTCGGGCCGCGACGCGGCAGCCTCGGCGGCCACCATCGCGCCCGTATGGTAGCCCAGCATGTGGACGGGCGGCGCGCACAGAGCGTCCGCGCACTGCCAGGCTGCCTGGGCGAAGTCCGCAACGCTCACGTGCGGGTCGGGGGGCGGCTTGTCGGACTCGCCGTGGCCCGGGTAGTCGGGAGCGATCACGACGCGGTCGGTTGCGAGCCAGGGCAGGATGTCGTGATACGACCGGCCGGACTTGGGGCTCATGTGCAGGCAGACGAGCGGTTTTCGCGTCGGCGAGTCCGGCGCCGCAATGCGGCAGTGTAGCTGCCCGAAGCGGCCGTCGACGAAGCGGCGCTGAACCCGGGGCAGGGCGGTCACTCAAAAGGGTCCGTCAGGAGCTGGTTCAGTTCCACGACGAATCCGTCGGGATCCGTCACCGTGCTCGCCATCACGGCGATTGTGCCGGAGCCGTCGTAGTTCGGGTACTCGATACGCTTCGGCTCCGAGAGGATCCGTACTCTCAGTGTGTTACGGACTTTTTCGAATGTCGCTTCGAGGTCGTGAGCGTTGAACAGCAGAACGATACTTCCCGCCGAGAACGGCGTGTCGCCCTGATTCGCTGGCGACTTTACGGGGTTCGTGTATTGCAGGAGGCCGATGACGCCGACGTAGTTGTCGTTGGCTCTGAGGAACACGAGCCGCCGCGCGAGGTCGGCCTCGGCGTCGGTCGATGCAGTGCGCGGGTTGCGGATTACGTTGTCGTAGATGACCTGCATCCCCAGCGCGTCACGGTAGAAACTGAGCGATGCATCGATGTCCTCGACGACGAGCGTGGTCCGGCGAAAGTCGATCGGTACACGGTCTTCGGGGGCGACGGGTTCGGCCTCGATGCCGGCCGCGATGAACAGGCTCAGTCCGAGCCAGAATGGAATACGCATAGTTTTGTCCCCCGTTGTCCCTGCACCCTTCTCGATGCCCGACTCGATGCTCCGAGGCCCCATTCCCCGGCCGCATCCATCGGTACCCTTCAAAGGGTATTTTGATATATCATTATGGCAATTAAGCTCAAACGGATTCTATAGGAATTCGTCAACCAGGGGGAAACCGCATGGCGAAGTATGCGCCGACGGTGCCGCGCATCGACGGAACCGTGTTTCTCGTACTCGCGTACGACGGGCCCGGCAGCGCGGAGGTGCGCGACCGGGAGCTGGAGGGGCATCTCGATTACGTCGAGCAGAACGTCGAGCGCTATCTCGTTTGCGGTCCGCTGCGCAATCCGGGTGAGGCGCCGCTCGTTGGCAGCTTCTTTCTCGTGAACGCCGAGACCGCCGACGAAGCACGCGCTCTCGTGTCGGGCGACCCCTACGTGAAGAGCGGCATGTACGCCGAAATCCGGGTCCTCGAGGCGACGCCTGCCGCCGGTCGCCTGATGGGCGGTGTCATCTGGGAGTCGGCGGAGGGTGTTCGCGAGGCGTCGCCCTGACACGCTCCGCAAACCAACGGGGGAGATAATCTGTTGACCTATCTGTTTCTCAAATGGGCGCACATCATCGCCATGGCCTACTGGCTGGGCGGCGAGTGGGGCGTCTTCAACGCGTCGCGGCCGATCACTAACAGCAAACTGAGCCTTGAGGAGCGGCACCGGCACATGGAAACGGCGTACCGAATCGATATCCTGCCACGCACGGGAATCATTCTGTTGCTTCCGCTCGGGTTGCATATGGGGTCGCTCGTCGGCATCCATCCGCTGGGCGGCGCCTGGATCATCGGGATGTGGGTGTTCGTTGCCGCCTGGCTCACGATTACCTACGCGGCGTTCTTCAACCGGGGTACCGACCTCGGGCTCACGCTCACCAAGGCCGACGAGGCGATTCGCTATGTTGTCATCCCGCTGTTGATCGGCTACGGCGTCTACTCGCTGGTGACGGGCTGGCCGTTCAATCAGGACTGGTATGCAGCCAAGGCGTTACTCTATGGTGTCGCCCTGATTATCGGACTGTTGCTCCGCTTCATCATGCGCGATTGGGTTATCCAGTTCCGCAAGCTGGCGGCGGGGCCCGACGCGCAGGCGGAAGCGCGTCTCGACAGGCGGCTCGCTTTCGGCCGCGGACTCGCGTACATCTACTGGATCGTGATCGGCACGGTCGCGTACTTCGGCGTGTTCAAGACCGCGGCGTTCGGGTAGCGGCGGCAGGCCAACAAGAACAAGGCACAGCAATATGCTCTCAGATTACGCCGAGTTTCGCTTCGGCTGGCCCACAGTGCTGGCCGCCGCCATCGGCATCGGTCTCGGTATGTCGCCGCTGCCGTTCTATACGATCGGCGTGTTTGCGGCGCCTTTCATCGCCGAGTTCGGGTGGACGGCGGGGCAGATCTTCTTCTGCTTCCCGATCTTCACGTTCGCCGCGCTGTTCATGAGTCCGTTGATAGGCCAGCTCAGCGACCGCTTCGGCGCCAGGCCCGTGGCACTCGTCTCACTGGTGCTGTTTTCGCTGACGATGATGTCGTTCTCGCTGATGAACGGCAATCTCTACTACTATTACTTCACGTGGTTCCTGCTGGCCGTGACCGGCGCCGGGACGCTTCCCATCACCTGGACGAGGGCCGTCACGAGCTGGTTCTTCAAGAAGCGCGGTCTCGCACTGGGTTTCGCGCTGATCGGCACCGGCCTGTTCGGCGTGATCGCCAAACAGTATGCATTCTTCCTGATCGAGTTTGTGGGCTGGCGCATGGCTTACGTCGGCGTCGGCGCTTTGCCGTTGATCGTCGCGTTTCCAGTCGCATTGCTGCTGTTTCGCGATGCGTCCGATCCCAAGGTGGCCGATAAGGTCGCCCGCATGGTGCGCGAGGACGTCAAGCCGAAGGTCCGCTACGGCGGCCTGACGCTCGGGAAAGCCGTCAGGGACTGGCGGTTCTGGTTGCTTGCTTACGCATTCGTGCCGATCTCGTTCGCCGTGGGCGGCCCGATACCGAACATGGAAACGATCATGGGCACCAAAGGTTTCTCGCCGACCGAGGCCGTGGACCTGGCCAGTCTGATCGGGTTTGCGGTGATCGTCGGCCGGGTCGCGGGCGGCTACATCATCGACCACTTCTGGGCGCCCGCGGTAGCCGCCATTATTTTGTCGCTGCCGGCGGTGGCGACCTTCATGCTTGCACAGCCCGAGTACGGTTTCTGGTTTGCCGCCATCGCGATCTTCATTCTGGGCATGGCGGCGGGAGTTGAGTACGACCTGATGGCCTACCTGACCTCGCGCTATTTCGGAATTTTGCACTATGCCGCGATCTACGGCGCGCTGTACGGCTTTTTCGCGCTGGGTGCCGGCCTCGGACCGGCCGTGTTCGGCTGGTCGTTCGACGTGACCGGCAGCTACGACAAGATTCTCCTGATCTCTTCGGTGCTTTTCCTCGCCGGCTCCATACCGCTGTTGCTGCTCGGCAAGTATCGCGATTACGAAGAGCCGCTGACCGCGGCCGACCCGAAGGAGTCCTGAGCTGCTACATCTCGACGAGCTCGACTAGCGTGCCGTCGAGCGCGCGGAGCGTCGCGGCGCGCCTGCCGCCGTAGACTGCGCCGCCCCTGACCGCCGGCGGCGCTATCCACAGACCTTCGTTTTTCGCAACGATTGCGTCGAAGTCCGGATGCAGGAAGGTACCGAGCGCCACGCCCTGCGGCAGCTCGTTTTCGTAGTGGGGACGCCTCGTCGCTTGCGGCGGCATCTGATCGAGTTCGAGGAAAACGTCCTTGCCGTGCACCATCGTCGAGATCGCGTGCAGTTCGTCGAGCGGCGTGCCGAAGGCGTTTGCAAGCATCGTGTAGACGATCTCCATGCGTTCGCGGCCGATCGCGAAGCCCGCATGATCCTCGAGCCATGCAAGCGACGCCGCCATGTCCGAGCAGGCCATCACGAGAATGAACAGCCGGTCGATCGGCGCGTCGGCGCGCGGCAGGTCGAAGGCCGGCAGGTC
The DNA here is from genome assembly GCA_028277185.1 of Woeseiaceae bacterium. GTDB lineage: Bacteria > Pseudomonadota > Gammaproteobacteria > Steroidobacterales > Woeseiaceae > UBA1847. The sequence continues at coordinate 376,646 of JANQGQ010000044.1, forward strand.
GTCCCGGATCTGAGTGAAGTAGACGATCTCCTGATCGGGGCCTTTCACCTGCATCGGATAGATGGCCGGCAGGCCTTCGATTTCGCGGGGCGGGCCGATGATCTCGAACGGCGACTGCTGCATGCGTTCGTCGACCGCGAGCACGTCCTCCACGCAGACCTCGATCGCGGCCCAGCCGTAGCTCGTGAGCGACCGATAGTCCGGATGGATGCGGTTTTCGACAAAGCGAATGAAGATGTCGTGCCCGGAAGCAGGCCGCATGACCGCATAGGGTCGACCCCCGGCGGCCGGCGCACCCCAGCTGGCGGCCAGGTCGGCGTCCAGTTCGCCACGCTCCTCGACGCTATAGTCGAGCCACTCCCGGTAGGTGTCCACCGAGCGATCCAGGTCGGCCACGGACAGCGTGGCGGCGCGCATGAGTTTCACGTACAAGGTCTCCAGGGAGGGCGGTGGCGCGTCTCGCGCGATTGCCCGAAAAATGACTTAATGTTAGGCTTTTATATCATTACGGGCAAGAAAGCCTTAAGCCTTACTGCGCATGCATCGGGGGATACCATGCGAGAGTTGTCGCGCCGCGATTTCCTTCTGGGTGCCAGCAGCCTTGCACTCGTTCCGCCAGCCGCTCAGGCGCTTGCCGCGGGCGGGCGCGTCGTGGTCGTGGGGGCGGGGCTGGCCGGCCTTGCGGCAGCTTACGACCTCATGGAAGCCGGCGTCGACGTCGTCGTCGCCGAGCAGGCCGAGCGTGCGGGCGGACGCATCAAGACGGTTCGCGACGTGTTCGATGACGGTGCGTGGGTCGACGTCGGCGGCCAGACGAGCGGTCCCGGCTACGCGAACTTTTTCTACTTCGCAACGCTGTTCGAACTGGAGATGGAGCCGCAGTCCGTGTTTCGGGGCCGGCCCGAGGTCCTGCTCGACCTGGAGGGTGCGCTCTACACGGGAAGCGAACTGCGCGCCGACCCGTCGCGCTGGCCGGTCGATCTTCACGCCGACGAGCGCGCTGCGGCCCCGCTGCGTCTGTTGAATCAATACCTGCGCCCGGTCGCAGAAGAGATCGGCGAGGTATCCCGCGTGCTCGAGCCGGAGTTCGCGCGCTACGACGAAATGTCGCTTGCCGGCTTCCTCGAAAAGGCCGGCGCCAGCCCGGCTGCCGTACGCCTCATCGGACACACGGCCAACTACAACAGCCTCGAAACGGTGTCCGCGCTCAGCGCGCTGCGCGACGCCGTACGGGCGTTGTTCAACGCCGGCGGCCAGGCGCTCAACATCAGGAACGGCAATCAGGCGCTGATCGATGCCTTCGCGAAACGGCTCGGCGACCGGCTCCATACCCGCTGTTCTCTGCAGGCCGTGAGCCGCAATGAGGCCGGAGTCACGTTACAATTCGAAACACAAGGCAAAAGGGAACTGTGGGAAGCTGACCACGTTGTTCTTGCGCTGCCGTTCACGGCGTTGCGCAAAGTCCGTTTCGAGCCCGGTTTGCCCGCAGACCGACAGGCGATTATCGACTCGCTACCTTATACGCAGGTTGCGCAGACTTACCTGCAGACAACGTCGCGATTCTGGTCGGATGAGGACAAAGTGCTCGCCGTATACTCGGACGGGCCCCTCGAGCGGCTGTTCAACGCGTCGTCGCGCATGCAGGGCGAAAAGGGTTTGCTCGTCAATTGGGTAAACGGTGAAGGAACGAGTGCCATACGCGGTATGGACTCGAAAGAACAAGCGGAGTTTGCAATCCGCGAACTCGAGCGGATCTGGCCCGGCAGCCGGCGCCGCGTCGAGAAGATTTACACGAACGACTGGGGGAAGTCCTACGCCGAAGGCGCTTATGCTCACTATGCTCCGGGGCAGCTGACGCGCTACGCCCGCGTGATTCCCGAACCTATCGGACCTCTGCATTTTGCCGGCGAGCACACCGAGCTCGTGGCCCCCGGTATGGAAGGCGCGCTGGTCTCGGGGCGCCGCGCGGCCAAAGAGATCATCGGCTCCCTCGCGCCTGCTTAGACTCATGCCACAGAAATTACACGCAAGACACAGACGAGAACACTCTATGAATACGACAGGTCGATTATTGGCCATTGCTACGGCGGTGACTTTGCTGCCTCACGCAACGGCAAACGCCCAGGACAGCGGCGCGGGGGAATTCGAGGAAGTCGTGGTCACGGCCCGCAAGCGCGATGAGAGCCTTCAGGACGTACCCATCTCGATAGCGGCATTTACCGAGGCTACGATCGAACGTGCCGGAATCGAGCGGCCGGCCGATTTCATCTCGCTCATTCCGAACGTCACGATCGTCGATACGGCCAACGTCGGCGATACGCAGGTCGCTATCCGTGGCATCGTATCGACGCGCGACGCCGAGTCGACCTTCGCCTATGTCGTCGACGGCGTGCTTTCGACCAACCCGAACAGCTTCAACGAAGAACTCGTCGACGTGCAGCAGATCGAGGTGCTCAAGGGTCCTCAGGGTGCGCTCTACGGCCGCAACGCCGTCGCCGGAGCGATTCTGGTCACTACCAAAGAGCCCACCGAGGAACTCACCGCACGGGTCAAGATAGGTGCGGGAAACATCGGTCAGCAGCGCATCGCCGGCAGCGTGAGCGGCGGCAACAGCACGGTGCGTGCCAGCCTGTCGGGCAGCTACCGCGAGCATGACGGTCACTTCACGAATATCTTCACGGGCGCCGACGACGCCGTCGACTATATGCAGGATCAGACGATCCGCGGACGCGTCATCTTTACGCCGAACGACAATCTCAAGGTCGACGTGCGCGGCGGATTCTCCGAAGTCGAGGGCGGCGCGATCAACTTCAACGCCGGCTTCGCGATTCCGGCTTTCGAAGCGGCGTTCGGTTCGGCGAACTTCAACGCCGACGTCAACGACGTGCCGTTCCGCTACGCGTTCAACGTGCCCGGCGAGAACGAGCAGGAAACCCAGGACTTTGCGATCAAGGCCGACTTTACGTGGGGTGACATCGACGTCACGGCGCAGGCCACGTACAACAACCTCGAGGAATACCTGCTGTCGGATGGCACGAGCGCGACCTTCTACGGTTACGAGCTGACCCCGGCCTGCCAGGCCGACCGCGCCACGCTCAACAACTTCCCGACCGGGCTCGGCGGCGCCGGCCGCGACGATCTGTTCGGTCCGTTCTTCGATCCCTTCGGCGTGTTTCCGCCGGGCACGGAGTTTACGGGCGTCTACGGTCCGTACACGCCGACGGCCTGCGACGGCTACCAGTATCAGGAACGCAACCAGGAAGACACCGGCGTCGAGCTGCGCTTCACGTCGCCACAGGATCAGACCCTGCGCTGGATCGCCGGCATCTACGCGGCGCAGATCGAGCGCCAGGTCGTCGTCGCCTACGGTGCCGACACGGGGCAGGGCTTCCTGCGCCAGCCCTACGTCGATCCGACCGGCCCGAATCCGACGGACCTCCTGTTCGACGACACCTTCGACACGGACGTGATCGCGCTGTTCGGCGAACTGGCCTACGACGTGAGCGACACGGTCGAGATTTCGCTGGCCCTGCGCTGGGACCAGGAAGACCGATCGGTATCGAACAACGTGCCCCCGGTACTGGCGTCCGGACTCAACGGCAACACCCGCATTCCGCCCGGCGTCGGCGAGATCCAGCCGATCAATCCGGCCTACAACCTCGCGTTCGATCCGATTCCGGATCGCTCGCGTACCTTCGACCAGCTACAGCCGAAACTCACGGCGCGCTGGTCGGCGAGCGACAACGTCACGGCATTTGCCAGCTGGGGGATCGGCTTCCGCAGCGGCGGCTTCAACAACATCGGCAGCTCGGCGTTGCTGAATTTCTGGTTCAACGCCGGTAACGGCGGGCCCGGCGAGCTGGTCGACGCCCAGCTCGTGATCAACGACGAGTACGAAAAAGAGGTGTCGAGCGCGTTCGAGGTCGGCGTCAAGACGACGTGGCTCGACAACCGCCTGCAAATCAACGCGTCGCTGTTCAACACGGACGTCGAAGACAATCAGTTCTTCGAGTTTTTCGCGGGACCGTTCGGCATCCTGCGCGTCGTGACGACGATCGACGACATGTACATCCGCGGCTTCGAGGCTGACTTCAACTGGCAGGCTACCGACGTCTTCTCCCTGTACGGCGGCATCGGCCTGCTCGACTCCGAGATCGAGGAGAACCGCAACCGGCCGCTGTCGGTCGGCAACGATGCGCCGCAGGCGCCGAGCGAGACCTTCAATCTCGGCGGGCAGTTCGACGTTCCGGTCAACAGCGCGCTCAACCTGTTCGCGCGGGCCGACCTGCAGTACATCGGCGAAACGTGGTTCCACACGCTGCAAGGCGAGGAGACCCCGACGATCTGGGATGCATTCGGGTTGATTACGGAGCCGGCCAGCCAGAATTTCTCCAGGTCCAGCCGTGACGCATTCAGCACCGTCAATCTGCGTATCGGGCTCGAAGCTGAGCGCTGGACGCTGACGGTTTGGGGCCGCAACATCACCGACGAGGACTATCTCGAGGAAGTGATACCGGCACCGGAGTTCGGCGGCTCGTTCCTGCATGAGGCCGGGCTTGCGACATACGGGGTCGACTTCCGCTACGATTTCTGAGTGAGCGAAGATCTCGAGGAAAACTATCGCGGTGCGTTCGACGGCAGCCTGGGCTTCGGCCGGACGCCGGCGCTGATCCTGATCGATTTCGTCGAAGCTTACTTCGACCGGTCGAGTCCGCTGTACGCCGGCGTCGAGTCGGCACTGGCGTCGGCGCTCCGGCTGCGAAACGCCGCCCGGTCGGCAGGAGTACCCGTCTTCTACACGAACGTCGTGTACCAGCCGGGCGGCGCCGACGGCGGCGTGTTTTTCCGCAAGGTGCCGGCGCTTGCGGTGTTCGAAGCGGGCAATCCGTTGGGGGATTGGCCTGAAGGCCTGGAGCCGGCGGCCGACGAGTTCGTGATCTCGAAGCAGTATCCGAGTGCGTTTTTCGGTACGTCGCTGGCGGCGACGTTGACGGCGAACGGGATCGACACGCTGGTGATCACCGGCCTGACGAC
>JANQGQ010000012.1 GCA_028277185.1 Woeseiaceae bacterium
CTGGCGGCGTTGCGGCTCCTCGCCATAGCCCCGCTATGACTCGTCGCCGCGCCTTGCCAGCCACGAAAATCCGCTGCCGACTCATTCAACGAATTAACCAGACAGGACGCTAGAGTATTATTTTTTATTTACAGAAATGCTTTAACGGCGCATCCTGAGACGCCGAACCGAGGATGTCGCCTTGTTTCCGCGACCGGAATTCGAGCTCGTCGAGGACCAGAAACGCATTCTGCGCCACTTGCGGCGACACGGGGTCTGTTCCCGCACGGAACTGTCGCATACGTTGAAGATCAACAACGGCGTCGTTACGCGTCTGACGCGCGAACTGATCGCGCTCGGACTGATCTCGGAGGGCGAGCAAACGAAACCCGGCGGCCGGGGCCGGCCGTCGCTGCCGCTGGCGCTACGCTCCGACGGTGCGTACGCCGTGGGGATTGCCATCAACATCGGTTGGGTCGACATCACGGTCGTGAATTTCGCCGGTGAATCGATCGCCCGGACGAGTTTCGAATACGACGCCGTCGATCCCGGCCGCTTCGCCGACGACCTCAACGCGCAGGTGTCCGCTGTGCTGCGCTCGTCGAGCGTTCTGCGAGCGCGCTTTCTGGGCTTCGGTATCGCCGTTCCGGGCTTTGCCCAACAGTCGCCGGCGAGACGATTCACGGTGGACCGTCTTCGCCTCTGGCGCAACGTCGATCTGGCGAAGCTGTTTCGAAAGAATCTGGGCGGACCGGTCTGGATCGAGAACGATGCCAACGCCGCAGCCCTCGCGGAGTACTACTGCGATGCAATGTACAGCGTGGACAGCATGCTGTTGTTCTATCTTGGATTCGGCGTGGGCGGCGGCTGTATTGCCGGCGGCAGGTTGTTCCGTGGAACGCATCTGAATGCCGGCGAGATCGGCGCGATGTTCCCTCTCGACGAGCCCAGGCCGTCGGCCCTCGATCTCGCGTCGGCCCTGAACGACGGCGGGGACCATTCGTTCTCCCTGCTCGATCTTCGCGACCGTGACGATTCTGCGGAACACCGGGTACGCGACTGGTCACGGCGCGCCGCCGACCAGCTGTACGTCGCCGCGCTCGCCGGGGCGTGCTGGTTCGACCCCGGAGCGATCGTCGTCGGCGGTACCCTCCCCAACTGGACGACGGAGCTTTTGGCTCAGCATCTGCGGGAGAAGGACTGGAAGGGCGCGATCGGCGATCGCCCCATACCCGTTATCCGGCATTCGGTCCTCAAGGGCTCCGCGGCGGCCATCGGTGCCGCGATCCTGCCAATGCACGAGACCGTCAGCCCCGAAATCTGAAGAAAACATTTAATTTATTTTCTGTGAAAATATATTAAGTTGTCACATTCCCCCAGCGTAATACCGCGTCAGATGACAGCAGCAGCGCCACTACAAGAGGGGAAATCCCATGACGAAGCGTTTCGGGCCGGTCGCCATCATTGCTCTGGCCGCGGCGACGTCGGCGGTCGCACAGGAAACGGGGGCCAGCGGCAGCGAGCTCGAGGCCGCCAGCGTCGAGGAGATCGTCGTTACCGGTTATCGTCGAAGCATCGCCGAATCGCTGGCCGTCAAGCGCAACTACACCGGCGTGGTTGACGCGATACTCGCGGAAGACATCGGCCAGTTCCCTCAGTCCAACGTCTCGGAGGCCATTCAGCGCATCTCCGGCGTTCAGATCCGGCGCGACTTCGCCGGAGCGGTCGGGAACGAAATCAGCATCCGCGGTCTGCCGCCGGAGTACACCCAGACGATCATCAATGGGCGGGTTGCGCCGACCAACGACGACGAGCGAACGTTCAATTTCAACATCCTGCCGGCCGAGCTGTTCGAGGCCGTCGAAGTCTACAAGTCACCCACCGCCGATCAGCCCGAGGGCGGGGTTGGCGGGACCATCGCCATGCGTACCATTCGCCCGGCGTCGCTGACCGAGAACATCGCCGTCGTCAGCCTCGAAGGCGTCTACAACGAAATCACCGAAACCACGCGGCCGCGCGGATCGGTCGTCGCGGGCGCCAACTGGGGGCGCTTCGGCGCGGCCGTCGGCGTCGGTCACGCGCAGTTCACCGCTGCGTCCCAGGCATACGATACGCCGCGCTGGACCCGGCGCGACTTCGACGTCGACGGCGATGGCACCGACGAGTTCGAAGACGTCTTCCTGATGGACCTGCCGCGACTGATTCATCAGGAGCAGGACGTCGAACGGACTACCTTCAGCTCCGTGCTCGAGTTCCGTCCCACGGACGCATTCTCGATTGCGCTGGATGCGTTCTACGTCGACAATCAACGGACCGAAGACCGCTTCACGCCCATCTGGTTCTTTCGATCCGGCAGCGGCATTCAGGACATCGCGGTCGCTAACGGAGCCGTCGAGTTCATTGCTTTCGACGACGTATTGCTCCGGTCCGAAAACTTCTCGCGCACGAACGACACGCAGACCTACAGCATCGGGCTCGGGATCGAGCGCGACCTGGACGACTGGATTCTGTCCGCCGACATAGGACTGGCCGAGACCGAGGACGAGTTCACGTTCTTTCGCTACTTCGCCGATGCGAACGCGCCGGCCGCCTACGACATTCGCGAAGACAACGACTATTTCGATATCCGAACGCCGCTCGACCTGAGCGATCCCGACGCCTACACGATGAGCGAGTACGAGCGCCGGCTGACCCTGTTGAACGATCGCGAGTTGTCCGCGTCCTTCGACGCCCGCCGGCCGCTGGACAACGGCTGGGAGCTTAAGTTGGGGGCAAACTATCGGGACAGGACGAAAGACCGCCGCCGCTTCCGCAGCCGGGTTCGCGGAATCTCCGAACCGTTTGCCCCCGTTGCCACCGTATTCCGTGGGTTCGAACCGGACAGCAGCGTACCGGGCGAGCTCCGGTCGTTTGCGATCCACGATCTCGATCTCGCCTTCCAGACCTACACCAGCGACCTCGACCCGACCGCCAACGAGGAGATAAACAACGCCTACGACGTCAACGAGGAACTCCTGGCCGGCTATGCGATGGCAAGCTATGCGGACGAAACCTGGCTGTTCAACGTCGGAGCCCGGATCATTGGGACGGACATAAGCTCCGCCGGATTTCAGCTCGAGGAATCGACGGGCGCATTTACGCCAATCCGGCTGAACTCCTCCTACACGGATGTCCTGCCAAGTGCGAGTGTGCGCTACACGGCGCGGGAAAACCTCTACCTCCGTTTCGCGGCCGCGCGCGTGATGACGCGGCCCGCGCTGACCGATCTTGCCGCCTACCGCGAAATCGACGACGTCAGCCTTACCGGCTCGTCCGGTAATCCCGACCTCGACCCGTTTCGGGCCAATCAGATCGACGTGTCGGTGGAGTGGTATTTTTCGGACGACAGCCTGTTGGCGGCGGGATACTTCTTCAAGGACGTCGAATCGTTCGTCGGGAACGTCACGACAAATCAGGAGATCGACGGGCAGATATATGCGATCACTCAGCCGGTCAACCGCAACAACGCAACGATCGACGGCTTCGAGCTGAACTACCAGCAACCGTTTACGTTTCTGCCCGCGTTGCTCTCCAACTTCGGCGTCATCGCGAACTTCACCTATACCGACAGCTCGTTCGAAGAGGTATTGGACGAAGGTGGCAGCATCAGCTACGGGCTTCCGCAGAACAGCCGGACCAGCTACAACCTGATCGCTTACTACGACGACGGCCGCGTCTCGGTCCGGCTGGCGCACAACTTCCGCGAGCGGTTCCTCCGGGAAGTACCCAATCCGGAGGACGGCCTGAAGTATCGGGATGACGTCCGGCAGACCGACCTTTCGTTTCGGGTCAACGCAACCGACAATCTCCAGATCGTCGCGGACGTTTTGAACCTGTTCGACGACAGGACGGAAGAGTTCGTGTTCGAGGAGCGGCTTACCGACGGCGCGTTCACGGTTGGCCGAACCGTCCAGTTTGGCGTCAGAGCACAGTTCTGAGGGAGACCGGATGACCATCGCCGCAACCTGGCTGCTCATGGCCTTGTCCGGGAGTACCGTGGACGGCGTCGAGACGTGCTCCGCCAAATACTACCGCGACGTCCTTCTGGGTCCGGCCAGGGGCATCACGTTCGTCGCCGCGCACCGCGGCTATCATGCCGTCGCACCGGAAAACTCGTTGTCGGCTATCGACGCGGCGATCGCGGCCGGCATCGAGATCGTCGAGATAGACATCCGGAAGACGGCGGACGGCGTCTACGTCCTGATGCACGACGAAACCCTCGATCGAACGACCAACGGCAAAGGCCCGATCGTGGAACAGTCCTACGCCGCCGTCAGGCGTCTGCGCTTACGGGACGCGGACGGCAAGCTGACCGATGAACGCGTCCCGAGCCTTAAAGAGGCGTTGAAGCTGAACGCCGGCCGGACACTGCTCATGCTTGACAGCAAAGTCGACCGCCCGGAAGACGTTCAGAGCATCGCGACGCTCGTCAAAGAGCACGACAAGTCCGACGAAGTCATCCTTTACGACTTCCACCCCGAGATTGCCATGGCCCTTCGGCAAGCCGTGCCCGGCGCGCTCACGATGCTGCGAATCAAAGAGCGGAAACTCATTCCCTGGTATCTCGCGTCGTATCGGTTCGAACTGCTCATCGTCGAGCCCGGCTTCGTGGTGACGCGGGCCGGCCCGTCAGGCGAACTGACGGAGCTGGATCTGTTCGTGAATCTGCTGGGGTCGCAGGATACGAAGCTCCTGAACGGGGACGTCGGCATGATCGACTCTCTCCTGGCGGCAGACGTCCGGGTGATACAGACCGATCACCCACTGCTGCTCCGGAGCGTGATTGCGGAACGCGCGGAAGCGGGCGCGAGGTCCTCCGCCACGCGCCTTTGGCGAGGCTGCGAGGTGCCGAGGTGAGCGGACAACTCCGGATCGTACTGAGTATCGCCATGGTCCTGACGCTCGGCCCCAATACCGCCTGGAGCAACACGTCCGCGGAATCGCTGATTACCGGGTTGCGCGACAAGTCCGTAATCGTCGTCGCCCATCGAGGCTGTTGGGAACCCGCGCCGGAAAACTCCATCGAGGCGATCGATCGATGTCGCGCAAAGGGAATTCGGGTAATCGAACTCGACGTGCGGACCACGAAAGACAAGGTTCTGGTACTGATGCACGACGGCACGATCGATCGAACGACCAACCGGACCGGACCCGTCGCGGAACTCACCTACGCCGAACTGGCGTCGGCCCGGTTGCGGGTCGGAGCCGGAGGGGCCGCTGCTTCGGTGTCCGGAGAGTCCGTGCCAACGCTTGCGGCGGCGTTGATCGCGGCGGGCGACGACACGATCGTGAATCTCGACGTCAAGGACGCGGATGCCGACGAAGTGATCGCGGCCGTGATCGCCGCGGGAATGCGGGAACGCGTCATTCTCAAACATCGTGCCGATCCGCGAAACGCATCGTCGTTCTGCACGGATCGCCTTTCCGGGTTCTTCGTCATGCCGATCCTCGACGAACGACGCGTCGTCCGTCCGGACCGCGTGATCAGAGAGATACTCGACACCTGCGGCGATCGAAAGAGTTTCGCCTTCGAACTGATATTCAGCCGGATCGAGTACGCGAGGCGTGCGCTCAAGGCAGACTATGGCGTCTGCAACCTGTCCTGGTGGGTAAACACGCTGAGGCCGGAGTTTTCGGCGGGCCTTACGGACTCTCTCGCCAAGGACGATCCGGAATCGGTTTGGGGTGTTCTTACGGACATGGGCTTCGATCTGATTCAAACCGATCTGCCCGTAAAGGCCCGTTCCTACCTCGCGTTGCGTACGCGGGACGAGCCGAAGGAGCGCTCCGTTTCTAGCTATTGCTCTCCGGCTTGAGCTCCCGGCTCATCAACGCGCTGACCGCCTCGCGCGGCGAAGCGCCTTCGTAGAGGATCCGGTAGACCTGATGGCAAATGGGCATTTCGATGCCCGTCGACTCCGCGACTTCGTGGACCGCCTCGGCGGCGAGGACGCCTTCCACTACCTGCTGAATCTCGTCCTCGGCTTCGGCTATCGTCTTGCCGTTTGCCAGCGCCAGGCCCATGCGTCGGTTCCGCGACAGATTGTCCGTACAGGTCAGCACGAGATCGCCCATCCCCGCAAGCCCCATGAACGTCTCCCTGCGCGCGCCGAGCGCGGCACCGAGCCGCGTCATTTCGACGAGCCCGCGGGTGATCATCGCGATGCGTGTGTTGGCGCCGAAGCCGAGGCCGTCCGACATACCGGCACCGATAGCGAGTACGTTCTTGATCGCGCCACCCACCTCGACACCGACGACGTCGTCCGAGGTATAGGCGCGGAAGTTTTTGCCCGACAGCGCAACCGCGAGGTCCCCGGCGAACTCCGTGTTGGCAGACGCGATCGTGAGCGCCGTAGGCAGGCCGGCACCGACCTCTTTGGCGAAGGTCGGCCCCGACAGGACCGCCAGCGGCCGGTCCTCGCCCAGCACTTCCCGCACGACCTGATGCGGGAGCTTCCCCGTGTGCAACTCGAAGCCTTTCGTCGCCCAGCAAACGCGCGCGTCGTCGGCGAGGAACGGCACGATTGCGGTCGCCGTCTCCCGTAAGGCATGCGACGGCACGGCGATCAGCACGTCGCGGTAGCCGTCCAGCGCGGCCTCGAGCGTTTCGACCACGTCCAGGTTGTACGGGAACTCCGCGCCCGGCAGATAGCGCCGGTTCTCCCGGTCGCCGGCCATGGCCCGGATCTGCGCGGTGTCGCGGCCCCACATGCGCACGTCGCGGCCGCCGCGCGCGAACGCAAGCGCCAGCGCGGTGCCCCAGGAGCCGGCACCAATGACCGCGATGCCGTTCGCGTTTGCGATCAGTGCGTCTCCGTCGATCCGGCCTCGCCCTGCGCCTGCTGTTGCTTGAGCTGCTCGAGCGACTGCGCATAGAGCGCATCGAAGTTGATCGGCTGCAGCAGGAACTCGGGAAAACCGCCCCGCTGCACGAGGTTCGCAATCCCCTCGCGGGCGTAGGGAAACAGCAGGTTGGGGCAGAAGCTGCCGACCAGCACGCCGAATTCGGCCTCGTTCTGACCCGCTATCTCGAACAATCCGGCCTGCTGTAGCTCGACGAGAAACAGCGTTTTGTCGTCATCCTTGGCCTTGGTGTCGATCGTGATCGTCAGGACCACCTCATGCAGGTTGTCGTCGATCTTCGTATGCGAGCTGCGCAGGTTCATGTTCGTTTGCGGGGCCCAGTCCTTCGTCTGAAAAACGCCGGGTGCCTGCGGCGATTCGAAGGAAAGGTCCTTGACGTAGATCTTGATGATCGACAGCCGCTTTTCGGCTGTTCCGTCCTGTTCTGCCATGGTGTCTTCCTACTTGTTGGTTCGGACGTCATTGCCGGCAAGCAGCTCGTCGAGCTGACCCGACCGGTCGAGTGCGTACAGTTCGTCGAAGCCGCCGACGTGAACGTCGCCGATGAAGATTTGCGGTACCGTCCGGCGACCGCTACGGGCCTCCATCTCGGCGCGGCGCTCCGGATCGCGCGAGACGACGTGCTCGGTGAAGCGCACGCCCTTTTTGGTCAGCAGCATTCGCGCCGCGCCGCAGTAAGAGCACGTTGGCGTGGCGTAGACGACGACTTCGGATTCGTTCATGAGATCGATGGCGTCTACTTCTTCTTCGCTTTGCCGCCCTTTGCCCTGGTCTTCTTGCCGGTTACCACGGGCAGCCCGTCCTGGTTCCAGGCGTTCATTCCGCCCTTTATGCCCCAGGCGCTCTCGAAACCGGCTTTGCGCAACTTGTCCACGGCCTTGCCGGAACTGATACCGGCGTCGCACACGGCGACGATGGGTTTGGACCGGTCGAGCTTGTCGAGCTTCGAGTCCAGCTCGTCCAGCGGTACGTTCTTCGCGCCCACGATATGGCCGCGGCCGAAGGCCTCGGCGCTGCGCAGGTCGATGACCGCGGCGTCTTTGTTGATCAGCCCGACGGCCTGGCCCGGCTCGACGTTGATCAGTCCGGACGTCTTGCGGCGGATTTCCGTGAAGACGACGAGAAAAAAGCTCGCCAGGAGAGCGACGACCAGAATCGTGTTGTTGGCGACGAACTCGAGATACTGTTCCATGGAATAGGCTGCGGCGGACCATTTGAGCGACCGCGCATTGTACCAGCGTGAGGGGGCCTTGGAGCGGACACTCCAGCGGTCCCGCCAATTTGGCGCTTCCGGCGGCCCCGGCCGACGCCGTAGAATGCCGCGCATGCGTCGTCTGCCCGTCCTCCTGGCTCTCACCGTCCTCGTCGCCGGAGCCGCCGTTCCGGCGCAGGCTCGTGCCGACGACGATCTCGCGCGGGTCAAGGAGCGCGAGCTCGAAGCGGTCCGCGAGCGGATCAGCGAACTCAAGAAGAGCATGGACCGGGCGAAGCGCGATCGCGACCGGGTCACCCGCGAACTCGAAGAGTCCGAGCTGGCGATCGCCCGGCAGCGCCTGCTGCTCGAGGACATCGCGGCCGAGCGTCAGGGCACTGAGCGCCGGCTGGAATCGCTCGAGGCCGACATCGACGAGCGCGAGGCCGAACTCGAGCACGAGTCCCGGGAGCTGGCCGAGCAGGTTCGGGCGGCCTATATGAGCGGCGGTCAGGAGCGGCTGAAGCTGCTCCTGAATCAGGAGGACCCCGCTGTTCTGGGACGCCTGCTGGCCTGGTTCGACTACCTCAACCGGCACCGGGCAAACAACATCGAGGCGGTCAACGGCCGGCTCGAGGCGCTGGCTGCCCTGAGAAGCGAGGTGCTGGCGGAGCGTGCCCGGCTCGGGCAGCTTGCCGAGCGGCGCAACCGGGAGCTGGCCGACCTCACTGCCGCGCAGGAGCGCCGCCGGAAGCTGCTTGCCGAACTCGATTCGCGCATGGCGAACGAAAGCCGCGAGATCGAACGCCTCGCCGAGGAAGAAAAAGCGCTCGGGCGGCTCATCGCCGAGCTCACGACGATACTCGCCGATTATCCGATCAGTTCGGAGAGTCCATTCATCGAGTTACGCGGAGAGCTGACCTGGCCCGTAGCCGGCCGGCTGATCCGGGACTACGGTCAGCCCCGGAGCGGCGGGGTCCGCTGGAACGGCGTCGTGCTGGCGGCGGAGCGGGGCAGCGAGGTGCGGGCGATCTACCACGGGCGGGTCGTTTTCGCCGACTGGCTGGCGGGCATGGGGCTCCTGATCATCGTCGACCACGGCGACGACTACCTGACGCTGTACGGCTATAACGAGACGCTTCTGGCCAATCCCGGCGACTGGGTGGCGCCCGGAGACGTGATCGCCACCGTGGGCGACAGCGGCGGGCGATCCGAGACCGGACTGTACTTCGAGCTGCGCCACGCAACCCGGCCGATCAATCCGCGCCAATGGGTAACGCGGACGCCCGGCGCGGACTGAGGCCGCGCGTCAGGGCCGGCTGCGCTTGGACTTGAGCCAGCTCGTGAGCGGCTCCCACTCGTCCCAATCGGGCCACGCGAGGTATTCGGGAAGCTCGAAGATGCCGAGGCCACGCGAATACGCCCGGATGTAGTTCTGCGCTTCCCGCAGCGCTGCGATGTAGGGAATCCGGGCCTTCGTCAGGTACTCGTCCAGTTCGTCCCAGATCAGCGTGTTGTCGCGGATCCGATTGCCGACGGCGCCGAGCTTCGCCTGTTTGCGTTCGACTTTGCCGACAGCGTTGAGCTCTTTTAAGAATTCCGTCGTCGCCTGCATGTCGATCGTAGACGGCAGGACCGGCACGATGATGGTCTCGGCATGGCGAACCAGGTTCGTGAGCTCCTTGCCGTGCGAGCGCGCCGGCGCGTCGATGACGATGACGTCGGCGCCGCGCGGCGCATGCTTGAAGCCGTCCTTGTACGCCTCGAGCCCGACGATCTCCGGGCGGTTCGCGGGCCGCCGCTCGAGCCAGTCCATCGACGATCGCTGCGGATCGTAGTCCGCGAGGGCGACCGTAGCGCCTTCGGTTGCGTACCAGGAAGCGAGATTCGTCGCCAGGGTGCTCTTGCCGCAGCCGCCCTTGGCATTCATGACCATGATGTGCCGCATGACTCTCCTTCGGAGTTTCTTATCGTTATTGGCAGTTTATGTAAACTACCTGGGCCATCTGCAAATGTCCATAAGTCGCTTTCGCTTAGCAAGTCTTAACGCGTTGGCTTGCAGACAATACGCTTAGCGCTCGTTAACGGACCCTCACACTGTCGCTGCTACACTCCCGCCATGGCTTTGCCGTACGTCAAGATGTCAGGCACGGGCAATCGGATTCTGGTCGTCGACAATCGCGAGGCGGGGTCCGACGTTCCGGCGCCGGCCACGCTGCGACGGCTCGGTGACGACGCTACCGGGCCGGGTTTCGATCAATTGATGTGGCTGTTGCCGAGCCGGCACAGCGGTGCCGTCGCGGCTTATCGGGTCTTCAACCGGGACGGCACGGAGGTGGAGCAGTGCGGGAACGGCCTCCGGTGTGTCGCCAGCTATCTCGGTGGAGCGCCGGGCGCGACCATAGCCCTCGACAGCCCGGCCGGCCGGGTCGAGGCGTCCTTCGCCGGGGACGGCCGCGTGAGTGTAAGCATGGGTGAGCCGTCCTTCGAGCCCGCCGCCGTTCCGTTCGCCGCCGAAACGGCCGCACAACGCTATCCGCTGGATGTCGGCGGCGAAGTCCTCGAAGTCGCCGTCGTGTCGATGGGAAATCCGCACTGCGTCGTCGACGTGGCGAACACGGCGGATGCACCGGTCGCGACGCTCGGCCCCGCGATCGAAGCTCATCCCCGATTTCCCGAGCGCGTCAACGTCGGCTTCCGCCGCATCCGCTCCCGATCCGCGATCGATCTCAGGGTCTATGAACGCGGCGCCGGCGAAACCCTGGCCTGCGGCACCGGCGCGTCCGCGGCGGTCGCCGCCGGTTGCCGCGAAGGTTTGCTCGACGGGACCGTGACCGTGCGGCTGCCGGGCGGCGAACTCGTGGTAAGCTGGCGCGGTCCGGGACACCCGGTTTGGCTGTCCGGCGACGTCACCCCGATCAGCGAAGGAACCATCGACGTATGAGCACACAGCCTGAGCGTGAATATCACGAAGTCACACTGACGGAACAGGCTGTCCACGATTACCTCGCCGACCATCCGGATTTCTTCGACCGGCACCCCGCCCTGCTGTCCGGCCTGCGTCTGTCCCACGCGACCGGTGAAGCCGTGTCGCTGGTGGAGCGTCAGGTCTCGGTGCTGCGGCAGCGGGATCTCAAGCTCGAGCGTCAGCTCAAGGAGCTGCTGGCCGTCGCCCGCGAGAACGACGTCTTAGCCGCCAAGGTCCACGAACTCTCTATTCAGCTCTTGTCCGCGGGCTCGCTCGAACGCGCTGTCGCGGCTCTCGAGGAGGCGATGCGCCTCGGCTTCAACGCCGATCACTCCGTGCTCGTGCTGTTCGCCAACCCGGACAATGCGGATCTCGTCGACAACAGCCGCTTTTTCCGGGCGCTCGAGCGCGATGATCCGAGTCTGGGGCCGTTTGCGACGTTTCTCGATTCGAGCGCACCGCGCTGCGGCAGCGTCCGGGACGCGCAGCTCGAATTCCTGTTCCGTAAGGACGCACCCGAAGTGGGTTCCGTCGCGCTCGTTCCGCTGGGCGAGCGCTGCCAGGTGGGTTTCCTCGCGATCGGCAGCGCCGACGCCGATCGCTACCATCCCGGTATGAGCATCGACTTTCTGACCCGCGTCGGCCAGCTGGTCGCCGCGGCCGTGTCACGGTACTAGCGTCCCGTCCGGCCGTGACGCCCGCCGCCCGACAATGGCCGGACCGTTTTCTAAAGCACCTCGAGATTGAACGCCGGCTCAGTCCGGCGACCGTCGCAAGCTACCGGCGCGATCTCGATGCGCTTGCCGCCTGGTGCGGCCAGCAGGGTGTATCGGACTGGGATTCCGTCGATAGCGGGCATATCCGCGCCTGGGCGGCGGCCGGGCATCGGCGCGGGCTGTCGGCGAGGAGTATTCAGCGCCGTCTTTCGGCAAGTCGCAGTTTCTTTCGCTACCTCATGCGGGAGCGGCAGGTGCGCGGCAATCCGGCCGTCGACGTGTCGGCGCCGAAAGCGAAAAAACGCCTGCCCGCCAATCTGGATGCCGACCGGATGGCGCGGCTTCTCGACATCGAAGGTGAGGGCCCGCTGGTCGACCGGGACCGCGCCATGCTCGAACTCCTGTATTCGTCCGGCCTGAGACTCGCGGAACTGGTCGGCCTCGACACTGGCGACGTCGATCTGGCCGACGCGACGGTGCGCGTCACCGGGAAAGGCAGCAAGGAGCGCGTCGTGCCCGTCGGCCGCATGGCCAGAGCGGCGCTTCGTGCGTGGATGAAGTCGCGGCATGCCCTCGCCTCGCCCGACGAGACCGCGCTGTTCGTGAGCCGCCGCGGTTCGCGCCTCGCGCCGCGATCCGTGCAAATGCGCGTCAAGCACTGGGCCCGCCGGCAGGGTATCGACGCAAGTGTCTACCCGCACCTGTTCCGCCACTCCTTCGCCACGCATCTGCTCGAGTCCAGCCACGATCTGAGGGGGGTCCAGGAGCTTCTGGGCCACGCGAACATCTCCACGACGCAGGTCTACACGCACCTTGATTTCCAGCATCTCGCCCAGATCTACGATGCAACTCACCCGCGAGCCCGGAAGAAAGAGTAAGGTCCGGAAACCCCATACATCACCGTCCCGCCGGGGCGCGGCGTCCTCCCGGCAGGGTCGGGCGTTTCACACCCTTTGAGAATCGCGGCAGCCGGGCCCTGTCGAGCCGGCGGCGCGGGCGCTCGACGGGATGTTCCTTAAGCCAGGCAAAGGTCAGACAGGCTATGCAGCAGTTTAGAGGCACGACGATCGTATCGGTGCGTCGCGACGGGAAGGTTGCGATCGCCGGCGACGGTCAGGTCAGCATGGGCAACACGGTCATGAAGGGCAATGCGCGGAAGGTTCGCACGCTGGCGAACGGCCGGGTCATCGCCGGCTTCGCGGGCGGAACCGCCGATGCGTTTACGCTCTTCGAGCTGTTCGAGACGAAACTCGAGCGCTACGGCAACCTGACGCGCGCCGCGATCGAGCTCGCCAAGGACTGGCGCACCGACCGCCGCTTGCGCCGCCTGGAAGCGCTTCTCTGCGTCGCCGACAAGGAGTCCTCGTTCATCATCTCCGGGAACGGCGACGTCATCGAGCCGGAGCACGATCTGATGGCGATCGGCTCCGGCGGACCGTACGCGCAGGCGGCGGCACTGGCGCTGTTGCGAAGCACCGAGCTCGACGCGCGCTCGATCGCCGAACAGGCGTTGAACATTGCCGGCGAGATCTGCGTCTACACCAATCAGAACATCATCGTCGAGGAGCTGTAGCCGCCGGCGGCTACGGGCAAGCAAACCATGTCACAAATGACCCCGCGCGAGATCGTCCAGGAGCTGGACAAGCACATCATCGGTCAGGATGAGGCGAAGCGCGCCGTAGCGATAGCGCTCAGAAACCGCTGGCGCCGGATTCAGGTCGCCGAACCGCTCAGGAGCGAGATCACCCCGAAGAACATCCTGATGATCGGCCCGACGGGCGTCGGCAAGACCGAGATATCGCGGCGCCTCGCACGACTGGCCAAGGCGCCGTTCATCAAGGTCGAGGCGACCAAGTTCACCGAGGTCGGGTATGTCGGTCGCGAGGTCGACTCCATTATCCGCGATCTGATGGACGTCGCCGTCAAAATGCTGCGCGAAGACGCCATGGAAAAGGTCCGCCACCGCGCCGAGGACGCCGCCGAGGAGCGCGTGCTCGACGCGCTGCTGCCGCCGCCGTCGGCCGGAGTGGGGTTCACCGCGGACGCACCGCCCCGGAACGACGACACTCGGCAGAAGTTCCGCAAGATGCTCCGCGAGGGCAGGCTCGACGACAAGGAAATCGAGATCGAGATTCAGGCCCTGCCCGTGGGTATCGAGATCATGGCGCCGCCGGGCATGGAGGAAATGACCAGCCAGCTGCAGGGCATGTTCCAGAATCTGGGCGGCAACCGCCGCAAGACCCGTAAGCTGCGCGTCGCCGAGGCGCTCCGGCATCTGACGGACGAGGAAGCCGCGAAGATGCTGGACGAGGAGGAACTCAAGGCCCAGGCGCTCGAGGCGGTCGAGCAGCACGGCATCGTGTTCCTCGACGAAATCGACAAGGTTGCCCGGCGCTCGGAAACGCAGGGCGCGGACGTGTCCCGCGAAGGGGTGCAGCGCGATCTGCTGCCGCTCGTCGAGGGCTCGACCGTCAATACCAAGTACGGCATGGTCAAGACGGATCACATTTTGTTCATTGCATCCGGCGCGTTTCACGTCTCGAAGCCGTCCGACCTGATCCCCGAGCTGCAGGGGCGTTTTCCGATCCGCGTCGAGCTCAAGTCCCTGTCCACGGAGGACTTCGTGCGCATCCTGACCGAGCCCGATGCATCCCTGACCGATCAGTACTCGGCGCTCATCGCGACCGAAGAGGTCGATCTGGAATTCACGGAGTCCGGCGTTCGCCGCCTTGCCGAGGTGGCGTTCCACGTCAACGAGAACACCGAGAACATCGGTGCACGTCGCCTGCATACGGTCATGGAACGGCTGCTCGAAACCGTGTCCTTCGAGGCCTCGGACAAGAGCGGCTCGCACGTTCAGATCAATGCGGGCTACGTGGACGAGCACGTCGCGGAGCTGTCGAAGGACGAAGACCTGAGCCGCTACATTCTCTAGGGAGCCTCCACACGAATCATGTCGACACCGACGGAGATCAAGCTGCGCAAGCAGTCGCGCGTCCTCGAAGTCGCGTTCGACGACGGCGAACGTTTCGAGCTCGGTTTCGAGTATCTCCGGGTATATTCGCCGAGCGCGGAGGTCCGCGGCCACGGACCCGGCCAGGAGCGTCTGCAGGTCGGTAAGGAAGAGGTTGGCATTCGTGCCGTCGAACCCGTCGGCCACTACGCGGTGCGGCTCGTCTTCGACGACGGCCACGACACGGGGCTCTATAGCTGGAAGTATCTGCGCGAGCTCGGCGAGCAGTACGACGCCAAATGGCGGAACTATCTCGACCGTCTCGAAGCCGCGGGGTATGCTCGCCGAAACGCATAAGGCCTAAGCCCATGCCCTCCGAGGACAACAAGACCCATTTCGGCTACCAGACCGTAGCCAGCGCCGAAAAAGCGAACCTGGTCAAAGGCGTGTTCGATTCCGTAGCGACTCGCTACGACCTCATGAACGACCTGATGTCGGGCGGGCTGCACCGGCTCTGGAAGCATTTCACGGTCGGCGAGGCCGCCGTCCGGCCCGGGCAGACCGTACTCGATCTCGCCGGCGGCACCGGCGACCTCGCGGCTAAGTTCGCGCGCGACGTCGGCGCCGACGGCCAGGTCGTGCTGGCCGACATCAACGACGCGATGCTCAGAGAGGGTCGACGGCGACTCGTCGATCGCGGTCTCGTCAGGAATCTGTCCATTGCCCAGGTCGACGCGGAAAATCTGCCGTTCGCCGACCACAGTTTCGACTGCATCGCCATTGCCTTCGGCCTGAGGAACGTAACCGACAAGGACGCCGCACTGCGCTCGATGTACCGGGTTCTGAAGCCGGGCGGCAAGCTCCTGATCCTCGAGTTCTCCAAACCCGCAAAAGCGATTCAGCCGGCTTACGACCTGTACTCGTTCCGGGTGCTGCCCGTGCTCGGCCGCTTCGTGGCAAGCGACGAGGACAGCTATCAGTACCTCGCCGAGTCTATTCGCATGCACCCCGATCAGGACACGCTCATGGCGATGATGCAGGACGCCGGTTTCGAGCGTTGCCGCTATCACAATCTGACGGCCGGCATCGTTGCGCTGCACGTCGGCTATCGGATTTAGGACCCGGCAAAATGGACACCGCCGCCCTGTTCGGTCCCGTGCTCGCGCTCGTCAATCGCAACCTCGCCGAGATCACTCCGGCGCGGCCGCTCCTGACGGAGCTCGAAGGCCGTAGTTTCGCGCTCAGAGTACGCGACTCGGCGCTTGCCTTTTGTCTCACGGTGGACGGCGGGCAATTGACCGGCAGCACGACGCTGCCGGACGAGGTCGACGTCACGGTCGAGGGACCGCTGTTGGGGCTTGCGCGTCTCGCCATGGGCGGCGGCGATGCGGCGGCGCTCGGCGACAGCGACGTACGGCTGTCGGGACGCACCGATCTGGCGCAGTCCTTCCAGCGCCTGCTCAAGCTGGGCCGGCCGGACCCCGAGGAGGAGCTGGCAAAGCTCGTCGGCGATGCGGCGGCGCACCGCCTCGGCCGCGTGGTCGGGGACGTCGCGGATTGGCGGCGGCAGACGCACGACATTCTGCTGGCGAATCTCCGCGAGTACCTGCAGGAAGAGCGGCGCGATCTTCCGAACCGCTACGAGATGGACCGCTTCGCGCGCGACGTCCAGGACCTTCGCGATGCGGTCGCGCGGGCGGAAGCCAGACTCCGCCGCATCGAAGCGGGAGGGTAGCCGTGTCGCGCCGCAAGTCGCTCGCGCGGGTACTGCGTATCCAGCGCGTACTCGTCCGCTACGGGCTTGCCGACGTGATCGACGCGGTGCACTTTTTGCGCCCCTTGCGGTTTCTGTTTTCGTTCGCGCCGCGCAAGGTCGACCGCAGCACGCCGCTCGGCGTACGCATCCGCATGGCGCTCGAGGAACTCGGCCCGATCTTCGTCAAGTTCGGTCAGGCGCTGTCGACGCGCCGCGATCTTCTGCCGCGCGACATCGCCGACGAACTCGCGAAACTCCAGGACCTGGTGCCGCCGTTTCCCGGAGAAACCGCTGTCGGCATACTCGAAGGCGCCTACGGCAAACCGTTGACCGAGGTGTTCCGGCGCTTCGACGTCGAGCCGCACGCTGCCGCTTCGATCGCGCAGGTACACACGGCCGCGCTTCCCGACGGCAAGGAAGTGATCGTCAAGCTCCTGCGTCCCGGCGTCGAGGCTCAGATCGAAGAGGATCTCGACGTATTGCGCTGGCTTGCCGAACTCGCGGATCGCTACTGGTCGCTGGCGTCCCGCCTGCGGCCGCTCGAGGTCGTCGCCGAATACGAGAAAACGATCATCGACGAGCTCGACCTAATGCGCGAGGCAGCCAACACGGCGCAGCTCAAGCGCAACTTCGCGGGTTCCGATCTGCTCTACGTGCCGGAAGTCTATTTCGACTACTGCCGGCCGGAAGTCATGGTGCAGGAGCGCATCTACGGCGTGCAGATCAGCAATATGGAGGCTTTGAAGAAGGCTGGAACGAACATCCAGCGGCTCGCCGAGAACGGCGTGGAGATCTTTTTCACTCAGGTGTTCAGGCACAATTTTTTTCACGCCGACATGCACCCGGGCAACATCTTCGTGCTGATCGACGATCCCGAGTACCCGCGCTACGCGGCCGTCGATTTTGGCATCGTCGGTACGCTGTCGGCTACCGACCGGCGCTATCTCGCCGAGAACTTCCTTGCGTTCTTCGACCGCGACTACCATCGCATCGCGAAGCTGCACGTGGATTCCGGCTGGGTGCCGGAAGGCACGCGCGTCGAGGAACTCGAATCGGCCGTGCGGACGGTCTGTGAGCCGATCTTCCAGAAGCCGCTGTCCGAGATCTCGTTCGCGCAGGTGCTGATGCGCCTGTTCCGCGTGGCGCAGCGCTTCGACGTCGAGATTCAGCCGCAGATGATTCTGCTGCACAAGACTTTGTTCAATATCGAGGGCCTGGGGCGCGAGCTGTACCCGGAGCTCGACCTCTGGAAGACGGCGCAGCCGGTCCTCAGGCGCTGGATGCGCGATCAGATCGGCGGCCGCGCGATGCTCGACGACCTCCGGACCAATCTCCCGCAGCTCCGCGAAGCACTCAGGGATCTGCCCGGCGTGATCCACCACGTGTCGCAGCAGGCGGCGAGCGGACAAATCCAGGTTCGAATGGACTCGCCGGAGATGAAGAAACTCAAGCGGGAACTCGAAGACCAGCGCACGCAGCGCTTCTGGCTGATCTTCGCGGCTACGACGGGCATCTCGGCCGCCGTCACCTACGGGTTCGGGTCCAACGTCTGGGTAACGGCGGCGCTCTCGGGCCTCGCCGCGATCACGGGCTGGCGCGCGCGGCCGCGCGCAAGCGACGACTGACGGGTCGTGCTCGCTCGTACGGCGCGATTCCTGCTTCGTCTGGGCGGCTGGACGCTCGTGGGGGAGGTACCGGATGTGCCCAGGGCCCTCATCATCGCGGCGCACCACACCTCGAACTGGGACGGTGTCTGGGGCCTGATCGCCAAGGTCGCTTTCGGCCTCGACGTACGCTTTTTCGGTAAGGCGTCCCTGTTCTGGTTTCCGCTCGGTAACCTGTTGTGCGGGCTGGGCGGCATTCCGCTCGATCGCGCCCGGCCGGGTGCCGCCGTGGAGAACGCGGTCGCGGCATTTCGGAGCCGGGAGCGTTTCTACTTCGGGATGGCGCCGGAAGGCACGCGCAGCCGTCGCGATCACTGGAAGTCGGGGTTCTATCGGATAGCGCTGGCTGCGGAAGTCCCGCTCGTGCTGGCGTTCTTCGACTATGAGAACCGGCGTCTCGGCCTCGGTCCCACCGTCGAGCTCAGCGGCGATCCCGGGAAGGATCTCATCCCGATTAAGGAATTCTATGCCGGGAATGCGCGCGGACGGCACCGCGATCGCGAAAGCACGATCGCGTTGCCGCCCGACATGCTGACGGACGCCGCGGCTAATAGCTCCAGTTGATCTCGAGACCGACCAGGCGACCGCGCTGCATCGGACCGGCCGTGAACAGGCCGGCAATCGAGGTCAGGTTGCCCCAGTTGGCTTCGTCGCTCAGGTTCTTGCCGTACAGCGATACGCGCCACTGCTCGTTGGCCGAGAACCAGTTAACGCTCGCGTTGATGCGCTCCTGTTCCTCGAAGACGTTGAGGTTCGAGTCGTCGTAGGCGTTCTCGTCGCGGTAGCTGTAGCTTGCGGCGATGTTGAACAGCCCGAGGTTGCCGGCAGGGAGATCGTAAGAAAAACCCAGGTTGTAGTTCACGGGCGCCAGCCGCGGCAGGTCGCCGCCGATCAGCGGAAACGGCAGCATCAGCCCGGCCTCGATTTCTTCCACGATCGGGTCGATCCGGTCGTACTCCGAGTCCTGGATGCCGACGGTGGCGTTGATCGAGAAGTTGTCCGTAATCAGCGCCACCAGATCGGCCTCTATGCCCTCGATCGTGACGTCGCCGGCATTGAAGGTTGCCTGCAGCACGACGACGCCGGCCGGCGACGGGTCGCCGACGTTGAGCTCGCGCTGGGTATCGTTGATCTCGTTATGAAAGGCCGCGACGTTGAGCCTTACCCGGCCGTCGGCGAACGTCGACTTCCAGCCGATCTCGAACGTGTTGTTCTGCTCTTCCTTGGTGGGCCCCGGTGGGATCACGTCCGGACGCGCGTTGCGGAAGTTGAAGCCTCCGGAACGATAACCCTGCGAGAAAAAGCCGTAGAGCTGACCGCCGTCGGCGTAGTTCCACTGCACGCCGATCCTGGGCGTGACGTTGTCCCAGTCGCCCTCGAGGTCCTGGAACGTGCAGTCGAAGGTGACGATGTCGCCGCAGCCGATGCCGCCGGGTGCTGCGATGATCCGCGCGGTCTTCTCCTCGTCGGTGTAGCGCAGGCCGGCGGAGATCACCCACTCGTCGCCGATCAGGAAGTCGTTGTTCCAGAAGATCCCGTAGTTGCTGGCGTCCATGTCGCCGCCGAGCGCGCGCTGCAAGGCGACCTGAATGGTCCGGCCCTCGCGGTACTCGATGGTCTGGTCGAAGTAATACAGTCCGAGCGTCGCCTCCCAGTTGTCGGCGAAGTTGCCCGACCAGCGCAGCTCGTTGCTGATCTGGTCCTGATCGGTGAAGCCCGACGCCGTGAAGATCGGCAGGTTGGTGCCGTCGACGTCGGTCAGCGAGTCGACTCCGGCCTCGCGGTAGCCGAGTATGTTCGTCACGGTGCCGCCGAACGCTTCCACGTTGAGCTCGAGCGTCAGCTGATCCCAGTCGATCTCGGTGAAGCCCGGCTCGTCGAGCGTCGTCGTGAACTCCGGCTGGGCACCGGCGAGCTGCGCCGTGACGTTGGTCCAGGCGGCGCCGTCGCCTTCCGTCTCGCCGTGCTCCCAGATGAAGGTCAGGTCCGCCGCGTCGCTGAGCGTCCAGACGAAGGTCGGGCGGATCAGCGTCGTTTCCATTTCACCGACATCGCGCCCGATGTTCGGGTTTTCGAAATAGCCCTGATCGTCGTCGTACATCACGATGAGTTTTGCGGCCAGAGTGTCTTCGATCAGCGAGCCTTCGATCGCGGCCGCGAGGTTGCTCTGATCGCCGTCGTTGCCTCCGGCGCGCACCCGTACGCCGAACTCGCCGTCCGGCCGCGCATTCCGGATGACGACGGCTCCGCCGGTCACGTTACGGCCGAACAGAAGGCCCTGCGGTCCGCGCAGCACTTCGACGCGTTCGATGTCGAACGTGTCGAGCACGACGCCGAACGTGGAGCCGAGATAGACACCGTCCACGAACACGCCCACGGTCGGATCGACCGAAGGGATCGAGCTGTTGATCCCCTGACCGCGAATCGAGAAGTTCTGCACGCCGGGAAACGTGCCGATATCCTCCATCTGCACGTTCGGCATGATGTAGCCAATGTCCGAGAGCTTCTGCACGAACATGGCCTCGAGCTGCGTCGCGCCGAAGGCGTTGATCGCCGCGGGCACGTCCTGGACGACCTCGGCGTCGCTCTTCTTGCGCGCCGTGGTCACGATTTCCTCGAGCAGCGTGCCGGCGGCACCGTCCTGAGCCAGGGCGCCGGAGTGTGGCGCAAGTACAACAAATAAGGAAAAAAGTCCCAGAGTCAGGATTGCAGGGTCGCGCAATCCTCTGGATTTGCGGGATTTATTCACAGTACCCCCCCAGGTAGTCTGAATTGTCACAAGCGAAAAAGTGTTGCTTGCACACAATGTACCACAGCTACGGGCGCCTGGCGGCGAGCGTTTCCGGTCACGGTTCTCACGCAACGGCTTCTAGTATCCTGAACGCATGAGCGAGTCCCGGGAGGAAGAAGCGCGCCGGCGCAGCGTGCGCAGTTTCGTGAGGCGCAGCGGTCGCATGACCGGTTCGCAGCAACGCGCCGTGCGCGAGCTGTTACCGCGCTACGGCGTCGCCTTCGGCACCGCGCCTCTGGACCTCGATACCCTGTTCGGCCGGCGGGCTCCCCGGGTCCTCGAGGTTGGCTTCGGTAACGGCGACTCGCTGCTGGCGATGGCCGCCGCGAACCCCGGCGTCGACTATCTGGGTGTCGAGGTGCACGAACCGGGTGTCGGCCATTGTCTCCTCGGCATCGAGGGCGCCGGCCTCGACAACCTCCGGGTGATCAGTCACGACGCCATCGACGTGCTGCGCGAACAGCTTCCCGAGGCCTCGCTTGCCCGCGTAAACCTGTACTTCCCCGATCCCTGGCCGAAGAAACGGCATCACAAGCGACGCATCGTGACGCCCGGATTTCTCGAGCTCGTCGCCAGCCGGCTCGTGCCTGGCGGCGCGCTGCATATCGCGACGGACTGGGAGCATTACGCCGAGAGTATCGACGCGTTGCTGACGCGGACGTCGCTGTTCGAGGTCGACGAGCGACGAGCACACGGGGGCGACAGACCGTTGGATCGCCCCGCCACCAAATTCGAGCAGCGCGGCCTGAAACTCGGCCATCGGATTTGGGACTGGCGGCTCGTACGCCCGGCCGCTTGAAAGCATCCAAACGGAAAGCGGCGGCGCTCTCTCGAGACGCCGCCGCCTGCATGTCCCTATGCCGCGGAACCCGTCGTTCCGCGTCCGGCGTTTAACGGCTTGCGTAGCTGCCGCCCTGATCCGCCGGGATGTCGAAACGATCGAGGGTCATGACCTTGGTCCAGGCATCGACGAAGTCCCTGACGAAGCGATCCTTGCCGTCGCTGGCGCCATAGACTTCGGCAATGGCGCGCAGCTCCGCGTGCGAGCCGAAGACCAGGTCCACGGGCGTTGCCGTCCAGCGAGGCTCACCCGTCGAGCGGTCGAGGCCTTCGTAAAGACCGTCGACTTCGGGCGCCTTGCGCCAGGCCGTGGACATGTCGAGCAGATTCACGAAGTAGTCGTTGCTCAGCGTGCCCGGGCGGTCGGTGAAGACCCCGTGCTGCGAGCCGCCGGCGTTGGCGTTCAAGCCGCGCAGGCCGCCGACCAGCACGGTCATTTCGGGCACCGTCAGCGTCAGGAGATTCGCCTTGTCGACGAGCAGCTCCGCCGGCGAGCGGTAGTTGCCCTCGGCGTAGTAGTTGCGGAAGCCGTCGGCCGTCGGCTCCAGGACCGCGAACGACTCGGCGTCGGTCTGATCCTGCGATGCGTCGGTGCGCCCGGGGGTGAACGGCACGACGATACGGCTGCCGGCAGCGCGCGCTGCCTGCTCGATCGCCGCGGCGCCACCGAGCACGATCACGTCGGCCAGCGAGACCCGCTTGTCGCCCGACTGCCCGCGGTTGAAGCTCCTCTGGATTCGCTCGAGGCGATTGAGCACTTTCGCGAGCTCGCGGGGATCGTTAGCCGCCCAGTCCTTCTGCGGCTCGAGGCGGATGCGGGCGCCGTTGGCGCCGCCGCGCAGGTCGGTGCCGCGGAACGACGAGGCCGATGCCCAGGCGGTCCTTACCAGCTCGGGAACCGTCAGGCCGGAATCGAGGATCTCGGCTTTCAGCGTCGCGACGTCGTTCACGTCGATCAGCTCGTGATCGACGGCCGGGACCGGGTCCTGCCAGACGAGCACCTCGGCGGGGATTGCGTCGCCGACGTAGCGAGCCCGCGGACCCATGTCGCGATGCGTGAGCTTGAACCAGGCGCGCGCAAAGGCGTCCGCGAACTCCTGCGGGTTTTCCTGGAAACGCCTGGCGATCTTGCGGTACTCGGGATCGAACTTGAGCGACAGGTCGGTCGTGAACATGATCGGCGCGTGACGCTTGCTGTTGTCGAAGGCGTCCGGAACGAGATTCGCGGCGGCCGGGTCGCTCGGAATCCACTGAATCGCGCCCGCCGGGCTGCGCGTCTGTACCCAGTCGAACGCAAACAGGTTGTCGAGGTACTGCGTCGTCCACCGGGTCGGGTTGGCCGTCCAGGCGCCTTCGAGGCCGCTCGTGATCGTATCGGCACCCTTGCCGCTCGCGCAGGTGCTGGTCCAGCCGAAGCCCTGCTCTTCGAGGCCCGCGGCCGCCGGCTCGGCGCCGACGCAGTCGACCGGCTTCTTGGCGCCGTGTGCCTTGCCGAAGGTGTGGCCGCCGGCGATCAGCGCGACCGTCTCTTCGTCGTTCATCGCCATGCGGCCGAACGTGTCGCGGATGTCTTTCGCGGCGAGCAACGGGTCGGGGTTGCCGTTCGGGCCTTCCGGGTTTACGTAGATGAGACCCATCTGCACGGCCGCGAGCGGCTTGGCGAGCTCGCGGTCGCCGCTGTAGCGTTCGTCGGCGAGGAACTCGGCTTCCGGCCCCCAGTACACGAGATCGGCTTCCCAGTCGTCTTCGCGGCCGCCGGCGAAGCCGAAGGTATCGAAGCCCATCGACTCGAGCGCGACGTTACCCGTCAGGACCATCAGGTCGGCCCAGGACAGGTTCGCGCCGTACTTCTGTTTGACCGGCCACAGCAGGCGGCGGGCCTTGTCGAGGTTCGCATTGTCGGGCCAGCTGTTCAGCGGGTCGAAACGCATCTGGCCGCCAGCGGCGCCGCCGCGGCCGTCGAGCGTGCGATACGTGCCGGCGCTGTGCCAGGCCATGCGGATGAAGAACGGGCCGTAATGGCCGAAGTCCGCGGGCCACCAGTCCTGCGAGTCGGTCATCAGGGCTTCGATGTCCTGCTTGACCTCGTCGAGGTCGAGCGTGGCGAAGGCTTCCGCGTAGTTGAAGTCGGCGCCGAGCGGGTTCGACTCGGCGTTGTGCGCACGCAGCGGACTCAGGTCGACCTGGTCCGGCCACCAGAATTGATTGGATTTCGGCGCGCTTTGGGCATGCGCCGGGCTCGATAACGCCAGCGGCGTCATCGCTACCGCTATCGCGGTGAGCAGGCAAAACGGTTTTCTGAGCATTGGCTTACTCCGTCGGGAGAGAAGAATTTGGTATCGCGCGGTAATAGATTAACTCGAACATATGAAATGATTCGATTCAAAATATCGATCACAACGTGCCGTGAAAACGAATATACGGCGCGCGGTCGGACCGTGCGGCGAGGCTTCGTGTTGCGTACTGCGTTTCGTGGTCTATAAGACTAGAGAGCGGAACTGCAACTCGGGGAAGAGAGACGATGATCCGTCCGGAAATCGGTCACTGGTTTCGGCGTGCGAACGGCACGGTATTCGAGGTCGTCGCGCTCGACGAGCAGGCGGGAACCGTTGAGATCCAGCAGTTCGACGGGACCGTCGACGAGGTCGATCTGGAAATCTGGCCGGAGTGGCCGCTCGTGGAAATCAGCGCTCCGGAGGACTGGTCCGGTTCCGTCGACATGGACCCCGAGGACTACAAGGGCCGCGGCTCGGACGAGATGCCGAACGGCTTCCACGATCCGCTGGCCTTCATGGACAAGCTCCCCTAGTCCGGACGGGATCAAAAAGGTGTCAGACTTATTTTTGCTCTAAACAAAAATAAGTCTGACACCTTTTTGATACAGGCCACTAGTACGTCAAAAAGGAGCCGCTACCGGCTGTCGGGCCCGGTCACGTAAATCGCTCCGTTCGTGACGCGCACGGCGACGGGCGTAAGCGAGCGCCCGGGACACGGGCCGGCCAGACACTCTCCCGTATCGATTGCGAACACGGCGCCGTGGGATGCGCAGATGATCGCGCTTCGGTCCGGCGTCAGGAAGGCATTGGGTTTCCAGTTGAGCGCGTGTCCGGCGTGCGGACACAGGTTTTGCCAGGCGGACACCCGATCACCGCGGCGGACGACGAAGCCTTTGAACGGCCAGTCGCCATCGCCGATGCGGAATTCGCGGCACCCGGGATCGTCGATGTCGTCGAGCCTGCTGACCAGAACCTCACGCTGCGGCATCGGCACCTCCACTCTTTGAACGGCCGTGTCAGTCGCGGCGGCTTTGCCGCGTTCAGCCGCCGTGGTCCAGATCGTAGTCCATGATCAGCGGCGCATGATCGGAAAAGCGCTCATCGCGGTAGATCTCGGTTCGCCGAATCCTGTCCGCGAGGCCGCGCGTCACGACGTGGTAGTCGATGCGCCAGCCGACGTTGTTGTCCCAGGCCCGGCCGCGGTTCGACCACCACGTGTACTCGTGCGGTTCCTGAGGCAGCGTTCGGAACGCGTCGGTGAAGCGGTACTCGCCGAACACCTTGTCGAGCCATGCACGCTCCTCGGGCAGGAAGCCGGAGTTCTTCTGATTGGATTTCCAGTTGCGAATGTCTTCGTTCTTATGCGCGATGTTCCAGTCCCCGCAGATGATTGTCTGCGAGCGGCGCCGACGAATCTTGTGCAGGTGCTCCGTGAAACTCTCCATGCAGCGGTACTTGGCGGCCTGTCGTTCTTCACTCGACGAGCCCGAGGGCAGGTACAGCGACACGACGTTGAGGCCGGCCAGCTGAACTTCCAGGTAGCGGCCTTCCGCATCGAACTCGGGATCGCCGTAGCCGCGAATGACGCGCTTCGGCTCGTGCCGGCTGTACACCGCGACGCCGCTGTAACCTTTTTTCTCGGCGTCCTCGTAATAGGCAAGATAACCTGCGGGTTCGAACATCGGATCGGTGAGCTGATGTTTCTGAGCCTTGGTCTCCTGGATACAGACGACGTCCGCGTCCTGATTGCTCAACCACTCGAAGAAACCCTTGCGCGCCGCCGCGCGGATGCCGTTGGCATTGAGACTGATTACCCGAAACAACGATATGCCCTCTTTAATACGTGCGGCGAAATGCGTGTGTCATACTCGTATCGCCGGAGACGGGCATCATACAGAACGCCGTTCCGGCGACGTAGAAGATTCCGGGGTCTGTTAACGCTATGCGAGCATATCAAAAGGAATTCATCGAGCTGGCGCTGGAACTCGGTGTGCTCAGGTTTGGCGAATTCACACTCAAATCGGGCCGGGTCAGTCCGTACTTCTTCAACGCCGGCCGCTTCAACACGGGCTATGCCGCCGCCCGGCTCGGCCGCTACTACGCGGCGGCCATCGCGGAGTCGGGGGTCGAATTCGACATGCTCTTCGGGCCGGCCTACAAGGGCATCCCGCTTGCGGCGCTTGCGGCGGCGGCGCTTGCGGAGCACTACGACATCGACGTGCCCTACGCTTACAACCGCAAGGAAGCCAAGTCGCACGGTGAAGGCGGCCAGGTCGTGGGCGGGCCGCTTGCGGGCCGGGTATTGATCGTTGACGACGTCATTACTGCCGGCACCGCGGTCCGCGAGGCCTACCAGATCATCGCCGCCGGCGGCGCCGAGATCGGCGGCCTCGCGATCTCGATGGATCGCGAGGAGCGCGGCCAGAGCAGCCTGTCGGCGGTCCAGGAGCTGAAAAACTCGCTCGGCATTCCCGTGATCAGCATCATCGGTCTTTCCGACCTGGTCGAAAGTCTCGAAGAATCAGGGGAGTATGCCGAATGGCTCGCACCGGTCACGAGCTATCGTCAACAGTATGGTGTCGCCGGTTAGCGGTCCGCGAAGACCGCTACAAAACCTCGCTAACAGCGTTAGAATAGGAATCTCGCGGGTCGTCAAGGGTCGAATACGCGAACCACGTCGCAAT
This sequence comes from Woeseiaceae bacterium, assembly GCA_028277185.1. GTDB lineage: Bacteria > Pseudomonadota > Gammaproteobacteria > Steroidobacterales > Woeseiaceae > UBA1847. The sequence continues at coordinate 26,723 of JANQGQ010000012.1, forward strand.
TTTGCGGCGCCTGTATTGGCATAGTGAGGCGATGCGGAAACTTCTTCTGGCACTGTCCGTTACGATTTTTGCCCCGGGCGCGCTGGCCGATCAGCCGCGCAAGACCTACTCGTGGGTCGACGAACACGGCGTCACGCACTACGGGGACAGCGTGCCTGCCAAGTACGCCGAAGCGCAAAAACGCGTGCTCAATGAGCAGGGCGTCGTCGTCGATTACGTCGAAGGCCGCAAGACCGAGGAACAGCTTGCCGCCGAGCGCGCAGAGGCCGAACGCGTCGCGGCCGCCGAGCTTCGCCAGCGAAACGATCGCGCGCTGCTTGCAACCTATCTGTCCGTCGACGAAATCGTCATGCACCGCGACCGGCGCGTCGAACTGTTCAAGGCGCAATCGCGCGTCACGGAACTCTATTTGCGCAATCTGGAGCGGCGGCTCGAGAAACTGATGGCCGAAGCCGGCCGCTTCCAGCCGTACAGCGACAATCCCGAAGCGCCCATGATCGATCCCGATCTGATCGACGACATCGAGTTCACGAAGCAGACGATCGAGCGCCACGAGAACAATCTTCTCAAGTTCAAGCAGGACGAACAGACCATCATCGAGCGCTTCGACGGCGACATCAGGCGTTTCGAAGAGCTTAAGGGACTCACGGCGAACGCCACCGGTTGACCGACTCGCACGGAGCCCCGGACTGACTCACCGTGAACGCCAAAGGCTGACCGGTTCACCGGTTCACGCCGACTTCACCAAGGTCTTACTGCGAACGCCAAAAGCTGATCGACTTGCGCTGAGGCTCGTCAAGGTCCTACTGCGAACGCCAGCGGTCGATCGCTGCGCGTAGCGCGGTGCTTCAGGCGCGTCCGGAAGACCCGAAGCCGCCGGCGCCGCGCTCGGTCTCGGCGAACTCGTCTACGATGTCGAAGTGCACCTGCGCTACCGGCACGAAAACCATCTGTGCAATGCGCTCACCCGGCTGAATCTCATAGGCGGCGTTGCTGCGGTTCCAGCAGGATATGTAGACCTGGCCCTGGTAGTCGGAGTCGATGAGCCCCGTGAGATTGCCCAGCACCAGACCGTGACGGTGTCCCAGACCCGAACGCGGCAACAGCACTGCTGCGAGTGCCGGATCGCCGATGTAGATGGCGACGCCGGTTGGTATGAGCAAGGTCTCGCCCGGCTCGACGGTCAGTGCTGCGTCGATACATGCCCGCACGTCGAGGCCCGCTGAGCCGTCGGTTGCGTAGGTAGGTAACGGTATGCTGTCCCCGATTCGAGGGTCGAGGATCTTCAACTGGATCGATTGCACTTGTAGGGCCCGCTGACGTTCGATTGAATCGACGTCAAACTAGCTCGTCGCCGCGCTGCCGGCAACGCCTTTCGCAAGTCGGGCGGCGCTCAGGTCTGGTCGTTGAGCCTGATGATGGAAAGACGCGGCTCGGTGCCCGTGCCCCGCGTCGCCTCGTAGCGCGAAGCGATCAGATCGACCAGCTCGCCGGCCAGCGCCGACTTGCCGGTCGTCGGAAACGACTGCTGACCGTCTGCCCACAGCACCTCGACGGCGTTGTCGTCGACATCGAAGGCCTTACCGTCGCGGACGCAGTTGGCGACGATCATGTCCAGCGACTTATTCTCGAGCTTGCCGCGCGCATAGCCGAGCAGGTTGTCGGTTTCGGCCGCGAAGCCGACGGTAAACGGCGCATCGGGCAGTGCCGCAACGGATGCGAGGATGTCCGGCGTGCGCACCATCTCGAGCGTCATCGTCTCGCCGGTTTTTTTGATTTTTTTGTCGGCCGCCGTCACCGGGCGATAGTCGGCAACGGCGGCGGAGGCGATGAAGACGTCGGCGTCGCTAATGACATCGTGCGTCGCCCGGTGCATGTCGGCCGCCGACAGAACGCTCCGCGTCTCCACGCCGCGCGGCGGAGCGAGATCCACCGGACCCGAGATCAGGACGACGCGTGCGCCGGCCCTCGCGGCGGCGGTCGCCAGCGCGTATCCCATCTTGCCCGAGCTGCGGTTCGTGAGATAGCGGACCGGATCGATCGGCTCCCGTGTCGGCCCCGCCGTGATGACGACGGTCTTGCCGCTGAGCGCGCCGCCGGTTTCGCCCGGCGCGAAGCCTGGTCCGGTGACGATATCGGCCAGCTCATCGGGTTCCAGCATACGGCCGGCGCCGGTTTCGCCGCAGGCCTGGGAGCCGCGGCCCGGACCCAGGATCGCTACCCCGCGTTCCTCGAGCAGAGCACGGTTGGCCTGGACCGCCGGGTTGCTCCACATGACCCGATTCATCGCCGGCGCAATCGCCACCGGCGCCTCGGTTGCGAGCACCAGGGTGGTCAGGAGGTCGGCGGCGGCGCCCGACGCGAGTCGCGCCATGATTTCGGCCGTCGCCGGGGCGATCAGCACGACGTCAGCCCAGCGCGCAAGCTCGATATGGCTCATCGACGCCTCGGCCTCCCGGTCCCAAAGATTGCTGCGAATGGGGCGGCCGGAGACGGCCTGCAGCGCGGTTTCGGTCACGAATTCGCCCGCGGACGCCGTCATGACAATCTGCACGTCGGCGCCACGTTCGCGCAGCCGTCGAATGAGGTCGGGCGTTTTGTAGGCGGCAATCCCGCCCGTGATTCCCAGTACGATATTCATAGCTTGCCCCCAAGCATCACCGGAATTGTCGCCCGAAACCGCTGCAGAGCGCCATACGCATCGGTTGTAAGCAAATGCTCCGCGAATCGAAAGACCTTCGCGGTGTCCGCAGCGCCGATTCCGATTGAGGGCTGTCCCCGATGGGCAAGCGCTACCGTGAGTACGTACTCGTCAGGAGAGCTGTCCCCGGTTGGGCAAGCACTACCGTGAACAGGCGCTCCTCAGGAGTACTGCCTCCGCGTGGGGCAAGTACTATCGTGAGTTAAGTGCTCGTCAGGAGAGCGGTCCCCGATAGGGTAAGTACTACCGTGAGTAAGTGCTCGTCAGCAGGGCTGTCACCGGTTGGGCAAGCACTACCGTGAGTAAGTTCCCATCAGACGATTCATGCCGAGTACGTCGGGCTCGATTTTCTCGAGGAGTTGCCACATCGACAGGCCGGCCGGGAACTCGATCGGGCTCGACAACGCGAACAACCAGAAGAAATAGCGGTGTGTGCCGTGTCCTTCCGGCGGCATCGGTCCGCCGTACTCGGTGTTGCCGAAATCGTTCATGCCGCCCGTATATCCCGTGACGCCTTCCGGAAGTTCGCTGATACCCGCCGGCATGTTGTAGAGAACCCAATGGACGTAGCCATAGGTGCCCGGTTTGATGAGCGGAGCGTCGGGATCGTGGCAAATCAGCGCATAGCCTTGAGTGCCCTCCGGCGGATCGGTCCAGGCAAGCGCCGGCGACACGTCGTCCGACTCACCGGTGTGCCGTGCAGGAATACGCTCACCGTCCGCGAAGGCCGTGCTCGTCAATTGCATGTCTGAGATTGCGAATCCCATCGATCAAGTCTCCCAACGCCTGTCCGGGGTCAATGGTAACGAATGGCGGGGCATCACTGCGCGTTCGCGTAGAGCTTCTCTTCGCGACCGTCACGCCATGCGTCGTGAACCGCGCGAATGCCGCCCGCGGTCTCGATGGATTGCGCTACCTCGACGGGCTCTATCCGCTCGAGATCGAGCTGCGCCAGCGACCACGCGACGGCCGACTCGCGCCGCCGCCGGCGGGAATCCGCGAGGTTCGGCCATAGCAGCCGGGCAAGCGCGCGAAGCGGCTTGCGCTCCGCCAACGCGCTCAGTTCGTTCGCTTCGAGTACCGCCTGCCAGTTTTCGGGGTTCCGGCAGATCGAGCGGTACAGCCTGACCGCCGCTTCCACGGCATCCAGCGGTCTCGCGTCTTCGGTCTGCCGGAGCCGGGCCAGAAGAGCGCCAGGCAACTCGGCGCCGTTTACCGGGTATTGCGCCGCGTTCTCCGGCAACAGGTCGAATATCAGGTGAATCCGGGGCAGATCGGAATCGTTCCGCGCGCTGTGAATGGCTTTGTTGTCGAACCACCAGATCTCGCCCGGCTGCATGCGGACGGATTCACCGCCTGCGGTCAGCGAGCTTCCACCCCGGCTCTCGATGACGCAGTGATACCGGTCGCGAACTCTGTAGTAGCGGCCCCGATCGGCGTGTGGCTTTACGACGGCTCCCGGCGGCAAACGCGCGAACTTGGCGCGTCCGAGCTGGCCGCCCAGGTCGTCCGCCAAACGCTCCAGAAGGTCGCTTGTCGCCGGAAACTGTCCGGCCAGCGTCGTGTAGCGACTCTCGTGCACGTCACGCCGGCGCCGCCCCATGATCTTCGAGCGCCGCAAACCGCGGAGCGGGATCGCGTTGGTTTCCGCCTGAACGCCGACGCGGTCCTGGCGGCCGGTCTGGCTATGCCAGGCGCCCCGATTGTCGGCAAGCTCGCCCTTTATCGGCTTGAGGTCCGGAGCCAGTTCGACACGCCTGAAGTACCGCATGGCAAGCCCTCCACACTGTCCCAGCCTCTACTATCGGCGCCAGCCGCCAATTCCGTCCAGTCGGATATAGCTTGGCTGGGCGATGGTTTTCCCGAATTCCGCTCATCCGGGCAAATTGCCCGTTGGGATCTCTCGTCCGTGCCGGCGACAATTGCCCCATCCATTGCTTCACGGACGAAACCATGGACGCCGTCGTCACGGACCCGGAATGCCGGGCGCTCCTGGCCCGGGTTCTACGCGGCCGACTGAGCCGCTCTGCGGCCACGGACGTCGCCACCGCTCTGTTGACGCATTTCGGAAGCCTGCGCGCCGTTTGCGACGCGGGCAGCCCGGAGTTAGGAGGCGTTGACGGCGTGGGCAAACCCCAACGCGAGGCGCTCGGCGCCATACCCGGTCTCGCCCGTCGCTACTTCGAAGAGGGCCTGTCCGTCGGCGAAGCCATCCGGTCGCCAAGAGATACCGAGTGCTTTCTGCTTGCCCGCCTGGCGCGGCTCGAACACGAGCTCTTCGCCTGCCTGTTCCTCGACAATCGTCATCGCGTCATCAAGTTCGATCCCCTGTTTCGCGGCACGATCGACGGCACGAGCGTTTATCCGCGCGAGGTCGTCAAGGAGGCCCTCAGGAGCAATGCCGCCGCCGTGATCCTCGCCCACAATCATCCGTCCGGGGTCGCCGAGCCCAGCGACGCCGACGAGCGCATCACGCGCCGCCTGAAGGCGGCGCTCGAACTCGTGGATATCCGCGTGCTCGATCATCTCGTCGTCGGCGACGGGGAGGTCACTTCTCTTGCCAGACGCGGGCTTCTCTAGCTTGTAAAGCCCTGTCCCCACTGGTATAAAGTGCAGCTCTTTGCCTGCTGCCCGCGGGCAGTTTTCAATAAATTCAGAGACTTAACGATCATGTCCAAGGTCTGTCAGGTCACCGGGAAGCGCCCGCAGAGTGGCAACAACGTTTCCCACGCCCACAACAAGACGCGTCGGCGTTTCCTGCCGAACCTGCAGAACAAGCGGTTCTGGCTGGAGTCCGAGAAGCGTTTCGTGCGGCTGCGCGTATCTCACAAGGGCATGCGCATCATCGACAAGCACGGCATCGACAAGGTTGTCGCCGACCTGCGTGCCCAGGGACAGCGCATCTAAGGCGCGGAGGAAGCAGTAATGGCCAAGAAGGGAGCCCGCGAAAAGATTCGCCTCGTGTCGAGTGCCGGAACCGGCCATTTCTACACGACCCACAAGAACAAGCGTCTGCATCCGGAAAAGATGGAGACGAAGAAGTACGATCCGACCATCCGCAAGCACGTGATCTACAAGGAAGCGAAGATCAAGTGAGCTTTACCGGACGGTTGTGAGAAGGCCCGCCGGCGAGCGGGCCTTTTTGTTTGAGTTCGCGGAGGTTCAGGCTGACCTCAACCGCCGATTGCAGTCTACGGTGGCTTCGGCAACACTCGGCGCAGGGCGGTCTTTTTTTGCGCATCGAGTATGCCCGAGCTTCCTGAAGTCGAAACCACGCGCCGCGGCATCGAGCCCTACGTCACCGGGCAGACGATTCGCGCGGTGACGATCCGCAATCGTTCGTTGCGCTGGCCCGTCGCGGACGATTTCGAGCGACGCGCGACGGGCGGCCGTATCGACTCGGTCGGACGCCGCGCGAAGTATCTGCTCTTCAATACCGCTGCCGGGAGCGCCATCCTGCATCTCGGCATGTCGGGCAGCGTGAGTATCGTGCCGCCCGATACGCCGCCGACCGTGCACGACCACGTCGACATCGAGCTGGCAAGCGGCGACGTGCTCAGGTTCCGAGACCCGCGCCGCTTCGGTTCGCTGCACTGGGCGGGCGACGCGCTGGAGCACCGGCTGCTCAAAGATCTCGGGCCCGAGCCGCTCGGCGACGCCTTCGACGGCGACCATCTCTGGCGGCTGTCGCGCGGCCGCCGGATTGCCGTGAAGCCCTTCATCATGACCGCCAGCGTCGTCGTCGGCGTCGGCAACATCTACGCCAGCGAGGCGCTGTTTCTGGCCGGCATTCATCCGAAGCGACAGGCGGGCCGCGTCTCGCGGTCCCGCTACGATCGACTCGCCGATACGATTCGGGAAGTGCTGCGGCGGGCGATTGCGGCGGGGGGCACGACGCTGCGGGACTTCTACGGTTTCAACGGTCAGGCGGGCTACTTCCAGCAGCAGCTCGACGTGTACGGCCGCGAGGACGAACCCTGCCACCGCTGCGGCGCTCCCGTCAGGAACGTCGTGCTCGGTCAGCGCGCGACCTACTATTGCGGACGCTGCCAGACCTGATGGCACCTCGCTTCGTCCGACTACTATTGCGCAAGCTGCCAGACCTGATGGCCCCTCGCTTTGTCCGACTACTATTGCGCAGGCTGCCAGACCTGACGGGCTCCGGCGCCCCGTCCGACTAGGTTCGTCCGACCCGCTCCAGCAGAGCCTGCCGGACGGCCGGCGAAACGAACTCGCTCACGTCGCCGCCAAGCGCCGCGACTTCTTTGACGAGTGTGGACGAGATGAACGCATATTCTTCCGTCGGCGTTAAGAACACGGTCTCGACGGTCTCGGTCAGGTGCCGGTTCATGGCGGCAAGCTGAAACTCATACTCGAAGTCCGATACGGCACGCAGACCGCGGATGATGACGTTGAGATTATTCGCTTCGGCGAAGTCGACGGTCAGCTTGTCGTAACCCATGACCTCGACGCCCGGGATGTCCCCCACCGCGTTTCTGACCATCGCGACGCGTTCGTCGAGGCCGAACATCGGCACCTTGCTGCCGGTATTCGAGGCTATCGCCACCACGACGCGCTCGAACACCGACGCGGCGCGGCGCACGAGATCCTCGTGGCCGAGCGTAATCGGATCGAACGTGCCCGGATACATCGCGCGTGTGGACATTGCCGCTGCCTCCCTGAAGGTGTTCCCTGTCGAACGCTTCTTGTTCGTCTTGTCTCGTTCGTTCTGTCTTGCGGCTAGTCCTGTTCGCAGGTAGCCGTTTCGACCAGCGCATAGCAGACGTTTCCTGCGCTGGCCGACTTCGCTACCTGCCAGGCGGCCGGCAGGTCGGGCAAGCCGACTGCACGATCCGCTTCGACGTACACTTTCGCCCCCCGCGCCAGTATGCCGGATTCGGCAACACGGCGACACACGGCGTCCAGGTCGACGGCCTGAAACGGTGGATCGAGGAAGACGATATCGACGCTGCCCGGGCTAATGCCGCTCAGACACTCGAGCGCGTCTCCGGGCATGACCGTCGCGGACCCGGCATCGAGCGTTTCGACGTTGATGGCAAGCTGGCGCAGCGCCTTCGGGTGGTGTTCGACGAACACACAGCTTGCGGCGCCGCGCGACAGCGCTTCGAAGCCCAGCGCGCCCGTGCCGGCATAGAGATCGAGGCAGCGTTTGCCCGGAATCCACAGCATGAGCCAGTTGAACAGCGTTTCGCGGACCCGCTCGCCGGTCGGCCGCAGGCCCGCAACGTCAGGTACAGGGAGCCGCCGACCCCGCCAGTTTCCCGCTACAATACGCAGCCGCCCGGGAGCGGTACGGTGTTTTGCCATGTACGGCCGCTGATCGATCCACAGAAGTCCGGGCAGTTTAGGCGCCACCGCGGTGAACTGGTAGATGTTTGGCAGGAAATCGGAAGAGACCGGCAAGGCCGGTTTCATCAAACGCTTGCGGGCGCGGCTCAATCGCGGCGACAGCTGGCTGACTTACGATCTCGCGAACCTCGTGCCGGGCGGCAAGATCGACGACGACGTCCTCGAGGAGCTTGAGAGCCTGCTCGTCATGGCCGACGTCGGCGTCGATACGACCGGGAGGATCGTCGAGAGCCTGCGTTCACGGCTGAAGCGCAACGAGCTCAAGGATCTCGACGCGCTCAATGCCGGACTCAAGGCGGCCGTTGTGGAGATTCTGGATCCCGTCGAGGCGCCGCTCGAGCCGGCGGTCGCCGACAAGCCCTTCGTCATCCTGATGGTTGGCGTAAACGGCGCCGGCAAGACCACGACCATCGGTAAGCTGGCGCGGCGCTTCAAGGACCAGGGCCTGAGCGTCATGCTTGCGGCGGGCGACACCTTCCGCGCGGCGGCCGTCGAGCAGCTCAAGGCCTGGGGCGAGCGCAACGACGTGCCCGTGATCGCGCAGCAGAGCGGCGCCGATCCGGCCGCGGTCGTGTTCGACGCCTGGGATGCCGCGAGAGCGCGCGGCATCGACGTACTGCTTGCCGACACCGCGGGCAGACTGCAGTCGCAGCAGGGACTCATGGACGAGCTCAAAAAGATCAAGCGTGTCATCGGAAGGCGCGACGAGACCGCCCCGCACGAAGTGATGCTGATCGTGGATGCAAGCCAGGGCCAGAACGCGATGCTGCAGGCCGAAAAGTTTCACGAGGCCTTAGGGCTGACCGGCATTACCGTCACGAAGCTCGACGGCACCGCCAAGGGCGGCGTCATGCTGGCAATCGCCGACCGGCTTGGCGTACCCGTTCGCTACATCGGCATCGGCGAGTCAGCGGAGGACATGCAGCCGTTCTCGGCGTCGGACTTTGCCGACGCGCTGCTGGCGAGCGGAACGTCCGACGCATGATCCGCTTCGAGGAAGTGACGCGCCGGTTCCCGGGGGGTCAGGAAGCGCTCTCGGGACTGACGCTCGAGGTCGACAAGGGCGAAATGGTCTTCGTGACCGGACATTCGGGCGCGGGCAAGAGCACGCTCCTCAAGCTGATCGCCCTGATCGACCGGCCCACGTCCGGCCAGGTCATCGTCGACGGCCAGAGCACGCGTCGCGTCAAGCGGCGGAAGATCCCGGCGTACCGCCGCCAGATCGGCATGGTGTTCCAGGATCACAAGCTGCTCTACGATCGGCCGGTCGCCGACAACGTGGCGCTACCCCTCGTGATCGCCGGCGCCGGGCCGCGCGAAACGGGCCGGCGCGTGCGCGCCGCTCTCGAGCAGGTCGGCCTTCTGCACAAGGAGAGGCAGAACCCGGAGACGCTTTCGGCCGGCGAGCAGCAGCGGGTCGGTATCGCCCGGGCCATCGTGACCCGGCCGAAACTCCTCATCGCCGACGAACCCACGGGCAATCTCGATCCGGATCTGTCGCTCGAAGTCATGCGGATCTTCCGCCGCTTTAACGAGGTCGGCGTGACGCTCATGATCGCGAGTCATGACATCGCGCTCATCGACCGGCTCGGCTGCCGGCGGATCGAACTCGACGAGGGCCGGCTTGCAACGCCGGCGGACCACGTCGCCGACGAGGAGGGCGGTTCGTGGCCGTAAGCCGGCATCGCGACGCCGTCGCGCCGGTTCGGACCAGCGGCCCGGTGAGCACGTGGTTCGGCCGCCACGTGTCGACGTCGGTCGCCAGCCTGAAGAAGCTTGTCGCCGCACCGTTTTCGAGCTTCATGATCGTCGGCGTAATCGGGGTGACGCTTGCGCTGCCGGCGGCGCTGCACCTGTTGGTCGCAAACGCGCTGTCGATCAGCGGCGGCTGGGAAGACGCGCTGGATTTTTCGGTGTTCCTCGCCGACGATCTGGATCTGCCGGCGGCCGAGCGGCTGGCGGCGCTCATCGGGCAGCGTGCCGACGTCGGGGAGGTCACGCTGATTAGCGCGGAGCAAGCGCTGGCGGAGTTTCGCGAGCAGTCCGGCTTCGGCGCGGCGCTCGATCAGCTCGGCGACAATCCGTTGCCGCACACGCTCGTCGTCCGGCCCGCTGCCGTCAACACGCCCGAGACGATGGCGGTCCTGCGCCAGGAACTCGAGAGTCTGCCCGAGACGGCGGCCGTGCAGGTCGACACCGATTGGGTCGCGCGTTTCCACGCGATCCTCGACGTCATCGACCAGGGGATCGGCATCGGCGCGGCGCTTCTGGGTCTCGCGATCGTCGTCATCATCGGCAATACGATCCGGCTCGACGTGGAGAATCGCCGCGACGAAATCGAGGTCACCAAGCTCATCGGGGCCAGCGACGGTTTCGTTCGCCGGCCGTTTCTGTGGAGCGGTTTATGGCTGGGGCTGTTCGGGGGGATGCTTGCGGTTGGCCTCGTGAGCTGGGGACTCGTGCTGCTGGAGGCGCCGATGGCGCGGCTTGCGGGCCTTTATCATGGCAACGTCGACCTAGTCTGGCTCAGCCTCGGCGAGGCCGGGCTCGTGATCGGGTTCGGTGCGACGCTCGGGCTGATCGGTTCCTGGACCGCGGCCGCGCGGCACATGCGGGCTATCGAGCCGGGCTGAGCCTGAACCGCGCCTTGGCCTGCGGCTGAGTGACGCCGGCCAGGATGCCGGCGGCCACGGCATTGAGCCGATGGCGGTCGTTGTCGGCCCGGCACATGACACGCAGCCCCCAGATGCTGTTGACCAGGAATACGGCCACGTCCCCGGGATCGCGGTCGGCGGGCACGTCGCCCTGCGCCTGCGCCAGCGTAACGAGCGCCGCGAATGCCTCGAGCGTGCGGGCATTGTGGCGCCGGAGCCGGGCATCGATGTCGGCATCGTGCTGCGCGGTCTCGAGGAGCGCGTTGACCGCCAGGCAGCCCCGGCGATCCGCGCCGGTGACGGCATTGTCCACGATCTGGTCGAGCACGGCGGCGAGACCTGCGAGCGCCCCCGACTCGTGATCCCGAAGCCGCTTCACGCGCTTGACGAAGTCGCGGCAGTAACTGTCGAGAACTTCGAGGAAAAGGCCCTTTTTTGAGCCGAACGCCGCGTAAAGGCTACCGGGCTTGAGCCCCGTGGCCGCAACCAGATCGGCGACCGACGTCCGCGCGTAGCCCTGGCGCCAGAACACCCGCTGGGCGCGGGCAAGCACGTCGGCGCGTACGTATTCCGGTGATCGCGGCATTGGCGGCTACTCGTTCGAGATTCTGCAACGATTGTATGGGTACTTGAATATGTATTCAAGTATTGCTAATATCCTGTCTGCCGCGACTGAAGCGGTTTTTCTTGAACGTTTTTTTGAATAAACACTCAAGAAATTCCGAATTACGGAAACCCGTGAAATCGCGCAAGATTGATAGCAATCATCAGGTACTGACGCCGAAAAGGCGGGGCATGGAACGAGCTCACAGAATCGACGCGGAACTCGTTTCGTTCTTAGCACTCAAAGCGTCAGACTGCTAACATGCGGGCAATCGAAGGAGCTTGGTAATGACGACAGATTTTGCCGTAAGCAATCGGGACCTCGTGCTGGCCGGTCCGGTCGGCAGCCTCGACGCCTACATCCAGGCCGTCGGCAGCGTGCCCGTGCTGAGCAAGGAAGACGAGCAGTCGCTGGCCAACCGGTTTCGCGACGACGACGATCTCGAGGCCGCCCGCGAACTCGTGCTCGCGCACCTGCGCTTCGTCGTGCACATCGCCAAGGGTTACACGGGCTATGGACTGCCGCTTGCCGACCTGATTCAGGAGGGCAACGTCGGTCTGATGAAGGCCGTCAAGCGCTTCGACCCCGGCTACGACGTGCGCCTCGTGTCGTTCGCCGTGCATTGGATTCGCGCCGAGATTCACGAGTTCGTACTCCGGAACTGGCGCATCGTGAAGGTCGCGACGACCAAAGCGCAGCGGAAGCTGTTCTTCAACCTTCGCAAGGCCAAGAAGAGTCTTGCGTGGCTCAGCGCCGACGAAACGAGGGCCGTTGCCGAGGACCTCGGCGTCAGCGAGAAGGAAGTCACCGAGATGGAGCGGCGGCTCAGTGCGCGTGACGCACTGTTCGATCCGCAGCCCGATGCCGAAGACGAACGCGCTTTCGGACCGGCTTCGTATCTGCCGGCTCCCGCGTCGGATCCGGCGGAGCTGGTCGAAACCGCCGATTTCAAAGATGACGCCACGCGCAAGATGGGCCACGCGCTTGCGGCGCTCGACGATCGCAGTCGCGACATCATCGAAAGCCGCTGGCTGACGGACCACAAGAAGACGCTGCACGAACTGGCGGACGTCTACGGCGTATCCGCCGAGCGTATCCGCCAGATCGAGAACAATGCGATTCGTAAGATGAAAAACGCCATGGCCCTGTAGCCTGGCATCGAATCCGCAGGCGGCCAGGCAAGCCGACAAACGAGGGCCGCTCCAACGAGCGGCCCTTTTTCGTCAAGCGCCGGGGCGGCGGTTCTAACGGTAGACCGCGTTTCTGAAACGGACGAAGCCGGCGTCGTCGCCGCCGAGCGGATCGCGGTGCGTCCAGTGAACGAGTCCACCCTCCTCGTTCCACTCGTAAATGCCGCGGAAGCTCACGCGATCGCCGATACCCAGCGGTATGCGCTCCGCAAGAGAGACGTTGTGGGCAAGCAGCAAGGTCTGACCGCCCGCCAGCCTGACGACGAAGCGCTGATGGCGGCCGTGTTCCCGGTGTTCCTTATCGTCCCGATCGTCGTTGAGCAGGCGCACGACGAGACCCCGGTCCTCGATCCATTCGTCCTGGCTGGATTTGCCGTAGTGCATGGCTTCGCGAGAGCGGGCAGCAAAAAAAACGCGGCCCGTTCGGGCCGCGCTTTCATGGTCGTGCCGGCGGCGCCTTAACCCCTGGTCACGGGAACCATCGTGATCTCGACGCGCCGATTGGCCTGGCGGCCGGTGGCGGTGCCGTTGTCGGCCACCGGACGGCTCTCGCCCATGCCGATGGTGATCATCCGCTGGCTCATCACGCCGCGCGACATGAGATAGCTGGCGACGCTCGAAGCCCGGCGCTCCGACAAGCCCTGGTTATAGGCGTCCGTTCCCGTGCTGTCGGTATGGCCGGCCACTTCGACGACCGTCTGGTCGTACTCGTCGAGTACCTTGCCGACCGAGTTGAGCACGTTGAAGAACGCCGGCGACAGGTCCGAACTGTCTGTGGCAAACGTGACGTTGCCGGGCATGTTGAGCGTGATGTTGTCGCCGATGCGCGTGACGCTCACGCCCGTACCCTCGAGTTCAGCGCGGAGCTGTGCTTCCTGACGGTCCATGTAGTAACCGATAGAACCACCGGCCAACGCGCCGACGCCCGCGCCGATCAGCGCCCGCTGCCGGCGTTCGACGGCATCGTCGCCCGAAATGAGACCGACAACGGCGCCGGCGGCAGCGCCGATCAACGCGCCCTTGGTAGCCGCGCTGGTCTGTTCCTCTCGCGTGTACGGATCGAGCGTCGTGCAGCCCGTTGCCGCGACGGCAACGGCCAGAACTGCGAGAAGCGGTCTTACGCCTCGAGTTTGCATGTTTGATTCCTCTTGCTTGCTATGATCTGTCGGCGCCGGATTCTATCCGGCACGGGCTTGCGGATTAACCCCTGCATTGTAGGGGGCGCTTCCCTGAACACATACTTAATGCGCGGTCGCCTCAACAGTTTATGTCATGCCTGTGACAAAAGAATTCACGAAACGTGCGCCAGGTCTCACGCGGAGTGCCGCCGTGACCGCGGGCTGTCGCCGATGAGCGACAACGACGGCTGGCTGGAGCGCTTCGACGAGAGTCATCGCCAGCTCACGCTGCCGGGGCTGTACTCGGTTTCCGTGCTCATGGTCGTGACCGGGACCGTCGGTCTGCTCTGGTCGGCGCCGATTCCCGACGAGTTCCACAGCATATCGCCCCTTCTGAACTGGGGCAGCGCGTTCCTCATGACCGCCGCCGTGTACTACTTCATCATTTCCCTGTCGCTTGCCATCGGTCTGCTGCCATTCGTCGTCGCGCTTGCGGCGGTTCATTTGTGGCTTTCGACGTCGGCCTGGTCCGGTCTCCGGATCTCACTGTCACTCCTCGTCGTCGGTATCGTCGGCATCGCCATCGGCCAGCAGCGCGGGAGCGGCATTCGCGGCATCCTGCGCGATCTGCAACACATGATGATTGCGCCCGCGTGGATGTTGTCGCTGCTGTACCGCCGGATCGGCATACCGGTCTAGTACCTCAACACCGTGGACCAGCAGAAGACGCACGCGGGTTCGCTGCCCGACAACCGCGACGTCTGGCGCATCGCGCTGCCGATGATCCTGTCGAATCTGACCGTGCCGCTGCTCGGCATGGTCGATACGGGCGTCACGGGACACCTCGACAGCGAGGCATATCTGGCCGCGGTTGCGATCGGCGCGACGATCTTCAGCGTTCTCTACACCGGTCTCAACTTCCTGCGCATGGGCACGACCGGCATTGCGGCACAAAGCTACGGCGCGACCGACTACGCCGCTTTGCGGACCTCGCTCGGCCAGGCCGCCGTCGTCGCCCTCGCGATGGCGTTCTCGCTCCTGCTTGCTCACCGACCGCTCGGCGCCTTCGCCGTAGAGCTGCTGGGCGCGGATCCCGTCATCGAGGCGATTGCTCTCGAGTACTTCAATATCCGCATCTGGAGCGCTCCCGGGACGCTGCTCAACTTCGCGCTGATCGGCTGGTTTCTCGGCACCCAGAACGCCCGCGCGCCGTTCTTCATGTTCCTGACGATCAACCTGACGAACATCGTCCTCGACCTCGTGTTCGTGCTCGGTTTTGGCATGAAGGTGGATGGGGTTGCTCTCGCTTCGGTCGTTGCCGAGTACTCCGGGCTTGCGGTCGGGGCCGTATTTCTCGTCGACCGACTCCGCCGACATCCCGGTCCGTGGCAGCTCGAACGGCTCACGCGAATCCGGCGGTACGGCGCTTTCTTCGCGGTCAACGCCAACCTCTTCGTTCGGACGCTGGCTCTCATGTTCGCGCTCAGCTTCATGACCGCTCAGGGCGCTCGAATGGGCGGCACGATCCTCGCCGCCAACGCGCTCCTGATGAATCTGCAGAACCTGACCGCGTTCGCGCTCGACGGCATCGCTCACGCGGCCGAGGCGCTCGTCGGCAAAGCGGTCGGCGCCAGGCGGCGAGACGCGCTCGTCACGGCGGTCCGCCTGACCCTGCGCTGGTCGCTGTACTTTGCCGCAGCGCTTGCACTCGCGTACGTCGTCGTGGGCCCTCTGCTCATCCGGCTGTTGACGGACCTCGAAGACGTGCGGGCCGCTGCGCTGCGCTACCTGCCCTGGCTGATTGCATCGCCGTTGATCTCGGTATGGTCATTCCTTTACGACGGCGTATTCGTCGGCGCGACCCGCGCGAAGGAGATGCGTAACATCATGCTGCTCGCGTCCGGCATCTTTCTTGCGACCTGGTATCTCGTCGAAGGTCTGGGCAACGACGGTCTCTGGTTCGCGTTCCTGGTTTTTCTCGGCATACGAGGCATCGGCATGCACGTCTATTACCGGCGCACGATACTGCCGGCTCTCGGGTGAACCGCCTGCTGTGAACAAGAAAAGCCGCCGCAATCACGAGGACTGCGGCGGCGTGCTCTGCACGGTTTCCATCGCTCGTCAATCGTCCAGAACAACTTGCTCCTGATCACGGCGTGCCTGGGTCCAGCGCACCACCCGAAGCCTGACCGCGGCCCCATGACGTTCCACGAGCGATCCGAGCGCGATAGCCGAGGCTCCGAAAACCGCAAGCGATATCCAGCTGCTCGTCAGGAACATCTCCAGCACCGGCGCAAACCCGTACCACACGCCGATCGCGATCGTGAGGATGCCCGCGATCGCGGCGGATCGCTCCTTGAACCACAGCCCCGCCAACAGCAGTCCGGTGCCCGCGGTCACCGTCAGCAGCGCGGCCAGCGCGGACTCGGCAAAAGCCATCACGCTGAACGCGAACGCGAACATCACGGCCAGGCTCGTCGTGATGGACGCGAAGCCCGACACGATGCCGCTCGAAGTCCGCCGCATGACGTCAACCGCAAACGCGGCGTAGACGAGGGCGCCCAGCGGGCCGAGGAACTTGTCCGGCATGAAGCCGGCCGTCGCAGCGGCAAGCGAAATGGCGCCCGTCGCGGCTACCGGCAGCGATACGGCGTCGAGCAGCCCGCCGATGAGCTTGCTGCGCTCCGGAAACAAGGATGCCTGGCGCAGCGCGATGAACACGGCCGCGGCAAGCATCGCCAGCAGCAGACTACTGACATCGTAGAAATACATGCTCCGGAACAGCACGATACCGATGGGCAGGAACAGCGCGGTCAGCGCAAAGCGTCCCTCCGGCGTCTTGAGCGCCTTGTCCCTGGCGAGCAAGCCGCGCAACGCCCAGACGGCATACAGAGTGCCCGCGAGGCCCATGGCGCCGGCGATGACCGAGCTCCGCACCGGGATCAGCAGGAGGAGGTTGAGCACCGCGAAGTGCAGCGTCAGGAGCTTCGCCGAGTGCCGCGCCATGATCGCGAAGCAGAACAGCGTGACCGGCAGCAGCACGAGGAGGGCGCCGGCCATCGTCATACCCAGTTTCCCGATATCGCCAAGCTGCCAGGTTGCGAAGCCCGGGTAAGTGCTCAGCAGCCCGTCGAGCTGAAATACCGAATAGACCAGCGCTCCGAGAATCGTGAAGTTCGCCGGTATCGAGATCAGCGCGAGGCCGAAGAACATACGCGCCCCCTTGGTCTCGCGCAGCCCGTAGGCAAGCCCCAGGCCACCTGCCGCAAGCAGGCCCGTCTGTGCAAGCAGCAGCAGGTAGCGTTTGATGTCGTTGCCGTCGTCCCAGCCCTGAAGCAGAAACACGGACATCGACGCAATCAACACGCCGGCACCGAGGATACGCAGCGCCTCCGACAGACTCGCGAAACTCTTGAGCGAGTCGACGACGCTGTCGAGCGAGAATCCCCTGGACGGCGGTTCGCTGCGCGCGGCGAAGACCTCGCCATCGGCGCGGTGAGCCGTGGCGGTATTCATGACCCACCCTCCTCTGAGTCGTCCAGGAGTTCCTCGAGCTCCGCGCGAAGCTCGACTCTTTCTTCTTCCTCGAGAAACGCGGTGTCGAGCGTGTCGCTCACACTTGCGGTGGAGCACAGGAACTCGCTCTCGCCCAGGTTAATCTCCCAGCGATCGAAAGTATCTTCGATATCGCCGGCGCCGCCGCCCTCGATGTCGTGAATCGCGCGCATGGCGTCGGCGACCGATTGCCGCGAGCGCATCAGGTTGCGCTGCTGAGTCACTTCGCCGACCCGTGCCTCGATCTTTTTCACCTGTTCGCCGATGCGTGCCTCGAGTTCCTCGTGGTGCGCGATCGACTCACTCAGGCCTGTAAGCTGCGTCTGGCACTCCTTGCGGCGCCGCAGGCATTCGAGGGCCCGGCCTTCGTCTTCGGCCGCAATGCGCTTCGCGCGCTCCGCCCAGCGAACGCTTGCCAGTTCCAGTTCGCGGTAGCGTGTCTTGAGGTTCGCCCCGTCCTTTTGGACCCGGGCAAGCCGCACCCGGGATCGCGCCGCCGCGCGCTGGGTATCCCTGAGCGCCGCGGCGATGATGGCATCGTGGTTTTCAACCTTGCTGACGGCGCGGTCGACCGACGAACTAATCGTCGCCGAAATACGTTGAATCAGACTCATGATGGACTCCTTGCGATGGGAATGTGCAGGGACAAGCCTCCTCAAGAGTGCCAAATCAAGCAACCAGAATCGGAAAAGTCGGAGAATTCTGACGTCGGGTATAGTTTTATTGTACTATTGGCCGCAGTATGACGACATCGACCCGCATCGTTGCGACCCTCAAGCGCGAGCTCAAATCCCGCGGACTCACCTACCGGGACGTGGCGGCGCGGCTCGGACTGTCCGAGTCGGCGGTCAAGCACATGTTTTCGACCGGCAATTTCACGCTGAAGCGTCTGGATTCGCTCTGCGAGATCCTCGAGGTCGACATCAGCGAACTCGTCGCCCTGAGCGAAGCCCGGGAGCAGCGGATCGAGCGTCTCTCCGACGAGCACGAGCGCGAGATCGTCGCCGACATCAAGCTACTGCTGATCACCTACTGCCTCGTCAATCACTGGCAGTTCCACGAGATCATCGAGCGCTACGACGTTTCGCGCGCGGAAGGCCTCAAGTACTTGCGCCGGCTGGATAGCATGAAGATCATCGAAGTGCTTCCGGGTGAGCGCGTGCGCCTGCTGGTCGCCAACAACTTCGCCTGGCGCAAGCACGGCGCCATGGAACAGTTTTTCACTCGCCGCGTGCAGACCGATTTTTTCAGGGGCGACTTCACGGCCGACGGGTCGATTCGGATCGCCAAGAACGGCATGCTGTCGCGCAAAGCGCAGCGGCAGCTTGCCGACAAGCTCAATGCAGTCGGCGAGTTGTTCGACGATACGACTTGGGAGGAGCGCAAGATGCCGGCGAACGAACGCCACGGCACGACGATGGTCCTCGCGATGCGGCAGTGGTTTTTCGAGGGTTTCAGGGAGCTCGAGCGCGAACGATCGGGCTGAAACCCTCCGGACTCTAACGCCGTTGAGCGCTTGCCGCGAAAAGGCGTTGGACCGTGGACCGAGCCCACCCGTACGCCAGCACGCCGGTCAGGATGTTCGCAACCGCGTAGGCAGCGAATATCCCGATCACGTCGAATAGCTGCATCGCGACAAGCGCGATCGGGACGTACAGTACGAGAATGCGGACCAGGCTCACCAGCACGCCCGGCATCGGCTCGCCCACGCCGTTGAACGCGGCGTTCATGACCATGACGACGCCGTAGGCGCCGTAGCTAATCGGCACGGTCAGCAGAAACAGCCGCGTCACGGCAATCGCCTGCTCGTCCTCGCTGAACAGGCCCGGCAGCAGGCCGGACAACAGTGCCAGCAACAAAGCGATAGCAAGCCCGCTACCAAGACAAAACAGCATGGACAGCCGGAGCGAGCGGAGGATGCGGTCCTCTTTGCCCGCGGCCAGGTTCTGGCCGACGAAAGGACCGATGATCGACGACATCGCGTAGTAGATCACGAGCATCATCGATTCGATGCGCGACGCGACGCCGAAGCCGGCAACGGCGGCCGGGCCGTAGCTGGCGATCATTGCGGTGACGAGGGTGGCGCCGAGCGGCACGATGACGTTGGTTCCCGCGGCGGGCAAGCCTACGTGCAGCACGTCCCGCCACGACGACAGCATCACGTCGCGCTTCGGCCGCGACAGGCTCAGGAGCCTCAAGCGCGTGCGAAGGAAATACACGGTGCCTAAGAAGATCGTGCCCCGCGCGATCAGCGACGCCATTGCGGCGCCGTCGAGGCCCATGGCCGGAATCGGTCCGACGCCGAAAATCAGGATCGGATCCAGGATCACGTTGAGCACCGACGCAAGCACCATGAGCGTACCGGGCAGCCGCGTGTCGCCGGTCGCGCGCATGCTGGACATACCGACCATGCCGACCACGATGAAAGGCACGCCCAGGTAAAGGATCGTCATGAAGCTCCGGATCAGCGGCAGCAGCGAGTCGGGCGCGCCCAGCAGCCGGAACAGCGGGTCGATGCTCACGATACCCACGGCGGCGATGATGCCGGTGATCGCGAACGAGAGGATCATCGCGTCGGTCGACAGGCGCCGTGCCCGCCTGCGGTTGCCGCTCCCGAGCGCACGCGCCACGACGGACGACGTACCCGCACCGAGTCCGATCGCGACGCTCGTCACGATCATCAGTATCGGGAAGCCGAAACCGTAGGCCGCGAGCTCGTCGACGCCGACCTGACCGATGAACCAGGCGTCGATCAGGCTTTGGCCCATCATCGTCGCGATCCCGAACAGGACCGGCACGGTCATGTCCGTGAGATGCTTGCCGACCGGTCCGCTCGCGAGACGCGATTCTCTCGTTGCCATAATCCCCGGTGAGACATGCCCGCCGGAATGGCGGACTGCACGGCCGACTATGACGGCAGCCGGGGTTGCGTGCAATGCGCCCCCGGCGGTCCGGTATCATCCAACGCGCAGCAGTTCCCGGGAGACAGAGCCCATGAAGACACGGCACGAGATCCTGATCGATGCGCCGCGCGCCGCCGTCTGGGCGGCGTTCGACGATACCGGGCGGAGACCGCGCTGGCAGCCGACGCTACGGTCGATCACGCAGAAATCGGGTGAGCCGGGCGAGGTCGGCAGCGTGGCGGAGTGCGTTTACGACGAGGACGGGCGGACGATTCGGATCACCGAGACCGTCACCGAGCGCCGGGAGCCCGACTTTCTGGCGGGCGTTCACGCAAGGTCCCGGGCCAGGACTATCGTGGTGAATCACTTCGAGGACCTGGGCGACGACCGGACCCGCTGGGTCGTGTACGCGAACCATTTTTTCGAGGGGATCATGAAAGTCATCGGGGCCTTTTCCGGCAAGCGCCTGAGTCAGCGGATGGAGCGGGACCTCGAGCGTTTCAAGCTCATGGTCGAGTCGGCCGAGGCCGACAGCGCATGAGCTGGAAGAAGCTGGAATCGACAACGGTTTACGAGAACCCGTGGATGCGCGTCTGTGAGGACCGCGTGATCAATCCGGGCGGCGGTGAGAACCGCTATGGCTGGGTGCACTTTCGGAATCGTGCCGTGGCCATCGTCCCGCTCGACGACCGCGATCACACCTGGATCGTCGGCCAGGATCGCTACACGCTCGGGGAGTATTCCTGGGAGCTGCCGATGGGCGGCGCGCCGCTGACCGAGGATCCTCTCGCGGCCGCGCAGCGGGAGCTTCGCGAAGAAACCGGCCTGACGGCGCGGCGGTGGCGCGAAGTCATGCACCTACACACGAGCAACTCGATCACCGACGAGGCCGGCATCGTGTTTCTCGCCGAGGATCTCACCGAAGGTCCGACCGCATTCGAGGAGACCGAGGATCTCGCCGTCCGGCGCCTGCCGCTGGCCGAGGCTATCGGGATGTGTCTCGACGGCCGGATTACCGATGCGATATCGGTTGCCGCCTTGTTGCGGGTCGGCTTCAGAACAGCATCCGTGCCGTAACGACGTAGCGCATGCCCGCCGGCTCCGCCGGGTCGAAGGGATATGCCGATACGAGCGTCAGGACCGAGTCTGGTGTGTCCAGCACCAGCCGCGCGCGCCTCGCGTCGACTACGTCGATGTCGGTTATCCGATAGACGTGCCGCTTTCCGGCCAGCGTTTCGATAGCGAGGGAGTCGTCGACTTCGAGATCGGCCAGAAAGCGGAAGTGGCTGTCGCGCCGCCCGGTGATTACCGTATTGCCCGGCGCGCCGGGCAGAGCGCTTGCTTCGAGGTGGCCCGGGCCTAAGGCCAGCGTCGCTTCGCTGCTGCCGGTCAGCACCACCAGATCGACGTCGCCCCTGGCCGCGAGAAGCCGCATCGCCGGAAACGCTCCCGGCCAGCGGGCGTCCAGATCGCCGCGGTCGCCCGCGGAGTCGCGCTGCCAGGCGCGCAGCATCAGGTGCTGAGCGAAGGCCAGATCGCCGAGCGGCGGCACGGTCTCACCGGGGGCGAAGAAGCCGAGGCACAGGAGGCAGCTCACGGTGACCAGCCTGCTCATTCTGCCGCATGCGGCGCCCGGGACGGGCGTCGCTTGGAATGTAGATCGTGCGTAGCCGGCATGCCGTTCTCCACTTCGAGAGTCTTTTGGAATTACACCGTCCGGCCCCGGCGAATCGCTGCCGGGGTCATGGCATTGCACCGATCGAATATGGCACATTGTGGCGGGATCAAAAGGGGCAGCCTGTGGGCAGACGCATAGCGATCGTCGAGGACGAGCCGGCGATTCGGGACAACTACACCGCGGCGTTCGAGCGCGAAGGCTACGTCGTGGATTGCTACCCGGCGCGGCAGCCTGCACTCGACGCCTTCGCCGCGCGCCTGCCGGATCTCGTGGTCATCGACGTCAATCTCGGCGACGACATCGAAGGCGGTTTCGAGCTTTGCCGGGAGCTGCGCGCCCGCTCGGAGGACCTGCCGATCATTTTTCTGACGGCGCGCGACAGCGAGTTCGATGCGGTCTCGGGCTTGAGGCTCGGCGCCGACGACTACCTCACGAAAGACATCAGCCTGCCGCATCTGATGGCTCGCGTCGCCGCGCTGTTCCGTCGGCTTGCCGCCATGCAGCAGCCCGAGAGCAAGGACAGCCGTCTGCGCCGCGGCGAACTCGTAATCGACACCGAGCGCATGACCGTGCACTGGGCGGAGCAGCCGGTCGGCCTGACGCTGACCGAGTTCTGGCTCGTGCACGCCATGGCGCGCTATCCTGGCCACGTGAAAAACCGGCAACAGCTAATGGACGCGGCCCAGGCCGTGCTCGACGACAATACGATCACGTCGCACATCAAGCGTATCCGCCGCAAGTTCCTCGCCATCGACGACGGTTTCAACGCCATCGAGACCGTGTACGGCATGGGGTATCGCTGGCTGGCCGACTGAAGACCGGTTCCGGATGAACCTCCACCGCCAGCTACTGATCGTCAGTCTGATGACGCTGGTATTGCCCTGGGCGGGCTGTCAGTTCATTCGCGAAACCGAGCGGGCGCTCCGGGCGGGGCAGCAGGACATGCTTGCCGGGACCGCGCTGGCGGTAGCCGACGCGTTGTCGCAGTATCCGGAGGAGTTCCCGCTCGACTACGCGACGGACTATCGTATCGGCGCGCCGCTGTACGGGCATCGGCTGGAGCATGCGCCGAGCGTCGACGGTTACGTCGAGGACTGGCCGATAGAAACGGAGTCCATTGCAAGCTTCGACGGCGTTGGCGGACCCGTCGAGGTCGTTCTGGGCCTCTACGGCGGTTACGTCTATCTGTTCGTTGCCGTCACGGATCGCGACGTGGCCTGGTTGACGCCGGGCAGCTTGCCGGATGCGCCTTCCGCGAACCAGCCGCCCGCCGATCGCGTGGAACTGATCAGCGTCAGCCCGCCGTATCTCGACGAGCGCTTTCTGTTTGCGGCCGAGGCGCCCGGCCGCATCGTCACCTACGTGCGTTCCGCGCGGGGCGTGACGCCGGAACCCAGTGTGCTGGCGCATTGGGAGGACGTACCCGGCGGCTATCAGCTCGAGGCGCGGATTCCGGAACGCGTGCTCGGCACGAATCTCGGCGTGGCCGTCACCGACGCGGCTGCCGACGGTAGATTGAGCGCGACGGCAAGCAGCTTTGCGACGCCGCTGCCCGGCCCGCTGATCCGGCCGTCCGAGGAGCTCCGCGATATCGCGGCCGGGCTCGTCCAACCCGGCATGCGGCTCTACGTGACCGACCGCGAAGGCTGGCGGCTGGCGGAAACGGGCAGCGTCGTCGAGCGGCATGAGGCGCGCTCCACGCCTGTCGCCGGCTGGCTGCGGCGTTTCTACGGCGTCGTCGTGGACGAAGGAACGGCAGCGGCGCTGGCGGCGCCCGCGCCGTCCGGACGCGAACGGCAGGCCTACGTCCGGCGCGCGCTCGACGGCGAAGCCGATGCCAGCTGGTTTCGCAGCGAGGGCGACGGCAGCGCGGTGGTCGCGGTCGCCCAGCCCGTGGCGGACGGCGGCGGTGTCATCGGCGCTGTCGTGCTGCAGCGGGGCACGGATGCGATCCTGAGTTTGACGAACGAAGGTCTGGCGCGGCTGCTGAACGTAACGCTGATAGCCACGATCGCGGTCGCGATCGGGCTGCTCGGCTACGCATCCTGGCTGTCGCGGCGGATTCGCCGCCTGAGCGTCGCCGCGGAAGCGGCGCTCGTCGATCCGGGTCCTGCCGTCGAGCTGCCGAGCGCCGATGCCGGCGACGAGCTGGGCGATTTGTCGCGCAGCTTCGCCAACGTGTTGGGCGCCCTGGGCGAGTACAACGCCTATCTCAGAACGCTGGCAAGCAAGCTGTCGCACGAGTTGCGCACCCCGCTGGCCATCGTGCTGTCGTCGCTCGACAACCTCGAGCACGAACAGCTCAGCGATGGCGCGAAGGACTACACGCGCCGCGCCAAGGACGGCGCCGAACGCCTGCGTCGCATCCTGAACGCGATGAGCGAGGCCAATCGCGTCGAAGAGCTGATGCAGAATGCGGAGCTGGTGCGCTTCGACGTCGATCCGGTTCTGGAGGCCACGGTCGGCGCCTATCGCGACGCGTATCCTGAACGGCGATTCGAATACCGCGGCGAAACGACCGAGATCGCCGGCGCGGCCGAACTCTTGATGCAAATGCTCGACAAACTCGTCGACAACGCCGTGAGCTTCAGTTCCGCCAGCGACCGCATCGTGCTTACGCTCGAACGGCGCGAGGAAAACGCTTGCATCTCGGTCGAGAACCCCGGTCCACCGTTGCCGAGTCAGTTCAGGAGCCGGCTGTTCGACTCACTCGTGTCCGTACGATCCGCTGGCGACGATCGCCATCTGGGTCTCGGGCTGTATGTGGCGCGGCTCGTTGCCGAAGGGCACGGCGGACGGATCGACGCCGAGAACACGGACGACGGTGTGCGTTTCGTGGTAACGCTGCCGCTGCGCGCACCAAACTCTGCGCCGGGACGGTAGTCGCCTGCCGCGAGCCGGTGAACCAGAACTTCGCTGCAACGTATTCGTCATCGAAACCCTCTACCAGTGTGAAGCGCACTGGCTGTTTCACGCCCTTTTTCGGAATAGACAGTACCAGGCATCGAAATTGTGAGGCCAATCGTCCGGTCCGTACGGCCTTCGGTTTACCGACAGAATCTCGAAGTATGGTTCGACAACAAACGTCACGTCGGAAAGACGAAGCGCTCCGTGAGGTATTTCCTCTCGACTATCCGCACAGCCAATGACTGAAACCCAATGCCCGCCACGAGCGAGCAAATCCGCACACTTCGTGACCAACTTCCGTTGGTCGGACTCAGCCGCCTGGTTGTGAAAGACGCCTCGGTCAAAGACAAGATCCGGTCTATGGTCCAAAGTGAGATCGAAGATATCCAAACAAACGATCAAACCACTGTTTTCCAAATGGCCAACACGCTCGCTGGCAATCTCGACAGCGGTAGGAGACGAGTCGACCCCTAAATAGTCCACGCCGAGTTCGCAGAACCGCAGCGCGTCGAAACCGGCACCGACGCCGACTTCCAATACTCGCTCCATTGGTTGAGCTCGAGCCAACAGATCTGCAGGAAAATGAGGACTGTCGTTCAACAGGAACCCGACTACATCAACTGGTGATCCAGCCGATTGAGCGCATCGTTGCCTTTGGAGATCGATTCTCGGCGAGAAGCCGCTTTAGCTCGTCCTTATCGGGCGGTGGTGGAAAACATCCGAGCTCCTGAGGGCAACCTTCACCCTTCGGGGCGGATTTCGTTTTCACCAAAGAGGCTGGTGCTTCGAAGCGCCGTTTGGCGTCGTTGTCGTGCATGCTAGTTTCTCCAGTACAGTAGCTTACATAGTTCGGCCAAGTGTACTGACCATCTGCGCAGCGAGCCGTGACTTAGTCGTCGATGCCAGGGGACTGGATGCGGGCCAATCACCGAACAGCCAGGCTCGACAGAGATCGATATCGTCCGCATTCGATTGCTCCTCTCGCGACCCGATGCTTCCCTGATCTGAGACCAATTGCAGCTCCCGATTGATTTCGGAAACAATCCACGGACTACTCGGCATTGGCTCAAGCTCAAGACCACGCTCAGCCTGCCTTATGGCATGTGAATGCGGCCTGAATGGCTCGCGATCCGCGTCTGAAGATTCAAGCAGCGCTTCGACGAGTGCCGAGATGATTTCAACCTTCTTTTCGTCTGTCGTCTCGAGGAGCCCTTCCACTAAGTATTGAATACTGGAAGATCGGGGTAGAACACACAGCGGCCTGAGAAGCGGATCTATCTCGGTCCGAAGACTCATCGCAACGGAGGTTTCTGCGTAGTCCACGAGATGCCACCAGTACGACGGGAATTGCATGTAATCGCCGGGAGTCAACGTGTACCTTATTGCGCCAAAGTGAACGAGCGCCCTCTCGCGCTCATCGATAGCCATTTCTTCAAAGTCGGCCAGAACGCTATTGCCCGCTACTGGCAAACGGTGGTTCGGTTTTGGGTGCCGTAGCCATACATGCCGCTGCCCATAAAGGCAAACGTGTTGGATCTCAGAGAAGTCCCAATCGAAATGCAAGGGAGTTACGCTACCGCCGTAGGCTGCATGTACTCCGATCTTACCTATCTCATCACCGATTAGCTTTTCATACTCAGAATTAGCAATCGATCCGGCAATCGTCTCCTTCGAGATGGAGTAGTCCTCCGGACAGACCAGGCGTTCTCGTTTTGCCCAGCCATCATGACTTACGTAGTCATCCACCGTAACAGAGTATCGGTCGCGTATTGATGAGGAGTTAGTCACGTACTTCTTTCTGACCTGAATTCGGCCTTGTTTGATGGCTTCAAACAACTGCGAGGCAGCTGACTCAGACACAGACCCTGTGGAGAAGCGCTTCGCGGTCACCGAATTTCAACCAAAGTCATCTTTCAAGGATCGGGTCAGCTCTTCGGAACGATTGTCGCTAAACCTGATCTTCAGGGCTTCCGGATCGAAACTATGCATAGTCTGATGTTTGCACATCGACCCGAGAAGCTTCCAATACGCATGTACTGATTCCCGGGAAATGCCCTTATGGTTACTCTGCTCATTGTGTCGAAAGGTATAGATAGTCTTCTTTTCCGTACGCTCCGCTTTCGGCAAACCAAGGCGACAGGCGTACATTGTGTCCTCCAGCCTAGCGCCAATCAATTTATCAACTGCCGCAATTCGATCCGTATCGTTTTCGTCTAGTCGGATTCCTGTTTCCTTCAAGCCCAGTTCTGCGTTCCTCTCGATCAGTTTTGTAACCCCTCGAACCGTCTCATCTGGCAGCAGAGAGCCCAACTCCGGCCGAATCACCGACCTCCAGCAGTCGAGAGACAGTACGGCAGTCTCGTAGCCCAGTTTCCGGGAGATTTCTCCATACGCTGATAACCCCTCTAGGTTTTTCGGTTCTCGCGCCAACACCAATCGGAAGTAACCCCGCTTCGGCAGTGTCAGGTCTATAAAGAACTTCATGTACTTTGCGGACGTTAGCAGCTCTTCCGCCCTGTCGAGCACAAGCGTTGAGACGATTCCATGGTCTTCAGTCAAATACTTAATGAAGAAAGGATCTCCCTCACCCAAGTCTTTGTTCTCAAAATCTCTTAGTGCAAGGACCCTGCCGTAGTCTGTTCCACTTTGAATGATGTTGTGTCTTGACTCCAGGTCGTCCAGGCGGCTGTGAAGCGAGGCCGACCTGTTGTGCAGGCCTAAAGTAAGCTTGTCGATGTTCTTTACCCGCCGGTACATGTTCGTAAGCACACCGATGCAGAACGCCATGCTGGCAGCTAAGACTGCGATGAACGCGAGATACGCTTGTTGTATTCTCGAGAAAAAAGGGCCGATCGCGTCGCCAACATCTTTACGTAGTGCCGCCGTCTCGATTTGTGATTCTGCTACGATGCTCCTCATCGTGTTGACCAGTGTTTCCGTCAGCAGTTGCTTGTCGATCGCGTCAGCAAAATAGACTACAATGAACTGAGGTCCAAAAAGTCCAGCAAAGACCCCGGCCGCTGCGGCATAAGGCTTCCACGTGACTCTCTTGTCGTTCTGGTCCTCGAGTTCTTCGTAACGATCCCGGATCTCATCACTCACGATACGACACCTCCATATATAGAGTCTCGTGAACCGGAAGCTTTACCGGCCGATGGCTCACGAGCACAACTCCTATACGCTCTCTCTCCAGCATCATTTGGACCAAGGCAAACGCGGCGCGCTCGCTTGCGTCATCCAAGTGCGATGTAAACTCGTCGAGCAGCAAGAAATCATACCGTCCCCCGACTGCGCACAATAAGGCGAATATCTGGCGTTCGCCTCCACTTAGTTGGCCCGCGAATTTGGGCAACAAACGACCCAAGTCTAGTTGGAATGGCGCAAGATCCGCCAGGGGACTGACGACACCATCGTCTTCCCGGAACGCCCGAATGTGATCATTGATTGTGAGTTCTGATGCGAGGATGGCAGAAGCCCTCTGATCCAGATAAAGTACTCTCGCGCCCGCTGAGCGATGGACTTGGCCTGACGTGGGAGACAGTTCGCCAGCCAGCAGGCGGAGGGCCGTCGTCTTTCCGCTTCCATTCCGCCCGGCAAGTTGCACCAGTCTGCCCGGCACAACTTCGAGCGATAGTTCTCGCACGACGAGACGACTGTGATCCGGAAAATGATAAGAAACCGATTCCGCGGCCAGAACAGACATTAGAAAAGTCGCTTCGTGTTGGGGAAAAATCGCCCTGCAATCCCCAGCAGAACGAGTAACAGCAACGTTGTTGCGAGCTTGAGATCGATATAGCTCAGGCCGAGGCTCAAGATGCTTTGCAGCAATATCCCATACAAAAGAAGTCCCGCGCCAACGCCTAAGAACTGCTCCCGTAAGGTCAAGTAGTCTCGTTGCTTCACAGTCTTCATCACAGCTTCTCCCAGAATGACGATCGTCAATCCGAGAAGGAGAGTGCCAATGCCCATGTTCACCGTATAAGCTCCGCGACGGAGCGCTTCGATAGCACCTCCCGCGGCAATAAGGGAGTTTCCGATCGCGAGGCCCAGTACTGTCAATAGTCGTGTTTGATGCATACCGACGAAGGCCGGATTCTCAGCCGAGCCGATATACCGAACACACGTCCCCAAACGGGACTGCAGGAATCGATATAGAAAGCCCGCTAACGCACAACCTACTGCGAACCAAAACAAAGCAGTCGCGAAATGAACATACAAGTGGTCCACTCCGATGGCTGCCGATATCTGCACGTCGAGCTGATTCAAAAACTCCTGCGATCCATGGAGTTGAAGAAGACCGACCGTCCCCCCACCGGATACGTAAGGTGCCGAGAGAATCAGCACCGACATCGAGAGTACGCCGGCAACGACCTTGCTTATTCCCAAGACCAGATTGGAAAAGGCCGTCAACAGTCCGGAAACGATGCCAGCAGCCATCGCGAGAAACAGCGCGAAGAAAAACCCGAACCCTGCGGAGAAACTGACCGCGAAAAGCGCGGCACCCATGGTAAAGGACCCATCAACCGTCAAGTCCGGAAAACCGGTGTGCCGAATCAGAACTAAGATGCCCAATGCAACGAACAGCAGGCCCGTCAGATTGTAGAAGACGCCGTCTACAAAGAATATGAGGTCACTCACGGCGAATCGACATACAAAGCTCCATCCAGCTCAAGCTTCTCCAGGTCAAGGCCGAATTCTGCCGCGGAAACGCGATTAACAGTTAATTGGCCGTTCGTAACGGTCGCTACCGGAATACTGCCAGGCGACTCTCCGTTCAGAACGCGTAAGACCACATCCCCGGTCAACCGTCCAAAATCAGTCATGTTTATTGATACGGCGAGGACGGCACCCTTCTCGACGCTTCCAGATTCACCGCCAAAGAGCGGCTTTCCGGCCTCCTTCGATGCCCTAACGAGACCCTCCATATTCTCCAGCACCAGATGGTCAATGCCCGTGTAGATTGCATCGACCTCCCTGAATAGCGCACTGGCCGACGGATAAAACTCAGATGCGGACGACACAGGGCGGAGCTCAAGCTCGAAACCGATCTCGTCTGACAGGCGTCGAATAGCTTGAACGCCGATCTCCGACACATCATCGCCCCGGGTATAGATCATCCCGATCTTGCGAACCGCCGGAAAGTATTGCAGGAATCTCCGAACCTGATCTTCGAAGGGCCAGCGATCGCTCACGCCGGTGATATTGCCGCCCGGTTCGTCGAGAGAAGACAAAAGGCCGACACCGATCGGATCCGTGACGCCGGAAAACACGACCGGCGCGTTTCGAACCTCACGCGCAATCGCAAGCGCGGACGGCGTCGAAATTGGAACCACGACGGCTGGGTTCAGCCGTGCAAACTCCTGTGCGATAGCCGACGTAAGCGATGCGTCACCGTTGGCGTTACGAAAAATGAAACGGGTGTTTGCGTCCGTGTAGCCAGCCTCTTCCAGCCGGGCAATAAGACCAGCCCTGACCTCATCGAGCGCAGGATGCGTAGCTATTTGGGTGATCGCGATTATCGGCGTATGCGGTGTTTCATTCCGCGCGTTCCATTGGATTCCTATCGTCGCCAATACAAGAATCGCAACGATCGTTGCTATCAGCCAGTGTTTTCGTTGCATTACGGGCACCCCGCCTGGAGCGTTATGACTAAGTCGGTTTCTGAGCTATCGATTATGGTTTGATGCACTACTTGTGCAAGCATCGATCTATGTCAAGCCCCGTACACAGCGCGGGCACCGGCTACGCATGGTAGCGATTCCTGTCTTGGTCGTAAACGAACACAGATCGCTGATTCACGAGCCGAGACAGTCCTCGGTGGCTTCCTGCTCTGGGTTCCACCGGTTTCGCCGGGCGCTCGGCGGGGCTCTGATAACAGACGCGCCGGCAAAGCGAACGTGTCGGCAACCTATATCTGCGGAACTATTCGCGTCGCTCGATGAGTTCCTCGAGCGACGGTTTGTCGGTGATCAGCAGAAGATCAGCGCGTGCCGCCAATCGCTCGAGCTTGTCGAGCTGATAGCGGGCTCGCTCGTCCAGGTACGGGACGGCCAGAAGGACAGAACCGCGAGGCGCGTGATCCGATCCGTGTCGGCCGCGCTCTGCTCGTAGTTCTGCCCGGCGGGACTCTTGGTCGTCGCGCTGAACACCCGCAGCGCGACGTTGCCATCGACGAGGCGGGGAACGTCGAGATGCCCTACCGACGATCGTTTCGCGAGGTCGCGTTTCCAGAGCAGGGAGTCCGTGTGCAAATCCGCCACGAACAGGCTCCGATGGAAGTCCGTCGTTGCCGTGTCGATGACGTAGGGTTCGTGCGGCAGGTTTACGTCGATGCGCGACTCGACGCGAGAGGGAAGAAACCAGTGCGCATATCCCAGCGCGATGCACAGGAGCGCCAGTGCGACGAGCCCCAGCGGCGTGCGCTCGGCATCCGCCGCTATCAGACACCCAGGTAGCGGGCGATGCCCATTGCGGCCTCGCGGCCCTCGAACACTGCCGTTACTACGAGGTCCGAACCGCGCACCATGTCGCCGCCCGCGAAGACTTTTTCGTTGGTGGTCTGAAACGGGAATTCGCTCAGCGTCGCGACGCGCAGCCGGCCGCTCGGCAGCGTTTCGATGCCGTGCTCCTGAAACCAGTCGGGCGGACTCGGCCGAAACCCGAAGGCGACGATGACCGCATCGGCGGGCAGGATCTCCTCGGTGCCCGGCACGGTCTCGGGGCGGCGGCGCCCGTCCGGTCCCGGTGCCCCGAGCTGCGTTTCGATGACCTTGACGCCGGTCACGCGATCGCTGCCGACGATCTCGAGCGGCTGCCGGTTGAAGAGGAAGTTCACGCCTTCCTCCTTGCTGTTGTAAACCTCGCGGCGCGAGCCCGGCATGTTCTCTTCGTCGCGACGATACGCGCAGGACACGCTTGCGGCGCCCTGGCGGACGGCGGTCCGGTTGCAGTCCATTCCGGTGTCGCCGCCGCCGAGCACGACGACGTGCTTGCCCTTGAGATCGACGAACGGCGGCGGCTCACCGGCAAGCCCGGGCATCTGCCGGTGAACGTTCGATACGAGATACGGCAGCGCATCGTACACGCCCGGCAGGTGTTCGCCCCGAAACCCGCCGCGCACGGAGGTGTACGTGCCCATCCCAAGGAACACAGCATCGTATTCGGCGTACAGCGCTTCGAAGGACTTGTCCTCGCCGATGCGTGTGTTGAGGACGAATTCGACGCCCATGCCCTCGAGCAGGCGTCGCCGCGTCAACACGATGTCCTTGTCGAGCTTGAACGGCGGAATACCGAAAGTCAGGAGTCCGCCGATCTCCGGATAGGCGTCGTAAACGACCGAACGGATGCCGTTGCGCGCGAGCACGTCCGCCGCGGCGAGCCCCGCCGGGCCGGCGCCCACGATGCCGACGCGCTTGCCGGTATCGACGACATTCGACATGTCCGGCCGCCAGCCGAGCTTGACCGCCTCGTCGGTGATATAGCGCTCGATGTTGCCGATGCTGACGGCGCCGAGACCGTCATTGAGCGTACACGCACCTTCGCAGAGCCGGTCCTGCGGGCAAACGCGGCCGCAGATCTCCGGCAGGGAGTTCGTCTGATGGGAGAGTTCGGCGGCCTCGAACAGCCGGCCTTCCTCGATCAGCGCAAGCCAGTTTGGAATGTAGTTGTGCACCGGGCACTTCCACTCGCAGTACGGGTTGCCGCAAGAGATGCAGCGGCCTGCCTGCTGGGCCGCGTCCGCGCCGTCGTAGTTGCCGTAGATTTCACCGAAATGCTGAATGCGCTCGCCCGCGTCCTGCTTTTCGGGATCGCGGCGCGGAACTTCGAGAAACTGCAGCGGGTGTTTGGCCATTGGTCTTTTCTTTACGCGGCGCGGCGCAGGGATTCGATCAGCGAATCGACTTCCGCGGCCTTCGGTTTGACGATCCAGAAGCGCGGCAGGAACGTGCGGAGGTCTTCGAGGATCTCGGCGCTCCAGACGCTGTCCGTGAGCTCGCTGTGCTGGCGGATCAGATTGCGCAGATGGTGCAAGTGCGCTTCCATGCTTTCGGGCGTGATGCGGTGGATGTCGATCAGCTCGTGGTTGTAGCGATCGACGAAATCGCGGTCCATGTCGAGTACGTAGGCAAACCCGCCGGTCATGCCGGCGCCGAAGTTCACGCCGCTGCGGCCGAGCACGACGACGACGCCACCGGTCATGTACTCGCAGCAGTGATCGCCGGCGCCCTCGATGACCGCGGTCGCCCCCGAATTGCGGACCGCGAAGCGTTCGCCGGCCTGCCCGGCTGCAAAGAGCTGACCGCCGGTAGCGCCGTACAGACAGGTGTTGCCGACGATCGCGGTGTCTCGCGCGATGTAGCCGGCCCGCTCGGGCGGCCGTATCGTAATCCGTCCACCCGCCATGCCTTTGCCGACGTAGTCGTTGGCGTCACCGACGAGGTCGAGGTTAAGGCCGGCGACGTTCCAGACGCCGAAGCTCTGTCCGGCGGTGCCGCGCAGGCGCACGTCGATCGGCTGCTCGCGCATGCCCTCGTTGCCCCAGCGTCGCGCGATCTCGCCCGCGAGGCGGGCGCCGATCGAGCGGTTGAAGTTCCTGATCTCGAAGCCGAAGCGGCCGCCCGACTTCGTTTCGATTGCGGATTGCGTCGCGGCGAGCATCTCCTCGGCGAGCTCGCCCTTGTCGAACGGTTCGTTGCGCAGATCGGTGCAGAATTGCGGCACGTCGGCAGCGAGACCGTTGTCGGACAATATCGGCTTGAGGTTCAGGCGCGACTGCCGGGGCGTTTCACCGTCCTTGATTGCCAGCAGGTCGACGCGGCCGATGAGTTCCTCGAGCCGCCGCGCCCCGAGCGCCGCCATGCGCTCGCGCGTTTCCTCGGCCACGAAGCGGAAGAAGTTGACGACCATCTCCGGCAGGCCGACGAAGTGGCGGCTGCGCAGCACGTCGTTCTGTGTCGCGACGCCTGTGGCGCAGTTGTTCAGATGGCATATGCGCAGATACTTGCAGCCGAGCGCGATCATCGGCGCCGTGCCGAAACCGAAGCTCTCGGCGCCGAGCATCGCGGCCTTGATGACGTCGAGCCCGGTCTTGAGACCGCCGTCCGTCTGCAGGCGAACCTTGTGCCGCAAGTCGTTGGCGCGCAGCACCTGGTGGGTTTCCGAGAGGCCGAGTTCCCAGGGGCTACCCGCATACTTGACGGAACTCAGCGGACTCGCACCCGTTCCGCCGTCGTAGCCCGATATCGTGATCAGGTCGGCGTACGCTTTGACGACGCCGGCCGCAATCGTGCCGACGCCCGGTTCCGCAACGAGCTTCACCGACACGAGCGCGTCGGGATTGACCTGCTTGAGATCGAAGATGAGCTGGGCCAGGTCTTCGATCGAGTAAATGTCGTGATGCGGCGGCGGCGAGATCAGGCCGACGCCCGGTTTCGCGTAGCGCAGCCGGGCGATCAGCTCGTTGACCTTGTGCCCCGGCAACTGACCGCCTTCGCCGGGCTTAGCGCCCTGCGCGATCTTGATCTGAATGACTTCCGCATTGACGAGGTACTCGGCCGTGACGCCGAAGCGTCCCGACGCGACCTGCTTGATCTTCGACACGCGCTCGGTCCCGTAGCGCGCGGGGTCCTCGCCGCCTTCGCCGGAGTTCGAGCGGGCGCCGATGCGGTTCATCGCGATCGCAAGCGCCTCGTGAGCCTCGGGCGACAGGGCGCCTAAGGACATGCCGGCGCTGTCGAAGCGCTTGAGAATCGCCTCGGCCGGCTCGACCTCGTCGAGCGGCACCGGCTCGCCGAGCGGCTTTACCTTCATCAGGTCGCGCAGCGTCGCGACCGGGCGCTCGTTGACGAGCTCGGCATACTGCCGGTAAGTATCGTAGTCGCCCGAGCGCACCGACGCCTGCAGCGTCGCCACGACGTCCGGGTTGTAGCAGTGGTACTCACCGCCGTACACATACTTGAGCAAACCGCCCTGGCTGACCGGTTCCCGGGGGTCCCAGGCGGCGTTTGCCAGCAGCACCTGATCGTCCCGGAGATCCTCGAAAGTAGCGCCGGCGATGCGCGAGGCGGTGCCGCGGAAGCAGCGCTCGACGATGCGCTCGTCGAGACCGACGATCTCGAACAGCTGAGCGCCGCGGTAGCTCTGGATCGAGGAGATGCCCATCTTGGACATGATCTTGAAGAGTCCCTTGCGGACACCACGCCGGTAGCTGCGGCCGAGCTGCTGATGCTTCGGGATATTGCCGCGGCGCGCGATATGGTAGAGCGACTGATAGACGAGATAGGGATAGACGCAAGTTGCGCCGTAACCGATGAGGCAGGCGACGTGGTGCGGGTCGCGGGCAACGCCGGTCTCGACGATCAGGTTGACGTCGCAGCGCAGACCGCGGTCGACGAGGTGATGATGCACGGCGCCGGTCGCGAGCAGCGCGTGCACGGGCAGCTTCTGCTC
This sequence comes from Woeseiaceae bacterium, assembly GCA_028277185.1. Lineage (GTDB taxonomy): Bacteria > Pseudomonadota > Gammaproteobacteria > Steroidobacterales > Woeseiaceae > UBA1847. The sequence continues at coordinate 61,852 of JANQGQ010000012.1, forward strand.
GTCGAGGTAGCGGTCCGAGAGCAGCAGGATCTGGATGCCGTCGCGGGCCGCCGCCTCGGCCTCCTCGCAGATCCGGTCGAGACCTGCGTCCAGCGATAGCGTCCCGTCAACGTTGAGGTCGATGAAGCGGTGGTTGTCCGCGTGCATGTCCGGCCCCAGGAGCTGACGCAGCTTGCGCTGCGACAACACGGGCGAGTTCATGATGATCTGCTCGCCGTGTTCCGGACCGATGTCGAACAGGCTGGTCTCGCGGCCGACGTTCGTCTGCAGGGACATGACGATGCGCTCGCGCAGCGAATCGATCGGTGGATTCGTTACCTGCGCGAATTGCTGTCTGAAACAGTCGAACGGCGACCGGACCTTCCGCGACAGCACCGCCATGGGCGTGTCGTCGCCCATCGAGCCGACCGCCTCCATCTCCGCCCTGGCAAGCACGGCGACGACGTCCGTCAGTTCCTCGCGGCTCATGTTGAACATCTTCTGATAGGACGCAAGCGTCGCGGCATCCATCGGCTCCGCGGCCGTGTGCGTGTCCACGAGTTCGGAGTCCAGGTAGCGCACGCCCTGTTTGAGCCACTTCTTGTATGGCGCGCGGACCTTGAGCACGTCGTGGATGTCGTCGTTGTACATGAGCGTGCCGTCGACGAGGTCCACGGCCAGCATCTCTCCGGGGCCGAGGCGGCCTTTCTCGACGACGTCGCGCTCGTCGTAGTCGTAGACGCCGACTTCTGACGCGATAGTGATGTGACGGTCGGCGGTGATGACGTAGCGTGCCGGCCGCAAGCCGTTGCGATCGAGGCAGCAGGCGGCGTAACGGCCGTCGGTGAGCACGATGCCGGCCGGGCCGTCCCATGGCTCCATCTGGCAGTTGTAGAATTCGTAGAATGCGCGGACGTCGGGGTCGATCTCGTCGACCGTCTGCCAGGCGGGCGGCAGGAGTATGCGCATCGCATGGAGCACGTCCATCCCGCCGGCGCGAAGCACTTCGAGCATGTTGTCGAGGCTCGACGAGTCGGATCCCGTGAGCGAGATGATCGGGTCGAGCTCACTGATATCCGGCAGCTTGTCCGACCGGAAATTCTTCGCGCGCGCCTGCGCCCAGTTGCGATTGCCCTGGATCGTGTTGATCTCGCCGTTGTGCGCGAGAAAACGGAACGGCTGTGCAAGCCGCCACTCCGGCAGCGTGTTCGTCGAGAAGCGCTGATGAAAGACGCACACCGACGACTCGAGGCGCTCGTCCTTAAGGTCCGGGTAGAACGCGGGCAGCGCGGCCGGCATCACCATGCCTTTGTAGCTGATCGTCACTGACGACAGACTGGCGACGTACGAGGTCTTGTCCGTGAAGCGGTTCTCCGCCATGCGTCGGGCGAGGAACAGGCTGCGGTTGAACTGGTCGCGCGGCATGCCGTCGGGCGCGTTGACGAACACCTGCTCGATCAGCGGCAGCGTCCGCCGGGCGAGGTCGCCGCATACCGACGGGTCCGTCGGCACGGTCCTAAAGCCCGCCAGGTTGAGCCCGTTGGCCTCGAGCATCGCGGCAAGCGTCCGCCGGGCGGCGTCGGCCTCGGCCGCATCCTGGCTCAGGAACAGCGTTCCGGCCGCGAAGCGATCGGCCAGCGTGAAGCCCGCTTCCTCGCCGACTGCCCGAAGAAAAGCCTTGGGAAAGCGGATCAGGAGTCCGCAGCCGTCGCCGGTCTTTCCATCCGCGGCCACGGCACCGCGGTGCGTCAGCCGCGCGAGCGCGCTGATCGCCGTCGCAACGACCCAGTGACTCGGCCGGTCGTCGAGGTTTGCGATCAGGCCGAAACCGCAGCTATCGCGGTCGAAAGCCGGATCGTAGAGTCCCCTGACGGAGTTTGTCGGGTCGTTCGCGTCTGTCATAGCGTCATAGCGGCCCTCGGGCGGGCGTCGGCGGTGCACCCTGCCCCGGTCGTTTGATTCACGTTGAAAGCGAAACGCGCTGTGGCCCGGGACTCAAGCCCCGGGCAGCCACCGGACGTTGACCGTCGCCGGCGGGCCCCTACCCTTAAGCGTTCGCAAATCGGACTACCGAGTATATGTCAGGAGCCGGGAGCGGCATACTGCACTGCAACAGGGATGCCGAATCGACGGTATATCAGGTACTTAGGAGCCTTTTGTCGCCCCGACGGTCTTGGTTGCGCGCGTAACCGTCGCTCTGCCGCTCCTAGTCGAGCAGCCGGATCGTCCCCGTATTGGCGAACGGTACGGGCGGCGTAAGCGGCAGGTCGAGGTCGAACTCGCCGTGCACTTCGTACGGTATCTCGCGATAAGCGCTCTCGCGGAGCACGTGGATCAGCTTCGGCGCGGTGCTCAGGAGATCGAGCTCGACGCTGATCGTAAACGCCGTATCGCTCTGGGCGGCCACCGTGAAGCCGCCGCCGGCATCGCCGCTCGCGAAGCGATGGCCGTCCAGCTTGACCCCATAGCGGAGGCCGCGGACGGGCAGCGGGAACGGATTGGGGTTCGAGACGTCGAAGCCGAGCCGCACGGTCTGCGATTCGACGGCAAGCCGCTCAACTTCGACCTGATTGAGACTGACAAACGGGGTCTCCACGGCCGACTCGAGCGTTGCACAGGCCGACAGGCCGAGGCAGGCCGCCAGCAGCAAGCCCCGCTGCAATCCGCACTCCCGATAATCCCGGTACTGCATACGAATCTCCCCCGATTCGTTCAGCGCGCCAAACGATCGCGCCCTAGCGTAGCTCGTCTCCCAGTTCTCCCCAGCGCGCTGCCGTCAGTTGCCAGTCGTCACCATTATGCTCGAGTTCCAACTCGAAGCGCAGCGCCTCGGCGCTGAAGCCGAGACGGGACTCGTTGCTGCCGGCCACGCCCGTCGTCAGCCGGACTTCGGCTGCGGAGTCGCCGTATACATCGATCGCCCCGACGCGTGTCATGAGCCTGATGCCGTCCTGGCGAAGAAACAGCAGCCGCAGCATGCCGTCGATCTCCTCTCTGCCGTTGCCGCGGCCGTCCGCGTAGGTCGGTGCGACCATCCGCATCAGTTCGCGACGGTCCTCCGCCGCGACCGCGGCCTCGCCGCGCGCCAGCCACTCGCGGATTTCGACCTCGGCGTCGGGAGCCGGGCCGCAGCCCGCCAGCGCGAAGCCGGCAAGCGCCGCAAATGAGAGTCGGATACCAGGCTTTGCGTTCAGCATCTGCTAGAGTCTACGGCGTCAATGCGTTATGAAATCCCCGCGGACCACGTTTTCGTGACGCAGTTCGCACTCGGCGGCGCCGGCCGGTCGATTGTGCACAGAGAAAGGCTGCAGTCGTGTTGCAGCGGAGTTCGAAGAAGATGTCAGTCAAATTATTGAGCGAGAGCGTCGACGCGACGATTACGGACGAGGATCAGATCCGCATCGAGGCCGTCCTGGCGTTCTGGTTCCGCGAGCACGCGCTGTCGGCGCCGCAGATCGATCACCGCATGGACATCTGGTTCGGCGAGGACCCGGTCTTCGATCACGAGATAGAGCGCGAATTCAGGAACGACGTCGAGGCGGCATCCGACGGTCGCCTGATGCACTGGGCCAACGCACCGCGAGGCCGTCTGGCGCTCATCCTGTTGCTGGATCAGTTCCGCCGCAACATCTACCGCGGCACGGCCGACGCGTTCTCGCACGACAAGATGGCGCTGAAGCTGTGCGTGGAGGGTGCCATGGACAAGAAGGACAGCGGTCTCTCGCCCATCGAGAAAGTATTCTTCTATATGCCCTTGCAACACTCCGAGTCGAAGAAGGTTCAGGCGAAGTCCGTGGCGCTGTACTCACGGCTCGCCGAGGCGGTCACGCCAACCTATCGCGAGACCTTCGAGACGATCGCGCAGTTCGCCGAGCTGCATGCCGACATCGTCGAGACCTTCGGCCGGTTTCCGCACCGCAACGCGCTGCTCGGGCGCGAGAACTCGCCGGAGGAGGCCGAATACCTCGCGGGCGACGCGGCCGATTTCGGCCAGCACGCTTAAGCCGCCAGACCCCGGCCGCCGGCCGGCCGCGCCGGTCATCCGCAGCTCCGCCTCGGAAAGCCCGTATAGAACAGGGAAATCAATCCTGTAGCGTCGTTTTTCATTACGAGCAACCGCGGAGGTGAGCCATGCTGGTCGTGACCGCCGCCGGCGCGCTCGGAGGGCTTGCTCTGCTCCTGGCTACCGGGTTGGTCGTAGCAAACCGCAGGCTCTACGTCGAAGAGGACCCCAGATTCGACACGGTCGAAAGCATGCTGCCGGGCACCAATTGCGGTGCCTGCGGCTTCCCCGGCTGTCGGGCCCTCGCCGAAGCGCTGGTGACCGGAGAGGCGCTGCCCGGGAAGTGCACGGTATCGACCGAAGCCGGTCGCGCCGCGATCGCCAGGTATCTGGGCGTCGACGCCGGCGCGGAGGAAGCGCGCGTCGCGCGGCTTGCCTGCCAGGGCGGCAGCAACGTTGCCCGGCGGCACGCCGAGTACACCGGACACCCGTCCTGTCGCGGAGCGGCGCTAGTCGCAGGCGGCGGCAAGGGCTGCTACTGGGGGTGCCTGGGTTACGGTGATTGCGCCGAAGCCTGCGACTTCGACGCCATCGTCATGAACGAGCATGGGCTGCCCGTAGTGAGCGAGCCGCTTTGCACGGCCTGCGGCGACTGTGTCGAGATCTGTCCGAAAGACCTGTTCTCGATTCACGCGGTGAGTCACCGGCTTTGGGTCGCGTGCAGGAACCTCGAGTTCGGCGACGACATCCTCGAGGAGTGCCAGGTCGGCTGCACGGCCTGCGGCCGCTGTGCGGCAGACGCTCCGAATCTGATCCGCATGCAGGACAACCTGCCGGTCGTCGACTACGCCGGCCGGCACAGGAGCCGCGAACCGATCGAACGCTGCCCGACCGGCGCCATCGTCTGGCTCGAAGCCGACGGTACCGTGGTCAAGGGCGACGCTGCCCGCCCGGTCGTGCGGCACACGACGCTGCCTGTCGCTCCGACCTGATCCGACCCTAACCGATCGACAACTCTGACACCCGAGAAGCCATGAAGTCGAAGAAAGCATCCGTGAAATACCCCGGCAAACCCGCGGCGATGGACGGCAACACCGCCGTCATTTGTTGCGAGCGCGAGTCCAGCGACGCGGCCGGCGCTTATCCGATCACGCCGTCGACGCAGATGGGCGAATACTGGGCCGAAGCGGCGGCAGCCGGGCACATAAACGTTTCGGGCCGGCCGCTGATCTTCGTCGAGCCCGAGGGCGAGCACGCCGCGGCGGCCGTGACCGCCGGCATGTCGATGACGGGCTTGCGGGCGGCAAACTTCTCGTCGGGTCAGGGCATCGCCTATATGCACGAGTCGCTGTACGCCGCGGTCGGCAAACGCCTGCCCTACGTTCTGAATATCGGCGCCCGGGCGATGACCAAGTCTACGCTCAACGTGCACGCGGGCCACGACGACTACCATTGCATCGACGACACCGGTTTTTTTCAGCTGTTTGCAAGCAACGCGCAGGCGGCGGCGGACCTCAACATCATCGCGCACCGGATCGCCGAGCTGGCGCTGACCCCCGGCGCCGTCGCCCAGGACGGCTTCCTGACGACGCATCTGATCGAATCGATCCGGGTTCCCGAGCGCGAACTGATCGAGGAGTTTCTCGGGCGTCCGGACGACATCATCGACACGCCGACACCGGCGCAGCGCATCATCTACGGCGATACCCGGCGGCGGATACCCGAGCTCTGGGACGTCGACAATCCGGTCATGGCGGGTCTCGTCGAGAATCAGGATGCGTACATGCAGAGCGTCGCCGCGCAGCGGCCGTACTTCTTCGATCACGTGCGCGAGATCGCGGAAGAAGCCTTCGAAGCCTTCGCGGGGCTGACCGGACGCCGCTACGCGCCCGTGACGACCTACCGCGCCGACGACGCGGACTACCTGATCGTCGGTCAGGGCAGCATGATCCCGACCGCCGAGATCGTCGCCGACTATCTCCGCAAGACGCGCAAACTCAAGGTCGGCGTCGTCGGCGTGACGATGTTCCGGCCGTTTCCGGCGGATCTCATCGCGGCCGAGCTCAAGGGGCGTAAGGGCGTTGCGGTGCTCGAGCGCCTCGATCAGCCGCTTGCGGGCGACCTGCCGTTGATGCGCGAAATTCGCGGCGCCATCGGGAAGTGCCTGGAGAACGGCCGCGGCAACGGTCAACTGCCGTTTCCTGATCTGCCGCGCTTCACGAAACTCGACGACGCGCCGCCGCTGTACTCGGGCTCGTTCGGCATGGGCAGCCGCGACCTGCAGCCCGAGGGCCTGATCGGCGCGGTCGAAAACATGCTCCCCGACGGCCCCCAGCGGCGTCTGTTCTATCTTTCGATCGACTTCCTGCGCGACAAGCCGTTTACGCCGAAGCAGGAGGTCTATCAGCAGACGATCGAAGACGCTTATCCCCACGTCCGCGAGCTCAGCCTGCGCGGCAGCGAAAACCCGAACCTGATGCCGCCCGACAGCATCACCGCCCGGCTGCACTCGATCGGCGGCTGGGGCGCGATTACGACCGGCAAGAACCTCGCGATGACGCTGTACGACCTTTTGGGCTACGACATCAAGGCGAATCCGAAGTACGGCTCGGAAAAGAAGGGCCAGCCCACGACGTTTTATCTGTCCGCGGCTCCGGAGCCTATCAAGGTCAACTGCGAGTACTACTACGTCGACGTCGTTCTGTCGCCGGACCCGAACGTCTTCCATCACACCAATGCGCTTGCAGGCCTCAAGGATGGCGGCGTGTTCATCATCCAGAGCGATCTCAAGGATCCTGCCGACGTCTGGGCGTCGATCCCGATCCAGTTTCAGCAGATCATCGTCGAGAAGAAGCAGCGTGTGTTCTGGCTCGACGCGTTCCGGATTGCGCGCGAGGAAGCGACGGACGCCGATCTGCAGCTCAGGATGCAGGGCGTCGCGTTTCAGGGCGCGTTCTTCCGCGCGGCCCCGGTGTTCGAGCAGAAGGGGCTCGACGACCGCGCGCTGCTCACAGCGATACGCGCGCAGCTCGAATACAAGTTCGGGGACAAGGGCGCGCGCGTCGTCGAAGACAACATGCGTGTCGTCAAGCGCGGTTTCGACGAGCTTCGCGAGATCGTCGACAAGCCGTTTACGCTGAAGGGCAACGGCGTGTCCGCGGTGCCGCCCGAGCCCGCCATACCGGTCATGGTCAGGCGCCTGCCGGAGGGCGACAGCGGCGTCAGCGACATTCATCGCTTCTGGGAGCAGACCGGCAACTTCTACTCGCGCGGCATGGGTTCGGACAATCTCACGGACCCGTTCATCGGGCTCGGCACGATGCCGGCAGCGACAGCCATGTTCCGCGACATGACCGGCATCCGCTTCGAGCATCCCGAATGGAACGCCGAGAACTGCACGGCCTGCGGCGACTGCTACACCGTGTGCCCGGACACGGCGATCCCGGGGCTCGTCAACGAGGTCGGCGAGGTGCTCGACACGGTAGTGAACCGCGTGAAGAAGAGCGGCAAGCCCGCAAAGCATCTGCCGAAAGCCGTACGCACGATGGAGCGCCATCTGCGCGCCGAGATGGCCGAGGCGACGGAGAGCGATCCCGTGTCGGCGATGTTCGCCGCGGCGATTCGCAAGACCGTGGCCGACACGGACGATGCAAGCCGCGACGCTGTGGCCGAGGAGTTCGGCGGCTTCAGCGAGGAGCTGAACGGCTATCAGTTCGCGCTGTCCCGGCCTTACTACACGCTGCCCGAGAAGAAGCAGGCAGGCGAAGGCGGACTCTTGTCGATCACGGTCAATCCGTACACCTGCAAAGGCTGCATGGAGTGCGTCGCCGTTTGCGACGACGACGCGCTGAAGCCCGTGACGCAGACGAAGGACTCCATCGAGACGCTCCGCGAGCATTGGGATTTCTGGCTCGATCTGCCGAACACGCCGCGCAAATACCAGCGCTTCGACGATCTCGAGGAACGCATCGGCGCGCTCGAGACGCTGTTGCTCGACAAGACCAACTATCTGTCGTTTGCCAGCGGCGACGGAGCCTGCCTGGGCTGCTCGGAGAAGACCGTCATGCACCTGTTCGTCGCGACGGTCGAGGCACTGATGCAGCCGCGCGTCGCCGCGCACGTCGCGCACATCGACGAGCTGGTCAAGGGGCTCAAGCAGCAGGTGCAGGCCGAGCTGGTCGGCGAAATCGATCTCGGCAACACCGAAGAGATCGCGCGGGTCGTCGACGGCCTCGAAGGCGGCGACGTGACGCTGGCCGGCATCGCCGACCGGATCGAGACCGACCGCGGCTCGCAGCCGATCGACCCGGCCTGGCTCAAGCGCGTCACGGGCCTGATCGGCGAACTCGAACGACTCAAGTGGCGCTACACGCAAGGGCAGACCGGCCAGGGCAGGGCAAGCATGGGCATGCTCAACGCGACCGGCTGCACGTCGGTGTGGGGCAGCACTTATCCCTACAACCCGTATCCCTTCCCCTGGGCCAATCACCTGTTCCAGGACGCGCCCTCGCTGGCGATGGGCGTGTTCGAAGGGCACATGGTGAAGATGGCGGAAGGCTTCAGGGCCATCCGCAAGGCGGAGCTCGAACTCGCCGGCGAGTACCGGCCGTCCGAGCACGACGCGTTCTTTACGTACTTCGACTGGGCCGGGTTCAGCGACGATGAGTTCAAACTGTGCCCGCCGGTCGTCGCGGTCGGCGGCGACGGCGCCATGTACGACATCGGTTTCCAGAACCTGTCGCGACTGATGATGTCCGGAAAGCCGATCAAGGTGCTGGTTGTCGATACGCAGGTTTACTCGAATACCGGTGGCCAGGCCTGCACCTCCGGTTTCTTCGGTCAGGTATCCGACATGGCGCAGTTCGGCAAGGCGCGCAGCGGCAAGCAGGAGATCCGCAAGGAGATCGGGCTGGTCGGGATGGCACACCGCACGACCTACGTCATGCAGGGCGCTATCTCGAACGCGAGTCACATGATCGAGGGCTTCATCGAGGGGCTTTTGGCGCGGCGGCCCGCGCTGTTCAATCTGTACACGTCGTGCCAGCCCGAGCACGGCATCGGCGACGACATGGGCGCGCACCAGGCGAAGCTTGCCGTGGAGTCGCGCGCCTATCCGCTGTTCCGCTACGACCCCGATAAGGGCGAAACGCCGGCCGAATGCTTCGACCTCGAAGGCAACCCCGAGCTCGACGCCGACTGGCCGGTCTACACGCTGGACTATCTCGAGGACGGCCGGCGCCGGAGCATGGAGCTGCCGATGACCTTCGCCGACTTCGCGATGACCGAGGTGCGCTTTCGTAAGCACTTTCGAACGGCGCCACCGGACACCTGGAACGACAAGATGGTGCCGCTGGCGGAGTTTCTCGATCTCGATGCCGAGTCCCGCGAGGGCCGCTTCCCATACATCTGGAGCGTCGACCGGGAGAATCGTTTGTCGCGTCTCCTGCTCGACGAGGCCATGGTCGAGTCCTGCGAGGACCGCCGGCAGTTCTGGAAGATGCTCCGCGCGCTTGCGGGCACCGATCAGGAGCCCGTGCCGGTCGCGGAGATCGAGGCGCGCGTGCGCCGCGAGACGGTCGCGAAGATTGCCGAGGGCCTCGGCCGCTTCGCTGACAGTGACGAGCCGGTGGACATCGGGCTGGCCGGCGCACCGGCCTCTGCCGACACGGACGGCGCCGCCGCCAGTGGCGACAGCGCCGCCGGCGACTACATGGCACCCTGGCTCGACACCGACGAGTGCACGGCCTGCGACGAGTGCGTCAAGCTGAATCCGGCGATCTTCGAGTACAACGCCGACAAAAAGGCCGTGATCAGGGATCCGGAGGGCGGGCCGTACAGCGATCTCGTGCGCGCCGCCGAGAAATGCACGGCGGGCGTCATCCACCCGGGCCTGCCGCGCGACCGGAGCGCCGCCGACATCGACAAGTGGATTGCCCGCGGCGAGAAGTACAACGGCTGAGCGATGGCTGGCTTAGCTGCACGTTACCCGAGCTTCAGGCACGGAATTCATCCGCCCGAGGCCAAGCGCGACACCTGCGAGGCAGAGATTCGGCAGTTCCCGTTCGCGCCTGCGCTCATCGTCCCCCTGTCGCAGCATGCGGGCAAGCCATCCATACCGGTCGTGCGCGAAGGGCAGGAAGTCGTCCGCGGCCAGGTGCTCGCGCGCGCGGACGGGTTCATGTCCGTGCCGCAGCACGCACCGGTCAGCGGGGTCGTGCGCCGCATCGCGCTCGCGCCCGCGATCTCCGGCCGCATGACCGAGGCGGTCTATCTCGAGCCGTTTCCGGGTTCGTCGCAGGAGGTTCCCGACGGCGAAGGCCTCGACGCAGAGTCCGCAAGCCCCGAGGAGATCGTTCTCGCGATCCAGGCGGCGGGCATCGTCGGACTCGGCGGGGCCGCGTTCCCGACGCACGTCAAGTTACGGCCGCCCGACGACCGGCGCATACACACGCTGATGCTCAACGGCGTCGAGTGCGAGCCTTACCTGACGACCGACCACCGCGTGATGCTCGAGCAGTCCGATGACGTGCACATGGGCATCCGCTACCTGCTCAAGGCGACGGGCGCCGGGCGCGCGATCATCGGCATCGAAGCGAATAAGCTGGATGCCGCGGAGCGTCTGCGCGAGACGGCGCCGGCCGACCTGCCGGTAGAGACCCGGGTGGTTACGGTCAAGTATCCGCAGGGCGCGGAGAAGATGCTCATCACGGCGCTGTTGGGCAGCGAGGTTCCGTCGGGCGGGCTGCCGTCCGATGTCGGGGTCGTGGTCATCAACGTAGCGACCGCTGCCGAGATCGGCCGCTTGCTGCCGCGCGGCCGCGGGATTCAGGAGCGGGTCGTAACGATTACCGGTCCCGCCGTTGGCAAAAAGGGTAACTACCGGATTCCGATCGGCACGCCGCTGCGCTTCGCGCTCGGGCAGGTCGACGTCAGCGACGACGTGTCGCGCGTGTTCCTCGGCGGGCCGATGATGGGGCAGGCGCTGTCGAGCCTCGACGTTCCCATCACCAAGGGGACGTCCGGATTCGTCGCGTTCACGTCGAAGGAGACGGGTACGCGACCCCAGGAGTATCCCTGTATTCGCTGCGCCTACTGCGTGGACGCCTGCCCGGTATTCCTGAACCCGTCGCAGCTCGGTCTTCTCGCGAAGAACGGCGAGTACGCGGCGATGGCCGACGAGTACCGTCTCATGGACTGCTTCGAGTGCGGCTCGTGCACCTACGTTTGCCCCTCGCACATTCCGCTCGTCCAGCGTTTTCGCCAGGCGAAGGCGATCCTGCGCGAAGGGCGGTCGAAACCGTGAGCAGATCGTGAGCGACAGCGGCCGCGTGCTGGAGATCGATTCCTCGCCGCACATTCGCGCGGGGCACAGCGTAGACACGATCATGCGCCACGTCGCCTACGCGTTGCTGCCGGCGACGGCATTCGCCGTGTACGTGTTCGGGCTCGTCGCGGCCGTCACGATCGGCGTTGCCGTGGCAAGCTGTCTTCTGGCCGAGTACTTTCTGACGCGCGCCGCGGGCCGTCCCGCGACGCTCGGCGACTGGTCCGTCGTCGTCACGGGACTGATCTACGGCCTGACGCTGCCGCCCGGTCTGCCTGCCTGGATGGTCGCGCTCGGCGGTTTCGCCGGCGTCGGCATCGGCAAATACCTGTTCGGCGGGCTCGGCTACAACGCGTTCAACCCCGCTCTCGTGGGGCGGGCCTTCCTGCAGGCGGCGTTCCCGGTCTCGATGACGACCTGGCTCGTTCCGCTCGGCGACGGCCGCTTCTGGACGCTGCCGTCCTCGACTCTGACGCTGCCGTTCGCGACGCCGGTCTACGACGCGGTCAGCGGCGCCACGCCGCTTGCCGCGATGAAGTTCGCCGGCGAGACGACCGCGACGGCCGATCTCGTCATGGGCCTGACGAGCGGCTCCACGGGCGAGACGAGCGCGGTCCTGTTGCTGGCGGGCGGGCTGTATCTCGCGGCGCGGAAGATGCTCAACTGGCGCATACCGCTTGCGATTCTCGCGACGGTCTATCTCCTGTCCGCGCTCGTGCACACCGTCGCGCCGAACGACTATCCGCCGCCGGGTTTCATGCTGTTCAGCGGCGGTCTCATGCTCGGCGCGCTGTTCATGGCGACCGATATGGTCGCCTCGCCAATGACCGCGCGCGGCTGCGTCCTGTACGGCGTGCTCATCGGTCTGCTCGTCGTCGTGATCCGTCTGTGGGGCGGCATGCCCGAAGGCGTGATGTACGCGATCCTGTTCGCAAACGCGGTCTCGCCGCACATCGACAGCCTCGTCAGGCCAAGGGTATACGGCACCGCGAACCGCCCGGGTTCCGGGGGGTCCTCGTGACGGCTTCGATCGACGCCTGGCCCATGTACCGCGCGCTGGTGGGGATCGGGGTGGGCTGCGGATTGCTCATCGCGCTCGTCTACGTGGGCACGCTGCCGCACATCGAGCGTCAGCGCGCCGCGGCGCTCGAGCAAGCCGTGTTCGCGGTGTTGCCGGGTTCCGCATCGCGGCGAACCTTCGTGTTCGACGCGGCCGGCACGCTGGTCGCGGACACCGGGTCGGACGGCAGCCGGGTCCACGCCGGCTACGATGCGGCGGGGCGCTTGTTGGGCGTGGCGATCGAGGCCGAGGGGATGGGCTACGCCGACACAATCGAAATCCTCTACGGCTACGTGCCCGCGGACGAGCGCATCGTAGGCTTGCGCGTGCTGGCCAGCAAGGAGACGCCCGGACTCGGCGACAAGATCGAGACCGACGAGCGCTACCGGGCAAACTTCGAGGCGCTCGACGTGCGCCTCGACGCGGCCGGTGAGGCCCTGGTCAATCCGATCGCCGTCGTGAAACCGGGGACGAAGTCCAACGCCTGGGAGATCGACGGCATCACGGGCGCGACGATCTCCGCGCAGGCGGTCGGCAACACCGTCGCGGCAAGCGCGGCGCGCTGGCTGCCCGCCGTCCGGCGCAATCGCGAGGCGCTCGCGGCAGGGGGACAGCATGACGAATCCTGAGACGCCGTCGTCCACCAATGAATTCATGAAAGGCTTGTGGCGGGAGAACCCCGTGTTCGTGCAGGTGCTCGGGATGTGCCCGGTGCTCGCGGTGAGCAACACGGCCATGAATGCGCTGGCCATGGGGCTTGCGACCGCGTTCGTACTCCTGATGTCGAACCTGCTCGTCTCGCTGCTGCGCGACTTCATCCCGCGGCAGGTCCGGATCGCCAGCTACATCCTGATCATCGCGACCTTCGTAACGCTCACCGACTACGCGATCGAAGCGATCAGCCTCGACCTGCACAAGGCGCTGGGTGCATTCATCTCGCTGATCGTCGCCAACTGCCTGATCCTCGGCCGCGCCGAAGCCTTTGCGTCGAAAAACGGGGTTGGAAATGCGGCGCTGGACGCGCTCGGCATGGGTGCGGGCTTCACGCTGGCGCTGTTCTGTCTCGGCGCGGTCCGCGAACTGCTGGGCGCCGGCAGCCTGTTCGGCTTTGCCGTACTTCCTGGCGGGTTCGAGCCCTGGATCGTCATGATCCTGCCGAGCGGCGGGTTCTTCACGCTGGCCTTCTGGTTGATCGCGATACGAATATTTGAACGGCGCCGGGAGCGGCGGCAAACGGCGGAGGCGCTGCAATGAACGAGCAGCCGATCTGGTCGATCTTCGTCAACGCCGCGCTGGTCAACAACTTCGTATTGGCCTATTTCCTGGGGATCTGCCCGTTTCTCGGCGTGTCTCAGAAGGTCGCGACGGCGGCGCGCATGGGCGGTGCCGTCATGTTCGTGATGCTCGTGAGCTCCGTCTGCGCGTTCGGCATCCATCACGTGCTGCTTGCGATCGGCACGCCGTTCCTCGAGCTCATCGCATTCATTACAGTGATCGCCTCGACGGTGCAGCTCGTGGAGATGATCATCCGCAAGTTCAGTCCCGCGCTGTTCCGGGCGCTCGGGATCTTCCTGCCGTTGATCACGACCAATTGCGCGATCTTAGGGCTTGCGCTCTTCCAGACAAACCGCGAGTACGATTTCGTTCAGTGCCTGGCCTATGCGCTCGGCGCCGGTGTGGGCTTCACACTTGCGCTCGTCCTGATGGCCGGCATCCGCGAGAAACTGACGCTTGCGCCCGTGCCCGATGTCGTCGAAGGCACGGCGAGCGCCCTGCTCGTGGCCGGGATTCTGTCGCTGACCTTCATGGGTTTCGCGGGGCTGGGCGCGCAATGATCGTTACACTCCTGTCTGCTGCCGCATTGACCGCCTTCCTGCTCGTCGGCTGGGTCTTCGTGCAGCGGGCCTGGCAGCGGACCTTCCCTGAGGCCAGCGACGGCCGGGACGGCGACGGCGATTGGGACGCGCTGGCGTGCCGGGGGGGCGGCTGCGGCAGCTGCACGGGCGACTGCCGCAAAACCGAATTCAAACGAGACTCCAAGCGGGGAGCAGAACGATGAAGCTCGACGACTACGACAAACAACGACGCTACGAGGCCACGGTCGTCTCCAGCCAGCGCATCACGGCCGACGAAAGCGACGCCGAGATCCGCGAAATCGTGCTGGAGATCGCGGCGGACTTCAGCTTCGCGATCGGCCAGAGCATCGGCGTGATCACGCCCGGGCCGCATGCGCTCAGCCACGATGAGCACTTCAGGCTCTACAGCATCGCCGATACACCGACTGCCGAGGCCGGCAAGTCGCGCATCGTGATCGCGGTGCGGCGCGTCAACTATATCGACGAGTACAGCGGCGAGCGCTACGACGGGATCAGCTCTAACTATTTGTGCGATCGGCAGGCCGGCGACCGGGTCACGATCACGGGGCCGTACGGAATCGTCTTCGAAGTGCCGGAGAACAAGGAAGCGAATCTGATCCTGATCGGTGCCGGAACGGGCATCGCCCCGTTTCGCGCCTTCGTCAAGCACATCTATCAGGACGTTCGGGACTGGAAGGGCAAGGTGCGCCTGTTCTACGGCGCACATACGGGGCTCGAGCTCGTCTACATGAACGAGCATCGGGACGACTTCGCGCTCTACTACGACGAGGACACGTTCGAGGCGTTCACGGCGCTGTCGCCGCGGCCGAACTGGGCCGACCCGATCGCCTGGGACTACGCGCTGGAGTCCCGTTCCGAAGAGATCCTCGAGATGCTCGACGACCCGAATACCTACGTTTACGTTGCCGGGCTCGAGCCGGTCAGGGACGAACTGGACGACGTGTTTGCCCGCATGACCGGATCGGAGGAGCGCTGGCACCGCCGCCGCGCGGAGCTCGTCGCCGGCGGGCGCTGGACCGAACTGCTCTACTGATCTGCGATAGGGAAGCGTAACGGTCTTACAGGTTTCTCAGGAGCGCTGCCAGGAAAAGCCCGAACGCAATCGTGACTGAGAAGCTCGCCATGGTTCCAACGAGGATGTACTCGTTTATTTTTCTGTGGTTCTTCTCTTTTGTATCGCCGAATCGAAGAATCGATTTGGCCGCAAGCAAGAACCCGATTGCAGCAAACTGATTCACCAGGATAAAAGTCAGAATCAGGAATCGCTCGAGCTGACCGATCGTCTTTCCGGCGTCAGTCAAGGTATCGGAGCCCTCGATGTCTTTCGTCCATCTCTTGCAGATCAGTCCGATTACGATCGAAAACGGCCATATGACGACAACGTATCCGATCAGGACGAGAAGCGCATCTACACTCGCGATGTATTCGCTTGCGCCGTCAACCAGGGCCCACTGATCGGAAATCGTCAGCCAGACCCATCCGAGTACCAACAAGTGTAAGAGTTGGTCGATAACGAACCAGCTCAAGCGTCCGGGTGGCGTGTAGGACTTGGCCAGATCGATCCCGAAGTGGGTTAGACTGATTACTGCCGCGACAGCGACCGTTTGCCAGGATAGCGTCAACAGCAACGACAAAACCGCCAGAGACAGCGCGCCGTGTATGGCTGCATGGGCATAGAGTCGCTTCGACGCATAGTGTTTTGCATACCGCTCGTCTACCCACGCCGAAGGTTGCAGGACGAAGTCTCCGAGGATATGTGCCAGGAGCAAAAGCAATAGCAGTGGCAATTCGACGACGCTCATGCCCTTGTCTCCCAGCGTACGTAGTCTCTGACATGTTGGATGTAAGCTTTTATCAGTTCCAACCTGGCAGTCGAGATACGCCCATTGATGGTTGACTGGCTTTTCCCCAACCGCTCTGCCAGGACGCTTTGGGATTCGTTGTATGCAAGGCTATAGAATGCGGTTTCTGCGGAGTAGCCGGACCAGTTGCTGATTATGTCGTCCGCAAAACGGGTAACCAGCGAGAGTGACCGGTCTGTCTGTTCCCATGGCGCTTTGATAATCAGTCTTCTGTTTGCCCTGGTCAACTCATCCATGCCCCTGCCCGATAGCAGAAAGGCAGGACCGTCGGACTCGGAAACTCTTTCTCCTCGAAAGGTGATATCACCAATCCCAATGGAAATTCGTGTGTCCCAGGTGCTGCTCTTCCTGCGGGACTGCGATATTAGTTTCGAGCGAATGATTACGGCCGCAAGAGCGGCTGCAGACGCTGAAGGAACGACCATCTGAAAGCTGTCGCCGCGATAAATGCTGTATTCGGCCTGATGCGATTCTCTCAGTTTTTCGAGCGCTTCTTTCAGGGTCCCGATCAGTCGCGCTCTGGGAGAGATATCACGCGATTTCACTATGTCGCCGGTTAGAACGGCGTAAGTTGCCATGCGGTGTCCTGTTCGAATCAAGACGAATGCTGTCCAAGAGTATAGGGGAAAACACCGATAATTTGTAAGTATCGGTGAAAATAACGATAAATATGAAATAGCGGCCGAAGAACCGATAATTTCGGGCGCAGCCCAATCCGCAAGGCCGCACGCGATCGCCGCCTTAGTCCGGTACGAAGAGATCGCGCAGGGCGGCGCAACAGGGGCCAGACGCTGTCACGGGCGGCATCGGCACGTACGGGCCTCGCTATCGAGAGCTAACTCCCGATACGGCGGATCGTTGCTGTTTCTACCCTGGCTGCTGTACAGGCTCCTGCGAGGGACAATACTGCTCAGACAGCAGCTACCGATGAAATCGATCTTCCCCTGAATTCATGTAGCTGCAGCGAATCCCTCGCCGAACCGAAGCACAAGCCCCACTATCCAGTAGATGGAGCCGAGTGTCGTAAGGAAAAGCCCGAGCAACACGATTCGCGAGGCGGGTTTTTCGAGGTATTCGTTGATATGCCATAGGATCGTCAGTGTAATGACGGCGCCCTGAACCGCCCAAAAGACCCTCCAGAAAAACGCTTCCGCGTCGTCAGCGTCAAACGGCTGCAGCGCGCTGCCGGCACTCGTCAAAACCACGAACGATAAGCCTGCATAGAGTGCGAATACGACGACTGATACCAAGCTGCCGTTGACCTTGAATCGGCGACGAGGCTCCGCTCTTTCGATACCGAGAGTACCGGCGCGTGCGCGTATCGCTACATGTGCGGTGATGAATACCATCAGCCCCATGATCAGAGCAGACGCAACCGCAACGAGCCAGCTGGACGATACCGTATCAAGCAAACCCTGGTAGTCGCAGACGTCGCGTTGCAGCAGGCATAGCTCTCTGATCTGCCAAATCGCCGGAACGGAAATCAGCAGATAAAGTAGCAGGAGCAAGCCGACAGCCTGCTTTGTCGTAAGCGGTCGGACGGCCTCAGACGCAGGACTGGTCACGGCAGCGGTTTCGCATCCAGGATTTCGACGGTTTCGATAGCCTCGTTGACCCGCTGGAACTCTATCCGAATCGAGTCGAGCAGGCCCGGGCATTCGCCCGCGATTGCCGAGGTTTCCCCATCGATTCGCTTTTCTCCGATTTCGCGTCCGGCATCAACGTAGCCTCCTGTTGCGGCACGAGCATACGACCGGCGACGGCTGAGTATATCGCCGATTCGTGTGCCCCCGCGTTCGTTTCAGTTGATTCGACCCGCGCCGCATGCATAGATTGGCGACAAAGCCCCTCGCAACAACAGCAAACGAACAACAGGCGATATCGATATGACCGAGCAGTCCGTAGCACCCGCAACCCTCGAGCCGGCCGGCGCGAAACCCCGCTTCCGCATGCCGCACACGCTGGTGCTGATGTTCGCGCTGATGATCGTGGCGCTGGTCATGACTTGGGTGCTGCCGGCCGGCAGCTTCGAGACCGAGATCAACGACGCCGGGCGCGAGGTCGTCATTGCCGGTACCTACGCCGTCGTCGACGATCACCCGAAGATGTCGCCGTTGGCATTGTTCACCGCGATCCCCCGTTCTCTCGGTCAGGCCCAGGACATAATCTTCTTCGTGCTGCTGATCGGCGGTGCGCTGGCGGTGATCCGCGAGACCGGGGCGATCGACGCCCTGCTCGGGCGTGTAATCGTCCGCTTCGGCTCGGTGCCCAGCATGCTGATATTCGCGGGCGTATTCATGTTCGCGTTCGGCTCCGCAACGATCGGGATGGCCGTCGAGTACATACCGCTGGCGGGCATACTGATCACGCTCTGCGTCGCCATGCGGCTGGACGCCGTGGCCGCGATCGGCATCATCGTCGTGGGTTACGGCGTCGGCTACGGGGCGGCGCTGACCAATCCGTTCACGCTCGTCATCGCCCAGAACGTCGCCGAGCTGCAGCCCATCTCCGGCTGGGGCTATCGGCTGGTCTGGTATCTGCCCTTCGTGCTCATCGGCGTGCACCACGTCTGGAGCTATGCGAAACGCGTGCAGGCTGACCCTTCGAAGAGTCTCGTCGCCGACATCGAGGAGGCACAGCCGCCCGAACACGTCGAGCCGCCGCCGATGAGCGGTACACGGCTGACGGTGTTGTTGACGACGCTCGGCGCCCTGCTGCTGCTCGTCTGGGGCATCACGCAGCGCGGCTGGTACCTGACCGAGCTAAGCGCGCTGTTCGTGGCGCTGACGATAGTGGTCGGCTTCATCGCCCGCCTCAAGCTCAACCGCGTCGCAATCGTGTTCAGCAACGGCGCCGCGGAACTTGCCGGCACAGCGCTGCTGATCGGTTTCGCGCGAGCGATCTCGCTCCTGCTCGAAGACGGCATGGTGCTGCACACGATCGTCAACTTCATGGCCAGCCCGTTGATCGGGCTTCCGGCCGAAATCTCGGCGGTCGGCATGCTCGGCATCCAGAGCGTCATGAACGTCTTCGTGTCGTCCGGCAGCGGCCAGGCCTATCTGACCATGCCGCTGATGGCGCCGATCGGCGACCTCGTCGGCATCGAGCGGCAGGTCTCGGTCCTCGCCTTCCTGTACGGCGACGGTTTCATGAACATGATCGTGCCCACCAATCCGGTGCTCATGGGCATCATCGGTCTGGCCGGTATCCCATACACGCGCTGGTTCCGCTTCATGTTTCCGCTGATTCTGAAGCTGCTTGCGGCGGCGGCCGTCGCGCTCGTGATCGCGGTACAGATCGGCTACGCGTAACCCGCTCAACCGGGTACGGGGACATCGGCCGGTTGCGCGATCAGCATTGCGCGAATCTGTCCTCGATTGCCGAAACGGACGTTCCAGGCTATTGCAAAGCACTTCAGTGACCAGGATCGAGCCGGTACTGTCCATAGCGATCATCATGGTTCCGTATTCGAACGATCGCCGCAGAAATGACTGCCAGCAAGCTTGCTGTAACCGTCGATCGAATTGCCACCAAGGAACTAAACGGATACCCGTGCCAGTTCATCGCCGTGTTGGACCGTTTTTTCAAGAAACCAGCAATTCACTCGTACTTGACACGAACCTCCACCTTGACCCCTTCCTGCTCCTGCACGTGGCGCAGAATCTGCAGAAGGTTCCTTGACGTGGGATTGCCGCCCGGACTCAACATTCTGATCAAGCTCTTGGTGTCCTTGCCGGTCAATCGTGCAAGTGCCGGATACCCGATCGTTGCTTTGATATAGTCGCTGAGGATGCTTCTACCGCCGTCGAGGTCGCCGTCAATGAGGCTTTCAATGGCTTCCTCGATCAGCGCAAGGCGGAACTTCGGATCGCGGCGAGCGCGCGCCCTTACTGTATCCTTAAAGTCCCGAGTCAGTGCCACACTGTTTCTCCAAGCCGAAGTAACCCTGGTAGCCGGGGCCGAAGTCGATTCTCCGTTCAGACACTCCGCCGCCAACGGGCTTTACATTACTCGTTAGTCCTCGGCCAATTCTGTCCAGAGCACTGGTGACCTTGGCTGCGGCTCTCGCATTCAGCTTTTCGAACCACCTGCTGAACGGTGACCGGCCACTCGCTTCCAGATATTCCCGAATTTCAACCGTCATTGATAGTAACTTGTATGTTACCAATAAGTCTATGACTTATCGTCAGACTGGTCGAACGAAGAAATTCCCAGATTCCCGGAGTTTTGGCCGGTGTATGTGATTGCCACGGTCCGTGGGCTGGACCACTGCTTCCCGGTCTCGGATTTTTGCCCCCAAACGGGGCAACCGCGGGTAGGTCTAGCTCTAACGGTCAGCCGGGCACCGGCAGGTCCGCCGGCTCTGCTACGGACCGCCGCGACACGAAACGGAAGCGCATCGACAGCAACAGCGCCGCAACCGACAGGCCGACGACGAAGCCGCCCCAGATGAACATTGGATCCAGCATGAGCTTCACGGCGGCGAGGTAGGCCAGCGGGAACGCCAGCACCCAGTACGAAAAGGTGTTGATGACCATCGCCCAGGTCGTGTCCTTGTAGCCGCGCAGCGCTCCCGCGGCGCCGATCTGGATGCCGTCCGCGACCTGAAATATCGCCGCCATCAGGAGCAGGCTCAGTGCGATCCCGGTTACGCGCGGATCGTCGATGTATAGCCCGACGAGAAAGTCGCGGAACAAGAGCATCAGAGTAGCCGACAGAGTCATGAAGAGGCCGCAGTTCATTATCCCGAGCCAGCCGGCGTAGCGGGCGTCTTCGAGCCGGCTTCGGCCAAGCTCGTGACCCACGCGCACGACGATGGCCGACGACAGCGCGAGCGGAATCATGAAAGTCGTCGTTGCGAGATTGAGCGCGATCTGATGGGCCGCGGAAACGTCGGCACCGCGCGTGCCCATCAGTACGGACGTAGCGCTGAACAGACCGACCTCGGCCGTAACGGTGACCGAGATCGGTACGCCGAGACGCACAACTTCCCAGAGCACCTCCGGGCGCGGCGGCGACAGCCGGTCGAAAATCGCCAGCGGACGGTATGCAGGATCGGCCAGAAAGATGGCGACGAGCGCGAGCATCAGGAGCCACATCGTCAACGCGCTGGCGACCGCCGCACCTGCGGCGCCCATAGCGGGTGCGCCCAGGTTGCCGTACATGAACACCCAGTTGAAAAAGACGTTGCAGACGAGCGCGAAGATCGAGGTGTACATGATCGGCCGCGTCCGGCCGATGCCCTCTGTCGTGAAGCGAAACGCGAGAAACACGAAGATGGCGGGCGCTCCGATCACGATGATCCGGACATACTCGACGGTCAGGGCCCGGAAACCCTCGTCGATGCCGAGCCACGCAAGCGCGGGGCCGACGAAGGCCCGGACGAGGAAGATCAGCGGGACGCCGATAACGATCGCGAGATAAATGCCCTGCCGGGTATAGCGCCCGATGAGTTCCGGCGTGCCGGCCCCGTACAGGCGGGCGACGATCGGCGACAGCGCAAGCTTAACGCCGAGGACTATCGTAAACAGGAAGAACCAGACGCTGCCGCCGACGGCGACCGCGGCCAGCGACTCGGCGCCGAGCCGGCCCGCCATGACGGCGTCGGCAAGCTGCATGCCGGCAATCGCCAGATTGTTAACGATCAGGGGGCCGGCCAGGGTCAGGAGCTTTCGGGTCTCCCGCCCCCATCGTGCGCGGAAGCTCATCGCTGATGTCCTGTCCCGGCGGGGTGAAAAGGGGTGACATAATTGCACGCCCTACGCCGCTTGGCAGCCTTTTCGTGAACCACCCGGCAGCCGGAGGCGTGATCGCCTTGGCTCAACCTGGGCAGAGCGATGGTGTACCCTTGCCCGCGGTCTGTTTCCCGGAACGAACGGAGAGGCATATGCTGCACGATGGGCGCGCGATTCGAGTCGCAATTGTCGGCGGTTCGCGAATTCCTTTCTGCCGGTCTCATTCGGTTTACCGGCAGTGCTCCAATCAGGACATGATGACCACCGCGCTCAAAGCCGTGGTCGACAAGTACGACCTCCGCGGCCAGACGCTGGGCGACGTGGCGCTCGGCGCCGTGATCAAGCATTCGCGCGACTGGAATCTCGCACGCGAGAGCGTCATGGATTCCGGATTGTCTTACCGCACACCAGGTGTGGACCTGCAGCGTGCCTGCGGTACGAGCGTCGAGGCCGCGATCATGCTGGCAAACAAGATCGCGCTGGGCCAGATCGATTCCGGGATAGCGGGCGGCGTCGACACGACCAGCGACGCGCCGATCGTGTTCAAGGACAGTTTTCGCCGCATCCTGCTGGACGTTTACGCCGCGCGAAGCTTCGGTGCGCGCATCGCTCCCTGGTTTCGTCTGCGGCCGGGCATGCTCGTGCCCGAGTTCCCGGCCGTGACCGAGCCGCGCACCAAACTATCCATGGGGCAGAGCACGGAGCTCACGGCCGAGGAGTGGGAGATTCCCCGCGAGCACCAGGATCAACTCGCGCTGGCCAGCCACATGAAAGCGGCGGCGGCCTACGACGCCGGCTGGTACGAGGACCTCGTCGTGCCGTTCATGGGCGCGGAGGAAGACAACAACATTCGTCGCGATACGTCCTTCGAGAAGCTCTCGAAGCTCAAGCCGGTGTTCTCGAAGAAGGAGAACGCGACCATGACCGCGGGCAACAGCACGCCGCTGACCGACGGTGCCGCGGCGATACTCCTCGCATCGGAGGACTGGGCCCGCAAGAAGAACCTGCCCATCCTCGCGTATCTGACGTTCGCGAAGGTGGCCGCGGTCGACTTCGTCAACGACGAAGGCCTGCTCATGGCTCCCGCCTATGCCGTGTCCGACATGCTGAAGCAGGCAGACCTGTCGCTTCAGGACTTCGACTTCTACGAGATCCATGAAGCGTTCGCTGCGCAGACCATTGCGACTCTGAAGGCCTGGCAGTCGGCAGATTTCTGTCGCGAGCGGCTCGGTCGCAACGAACCCATGGGGCCGATCGATCTGGCGCGGCTCAACGTCAAGGGCGGCAGCATAGCGATCGGCCATCCGTTCGCGGCTACCGGGGCACGCATCATCGCGACGCTTGCAAAACTCCTGAACGAGCAGGGCAGCGGTCGCGGCTTGGTGTCGGTCTGTACGGCCGGCGGGATGGGTGTCGCGGCGATACTCGAAGCCGCGCCGACGGCGCGTTAGGGCGTCTTGCGCGGTGCCCGCCTTTCGTTGAGGGTTTCCTGCAGGGTATCGAGCGCTTTGTCGATCCGATCCTTGGCCTGAGCCGTCACGCCGCCCTGTCGGTACTCGTCGACGACGAAGGTCTCGACCCGCCGGACCAGATCGTCGAGGCTCAGGTCGCGGACCGCCTCCTTGCGCTTCACGGATTCCGGTGCGTTGTCGCAGGCGCCGAACAGGTTGATCGCGCGTTCGCTGCGGCGGCCGAGCGACAGCAGCTCGTAGAATTGCGGTCCGGCGCGCCCGTCCCGGCTGTTCAGCAGGCTGACGGCCGCCGCGATCAGCGAGGCCGGCACCAGCAGCAGGTCTCTCAGGCCGTCGACGACGAGTTTGATCTGCAGGACCCCGGCGTCGCGGAGCAGCGTCCAGCGATCCGCCGTGTCATCCGGCGGGGTTTCGTCCGTTGACATGAGCTTCATCCCGGCTCCGGTTACGAATGGAAACAACGCAGTATAGCGGCCCCGATAAGCGTTCGGTGGCGACTCCGCCAGCATTGGAGTACGGTTACCGGTTTGATCTACGAGCCCTGTCCGGCCGCCGACCATGCCCACCTACCGCGCCGACCCAATGTACCGTCACGGCGACGACGACGCCCTCGGCGTACTCGTCGTCAACCTTGGGACACCCGACGCTCCGACGACGGCGGCCGTGCGCCGCTATCTCGCCGAATTCCTCTGGGATCCGCGTATCGTGGAGCTGCCGCGCCCGCTTTGGTGGCTGATACTCAACGGTGTGATCCTGAGAATCCGGCCGTCCAGGTCGGCGAAGGCCTACCAGGAGATCTGGACCGACGCCGGGTCGCCGCTCCTCGTCTACTGCAATTCGCTGGCCGCCGGCATAGAGAAGGAACTCAGGCGCCGCGCGGCGGGCAACATCCACGTTGCCCTGGGCATGTCCTACGGCAACCCGTCCATTCCCGACGCGCTCGAGGCGTTGCACGCGCGCGGCGCCCGCCGTCTCGTCGTTCTGCCGCTGTACCCGCAATACTCCGGAACGACCACGGGGTCCGTGTTCGACGCCGTGACGCGCGAGCTCGGGCAGCGGCGCTGGGTGCCGGAGTTTCGCTTCATCAATCACTATCATGACGTCCAGCCCTATATCGACGCGCTTGCGGGGAGCATTCGCGAGTACTGGGCGGCCAACGGCCGCGGCGACAAGCTCATGTTCTCCTTTCATGGCGTGCCGAAACAGACGCTGCTCGACGGCGACCCTTATCACTGCCACTGTCTGAAGACGGCGCGCCTCGTTACCGAGCAGCTCGGCCTGACGAGCGACGAGTGGGTACTGAGTTTTCAGTCGCGAGTCGGTCGCGCCGAATGGCTGCGGCCGTACACCGACGAGACTATCGAGGAACTCGGCGCCGCCGGCACCGGTCGCCTCGATGTCGTGTGTCCCGGGTTTTCGGTGGACTGCCTGGAGACGCTCGAGGAGATCGCGATGCAAAATGCCGAACTCTTCGTCGAGTCCGGCGGCAAGTCTCTGAATTACATCCCCGCGCTGAACGATCGTGACGACCACGTCGGGCTTCTGACGGATCTCGTCGTTCGGCACGCAAGCGGCTGGCCCGAGTTCTCGGCCAACTACGATGCGGACACCGTTGCCGAGGCGCGCATTCGAAGCCGGGAGCTTGCGGCGGCGGCCGGAGCCGACAGTTGAGCGGAACGGGAGGGTTTCTCGAGGTCGGTCTGCATACCCCCGACATTCTCGAGTCGCTCGGGTTTTACAAGACGCTCGGTTTCACCGAGCTCGACACGGCCGATATTTACGACCATCGCTACGCGGTCGTCAGTGACGGCGACCTGAATCTCGGGCTTCACGACCGGGAGATGTCCTCACCGCGCCTCACGCTGGTGCAGCCCGATCTGGCAAAACACGCGCGGTCGATGGCGGATCACGGTTTCGACTTTCGGCACCTCGTGCTCGAAGAGGATCGTTTCAACGAACTGGAGCTCGACGACCGCGACGGCAATCCGCTGGCCATGCTCGAGGCCCGCACCTTCTACGCCGCCCGCGAGGATGAGCAGAACTCCGTGTGCGGAAGCTGGTTCGAGCTCACGATGCCGGTCCGCGACACGGTTCAGGCGGCGCGGTTCTGGGCAGCCGTCGCGCCGGCGGTTCTCGATGTGCGCGAGGAGCCTACCACCCACATGCGTTTCGACGCGGGCGGTATCGCGCTGGGTTTGTCGGAGAGCATCGCGCTCGACGGGCCGTCGCTGTGTTTCAAGGGGACCGATCGCGAGGCACTGAACGCGGCCGTCGGCGCGGCCGGCATCCCGGTGGAAGACTACCCGGGTTTCGAGGGCGCATTCGCGCGCATCACCGCGCCCGAGGGTACCGCGCTCTACCTGTTCGACGAGGACTTCCTCGGCGAGGCCTACGAGGTCGACGAAAGCGGCGATCCGGCCGACTTCCCGGGGCAGTGACAGGACGCTCAATTCCGCCGCGGACGCTGGATTTTGCCCAGGAGTTGATCGATGAGGTTCTCCGCCCTGCTTAAGTAAGCCGAACCGAACAGGTTCAGGTGATTCAGTACGTGGTATAGCTGGTACAGCGGCTCGCGGCCGGAGTAGTCCGCGTCGAGCGGATACTCACGGTCATAGGCTTCGTAAAACGGCCGTCCGTATCCACCGAAAAGCCGCGTCATCGCAAGATCCGTTTCGCGATCGCCGAAATAGGCGGCGGGATCGAAAATCACCGGCGTGCCGCCGACGGCCGCCGCGTTGCCCGCCCAAAGGTCGCCATGCAGCAGCGAAGGCGCGGGCTCGTAGCTCGTGAAAAAGGCCGGCACGACTTCGAGCAGTCTGTGCCCGCGATCCTGAAGGCGTCCATCGAAGCCGGCGTCGGCCGCGAGGCGAAGCTGGAACGCAAGCCGGGAGTCGCGAAAGAACGTCGGCCATTCCGCCTGCCGGGCATTGAGTTGTGGCGTCCTGCCGATGAAGTTATCGCGGTGCCAGCCGTGCCGGTCGTCGGTCGTCCGGTGCAGCCTCGCGAGCGCGCGGCCCAATTCCTGCTCCGTGCCCGCGGACAAACTGCGAAGGTCGAGCCACTCGAGCGCCAGCCAGGCGTCGTCACCGGCGATGCCGCTGGCGAGAACGGCCGGCGTTCGGACCGTCATGGTAGCGGCCAGCGCGGCGAGACCGTCGCGCTCGGCTTCGAGAATGTCGCCGTCGCTCAAGGGAAGCGTCTTGACGAAAACCGGTCCGGAATCCGTCTCGACGCGAAACGACGCCGCGATATCGCCACCCGCAACGGGGCGCGCCGAATTGAGGACGATGCCGCTTGCGGCCAGCGACGCCTCGAGTTCGGCCCCGTCAGGCACCGTAGATGTCGGCGATCCGCTCGGCCTGGCGGCGCAGCGCCATGCCGAAGTCGGCCTCGTCGAACAGTGCGTTGAGCTCGCCGAGCTTAGGCCGTGCGGGCGCAAGCGACACGTCATCGACCGGGGCGTCGACCGCGATTCCCGTCAGGCGCCGCGCCAGCTCGGCGGCTTCGCGGTGCAGCTCGAGTTTCGCGCCCAGCGTTTTCGCGCCGCGCACGTCGACTTCGTGAACGCGATCGAGGTTGGCGTAGATTGAATCGAGCGAGCCGAAGTGCGCCAGCAGCGCGGCGGCGGTTTTCTTGCCGACGCCGGGTACGCCCGGAATGTTGTCGACGCTGTCGCCGGCGAGGGCGAGGAAGTCGGCGATCTGCTCGGGCCAGACGCCGAAAACCTCGAGCACCTGCTCGTAGCCGATTCGACCTCTGCCGGCAAAATCCCAGAAGCAGTCCTCGCGGGTCAGAAGCTGGGTGAGATCCTTGTCCCGCGACACGATCGTCGACGGCAGACCGCGTTTCCGGCCATGCGTGACGAGCGTGCCGATGAAGTCGTCGGCTTCATAGCGCTCGTGGGCGCATTCGACGACGCCGAGCGCTCTGACGAAGCGCCGGCACATGACGAACTGCCGCTTGAGTTCCTCCGGCGCCGGTTCCCGGTTGGCTTTGTATTCGGGGTAGATGTCGTTGCGGAACGAGCTGGCGAGGCTTTCGTCGAACGCAACGGCCACGTGCTCCGGGCGCACCTGCTCGACGAAGTCTCCGAGGAAGCGCGCGAAGCCGTAGAATGCGTTGACCGGGTTGCCCTCCCGATCGAGCATGTCGTCCGGCATGGAGTAGTAGGCGCGGAATACGTACACGCTGGCGTCGATGAGGTACTGCATGACGCCGAGTATACCGCCGCAGCGGCCATGATCGGTCCCGGGTAAGCGACTATACTCATCGCATGCTTCATCCAGCCGGAGTGTCCATGTCTCTCGCCGTCCGACTCTTCATTGCCTTACTCGGCGCAGGCGTTTCGTTGAGCGCCGTCGCCGACGTCCGCGTCATCCATGCCGGTTCACTGCTCGCAGTGCCTGGCGAGCGTGTGCTGCGCGAGCACACGGTCGTAATCGACGACGACCGTATCCGCGAGATCCGGCGGGGATTCGTGAGTCCGGGCGAATTCGGCACAGACGCCGAACTGATCGACTTGAGGGACGCGTTCGTGCTCCCGGGCCTCATGGACATGCACGTACATCTGCAGGGTGAGCTCGGTCCGGCGAACGACTCGGAAGACTTGAGGATGTCCAGTCAGGAGATGCAAATGCGGAGCGTCATGTTCGGCATGCGGACGCTCCTCGCGGGCTTCACGACGGTACGCGACGTCGGCAACTCCGGCCTGGAGATGTACGCCCTGCGCAGGGGGATCGAGGAAGGCTGGATCGACGGTCCGCGAATCGTCGCGGCCGGCAGAGTCGGCATTACGGGCGGTCACTCCGACATCAGCGGCGTCCGGCCTGCGTTCATGAAGCTCCTGACGACCGAGCAGATCTGCGACGGCCCCTACGATTGCCGGCGCGCGACGCGCAACGCCATCAAGTTTGGCGCGGACCTGATCAAGATCACCTCGACGGGCGGCGTCCTGACCGACCGGGCGACCGGAACCGGCCAGCAGATGGAAATGGACGAGCTCCGCGAAGTCGTCAGCGCCGCGGCCCGGATGGGGCGCAAGGTTGCGGCGCATGCGCACGAAGAGGACGGCATCATTGCCGCGCTGGAGGCGGGCGTTCACAGTATCGAACACGGCAGCTACACGAGCGACCGGGCAATCGAGCTGTTCCTCGAGACCGGTGCCTATCTCGTTCCCACGCTGCTTGCCGGCAAGACCGTAGCGACCGCTGCCGTGGAACGGGACTTCATGAGCGCGGCGATTCGCGACAAGGCCATTCGTGTCGGCAACGACATGGCCGGTTCTTTCCGGCGCGCCCACGAGGCCGGCGTGCGCGTTGCGTACGGCACCGACAGCGGCGTTTCGAAGCACGGCACCAACGCCGAGGAGGCGCTGCTGATGGTCGAGAACGGGATGTCCGAGATGGACGTTCTCGTCACTGCGACGATCAACGCGGCCGACCTCATCGATCGCAGCGAAGACCTCGGAACGATCGAAGCCGGCAAGTTCGCCGACATCATTGCCGTCGACGGCTCGCCGCTCGAAAACATCGAGGAACTCCTGAGCGTCGACTTCGTGATGAAGGGCGGCAAGGTCTACAAGAACCAGTAGGCAGCGACCGGGAGGTTCGACGATTCAGCGTGCGTAGCTATCGCAGAACGGGACCGCCCGAATGGCAGCGGCGTTTGGTTGTTCTGTTGACCGGACTGTTCGGAGCCACGCTACTCCTGTTCGCCGTCTGGGCCATTCTGCTGTGGATAGACTGGGAGCGCGCCGAGGACTGCGAGGCGCGCGGCGGCCGCTACAATGCCGACACCGCGGAGTGCGAGGGCGCCCGCTGGGAGTAGGGGCTACCCCCACACTCCCGCAGCCGGTGTCTCGAGCCGCGCGGCGATCGACTCGACGAAGCTTCTCTGAGTTTCGGTAGGCGCTTCGACCGTCGCTCGGATCAGCCCGAGCAGCGACTCCGACTGCTCGGCGTTGAATACGCCGCTATGCTTGTCGACAACACCGTTGAGTTGATTCTCGATGATCTGGGGCGCGCCCAGCAGGTGCTGCGCCGATATGTACAAGCCATTCGCATCGTTTTCGTTCAACGAGAACGTGCTGCCGAATGCATTCACGATGGCCTGTTTCTGCTCCGCGCTCACGTCACCGCCAAGACGCGCGACGCCGACGACGAGAATCGCCGCGACGTGCACTGGATCTTCCACGGCGTATATCGGGTCGCCTTCGTACTTTTTGGCCCAGGCGCGACGCCGCGCCCACGAGAAAGGATTGAGCCAGCCGATGTCGATGCCAAGCCGGTCGAGTATGTAGAGCAGCGACACGATCGCACCGAGCAGTCCCAGAATGATGTGCATCCCGTTCCCCTGATCGCCGAGACTGATCGGGGATTCTACCGCCGCGGGTCGGCTTCAGTCGTGGAAATTCGTGTCGATGATCTCGCGGCCTGAGCCGAGATGGTCGGTCAGGCGCGCGTGCAGCGGGCTCGTGCGCGGGATGTGCGCCAGCAGATACTGCATCTGATCGGCCAGCACGCGGCGTCCCTTGAGGTAGATGTACTCGGCGTAGGTCGGCGTGAACGGGATCGCGATGAGCTCCATGGCGGCCTGCTCCGGCGTTCGTCCGCCCTTGTAGTTGTTGCAGCGGCGGCAGGCCGTCGCGACGTTGGTCCAGGTGTCGAGCCCGCCCTGCGAGATCGGGGTGATGTGATCGCGGGTGAGATCGCGGGTCGAAAAGCGATTCCCGCAGTAGAGGCACAGGTTTCCGTCACGCTTGAACAGCGTTCGGTTGTTGAGCGGTGGAACGTACTGGTCGCGATTGCGGGACAGGCTTTTCGCAGTCCCGTGCGTCGCGATGATCGAGTTCACGTCGATGCTGCTCTGCGTGCCGGTGAGCGAACTCAGACCGCCGAATACGGTGTACAGCCGGGTACCGCAGTCGTAAGCGACCTGGTCGGCGTGATAAAGCCGGACGGCCTCCCGATAGTCGATCCATTCGAGGGGCATTCCGGCAACATCCGTCCGCAGCACCTGCTGCGAGATGTCGGAAGCAAGTCCAGCGAGCATAGGCACACCTCGGTTGGCCTTTGAGCCGGGCTTGCCGCGCGCGGCAACCCTATTGGGACCCTAGTGTGCCCATCGCGCGACAAAAATCAACACGGATCCCGGAGTCCGGGCTCCGATGGCCCGCGCGCGAATTATTGGAAAAACGTATGACGGTAGCGTGACGGTCCGGACGAATATCCGCCCGCGTCAGAGCGCCTTGAGCACCGCGTCGAGGCTGTCCTTGGCATCGCCGAACAGCATCCGCGTGTTCTCCTTGAAGAACAATGGGTTCTGCACGCCGGCATAGCCGGTGGCCATGCTGCGCTTGAGCACGATCGTCGTGTTGCCCTTCCAGACTTCGAGTACGGGCATACCGGCGATCGGACTGTCCGGTACTTCCTGCGCGGATGGATTGACGATGTCGTTCGCGCCGATGACGACGGAAATATCTATATCGGGAAAGTCTTCGTTGACCTCGTCCATCTCGAAGACGATGTCGTAGGGCACCTTGGCCTCGGCAAGCAGTACGTTCATGTGGCCGGGCATCCGCCCCGCCACCGGATGGATGCCGAAGCGCACGTTGACGTTTTTTGCGCGGAGTGCCTTCGTGATCTCGTAGACCGTGTGCTGCGCCTGCGCCACCGCCATGCCATAGCCGGGCACGATCATGACTTCCTTCGCGTTCGCCAGCAGCGCCGCCGTTTCGGCGGCTTCGATCGCGACGATCTCGCCCTGCTCGCCGTCGCTTGCGGCCGCGCCGGTCCCGCCGCCGGTGCCGAAGCCGCCGGCGATCACGTTGAGGAACTTGCGGTTCATCGCCCGGCACATGATGTAGGAGAGGATCGCGCCGCTCGAGCCGACCAAAGCGCCCGTGACGATCAAGAGATCATTGCTCAGCATGAATCCCGTGGCGGACGCGGCCCAGCCCGAGTAGCTGTTGAGCATCGACACGACCACGGGCATGTCGGCGCCGCCGATCGCCATCACCATGTGAATACCGAACAGGAGCGCGATGATCGTCATGACGATGAGCGGCGTCATGCCCGTGCCGTCAGCCGATTGCAGCACGAACTCGCGGCCGAACCAGATCGCGGCAAGCAGCAGGCCGAGGTTCAGCCAGTGGCGCGCCGGCAGCAGCAGCGGCTTGCCGCCGATGCGCCCGGACAGCTTGCCGAAGGCGATAACCGAGCCGGAGAACGTTACCGCGCCGATCAGGATGCCGACGTAGATCTCGATGTCGTGGATCGTCTTCTCGACGCCGAAGTACTCGATCGTGTGATCCATGAACGTCGCGAAGCCGACGGCTACGGCCGCGAGGCCGACGAGACTGTGCAGGATCGCCACGAGCTCCGGCATCTGTGTCATCTGCACCCGGCGCGCGAGGAAAAGCCCGATGCTGCCGCCGATGACGAGGGCGCCCACCAGCAGCGCGTAGTTGTCGGTGACCTTGCCGAAGACGGTGGCCAGCAGGGCGATGGCCATGCCGGTGATGCCGTACCAGTTACCGCGGCGTGCGGTTTCCTGATGCGAAAGGCCGCCGAGCGCAAGGATGAAGAGTATCGTCGCAGCGATGTACGAGACGGTGACGATGCCTGGGCTGAGCATAGCGGTCTACTTCCGGAACATTTCGAGCATGCGGCGGGTGACCGCAAAGCCGCCGGCGATGTTGACGGCCGTTATCAGGATGGTGAACGTTGCGATCCACATGATCAGATTGTTTGCGGAACTGATCTGCAGCAGCGCGCCGATCACGATGATGCTGGAGATTGCGTTGGTCACGCTCATGAGCGGCGTATGCAAAGCCGGCGTGACGTTCCAGATCACCATATAGCCCACGAAGCAGGCGAGCACGAACACCGTGAAGTGGTTCATGAAGGACTCGGGCGCGACCGCGCCGAGTCCGAGCAGTGCGAGACCGCCGAGCGTGGCGGCGATGAGCGGCCCCATGAGCGACGGCTTCTCCGGTTCGGCGGGCGCCGGCGCCGGTTCGGGCGCCGCCTGCTGCGGTGCGGCCGACAGCTTGGGTGCGGGCGGCGGCCAGGTCGTCTCGCCGTCCTTGCATACGGTCGCGCCGCGAATGACCTCGTCCTCCATGTCGACGACGATCCGGCCGTCCTTTTCGGGCGTCATGTCGGTCAGGAGATGACGCAGGTTGGTCGCGTAGAGCTGGCTGGACTGCGCGGCGAGCCGGCTCGGCAGATCGGTATAGCCGATGATCGTGACGCCGTGCCGTTCGACGACCTCGCCCGGGACCGTCAGCTCGCAGTTGCCGCCCTGCTCCGCCGCGAGGTCGACGACGACGCTGCCGTCCTTCATCGACTCGACCATGGCGGCCGTGATCAGCCGCGGCGCGGGCTTGCCCGGGATCAGCGCCGTCGTGACGATGATGTCGACGTCCTTCGCCTGCTCGGCGAACAGCGCCATCTCGGCCTTGATGAACTCCTCGCTCATGACCTTGGCGTAACCGCCCTCGCCCGCACCGTCCTCGTCGTCGAAGTCGAGCATCAGGAATTCGGCGTCCATCGACTCGACCTGTTCCTTGACCTCGGGCCGCGTGTCGAAGGAGCGCACGATCGCGCCCATGCTCTTCGCGGCGCCGATCGCGGCGAGACCCGCGACGCCGGCGCCGATCACCAGCACCTTGGCGGGCGGAATCTTGCCGGCGGCGGTTATCTGCCCGGTGAAGAAACGGCCGAAATGCTGCGCGGCTTCGACGACGGCGCGATAGCCGCCGATGTTGGCCATGGAGCTCAGCGCATCCATTTTCTGCGCGCGCGAGATGCGCGGTACGCTGTCCATTGCGAGAGCGGTCGCGCCGCTCTTCGTCAACGTTTCCAGCAGCTCGGGGTTCTGTGCCGGCCAGAGGAATGAAACGAGCGTCTGGTCGGAGCGGAGGCGGCTCGCTTCCTCCGGGTCGGGCGCGCGCACCTTTAGCACTATGTCGGCTGCGCTCCAGATCGCGTCGGCGTTTGGCACGATCTCAGCGCCGGCCTCCCGAAAAGCTTCGTCCGAATAGCTGGCCGCCGCACCGGCGCCGGACTGCACGCTCACGTCGAAGCCGAGTTTGATGAGTTGGGCGGCAACCTCTGGCGTGGTTGCGACGCGCTGTTCTCCCGGGTAGGTCTCACCCGGTACGCCGATTCTCATTTTTGTCTCCATTGGGAATCGATTGGCCAGTGGGACCTGGCGGGATCCCGCAACGGCGGTAATGTAGCAGCTACGCCGGGAGAATTGCAGAGATAAACAAGTAGATACAGATCGGCGAATCGGCCGGACAGGACCCTAGTCGCGCGGCCGGGCCCGCTGCCGGCGCTCGCGCATATTCTCGCGGAGCCGCTGTCGCTGCTCCGGCGTCATGCGCCGCCACCGTTCCTTGAGCTGCTGCCGGCGCTCGTGATTGAGCTGCCGATAACGCTTGAAGTTCTCGCGGATGCGCGCCTGCTCGTCCGGCGACAGGCCGCGGAATATCTCATAGCGTTCGCGGATCAGCTCCCGCCGTTCGGCGGACAACTCGCGCCATGCACGGAAGCGTGCGCCGGCGGCTTCCCGCTGTTCCGGGCTCATGTTCAGCCAGCGGGTCGCGCCGGTGGCGAGACGTTCGCGGCGTTCCGCGGGCAGGTTCTCCCAGTTATCCGCGAAGCGCGACAGCACCTGACGCTGGTCGGCGCTCAGGTCTTCCCAGGCGACCTCGGCGTGCGCCGGCCCGAGGGCGAACAGCAGCAGCAATGTCATGAGCCGTCTAAGTTTCATCACCTTTCTCCGCCGACCCGTCGTCATCCGGGGCGCCTTCGTCCCGGTCGGCCACGGTGCTGTCATCGTCGTCGGCAAACAGCATCCAGTCTTCGTCCGTGTCGTCCCAGCTTCCGAGGTATTCGAGGAACGCCGTGTCGATGGCCCGTTCGTCGACCGGTACCTCTCCCGGTTCCTCGGCGGCAGCGCTTCCTGCGCCGGCAACGACCGCGACGAGGAAATACTCAGCTTTGCTGCCGCGGCGCTTCAAGGTCGGTCAGTTCCATCCAGCTATAGAACTCGAGATCCTCCAGCATCTCGAAGCTGTCCTCGTCGATCAACAGTTCGAAGTCCATCTCCGCGGCCGCCGGCGCCATCGGCACGTCGATCGCTACCTCGTCGGTTCGCAGCACGATGAGCGCGACCAGCACCGCCGCCGCGGCCGCGCCGCCCGCCGGCAGGAGCCGCGTCCAGCTGCCGAATGCGGGCCCGTGGTCGAGCTCTTCCAGCGCCCGCCGGCGGGCGCGGTTGAGCTTAGACAGACGCTCCGCGTCGAGCTCGTCGACGCTTGAGTCGAACAGCGCCCTGGCGCGCCGCACGAGTTTGTCGTCATCTTCCTCATTCACCGTAGTGCTCTCCAAGCGCGGCGCGCAGGCTGTGCACGGCGCGCGAATAATGCGTTTTGACGCTTCCGGCGCTGATACCCATGGCAGTGGCCGTGCCGGCGACGTCGAGACCCTCGAACGTTCGCAGCATGAACGCCTCCCGCTGTCGCGTCGGCAAACGCCCGAGCGCCGCGCCGAGTTCGTCCAGCGCGCCGTCCGTCTGCACGGTCTCTTCGGGCCGCCGGGCCAGCGGGTCCGGTGCCTCGGCGACCGGGTCGTAGTCCGACTCGTCGTCCTTGCCGCGGCCGAACCAGGACATCACGCGGTTGCGCACCGCCTGCCGCCGGTGCCAGTCGCGGATGCCGTTCTGTACGATCCGGTAGAACAGCGGCGTCCACTCCGTCTCCGGTTTGTCGGCGTACTTCTGCGCGAGCTTGATCATGGCGTCCTGAACGATGTCCATCGCATCGTCGCGGTCGCGGACCGCGATCTCCGCGAAGCGCAGCGCCCGCCGCTCGACTCCGGCGAGAAAGCGGTTCAGTCGTTGTTGCCGCTGCAGCGTCGTCGCTCCGTCCTGCTCCTCGCGACCCGACGATACCGCAAATGCGCGGGCAGCGGTCTCCAGTGTCATGCTCGATTGGCCCGACAACGTTCGAACTCCCTTTCGGCAAAATGTCCTCTTGACTGGCCGCGACAGTGCTCTACCGTTCGAGGCTACAGTCTTCAACGCGCCGGCCCGACTGAGGTTGACACCGCCGACGTCAACTTATGTAAAGTTCAGGATCTTGAGCCAACCGCCATTTCTTCACGTCGCCGTCGCTGTCCCGCTCTCGACGACCTTCGACTATCGCGCGCCGCCCGACGCGCCACTACCGCCCGTCGGCAGCCGCGTACGGGTCCCGTTCGGCCGCCGGCAGGAAACCGGCATCGTCTTAAGGCACAGCGCGAACTCCGATCTGGCGCCTGAGCGTCTGAAGGCGAGTTCGACGGCGCTCGACGGGGCGGCGCTTCTCGAGGCGGACGATCTCTGGCTGCTCCGGTTTACGAGCGACTATTATCACCATCCGATCGGCGAGGTGATGGCCGCGGCGCTGCCTGCGATGCTGCGGCGGGGCAAACCGCTTCGCGGCGACAGCGAGAGACTTGCGCCGATCGCGGGGAAGGGCGTCGATATCGACGCGCTGGCGCGTCGCGCGCCGAAGCAGGCGGAGCTCTACGCGCTTCTCGAGGAGCGCGGCGCACTTGCGGTCGACGAAATCGCACAGCGGCTCCCGCACTGGCGCCGCTACGCCAGCGCACTCGCCGACAAGGGTCTGGTCCGATTCGAGACCACGGCCGCGGTCGATGCGGCGGATACGCCGGCCGTGCGGCCGGGGCCTGTCCTCAACGCCGATCAGGCGGCGGCGGTCGCGGCCGTCGAGAAATCGGGCGGTTTCGGCACCTTCGTTCTCGACGGCGTTACCGGCAGCGGCAAGACCGAGGTCTATCTCAAGCTGATCGAGAGTACGCTTGCCCGGGGCCGGCAGGTGCTCGTGCTCGTCCCCGAGATCGGCCTGACGCCGCAGCTCGTCAGCCGCTTCGAAGCGCGACTCGGCTTTCGTCCGGCGGCGCTGCACTCGTCGCTTGCGGACGGCGAGCGCCTGCGTGCATGGCGGCGAGCGCACGGCGGCAAGGCCGCGATCCTGGTCGGGACGCGATCGGCCGTGTTCACGCCGATGCCGAACCTCGGGCTGGTGATCGTCGACGAGGAGCACGATCACTCGTTCAAGCAGCAGGAAGGACTGCGCTATTCGGCGCGCGATCTCGCGATCGTTCGCGCCAAGCGGCGCGACGTGCCGGTCGTGCTCGGCTCGGCAACGCCGACGCTGGAAGTGCTGAAGCACTGCGAC
This sequence comes from Woeseiaceae bacterium, assembly GCA_028277185.1. Taxonomy (GTDB): domain Bacteria; phylum Pseudomonadota; class Gammaproteobacteria; order Steroidobacterales; family Woeseiaceae; genus UBA1847. The sequence goes on from JANQGQ010000012.1 coordinate 98,416, forward strand.
GACGGCAGCTACGAGCGCTTGGCGTTGCCGAAGCGCGCCGGCGGCGCCGAACCGCCGGTTCTGCGACTCATCGATCAGAACCGCTACGCAAGCCGCGATGGCGTGAGCGGCCCGCTGCTGGACGCGCTCGACAAACACCTCGGAGACGGGGGCCAGGCGCTCCTGTTTCTTAACCGTCGGGGCTTTGCGCCCACGTTGATCTGCACCAGCTGCGGCTACGTCGCCGAATGTCATCGCTGCGACGCGCGAATGACGGTCCACGCGGCAAACGGCGAGTTGCGCTGTCACCATTGCGGGGCACGCCGACCCATCGAGTCGGAGTGTCCCAGGTGCACCGGCAATCTCAAGCCGCTCGGCGAAGGCACCGAGCGGCTGGAGCAGCTCCTGACGTCGGCCTATCCGGAGCGGCGTATCGTCCGGATCGACAGCGACAGCGTCCAGGCGAAAGGTGCGCTGGCGGACGCACTCGAGCTTGCTGCCAGCGGCGAGGCCGACATTCTGGTGGGTACCCAGATGCTGTCGAAGGGCCATCACTTCCGCCGCCTCACGCTGGTCGGCGTCATCAATGCGGATCAGGGTCTTTTCGGCAGCGACTTTCGCAGCGACGAAAGGCTGGCGCAGTCGATTGTGCAGGTGGCCGGCCGGGCCGGACGGGAAGAGCGGCGCGGGGAAGTACTCATTCAGACGTCGTACCCCGAGCATCCGTTCTGGCAGCGGCTGTTCGACGCAGGCTATGCCGGCGTTGCCGCCGACGCGCTGGCCGAGCGGCGCGCGACCGGCTGGCCGCCTTATGCGCACATCGGTCTGGTCCGCGCTTCGGCGCATCGTCGCCACGACGCGCTTGCCTGCCTCGCTTTCGCGCGCCGATACGTCGAGGGTATCGGCGGGCTCGAGGTGTTCGGTCCCATCGATGCGCCGATGGCGAGGCGCGCCGGCCGCCATCGGGCGCAGCTCCTGCTGCGAAGCGGGGACCGGCGCGCGCTGCATGGCGCGCTCGGCAATCTGCGCCCGGCGCTCGAGGGCGCAAAGGTATCGCGCCGGGCCCGGTGGTCGATCGACGTAGACCCCGTGCAGCTCTTTTAAGTCAGTCGGCTAATGTAGAATCCTCGCCCCCGCGGCGTCTGTTCGAGAGCACGCAAGCAATTAATGTAGAATCCCCGCCTCCGCGGCGCCCGCTCGAGAGTTCACAACCGATGAAGTCCATCGTCGCCCGGTCCATTGACCGCGCCCTGTCCAGACTGCCCGATCTCGCCGACCACGTTGCGGACCTGGAGGCGGCGGACACGGTCGAGCGTACGCGCGACGCAAAGCACGGCGACTTTGCCAGCAACATCGCGATGCGGCTGGCCAAAACCGCCAAACGCGCGCCGCGCCAGCTTGCCGCGGGGATTGTCGAGGCGCTCGAAGGCGACGCGGATATCGAGAAGGTCGAGATCGCGGGCCCGGGTTTCATCAACTTCTTTCTCGATTCCGGCGCGTTTCACCGCGAGCTGGCGAGGATTCTCGACGAGGGCGAGGCATACGGCCGGCAGCCGCGCCGCGACGGTCCGAAGGTTCTTCTCGAACTCGTGTCCGCCAATCCCACCGGGCCGCTCCACGTCGGTCACGGCCGGCTTGCGGCCTATGGCGCGACGCTCGGCAATTTGCTCGAAGCTGCCGGCTACCCGGTAGACCGGGAGTACTACGTCAACGACGCGGGCCGGCAAATGGACGTGCTCGGGGTCAGCGTCTGGCTGCGCCGCCTGGAGGCGCTCGGACTTCAGTTCGGCTTTCCCCTGGCGGGCTACCGGGGCGACTACATTCGCGATCTCGCGACTGCCTACGACGGCAAGCTGCCGGACACGAACGTCGACGAACTGCTCGACGGCTTGCCCGACGACGGCCCGCCCGACGTCGCCAGCGACACGGCCGACCAGCGTGCCGCAAAGAAAGCCGCCCGGGAGGCGTACGTGGAGGCCCTCGTGCAGCGTGCCGCTGCGTTGCTCGGCGCGGACGGTTTCGACGCCATACGCCAGTACTCGCTCGAGGCGATTCGCGCGGACATCGAAGACGATCTCGCGGAGTTCGGCGTGACCTTCGATCGTTGGTTTTCGGAGCAGAGTCTGACGAAGAGCGGCCGCGTCGACGAGGCGCTCGACGTACTCAGGAAGCGCGGCATGCTCTACGTCGAGGACGGCGCCGAGTGGTTTCCGTCGACGCGCTTCGGCGACGAGAAGGACCGCGTTGTCGTCCGTGCCAACGGCGTGAAGACCTATTTCGCGTCGGACATTGCCTACCATTTCGACAAACGCCAGCGCGGCTACGATCTGCTGATCGACGTGCTCGGTGCCGACCATCACGGCTATGTCCCGCGCGTGCGCGCGGGCCTCGAGGCGATGGGCTACGCGGCAGACGATCTCGAAGTCGAACTCGTGCAGTTCGTGGCGCTGTTTCGCGGCGGCAAGAAGATGCAGATGTCGACCCGTAGCGGAGAGTTCGACACGCTGCGCGAGCTTCGCCGCGAGGTCGGCAACGACGCCGCACGATTCTTTTACGTGATGCGCTCCAACGACCAGCATCTCGATTTCGATCTCGACGTTGCAAAGTCGCAGTCGAACGACAACCCGGTGTACTACATTCAGTATGCCCACGCGCGTATCGCGACGGTTTTCGCCAAGCTCGCGGGCGAGTTCGGGCTCGAGTGGGACCGTGGAGCGGGAGTCGAACACCTGTCGCTGCTAGTGGAACCGCAGGAAAAGGCGCTTAAGTCCGCGCTGTCGCGTTATCCCGAGGTCGTCGACACGGCCGCGCGAAACCGTGCGCCGCAGCACATCGTGCACTATCTGCGGGAAGTCGCGAACGATTTTCATACCTGGTATACGGCGCACCGCTTCATTGAAGTCGACGATCCAGGCCTGCGCGACGCACGGTTGACGCTGGCCAGAGCAACGGGTGTCGTGATCGCCAACGGTCTGGGCATCCTCGGCGTGTCGGCGCCCGAATCGATGTAACAGGGGTCGATGTAATGGCGAAACGCCGCAAGCGCCGGAGCACGCGCACGAGAAAAGCCGAAGAGATGCCCGGCTGGGTCTGGGGCGCGTTCGGGCTGGCCGTCGGCCTGTCCGTCGCGGCCGCCGTCTGGGTCAGCGACCGCCGCGAGCAGCCAACCAGTGCCGCCGCCGCTCCCGAGCCGAAGCCGGCCAGCGTCGCGAGCGCCCTGGACGACAACGGCGAGACGCGCCGTGAGCCCGCCGTTCGCGTCGAACCGGAGCTCGGCGACGACGGCGAACAGCGCTTCACGTTTTACGAGCTCCTGAAGCGTTCGGAAGTACTGATTCCCGAGGAGCCCGAGGCCGCCGGCACGAGCGAACCCGTCGCCGTCGTTCAGCCCGGCACCTACGTTTTGCAGGCCGGCAGCTTCAGCACCGAGGCCGACGCCGACCGGCGGCGCGCCGAACTGGCTATGCACGGCATTGAGTCGCGCATCCAGAAAGCGTCCATCGACGGACGTATTTACTACCGGGTGCGGATCGGGCCGACCGACGATCTCGACAGACTGAACATGCTCCGCAGCCGTCTGCGGGCAGCCCAGATCGATGCTGTCCGGCTGCGCGAGATCGACTAAGCCACGTCGGCGTGCCGCCAGCGGCTGGCTTGCGCTTGTCTGCGGGGTCCTTGCAGCCTGTGCCGGGACACCGCCGCCCGGGGAGGCGCCGGACGAATCCTTGCCCCCGGACCTGCCCTCGCCGCCACCGCCGCCGGAACCGGCTCCCGCGTCGCCCGCTCTGCCCGGGCCGCCTCCCGAGGCACTGACGCCCGCGCTCACGCTTGCGCTGGTCGGCGACATGATGCTCGGCACGGACTATCCGGAGGACCGTCTGCCCGACGACGACGGTATCGGCTTCCTGGCACCGGTTGCCGATGCGTTGCGGACGGCCGACCTCGCGATCGGCAATCTGGAGGGCGTTCTCGCCGACGGCGGCGAGCCGCGCAAGGCCTGCACGAAACCCGAGGCGTGTTTCCTGTTCCGGTCGCCGGTCCGCTACGCGGCGCACCTGCAAAAGGCCGGCTTCGATCTCATGAGCCTCGCCAACAATCATGCGCGGGACTTCGGCGAAGCCGGCCGCGACAGCTCGATGGCGGCGCTGGATGCTGTCGGCATCCTGCATTCGGGACGCCGCGGCGAGTTTGCGAGCTTCGGGAAGGCGGGCTTGCGGATCGCGTTCCTCGCCTACGCGGTCACCCGCAACTCCAACCTGCTGCACGACTATGCGCTTGCAGAGAAGACGATCCGGCATTTCGGGGATACCCACGACGTCGTGATCGTGTCGTTTCACGGCGGTGCCGAAGGCGACGGCGTAAGCCGGCTGCCGTTCGCCGAGGAAGAGTATTTCGGCGAGCCGCGCGGCGACGTGGTGCGGTTCGGGCGCATGGCGGTCGATGCGGGTGCCGACGTCGTATTCGGTCACGGGCCGCACGTCATTCGCGCGGCGGAGCGCTATCGCGGGCGGCTCATCGCCTACAGTCTGGGCAACTTCGCGACCTACTACGGCATCAGCGTGGCCGGCAACAAGGGCATCGCGCCGATCCTTAAGGTCGTCATCGACGGCGAGGGACGCTTTCTCGAGGGGCAGGTCATCTCCACGCAGCAGATCCGGCCGGCCGGCCCCACGGTCGATCCCGAGTCACGCGCGCTCAGGCAGCTCGAAACGCTGAGCCATGCGGATTTCGGCAATCCGGGGCTGCGCTTTCACGACGACGGGCGCTTAACGATCAGGCCGCGTGAGTTGTGAGGGCCGCACTTACGAGTCGTCCGCGCCGACCGATTTGAAGTCCACGCCGAGCGAGCGCAGCTTGCGGTAGAGATGCGTGCGCTCCATGCCGACGCGCTTTGCCAGCCGGCCCACCTTGCCTTCGCAGAGCACGAGCTGCTGCTGCAGGTAAGCGCGCTCGAACTGTTCCCGCGCCTCGCGCAGCGGCAGCGCCAGCAGATCCTGTTTGACCAGCGGCTCGTCCTGCGGCGTTGCCTCGGAGATCTCCGCCTCGACTTCCTCGAGCGAGATATCCTCGTCGGAGCCTGCGAGCAACAGCCGGCGCACGAGGTTCTTGAGTTCGCGAACGTTGTCCGGCCACGGATAGTTGCGCAGCCGGTTCTGGGCCGCGACGCTGAAGCGGCGGAACGCCAGACCTTCGGAGTCGACCAGCTTGTCGACGTAGTAGGTCAGGAGTTCCGGGACGTCCTCGGCATAGTCGCGGAGCGGCGGTACCTTTGCGCTGAGTACGTTCAGCCAGGCAATCAGATCACGGCGCAGCTCGCCGTTGTCGATCGAGCGCTCGTAGTCGTCGCTGACGGTCGCCACTACCCTGGCGTCGAGCCGCACCGGGCTGGATCCGCCGACGCGCCGGTACTGACCGTCCTCGAGGACGCCGATGAGGATCTTTTGTCCGCTGGTGTTGAGATCGGCCAGCTCGTCGATGATGAGCGTGCCGCCCGCCGCCCGCTCGAACGCGCCGCTCGTGACTTCGCCGGCCGCATCCTCGCGCCCGAGCAGCCGCTCTTCGACGTTACTGTCGGTAAGCGAGGCGGCGGTAACGCTGATCAGCGGCCCTTCGGCTCGCCGGCTCAGCGCGTGCATGTAACGCGCGAACGCCCCGCGCCCGGTGCCGGGCTCGCCGCGCAGGAGAACCGACGCATCGTGCCGCGCGTACTGCTGGATCTTCTCGCGCAGCTCTTTCATGAGCGCGCTGCGCCCGACCGGCGTCAACAGCGCAGGCAGACCCCGTGCGCCGGGCGTTTTCTGCTTGCCCGCCGAGTCCAGCGCGCCTTCGACCGTGCGCAGGAGCTTCGACAGCGACAGCGGCTTCTCGACGAAATCGTAAGCGCCGAGCCGCGTCGCTTCGACAGCCGTGTCGACGGTGCCGTGTCCGGACATGACGACGACGGGACAGTTCAGGTCGCCGGCGTCGGACCACTCCCTGAGCAGCGTGATGCCGTCGGTATCGGGCATCCAGATGTCGAGCAGCACGAGGTCGAACCGGTCTGCGCTGCGCGCATTGCGCGCCTGCTCCGCGTTGGCGGCGACTGTAACGCCATAGCCTTCGTCGGACAGGATTTCCGAGATCAACGCGCGAATATCGGCCTCGTCGTCTACTACCAATACCTGATTCACGCTCTTTCCCTCCTTTTTTCGGTCCGCCGCGGTGCCCGCGCGATCATGCTTTCGCGCGCGGCTTCGTCGACGGGCAGACGTATGCTGATTACGGCACCGCCTTCCTTGCGGTTATCCGCGCGGATGGTGCCGACGTGTTCTTCAACGAGTTTTTTGACGATGGCAAGCCCGAGCCCGGTGCCCTTCGGCTTGGTCGTGACGTAGGGATCGAAGACCTGCGAGATCGTCGCCGTGTTGAATCCCGGCCCGTTGTCCTCGACCCGGATCGTGATGACGTCGATGCCCTCGAACTCGCCGGCGCTGACCGACAGATCGATCTCGCCGTCCGGCTGGCCTTCCAGTGCCTCGGTGGCGTTGCGGATCAGGTTGTGCAGGATCTGTCTGACCCGGCCGATATCGGCTTCGAGCGGCGGCATTGTCGGGTCGACGTGAATCGCGATACTGACGCCGCTCTCCTGGGCGCGGTAAAGATCGACGACCTCGTGCGCAAGCTTCGCAATGTCGAAGCGGTCGATGTCGATATCCGGGGCCCGCGCGTAGTCGCTGAAGGCGTTGACCATCTCCTTCATCGATTCGACCTGCTGCACTATCGTGTGCGTCGCGCGGTCGAGGATCTGCGCTTCCTCCTCGCCCATCGTTTCGAGGTACTTGCGGCGCAGCCGCTCGGCGGATAGCTGAATCGGGGTCAGCGGATTCTTGATCTCGTGCGCGAGGCGGCGGGCTACTTCGCCCCAGGCGGCATCGCGCTGTGCCTGCAGCAGCGCCGTGATGTCGTCGAAGACGACGACATAGCCGGCGGGACGGTCCTCGTCGCCCGGCAGGGTCGTGCACGCACAGGTGAGCACCCGGCGGCCGACTTCGCCGCGCAGGACGATCTGCTCGCGCCACTCGGTTTCGCCGGCCTTGAGGTGTACCCGGGCGACGTCGACGAACTGATCGAGCAGCGGCTCGTTCTCGGCGATGTCCGTCAGCAGTTCGCCGACGCGGTTTTCGAGATCCACGTTGAGGATCGCGCCGGACGCCTGGTTCGCCGTCCGGATCCTCAAGTCGGAGTCGAGCGCCACGACGCCCGTCGAAAGGCGCGCCAGGATGACTTCGAGATTGGTGCGCTCCGCCTCGACCAGCGCCTGACTCAACGACGCTTCGCGGCGCGCGGCGGCCAGTCGCTGGGTCATGTCGTTGAAAGAGCTGATGAGAAAACCGATCTCATCCCGGGTCGGTTGCGGCAGCCGCATGTCGAAGTCGCCTTCGGCAACGGCGCGCGTACCCGCGACCAGGTTCTGGATCGGCGCGACCAGCCGGCGCGAGAGCACGAAGGCGCCGTAGATCGCGGTCAGCAGGCTCAGCATCAGCACGACCGTGAGCGTCAGGGTGAACGTGCTCTTCAGCGGTTCGCGCAGAAATACGAGCCGCTGGTACTCGGTATTCGAGGTTTCGACGCTGCCGGCCATGCGACCGAGCCGCTCGGGAACCGGAAAGTGCGCCAGCAGGACGCCCAGGGGGTTCGCGCCGCGGCTGTTGACGATCAGCGCCGTGCGAATCTCGTAGCTGCCGTCGTCGAGCGGATCCAGACTCACGAACGGCCGGTTCTGCTGCAGCTGCAGGATGACTTCGTCGGAGAGCGGTTTCGGCAGGGCGCCCTCCGAGCTGTCGGTGCTGGTCGCGATGATCCGGTTGTTCGGTCCGAACAGCGTCATCTCGCTGGCGCCGCTCTCGCGCCGGTACTTGCTGAGTTCGTAGTAGAGCTGACGCTCGTTCACCTGGCTCAGGCGGCGCCCGATTTGCTGCGTGGCGATCAGGTGTTCGCGCAGGCGTATGTCGAGTACCGCATCGGTCAGGTCGAGCGCGTTGGTGAGCCCGGCTTCGATCTCGACGTTGAACCAGGTGTCGATGCCCCGATTGATGAACTGAGTCGCGAAGTAGTACACGACGATCAGCGGCAGCACCGCAAGCCCCACGAGCATGCCGACCATGCGCGCTTTGAGCTTCGCGCCCGGCACGTGCGTCCGGTAGTCGCGGACGAGCCGTCCGATGTTGCCGATCAGGAGCACGAGCAGGATCACGACGCCGGCGATGTTCACGACCAGCAGCGTGTTGTGCAGGCGATTGAACTCGTCGGAGTTCTGCGCGGTCTGCGCCATCAGGAACATGGCCATCAGCGCCAGCGCCACGCCTGCCGCGGCAAGCAGCGCCGTCAGAAAGCGTTTCAGCGTTCGAGAGACCATTCGAACCACTTGCTCTTTAGTTGCCATTCCGAGCGCCAGAAGAACAGCAGTCGTAACGGCGCGGGATACTGCTGCGTCTGCAGCAGCGCGCGAACCCGAATCCGGTACGGCCGCTCGGCAGTGAGCAGGCTGTCGTCGACCAGCGGCAGGGAATCGATACGGCCGAGGTTGTTGAGCGCCGAATACAGGGTCGCGAACGACTCCTGCTCGCCGCTGTTCAGGTTGCGAACCAGATAGCGTTGGCTCAAGGGGCGGTACTCGAGTTCGAAGCGGACGGCGATCTCGGCATCGACGCTGTCGAGGTAGAGCCGCCGGTCACGAATCACCTGGGTCTGCAGCTCGATAGTGAGCGGCACGCCGCTCGACAAGGCTGCCAGTGCTTCGCTCGAGAGGATCAGCTGCAGCCGTGCGTCGAGCCGATGCACGCCGTCCGTCAGGGTCGTGGATGCCGAGCGAACCTCGAAGTAGCCTTCGCGTTCGACCTCGTCCTGGGCAAACGCTTCCGTCGACGGCCACAACAGGCCGCACGCGGCGATAGCCAGCAGTCCGGTCAAAAGTTTCGGGGAAAAGCTATACATGCGGTTCGCGAAGCGCCGTCCGGAGTTTCTCTACTCAGCGTGCTTTGACAAGCGGGGCGAAGAAAAAGCCGTCGAGTCCGTCCGTACCGGGAAATATCTGGTAGCCGGGACCGTCCGGACGCATTAGAGCGCGGATGTTGTTATTTGGCAACAGTGGGTCCGGCCGGGCGTCCGGCGTCACCGCGAGAAAATCCTCCACGACGGCCCGATTCTCGGCCCGGAATACGGAGCAGGTCACGTAGAGCAGGCGCCCGCCCGGTGCCAGCAGCTCCCAGAGCCGGGCCAGCAGGGTCTGCTGCAGCGCCGCGAGACGGGGGATGTCCGCATCGCGGCGCAGGAGCTTGATGTCGGGATGCCGGCGAATGACGCCGCTTGCCGAGCACGGCGCATCGAGGAGGATGCGGTCGTATGGCGTGCCGTCCCACCAGTCGGGCGCGGCGGCAGCGTCCGCCTCGTAGAGTCTCGCGTCGAGGCCCAGCCGCTCGAGATTGTCCCGGACCGAGGCCAGACGTTCGCCGTCGATGTCGATGGCGTCGACACGGGCGCCGAGCTCCCTCAAATGGGCGGTCTTGCCTCCGGGCGCCGCGCAGGCATCCAGCACCCGTCGGCCGCCGTCCGCGAGAAGCCAGCGCGCCGCAAGCTGCGCCGCGCCGTCCTGTACGGAGACGCAGCCCTCGGCGAATCCGGGCAACGCCGTCGTCGCCACGGGCTCTTCGAGCCTGACGGCATCGGGCAGGCCCGGCAGCAGCGAGTAAGCGATTCCGGCGGCGTCGAGTCGCCCGCGATACGCCTCGACGCCGTTGTTGGCCGCATTGATCCGCAGCCACATCGGGGCCCGGGCGTTGTTGGCTTCCAGGATGGCCGCCGCGGAATCGCCCCAGTCGCGCTCGAGTCGATCGACGAGCCAGTCGGGATGATCGTAACGAGCCTCGCGACCGACCGGGGGGCGCCCGGCGAAACCTTCTCTGACGAAGCGACGAAGTACCGCGTTAACGAGGCCGGCGAAGGCTTTGCGGCCGAGCAGGCGGGCCGCCTCGACCGTCGCCGATACCACGGCGTGATCCGGAATCCGGGTGCCGACGAGCTGGAACAGCCCGACGTCGATCAGGCTCTCGACAATCCGGTCGCGGCGTCGGAGCGGCCGCTTCACGAGTTCCCGGCGCCACTCCGCGATACGGAAATGCCTGCGCAGGGTGCCGTAAGCGAGATTTCTGAGAAGCGCCCGATCCGCCGCGGCAATGTCCGCTTCGACGGCGTTCAGCGCGGCGTCGAGCGAACGTCCCTGATGGACGACCGCGGCGACTGCTTCAGCCGCCGCCCTGCGGACCCCGGCCCCGGTGCCGCCGTTGTGCAAGCTGCCACCGGGCATCAGTCGTCGAAGCGGACGCCGGACCAGCGCCGCTGCGCACCCCACTCGGCGCCCGTGATACGGCCCTTGCCGGGTCGCTGTACCGACTCGAGGCGCAGGGCGCCGGACCCGCAGGCGACACTGACGCCGTCCCGGTCCGCCGCAAGCACGCTGCCCGCTGGTGCGTCCGGTCCGTCATCTGCCACGCTTGCCTGCCAGCACTTGATGCGCTCACCGAAAGCGTCGAACCAGGCACCGGGTACCGGGTTGTAGGCGCGGATCTGCCGCTCGAGTTCGGCCGCCGGCTGTTCCCAGTCGAGACGGGCGTCGTCGCGGCTGATCTTGCCGGCATAGGTCGCCAGACTGCCGTCCTGCGGAACGGCCTCGAGCCGCCCGCCGAGGATGTCGCCCAGGCGGTCCACGAGGAGTTCGGCGCCGAGCGCGGCCAGCCGGTCGTGCAGTTCGCCGGCGGTCTCACGCCCGCCGATCGGGATCGTCGCCGTCGCGTAAACCGGCCCCGTGTCGAGTCCGGCCTCCATCTCCATGAGGCTGATGCCCGTCTCCGCATCGCCCGCGAGCATCGCCGCCTGGATCGGCGCGGCACCGCGCCAGCGAGGCAGGATGGAAGCGTGTACGTTCAGGCAGCCGAGCCGCGGTATGTCCAGGACCGCCTGGGGAAGAATCAGGCCGTAGGCCGCGACGATCAGCAGATCCGGCGCGAGTTCCCGCATGGCCGTTTGAGCGTCGGGGTCTTTGAGCGTTCGCGGCTGGCGGACGTCGAGACCTTCCGCAAGCGCGAACTCCTTGACCGGACTCATCGTCAACGCCCGGCCGCGCCCCGCCGGCCGGTCGGGCTGGGTATAGACGGCTGCCGGCCGCAGGCCCGAGGCGACCAGCGCTTCGAGCGACGCGCGGGCAAATGCCGGCGTACCGGCAAAAAGAATCCTGGGTTCAGCCACCGGTGAACGGCTCGACGTCGGCGCTTGCCGCCGGGCAAACGCCGCGGCGAATCAGGCGACCTGAGCCTGCTGGCGGCGCTCTTTTTCGAGGCGCTTGCGAATGCGACCGCGCTTGGCTTCGGAAAGGTAATCTACGAACAGTTTGCCGTCGAGATGATCCATCTCGTGCTGAATGCAGACCGCCAGCAGCCCTTCCGCCTCCATTTCGACTTCCTCGCCGTCGCGATTCAGATGCCTGACACGGATGTGCCCGGCTCGCTCGACCGGCTCGAAATAGCCGGGAACCGAAAGGCAGCCTTCGTCGGTCACCGTGACGCCGTCCTTCTCGACGATGACGGGATTGATCAGCGCATGCGGCTCGGTCTGGTCGCCGGACACGTCCGCGACGAGCAGACGCTCGTGTACGTCGACCTGAGTCGCGGCGAGGCCGATCCCGGGCGCGGCATACATCGTTTCGAACAGGTCGTCGATGAGCGTCCGGATGCGCGCGTCGACTTCGGCGACGGGCGTGGCCCGCGTTCTGAGCCGGGGATCGGGGAATTCGAGAATCTTTAGTTTCGCCATGATTTCTTGCGGCGGCTCACAAGCACCGTCGTGTCAGGATGCCAGTTCTGGACGGGGCTTATGAACCGGCATCTCGCCGCAGTCTCCAAATGTGTTCTAAATAATTGACTTTATTGAATAAGGTGATTGACAATGCGCTCGGGGAAAGGGTCCGTCGCGCACCTTCCCGGGCTGGAAATGTGACGTAATTGGCAGCTACGCGCAGCTTTAGCCGACATATTATACCAATGCCCGAAATCTCAAGGCCTCAACGCCAACGAGGGAGCTCAAGCCACCGATGTCTCTGCGTATTCTCAATACCAGGATGCCCCCGCGCGTCCTGACGTTCAGCCTCGCCGCCGTCCTGACCTTCGCGGCGGGTACTGCGGTGTCGAGTCAGACCTCGGCCGCGGCATCAGGAGGCCCGGTAAGCGCCGCTCTGATGCAGACGCCGGCGCTTGCGGCGGATGCGCCGACGGAATACGTGGTCCAGGAGGGCGACACGCTCTGGGATATCGCATCCACGTTTCTGCGCGATCCGTGGTTCTGGCCGGAGATCTGGTACGTCAACCCCGAGATCGTGAATCCGCACCTGATCTATCCGGGCGACGTGCTTGCACTGGTCTATATCGACGGCCAGCCGCGGGTCACGACCGCCCGTGGCTCGTCGCTCCGCCTGTCCCCGCAGGCGCGGGTCACGCCGCTGAGCGAGGCTGTGACGAGCATTCCGTTCGAAATGATTTCTGCATTTCTGACTTCCGGTACGGTCCTCGAGAAGAACGAAGCCGATCGGCTTCCGTACCTCCTCGAAGTGCGCGGCGACCATCTGATTGCGGCCGCCGGCAACACGATCTACGTCCGCGGTACGAATGGCGATCAGCCCGGGACACGCTATTCCGTCGTACACATCGACGAGCCGCTCGTGGACCCCGACAACGACAGGGTCATGGGCTACCACGCGACCTGGGTTGGCGAAGGCACGATGCGCCGCGCCGGAGATCCCGCGTCGATAGAGCTGACGTCCAGCGCGCAGGAAGCGCTGCGCGGCGATCGGCTGATTCCCGCCACGGTCGACGTGCCGCTGAATTTCCTCCCGAAAGCGCCGGGCAGCCAGATCGACGGCCGTATCATGGCAGTGATCGGCGGCGTCTCGCAGATCGGGCAGTATCAGGTGGTCGTCATGAATCGGGGCAGCGCCGACGGGCTTGCTCAGGGTGACGTTCTGACCGTGTTCCAGGGCGGTGAAGAGATTCGCGACCGCATCGGCGGCGGCAAGGTTCGGCTGCCCGATGAGGCGGCTGGCACGGTCATGGTCTTCAGGACCTACGACGAGATCTCCTACGGACTCGTGATGGAGGCAACGCGCGCACTGCACGTGCGCGACGCCGTTCGCAACCCGATCTGACCGCAGTCCCATAGCGCCACGCGGCGCCGCGCCGCGCCGGCAATTGTCGCGAATGCTCCGGCATTCGCTCTGAACGCAATGGCGGCGCTTCGCCTAGAATGGCGTTTTCCCGGTACGGCCGAAGCCATGTCCGCGACTCCGAAAGCCCGCGCGACGCTGTCGCTTGCCTGGCTGCGCCACGACGAGTACGCGGCCTTGCTCGCAGAGTTTGGGAGCGCAGAAGCCGTGGTCGATCAGCCCGCCGCCTGCCTCGAGCGCTCGGGCCTCGGCGCCGAAAAGAGCCGGCGCATCGCGGAGCCGGACACCGCTGATCTGAACGCAGCCCTGGAATGGCTCGACGCGGCCGATCAGGCGCTCGTGTTCGCCGGCGACCCCGACTATCCGCCGCTGCTCGAAGATCTCGCGGACCCGCCGCTTGCGCTTTACGTCAAAGGCGACCCGGCCGTGCTCAGTCTGCCCGCGCTGGCCGTCGTCGGCAGCCGCAACCCGACGCGCGGGGGGCTGGCCAACGCACGTGATTTTGCGGCCCATCTGGGCGGGCGCGGCTTCGCTATCGTCAGCGGACTGGCCGAGGGCATCGACGCGGCAGCGCATGCCGCCGCGCTCGACGCGGGTGCTGTGACCCTCGCGGTCATGGGCACGGGTGTCGATCGCGTCTACCCGGCGCAGCATCGCGATCTCGCTCATCGAATCGCGGCAAGCGGTGCGCTGGTCAGCGAATATCCGCTTGGCACGGCGCCGAGGCGCCAGCATTTTCCGGAGCGCAATCGGCTGATTACGGGGCTCTCGCTCGGGACGCTGGTCGTCGAGGCGGCCCGGCAGAGCGGTTCGCTGATCAGTGCCCGGCTGGCCGCCGAGCAGGGCCGCGAAGTCTTCGCGATTCCGGGCTCGATTCACAACGCGCTGGCCCGCGGCTGTCACCAGTTGATTCGTCAGGGCGCGAAACTCGTCGAAACCGGCGACGACATCGTCAACGAACTCGGTTCGCTCGTTGCTTATGTCGCGCGCGGACAGCCTTCCGATTCGACTACCGAATCGCCCGTCGACTCGCTGCCCGGGGCGCTCACCGACGAGCAGGAGACATTGTTAAATGCGATGGGCTACGACCCGGTCAGCGCGGACGAATTGCTGCAAAACCCGGGGATAAAATCGCGTTTGACGATCGGAGAGCTTTCCTCCATGCTTCTGATCCTGGAGCTTGAGGGTCACATCGAGCAGCTGGCCGGAGGCCGCTACGCTCGCTTTAAGGATAGCCGTTGAGCTTTGCGCCACGCCTCAAAAGCTTATGACTTAGGAGCTGCTCCTGGCATGAAAGAGAACGTACTCGACGTGCTCATGTACCTCTTCGAGACCTACGTCGACACGGACGAAGACCCCGAACCCGATCAGAACGAACTTCGCGACGAATTGTCCCGCGCCGGCTTCGGCGACCTCGAGATCGAGCGTGCGCTGGAGTGGCTCGACGGCCTCACGGAGCACCAGGAAAACATCGTATTCAATCCGGCCGGCGGTCACGGCACGCGGATCTACAATCAGGTGGAGCTCGAACGGCTCGACGTAGCGTGCCGTGGTTACATTCTCTACCTCGAGCAGATCGGCATACTGTCGCCGCTGCAGCGCGAGATCCTGGTCGACCGCCTGCTGGCGCTCGAGGCCAGCGATATCGACGTCGAGCAAATCAAGTGGGTCGTGCTGATGGTCCTGTTTAGCCAGCCAGGTCAGGAGCTTGCGTACGCGAGAATGGAAGATCTCGTGTTCGACGAAGCAAGCGGCTCGATTCACTAGGAAGTCTCTGCTCGAGTATGGCGAGGCTCCCCGGAGCCCCGGCCGTGTGGCACGGCGCCGCTGCCTGTTCTTGACAGGATTCGCGGAAATCTGTAATTCAACCGCGGCAAGGTTCGGGGCCGGCTGAAGAAGATCGAAGCCGGCTCGTCGCTGGTCGCGTATTCGCACCCCATTCAGGCAGGCATGTCAAAAAACCTCGTCATCGTTGAGTCGCCCGCCAAGGCGAAGACCATATCGAAATACCTGGGAAAGGATTTCGACGTTCTCGCTTCGTACGGGCACGTGCGCGATCTCGTGCCGAAAGAAGGCGCGGTCGATCCGGACCAGGGCTTCGCGATGAAGTACCAGGTGATCGAGCGCAACGAGAAGCACGTCAACGCGATCGTGCGGGCGCTCAAGAAGGCCGATGCCCTCTATCTCGCAACGGACCCGGACCGCGAAGGCGAAGCGATTTCCTGGCACCTCATCGAGCTGCTCAGGGAAAAGGGCGCGCTGGACGACAAGAACGTACATCGCGTGATCTTTCACGAGATTACGAAGCATGCCGTTCGCGACGCGATCGAAAATCCGCGGGGCCTTTCCGACGATCTGGTCGGAGCGCAGCAGGCGCGCCGGGCGCTCGACTATCTCGTCGGCTTCAACCTTTCGCCCCTGCTCTGGAAAAAAGTCCAGCGCGGTTTGTCCGCGGGTCGCGTCCAGAGTCCGGCGCTGCGCATGATCGTCGAGCGCGAGCTCGAGATCGAGGCGTTCAAGTCCCGCGAGTACTGGACCATCGAGGCCGACGTCAGCAAGGACGAGCAGGGCTTCGTCTCGCGGCTCGTCGCTTACCGCGGCGAGAAGGTCGAGCAGTTCAGCTTCGAAAACGAGACCGCGGCCCGCGAGGTCGAGAAGACATTGCTCGACGCGGCCAACGGCACGCTGACCGCGGTTACGGTTACGAAGAAGCAGCGCCGCCGGAATCCTACGGCGCCGTTTACGACGTCCACGTTGCAGCAGGAGGCTTCGCGGAAACTCGGCTTCAACACCCAGCGCACGATGCGCGTGGCGCAGAAGCTGTACGAAGGCATCGAGCTTCCGGGCGAGGGCAACGTCGGACTCATCACCTATATGCGCACCGACTCGGTGACGCTGGCGGCTGTTGCGCTCGAGGAGGTTCGCAACGTGATCGCCGAGCGTTACGGTGCCGAAAACGTGCCGGCCGAGCCGCGCGAGTTCAAGACCAAGTCGAAGAACGCCCAGGAGGCACACGAGGCCATCCGGCCGACCTCCGTCGCCCGCTCGCCCGACGACCTCAAGGCCTCGCTCGACGAGGATCAGTTCAAACTGTATTCGTTGATCTGGCGGCGGACGATGGCCAGCCAGATGATTCCCGCGGTGTTCGACACGGTTGCCGTCGATCTGGCGGCGGGCGATCCCGAGGCCGGTCACCGTCTGCGCGCTAACGGATCCGTGCTCGTCGTGCCGGGTTTCATGGCCGTCTATCAGGAAGGTCAGGACGACAGCAAAACCGACGACAGCGACCGCCTGCTCCCGGAAATCGCCGAGGGCGATACGATTCGCCTCGACGAGCTGCGGCCGGAACAGCATTTCACGGAACCGCCGCCGCGCTTCACCGAGGCAAGCCTCGTGAAGGCGCTCGAGGAGTACGGCATCGGCAGGCCGTCGACGTATGCAAGCATCATCGCCACGCTCAAGAATCGCGAGTACGTCGAAATGGACGGCAAGCGTTTCATCCCGTCGGACATCGGCCGGATCGTCAACGGTTTTCTCACCGATCATTTCACGCAGTACGTCGACTACGACTTCACGGCCAGACTCGAGGACGATCTGGATGCCGTGTCGCGCGGTGAGAGCGACTGGGTCCCCTTGCTCGACAATTTCTGGCGTCCGTTCCACGAACTCTGCGAGGAGAAGGAAGCCTCGGTTACGCGCGAGCAGGTCGCGCAGGCGCGGGAGCTCGGCACGGACCCAAAGACCGGCAAGCCGGTTACGGTGCGTATGGGACGCTATGGTCCCTTCGTCCAGATAGGTACCAAGGACGACGAGGAGAAACCGAAGTTCGCGGGCTTGAGGCCCGGACAGAAGATGAACGACATCACCTTCGAGGACGCCATGGAGCTGTTCAAGCTGCCGCGCACCCTCGGAGAAACGCCGGACGGTCTAAAGGTCTCCGCAAGCATCGGGCGCTTCGGACCGTATGTGCGCTACGGCGACAAGTACGTGTCGATTCGCGGTGACGACGATCCGTATACGATCGAGCTGCCGCGCGCGCTCGAACTCATCGAGGAAAAGAAGAAAGCCGATGCCGAACGCATCATTCAGGACTTCGAGGACGAAGGCATCCAGGTGCTGAACGGCCGCTACGGCCCGTACATCACCAACAAGGCGAAGAATGCCCGCGTGCCGAAGGACCGCGATCCGAAATCGCTGACTCTCGAGGAGTGCAAGGAACTGCTCGCGGCCGCGCCGGAGCGCGGACGTCGCGGTAAGAAGAAAGCCGCGAAGAAGACGCCTGCCGCGGCCAACGACGAAGTTGCGGTAACGAAGCAGGCTGCGGCGGCGAAAAAGACCGCAAAGCGCAAGACCGCGAAGAAAAAGACAAAAAAGAAGGCGACGAAGAAAACCGCGAAGAAGAGCGGCAGCACGACCAAAAAGAAAACGAAGAAGAAGACCGCGAAGAAGAAACCGGCAAAGGGTAACGACGACTAGCGCGGCGTCGCGAACGTGACGCGACTTCCGCGTGCCGGGCCGCAGGGATTTGCGGGAGGAGTGAGTATGAGCGATATCGACGACGTAAAGGACTATCTGCTGTCCTTGCAAAACCGCATCGTTGCAGAACTCGAGCAGATAGACGGCGACGGCCGTTTTCGCCGCGACGCCTGGCAGCGTGATGAAGGCGGCGGCGGAGAGAGCCGCGTTCTGGCCGGCGGCCGCGTGTTCGAGAAGGCTGGCGTCAACTTTTCCCACGTGTTCGGCAGCCAGCTGCCGCCGTCCGCCACGAAGACGCGGCCCGATCTCGCCGGCCAGGGCTTCCAGGCGATGGGCGTTTCGCTCGTGCTCCATCCCGGGAACCCCTACATTCCCACGACGCACGCCAACTTCCGCCTGTTTTCGGCCGGCAGCGAAGACGATCCGGTCTGGTGGTTCGGCGGCGGCTACGATCTCACGCCCTACTATCCGTTCCACGAGGACGTCGTCGGCTGGCACGCTACCGCCCGCGACGCCTGCCAGCCGTACGGCGAGGACTACTATCCGCGCTTCAAGCGCTGGTGCGACGAGTACTTTTTCTTGAGGCATCGCGACGAAACGCGCGGCGTCGGCGGGCTGTTCTTCGACGACTTCAACGAACTGGGATTCGAGCAGTCCTTCGGCTTCGTGCGCTCGGTGGGCGACAGTTTCATGCAGGCCTACGCGCCGATCGTGCGTCGCCGCCAGCAGCATCCTTACGGCGATCGCCAGCGCGAGTTTCAGCTCTATCGGCGCGGCCGCTACGTCGAGTTCAATCTCATATACGATCGCGGTACCGTGTTCGGGCTGCAGTCAGGCGGCCGTACCGAATCGATCCTGATGTCGCTGCCGCCGCTCGCGCGCTGGGACTACGACCGGCATCCCGAACCCGGTTCGCCGGAGGCGAAGCTATATTCCGACTACCTCAGGCCCCGCGACTGGCTCGGAGAGGACCATGAGTGAGGAACTACCGCCGTTTCACCTTGCGCTGCCGGTTCACGATCTCGATGCCGCGCACGGCTTCTACATCGACCTCCTGGGCTGCCCGACCGGGCGCACGGCGTCGCGCTGGACCGATCTCGACTTTTTCGGCCACCAACTCACGCTGCATCTCGTCGATGCTGACGATCACGCGGTCGACACGAACCCCGTGGACGGCGACAACGTTCCGGCGCGCCATTTCGGCGTCGTGCTGGCGCGTGACGAGTGGGATGCGCTGCGGACGAAGCTCGAAGACGCCGGTGTCCATTTTCTCATCGAACCGAAAATCCGCTTCGAGGGCGAGCCCGGCGAGCAGGCCACGATGTTCGTGACGGATTCGTCGGGCAACGCACTCGAATTCAAGAGTTTCGCGGACCGCGGCATGCTCTTCGCCAGCGGGTGACGCCGGCACGCGCCGATGTGATAACTTGCCGCTGTTCGGGGGCTTCTGACACGTTCCTGATCCGCATAGGATAAGGCGAGAGAATTCAAGCCCTTAAATTAGTCTGGCAACGGCTGGCTGGCCAGGGGCTATCGGAAACCACGTGAAGGGGCTCGGCAAAACACGCATCGTGACGGCGCTGGCGGCGGCGCTGTTCGCCGTCCCCGGCGTGCCGGCGCTCGCCGACGCGGAGTCGCGGCTCATCGACCGCGGTCCCGGCTTCGGGATTCGCCTCGCGGGTACGGAAGATCCGGCGGTCCGCAAGGTCTACATCGTGCAGCTGGCGAAGCCGTCCGCCGCCGAGTTCCACGCCAAACTGATGCAGCCCGCCGTGAGCCTGAAACCGGGGAGTACGTCGGCGGCCGTTCCGAAGTTCGATCGCAACGTTGCCGCGATCCAGGACTACGCCCGCACGCTCGAAGACGACCAGCGCGACGTGCTGACGGCCGCGGGACCCGATGCCGAGCTGATCTACAGCTATCGCTTCGGGCTCAACGGTTTTGCGGCGACGATGTCGCCCGCCGCCGCGCACAAACTCGACAGTCATCCGGAGGTCGTTCGCGTCTGGGAGGACGAAGTCCGCCCCTTGAGTACGAACTTCAGCGCCGAGTTCCTGGGCCTGTTCGACGGTGAGTCCGGACTGCGCGGCGGTCAGGGGCTGACCGGCGAAGACGTCGTCATCGGCGTCATCGACAGCGGCGTTTACCCCGAGCATCCGGCCTTGCAGGACACGGTCGAGGCCGACCGGCCGCGCCTCTGCCGGACGACCTGGGGCGAGAGCTCCCTGCTCGGCCAATGGCTGTGCCGCCGCTATCGCAAAATGGAGGATCGCGTCGTCTACGAGCCGCCCGAGAACTGGAACGGGATTTGCGAAACGGGCGACAGCTTCGAGGCGACGGCCTGCAACAACAAGCTGATCGGCGCGCGCTGGTTCGTCGACGGCGCGGCCGCGACGGGGCCGATCGACTCTGGCGAGATCCGCTCACCGCGCGACGTGGACGGGCACGGCACCCACATCGCGACGACGGCAGCGGGGAATCGCGCCACGGCGTCCATCTTCGGCACGCAGACCGGCACCGTGGAGGGCATCGCACCGCGCGCCCGGGTGGCCGTTTACAAGGCCTGCTGGCTGCGGCCCGGCGAGACGCGCGCGTCGTGCAATACCTCGGATCTCGCCAATGCCATCGACGCCGCCGTGGCGGACGGCGTCGACATCATCAACTACTCGGTCGGCACGACGATGCTCGAAGTCACCGCGCCCGACGACATTGCGCTGATGAACGCGACGAAGGCGGGCGTACTCGCCGTCGTCGCAGCCGGTAACGACGGTCCCAACGTAGCGACGACAGGCTCGCCGGCAGGCGGTCCCTGGGGCCTGACGGTGGCGGCGTCGTCGCGTGACGGCGAAACGTCGCGCGAGGCGCTCGAAATTACCGAGCCGCCGTCCATCGCCGGCCGCTACCGCGCCGTCGAGGCAGCCTTCACGCCCCCGCTGGCGGACGTGGATCCGCTCGAGGCAAGCGTCGTGCTGGCCGACGACGATACGATCCTGCTCGAAGACGGCAGCGACGGAACGCGCAGCGATGCCTGTCAGGCGCTGGTCAACGACACGGAGATGGACGGGGCGATCGCGCTGATCGCGCGCGGCGGCTGCGACTTCGACGTCAAAGTCGCCAACGCCGAGGATGCGGGCGCCATCGCAGCCGTCATCTACAATCTGGCGGACGAGCCGATCGTGATGCAGGGCGATCCTGCGTTGTCCGACATCCCGGCGCTCATGATCGGGCAGGCCGACGGCAACCTGATCATCGCGGAACTCGACGCGGACAACACCGTGACGATGGTGCTCGACAAGGGCTTCTTCCTGAGCGAGGACCAGGAAGGCAACCGCATTGCGACGTTCTCGTCGCGCGGTCCCGGACCGGTCCCCGATATCCTGAAGCCCGACGTCACCGCGCCCGGCGTCGATATCCTTGCGGGCGTCACACCCGAAGCGGTCAACACCACGGCGGGCGAGAGCTTCGGCTATCTGAGCGGCACGTCGATGTCGGCGCCGCACGTCTCGGGCGTGGCGGCGTTACTGCTGCAGGCGAACCCCGACTGGTCGCCCGAGGCGATCAAGTCGGCGCTCATGACGACGGCGCGGCAGGACGTTACGCGCGATGCCGAGGGCACGGCCGCGATACCCTTCGATTTCGGCTCCGGCCACATCGTACCGAACGCGGCGCTGGATCCGGGTCTCGTATACGAGGTGAGCGCCGACGAGTACGACGCGTTCGCCTGCGGGACGGAATCGCCCGCGGTAGACGATGCGCGCTGCGACGAACTGGCGACGGCCGGCTTCTCGTTTCTGCCGGCCGACCTCAATCAACCGAACGTAGCCATGTCACGGCTTGCAAGCCAGCAGACCGTGACGCGCCGGGTTACGAACGTCAGCGACAGCAGCGATACCTACACGGCAGAGATAACGCCGCCGGCCGGCATGGCCGTGCAGGTCGTGCCGAGCACGCTGTCGCTCGGGCCCGGCGAGTCCGCCACCTTCGACGTGACGCTGACCTATGAGAGCGGACCGCTCGACCAGTGGCGCTTCGGCAGCCTCGTATGGCGCGGCGCTGACCGGGCGGTGCGAAGCGTCCTGGCGGCCCGGCCGGTATCGATCATTGCCCCGGCGGAGATCACCACGTTCGGCGGCAGCGGCATGCTCACGTTCGACGTCGAGTTCGGCTACTCGGGCGGCTATACGCCGCGCGTGCACGGTCTGCGTCTTCCGCTCATCATCGACGGGTTTGTCGACAACGATCCGACGAAGACCTTCACGTTCCGCGGCACGAACGGCGTGACGTTGCACCAGATCGAAGTCCCGGCCAACCAGCTCTATCTGCGCTTCGCGCTGTTCGACGCGCTGACCGACGGTGAAGACGATCTCGACATGTACGTCTTCTACTGTCCCGATGGCGTGTCCTGCGTGCGTATCGGCGAAAGCGGCGAAGCGACGTCGCAGGAGCGCTTCGATCAGTCGTTCCCGGCCGCGGGAATCTATGCCGTGTTGATTCACGGCTTCGAGACCGACGAGGTGAACGGCGGCCCGGGCTCCAACTATCAGCTGCTTTCCTGGTCTTTCGGCATCAACGAGGATCTGGGCAACCTCGACGCAGACGGTCCGGCGTTCGCGTCCGCGGGCACGACCGGCACGATCAACGTGAGCTGGTCGGGACTGCAGTCGCAGACGATCTACTTCGGCGGCATTTCGCACAACACCCCCGGCGGGCTGGCAGGGCTGACGCTGTTGACGATCGGGAACTAGAGGCCGATACCGCGCCCGGCACCCCCGGTCGCATTTGTTCGGTAGTCAACCAAATCCCTGACGTGCACCTTGCACGAATCCACGTATCTTGACGGCTACATGCTTGCAGGCTGAGAGACTCTGAATCACGTGACGCCAGCCGTTGACATACTACATAAGGTATATATCATATAAAGCATGTGGCGAATTTTCGAACATCGCCATGTTCAGCGGAGCATCAGCAATCTGCCGGACGAGATTCTCAAGAGATACGAGAAGTGGAAAGACATCGTTCAAGTCTCCGGGCCCGAAGGCTTGCGATTGATTCGTGGATTCAACGACGAGACGCTGCGCGGACGTTGGAAAGGTCATCGTTCTTCGAGGTTGAACCAGCAGTATCGCGTTGTGTACCGCATCCGGAAGGAAGAATTCCTGGTGTTGGTCGTACAGGTAACGCCGCATGACTATCGCAGAAAATGATATGAAGGACTTTCGCCCTGCCGAACGCCAGATCGAGGTTTCGACAGGGGGGTCCGTTCGCATTTTGCGCGAACTGCAGGAACTCAGTCAGAACGAACTGGCGGAGTTAAGTGGCATTCCGCAGTCAACGATCTCTGCGATCGAGAACGATCGTGTGCGTCTCGGTGTAGAAAGGGCGAAGACCCTTGCCAGGGCACTCAGGTGTCATCCTGCCGTTCTGGTTTTTCCCGGTTGGGACGTCGCCGCCGAGTCAGCAGCGTAACGAGCGGCGCGGATTCCCCGCTCTGCTAGTGTCCTGTCAGGCCAATTCGTTGTCGAGGCCCAGATGGTCGCTGCGCCCGATCAAGGGTCGCCTGGAATCACCTGGCTACACGTAGCGCTATGCTCATAGAAGACAAATCGACCGGTTTTGTATGTAGATTGGATACACTTTCTTTTACACGCTGTGTGGATGAAAGTGCGAGAAGTATTGAGAGCGCTGTATGATGACGGTTGGATCGAAGTGGCACGTCGCGGTAGTCATCGTCAACTGAAACACCCGTTGAGGAAGGGGCGCGTCACCGTCCCCGGCAAGCCATCAGATGACTTGGCACCGGGGACGCTCAACAGTATTCTGAAGCAGGCTGGACTCAAGGAGTGACCTTGACATGCGCTATGCGGTGGTGATCGAAGCGGCAGGCAACAACTACTCGGCATATGTGCCTGACTTGCCGGGGTGTATTGCGACGGGTGCAAGCCTGGAAGAGACGGAGGAGTCGATCAGGCAGGCTATCGGGCTTCACCTCGAAGGACTGCGCGCCGACAATCTGCCGATCCCCGCCGCGTCCAGTCATGTCGACTATGTCGAGGTCGCTGCCTGACGAACAGCAGCTCTCCGCTCTGCTAGCGGAGCCATCCCTTACCTTTCGCGCGCCGTGCGTACCAGAGAAACAGCACCGCAAGCACCAGCACCATTCCCTGAATGACGACGACCTGATTGCCGAAGACCTCGACGGACGTGCTCATGCCGAAGATGTAGACGTCCTGCGCGACGATTGCCGCAAGCGAGATCGCGAACAGCGGAACGGCCCATCCCAGTCGCAGCAACAGCAGCACGCTGGCAGCGACGCCCGCGTTCGTTGCGATCGCCGTCATCGACGTCACCCAGACCGGTGTCGCGTCGATCAATGCGATCTGCTCCGGTGAGTAAGCGCTTGCAAGCGCTTCCGGTGTCGCCGAGACCTGCATGACGTAGACCATCAGACCGAAGAGGTTCCAAAGCAGCGCGGCGCCGCCGACGATCCAATAGCTGGTTCCGGGTTTGGCATCGAGCGTGTCGACCATCGGGATATCCGTTACCGTCCTGCCTGCCTGATCTTCGCGCCCGCGTATGGTGAATGCAAGGCGCGGCTGGATTCGTAAGCCCGCGAACTGGTAGTGTCGCGTCCTCCGGCGCGGCCGGCATTACAAAACCCAGGACAGGAGCCTCGATGCGCCTTTGCCTCTTTCTGGCGTCGCTGACCCTCGCGTCCGCTCAGCCCGCCGATATCGACTTCTGGCCCGGCGCCCGCTACGACGCTTCCATACCGACCGTAGTTGACGTTCTCGGCTACGAATTCGGCGACCGGATCACCAACCACGGCGACGCGCAGCGCTACTTCGAAGCGCTGGCCGCTGCGGCGCCCGACCGGCTCAGAATCGTGCCCTACGCGACGAGCTGGCAAGGGCGCGAGCTCTACTACGTCATCGTGACCTCGGCCGCCAATATGGCGCGCGTCGACGAGATCAAGGACGGCATGCAGGCCTTGCGCGATCCGCGGCGGACCGACCGCGAGACCGCGAACCGGATCATCGCTTCGCAGCCGCCTGTGACGTGGCTGTCCTATAGCGTGCACGGCAACGAAATCTCCCCGACCGATGCCGCGATGCTCACGGCCTATCATTTGCTGGCGGCCACGAACGACGAGCGGGTGCCGGACATCATGGGCGATACGGTCGTTATCATCGATCCGCTCCAGAACCCCGATGGCCGCGAGCGCTTCATATTGCGCTACGAGATGACGAGAGGGCTCCTTCCCGATCCGGATCGCCTGTCCGCCGAACACAACGAACCCTGGCCCAGCGGGCGCACGAACCACTACCTGTTCGACATGAACCGCGACTGGTTCATGCAGACTCAGCCCGAGACCCGCGGCCGCGTAGCCGCTATTCAGGAGTGGTATCCCGTGGCCTTCGTGGACGCACACGAGATGGGCTCCGACTGGACCTACTTCTTCGCGCCGGAAGCCATTCCTTACAATCCGCATCTCGCCGCCGAACAGCGCGCGAATCTCGAGCTGTTCGGCCGAACGAATGCGCGCTGGTTCGATCGTTTCGGCATCGACTACTTCACGCGCGAGGTCTTCGACGCGTTCTATCCCGGCTACGGCGCGAGCTGGCCGTCGTACTTCGGCAGCGTCGCGATGACCTATGAGCAGGGATCGGCGCGCGGGCTCGTCGTGCGCCGTTACGACGGCAGCGAACTCAGCTACCGGGAGACGATCCGCAATCAGTTCGTGACCTCGCTGGCGACGGCGGAAACCGTGGCCAGCAACCGCGAGCAGCTGCTGCGCGACTTCTACGCGTATCAGGTCAGCGCGATCGAGGAAGGCCGGCGCGAACGTCCGGGCGCGTACATCATCCCGGCGCAGTCCGATCAGGCGGGCGCCGACAAGCTTGCCGGGCTGCTGGTGCGCCAGGGCGCCGAAGTGCAGACGACGAGGGGTGGATTTCGGGCCTGCGGCGAAGACTACGGTCCGGGCAGTTACGCGATAGACCTCGCGCAGCCGGCGAAGCGCCTGCTGCGGACGCTGCTCGACCCGGACGTGCCGATGGACGCCGGCTTTCTCGCGGAGCAGGAGCGCAAGCGCGCCAAAGCCCTGCCGGACGAAATCTATGACGTTACCGCGTGGTCGCTGCCGCTGATGATGAACGTGACCGTCGCCACTTGCGACCGGATGCCGACGGGCAGTCTCGTTCCCGCAGGGCCGGAGCTGGTTCAGCCGGGCGAGCTCGGCGGTCCGGCCGGCGCGGTGGCGTACCTGGTCCGCTGGGGCGATGCGTCGGCGGTGCGCCTCCTGGCGCACGCGCATCGCCGCGGCCTGACCGTCAAGAGCAGCGATCTGCCCTTCGGCCAGGGGACGGTCTCCTGGCCGGGCGGTACGCTGATTTTCGATGCGGCCGACAATCCGCCCGAACTCAGAACGATTCTCGCCGAGCTGGCGGCGACGACCGGCGCCGACATCGTGGCCGTCGACGACAGCTGGGTGACCGAAGGTCCCAGCTTCGGCAGCTATCGAGTTGTCCGCATGAACGCCCCGCGCGTGGCGATTGCCTGGGACGAGCCCACGAATCAGTACAGCGCCGGCAACACGCGTTTCGTCATCGAACGGCAGTTCGACTATCCGGTCACCGCAATCCGCAGCCGGCGGCTGGTCGACGCGGATCTGCGGCG
This sequence comes from Woeseiaceae bacterium, assembly GCA_028277185.1. Taxonomy (GTDB): domain Bacteria; phylum Pseudomonadota; class Gammaproteobacteria; order Steroidobacterales; family Woeseiaceae; genus UBA1847. The sequence goes on from JANQGQ010000012.1 coordinate 124,793, forward strand.
CTACGACGTGCTGATCCTGCCCGAGACGCGGGACGGCTACAGGAGCGTGCTCGGCGAGGATGCCGCCGACAATCTGCGTCGATGGGTCGATCGCGGCGGTGTCCTGATTGCGCTCGGCAATGCCACGAGCTATCTCGCCGATCCGGCCGTCGACCTCGTGAGCATTCGCCGCGAGGACCGCGTGGTCGACGCCGCCGTTACGGAGTCGGCGTCCGAAGAAGCGGACGGCGACGACGAAGACGAACAGAAAGCGACCGTCGAGGGAAGCTACCTGACCAGCATCGAGGAGTTGGAGGTGCTGACGACACCGCTCGAGGCGAGTCCGGATACGCTGGGCGGCGTGCTGCTCAAGGCTATAGTCGACGAAGATCACTGGCTCGGCGCGGGCGTGAGCAAGCGCGTCAACGTACTGGCGCGCGGCGCGGACATCTACACGCCTGTGCGTCTGGACAAGGGCGTCAACGTGGCCCGCTTCGACGGACCCGACGACGTTCTCGCGAGCGGCTACATGTGGGAGGAGAACCGGAAGCAGTATGCGTTCAAGCCGTTCGCGGTCGCCCAACCGCAGGGCGACGGTTTCGTCGTGGCGTTTACGGAGGACCCGAACGTCCGGGCTTACCTCGATGGACTCAACGTGATTTTCATGAACGCCGTGTTTCGCGGTCCCGCGCACGCACGGCCGGAACGCTAGCGTCGGCGACGCATCAGGCGTCTCCGGGCGGCGCCTGCCAGTCGCGCCGCAGCAGCGCATATAGCTCGAGGTCTTCGTAGCGTTCCCACTTCAGCACGGCCTCGCGCGCCGTGCCCTCGTGCACGAGCCCGATCTTGCGCATGACGGCACCGGAGGCCGGATTGCGCGTCAGATGCGACGAGTGGATACGGTTGAGTCCCAGCGCCTCGAAGCCCCAGGCCACGAGGCGCTCGCTGGCCTCGGTCGCATAACCCCGGTTCCAGTAGGGCTTGCCGATCCAGTAGCCGAGGACCGCCGCGTTAGCCGCCTTATCGATGCCGAGCGAAACCGTGCCCAGCAACTCGTCGGAGTCCCTGTTCAGGATGGCGAAGGTCGCGCGCGCGCCCGCCGCAAACTGCGCGTGCGTCTGCCCTATCCACGCCTCCGCCATGCCGTCCTCGTAGGGATGCGGGATGTTCAGCGTGGTATCCGCGATCGCGCGGTCGCCGGCAAGGCGCTGGACGGCCGCGGCGTCGGCCGGCTCGTAGCGCCGCAGCAGCAGGCGCTTCGTTGTCAGTTGCGGTTGTGTCACAGGCCTGTCCGCCAGAACGACGCAATCGTAAAGCGCCCGGTCAACGGGTTCGTGTCGAAGCTGTAGCCGGGCGCGATGTCTCCCGAGTGTAGCGAACTGGTTCGGTACACCGCCATCCGGTTCCACGCGGCATCGACGGTATGGATGCGCTCGAAGAGTTCGGTATCGCCGCAGATGTACGCGGGCGGTTCGGGCAGGCCGTGCTCGCGGAACTCCGCCTCGAGTTTCCGGTGATAGCCCGGCATGCGCAGCTCGTCGACGTATTCGAAGCGTGACGAGCGATGCCGATAGAAGGAGGTTCCGCCGTGCTCCGGTCCGCACAGGTAGTGCATCACCGCGAGGTCGGTTTGCCGCGGCTGGTCGAAGTGCGGGATGCGCTGCGCGGGCTTGAGTTGCGACGGCGGTATCGACACCATCGAAAAGAAGCTGTCGAGCGTCGCCGTGCCCGCCGGCCGGATGCCGAATACTTCGCCGGCCAGATCGGTCAGCGTGTCGGCCAGAAGCGCGCAGTAAGCCTCGGGTGCGGGAGCCCGGATGCCGGGATACAGGCCGGCATCCGGAGCGGGCCGCCTGCCCTGCATCGCCAGCTCGCGTAGCGACTCCGGGTCGGACACGAAGTTGTCGACGATGCACAGGGGCTCCGCCTCGGCGCCGATGCGCTCGACGCGGAGGCGGTACTCCAGATGCCGGTGCATGGCGTCGCGTCAGCCCCGGCTGCCGAGGTAGGCCTCTTCGCTGACGCGCTGCCACTCGCGGGCGGCGTCCCGGTACGCGGCATAGGACGCATGGATTTTCGCCGCCGCGGGGTCGGCCGCGACGAGTTCGGCGATGACTTCTTCCGCATAGCCTTCGAGCAGCTCGACGACATCCGCGGGAAAGGCGCGGACCTCTACGTTCGGGTCGTCCTTGAGCTGCATGAGCGCCGTCGTGTTGCCGTGCACGAACTCGGCAAGCATGTCCGAGTTGACCGACTGCGCGGCGATCTCGACGATCGCTTTGAGGTCGTCGGGCAACGCGTTCCAGGCGTCCTTGTTGACGATGGCTTCGAGCGTCGGCCCCGGCTCCTGCCAGCCCGGATAGTAGTAATAGCGGGCCGCCTTCGGCAGCCCGAAAGCGACGTCGTTGTACGGACCGACCCACTCCGTCGCGTCGATCACGCCGGTCTGCAACGACGTGAAGATTTCGGACCCGGGCAGCGTAACCGGCGTGCCGCCGGCGCGCCGCAGCACTTCGCCGCCGAGTCCGGGAATGCGCATCTTGAGGCCCTTGAGGTCTTCCGGCGAGTTGATCTCCCGGTTGAACCAGCCGCCCATCTGCACGCCGGTGTTGCCGGCCGGGAACGGTACCAGGCTGAAGGGGTCGTACAGCTCGCGCCAGAGTTCCAGGCCGCCGCCGTAGTACAGCCAGCCGTTCATCTCCTGCGCGTTGAGGCCAAACGGAATCGAGGTGAAGAACTGTGCGGCATCCACCTTGCCCTTGTGGTAGTAGGCGGCGCCGTGCCCCATTTCGACGGTGCCGCGGCTCACGGCATCGAACACCTCGAAGGCCGGTACGAGCTCGCCCGCGGCGTAGACCCGGACGTTCAGGCGCCCGCCCGAGGCACGGGTGATGCGCTCGGCGAAGCGCGTGGCACCCGCTCCGAGCCCCGGCAGCCCCGGCGGCCACGACGTGACCATCGACCAGTCGAAGCGCTGGGCGGAACCCGCGGCGGACGTGTCGCTCCCGTCCGACTGACCGCCACAGGCCGCGATCCCGGCCGCCGCGGCAAGGCCGCCCACAAAATGCCGTCGCTTCATGCTCCACTCCGATTTCGTCGCTGTACCGGCGCTAGTTTAGGCGTTCGGGACGCGGCGACAAGGGGGCGGTCCGTCGCACTGAGCAGATCCGCCGATATCATGGGGTACGTCCACACGTCGCCCGGACGCTAGAGTGTCCCACCCCCGCTGGAGTTCCACTTTCGTGGGAGCACGGACCCCCTTTTCGGTAGTGTGCCGTATGGGCGTTACTCAACACTTGCTGGACAAGGCGCTAAGGTTGGTCGCTGGAAGGTCGACCATAGATTCGCTTCACGAAAAATAGGAATGTTTCACAGAAAGTGGGAATCGACATTCACCATCCGCGCCGCCAGAGGGTTCCAATGGACGACGACCACTAGTATGCACAGCGTGTCGCCACCCACAGATGAATGGGAACTATCCAAAGGCTCGCAGCTCGTGGCCGGAAAGCAGTCTTGAGCGCGGTAAGGTCGGAGCGGAGAAACTACATTAGAAAGAGCAGCAGGAGGTTGCCAGAAGAGCAGCGCAAGCCAGATGGGCTAAGAAGGACTCAGCTTGATACTTTTTGTCAACAGCGGCCTCCATCTGCCTCCATCTAGTTGATAGTGGACTAGCAACCTACCAGGTCCGCGAAATTCAATGGGGACTTTGGGAATAGGAACAAAGATCTCGTTCGAGTCTTTCGACGATCTTGATACCTGCAAATCGCCACCAGCCTTTACTTCGTATTTTGGCGTCTCAGAATCATCAAACTCGGCTCGATACCGAACTTTGATTGCGACAGTACAGTCGCTCGTCACTGATCCGTGCATTAACAGTTGAAAGGCGAGCGCACTAGGAAACGTGGGCAGCAGAATGTCTGACGCATATATTCCTACTAGGATCAGTTTGCCGTTGTTTTCATGCCGAATGTCGTCCGACAGAATCGCATAGTCTATTTTAATTGGTAGCGACTTCGCCATGCTCTTGATCCGAGATATTCCAAGTTGCTACGACGTTCGATGAAGTTTCAGACTGGTGTTCCATATGGTGATATGGTCCGTTTCGCAATGGGACAACGTTTGTTCTGGTGTCTGAATTCGCGGCTGATAGGAAAGACTCGAACTCTTTCATGAATTCGTCAGCTGATTGTGGGCGCGACTGAGGAACAACCGTGAACCTAAACTCGGCGTTCATTCCTAGAAGCAGGTCGCTAACTGTATCTAACTTCAAGTTGCTTGGTTCCCGTAGTATTCTCGACAGTTGCCCAGCGTCCATATGAAGGCGCGTCGCCAATTGCTTTTGAGTAAGGTTTTCAGCTTGAGACTTCTGGCGAAAAAACCTCAGTATTTCTTCCAAGACCAGATTTCGGTTCAGCCTTCGAAAATATGCTTTGTCGGTTTCTTTAATCATCGTAGTATTTTTCACAGAGGGCTCCGTCAAAAAGTTTGCGTGCATTTTTCATTGTCTTTGGCGAGTAACACGGAAACAGTTGATTGAATGTATGCTTCGCTTTCTTCTTTTCATACTCCCATTCAGAATCAGCGATGTTCCCTAGTTCCCCGCGATAACGATAAGAAGTTGCAATTAACAAATTCTTTTCGGCGAATTGGCCGAAAACCCTAATAGTCGGATCGAGGCGTTGGCTGCGAATTTCCCAGACTCCTTCCGCAGGGGGCTTTAACTGTTTGATCAGGTCCTTATCGACGTCTGACATACACTGAAAAGTAACAAGATCTGCTTTCAATTCTGCAAATCGAAGGTTTCCACTGTTTATCTCCTGCTCGATCTCCTCGTTGAGTGACTTCGCCAACAGTATGTATCTTTTTGGACTTCTGTGACCATATCCTGTCTTTGGGATCACTGGAACCAATTTGCCTCTTCTAAGGTGCTCTTTGATTTCGTCAGATATTGACATTGAAGTCAATCTTTTGACACTCAAACAGAGATGACGTTCGCACTATACAGCCCCGCGCTGCGATCTCCCGCAATTAAAAATGCTCAATGGACAAAAGTTGTCGAGCACATCGTTCGGACAAACAGGTATATCTTGTCGGTCAGTCCACAATTAATCCCACTTTAACCAAGATTCAACACTAGTGGGATTCTAGGTCAGAAATCCGTGAAAAAGCCCCGACACGTGGGTCGGGGCCTGCCCCGGCCCGGCCGGATACGGCTGAGCGGCACCGCCTTCCGTGGCAGCACCGATGCGCGTCGGGGAGCAAGGCCCGGGACCGTCCTTGCCTGCCGACCGGTAAGGTTCACAATCCCATAGTCCCGGGCAGCGGGACCACCGCCGTATCTGGCAACATCAGGGTCAAATGATCGCCTTGTTGCAACGCGTCGCTTCCGCGAGTGTCGAAGTGGAAAGTGAGTGCACCGGCCGTATCGGTCGCGGCCTGCTGGTACTCGTGGGCGTCCACCGCGACGATACCGACCGCGACACGGCGCGGCTGGCCGAGCGCATTCTGGGCTACCGCGTGTTTCCCGATGCCAACGGCCGGATGAATCGCTCGCTTGCCGATATCGGCGGCGGGCTATTGCTGGTGCCGCAGTTCACGCTGGCCGCGGATACCCGCAAGGGGACGCGGGCCAGCTTTACCCGAGCCGCCGGGCCGGACAAAGCCACGGCGTACTTCGACGCGCTGGCGGCCCGCTGCCGGGACACGCTGGCAGAGGTGGAGACGGGCCGTTTCGGCGCGGATATGCAGGTGTCGCTGGTCAACGACGGCCCGGTGACGTTCTGGCTGGAGTCCTGAGAATCCTGAGGCTCGGCATGAACCGCGATCGTTTCACATTTTTGGCATCCGGCTCGCAGTATCATTAACATATCGCGCCCGGCCCGAGCCGGGCCTCGAAGGCTGAAAACGCGGGTCCGCCCCGCAGGAGACATACCATGTTCTCAAGCATTAGCTGGCCGCAGCTCCTGATCGTGCTGGTCATCGTGCTGGCGATCTTCGGCACCAAGCGGTTCCGGACGCTGGGTTCCGATCTCGGCAACGCCGTGAAGGGTTTCAAGAGCGCCATGAGCGACGCCGAGGAAGCCAAGGAGCAGCTCAGCGACGCAACGAAAGACGCCGATTTCGACAGCACGCCCGCCGAAGAGACGCGTAAAGACAACGCCTGACGCGCGGGTTTCCCCATGACCGGGATCGACGGATCAGAAATTTTCCTGCTGCTGTTGATCGGCATCGTCATCCTCGGCCCGAAGCGCCTGCCTGAAGTCGCCAACAAGGTCGGCGGCTGGGTCGGCCAGGCGCGGCGCATGACCCGCGTGATGAAGCGTCAACTCGAAGAAGAACTCGATATCGAGGAGTTCAGGCTCAAGCCCCTCGACAAGCACCTGCCGCGCGACGACGATACGTATTCGCCGGTGCACGCTGCCGAAGCGGCTGAGCCCAAGGTCGGCGGCATGGCCGTGCAGGCCAACGTTCCGGCAAGCGAGGTCGTCATGCCCGAAGACGACGACAGCGACACCGTTGCGCCTCCTGCCGGCGAGGCGCCGCCGAAGCAGGCTGCCGACGACCGCTCGGCATGAGCGGCAACACCGACAGCGAGGAACTCGAAGAGGGCACTCTGCTCTCGCATCTGATCGAGCTGCGTAAGCGGCTGATCCGCATGATCGCGGCGGTCATCATCGTGTTCATCGCGCTGATCCCGTTCGCCCAGGACCTGTACACGCTTGCGTCGGCGCCTCTGGTCGAAGTGCTGCCCGGCGGCAAGCTGATCTCGACCACGGTGCCGGGCGTTCTGCTCGCGCCGTTCAAGCTGGCGTTCCTCGTCGCGGTGCTGATCTCCATGCCCGTCATCCTCTACCAGGTCTGGGCCTTCGTCGCCCCGGGCCTGTACCGCAAGGAGAAGCGCTTCGCGTTTCCGCTGCTGTTTTCGAGTGTCTTCCTGTTCTACGCCGGCGCCGCGTTTGCGTACTTCGTCGTGTTTCCGCTGGCCTTCGGCTTCTTCGTCAAGGTGTCGCCGGACAAGGTGGAGATGATGACCGACATCTCCTATTACCTCGACTTCATCACGATGGTCGTGCTGGCCTTCGGGCTGGCGTTCGAGACTCCCATTGCGACGGTCCTGACGGTCTGGACCGGCCTTACGACACCGGCGCGGCTTGCCAAAGCCCGGCCTTACGTGTTCCTCGGCGCGTTCGTGATCGGCATGCTCCTGACGCCGCCCGACGTGATCAGCCAGACGCTGCTGGCGATCCCGGTGTATCTCCTCTACGAGCTCGGCATCTTCATGTCGCGGTTCTTCGTCCGCCGCGAGCCGGAGGACGAGCCCGTCCCCGCGGACGGCTGAGCCCGGAAACCCGTTCGGCAATGCATCGGAAAGCGCCCGAGCGGCCGCTGTCGATTGATGGCCAGGTTCTGACATAAGCGCGCGCCATGCCGCGCGGCGCAATCGTGGTACATTGCGCACCTTTATGCCCACGGCCAGCGTCCGGGAAGAGGCGCCTGGCGGCATTTGAGCGTTTCGGGGGAATCGTATGACTCAAGCCGTTGCCACCGCGGATCTGCTCCGTCAGCAGGAAGAGCTGTTCGGCCATCCGAAGGGCCTCTACGTCTGCTTCGCGACTGAGCTATGGGAGCGCTTTTCATTCTACGGAATGAAGTACCTGCTGCTCCTGTACCTGACGAAGTACCATCTGTTCTCCGACGAGGCCGGCCTGCAGGTGCTCGGCGCGTACGCGGGTCTCGTCTATGCGCTGCCGCTGATCGGCGGCATGCTGGCCGACCGCTATCTTGGCATGCGGAAGTCGGTCGTTTTCGGTGGCATCCTGCTGTCGATCGGGCATCTGCTCATGGCAGTCGAGGGCCACCAGGCCGTGTCCTATCCCGCCGGCACGACCCTTGTTGACGACCTGGAGCTTGCCACCGGGCAGATTCTCGCGGCGGGCACCGTACTGACCGAAACGATCACGATGCGTGACACGGCCGCGCTCAACGTGTTCTACCTTGCGCTTGCGTTCATCGTGGCCGGCGTCGGCTACCTCAAGCCGAACATCTCGACCATCGTCGGTGAGCTGTACGCCAAGGACGATCCGCGCCGCGACTCCGGCTTCACGATCTTCTACATGGGCATCAACATCGGCTCGTTCACGGCGACCCTGCTGTGCGGCTGGCTTGGTGAGACCTACGGCTGGAAGTACGGTTTCGGCGCCGCCGGTATCGGCATGATCATCGGCCTGATCACGTTCCTCATGGGGCAGAAGCACCTCCTCGGTCTCGCCGAACCGCCGGACGGCCCGCACCTCAAACAGTCGCTCGTCGGCCCGCTCGACCGGGAATGGACGATCTACCTCTTGACGATTCCCGTGCTCGCCGTGCTGTGGTGGTTGATTCAGCATGAACACGTCGTGCTGGCCTCGCAGAACGTCTTCCTGATCATCGCGGTCGTCGGGCTGATTCTCTATTCGATGGTGCACAGCCGGCTCGACGACGACAACCGGATCGCCTATGCCATCGCCGCCATTGCCTTACTCGCCGGCATCTATGCGGTCCTCGTCAATCTGCACTTCCTGCCCGGCAGCGAAACCCTGTCCGAAAACGTCATGTGGGGCTCCATCGCTCTGATCGTCGGTTTCGTCGTCTATGGCTTCATCACCCACTATTCCGAGGAGTTCGCGCGTACGGTCGTGTTGATGATTCTGGTTCTCTCGACGATCGTCTTCTGGGCATTGTTCGAGCAGTCCGCCGGCTCGATGACGCTGTACGCCGATCGCGTTGTGGATCGTAGCGTGGGTGACGTCACGTTCACGGCCGCGCAGTTCGGCTCGCTCAACGCCGGCTTCATCATGCTGCTGGCAATACCGTTCGCGACGCTCTGGATCTGGTTGTCCAAACGGAATCTCGAACCGAACACGCCGGTCAAGTTCGGTCTCGGTATCATCCAGGCGGGTCTGGGTTTCGGCGCCCTGGTGTTCGGTGCCCAGTACCCGAACGAAGCCGGTCAGGTTGCAATGATCTGGCTCGTTCTCGCCTATCTGCTGCATACGACCGGCGAGCTCTGCCTGTCGCCCGTCGGCCTGTCCGCGGTTACCAAGCTGTCCATCCACAACGTGGTCGGCGTCAGCATGGGCACCTGGTTCCTTGCGACGGCGCTGGCCGAAACCGTATCGACGCGGATCGGCCGCATGGCGGCGATCGATACGTCGGGCGGCGGAGCGCAGGATATTGGCGCCGCGCTGGCTACCTATACCCAGCTCTTCGAGTTTCTGATGTATCTGGGGCTCGGCGTTGGATTGTTTATGATCGTCATCTCGCCTCTGCTGCGGCGCTGGATGCACGGCATTCACTGACAAAAGCAACGAGCTGGCCGCGATCGTCGACCAATCGCGCCGCCCATAGGGTATCTTCAAGGGCAGACCGGGTCGCCTTGCGACGGGCCTGAAAAGGAGAACAACAATGTCCGCGGAAAACAATCAGTCGTCGGGGATCCTCGGCGCCGTCGAACGGATCGGTAACAAGCTGCCCGACCCGGCCGTGCTCTTCATCGCGCTGCTCGGGATCGTCTGGGTGCTGTCGTGGCTCTTGTCCTACATTACCTTCGACGTCTTCCACCCGGCCACCGGCGAGCGCATCGTCGTCGTCAACCAGCTTGCGGGCGAAAACTTCGTGACCTTCATGGCGGAGATGGTCACGCGCTTCATGACCTTCGGCCCGGTCGGCGTCGTGCTCGTGGCGATGCTCGGTATCGGAGTCGCCGAGCATTCGGGCTTCATTACGACAGCCATCCGCGGGCTGCTGAACGTCACGCCCGTGCGCCTGCTCACGCCGATGGTGATTCTGGTCGGTATCGTCAGCCATTCAGCCGTCGACGCCGGCTATGTCCTGGTCATCCCGCTCGGCGGCGTCATCTTCTACGCGGCCGGGCGCCATCCCCTGGCGGGCATCGCGGCGGCGTTCGCGGGCGTCTCGGGCGGTTTCTCGGCGAACTTCGTGCCGTCGTCTCTCGATCCTCTGCTGCAGGGGCTGACGCTCTCGGGCGCGCAGCTCCTCGACCCGGAAATCCAGGTCAACACGCTCAACAACTACTTCTTTACGACCGCCTCCTCGGTTTTGATCACGGGGCTCGGCTGGTACCTCACGGACAAGGTCATCGAGCCGCGCGTCAGCAAGATCGCGATCGACGGCGACGAGGATGATTTGCCGGAGCTGCACCCGATCACGCCCGAAGAGCGCAAGGGTCTCACCTGGGCTCTGGTGTCGATGGTCCTGGGCCTGGTCATCCTGGTGCTCACGCTGATCCCGTCGGAGTCGCCCTGGCGCGACGCCGACGGCGCGCTGGCCTCCTTCGGCGCACCGATCATGCAGTCGATCGTGTCGCTGATCTTCTTCCTGTTCGTGATCCCGGGCATCGTCTTCGGCCGCGTCGCGGGAACGATGGCGGGCGTTAAGGACATCATCGAGGGCATGACGAAAGCGATGAACAGCATGGCGTACTACCTCGTCATCATGTTTTTCATCGCGCAGTTCGTCGTGGCCTTCGGTCAGTCCGGTCTCGGGACGCTGCTCGCGATCTCGGGCGCCAACGGACTCGAGTCGCTGGGTCTGCCGATCTCCGTGACGATCGTCGGGATCGTGCTGCTGACCGGTTTCGTCAATCTGTTCGTCGGGTCCGCGAGTGGCAAGTGGGGACTGCTGGCGCCGATCTTCGTGCCCATGCTCATGACGCTCGGCATCTCGCCCGATCTGACGCAGGCGGCCTACCGCGTCGGCGACTCGAGCACCAACATCATCACGCCGCTGCTGCCGTACTTCCCGCTGGTCGTGATCTATTGCCAGCGCTACGTGAAGAGCTCAGGGATAGGCACGCTTGCGGCAATGATGCTGCCCTACTCGATCACCTTCCTGATTTTCTGGACGCTGTTCCTGCTGGCGTTCTACTGGCTCGGCATCCCGCTCGGCTTCCTGTCCAGCTACGAGTACCCGGCGCCCGCTCCATGAGCGTGACCGGCTACGAGAAGCTCGGCGCCTTCTACGTCGGCAAGCGCGTCGACGATGCGGGTGAGATGACCGACGACGTCGTGCTGTACGACGCGAAGGACCTGACGACCCACGCCGTCATCATCGGCATGACCGGCTCGGGCAAGACCGGCCTCGGGATCGGCATCCTCGAAGAGGCGGCCATCGATCACATCCCGGTCATCGCGATCGACCCGAAGGGCGACATGGGCAATCTGCTGCTCACGTTCCCGAAGCTCGAAGCCGGCGACTTCGAGCCCTGGGTCAACGCGCGGGCGGCCGCGGACAAGGGACACACCGTGCCCGAGTACGCCGCGGCGCAGGCCACGCTGTGGAAGAAGGGTCTCGGCGAGTGGGGGCAGACGGGTAAGCGCATCAAGACGCTCAGAGACCGCGCCGATCTCGCGATCTATACGCCGGGCAGCAATGCCGGGCTGCCGGTTTCGGTGCTCAAGAGCTTTTCCGCGCCCGCGGCGGAACTCATCGACGACGTCGACCTGTACCGCGAGCGGGTACAGGCTACCGCCACCGGTATTCTCACGCTGATCGGCATCGACGCCGATCCGGTGACGAGCCGCGAGCACATCCTGATCTCGAAGCTCCTGGACCACGCCTGGTCCGATGGCCGCGATCTCGACATCGCGGGCCTGATCGCGGCGATCCAGGCGCCGCCCATCGCTCAGGTCGGCGTCATGAGCATCGATTCCTTCTTTCCGGAGAAGGATCGCTTTGCGCTCGCGATGCGGCTCAACAATCTGCTTGCGGCGCCGGGCTTCGAGGCGTGGCTTGCCGGGGAGCCGCTCAGTGCGCAGAACCTGCTGTACACGGCCGACGGTAAGCCGCGCGTGTCGGTCCTGTCGATCGCGCACCTCGACGACGCCGGCCGGATGTTCTTCGTCTCGATGCTCTTAAACGAGCTGATCGCCTGGATGCGGGCCCAGCCGGGCACGTCGTCGCTGCGCGCGATCCTGTACATGGACGAAATCTTCGGCTACATGCCGCCGGTCGCCAACCCGCCGTCGAAGAACCTCTTCCTGACGCTGTTGAAGCAGGCGCGCGCCTACGGCCTCGGTCTCGTGCTCGCCACGCAGAACCCGGTGGATCTCGACTATAAGGGACTGTCGAACACCGGTACCTGGTTCATCGGCCGGCTGCAGACGGAACGGGACAAGGCGCGCGTCATGGAGGGGCTGGAAGGCGCAAGCGACGGCAACTTCGACAAGCAGCGAATGGAGCGCACGCTGGCCGGACTCGGCAAGCGCCGCTTTCTTCTGCACAACGTGCACGAAGACGAAGCCGTCGTGTTCAATACGCGCTGGGTGCTGTCCTATCTCGCCGGGCCGCTGACGCGCGAGCAGATCAAAACCCTTACGGGCAAGGCGAAGGCGGCGCTTGCCAGGGCCGGCAAGACCGTGAAGCGCAAGCGGAAGGCGGATGCCGCGCCGGCGTTGCCGCCCGGCGTGGCGCAGTACTTCGTGCCCGCACTGATGGACGCGCCGGTTTACTATCCGCGCGTGCTTGCCGCCGCGGATCTCATTTTCTCGAACGCGCGTTATGGAATCGAAGCCGAACGCGCCGTCGTCTACACCGTGGAAATCGAGGACGGTCCGGTCGATGTCGACTGGGACAATGCCGAAACTATCGGCGTGGCCGTCGACGCGCTGCTCGACGAGGCGGTAGCCGACGCGAAGTTCACTGAGCTGCCGGCCGCGGCGGCCGACGGCCGCAAGTACCGGAGCTGGGGTTCGTCCTTCAAGAAGTGGGTGCGGCAGAACGAGACCGTAAAGCTGTACCGCAGCGCGCGCTTCAAGCTGGCCTCGGAGCCCGGCGAGACCGAGGGCGAGTTCCGGATCCGGCTGCAGACCGCGGCCAGCGAGCAGCGCGATATCGCCGTCGGCAAGCTGCGCAAGCGCTACGCGGGCAAGGTGACGACGCTCGAGAACCGGCTCATGCGCGCCGAGCAGGCGATCGCCCGCGAGAAGGAACAGTCGACGAAGAAGAAACTCGACACGGCGGTTTCGCTGGGCACGGCCATACTCGGCGCCGTGCTCGGGCGCAAGAAACTGTCGAGCACGACGGCGACGAAGATCGGTTCGGCGATCAAGACGGCCGGCGGCGCGCGGAAGGAAGCACAGGACGTCGCGCGGGCCGAGGAAACGGCCGCCCGGGTCCGCGAGCAGCTTGCCGCGCTGGAGCAGGAGCTTACCGACGAGATAGCGGCGCTCGATACCGCCTACGACGCGCAGACCGAGGAGCTCAAGGAGATCGTCGTCCGCGCAAAGACGACCGACATCCACCTTGCCGTCACGGCGCTCGTGTGGATGCCGTACGCGGCAGATGCGAAAGGCCGGCTGCGGCCTGCGTGGGAAGGCCGGTAGAAGCGGCGCTCAGTCGCCGAGGCACTCGCCCGCGTAGGCCTTGGTTACGCCGGCGTTGCCGAGCTGGCAGTCGTTGTCGTAGGTAATGCCGTCCATGCCGCAGACCGGCAGGTAGACTCGCGGGCAGTTCTCGCCCTCGCCTTCGCACATTCCCGCGTAGTCGATGCGTATGCCGCGGCGCTCCGCGTGGCAGGCATTGGCGTAGGTTCGGCCGTCGGAGCCGCACACGGGCACGAACAGCCGCGGACAGGGGCGGACGTTGCAGATGCCTTCGGTGAACGTCACGATGCCGCTGCCGGAGGCCTCACACTCGTTGTCGTAGGTGACGTCGTCGTCGCCGCACACGGGGGCGAATACCCGCGGGCAGTTGTCCGGATCGCAACGCTCCGCGCGCTGCACGGGCACGCGGTTGGCGTTTGCCTCGCAGCGGTTGATGTACGTACGCCCGTTCATGCCACAAACGGGGTCCTCGACAGATGGACAGCCGTTCGGTGTGCAGGCGCCGAGCCCGGCGACTTCGACGCCCGCCTTGCCGGCGAAACACTCGTTGATGTACGTGTTGCCGTCGTCCCCGCAGACCGGATCGAATTCTTCGCTGCAGGCATCCGGGTCGTCGCCCTCGCCGGCGCAGATGCCGTCGCCTGCGATCTCGACGCCGGCGAGGTCCGCGACACAGGCGTTGCTATAGGTCAGGCCGTCCGCGCCGCAGACGGGTTCGTAGTATTCCGGGCAGGCTTCTCCGTCCGCCTGTGCGAGCAGGACCGTAGCGGGCGTGCCGGTAACGAACAGTTGTCGTAGCTCGTCGGCGGATGCCGGCAGCAACATGCCCGCGGCAAGGATGACGGTGACGGGTCGGATCATGGTCGTCTGTACAGGTCTGGAATCGTCGGGTTTCGAACTTGTCGGGTGTCGGAACTTAGAGGCCGCCCGCCAGCACGGGTTCACCCGGCTGCCGGTAGCCTTCGTCCTGTTCCGCGACGACGGAAGGTCGCGGTGACAGAACGATCGAACTCAGAGGGACCAGCCGGATGCCCTCCGCCTCGAGCGACGGCAGGGCTTCCTCGAGGAACGCAAGCGTTTCCGGGAACGGGTGGCCGATGCCGATCGCCGTACCGTGCCGCCGCGCGATTCGCTTCAAGCGCTCGAACTCCCGGGCAATGCTGGCCCGGTCGTGCCTGGCGTCGAGAAACACGTCCCGGCGGGCGGCCGGAATGCCGTGTTCCTCGGCTACGTGAAGCGCAACGCTTCGCGGTGTCGTAAAGCTGTCGACGAAGTACCAGCCGTTCTGCCGGCCGATTTCCTCCATCAGCCAGCGCATGTGGCCGGGGTGCCGGGTCAGCAGGCTGCCGCGGTGGCTGTTGAGCCCAACCGCGTGCGGCACGCTTTCCACGGCCGCGTCGAACGCCTTTCTGAAGGCGCTGCGGGTCGTGTCGAGCCGAATGCCGCCGGGCTCTTCGAGGCCGTCGTCGACGCTGGCCTCGAGCGGCAGATGGACGATGACTTCCTTGTCGGCGGCGTGGGCCAGCCGGGCAAGCGAGGCGCCCAGCGGCGTTCCCGGGAGGACCGCGACGGTGACCGGGCCCGGCAGCGCCACGGTCCGCAGGCCGTCGCCGTGGCGATAGCCCAGGTCGTCGATGATGATTGCAACGCGTGGCGCGGCAGCGGCTCCGCCGCTCAAACCGAGGCCAATCGCTGCGAGCGCAGCGACCAACAGCTTCATCGCTTCATTCGGCAGCGGAGCTGTGCATGACGCCGCGGCGGCTCAACCGGTCCAGTGCTTCCTGGAGCTGGACGTCGCCCTCGCGATCCACCAGTCCGGCGAGGCTCAGGTTCGGGTAGCCGGGCGTGTTGGCGACGAATACGTCGGGCGTGATGCCGGTGCCGTGAATCGAGATACCCGAAGGCGTGTAGTAGCGTGAGGTCGTGAGCTTGATCGCGCGGCCCTTCGAGAGCGGCATGACCGTCTGTACGAGGCCCTTGCCGAAGGTGTTGGTACCGATCACGACGGCCCGGCCGTGATCCTGCAGCGCGCCCGCTACGATCTCCGAAGCCGATGCCGAGCCTTCGTTGACCAATACGGCGATGTTCGAACCGTCGAGTACGTCACCGCGGTGGGCGGAACGGCTGAACCGCGATTCCGCCGAGCGGCCGTCCGCGCTCACGATCAGGCCGGCGTCCAGGAACAGATCGCTGACGTCGACCGCCGCGTCCAGGACGCCGCCGGGGTTGTTCCTGAGATCGAGTATGAGGCCGTCGAGCATGCCTTCGTTTTCGTCGGCGAGTTCGTCGAGCGCCCGCGACAGCTCCCTGGCAGTCGTTTCGCTGAACTGGCCGAGCCGGACATAGCCGTAGGCCGGCGCGAGGAGTTCCGCGTGGACACTGGCGACCCGGACGGTCTCCCGGCGCATACGGTGATCGATCTGCTCATCGTCGCGGGCGACCGTAATCGTGACCTCCGACCCGGGGCGACCGCGCATCCTGCCGATCGTATCCCGCAAATTGTCAGGCTGTACGCGGATGCCGTCGACGGCGACGATCCTGTCGCCGCTCTGAATGCCGGAGCGGGCGGCGGGCGATCCTATGATCGGCGTGACCACGTGGATCACGCCTTCGAGCTCGGCGACCTCGACGCCGATGCCGGTATAGGTGCCGGTCGTGGATACGCGGATGTCGCGATACTCGTCCGCGTCGAGGTATTCGGAGTGGGCGTCGAGGTCCCGTACCATGCCCCGAATCGCGCTCTCGAGAAGTTCGGCATCGTCGATGGGTTCGACATAATCCTGCTTGACGCGCTGCATCACCTCCGCGAGGAGCCGCGCCTGTTCCCACGCGAGTTCCTGCTCCGTCGGCGTTCTGGGCTCGTTGAGGAGGCCGCCCCCGATCGAGAGGCTAAGGCCCATTGCGAGGCCGATGACGACGACGAGAATTGCTCGCGTCTTCAGGGACATAGCTTTCTCCGAAACGTACCCCTCGACCTTAGCACAGCGCGCCGGACAGACAAAAACGAAAGGTCGGCTATCCGGGACCGGCAATCCAGGGCCGGCCGCCGGGTAGCCGGAGCGATGCTCCCGATTACTCCTGCGGCGGGTGCCCGCCGTCGCCTTCGCGGTCCAGCAGACCCATCTCGACCAGGCTTGCCCGGATGCCGTCCTCGGCGTTCGAATACCGAGGCCGTACGCCGAGCACTTCCCGCATCCGGGCCGTATCGATGCGCCGCGACTCCCCGAGGAACGACAGGCGCCGCGCGGAGAAGCTGGCTTCGGCTTCGGAACGCGAGATCCCGGGCGGCGGTTCGAGTCCCAGCAACGCGGCCACCTGGGTCGAGAACCAGGTCGAGGTCCGGCGGTCGCCGTCACCGAGGTTATAGATGCCCGGCGGCACGTCCGGACTCAGCGCTGCCAGGCAGGCCGTCACCAGATCGTCTACGTGAATGCGGTTGCCCGGATTGGCCTCGGAGTCGCGAATCAGCGGCGAACCATCGCGAACGCGATCGATCATGAGTCGATGTGGACCGTAAATTCCCGGAACGCGCAGGATGACGATAGCGCTGTCCCGGCTCTGGCCGTAAGCGCGCAGCGCCGTTTCGGCGGCTACCCGTCGCCGTGCGCGCTGGGTTTGCGGCCGAAGCTCGGCGGACTCGTCAACCTCGGCGCCGGCCCGATCGCCGTACACGCCGGTCGTGCTGAGGTAGACGAAGCGTCGCGGCGGCGTCGCAAGCGCCAGAAGCAGCGCTTCGAGCCGCCGGTCGGTGTCGCTGTCGACGGCGGGGGGCACCGTATAGACGAGATCGTAAACCCCGTCCGGCGTCAGTTGCTCCAGCGGTTCGTCCAGGCTGAGAATGTCGACGCGACGCCCGCCGGTATCGGCCGGCCGCGAGCGGCTCAACCCCAGTGCGTCATCAATCGGCAGCCGGCGAAGCAGCCGGGCGCCGGTGTAACCGGTGCCGACGACCAGCGTGGTCATTCCGGATCGGCTTTGAGCTGCACGAGCCGCGGTACCGGGGCTTCGGCCACCATGCCGAGACCGTCGCGAAAGGCCTGAGCGGCAGCGTCATCCTCGCCGAGCTGGTTCAGGAGATGGCCGTATTCCTGGTACGCCTCGGGCGACGGCCGCAAACCGATCACGGTTTCGAGGTAGCTGCGCGCTTTGCCCCACAGCTCGTTGCGCAGACATAGCCGGGCCGTCGCGAGCAGAAGGTCCGGGTCGTCCGCGTGTCGGTCCAGCCATGCCTCGGCGCGGCTGAGCTGCTTCGACGTATCGGCCGTCTCGATCAGTCCGTACAGGCGAACCAGCGGGCCTCGCCAGTCCGACTTGAGGCGGCCAGCCAGTTCCTTCTCGGCGCGATCGGGCAGGCCGACGCGCATGAGCGCCTCGAAATAGGCGACGAGGACCTCGCTGTGGGATTTGACGCGTTTGGGCACCGTCCGCCATGCGGAGTCGATCGCCGCGCCGTCGGCGGCCGCGTTCAGAACTTCGCGATGTACCCGGACCGCCCATTTGTCGAGCGTATCGCTGGTGACCCGTCCCTGCTTCTCGATGCGGGGCAGAAGATCGGCAAGCATGGCCCAGTCCTCGAGCCGGTAGTAGAGGCGTCCCAGCAATGCCAGCGCATAGCTGTGCTCGCGCGAGTTCTCTTCCAGCCGCCTGAGCGTCGCCAGCGCCTGCTCGTGCTGGCCGCGGTCGAGCTGCAGCTCGGCCTGGGTCAGCAGCACGGCGTTTGCGGCTTCCGGGGTTTTCTCGTAGGCCAGCTTGAGCCATTCGTCGCGGCGCTCGTCCTGTCCTTGCAGGTGCGCGGCGCGGGCCGCCTGCAGGTAGTTCAACAGGGGTGCGCCGCTCGAGCCTGCCGCCCGGGCGAGAAGCTTCTCGCCCTTTGCGTAGTTGCCTTCGGCAACCTCGATCATGCCCAGCGTAAGTTTCTGCCCGGCGCGGCCGGCGCGATAGCGGCCGGCGGCTTCGCCGATTCGCCATGGCGCTGCGAGGAGCTTCATGGCGATCAGGATGGTGAGTACGAAGAGCCCAATCCCGATCAGCAGCATCAGTACGTTGGTCTCGATCAGGTAACCGCGAATCGAAATCGCGACGTAGCCGAGATCCGCAAACAGCGCCTGCGCGACGAATGCGGAAACCAGAACCGCGAGAATGACGATGATGCCGGTCTTCAATGTCTCACTCGCTCAACGAGCGGTATTGGCGCAGCAGACGCAGCGACTCCGAAATATCGGGCGTCTCGCCCGTCACGCTGTTCCCGCGCACCTCGGACAGGGTGGTGCCGGCGCTCTGGACCTGCAGGCTGTCGCCGTCAAAGTACTGCTCGAGCCATTCGGCGGCGTCGTCGAGGCTTTGCTCGAACAAAGCCTGTTCACCCTTCAACAGAGCCAGCCGTGCCGCCTGAAGCTGCAGCGAGAGATTCGCGCGGATCAGCGGCTCGGTGCCGGGCACGAGCAACGGTGCGTCGTCCTCGCCTGGCGGCGTGATTCTGACCGCGCCGCCCACGGCCTCCTTGACCGCGTTCCAGGTCCGCCCCGCAACGCCGGGTTCGTCGGCGGCCTCGGCCGCCGCGCTGCCTTCCATCAGGTTGCCGTCCACGGCTTTGAGCGGCAGCGAGTCGACGAGCCGGGCGAGGCTAGACAGCAGCATCGCGTTGCCCTCGACGTCCGGCGCGGCGGCCAGATCGAGTGCGGTGATCTCGTCGGTGATCGCCTGGCGCACGTTGTCGAGCGCCGGGTTGCCGATCGCGGTCAGCCGGTCGTTCGCCATTCCGAGAGCGACGCCGGCAAGCGCCCGGTCGCCGGCCAGATTGAGCAGCGAATTCGCAATCCGCAGGTAGTGCTCCGCCTCCGCAAGCAGCAAGGTATCGCGCGCTCCGGCTTCGATGCCCTGGATGGCCGCGACGGCGCTTTCGAGGTTGCCGACGCGCGGCGGCACGGACTCGAGTCCGTCGATGCGCTGGCTCAGTGCGTCGACTTCGCCTCCGAGCGACCGCTCGAGCTGCCGGCGCGCGTCCCCGGCCGCGCTGTCGGACTCCGCCAGCGCTTCGAGGCGTCCTTCCAGGTTGCCGATGGACGTCTCGAGTGCGGCGACGCTGTCGCCGACGGCCCGGATATCGGCCGGCGCGGCGAAATCCAGCTCCGGCAGCGTCTCGCGGCTGAGAAACAGCCAGACGACGCCGAGCAGCGCGAGGACGCCCGCGGCCAGGCCGACGAGTCCGGGGAGGCCGCTGCGGCCGCCTGGTCGTGCCTCCGTATCGCTCGATGCGTCCGCGTTTTCAGGCGTCTCGTCGGCAGGCGTCCCGGCGGGCGGATCGGTCACGGCAGCGGCCTCGGCCTCGGAACTCTCCGGGTCGGTATCGGGTTTGTCGTCTGCGTTACTCATCGTGGCGGGTCGGGCTTGAAATCGCGGGGCGGCTCGAGGCTTTCGACGACGGCTTCGACGATCGAAGCCGGATCCGGCCCGGCGGCAAGCGTCACGTCGGCGCCCGGATAGCGCTCCTCGATCTCTTTTAGCACACGTCCGGCGGGCGTCACCAGCCGCGTCTCGTTGAGGTCCGCCAGACAGTCGGGCGGCATGAGCTGAATCAGGTTGGTCAGGGATTCGACGCTCATGACCACGATCACGTCGATTCCGCCAGCCTTCCACTGTGTCTCGAAGCGGTCGAGTTCGGCAGCCGGGTAGTCCGGCAGCCGCCGGTCGTAAACGCCGAGGTACTGAACGACGGCGCCGCGGCTCGTAAGCGTTTCGGCGAGAAGCTCGCGGCCGCGACTGCCGCGGACGATGCGGACGATCTTACCGGATACGCTGTGGAGCGCCGGCAGAGACAGAAGGTCTTCGCTCGAGTAGCCCGATTCGGCCCGCACGTCGACCTGGCGGCCGCTTGCCTCGATGGCTGCTGCCGTCGCCGGCCCGATGGCGGCAATTTTGCCGCCTGCGTGAGCGATCCCGAACTCGACGGCATTGGCGCTTACGAATATCGACAGGTCGGGTGGATCGAGTCGGGCGGCCTCGGTCGCGATGACCGAACCTGCGCGTGGAACGATTTCTATCACGGGCAGGCTGACAATCGTTGCACCCGCGTCGACGAGTTCGGAGACCAGCGGTTCCTGCTGGCCGATGGGGCGGGTTACGAGAACCCCCTGACCGTCGAGCATCGGGCCTACTCCGTCATCGCCCTGGCGCGTTCGAGCAGCTCGTCGACGCCTTGCTCGCGAAGCTGCCCGGCGACGGCGCCGCCGATCGTGCTCGCGTCTTCGGCTGCGCCGCTGGCCGACGCCTTAAGGTGCCGGCTGCCGTCCGGCAGCGCGGCGAGACCGGTGAGCGTGAGCTGGCCGCCTTCGATGACCGCATGTGCGGCAACCGGCGACTGACAGCTTGCGTTGAGATAGCGCGCAACTTCGCGCTCGGCGCTGGTCGTCCGAACCGTGTCGGTGTGGTTGAGCTGTGCGAGCACGGCCTTCAACTCGATGTCGCTGTCGAGGCACTCGATGCCGATAACGCCTTGCGAAGCGGCGGGCAGCATCTGGTCGGGGCCGAAGGTCGCCGAGATGCGCTCCGCCATCCCGAGGCGCTCGAGACCCGCGGCGGCGAGAATGATGGCGTCGAAATCGCCGGCGTCGAGCTTGGCCAGCCGGGTGTTCACGTTGCCGCGCAGCGGGCGGATTTCGAGATCGTCGCGCAGCATGCGCAGCTGCGCCTGCCGCCGGAGACTGGAGCTTCCGAGAATGGCGCCCGACGGCAGGTCGGCGAAAGGCACGCCGTCGCTCACCAGGGCGTCCCTATCGTTCGCCCGTTCGAGAATGGCGGCAATCGTGAATCCCTCGGGCATGTCCGCGGGCACGTCCTTCATCGAGTGCACCGCGAGATCGGCGCGCCCGTCCTGCATCGCTATCTCGAGTTCCTTGATGAACAGGCCTTTGCCGCCGATCTTTTGCAGACTCCGGTCGAGTATCTCGTCACCCTTGGTCGACAGCCTGACCAGCTCGACGCTCCCGACTTCGTCCAGCGCGTTGAGCTTTGCGGCGACGTGTTCCGCCTGCCATATGGCAAGCTGGCTCTTCCGTGTGGCGATCCGAATATGCAAACGCTTCAGCCTCCCTGTAAACGTCGTCTGACGTCCGCAACGTGTCGGCGCGAGATTATCAGCGCTTTACCGCCGTCTTGCGAGTCCTCGCGCAGAATTACGTATGATTTGCCCTCTTTGTCCCGGTCGACCCGCTCGATCGCGCTGACGGCCACGAGCATGCTCCGGTGAATACGGACGAAGCGATCGGCGAACTCCGACTCGAGCGATTTGAGCGGCTCGTCGATCAGGTCCTCGCCGCCCGCGTGGTGCACGGCGACGTACTTCTGGTCGGCTTCGAGATAGTGGATGTCCTCGACCGGGATCAGGCGCAGCTTGCCCTGGCGCCGCGCGCACAGATGGGCGCGGCGCGTCGTGAGGCCCTCGATCCGGCTCAGCTCCCCCAGGGTCGCGCGCGCAAGCCGCGACGCCTGCAGCAGTGCCGCCCTGAGCCGGCTGCGGCGTACCGGCTTCAGGATGTAGCCCACGGCACGAGCCTCAAAGGCGTCAATTGCATACTCGTCGTACGCCGTCGTGAAGACGACGGCCGGTGCGCGCTCCAGTGCCTGCAGGTGATGTGCCACCTCCAGTCCCGACAGGCCGGGCATGCGGATGTCGAGCAGCACGATGTCGGGCTTCAGACTAACGGCAAGCTGCAGCGCCTCGTCGCCGTTGCCCGCCTCGCCGACACAGTCGTAGCTGTCCGATTCGCTGAGAATCTGCCGCAGACGCTCCCGCGCCGGCGCCTCGTCGTCGACGACCAATACGCGCATCATGCGGCGGTACCCACCGGGAACGACAGGCTTACGGTATAGCGCTCCGGCTGGTCGTCGACCGTGACCGATGCGCGGTTTCCGTAGGCCAGCTCGAATCGCTGCCGGACGTTGGACAGCGCCATCTGGTTGCCGTCGCGCCGTTTCGGAGCGCCCGGCGCTACCGGGTTACTGACGACGATGTTCAGCGCGTCGCCGTCGCGGCGCCCGGACACCTCTACCACGCCACCGCCCTCGAGCCGCTCGATGCCGTGGTAGATCGCGTTCTCTATCAGCGGCTGCAGCGTCAGGCTTGGGATCGTCGAGCGCATGGGCAGCTCGTCGATCTCCCAGCGGATGTCGAGCCGCTCGCCTAGCCTGAGTTTTTCGATGCGCTGATAGATCGCCGCGATCTCGAACTCTTCCTTGAGCGATGAGAGGTCTTTGTTGGTGGTGAGCGACGCGCGCAGCAAGTCGGAGAGGTCCTCCACGGCTTCCTCGGCCTGACGCGGATCGCTGCGTGTCAGCGAGGCAATCGTATTCATGCTGTTGAACAGGAAGTGCGGCCGTATGAGGGCCTGCAGAGCACTGATTCTCGCCTGAGCTTCGAGCACTATGCTGCGTCGCCACTCGCTTGCGACGTACAGGTAGCGCATCAGGAGCGCGAGCACGATCGCGGCGATCCCGAGATTGCGCAGAAGGAAGATCGCGTGGCTGTCTTCGATGATGACCGACTGGCCGAAGATGCGCGTCAGCTGAAACGCCGCTTCGGCCAGCGCTGCGGTCATTGCCAGCAGAATCGCGTAGCACAAAACGAAGGCGCGGGTAGGACCGGAGGCTTCGAGCCGGGTGCGGAGCTGACACAGGACGGCGCAGCCGAGGAGCGCCGTCCAGATGACGAACAGCGAGGTCTTGGACAGTTCGATCAGGAAGCTCGCGCCCGGCGTCCAGGCGGCGATCGTGAGTATGAAGGCGACGAGTTCCGCGACGACGAGTGCGACGAAGACGGTCGTTGTGGCGCAGAAATCCGGCAGATACGCCTGACCCGTCGCGGAGTCGGTTTCGAGGCTATTGCTCAAGCTGGCTCACGGTACCCCCAACCGGTAAGCATTCTAGCGCAAACGGCGCGCCGGATAGCTGCAGAGGCTCTCTAGCCGCAGTACTCGTCGATCAGATCGCGAACCTGCTGCATCGCTTCCTCGCGCGCGTCGTCGTCGAGGTAATCGCGCTCGCCGTTTTCGTCCTCGCGATAGAGCCGGCGGGATTCCGTGTAGGTTTGGAGACGCGTACGGTTCTCCTGGCATTTCGCGGCGCGCCCGGCGGCAGCGGCTTGCTCTTCCGCTTCGGCCTGGGCCTCCTGCTCCCGCGCGGCGCGGGCTTCCTCGCGCGTCGCGTCGCGCTCCTGCCGCGCTTCGATGCGCGCCTGAACGGCCGCGGGATCGGTGCCGCGCGAGACGATCGCGAGACGCTCCTCGGTGGGGTCGCCCGTGGGCCGGTCGCCGTAATGCACGTTGCCGTCGGCGTCGGTGTACTTATAGATCTCGCCGGATACGGCCGCCCCGGCACACAGCAGCGCGCCGGCGATGAGTGTGGCTGTCAGAAGAGAAGTCCGCATACCGTTGACCTTAGTCCGTCCGGTGTATCCAGGTACCCCGCGTTTCGCGGGGCTTCGGCCAAATTACACCATCCCGGGGGCTGCCGGTACGTGACGCTCGTCACGCCTGTCCCCGCGACGCCGGCCGGTGCCGCCGGGAAACGGAAAAAGCGGACGCCAGGGCCCGCTTCTTTGTTGATTTGCAGGGAAAAAGCGCCGGATTCAGGCCCCGGCCGCGATGCGGAACGCCGGCGGCTTATGGCAAGTTCGATTGCCGCCGCCGGCGTTCCGGGCGTAGGTCTGTCGGCTTATTCCGACGCTTTCGTGAACTCCGGATACGCCTCGAGGCCGCACTCTCCTATGTCCACGCCTTCGTATTCCTCTTCCTCCGAAACGCGGATGCCCACCGTCGCCTTGAGTACGAACCAGACGATGAAGCTCGCGATGAAGACCCAGGCGAAGATCGACAGCACGCCGATGAGCTGCCAGAGGAGGGTCGTGTCTTCGGCTTCGTTCGTAAACACGACCGCCAGCACGCCCCAGATGCCGACGACGCCGTGCACGGAGATCGCGCCGACCGGATCGTCGATCCTGAGCTTGTCGAGGAAAACGATCGACGCCACGACGAGGAGACCGCCGATGGCACCTATCGTGGTTGCCGCGATCGGCGCCGGCGACAGCGGGTCGGCGGTGATGGCGACGAGGCCTGCGAGTGCGCCGTTGAGCGCCATCGTCAGGTCGGCCTTGCCGAACCACAGGCGCGACAGCAGCAGTGCAAACACGAGACCGCCGGCAGCCGCCATGTTGGTGTTGACGAACACGAGCGCAACGGCATTGGCCTCGCCGACGTCGGAGACCTTGAGTTCCGAGCCGCCGTTGAAACCGAACCAGCCGAGCCACAGGATCAGCGTGCCGAGCGTGGCCAGCGGCAGGTTGCAGCCCGGTATCGCATTGACCTGGCCGTTCGGGCCGTACTTGCCCTTGCGTGGGCCTAAGAGAATGACCCCGGCCAGTGCGGCAGCCGCGCCGCACAGATGGACCGTGCCTGACCCCGCGAAGTCGAAGTAACCGTTGGAGCTCAAAAACCCGCCGCCCCAGTTCCAGAAACCCTGCAGCGGGTAGATGAAGGCGGTAAGCACGACCGCGAACATGAAGAAGGACCAGAGCTTCATGCGTTCCGCGACGGCGCCCGAGACGATCGACATGGCCGTTGCGACGAACACGACCTGGAAGAAGAAGTCCGAGAGGCCGGAATAATAAGTGTCACCGCCGCTCGCGATCACGTCTTCCGCCGAATTGTCGGCGCTGCCCAACATGCCGTTGCCGAGCTGGAAGAAGAGGTTGCTGGCCTCCGCCGGGTACATGATCGTGTAGCCCATGAGCATGTACATGATGCAGGCGATCGAGTAGAGGCCGACGTTCTTGGTCAGAATCTCGGCCGTGTTCTTGGCCCGGACGAGGCCCGATTCGAGCATCGTGAAGCCGGCGGCCATCCACATGACCAGGGCCCCCATGACCAGAAAGTAAAAGGTGTCCAGGGCGTAGGCCAGCTCCGTTACCTGCCCCGCTAGTGCTGCTGTGTCTTCCACGAGAAGATCCTCCGCGTGTTCTTGTAGTCTTAAACCGCTTCGGCGCCGGTCTCACCGGTGCGGATGCGTATCGCCTGGGAAAGCTCGGAAACGAAAATCTTGCCGTCCCCGATCTTGCCGGTACGGGCCGTGTTGGCGATTGCCTCGACGACCTGTTCCGCGACGGCATCGTCGACGGCAAGCTCGATTTTTGCTTTCGGAAGGAAGTCCACGACGTACTCGGCGCCGCGATAGAGCTCGGTATGGCCCCGCTGCCGGCCGAAGCCTTTGACTTCCGTGACGGTAATGCCCTGGATACCAATGTCCGCGACGGCCTGGCGGACGTCGTCGAGCTTGAAGGGCTTGATGATCGCGGTGATCATTTTCATTGTGGTCCCCTTTGGTGGTTTTCCTTGAGTGCCTGTCAGGGGGTGGCACGGCACCCCCGTCGTGCTTCCGGCCCGTCTCCGGGCTCTAATTGATGTCGAAGGTCTTGCCTATCGTGAACAGCAAGGACTCGTCTTCGTCACCGATCAGGTCGTCGTCGGCGAGTATCAGCACGACCCCGATGTCCAGCTCCGCGATCGTGGTGCCGTAGCCGAACTCGAGATAGTTGCCGTCGAAGTCCTGCGAGAATCCGCCGTACTTGCCGTAGAAGCCCGCGGCTTCGAGGCCGAGAGCGTAGTAGGTGTAGTCGAGGGTCGGGCCGGTGAAGTTGTCGTACTGCCCGAGCGCGACGTCGATCGTCACCGGGCCGTAGCCGCCGCCCAGATTGATTTCCTGGTAGGTATCGTCGAAGTCGCCGGTATAGAAGTATCCGGTGTAGCCGATCGAATAGCTGAAGTCCTCGATCTCGCCGCCGTAACCGAAGTAGCCGTCGACCTCGAGGCCGTCGCCGACGTCGGCAGCCCAGGTCCCGACGTAGAAGCCGCCGCTCCCGTAGTCCAGTCCGGCGCTTGCGCTCGACGTCTTCTGCAGAATGCCGCGGAAGTGGTATTCGCTGGCCCAGCCGACGTTTGCCGACAATTGGGCCGTGGCTGTCGCGCTCACCCCCAGCAGCACCGTGGCCACGATGACGGTTTGTAGTGTTCTCATGATGTTTTTGCTCCGTTGCCTGTAGTCTTCCCCCTACGGCCCTCCTTAAGAGCAGCAATCGTGCCAGCCTGGTAAATCGCACTGAAAACAAGCCGGTAACATTTGTATCTATTCTGCGCCGCACCGGATCGGTGCAGGTATCAGGCGGGTTGCACCGTCGCCGGGCGCCTTTTTTGGGGCAACGCACCGGAATGGTGTCTGGCGTTTTGCCGGCGGCTTCGGTATCAAGGCGCTATGGAAAAGACGTCAATTGACAGCCTCGCAGCGACGCTGATCGAGGCCCTGCCCCGCGAGCTCGGCAGCCTCAAGGCAGACGCTGAGAGCAATCTGCGGGCAGCGCTCGCCGGCGGCCTGAAGCGGCTGGATCTCGTCACGCGCGAGGAGTTCGAGGTGCAGCAGGCAGTACTGGCACGCACCCGGGAGAAGCTCGAGTCGCTGGAGGCGCGACTCAAAGAACTCGACGGCTGACGCCGGCCGCCGAGCGTCGTATCGGGCCACGGAGGGCCGCGATGAGTATCGGGATCGTCAACAGCCGGGCCCTGCTGGGCATCGATGCGCCCCGCGTTCGCGTCGAGGTGTTTCTGTCCGGCGGACTACCGTCGTTTTCGGTGTCCGGCATGGCCGAGACGGCCGTGCGCGAAAGCAAGGACCGGGTGCGCGGCGCCATCATCAATTCCGGCTTCCCGTTTCCGCAGGAACGCATCACCGTCAGTCTCGGTCCCGCCGACATGCCCAAGGCCGGCGGTCGTTTCGACCTGGCGATTGCGCTCGGCATCCTCGCGGCGAGCCGGCACTTACCTCAGAGTGCGCTCGACGGCGTCGAGTGCTACGGAGAACTGGGGCTCGACGGCGACCTGAAGCCCGTTGGCGGACTGCTGACGGCCGCGCTCAAGGCCCGGGAAGCGGGTGCGGCGATGCTGGTTCCCGCGGCGAGCGCCGCGGAGCCCGCGTTCGCGCACGACCGCGTGTTCCCCGCGGCTTCCCTGAACGATGCGGCGGCGCACCTCAAGGGGACGACACGGATTCCACAGGCGGACAGGACTCCGGCCTGCGAGCGGGGTGCGACAGGCGACGACCTCGAAGCCGTTCGCGGTCAGGCACGCCCGAAACGGGCGCTGGAGATTGCCGCGGCGGGCGGGCACAACCTGCTCCTGTCCGGATCGCCCGGAACGGGCAAGAGTCTGCTCGCGCGCTGTCTGCCGGGGCTCCTGCCCGAGTTGAATGACGAGGAAGCACTCGACGTGCTGGCTGTCGAGTCGCTGCTCGGTTCGCCGACGTCGCCCGGCTCGTGGCGTCAGCCGCCGTTCCGGTCGCCGCACCACACGGCATCCGCCGCCGCCCTCGTCGGCGGCGGCGCCGGTCCGCAACCCGGGGAGATCTCACGTGCACACTGCGGCGTGCTGTTTCTCGATGAACTGCCGGAGTTCAGCCGGCATGTGCTCGAGGTACTGCGCGAGCCGCTCGAGAACGGCCGTATCTGCATCGCCCGCGCCAACGCTCAGATCGTCTTTCCGGCGCGTTTCCAACTCGTCGCGGCCATGAATCCTTGCCCTTGCGGCTATCTTGGCGACAGCCAGGGACAGTGCCGCTGCAGCGGGGAGCGCGTCGCAAACTACCGGGCACGCATCTCGGGGCCGCTGCTCGACCGTATCGACCTCACGATCGACGTGGAACGGCAGAAGGCCGCGGTGTTTCGCGGCCCATCGCGCGAGGAAGGGAGCGCCGCGGTCGCGGTACGGGTTGCAAACGCGCGCAGGCGGCAGACCGAACGCCAAGGCACCGTCAACGCACGGATCCCGGCGGCGATGCTCGACGACGTCGCGGCACTCGACCATACATCGTGGGCCTTACTCGAAAACGCCGCCGACACGCTGGGCCTGTCGGCGCGCGGCATGCATCGCACGCTGCGTGTCGCACGCAGCGTTGCAGACCTTGCCGGTTGCGAGGCGGTCGAGGCGCCGCACGTCGCCGAGGCCTTGAGCTTTCGGGCCTCGGCAGCTGCTTGAGGGTTGCCGCCGGGGGTCCCGCCGCTCCGCTTCGCTAGAGAATCCGCCGCAGTGCAGCTTCGAGCGGTTTCAGGAAATCGCGGTCTTCCCAGTATTCGTTATGGCTCAGAGGCGTCCAGCTACTGAGCGGCCCGCCCACGTTGATGTCTTTGTCGACAGTAACGGCCTTGCGGTAACCGTC
Source organism: Woeseiaceae bacterium (assembly GCA_028277185.1). Taxonomy (GTDB): domain Bacteria; phylum Pseudomonadota; class Gammaproteobacteria; order Steroidobacterales; family Woeseiaceae; genus UBA1847. The sequence continues at coordinate 153,403 of JANQGQ010000012.1, forward strand.
GCTCAGCGGTTTGAGCGGCCAGCCCAGGACGTCATCGGGATCGTAGTAGTTCTGCCAGCTGAAGCTCCAGCCATTGGCGTTGACCTTGATCGGCACTATTTCTTCTTTAGGCAGTCCGGCGACGAAGATCGGGATGTTGCACCCCGAAGTGAACAAGTACTCGAGCGTCTTGAGGCGCAGGAAAGCATGTTCCCCCGAGCGGCCTATCGGATCGGGAATGTCCGCCCGGAACACGCCAACGCCCAGGTTCGCCGTCGGCTTCTGAGCATCCCAGATGTAGTTCGAGATCACCTGACAGCCGAGCGAGTGTGCCACGATCACGACCGGCTTCCGGGGGTCTTCCAGGTCGTCGAGCGCATCGATGAGCGTATCGTGAATGATCTCCTGTATCCGGTGGTACATGCTGTCGGTCTCGTGCGCCCGGTATTGCATCGTGCCCGCGTCTGAGAACCCAAAGAGCAGAAACTTACGTAGCTTGACCCAGTCGACGTTGGCTGTGCGTTTACATGCGTCCATGTATCGGCGCTGATGATCTTGCAGGAGGTCCTGATAGTAGACGGCGTTCCAGGACACTCTCTCCCACAGCGAATCGCCGAGGCGATCCCGAAGTTCGGATCGCAAACCGAAGTGGTAGTCCGGTTCGGTTTCGCCCATGCCGTGAACTACAACGATCGCAAGGTCTTTCGTCATCTCAAGTCTCCTGTTCGTTTTTGTTTGGGGAGTCGACGTCGCTACCCGCCCCCGGGAGCCGCGGCGTTACACGCTGTTGACTCCTTTTCGGAGTCTAAGATCGGTTCTGTTCTGGTAATTCAAGTACAAATTCGGACGATTTCAAGTGCATTGTCGCACGTCGCCGAGGCGCTCAGCTTCAGGAGCCCGGCAAACAAGCAGGGCAATGCTTGAGGTCCCATCCGCAAACGCACTCAAGCCGTGTAGAACGCGTTGTAGCCGAGCGCGACATCCAGTGAGACTCCGGAGATCGCCTGTGCCGCGTCGCTCGCCAGAAACACGGCGGCTTTGGCGATTTCCTCCGGTTGGATCACCGCGTCCTGCCCGAGCGGAAGCAGTGGGTTGATCGCAGCGTCCTGTTCCTCGCGGGTGCTGAGCCCCATCGATCTGATTTGGCCTTCCGAGCGATACATCGGTGTGTCGACCGGGCCGGGTGCGATGGCGTTGGCCGTGATGTTGTCCGGACCGAGCTCGATCGCCGCTTGCTTTGTGAGGCCGATGACTGCCCACTTGGTCGAGGTATAGGCGCCGTTTCCTGGCACCCCCTGACGGCCGCCGATCGAGCTCAGCGAGATAAGGCGTCCGCCGCCACGATTGCGCAATGCCGGAATCGCGGCCTTGAACGTATTGAAGACGCCATGCACGTTCACGTCGTACACGCTCTTCCAGTCCTGTTCGGTGCCGTCGGCAAACGCGTGCCAGCGGACGTAGCCGGCATTGGCAACCGCGATGTCGAGGCCGCCGAAGCGATCGATCGCCCGCGCAACCGCGTTTTCGAGGTCTTTCGGCTTGCGAACGTCCGCCGTGACCTTCTCGACATCGTTCGTTATGGCGCGAACGGTTCGAAAGCCCGCCTCGAACTCCTCTGCGTTGGCGATACGAAAGCCCTCGACGGACGGCACGGCACGCGGGTTGGCGACGTCGAGCATGACGACGGCGGCGCCCTGTTCGGCGTACGCCTTCGCGATAGCCAGGCCGATCCCGCGGGCGGCACCCGTGACCAGCGCCACGCGGCCGGCCAACGCGCCAGCGTTCGTCCGGCGATTGCCATTCGACCGGGCTCCGGCCAGTCCGGGTGCGGCCAACGCAGCGGCGCCCGCCAGCCCGGCAGAGAGAAAACGACGACGATCCGTATTCGTGGTGTGGCTCATGACTGTCTCCTTGTGGGGTTCCAGGCGGCCGTTGCCGCTGTCGATTCACACTGTACGAGCGCCACAGTGATTAGATAAGATCCCTTTATCTGAACAAAGTGATTAGCAACACTACGCAATGAAACGGAGCGAGCTCGAAGGCCTGGTGCCGTTCCTCGCGGTTGTGGAGCACGGTGGCTTCCGAGCGGCCGCGCGGGCGCTCGGAGTGACCTCCTCGGCGGTGAGTCAGGCGGTCAAGGCGCTGGAGGCGCGGCTTGGTGTCCCGCTGCTGATCCGCTCGACGCGCAGCGTCGGCCTGACCCAGGCCGGAGCGAGTCTGTCCGATCGCTGCCGGCCGGCGCTCAGCGAGCTGACCGACGCGGTCGAGAGTGTGCGCGATTTCGGCGAGCGGCCCGCCGGGCTTCTGCGAATCAACGCGCCGCGGATCGCATTGCCGGTCATCTTCGAGCCGGTGCTCGGCCCGTTTCGCGACGCGCATCCCGACATCCAGGTAGAGATGTTTCTCGACGACCGGCTGTCGGATATCGCGCGGGAGGGTTTTGACGCTGGCATTCGCCTCGGACAGTCCGTTGAAGCCGACATGGTTTCGACTCGTTTGACGCCACCGTCGCGCATGGCGATCGTTGCATCGCCGGAGTATCTCGCCGCACATGGGACGCCCGAGTCCCCGGACGACCTCGCGGAGCATCGCTGCATCAATTTTCGCCGGCCGACGCGTCGGACCGTCTACCGGTGGCGCTTCATCGACAACGGCGAGAGTCGGCAGATCGCGGTGAACGGCGACATTATCGTCAACGATCCGAATGCCAAACTGTTCGCGGCGCGTTCGGGTTTCGGACTCGCATACGAGATCGAGCCGGTCGTCCGCGCCGACGTCGAGGCGGGCCGCCTGGTTCCGGTGCTCTCCGACTGGCTCCCCACGATCCCCGGGTTTCACATCTACTTCCCTGGCCGCGCCCAGGTGATGCTGAAGCTCCGCGTGTTCATCGATTTCGTTCAGAGTAGTCTGCTGACCGGCGACCGTGACAAGGCGGTGCACGCGGCTGGCGCGCAGCCCGGGTAAGCATCAGGCCGAGCACCGGTTTTCGCGGAAGCTGTCACGACAACGCGACAGCCGCGCGCGTTCGCTCGCGTTTCACATGCTCGAAAAAGCGGCCTTGAAACGGCCGAGTCGGTCCACTGAAACTGGTAGTTTCGGCAGCGTGGCCGTTGTCCACGCGACATACGCAGAGACTGTCATGCTCGGCCTGATGCAAGACGCGCCCATAAATCTCGTTTCGATCCTGCAGCATGCGGGCCGCTGGCACGGCGAGCAGGAAGTCGTAACGCAACGAGTCGAAGGCGGCATTCACCGTCAGACTTACGCGGAGACGTTGACACGCGCCACGTCGCTCGCGGCTCGCCTGCGTGATTGGGGGCTCCGGCCGGGTGACCGAATTGCAACGATGGGGTGGAACACCCACCGTCATCTGGAGTGCTGGTACGCCGTATCCGGTCAAGGCGCCGTCTGCCACACGCTCAACCCGCGATTGTTCGTCGAGCAGCTTAACTACATCATCAATCACGCCGGGGACCGGATGATCTTCGTGGACCTGAGCTTCGTCGATGCGTTGATCGGCCGGCTCGATCAACTGCCCACGATAGAGGCGGTAGTGGTCATGACGGACCGGGCGAACATGCCCGTATACGATACCGGTAGCGTTGCGTTGCTGTGCTATGAAGACTGGGCCGCGGACACCGGGGCCAGCCTCGAGTGGCCCACGCTCGACGACAACACGGCATCCTCGCTGTGCTACACGTCCGGTACGACCGGCGACCCAAAAGGCGTTCTCTACTCGCATCGGGCCAATCTGCTGCACGCGTACGCGTCGTGCCTGCCTGACGTATTCAATCTGTCGGCGAGAGATACGATCCTGATGATTGTGCCGATGTTTCACGCCAACTCCTGGGGGCTGGCGTATGCCGCGCCGATGGTGGGCGCGAAGCTCGTCCTGCCCGGGGCGGACATGAGCGGGGCCTCGGTCCAGCGGCTGATTACGCAGGAGTCCGTCACGAAGGCGGCCGGCGTGCCCACCGTATGGAATACGCTGCTGGACTACCTTGATGAGACCGATCTCGGCCTTCACCCGCTCCGCGAAGTGGTCGTCGGCGGCGCTGCCCTGCCGGCTTCGATGATCAGCACCTTCAGGGATCGGTATCAGGTCGGGACGATTCATGCCTGGGGGATGACGGAGATGACGCCGATCGGCACCTTCAATCGACCCAAGGCGGGCTTCGATGTGCTGGATGCGGAAGGGCAGCTACACCAGCGCCTGAAGCAAGGCCGCGTCCCGTTCGGCGTCGACATGAAGATCGTGGACGACCAGGACGACGACGTGCCTTGCGACGGAGAAACGTTTGGCCGCTTGCTGGTGAAAGGCCCGTGGACGATCGATCGTTACTACGGCGACGACGCCAGCGCACTGGCCCACGGGTGGTTCGACACCGGCGACATCGCAACGATCGATTCCGAGGGCTACATGCAGATCACGGATCGGGCCAAGGACGTCGTCAAGTCCGGCGGCGAATGGATCAGCTCGGTGGCCGTCGAAAACGCGGCGATCGGCGTGCCCGGCGTGGCGCTGGCGGCGTGTATCGGTGCATCCCATCCGAAATGGGGCGAGCGGCCGCTGCTGCTCGTTCAGTGCCGGGACGGGCAGTCGGTCGCCGAGAGCGACCTGCAGAAGGCATTGTCGGCGTCACTGGCCAAATGGCAGCTGCCGGATGCCGTGGTGTTCGTCGACGAGATTCCGCTGACGGCCGCCGGGAAGATCGATAAGAAGCCGCTCCGCGAACGCTACAGCTCCTACCTGACGTCCGGCCAATGACCTCGCGTTGTCATTGCACGCCCGATCAGAAATTGCCGATCGCGTGGCCGCCGTCGACGGAGAGGCTGGTGCCATTGATATAGGAGCCGGCGTCGCTGGCCAGCAGCATGAACGGGGCATCGAGCTCTTCAGGCAGGCCGGTGCGGCCAGCCGGACTTCCGGCAATGAATGCGGCGCCGCGCTCAGTATCGAAGAACGAACGGTTCATGTCCGTCACGACATAGCCCGGACAGAGCGCGTTGACCCGAATGCCGTGGCCGGCCCACTCCAGCGCCAGAGAGCGGGTGAGCTGAAGCAACCCGGCTTTCGACGTCGCATAACTGCTCTGCCCTTTGGCGACGCGCAGTCCGAATATTGAAGCGGTGTTGACGATACTGCCGGTCCCGGCGGCATCGATCATGCGGCGTCCGGCTTCCCGGGCGACGAACCAGGCGCCGGTGAGGTTGGTGTCCATTACGCGGCGCCAGCGGTCCTCTGAGATGTCGGTGGCACGTGCGGGGTCGGCGATGCCGGCATTGTTCGAAACGATGCGGACGACGCCGAAAGTACTCTCGGCTTTCGCGAAACCCCGCTCCACGCTTGCGGCGTCGGTCACGTCGATGTCAACGGCCAACGCCTCGCCGCCCTGAGCCCGGATGCGTTCGACCAGCTCAAGCAGGCGGTCCCGGCGGCGCGCCGCGACCACCACTTTGGCTCCGTGCCGGGCCAGCAGCCGGGCGAAATGACAGCCCAGACCGCTCGATGCGCCGGTGACGAGCGCAACGCGGCCGCTCACGTCGAAAGGATCCGGCAAGGAGGATGCCGCCGTGCTTTGCACTATTCGCCCGACACGGGGCCCGGCGGTTTGGGGTAGGCGTGGATGTGACGAGTTCGACCGGACTCGCCGTCGGTTGCCGTCACCGAATCCGGCGCTTGGCCCGTGGCGTCCCAGGCCTCCAGCACACTCAGCCAGTCCACGGCGTGAATACCGGGACCGCCGTGGCAATGATTCATGCCCGGGATCAGAAAGCCGCGGACCGGCGACTCTGTGCCACCCGGTTCCCGATCAAAGGCCGCCACGGCATCCAGATAGTCGATAGTGCTTTGCGGTACCACCGACTGATCCCGCCAGCCGTGGTAGATGAGGAGTTTGCCGCCGCGTTCCGCGAATGCGCGAAGGTCCGGATCGGTGGCGGAGAACAGCGCATGCTGTGCCGCCGAGTCCGCGAGGTATCGGTCGAAATCCTCGAGCCGCGGCGTCCAGTCGGGACCCGGATCGGACTCGAAAGCCAGGTAGCGAAACAGATCACGCATGAAGCCGGCGTAGAGCGGCGGCCTGCCACCGCTGCCGACGTAATTGCCGATCCAGTTGGCTTCGGAGCCGAACTCAGGCCCCCTGAGTCCGGCCTGACCGTCGAAAGGGCCTCGGTAAACTGCCTGCGCCGTCTCTTTGGCGGTTTCGCTCAGGCAGTGCCCGGTCGACGCGCCGCAGATCGGTGCTGTCCAGTCGATCGAGCACTGGCGCGGTTGATCCAGCACGCCATCGACGTTGCCGTCGAGCGCGTCGCAGCGGTCCTGCACGTGAGCGGCCAGCGCTGCAACGTCCTCGCTCGTCAGCGCCGGTTGCCCGTCCGTTCCCTGCGCAACCAGCACGCTCCACAGCAGCTGCAGACCGGAGCCATGCAGATAGTCGATCACCGGTGCGCCGGCGATGATGCCGTCGAAGTCTTCCGGATAACGCTGTGCCGCCATGAGCCCCTGGCGTCCGCCTGTCGAGCAGCCCCGAAAGTAGTGCTTCGAAGGCTCCCGGCGGTGCGCGGTCAACAGGATCTCGGCGGCGCGCGCCACCCGATGTGTGGCGCGGTACGCAAAGTCCACTTCAGCGACAGGGTTGTCGTAGGCCCAGACCGCGTCGATGGGTGTACCGACGTGCCCCATGTTCGTGGCCACGGTCGCGTAGCCACGCGCGAGCGCATCGTTTGCACGATCGATGTAGATCGATCCGCAGAACCCGCCGCAGCCCTGGAACAGCAGTTTGCCGTTCCAGTCGTCGGCGGGGATACGCAGGGTGAACTGCGACTGCGGCGCGGCGTAACCGCTGACCTCGCAGACGGTCCCTGCGCCGTCGACGCTGCGCTCCGTACTCGACAACACTTTGGCGGGCAGGGCGTCCAGCGCCGCGATCGGACCACGGAGCGCTTCGCATGTCGGCGCTCCTTCCGTCTGCGCCTCGTCTTCAGACTGCGGTTCCGCGCAGGCAGCGGTGCTGAGACAGAGCGTCAGAACGAGCCACGAGTAAAGAGCGGTTGGCGCGCTCACTGAAACTGGTGCGGCTCCGTCAGAAGTCGAACGTCGTACGAACGCCGATCTGCCGGCCGCGGCTTGGCGTGATCTGGACACCCTGTCCGAAGGTCGAGAACTGCGTGAGGTTGCTGACCCGAATCGGCGTTTCGTCATCAAAAACGTTCTTCCCGAACAACTCGACACGCCACTGCTCGTTTTGCAGGCCTATACGCATGTTAACGCGGGTAGAGTCGCCGGTTTCGGCGAGGTTCGCTTCGTCGCCGTACAGCGAGGAGCGGTAGGATACGTCGCCGTCGACGTAGACGCCGAGGTTGTAGAACGCTGCGGGCCACTCATAGCGTCCGAAGAGCGCGCCGGTCCACTCGGGTACCTGCGACGGACGGTTGCCGGCCACCGCCGTCGGATCCGTGGTGCCGAGCAAGCGGGAGGAGGAAATCGTGACGCCTTCGTCCAGTTCCGAATCCACGTAGCCTACGTTGAAGCCGAGCGATGCCTGCTCGACAGGCAGGAACTGCAGGGACAGCTCGAGCCCTCTGACGGTTTGCGAGCCGGCATCTTCGAGAAACGACACCGGAATGCCGCCCGGCGGCTCGAAGGTCGAGCGCGTGGTCAGGTTGGGTACGTCGCTGAAGAAGACCGCGGCTTCACCGATCACGTTGCCGCCCGGGGATGCGAACTTCGCGCCAAACTCGATAGTCTCTATTTCCTCTTCGTTGAAGACTGCAAGCTCCGGCGGCAATGCCGGGTTGGTGTTGAAGCCGCCGGGGCGATTGCCTTCGGCCCAGTACCCGTACAGGTTCAGATTTTCACTGACGGCATACTTGACCGAGAAACGGGGCAGGAAGGCATCGAACGTCTTCCTCGAGACGCCGCCCGCGTTGTCGATTACAAGCGGTTGCCCGGTGGCGGGGTCCAGGACCTCGATATCCGATTCCTGGTAGCGGGCCTCGGCAGTGACGGTCAGCGCATCGGTGAACGCGTACTCGATGGAACCGAAGACCGCTGTTATCTCCTCGTTGCGCTCGCGCTCGGGCTCGAAGTTGGACGGACCGGGGAAGTCCCGACCGGTCTGTTGTTCGAAGTCCAGGTAGTAAGCACCGAACAACCACTGTACGGCCGCGTCATCGGCCGACTGCAGGCGGAGTTCCTGCGAGAAATCCCGGTAGTCCCGATAGTTGTTGACCTGAGCGGTATCCACCCCGCCGAACACGAAGATCTTGACGGGTTCGAAGTCGATATCGAAGGATCGATCCGAGGTTTCGTCGTTAAAGGCGGTGATCGAGGTGAGCGTGACGTCGTCGTTCGACCAGGTGGCTGACAAGCTGGTGCGGATCAGGTCGCGGCGCAGGCCCGGGTCCGGTAGCTCGTCGACGTTCAGACCGAGCAGCGATTCGTCGAAATCGACCTCACCGCAGATGTAGTTGGTCGCCGGGATCGTGTCGCCGAAAGCGGGACCGCAGTTGTGGGATTCGGTGCCGAGCAGCAAGGTAGCGGCGAGTTCGTCCTGATCTTCCGTGTAGGCAACGCGGGCGACGATATCGAGCTGATCGGTAGGGGTGAGGTATAGCGCAGCGGTAAAACTCGTGCTCTCCTGAGCGCCGAGGTCCTCGCCCGGGTCGGCCGTCACCGCGCTCCATTCACTTCCGTACTGGTAGTAGCGCGCGCCGAGACGAAAGCGGGCCAGATCGCCTTCCCCTATCGGTCCGGAGACCGATGCGGAGAGCTCGTACTCGTCATCGCTGGCGCCCGAGACGTCGACCCTCCCTTCGAATTCTTCGGTGGGCTCCTTGGTGACGTAGTTGATCGCGCCTGAGAACGTGGCCCGCCCGAACAGCGTGCTCTGCGGGCCGCGAAGTACCTCGATTCGTTCGATATCGCTGAATCCCAGGGTTGAAATCGATCCGGTAACGTAGACGCCGTCGACGAAGAACGATGCGGCCTGGCGGGTGTTGTCGAGCAAATCCGACGTGATGCCGCGAATGGTCGGGGCATCGATGTAGCGTTGTCCGAGGTCGACGTAGGTGAAGTTGGGCGTGAGACGCGACAGCTCGGTTACCGACTGCAGGTGACGATTGCTGATGTCAGCGGCGCTGAACGTGGTCAGCGACAGCGGAACTTCCAGCACGCTTTCCTCGCGCTTCCGCGCCGTAACGGTAATCACTTCAAGGGGGGACGAATCCGCCCGCTCTGAATGTCCAGGGGTTTGTGCAAACAGAGCGGGCGGGGTGACGCAGAGCCCGAGAGCGATGACGCATCCGAACAGCAATAAGTGTGAAGGTCTCTCGGTGGTATGACTCATTTGCGTCCCCCTTTCTGCGTCACAGCCACAACATACAGGTGATCAGTTTTCAAAAGCAAGATATAATAATTCACAGATATGAAAGTAATGCCAAGCCTCAGAGTGGTGTAATTCCTTGAGTCAAAAAGAAATAGCGGTGCGAAACCCCGCGACCGGGGAGATCGATTTCGAGTTCGAGCCGACAACGGCCGAAGCGCTGGAACAAAGCAGCAAACGCCTGCGCGCAGGCCAGCGAACGTGGCACCGGATGGCCATTGCCGAGCGGGTCGACGTCTTGCGCGAATTCTTGAGCGAGGTCGACAAGCGATACGACGCTCTGTTCAGCGCACTGGCTGCCGATACCGGACGCCTCAGGCTGAGCGAAACGGAGCTGGCCGGCATCCGCCACAAAGTCGAGCGGGACGGAGCGGCTGCCGGTCGCCTCGTCGACCAATGGGCGGCCGACGAGGCGTGCCTCGGCGCGTACCGAAGCATGCGGCTCATCGAGCCTTACGCACTGGTCGGCAACATCTCGCCATGGAATTTCCCGGTGACGCTCTCCTTCCTGGACAGCATCCCGGCATTGCTGATGGGCTGTGCGGTCATCGTCAAGCCGAGCGAAGTGACGCCCCGGTTCGCGGGGCCGATGCGGGACGCCGTTCAGGCCACGCCGGTACTCCGCGACGTCTTCGACTTTGTCCTGGGTGGAGCGGACACCGGACGGGCGCTGATCGACCGCGTGGATTTTCTGTGTTTTACCGGCAGCGTCGACACGGGCAAACGCGTCTATCGTGCCGCTGCCGAGCGCTTCATTCCCGTAGGCCTCGAGATGGGCGGCAAGGATGCCGCGATCGTCCTGCCCGATGTGGATATCGAGCGGACGGCCGAATCGCTGATTGTCGGGGCGGCCGTGGCGTCCGGTCAGATCTGCACGTCGCTGGAGCGGTTTTACGTGGCTGAGGAGATCCACGACGAACTCGTCGAGGCGTTGCGTGAAGTGGCCACGCGGGCCCGGATGACCTGCGACGACGATGACGGTCTGCTGACTCCTTTTATTCACGCACCCCAGGCCGATATCTATTCGGGCCAGATCGCGGACGCCGTTTCCCGCGGCGCCACTCTGCATGCAGGCGGCAAGGTCGTGGATCGGGGCGGCTTGTGGCCGGAGATCGCCGTCCTGTCCCGGGTTGACCACGAGGCGCAAGTGATGCGCGAGGAGAGCTTTGCGCCAATTCTGCCCGTCATGCCGTTCACCGACGACGATCAGGCCGTCGAACTCGCCAACAACTCCTGCTATGGCCTGTCCGCGGCGGTCTATGGGCGGGATCTGGAGCGTGCCGCCCGGATCGGCTCGCGTCTTCGCTGCGGCGCGGTCTCGCTTAACCGATCGCGCGCGCACATCGTGATGCGTCAGTACGAGCAGGAGCCGCACGGACTGTCCGGTCTCGGGCGAAGCCGCGTAGGCGTCGACGGATTGAATCGCTTCGTGCGGCGATCGGCGCAGGTGGAGGCGGGTTTCGAGGAGATGGCCGAAGAGGAGGCTCCGATGACGGCGCGGATACTGCCTAAGCCGTCAGTCGCAGACGCTCCAGCCTGATTTCCGCCCTGGTCGCCGTCCACCCTTGCAGACCGGGCCCGATCGCGTCGAAGGTCGGTTCCTGCCAAAGGTATAGCGCACCGTAAGCCTCGCGGTGGGCGGCCAGCGCCCGTTCGGTCAGGCGTCGTCGCTCTGCCCGCTCAGTCGAACGCCGGGCGGCGTCGACGATGGAATCGACTTCCGGGTGACACTGCCACGGCGCGATCCAGTCGCAGGAAGCCAGCCGGAAGCTGCGCAGCGAATCGAAGCCGCCGGTTCTGAGCGCGAACAGATCGCCAGGCCAGTCGCCGCGATACAGGTGTTCGCGGATCGTCGCCGGCGGCACGCGTTTGATCGTCAGGGTCACGCCCACCGTCCTCAGATCTGCCGCAATTTGTTGAAAGACGGCCGAGTCCGCCGCCGATGCCCCGACCGCGGCCACGAGACTGATCGGGAGACCGGCGCCGAAACCCGCATCGTCGAGCAGGGCGCGGGCTCTTTCCGGCGCATACGGGATCGCCTTGAGCTCCGGATGTCTGCCGAAGCCGTCGTCCGACGACAGCTGATTGGCCGGCGACGTGCGGCCGAGCAGGAAGGCATCGATGAGCTTCTGGCGGTCGACCGCGAGGTTCAGCGCTTCGCGGACCCGCCGGTCCGCAAGCGGTCCGTCTTCCCGCTCGACGAAAAAGAACACGAGGACGCTGGTCGACATGCGCGGCATCAACCGGCCCCCGCGCGACGCGAGCGCGGCCCGGTCGTCCGGCGCAATCTCCAATGCGGCGTGTGCCGTCTGCGAGAGTACGGCCTGCAGTCGCGCCGTTCGGTCCGGGGTTCGCAGGAGCTCGACACGTTCGCTCAGCGGCGAGCGCCACGGATGCGGTTGCGCGACGAGCTTCATGGCGTTGCCGCTATAGGCGTCGAGCGCGAACGGTCCGCTGCCGACGGGCCGGGTGGAGAACGCTCCCGGCCCCAAAGTCTCGTACGCGCGGGCCTCGGGAATCCGAAAGTAACTCAGCAGGGCCGGCAGCAGCGGCTCGGGCTGTTCGAGCCGGATCACGAGCGAACGTGAATCCGTCGCGCGCATCTCCCTGACTCGCGTCAGATCCGAGCCAATCGACGTGCGCCGCCCCCGCGGCGTCTTGAGGAGCTTAAACGCTGCCGCGACCGCGTGGGCATCCAGCGGCCGGCCGTTCGAAAAGCGGGCGCCGGTTCGCAGATGAAAGCGCCACTGCCGCGGGTCCTCCTGCGTCCACTCGCTTGCAAGCGCGGGTGAGGCTTCACCGCTGGCTTCCAGAACCGTCAGAGCATCGTAGAGGTTGTCGAGCAGCAGCGTGTCGGGCAGCGTCAGGCCCGTAAAGGGATCCGCAAGCGCCGGTGAAAATTGCGGCGTGGCGATCCGGATCGCGCCGTCGTCGGCACGCTGGCAGCCGGCAAGCATTGCGCCCGACAGCATGGCAAGCGCGGTTCGCCGGCTGATGCGGGGCGGGTTCACAACGGGTTCCAGCACGCGTGTGCGCGGTCGTCCGCGATGTTTGTCAATGACGGCGTTTCCCGCCGGCAGCGCTCGATAGCGGCCGGGCACCGGCCGGCAAATGCACAGCCAACGCGTTCTCCCACCGGGGACGGCGTCTCGCCGCGCGGGGCGACGCCTTCGCGTGAGGCAGCCACGAGCGCGGCCGTATAGCGGTGCTTCGGATCGTCAATCACCTGCGTGGCCGGTCCGATCTCGACGATTTCGCCGAGGTACATCACCGCCGTGCGGTCGGCGACGTGGCCGACCAGCTCCAGATCGTGGCTGACCATCACGAGAGTGAAGCGGCTTTGCCGTCTGAGTTCGAGCAGGAGCTCGACGATGCGTTTTTGTATCGTTCGATCGAGTGCGGAGAGCGGTTCGTCGGCAATCAGTACTTCCGGTTGTGCAGCCAACGCGCGCGCGATTGCGATCCGCTGCCGCTGGCCGCCCGAGAAGGCACTCGGGCGACGTTGGTGCATTGCCGCCGGGATGCCCACCCGCTCCAGAACCCGGGCGGCTTCGCGCCCGGCCGGGCCTCGGGAGGCACCCGACACGCGAAGCGGTTCCGCGACGCTGCGGATCGCGCTCCAGTGGGGATCCAGGCTGCTGTACGGGTCCTGAAACACGAACTGGATCTTGCTCCGAAGGCGCGCCCGGTCCGCCGCCGTATTCGCGACGGGTACGCCGTCAACCAGCAGAGAGCCCCGATCCGGCTTCACGAGCCCGACCATGGACTTCGCCAACGTGGATTTCCCGCAGCCGCTCTCGCCCACGATCGCCAGGATCTCGCCGTCGACGACGCTGAGCGACACGGACCGTAGAGCGTGCAGCCACGATTTCCCGACGGCATAGCGCTTCGAGATCCGCTCGACGGCAAGCGGCGCCGGTTCGGCGGCCGTGGCCGACGAATCCAATAGCGCTTCCGTATTCGTCGCGCCCGGCGTCGCGGCGACCAGTTCCCGGCCGTACTCGCTCCGGGGAGCGTTCAGCATGTCCGGTAAGGCGCCGGTTTCCACGATCCTGCCGTGCCGCATCAGGATGGCGCGATTGCACAGCCGGGCAGCGGCGACGAGATCGTGGGTGATGAAGATCAGCGTCTTGTTCCGACTGCGCTCGCGCAGCAGTTCGAGAATCTGCGCCTGAATCGTGGCGTCCAGCGCCGTCGTCGGCTCGTCGGCGATCAGCAGGTCCGGATCGTTGATCAGCGCCAGTGCGATCATGCAGCGCTGCCGCAGACCGCCGGACAGCTGGTGCGGATAGGCATCGAAACGGTCTTCGGCGGATGGGACGCCCAGGTCGTCGAGGAGATCGATCGCCCTGTTTCTGGCGGCTTCGGGCGTCAGCCCGGAGTGACGCACCGCGCTCTCGATGAGGATCGAGCCGACCGTGCGTACGGGGTTGAAGCTTGCAAGCGCATCCTGAAAGACGATACCGATACGCTTGCCTCGCAAGTCCCGAAGTCCGGCAGGGTCAAGCTGATCGACACGCTTCGCATCGACGCGAATGTCGCCAGCCCGCTCTGCGCCTCCCGGCAGCAAACGGAGTATCGACAAAGCCGTCAGCGTCTTGCCGGAGCCGCTCTCGCCGATCAGCGCGACGCGGTCCCCGCGGTCGACGCTGAAGGAGACGTCCTCGACGGCCGGCGTCGCCGCCGCATCGAAGCGCACACTCAGCTTGTCGACGGTGACAAAGGTCTGCGTCATGTCCGCCGCTCACGAAAGCGGGATGCCAGACCGTCGCCGATCAGGTTGGCGGCGATGACCGACACGACGATGGCGGCGGCCGGCGCCAGCAGCATCCACGGCGCCGAGAATACGTACGGCCGTGCATCGGCCATCATGTTGCCCCAGGTCGGCGCGCCGAGCGGTGCGGCGAGGCCCAGAAACGAGAGGGCTCCCTCGGCGATGAGCATGTCGGCGAAATGGAATGCTGCCATCACGAGCAACGTCGGTCTGAGTGCGGGCAGATAGTGGAACATCACGATGCGCAGCCGGGTCTCGCCGACCAGCCGCGAAGCGGCCACGTAGTCGCGTGCCTTGAGGCTCAGGGTCTCGGCGAGAATTACGCGCGTGAAGATCGGCCAGGTGATGAGGCCGAGCGTCACCACGATGGGCAGCCAACCCTGACCGATGACGGCAATCACGATGATGGCAATGATGAGGCCGGGCATCGTGATCACCGAGTTCACGGCGAGTTCGATGGCGAGTGCGACCTTGCCGCCCAGCTCGGCAGCTACCAGCGCCAGCGACGTTCCGATGAGCAGCGCCAGAAACGTCGCCGCAAGCGCGGCGCACAGGGACCATGCGGTACCGGCCAGCGTGCGAACCAACACGTCGCGCCCGAGTTGATCGGTGCCGAGCATCGCCCCGAAGCCGGGCGCTGCCAGCCGATTGTCCAGATTACCCGACGACGGGTCGGCACCGCCGACGAAGACAACGGCGATGCTCGTCGTCATCATCAACAACACCAGGCCGGCGCCACCGCGGAGCATGAGATTGGCGGCAGCCGAACCCGCCGCCACTAGACTGCCTCCGCGGCGTCGCGCGCGCGTGGGTCCAACGCCGCTACCGCGACATCGGCCAGCACGTTGGCGAGGAAGACGAGCAGGGCAACGACGATCGCGATGGCCTGGATAACGGGAAAATCGAGCACTTGCGCCGACGTCAGGAGCAATGTCCCGGCACCTGGCCAGCCAAAGATCGTTTCGGTCACGGTTGCACCTGACAACAGCAGCGCGGCCTGTGCGCCCAACAGGGCAACCGAGCCCACCATGGCATTGGGCAAAACGTGCCGAAACAGAACTTCGCGTTCCGTAGCGCCTATGGCGACCGCGGTTCGCACATAGTCTTCCTGGTAGGCTTCCCTGACGCTCGAGGCAATGAGCCGCGTCTGCTTGGGCAGCAGAAACATCGCCAGTGTAGCCACCGGCAATACGTAGGAAGCGGCACCGTAGGCGCCCATGGACGGCAGCCATGCCAGCTCGATGGCGAACAGCTGGATCAGGAGCAGTCCCGCGACGAATCCCGGCGTTCCCTGCAGGATGAAAACCAGACCCGACATCAGCCGTCTTGCACGGCTGGTGCCCGAGCCCAGCCACGCGCCCAGACCGATGGCGCAAACAAAGGCCAAGAGCAGCGCCGGCAGTGCAAGCGCAAGCGTGGCGGGCAAGGCTTCGAGGACGACCGTGAGAGCCGGCTGCCCGGAGGCAAGCGATACCCCGAAATCGCCCCTGAACAGGTGAGAGAGGTACGAGGCGTACTGGACGATGAGCGGCCGGTCCAGGCCGTACTCGGCACGAATTGCCGCCAGTTGCTCCGCGCTGGCGTCCGGGCCGGCCAGCATGGCCGACGGGTCGCCGGTCAGTCGCAGCAGGAAGAACAGTGCCGAAGTGACCACGAGAACGAGCACGCCGATTCGCGCCAGCTCGCGGCCTGCCCGGGCGAGCGCCGCCCCGCCCACGCCCGGGCGCCGCCGCGTTTCCCCCGCCGCCGGCATCAGCGAGCGGCGGCCGGAGTCCGGACTTCACGCACTAATCGGAAACCCAGGTGATACATGCGGTTCCGGCTTGGAACGCTGGAGCGGTTGGTGATGTGGCTGTAGCGCGGGCCGGTGTGCCAGGAGCCGCCGCGAATGACGTGCCGATTGCAGCCTGCATCGATTCGGGCCGCCCCATCGCCGCTGCTGCCCGCGTAGGGCGGTGTCGCTCCGCTGTCGCCCGCTACGCAGTCGGCGACCCACTCCCAGGCGTTGCCCACGGTGTCGAAGAGACCGAAGCCGTTGGCACGATAGCTCATGACCGGCGCCGTGAACACGTGGCCGTCCGGGCACATCGCCGTATGCTCGGCGATCGTGTCGTACATCGCCGGCGCGCCGAAGTAGTGACGGCCGTCGTGGTGTGCGGCCGCGCGATCCAGATCGGAGATGTTCGCGACGGCACAGCTGGTCTCGCCGGCCCGCCAGGCGTAGCGCGACGTGGAGTCCGCGCGGGCGGCGTACTCCCACTCCGCTTCGGAAGGCAGCCGATGCGGGATACCCGTCTCCCGACTCAGCCACTCGGCATAGGCTTGAGCATCGAGCGCACTGACGCACACGACCGGGTGCGCGTCCGACTGGTCGAAGCCAGGCTGCGAAAAGTGGCGGTATGGATCGTCGACCCCGCCCTCGGGCGTGTAGTAGCGACAGGGCCCGTCGACGGTGTAGCCGGACGCCTCGGCAAAACTCGAGAACTGACCCACGGTGACCTCATGAGCCATGATCTCGTAGGCCGCCCGAAAGACCACGGTGTGCACGGGTTGCTCGTCGGCATCGCCGTCCGCGGAGCCCATCGCAAAACTCCCGGGCTCGATGAGCACGAACCTGTCCGGTATTTCGGCGATCGCATCGGCGCCGACCGTCAGCCACAGCAGCGCGGCGAGTCCGCGCACGATTCGTGTTTGACCGATCACGACACGCGACGGGCTTTCTCGAGCTTCGCGATGTGCTTCTTCAGCGCCGCGGTGATCGTGGCCTCATTGTCGGCAATGCGATTGCGCGGTCCGCCGATGCTGACGACATAGGTGACGTTCGATCTGCCCGCGGGCAGCGGCGCCGCGATCGCGCCGATGTCCGGGGACATCAGGCCGTAGCCGATAGCGACGCCCTGCTTGCGGGTCTTGCGCACCGTGCGAAGCAGTTTCTTCTTGTCGGTGTCGGACAGGGCGCGACCCGGCGAGTCGGCGAGACGCTCGAACAACGCGTGCAGCTCGTCGTCGGACTTTGCCGACATCGCGGCGAGTCCTACCGCGGACGACTCGATCGGCGTGCGATTGCCGACCTCGATGGACAACGAGAGCGGGTGCTTGCTGGGCAGGATGCGCAGGAACACGACCTCGAGACTCTGCTCAGCCGCAAGCACGATCGTCTCGCCGGTGGCGCGGCTGAGGTCGTCGAGCAGAAAGGTCACGTTTTCCACGCCCGTCGCCGTGAAGTCGACCCAGGACGTGAGCTCCGACAGGCGCGGCGTCGGGAAGTAGCATTTGCGGGTCTCTTCGTTCGTCAGATACCCGTGTTCGGTCATGCTTCTGAGCAGCATCAGCGTACTGGACAGGGGCAGATCCAGTTCACGAGAGATATCGGACACGGTCAGCGGTACTCGTAGCTGGTCGAAGAGCTCCAGCACTTTGAAAACACGAATGGCCGACTTGACGCCGGCCGGGCCCTTCGCTTCCGACGTCGACTTCTTCGCTTTACTCATGCGCTCAACGCTCCTTTCGCTCGTTTACGGCGCCGAATGGCTTCTCTGTCCTCCGGAAACTCGCGGCGCGGTGTTTTGTAGTCCGCCGGTTCGAATCGCTCCTCGAATCCGACCAGACGCCCCGACGGCGAGAGGACATAGGTCAGGCTTGCGCTGTTGAAGCGAATGCCGTCGTTGACGATGGGTATCCGGGCGGCCTTGAAGGCGGCGTTTACCGCATCGTGATCGTCCACACGGAATATGAGTGCGTCCGTGCGCTCCTCGCGCGTCGCCGGTTGCGCCAATGCGTGACCGCCCGGGCGCAATTCGAGGAGCGCGCCGGCCGACACGTCACCGCCGATCGAGAATGTCGCTTTCGTGGCGTCCGCTTCGATGAGCGGAAGCCCGATCACGTCCTGGTAGAACCGTAGCTCGGACTCGAGGTCAGGTACCCGGCAGACGGTCGAGAGCCAGCCTTCCAGATCGTTCGGGATCGGGGATGCCCCCACGTCGACGTCGGGATTCACCAGCGAATTGCCGCCATTTGACGGACGGATCGCGATCAGTTGCCGATCCGTGTCGCGCACGTAGACGTCCCCGTCGATTCTGCCGACGACGATGCCGCCGTTCCGCTCGAGTCGTGCCAGCGTTACTTCGGGTTGCCGGCTGGCAAACACCGGCACCATCGGCGCGCTGTTGGGGTTCTCGTAGCGCCTGTCGTCCGGGGGCACGTCCGACTTGAGTTCGAAACACAGGCTGCCCGCGGCCCAGAAAAACCAGACGGGCACGCGCCCGCGAATCAGCGGGAGTCCCAGAGCGCCGCCGTACCATTCGGCCAGTGCGGCCGAGTCCGGGGTTCGTCGAATGTACCAGCCCAGCCCGGCGAGATTGTTCTTAAGAACGTCTGCAGTCTGCATCGTGTCGTGGCTCATGCGTGGAGAGCGGCGAGGCGCCGGCGAATCTCGTGGTCTTCCGCGAACTCGCGCCGCGGCGTTCTGAAGCGCTCGGGCGGGTAGCGTTCATCGATCGCCCACGTCTGGCCCTCCGGATCGGCGAAATAACTCAGCGCAGCGCTGCCGAGCTTGACGTCTTTTTCGACGACGGTGAGGTCGAGACCGGCGAGGGCGTCGCGGGCGCGATCGTGATCAGCGACCCGGATGATCATGGCGGTCCGCGCGTTACCGCGTTGCCTGGCCGGTGGGCGAACCGTGCCGCCGGGTCGAAAGATCAGCGAAATTGCGTTGCCGAATTCGAGCTTGCGTTTGCCCGACTGCGGCGCCGACGTCGCCGCGGGCGACAGGAAACGACCGTAGTACTGCGCAAGGCGATCGGGGTCGCGGCAACTTCGCACAATGGCAGCAATGCCGCCCAGGTCGCCGGGCAGCGGAGCGCAGCCCGGGAGAAACTCCGGCACCGAGCGTCGCGGGTTGTCGCATATGTCGATCCGGTTACCGTCCGGATCGTAGAGCGTGGCCTTAGCCCTGCCTTCCTCGGACCAGAGATCGGCCCTGACGCCTCTCGCTTGCAGGCGTCGCGCGGTCTCCGTGAGGTCGAGGCTGTCGAGTTCGATGTGCAGTCCGGGCGCCGCGCTTCCCGCGACGCCTTGCTCATCGGGCGCCCCGCGGTCGGCCAGCAGTTCGAGCACCGCACAGTCCCCGAGCGATAAATAGAACGTCGGCTCGCGCCCGCGGATGATCGGCAGCCCGACGACCCCGGCCCACCACTCGGCGAGACGCGCGGCCGATGCCGTTCGGATGAGCACCACCGCCAGCCCGAAAGCCGCAAGCGGCACGGGCTCGCATTTCTGCGTGGATATCGGTAGGCTCACCTATAAACCTATGAAAAAATACTTCACATTGATGAAAAGTATACCCAAGGCCTGAAATGAAGTACACCGCAGACGTGATTGTCGTGGGGCTCGGCCCGGTGGGCGCGATCGTCGCCCTGCGCATGGCGCTGGCCGGTTATACCGTGACGCTTTTAGAGCAGCAGCGCGAGTTACCGCAGGACCAGCGGGCGTCCACCGTGCACCCGCCGACGCTGGATATGCTGGCGTCGCTGGGCATCCTCGAAGACATGATCTGTCGCGGCATCATCTGTCCGTACTTCCAGTACCGCGATCATGAAACCGGACCAGTGGCCCGGTTCGACTACTCGAGCATCGCCGACATCGTGAAACATCCTTATCGCGTCAGCTGCGAGCAGTGGAAGATCGTCGAGATTCTGCTCGAGCGGCTCCGCGTGCATCCGAAGGTCCGGATTCTGCAGCCCGCAAGAGCGACCGGCTACGAAGAAACGGATGCGGGCGTGATTGTGTACGCACGAACCGACACCGGGGACATCAGCGTGTCCGGGCGTTACGCCGTGGCTTGCGACGGTATCCGTTCGACGCTCCGGAATGCGGCAGGCATCGACTACAGCGGCTACACCATCACGGACCGCTACTGGGTACTAACTACACCGTTCGATTTCGCCGACGTCATGCCCAGGCTGTCTTACGTGAATTACGTGACCGACCACGATCGCTGGTACTCGATGGTGCGCGGGCGCAATCACTGGCGCGTCCTGTTCCCAACGAGTGCGGAGACGCCCGACGAGGAACTCGTACGACCGGAGGCCGAGCGCGAGGCACTGTGCTCGGTGTATCCCGGCATCGACTATCGGGTCACGCATCGAAAGCTCTATCGCGTTCATCAACGCGTTGTCGAGACGCTCCGCCACGGCCGCTTGATACTTTGCGGCGACGCCGCCCATGCGAACAGCCCGCTGGGGGGACAAGGCATGAACAGCGGTATCCACGATGCCTTCAACCTGACGGATGCGCTGCCCGACGCCATCGACACGGGCAATACCGACGGCCTCGATCGCTACTCGCGGCAGCGCAAGCATGCCGCGCTGGAAGGCGTGCAGGCACACGCGCGGCGTAACGAGGAGTTCCTGCGCGAGCGCGACCCGGCTGAGCGACAGAAGAAGATCGACACGATGCGCCGGATCGGTGCCGATCCGGTCGAGTCGCGCAAGTACGTGATCCGCGCGGCGATGCTCGAAGGCTTGTGGGCCGCGGAGAAGGTCGCTTGAACGGTGCGATCGATATCGTCGTCAATC
Organism: Woeseiaceae bacterium; assembly: GCA_028277185.1. GTDB lineage: Bacteria > Pseudomonadota > Gammaproteobacteria > Steroidobacterales > Woeseiaceae > UBA1847. The sequence continues at coordinate 174,117 of JANQGQ010000012.1, forward strand.
TGCGCACGCCCAGGGTAATCGCCGCGGGACTCAGCCCGACCGATGCCGGGTTTCAGAAGCAAACGCGTCAGTCGGCCAGCACTCGCCGCGGGGTCGGGATACCGGACTATCTGCGGCTGATGGACGAGGCAGGCATCGAGCGTTCGCTCCTGATCGCGGTCCGTTGCGGCCCGGAGAGCAATCGTCGATCCGTCGCCATCCCCTACGAGTGGGTCGCCGATGTGTGCGGGCAATACCCGGATCGCTTCTCCGGTCTCGCGGGCATCGATCCAACGCTCGGTATGGAGCAACTCGCCGAGCTCAGGAGCGCGGTCCGGGACCTTGGCTTCGTCGGCGCGCACTATTACCCGCACTGGTTTCACCTGCGCCCCGACGCGGCGCAGATGTACCCGATCTATGCCACCTGCTGTGAACTGGATGTCCCCCTGATGATGCAGGTCGGACAGAACCTGATCTATAGGAAGGACGTGCGGCTGCCGTCCGTGGCTCAACCGTACCTGCTGGATCAGGTGGCCATCGACTTCCCCGATCTCAAGCTGATCGGCATTCACATCGGCGTTCCCTGGGCGGACGAAATGATTGCCATGGCGACGAAGCACGACAATCTGTACATCGGCGGGGACGCCTATGCGCCGGCGTATTGGCCCGCCAGTCTGATTCGCTACCTGCAGTCGGACGGACGCCGCAAGGTCCTGTTCGGCACCGACTGGCCGGTCATCGATCCGGTGCGCGCCGTTCGGGATGTCGAAGCGCTGAACCTGCCGGCGGACGTACACCGCTTGCTCATGCGAGACAACGCCACGGCGTTGTTCGGACTGGCGACACGGGCGCATTGACGATGACGCAGCGCGATGCGGCGGCGCTCTTGATCGGCTACGGCGTCCGCTGCGCGGCGCGGGCGACCCCGGATAAGGTGGCGCTTACCGATCTCGCCGGCAATCGCCGAACTCATGCGGAGCTGGACGATCGCGCGCGCCGCATCGGCGTGATGGCCCGCGACGGCTATGGCCTCGCCCGGGGCGACCGCGTCGTGCTGGCCGCGCCGAATCGCCTGGAGTACGCCGAGTGCGTGATGGGGCTTGCGGATGCCGGTATTGCCGTCGTCACCGTGAATCCGGCCTCTACACCTGACGAGCTGGAGTACATACTCAACCATTCCTCGGCGCGGCTGGTCCTCGCGGATGCTGCCGTCGTCGACAAGCTGCAGACGGTCGTCGCCGGCGACGTCCCCGTACTGGATATGGGCGATCCACTCGGCAAGCAGCTCGACAGGGTGGCGGCGGACGTTCGCTGCATCGACGCCGAAGAGACTGACGTATTCGCAATCTCCTACACGTCCGGCACTACCGGTGAGCCCAAGGGCGTGCTGCTCTCGCACCGCGCACGCACGAGCATGTTTCTTCTGGCGATCGCCGCCACCTACGGCACGCATACGCCGGCTATCCGCGCACTGACCGTGTCGCCGTACTTCAATGGCGGCGGGCTTGCGCACTTGCTGGCGCCGCTGTACTTCGGCGGGTCGGTTCAGGTGGTTTCCAGGTTCGATGCGGCGGTCGTCGTGGAGGCACTCAAGGATGGGACTACGTTCGCCGCGCTGGTACCGACCCAGTTGACCGCCATGCTCGACGTCCACGGTTGGGGCGACATGCCGGCTCTGGCGGCTCTCGTTACCAACTCGGCCGCCGCGCCGCAGCGGCTGAAGGAGCAGCTCATCGAGCGACTGGGTCCGAATCGTTTGTACGACAGTTACGGTTCTACCGAGTGTGGGGTCACCTCGGTCCTGAGGCCGGATCAGATGCTCGTCAAACCCCGTTCGATCGGCCGGCCCGTGCCGGGCGCGATGATGACACTGCTGAACGAGGCGGGCGAAGAGGTCGAAAGCGGCGAAGTAGGCGAGTTGGCCTGTCGGATGCCGTGGCTATTTTCAGGCTATCTGCACGAGAGCGACGGACCGTTCGGCGGCGAAGCGGGCGGCTGGTGCCGGACCGGCGATTTGGCAACGCGTGACGAGGACGGCTTCTACTTCGTTGCCGGCCGAAAGAAGCAAGTCATCATCACCGGCGGTCAGAACGTTTTTCCGGCGGAAGTGGAAAACGCGATCGCTCGCCACCCGGCCATACGGGAGGTCGCCGTCGTCGGCGTCTCCGATGCCTATTGGGGAGAGGCCGTGTCGGCGGCCTACACGCTGCACCAGGGTGTCGACGACGTATCGGCCGCGGACCTGCGCGATTTCCTTCGCAGCAAAGTAACCGGCTACAAAGTCCCGAAGCATTTCGTCAACGTGAAGGTATTGCCGAAGAATGCCACTGGAAAAATCCTTCACCGCGAGGTGCAGCAGGCGGTGACGCAGCACCTGGCAAGTCTGAAATGAGTGCCACCGGGCCATTCCTGGACGAGGTCGGCGAGGCCCTGGCTGCCGGTGCAGTGATTCGCGACGAAGAGGCACGCCGCGCGTTCTCGGAGGACGTGTTTCTACGCTACGACGATGCCGTGACCGCCGCGGCGGTCGTTCGTCCCCGGACAGAGTCCGACGTTTGCACGCTCGTCGAGCGGGCGAACCACCATGGCGTTCGGATTCGCGTGCGCGGTGGCGGCCTGTCCTACTCGGGCGGTTACCGTCCGATGACTTCCGACGACGTCGTGCTGGACATAAGCGCGATGTCCGGCGTCGTGCACGTGGATTCCGAAAACCTGACGGTGACGGTGCAGGCCGGATGCACCTGGCAGACCTTGCTCGATACGCTCAGGCCGCGCGGTCTGGACACGACCATACCGCCGCCCGTATCCGGGTCCCACAGTACGATCGGCGGTGCAGTGTCACAGGGCCTGCCCGGCGACCTCTCCGGTATCCTCGGTGTGAGCGTCGTTCTGGGCAACGGCGACCTGGTCACCACTGGGTCCGCGGGCGCGAAGGCCGGCGGGCCCGCCTTCAACCGTAACGTCGGTCCCGACTTCACGGGCTTGTTCGTCGGCGATTGCGGCGCCTATGGGATCAAGACACGCGTTACGCTTCGCGTTCGCCGTCTGGCGAACACGGTGCTGTACGTATCCATGCTGTTCGCCGACTTGGCCTCCCTTGCGGCGGCGGCCGGCGACATCGGCGCTTCGGGGCTGACGCGCCGGTGTCTCGGGCTCGACCCGCGAAAGAGCCGCAGCGCGAAAGAGCTTTCGTTCTCCGAGAAACTCGGCGAACTGCAAGCCCTCAGACGCGAAGCCGGCATCGTCGAAGCCGCGAAGATCGGGCTTGGAGCGCTGTTGCACTCAGCGGACGAAGGCTGGGTCCTGCATTGCAGCGTTGAAGGCGATACCGCGGGGATCGCCAAAGCAAAGCTTGCGGCCGTCAGGCGGCTCGGCCGGAATCGCATCCGCGAGGTCGTGCCTACCGTGCCGCGGTTCCTGTACGCGCGGCCGTTTTCGGTCCGCGGCGTCGCGGGCCGGCGGGGCGAGGCCTGGGTGCCGGTGCACGGGATAGTGCCTCTGTCGAACATCGAGCCGGCGTGTGCCGCACTGAGCGCTTTCGAGCGCGAGCATGCCGCCGAGTTCGAGCAGCAGAGGATCCGGTTCGGCCTCCTTCTCAGCTCCAACGGACCCTACGTGCTGTTCGAGCCCATGTTCGAATGGCCGGACGCGCTCGCGCCGGTCGTTCAGGAGGCGATTGGCCAGGATCGCCTGAGCAAACTGGAAACCTACGCGCCCGATCCATCGACGAGGCGGCGCGTTGCGGAGCTGCGCGCCGCGCTGAGGGACGTTTTCGCCGCGGTCGACGCGACCCACCTGCAGTACGGCCGTTTCTATCCGTATCTGGCGGACGAAGAATCCAGTCTGCGTAAGCTGGCCCGCGGTCTGCGGGACCTGCTCGACGACAATCGAACGATCAATGCGGGAATCCTCGATCTATGACGCGCCACTTCTGCGACATCGCTGGGCGCACCGTTCACTACCGCCGCGCCGGGCAGGGACCCGCTCTGGTGCTGCTGCACGCATCGCCGGTGTCGTCGCAGATCTTCGAGCGGGACTATTTCCCCGTGTTCTCCGAGGCGTTTACCTGCATCGCGCCAGATACGCCGGGGAACGGGCAGTCGGATCCCCTGCCCAATGCGGAGACCGCCTCGATCGAGGACTATGCGGATGCTCTTGGCGAGTTCCTTTCGTCAATCGGCGTGCGCGAGGCAATCGTCTACGGACGGCATACCGGTGCCGCGATCGCGCTGGCCTACAGTCAGCGGCTTCCGGATACGACGCGCGCGGTGTATTGCGACGGGTATCCTGCCTTCGAGCCGCAGGAAGCCAATGCGCCGCTCGGGCGATACCTTCCGGCGTTCGAGCCCGATTGGGCAGGCGGCTTTCTTCCGTGGCTGTGGTTTCGCTATCGCGATCAACACGCTTTCTGGCCGTGGTACGAGCACGACGCGGATCATCGCTCCGACTGCGACGTTCCCTCCCCGGCCTTCATCGAGCGCGGCGTTCTCGACTTCCTGCTTGCGGGGAATGACTACATTGGTCCTTATCGCGCCGCATTCCGGAGCGCACCGGATATCGACTTTCGCAACACGCCGTCAGCCACCGCGTTTGCGATTCGTCCGGGCGACTCGTTGTACCGGGTCCAGGATCGTCTGAACGGTTTGGCCGGCAACGCGGAGCGTATGGAGATTCCCCGCGACACGGGCGAAGCCGTTTGCGCGGAGTTTCGCTGGTTGTCGAAGTTCGCCGATGGCCTCGAGCCGCCGGCCGCTGCCAGCGCCGCCGGGATCTCGCACGATAGGCCGAGCCGCCTGTACCTCGAAGGACCGGAAGCGCGATTGTCGGGCACATACCTTCCCAACGCCGCGGCCGGACGTACTCTGTTGATGCTTCCGCAAATTCCCGGCGGGCACAGCTACCTTTTGCCCCTGGCGCAATCACTGTCGGCGGACTATCGGGTATTGCTCCTGGATCCGCCCGGCTTCGGCGACTCGGACGATGCCGTGGAACATCGGGTAGAGGCGTATGCGGAAGCCATCGATCAGGCCATTCGATCGGTCGACGATTCCTTCGACATCTACGCTCATGGCAGCGGTGCGCCCCTGGCCGCCGCACTGGCCCTGCAGCGCGACCGGGGAGAGACCGTCATCGTCGATCAGGCGATCGGCTTCGACAAGAGCGACGAGGCCGCGCTTCGCGCGCTGTGCGAACTGGACTTCACGCCGTCCTGGGACGGCACGCATCTCCTCAGTTTGTGGCATTGTCTGCGCGACCAGACGCTATGGCGCCCCTGGGATCGACGCCGCTACACGTCTGCCCGTCTCGACACCGGGCGGTTCGACCTCGATCGGCACTACGCTCTGTTTGTCGACACGCTGAAACAGTCTGAGCACTTTGCCGCCGGCTGGAAGGCGGTCCTCGATCAGACCTCATGCCCGGCTTTCGACGGAGTAACGCATTGCCACTGGCTACACGACTACGAAGAGAGGTAGAGGCGGCCCGAAGGCACGAGCGTTGGGTCGGCCTCAAGCCGATGGACAGGGACAGACTGTGACGGCGCTCCTCAATCGCGGAGATATCGACTTTGCGGTCTTCGACTGGCTGGAACTTCACTCCCGAAGCGATCGCGAAACCGTCGAGGCTTTCCTGGATCTGTCCGAGAAGGTTGCCGAGGAATCGTTTCTCAGTCACTACAAGCTGGCGGACGTCGACGAGCCGGGAATCGAGTCGGGCGAAGTTCGAATTTGTGCGGCGGTCAAAGACGCGCTGGCACAGTATGCGGAACTCGGGCTATTCGGCGCCGGATTCCCGGAGCGACTGGGTGGCATCGGGCTGTCGCAGCTCGCCTGTACCGCGTCGTCCGCATACTTTTCCGCCGCCAACATCGCCACCTCCGGGTACGTCATGCTCACGGTCGCCAACGCCCGGTTGCTTGCGGCCTTTGGAACCGACGCCCACGTCGAGGCCTTCGCGAGGCCGCAGATCGAGGGCCGCTGGTTCGGGACGATGTGTTTGTCCGAACCGCAGGCCGGCTCGAGTCTCGCGGACATCAGAACCTGTGCCGAGTTCGACGAGGAAGACGACCTCGGAAAGCGCTACCGGCTGTTCGGCAATAAAATGTGGATCTCCGGCGGCGATCAGGATGCCAGCGAGAACATCGTGCATCTGGTGCTCGCGAAAGTCCGCGCGGACGACGGCAGCATTCCCGACGATACGCGGGGGCTCTCTTTGTTCGTGGTCCCGAAGCTGCTGCCCGACGGTGCCACGAACGATATCGCGGTTGCGGGCCTCAATCACAAGTTAGGGTATCGCGGCACCTCGAATTGCGCGCTGAACTTCGGCGAGGATCGGGGTGCGATCGGCTGGATCGTCGGGAGTCCGGGCGACGGCCTGCGCCAGATGTTCCAGATGATGAACGAGGCGCGCATTGCCGTGGGTCTCGGCGCGGCTGCCCTGGGCTATCGTGCCTACCTGCTGTCGCTGGACTATGCCAAAGAACGAAAACAGGGCCGGGCGCCCGGCAGCAGAGGCGGTGCGCCCGTAGCCATTGTCGAGCACGCCGACGTGAAACGGATGCTGCTCACCCAGAAAGCCTACGTGGAAGGCGCGATGGCGCTTTGCCTCTACTGCGCGCATCTCGTCGACCTCGAAGATTCCGAAGGCGACCATCAGGCGTTACTGGGGCTGCTGACGCCGATCGCGAAAACCTGGCCTTCCGAGTATGCGCTGGCGGCCAACGATCTTGCCATTCAGATCCATGGCGGCTACGGGTACACGCGGGAGTATCACGTCGAGCAGCTCTGGCGCGACAACCGGCTCAACGCCATTCATGAGGGCACCACGGGCATTCAGGCAAGCGACCTGGTCGGACGCAAGATACTCCGGGACGATGCCGGCCTCGCCGCCCTGAAGCGCAGGATCCTCGCTACGCTCGAAGCGGCGGAGACGTGCCCGGAGCACGCAGAGTTCAAGGATGCGCTGGAGCAAGCGCTGCGAAAGGCGCTCGCCGCCGCCGACTATCTGCGTTCGCAAGGCCTTGATCGGGCTATCGAAAACGCCGCGCCGTGTCTTCGGGGGTTCGGCCACGTTGTGGTCGCCTGGCTGATGCTCGATCAACTCGTTTGCGCGGGCAGACTTGCCGACAAAACCCGGCAGGGACAGCAGCGCTACGCCGGGAAGCTGGCGGCGTACCGGCAGTTCTACGTTCACGATCTGCCGAAGATTGGGATCTGGCTCTCTACGGACTCCTATGCGAGGAGCGACTACGGCGCGATCGATATCGACGTGCTCTAGGCAGAGCGACGACCCGCGCGGCTTGTCCGAACGCCGGCGGAAGCTTAAGGTGGCCGTCTGCGCCATGCGCAGGCGACTCGCGAAAAGGATCCGTCAACCTCCATGCTCGATCCCAAGTATCAGCCGGTCCGAAACATCGACCGGTACGTCACCGCCTACTTGCGTTCGCTGCCCGATCTGACGGGGAAAGTCGTCGTCGACATTCCCTGCGGCGACGGCCGGGCAAGCGACGAGCTGCATCAGAAAGGCGCCACCGTTCGCGCCTTCGATCTCTATCCGGAGTTCAACAAAGCAGACGGCGTCGAGGCGGAGTACGCGGATCTGAACGACGGGATACCGATGGACGATGCCAGCGCCGACATGCTGCTTTGTCAGGAGGGCATCGAGCACATGCCCGACAAGATTGCGCTGCTGAGCGAATTCAATCGGGTGCTGAAGCCCGGCGGCATGCTGATCGTTTCCACGCCGAGCATCAGCTATGCCCGCGCGCGCCTATCCATGCTGATCATCGAGACGGATTTCTGGCGGCGGATGCCGCCGACCGAGATCGACAGCCTCTGGTTCACGGAGAAAGAAACGGACCGCCTGTATTTCGGCCACCTGTTCCTCGTCGGCGCGCAGCACCTGCAGACCGTCGTGACGATGACCGGTTTCAAGGTGACTGAGCGCCGCAAGACGGCGCCAAGCGGAAGCTCGTACTTCTGGGGCGTCCTGATGTACCCGTTCATAGCGCTCATGTCGCTGCGCACTTACTACAAGTATCTGAAGAAGGTGCCGCACGTCGAGCCAGGGCGGCTGCGCGAGATTCTGTGGGAGCGCGTCAAACTCAACCTCGAGCCCAACACGATGTTCCGCAAACACCTCTTCTGGATTATGCAGAAGGAGGCAACGGTCAGGGAGCGGACCGCGGAGCTCAAGGAACTCACGCGCTACAAGAATCCGGAGCTTTCGGGCTAGTCGATACTCGGTATGGTCAGGCCGTTGAGGCCGCCGAAGCAAAATAAGGTGTCAGGCACCGTTTACTCAGGGCTGACGGCGTCGCCTACTGCGACTCCTCGATCATGTATTCGACGGCCGCGATGACCTCGTCGTCGGACAGGTCCAGCCGGCCGCCCTTCGGCGGCATATAGCCGAGTTCGCCGGTGAAGCCGTTTATGGCGTGATCGACGAGCGTGTCGAGTCCCTGCGCGATCCGCGGCGTCCAGACGGCTACGTCGCCGAGTACCGGCGCGCCGCCGATACCCGGCCCATGGCAGGCGAGGCAGGCCTGGTTGTAGACCTGCGGTCCGGTCAGCACTTCCGCGACCGGCTCGGGCGCCGGCGCGGTTTCGATCGCCGCGGCGGCCGGGATGTCGTCGCCCGGCAGCAGCACCTGCCCGACCGGACGAATGCGTTCCTCAACGGCTGCCTTGTACTCGGGCGCCTCGCGGGTGAACACCCCCTGGGTCTGCTCGGACATGTTCATCGACAATATGAATATGCCGAGCGCGGCCACGGCAAGCACGCCGATGACGAGCGAATACAAATCGAAAAACTTCTGGTCCTGGCTCAAGGGGGTTGCTCCGAAATCTCTGGGCCCGGCGACCGGGGCGCGCGCATTATATATCAGCGTAACGGCCAGGAAACCCCGCCGCGACGTCCGGTGCTTGCGGCTGCTCCCGAAAAGGCGACACCGTGCGCCGCGGCGCGCGTAGAATGTGCCGACAAACCCGCGCCAGGCGCCACGACAAGAGGATTGACATGAGTGGATTCGACGACTTGCTCGCAGAGCTACGCCAACGACGCGACGAGTTGCGCGTCCAGATGCATCTTGCCTCGAAGGACCTCCAGGACGAGTGGGACGAAATCGAGGAGAAATGGGATCGGTTCTCTGCCCGGGCCGGGTTCGAGGAGACCGAAGAAGGGATCGAGGAGGCGCTCGAGAAGCTCGGCCACGAGCTCAAGCTCGGCTATCAGCGGCTCCGGGACGCCATGAAGGACTGAATGGACGGCCTCGTAAAGACCACCTGCCCGCGCGATTGCTACGACACTTGCGGCATCGTCGTATCCGCTGGTAGTGGCCAACGGGTCCGCGTCGCGGGCGACCCGGAGCATCCCGTTGCGCGCGGCGCTCTGTGCGCGAAGTGCGGCGTGGCCTACAACGGTGTGTTTCAGGATCCGGCCGGGCGCCTGACGACGCCGCTGATCCGGGACGGCAGCGGCTTTCGGGCGACCGACTGGGATACGGTGCTCGAACTCATCGCGTCGCGGCTCGGCGATACGATCGACACGCACGGCGCTGAGTCGGTGCTGACGATGCATTACTCGGGCACGATGTCATTGCTGGCATCGGGCTTTCCCCAGCGCTTCGTGAACGCGATCGGGGCATCGGAAGTCGACTACGGCGGTATCTGCAATCGTGCCGGTCAGCTGGCTCTGGAACTCCTGTTCGGCGCCGGCCGCGAAGGTTTCGACCCGCGTACCGCCAAAGATGCCGCGTGCCTGCTGCTCTGGGGCGCCAACCCGGCGCACACGGCGCCGCATGCGCACCGCCACTGGCTTGCCGAGTCGCCCGCCCGCGTCGTGGTCATCGATCCGGTTCGCACGCGGACCGCCGCGGACGCCGACCTGCATCTCAGGCCCAGGCCCGGCACCGACGCGGCGCTTGCGTTCGCGCTGCTGAACGCACTCGAGGAAGCCGGCGCGCTCGATCAGGCGTTCATTGACGCGAACGTGATCGGTGTCGACGAAATACTCGTGGACGTTCGTGCATCGACTCCCGAATGGGCGGAGCACGTTACCGGCGTGCCGGCGGCTTCCATTCGCGAGGCCGCGACCCTCTGGGCGGCGGGCCCCGCGATGCTGTGGTGCGGCCAGGGTCTTCAGCGCCAGCCGCGCGGCGGCAACGTCATGCGGGCCGTCGGACTCCTGCCGGCATTGACCGGCAACGTCGGCAAGCCGGGCACGGGCTTCTACTACGTCAACGGCGTTGCGGCCATCGCCGGGATCGACAAGGACTATCTCGAGGGGACGGACCTGCGCTACGGGCCCGCGAAGACCGTCGGTGCGCTCGAGCTCGCCGATCGCCTCGCGGATCCCGACGAGTTCAAGGCCTTCCTGGTTTGGAACACCAATCCACTGGCTTCCGGCGCCAGGCTCGGCCGGCTGCGCGAGGCGTCTGCACGTGACGATCTGTTCATGGTCGCCATCGACCTGTTCATGACCGACACCGCGAGGGCCGCGGACGTCGTGCTTCCCGCGGCAAGCTTTCTCGAGTTCGATGATCTGACGGCCGGCTACTTCCACCTCAACTTCGGCGTGCAGAGCAAAGTGCTGGAACCGATGGGCGATGCCTTGCCGAATCAGACGATCTTCCGCCGGCTGGCGGCAGCCATGGGTCTCGACGACCCGCGTCTGGCCGAACCGGATGGGGCCATTCTGGAGAAGCTTCTCGAACAGGCCGGTTACACGGACGGTTTCGATGGGTTGCGACAGGTCGGCACGTACTGGGTCAACGGCGACGAGCCGCGTATTGCGTTTGCAGACCTCCGCTTCCCGACCCCGAGCGGCAGAATCGAGGTTGCGTCCGCGCGTGCCGAGGCCATGGGTTTGCCGCGGGTTCCACGCCCCGACGTCGATCCGGAACCGCGCGACGGCCGGCTGCGGCTGCTCACCCCGGCATCGCAATGGCGTCTCAACGACTCCTACGCGAACGATCCGCGTCTCGCCCGTCGCGCCGGTCCCGCGGAACTCCTGGTTAACCCGGAGGATGCCGGGCGCTTCGGCATTACCGAGGGAGCGGCCGTCCGGGTAGAGAGCGATGCGGCGGCCGTATCGCTCGTCGCCCGTTTTGACGAGGCGGTGCCGGCCGGCACCGCGCTGTCCTACAAAGGCCGGTGGCCGAGCCTCGATCCCGAGGGCGAGAGCGTCAACGCGCTGTATGACGGCACGCCGAACGACATGGGCGCCTCGAGCGGCGTGCACGGCACCGAGGTGCGGCTAACGCCGCTCACGTAGGGTCAGCCGCCGGCGCCCGGACGGACTTCGCGCTGGAGTTTCTTCGTCAGTTTCGCGAACACGAGTTCGTACGACTGCCTTACGAGCGCTTCCAGATCGGTGTCCGGCAGCGCACAAGCCTCGGGCTCGACTTTTATCCATTTGTGCCGCGCAAGATAAGGTGCCGGCTGGATGCCGGGCTGGTCGGACAGCTCGAGAAAGCGCGCGGGATCGGCTTTGATGGAAAACGCCGAGTCCGGGTCGAGGCCGGAAACCGCGAACATCTTGCCGGCGACCTTGAACACACGATTGTCGCCCCACTGGATCGTCTCGGTCGCTCCGGGCAGGCTGAGGCAAAGCGTTCGCAGTTCCGCGGCGTTCATAGGTTGAAGTATAGGCGACCGTCGCGCCTGCGACGCGCTTGCGACAGCTTCTAGTAGCTTCTGCGCAGCCGCAGGTAGACGTTGCTGGCGTCTTCGAGTTGCCCGAAGAAGGTCTGCGGTTGATCGCCTGCAAAGAGGTTGCCGCCTGCGACGAAGGCCCACTCGTCGCTGTGCCGGTAGGTGAACTGCGGGCGGAGATAAGCGTCGCGGTCGCTGGGCGAGAAGAACGTGAACAGCGACCACGTGAAGCGGTCGCGCGCGCTGCGATAGCTCAGGCGATTGGTGAGGACGTGCCGGAACTCGTCGGGTTCCAGATCGGGGAACGGGGAGTTTGCAAGGAGCCGCGCGTGGTCGTGAGTCCACTCGAGGTAGTACTGCAGGCCGACGGTCAGCCGCGGTCTCGCCTCACGCTCGTAGCCTGCGAGCAGCCGGGTCTGGCTGTTGGGCACGAACGGGTCGCGGCCGTCCGTATCGTCGCGCGAATGGTAGTAGCTGCCCTCCAGGTTGACGAGTCCCTTGCCGAGCGGCCGGCGCAGACTGGCGCCCACGGCCGTCAACGGCGCAAACGTGGGTTCGAGCAGCGGCGATAACGCGGTCGGCTGTTTGAAGAAACCGTGATACGCGTAGAGCGCGTACTCTCTGCCCTCCACTGTCTTGAACAGGCGCAGCGCGAACTCGCCGTTGGATAAGGTTCGCGACGGCTCGATGGCGGACAGCGGCGGCTCCGGCGCCACGTTGCCGCCCGCCGGCGGGAAGAAGAACGAGAAGCGCTTGCCGTCGAGGTACACGTCGGGCTCGAAGACGGGCGTCCAGACGAAGTCGACGTTGAACGCTGAACCGAAGCGGCTCAAGCGGACGGCGTTACCCGGAGCTTTGAGGTACTCGTCGTCTCTTCCCGCGAAGAACGACACGAAATCCTTGGGAAACAGATCGTTCAGGAACAGCAGGTCGCCCGTGCCCCAGGTCTGAACCTGCCGGCCGATGCGTACGTCGGTCGATTCGCCCAGACCGAAGTTCGCGCTCAGGTCGCGGATTTCGCCGAACAGCTCGTCTTCGACGGCGTCGTAGCCGGCGTCGCCCTTGAAGCCGATCTTGACTCGCGCCGCCTGCCATTCGGTCTCGATGCGCCAGCGCAACTCCTCGAGCGTGCTCCGTTGGTCGACAAGCGCATCGTCCGACGAGCGCGTCCCGAGCCCGGCTTCGACGAAACCCGTGAACACGATGCCCGCCGCATCGTCGCCCCAGCCGTCGTCCCAGGTCTCGTCCGCGAAAGGGTCGTCCTGGCCCGGTGCCAGCACGGGCACGACGAGGCCCACGAGCAGGTACCGGCGCAGTTTCGTAACGCCTCGCCCCATTTCGTTCCTACCGCGCCGATCCCCCGGAAGCGGGCCGCCGGAGCCACTCCCGCGGCGGCGCGCGCAGCGATCGCTCGGTGAAGACCGACTCGGGAAGGCCGACGTCGTACTGAATGAAGCGGAACTGCATATCGGTCCGGCCCCCGGTCTCGAGGTCGCTGACCCGGCTCAGCGTGACCGTCGGGTGGCCGTCGATCGTTTCGACCTTCAGCGCCTCGACGCGTCGGTACACCTGACCCGCCGCATTCGTGTACTCGATCTTCACGGGTAAGTAAGTCTCACGGTCTATCCAGGTGACGTAGCTTGCGAACTCGACGGAAGCGGCATCGAGCGGTTCGTGCCGCAGCACGTAGTGCTCGTCGGTCGTGTCGATCAGCTCGTGGCGGTCTTCGGTGTGCGCCCGGCCCGACACGTCTTCGTAGAAGTAGTGCGCACCGACGAAGCTCGTGCGTTTGTCGCCGGCCGAGATGCGCTTGACGAGATCGAGCCCGGGCAGATACAGCCAGCGGTCGTCGTCCCGGTCGATGTGCTTGTCGACGAGAAAGACGGTCCCGCGCACGTCCGACGGTTGGCTGAAGACCACGAGGAACTGCTGGTCGCCCAGCTCCTGAACGTTGCGCCGCAAGACCGTGAACTGCCGCCGCTGCTGGCGGCCCTGGGAGTCGCTGATAATCATGCGAACGTCCGAGCGTCCGTCGGCGCCCGCGTAGTAGGCCGCGAGGCTTGCGCGCTCCGTTATCGTATCGGCATCGCTCAGGGGCTCGTCGGCGCTTGCGAAGCCCGGCCCCGAAAGGGCCGCGATCAGCAAGACCGTGAGGCCGCGCGCGATCCACGGCCGTATGGCGGCTGGACTGGTAGGCATGTCTTGGGTGTCCTCCATTAACTCAGGTAAACGTCGCGGTTTCATCGGGCCGGCTCCGCGTTCGCGCCGAACACGCCCAGGTCCCTCATGTCGGCGAACAACCACGGTCCCGCCCACGATAGGATCGCGGGCAGCAGGATCAGCGTCGTAATGCCGGACAAAGCCATGATCGCGGCCATGAACGCGCCCACCGTGATGTACGGAACCAGCGGCGCGAAGAACAGCGGCGTGAAGCCGATCGCGATGACGATCGCGTTGCGGGCGATGGCGCGCGCGGGCTCCTCGAAGATGAGCTTCTGCGTCTCGGCGAAGGATCCGCTGGCACGCAGCAAAGCCCGGGTGCGCTCGATGAAGTGGATCGCAAAGTCGACCGACAGGCCGAGCGTCAGCGAGGAGAGCACGGCGATCGGCATATCGTAGTCCTTGCCGATCCAGCCGATGATGCCGTAGACACCGAGGATCGTGACGGACAGCGGCACCATTGCGATCAGGCCGAGCCTGAAGCTCCGGAACAATAGCGCCATCATGGCGAACACGACCGCGAACGCGCCGATGAGACTCGTCAGCATGCCGCTGACCATGACGTTCTGCCAGACGACGTTGATGTAAGTCTTGCCGGCCCAGTCCATCGTGACGCCCGCCGGCAGCGGCTGCCCGGCCAGATAGCCGTCCAGAAAATCGATGACGAGGCTCATGTCCTGGTTGTCGCCGCTTTTGAGCTGCAGCCAGACGACCGTGGACGAGTAGTCCGGCGTCACGACGTGCCAGAGGTCCTGCGGCCGGTGCGACGACTGATACTGGAGCAGCGTTTGCGCGACGGCGGGTACGCTGTCCGGGATGCGGTAGTGCTCTTGTGCGCCGCCGCGGAGCTCCCGATTGACGACCTTTACGACGTCCGGCAACGCACTCGACTTACCGACGTAGCCGGAGCCGTCCAGCGCCGTCTGGATGTCCGCGACGACCGCGAGCGCGTCGGGCCGCTGGAAGTACTTGGCCGCGACCTGCGCGTCTTCGGCGCGCGTCAGCAGCGCTTCGAGCGCCGAGAGCGTCGCATCGTCGGTGGTTTCGAACAGCGCGTCGTCGATCGTCGCGACGAGGTTGCCGTAGTAGGTACCGAGATCCGCCATGTCGGCCTCGAGGGCTTCGGCGATGCCGGAGCGAAGCGCGGGTTCCACGCCGTTCAGCCGCTCTCGCGCATCGGCCCGAAACGCGGCGGCCGCGTCCTCATCCTCGAACGACAGCACGACGTAGGCGTCATAAGTGCCCGCGAAGTGCTCGTTTAGGGTACGGTCGGCGACCCGGATCGGGTGGCTTGTCTTGAACCAGCGCACCGGGTTGTCGTTGATCTCGATCTGCAGGATGCCCGCGACGCTCACGCCGATCACGAGCACCGCGACGCCCGTAATCAGCTTGCCGTTCCGAAGCGCAAACGCGCCGCTCGTGCGCAGCAGCCTCGCGAGCAGGGTCTGGGTGTGCGGCGTGCTGGCTCGTGTTGCCAGCTTGTCGAGCGCGGCGGGCCGCATCCGGACGACGTAAGCCGGAATCAGCAGGATGGTGAGCAGGAACGCAAGCACGATCCCGAAGGCGACGAAGGCACCGAAGATCTGCACGGGCGGGATCGGTGTCAGCAGCAGCGACAGGAAGCCTACCGCCGAGGTTAGCGACGTAAACAGCATCGGCGTGAACAGATGCTCCACGACTCGGCTGATGACGGCCTTGGCGTCGTCGCCCTCGCGGTAATTGTCGGCGAACTCGGACATGATGTGCACCGAGTCCACGACGGCGATCGGCATCAGAAAGATCGGAATCATCGAGCTCATGATGTGCACGGTGAAGCCGAAGCCGATCAGGAGTCCCATCGTGATGACGACCGTCGCCATCGCGACGAGCATCGGCGCCACGACGAGCTGGGGGCTGCGGAAGAAATACAGCATCAGCAGGAAGATCATGAGCCCCGCCAGCGGCGCCGAGATCCCCATTTGCACGAACATGTCGTGACCGAAAGTGTCTTCCGCGACGGGCAAGCCGGTGATGTGAAATTCGTCCGCGCTGTCGAGCCCGCCAATCAGATCCCGGATCTCGACGGACAGCGGATAGCTCAGATCCTTGCTTTCGATGGGCACGTAGATTGCGGCGGCCTTGCCGTCGCCCGATACGAGCGTGTCCATCAGGAGCGGCAGCCTTTCGACCTTGTCGCGAATCCCGATTGCCTGATCGCGGGTAACGGGCGCTTCGCGCATCAGCCACTCGAAGCGAATCGTTCCGGGTCCGGCCTGCTCGATGTTGTCCACCCGCGACAGCGCGGCGAGATCCGGCGCGATGACGCCCTCGAGTCCGAGGATCGCGAGGCTAAGCTCGTGCATCGCGGTGAGCGACTCGACGTTGTATATGCCGTCCGGATGATCGTCGTTGACCTGTCCTACCACGATGGCGTCGTGAATCGCGAAGCGGTCCTCGACCGCGTTGTGAAAAACGCGGTCGGACTGGTCCGCCGACAGCATGTTTTCCGGGTCGGTGTCGATCTCGATCCTGAGCATCAGCGCGGCGGTGACGAGCGTCAGCGCGAGGATCGCCGCGTACACCGATCGCGGCCGCTCCGTGGCCGTTCTTATGACGAAGTCGCGCATCAATGCGATCCCTTGAGGCGCACGGCGCCGACCAGCTTGAGGATCGTGCGTTCGTAGAACGGCTCGGCCTTCGCCGAGCGGACCTTGTGCAGGAAGTACTTCTCGTAAGCGACCTTGGCAAGGTGTACCCACTTGCCGCGCGAGGCCCAGTTGAGGTTGCGCGGCGGGATCTGCGGCAGCGCAATGAACGCGACGCCGCTGTCGCCGAAGTCGGCGAGGCAAACGGCGTTCCACGTAGCGCGCTCTTCCGGCTCTTTACCCTCGAGCGCGCTCATGATGTTGTGCGTCGTCGCGGTCACCATCGACTCGATCATGTAGCCGGTTTTCGGCGCCCCGGTCGGCACCGGCGTCGGCCCGACGGGCGGGATCGCGACGCAGACGCCCACGGCGTAGACGTTCGGGTACGTCGGGTTGCGCTGGAACTCGTCGATCAGGATGAAGCCCCGCGGGTTCGTGAGGCCCTCGACGTCCATCACGGCGTCGACGCCTTTGAAGGCGGGCAGGATCATCGAGTGCCTGAAGGGCAGCTCGTGCTGCTTTTTGTCGTTACCGTCCTCGTCGACTTCGGTGAAGTGCATCGTGCCGTCCTCGACTCGCGTGATCTTCGCGTTGCACACCCAGCCGATGTGGCGCTCGCGGAGCTCCGCCTCCATCAGGCCCTTGGTGTCGCCGACGCCGTCGAGACCGAGATGGCCGATGTAGGGCTCCGGCGTGACGAAGTGCATCGGCACGCGGTCGCGCAGCTTGCGCTTCTTGAGTTCGGTGTCGATGATGAAGGCGTACTCGTAGGCCGGGCCGAAGCAGGATGCGCCGGGCGCGGTGCCGACGATGACGGGACCGGGGTCCGCGGCAAGCTTCTCGAAGTCCACGAACGAAGCACCGGCATGGCCCGTCCTGCATACCGACTGGGTGTAGCCGTTCTCCGGCCCCAGCCCGGGTACCTCGTCGAACGCCAGTTTGGGTCCCGTGGCGATCACGAGGTAGTCGTAATCGACGCCCGCGCCGTCGTTGAGTTCGAGGCGGTTCTCTTCGGGGTGGATTCGGCGCACCCCCGTCGACCGGAAGTCGATCCCGTACTTCGCCATCACGGCCGGCAGATCGACCGTGATCTGCTCGTGTTTCCGCCAGCCGACCGCCACCCACGGGTTCGACGGCGTGAATTCGAACGTGTCCGAGTCGCCGATCAGGACGATCTCGTGCTGCTTGCCGAGTTCCTTCCTCAGCTCGTAAACCTGCGAAATGCCGCCGATACCGGCGCCCATGACGACTACTCTGCCCATGTCTGCATCCTCCACCCCCGGGTCTTGTCGTCGGGCAATAATATTCTAGTTATCTAAATTAGTAAATACTAAATAATAGACTTCTAAATTAGCATCCTCTATAGTCCGGAGCGTGGATACGTCAGCTATGGATACCGATATCGAGAACATGCGCCTTCATGCGCCCAGGGCCGCCGGGCTCATGAATGCGCTCGGGAACGAGAATCGCCTGATGATCCTGTGCGCGCTGGCAGGGGGCGAGCGCTCGGTCGGCCAGCTCAACGAACTCGTGCCGCTGTCGCAGTCGGCGCTGTCCCAGCAGCTTGCGAAACTGCGCCAGCAGGGTCTCGTCGAGACCCGCCGCTCCTCGCAGACGATCTATTACTCGCTTGCTTCAGGTCCGGCCCGGCAGGTCATCGAACTCCTGCACTCGATTTATTGCGCGGGCCCCGAACCCGGCACATCCTGACGATCGCGATCTTCTGGCACCCGGACGCCGATCGCGAGCCGGAGCGGCTTGCACTCAGGCCTGCACTAGCTATGCGCGCCCCGGAAGGGGCCGGGTGCCCCGCCCGGACGACGCTGCCGGCCCGGTCCTACCAGCGCCGGCGGAACGGGAATGTGTCGATGTACAGCACGAGCCCGTCGTGGTCGGACGCCCGAAGGTACGTCGTTTCGTCGTTGATCAGGTCGACGGCCGCGTCCGCGTTGCCGCGCGCGAACTCGAGCCCACGCACGCGGAAGTCCAGCGCCCGGTTCGTCAGCGCGTGGTCGAGCGTCTGTGCGTTGCCGCGGAACACAAACGAGTAACGTTCTTCGGGCGGTAGCGACTCGACCTGGTTGAGCAGATCGGGTTCGACGAGGTCGGGTCCGGACACGAGGCTTTCGGCCGGGTCCACGTCGCCGCGGATCAGCCCGAGGACATCGACGTAGCTGTCGCTGAACTCGAACGCATTGAAGTCGCCGACGACGACGAGGCCCGCGTTCGGCCGCTCCGTCTGGATCGACTGCAGCTTGCCGGCGATCGACAGCGACTGTGCGAGGCGCTTCTGCTGCACGCGTTCCGTATCGATGCCGCTCAGCGAGCGGTTGTGGACCACCATGACGCTGAGCGGATACAGAATCGACCAGCCCTCGATGATGAGCGGCGGCCGGTCGTGGACGAGATCGAGGCTGCTGTCCGACGGATCGATGAAGGTCTCGTCGGCGCCGAACTGCTCGATACCCGTCACGAAGAAGCGCCAGCGCCGGACCAAAAAGCCCACGTCGATGCTGCCGATATCGTTGCCTTCGACGAGATGAACGTCGTAAACGATGCGCGGATCGAGATCCTTGATCGCCGCGGCGAGATCCTCGAGGACTTTTGCGCTCTCGACCTCCTGCACGCCGAGGATGTCGGGACTCTGCATGCCTTCGACGACGTAGCGTGCTGCCTTGCCGAGCCGGCGCTGGTACTCCTCGGTCGACACGACGGCGTCGTCGATTGTCTCACCCAGTCCGTTCTGCATGGGCGCATCGTCGATGTCGTCGAACAGCCGGAACAGGTTGAGACTGCCGACCGTCGTCTCGAAGAAGCGGCTGCGCGGCCGCACCGGCTGCGGCAGCGGATTCTCGTCGACGCTGAGTTCCGTGGGCCACAGCTCGTAGCCGCCGAACTCGAAGCCCAGGACGCCCGTGGCCGAGAACGTCGAGCCCGCGGTCACGGTGAGGTTCGGCAATCCGAGCCGGTCGGGGTCCAGCTCGAAGACCTCCGGATTGCCGTCCCAGACCGGGAGCCCGGCGATGCCCGGGAACTCGATGCCCGGCTCGCGGAAGCTGCGCGCTGCGGTGGCCGTGACGCGGGGCTCGGCGCGGGTATCGCTGCTGAAGCGCTGGTTCGCCTGGCCGATGCTGCCTTCGGCGACGGTGATGAGCATGCCTTCGTAGCATTCGTATTCGATTGCGCAGGACGGGGCGGTCGGATCGGGACTCGGCACCGCGGCGTCGAACACGACCGGATCGGGAAGGCTCATGCCGCTGCCGGTCACGGTGACTTCCGGGTCGGTCAGTTGGGTGAACCCGAAGAACTCGACGACCGTTCCCGTGACGTCGACGAGATCGCCAACGGACACCGTCGGCACCGCATCGGTGAAGACGAAGATGCCGTCCGACGTATCGCGGTCGTTGTCCGACTGCGTCGTCGGCGTCTGAATGAAGAACCCGTTGTCGGCCAGCGCCGTGACGACGTTGCCCGGTGTGCGGACGCGTTGGCCGACGTAAGGTGAAGCCGTGCCCGCGCCCTGGATTTCGAACACGCCGAACGGACCGAGTACCGGCAGGTCGCAGCCCGCGAACAGCGCGCCGTCGACCCGCGTGCCGGGCGACCAGGCCGCGCCGCCGGAACCAGCGGCCGACTCATGCTGTACATAGGGCGGAACGCCCGTCACGTCGGGATCGAGCGTAAGCGACTCGTCGCTGCCGCCCTCGCCGCCATATGCTATGGCGACGAGGTCCGCGCCGCCGTCGCTCAGCGTGATCGTGTCGCCGCCGTTGTTGAGGCCCAATGCACCCGAAGACGCCGTCTGCACGATGACCCCGCCAAAACCGCCGGCGGGAGCGCCGCCGCCGAACACGACGATGCCGCATTGGTCGGCGAGCACCGTGTTGGCGGGGAAGGTGTGCCGACTTTGGGCGCCGTCTGCAAGCGTCCAGCCGGAAATGTCGAGCGCGCCGCCGCTGACGTTGACGATCTCCACGAACTCGTCGTCGGAAGAGTCGCGGACGCCGTCGTTGTTCGCGTCGCCCGCGAGACCGCTCGGCGGATCGGCCAGAAACTCGTTGACGACGACCGGCGGGCCCGCCAGCGGATCGCGGCAGTCGGAACTGTCGGCTACGTTGGCCGCGCCCGGGGTGGTGCAACGAACGCTGAAGTCGACGTTGTTCTGATCCGTGTCGACGCCGTCGGGAAACCGCGAGATGCTCTGGAACGCGCCGCTCGGCGGATCGATGAGCCCTGCGCCGCTGCCTTCGGCGAACGGCAGCGGAACGTCGCCCTCGTAAGAAACTGCATCGACGACCGTCGTGCCGAGCAGCAGGGCGACCGCGTCGGGTGCGCCGTTCTGAATCAGGTTGGTCTCGGGGGAGACGTCCAGGTTGCAGTTCGCGGTCGTTAGCGCGTTCGCGCAAACGACGAAGTAGCCGCCGGCGGCAAGCGACGTTGCCGGTAACGGGATCGTGGCGTAGACGCTGGCCCCGCCGCCGCTGCCGTTGACGAATTCGAGCGCGTAGTCGCCGAGGTCGACCGGCACGGCGCCGGCATTGTATAGCTCAACGAACTCCGCGCTGTCCGTTCCCGGCTGATCGTAGTCGATCTCGTTGATGACGAGTTCCGGCTCGGGCGGTTCCCCGCCGCCGAATGTCTGGCCCGTGTTGACGGCGCCGAAGGTGTTCGGCTGCGCGGCGGCCCATGTGAAGTTAGAAGCGAAGCTGCCGCTGCCCGTGAGCTGCAGCGAATCGCCGATCGCCGTGTCGCCTGGCTCCGAGACGCCGATGTCGTCACTCGTCGCGCCGTCGGCGGGTCCGCCGATTGCCGTGAACGTGCCCTCGTAGCTCAGGAACTGAACGACGACACCGCCCGCATCGACGAGCGCGATCCCGTCCGGGCTGCCGTTCTGGAGTCCGTTGGTCGGATAGTTGACGACCGTCGTCCCGAAACCGCCCTGTTGATTCGGCAACACGCCACTCAAGCCTGTCGTGTTGTAGGCCGTGCCGTTCGAACCGTTGTAGAGCACGAGACTCCAACCCGTCAGATCCGTGCCGGCGGCACCGGCGATCTCGACGGCTTCGCCCGTGTCGGTTCCGGTGTTGTCGTAGTGAATCTCGTTGATGAATACCTGCGCTGTTGCTTGCGGACTCAGCAGTCCGAGGGAGAAGAACGGGGCAAGCAGGAACGCGAGTGTCTGGCCGGGACCGGGAACGGGTCGGAACATCGATGACTCCTGAGGGTTGAGGTGTTTCCGGGCGCTATTCTTACCCATTTTTGTGGCGCCTGGGTTACGTTACCGCGTTAGAAACGATTGCATTGCGGCCGGCGCTTCGGCAGATTGGCCGTCGTGAAGACTCGGCAGCCTGTACTAAAGCTACCTGTCGTGGCAACGCTTGCCGGAGCGCTGCTGGCCGGCTGCGCGGCCGGCGGTGGCGTGTACGAGCCCGGCTGCATCGCCTTCGAAGGCGACCGGATCGAGATCAGCGGTAAGCGTTTCGTCTGGGATCGCTTCACCGACGAGATCCGCATCGACGCCGAAGGCCGGGAGATCGATCCGTTTCCCGACTTCCCGAAGTCGGGTCGTGTCGAGGTTCGCGCCGGCAACGTCCGCTTCTACCCCGAGTCGGGTGAGTCGATCGAGATGCACCATCTTCTGAAGCGGGGTTCGGCGACGTATTTGCTGACCAGTGAGGAACGCACGAGAGTCATGTCGGGCGCCGACATGCCGGACTGTGCGTTGCGCCGGGTACGGGTTCGCGCCCGGAACTGAGAACTGCGTCACGCTTACCCTGCAACTGTCGCCAATAAGCGACGCATATTTCCTTGTAGTCACCAGGCGGTGTTTGATTAGCTGTTCGTACGGAAAATCTTCCGACGGGCACAATCATGATCGACTGCAGACGATGGCTATTCGTTCTCACCGTCGTGTGCGGCGGACTGTCCTATGCGGCGTCCGCGGCCGATGTTCATATCGCCTATAGCGAGCCGCTCGAAAACCTGAGTTTCGCGCGCGGCGGCGCCGAGTTTCAGAAGCCGGGACCCCGGCTCGAACAGCGCATGCGTTTCGATGCGTTCAGCCGCCGTTTCGAGATCGAGCTCACGCCGAACGCGACGCTGATCGACGCAGTCGAACGACAGGCCCTGGGAGAGAACCTCGATATCTTTCGCGGATCGCTGCCCGGCATCACGCAGTCATGGGCGCGCATCGTGATTGCCGACGGCGTGCCGCAGGGCCTCGTGTTCGACGGGACCGAGATTTTCGCAATCGAATCGGGGGACGACGGCCAGGCGAAGATGTTTCGCCTCGCCGATCTGCAGATCGAGCCCGGTAAGCTGACCTGTGCGTCGCCGGGTACGGTGAATACGGGCACTGAGCTACTGGAGCTCGTCACGAGCGAGGTCAACGCGACAATTCAGCGCGCGCAAGGCGCGCAGTCGGAAATCGACGTCGCGCTCGTTGCGGACTTCGAGTTTGCAAGCGTTCCGCTCCGGGACGCGGAAGCCGAGATGATCACCCGCATGAACAACGTGGACGGGATCTTCAGCTCGCAGCTCGGCGTGCAGATCAGCATCGGCCGGATCGACGTCTTCGGGTCGTCGAACGACCCGTTCTCCGACCAGACGAACTCCAGCGACCTTCTCAGAGAACTCGCGGACTTCCGCGAGAGCCGCCCGGAACAACGCGCGAACGGTCTGACGCACTTGTTTACCGGCCGTAATCTCGACGGCTCGACGGTCGGCATTGCTTATAGTGGGAACGCGTTGTGCTCGGGCCGCTTCGGCGCGGGCCTGACCCAGGGCACGAACGGCGTCACGACCGACAGCCTCGTAGCGGCGCACGAGCTCGGCCACAACTTCGGCGCGCCGCATGACGGGGAAAGCGGCAGCGTCTGCGAAGGCACGCCAGAAGACTTTCTGATGGCGCCGCGGCTGAACGGCAGCGACACGTTTTCGAACTGCAGCATTCAGCAGATGGAGGACGACGTAGCGCGTGCCTCCTGCATCAGCGCGCTGGCCAGCACCGACGTCGCGGTGGCGGCACCGTCGTCGCCCGGCCGCATGCTGCTGGGCGACAGCGCTACCGTGAGCTTCGACGTTACGAGCGCGGGAACGGAGTCGGCGGATGGCGTGTCGGTGACGGCGACGCTTCCCGCCAGCCTCTCGCTCGACAGCGCGAGCACGTCCGTCGGTAGCTGCACGAGCGGGGCCGGAACGGCCGACTGCACGATCGGTTCGCTGGCCGCTGGCTCGGGTGCCACGGTGAATCTGTCGGTGACCGCCGCGGCGGTCGGCGCAAGCCAGATTGCCGTTACGGCGAGCGCGAACGTCGACGAGAACGCGACGAACGATCAGGCGAATATCGTGGTGACCGTGGATCCGGCAGTCGATCTGATTGCCACAGCGCGCGCGCCCGGGAAGGTTGCGGTCGACCAGCAGACGACCTTGCGTCCGCAGGTGGAGAATCGCGCATCGATCGCGGCGACGAACGTGACGGTGAGCGTCTCGCCGACGGACGGGCTGCGCATCGATACTGCCAGCTGGTCCGCCGGTAGCTGCTCGGTCTCGAGCGGCGTCGCGGAATGTACGGCGTCGAGCCTCGCCGCGAACTCGACGACGTCGCTGGACGTGCGGGTCACCGCCCTCGCCGAAGGATCTCAGAGCTACTCCGTGTCCGCCGCCGCTGCCGAGGCCGACCGTAACGGCGCGAACAACGACAGCTCGGTCAACTTCAGCGTGAACGAAGCGGTGGCGGCGGACTCAGGAGGCGGCGGAGCGATAAGCGTACTGCTCGCGCTCCTGGTGTTCCTGGCTCTTCTCAGGGCCAGGCAGTACTGGCTGAAGACGACCGTCTTGTCGCCATCCGGCACGGTCCGGCATTTGGACTGACAGCGAACGGCGCGTGATTTTGGCGCGCATCCGAAACCGCTCTGTCAAACTTTTGCGCTACGCTTTGCCCTATGAAAAAGCTGGGCAACGGCTACACTCTCGCTGAGGAGATCGTTCACGTGCTGACCCATGGCGCGGGAGCGATCCTGAGCATCGGCGGACTGTCGTGGATGCTGTACCTGTCGATCGGTGCGTCCGATCCCTGGCGCATCGCTGCCAGCATCGTGTACGGGCTGAGTCTCGTCGCGCTGTTCACGGCATCGACGCTGTATCATTCGTTTCACTCGCACTCGAAGCGGCATATCTTCGAGATGCTCGATCAATGCGCGATCTATTTGCTGATCGCCGGTTCGTACACGCCGTTCCTGCTGGTGTCGATGCGCGACGGCATCGGCTGGATGATGTTCGCTTTGATTTGGACGCTTGCGACCGCGGGCATTCTCACCCAACTTTATTTGCGCGATAAGTATCCGAGACTGTTGCTTGCAAGCTACCTTGTGATGGGTTGGCTGGTCGTCCTCGTGCTGCCGCAGGTTATCGCCGCCGTGGGCATGGATGCTTTCATCTGGCTTGCCGCCGGCGGCATTCTGTATTCGGTCGGCGTGCTGTTCTACGTTCGCAAGAAGGTCTACAACCACGCCATCTGGCACGTCTTCGTCCTGGCGGGCGGTTTGTGCCACTTCATCGCCGTGATCCGGCACGTACTGCCCACGGGGGCGGTAGCCTGAACCGACTCGCGCGCCGGGTACCTCACCGGCGCGCGGCTGGTATCGGCCGCGAGAAAGGGTAGAATACGCGGCCCACGCGCCCGTAGCTCAGCTGGATAGAGTACTGCCCTCCGAAGGCAGGGGTCGCAAGTTCGAATCTTGCCGGGCGCGCCAGTTTCCCCTTTTTCCTTCAGTAGCTTACGAGCGGCCCTCCTAAACCGCTTTCGTGCTTTGGCGCGATTGTGGGAGATTTGTGGGAGGGGCGATTCGTAACACGGTGTTCGGTCGCCTTTCACACACACTCTCGGCGGCTTCGAGCAGACGGGCAATGTCGGGAGCCGAGTAATGCGTCGTGATTCGATCGGACTTGTGTCCGAGCAAATCCTGACGATCCTCGAAGCTCACGCCGGCGGCACGCAGCCGGTGTCCGAAGGTATGACGCAAGTCATGCACCCGAACATTCGGCAGGCCGGCACGCGTTCTGGCATCTTTCCAACCGGAGTTGAGGATACTCTTCGTTGGCCTGCCCCTGTACGTGAACACGAACTCAGCGTGTTTCCCTCGTTGCTCGTCGATCACTCGTCGCGCGATGGAGTTGAGCACAACGACGCGCTCCTGACTGTTCTTCGTCTGAAACTGATCGTTACTTGGCAGAATGAACACGCTCGTTTCGAGTTCCGGTACCTTGACTTCCCAGCTCCATCTGAGTTGCAGCACTTCCTGTTTCCTGCAACCGGTATTCACCTTGTATAAGGCAATGCGTTGCAGGTGTGCGGGCAGTTCTCTGAACAAACGGTCCTGCTCCTCCCAGCTCAGCGGATAGGGTTTCCTTGCCGGCCCCTGCTCCATCTCGATCAGTGGCGGTGCATCCAGCCACGACATGCCGTTGTCGTGTCGCCATACCCTTGCGGCGAGATTCAGCACCCTGCGAATGCAGCTCAGTTCCTTGTTGATTGTGCCGGCCGCGGCTCCGTCCGCGCGACGCGCTCGACGGTACTTGGCGAGGCTATCGTTGTGAATGCGGTCGAGGCGTAGATCCCCGATGTGAGGCATGGCTCGGTGGAATGCCCAGATATACCGCTCAAGGCCCTTCTTGTGCTGATTGTCTTCGAGATACTTGATCGCCGCCTGCTTAAACGTCCGTGTCGGTCGAATGCCGTAGACCATGGCGCGGCGCACTTCTTCCAGACGGTGCGTCAGGTAACGTTCCGCCTCTCCGAGATCACGCGTGCCACAGCTTTCCGCCAATCGTCCGTATCCTTTGATGCTCTTGTCGATCCACCAGATTTGGCCTCGCTTGTAGAGGCCGGGTGATTTTCTGCGTCCCATGATTTGCTCCTTTCGGCGGGACGCCCGTTGCGAGAAACATAGTCCTCCACCCAGGCGTCCAGTTCAAGCCGGTCGAAGGCAACGCCCTGCCGGCCGATGGGAATGTTGGTAAGAAGCTGCCGAACCTCGGTGTTGAAGCGGTTGCGGTCCATGCCGAGGTAATAAGCGGCGTCGCGAAGGCGGATCAGCCGTGGCAGCAATGCTCGTGAGCCTGTTTGATGGGCGGCTTTGCCGGTCATGGCTCATTTCCCGGTTTATCGGGTGGGGTCGGCTCGAGCACCGGCCGCCCGACCTTGAGTGCGCCACGTACACCCGTTGGCCGGACCCACGGCCCGTTGAGCCGTTCGATCCAGCCGACCTTGTCGAGTGCGACGATCAAAAGGCGCACCGTCAGCCAGTGCTGGTAGCGTGTGCTGCCGGCGTATTCGCCGGTGCGTTCAACCAGATACCAGCGCAGATGCTTCAGTCGCCATTGATAGGGGCCAACCTGCCAGCGTCGCCAAACGGTGTCGGCGATGCGCCCGCTTCGGGCAAGATGCTCGCGCACCGAGCCGCGTCGTGATCCCGGCAGTCGTTTGGCCAGCAGCGACCGGGCGATACGGGCGGCGGCCCGCTGATTCGCCGGCCGGCTCATCGGGCACCGCCAAGGTAAGAATTGCTGACTTCGAGGCGTGCGTGCCCCAGTTCCTGCGCAATCGTCTGCCGTGCTGCACGATCCGTTTCGCGATCGGCCAGCAGCCTGCCGGCGAACACCGGAGCGGCTGACCCGGTCAGTTGCCTGTAGCGCTCACAGGCATACGCCGCACGCAGATCATGGATCTTCTTCAGACCGTGATCGTCCCGGACCGCCGCCCAGACGTGATGGATGTGGGAGTTCCACTGTTTCCACGCGAGATCAGGCGGAATCAGATTCCTGCCCCGCCCCTGGGCTTTGGCCGCTCGTATCAGACAGCCGATCGCTCTGCCGGTAACCGGGACCCAGCGATCCACGCGATGGCCTCGGCCGCCCTTGGTGCCGGCGGTGATATTGACCGCGCCGTGCTTCTTTACCTGACCCAGCGCGACCCGCGCATTGAGCAGCGACGCTTCCTTGAGACGCAGACCCAGTGCGCGGGCTACTTCCACAGTCGCCGCGACCCGCTCGTGGCCGTCTTGGCGCAGTTCGTCGGCACACTGGCGCACGATCCGCTGATCGAGACCCGCGGGCGGGTTGGTTCGCACGCGTGATCGTTGGCCGATACAGGCCACTGGCGCAATGCGGACCTGTCGGTCGTTCCGCATCGCTTCCAGCACGACATTGACCGACGACAATAGATTCTGGGCATAGGCCGGGGACATGCCGGCAGCCACTTCGTCTGCGAGTGACCGGGCGTAGTCCTCAACGACATTGGTGTCGATCCATCGCGCGTCACGGATGCCGCGCTCGTCGCGACACCAGTTTGCGAACCGTCGCCAGCGCTGGGCGTGGCCGGCGGCGGTGCCGTGGTGCCCGTTGCCGTATCGGTCTCTCAGGGCCTGTTTGCCGGCCCATGACATTTGTTTGCCGTAACCGAAGTTACGATGACCTCCAACTTTACTCATGACGCTCTCCAATAAACTGAACCTGTCTTGCGGGTTTCTCACGGCGATTCCTGAACTCCGGTGAGTGATAAACCGCGAGCAAGCTGGCGGTCACAGCGTGAGGGGCCTCGTTGCGAGGCCGGTGCGGCGCGATGCGCTGCTGAGTAAATCCCCCTGTTCGTCACACCCCGGAACGACCCGGTCAGGGCCGCGGAATCGGGTGCGGGCTGCGCCAGTCGATCCGTCGACTGGCCGCCGGGCAGCGGGTTTCGGTGCTTTTACAGGTGCGATACACGCGTAAAAGCGGAGGCGCTACAAAGACTTGCGCCAGTTCAAGGACGCCCGTCTCTGTGCGGCGCGGGGGCGCCTCACAAAGACGGGCTGTCTGCAACAGGGGATCGACGCAGGCGATCACTGGGTCACGCATCCGGCATGACCGGCAGTGAGGACCGCGTCGCGTTGTTGCGGCGAGCTGAAGGGTTGCACCAGCAACTGGCGCAATGAGGCTGAAGGGCTGGCGCAGGAGCGCCGCCGGTTCGGTCAAAGATGCTGCCGGTCAAGTGACGCAGACAGCTATTGTTGAAGGTAGGATCGACGGCTTCCGCCGCGGCGCTCGTTACAACGATCCCTAATGAGCGCATGGGCGCTCCAAATACGATTCGGAGCTTGGGTGTCGCTGATATACCGTGCGACGCCGGTGTTTGTGCGATGACTGTAGTGCTTATCCGGATGATGGGCCAGCGGAAATGGGGGTCGACTCTCAGCCCCCATTTCTGCGTAGTCTGTCGAGAAACGGGCGGACAACGATCGCCTCCCGACCAAGCCCCCCAGACTCCCACCAGGTACGCATAGATCGCTGATCGCGACTACTGCTGTTGCCAGTCCACGTAGACGATGGCTCCCCGCGAGGCCCGCCGAAATATGCTATAACTAGCGGACCGGAGAGGGGTTGCCGCCCCTCAACGGCCCTAACCACCGCCAGCATACAGGCTGCTGACAATGGCTGATCACATGCTATCAGACAGAAACGCGACCGCTCGTCCGGGCGTCGCGTTTTTTGTTACGCCTTCGCTGGCCTCAATCGGAGGACCAGAATCATGAACCCTGCATATCGTACTACTGAGGATAACCGCGACGCTGAAACCTGCTTTGCGCTCGTAGCGCCACCGGCCAATACAGAATCGCGGACACATATAACTACGGGAAGTGACTGCCGGCCCGACACCGGAGACTATGCTTTCAGCTATCCGCGTATCGAGGCGAGTGCAAATTGGCAGGTTCGGGAGGACCGCGGCTACTATGTTCCGGACCTGCTATCTAACAAAGACTACGACCCCGACCGGCGGGCGTACGCTGCCGCCGATGACCACGCCACTCACCTTCGCGACGCCGAACGTCTGCTCAACGACGCGCTGAACCTGGTGGGACTGATGCTCGCTGCGATCGGCGACGACTGCGACAGCCGCGCCATGCAGTCCGAAATTGCCCTGACGATCATCGAGAAGAAACTGCGGAAAACACACCGCCGTATCGATCAGCATGACAGGCGGCACACGAACTTGTTTCTCGCGTATGTCGATCTCAAGGAGAAAGCGGAGGGCGACGAATCAAACTGACGCTCCGATGCCGGGAAGCCCTGTCACTACGACAGGGCTTTTTGCCTTTGAGTAAGCATCGATGCCATTTCACAGTGTGTTATCCGGTCAGGTGCTCGCACGACTGCCCCAAGCTCTAAGGACCTGGCCGAATCTATTGTCCACTATTGACGTCTGTCCACGTAACGTGGACAATCAAAAATCATGGACAAGATTACGGAATACGAGTTGCTCGATGCTGTCTTGGCGCTAACGCCGAAACTTGGCGTAACAGCCGATATTGAGCAACGGGAAGTCAAAACCGCCGATGGCCATGTGGATGCGCTCGTGCGTATTGGCCGTGGCCGTCAAGCCCGCGTCTATGCCGCAGAGGTAAAGAAGGGCCTCCGCCCGGCAACCCTAGGGGCGGTGCTCCATCAAATCGAAGGGACCGGGAAACCGGCGTTGCTGATCACCGACTATGCAACCCCGCCGCTGGCCGAAAAGCTGAAAGCCCGAAACATCGCGTTTCTGGACGCGGCCGGCAACGCCTATCTGAATCAACCGCCAATATACGTATGGATCAAAGGCGAGCGACCCGAAGATAAGCCGCCGGCGGACAAGGTAACAGGGCGTGCGTTTCAGGCAAGCGGCCTCAAAGTCCTGTTCGCACTGCTGTGCCACCCCGAATGGGTGGCTGAACCGTACCGCGAGATAGCCCGACTGGCAGGTGTGGCACACGGCACCGTGGGTTGGGTGATGGCCGATCTTCCGAAACTCGGGTTTCTGGCAGAGATAAACGGCGAGCGGCGGCTGCTTCAACCGGAATTGCTGCTGAAACGCTGGGCCGAGGCGTATGCGCGGACATTGCGCCCCAAACTGGTTATCGACCGTCTCCGAACGGACGAGCAACGCTGGTGGGCGAAACTGAAGCCGGAAAAATACAAGCTGGAAATAGGTGCCGAAGTGGCAGCGGAACGGCTGACCAAGGTCCTGCGTCCGGAAACCGTCACGCTATACGGGAAAAAGACCAATCCGCGATTGCTGATCGACTACAAGTTGCGCCGAGATCCAAACGGTCCCGTCGAAATCCTGCAGCGTTTCTGGAATTTCCAAGCGCCTGCAAAGGGCTTTACGCCGTATCCACTTATCTACGCTGATCTGCTGAACATCGGTGACGCTCGCTGTCTTGAGGCAGCAAATGTCATCTACGAAAGAGTTGTCGATGGATTTAAGCGGTAATGATGAACTCCGGTGGCTGTCCGCCGTGTTGTCCGATGTGAGCGAAGCGGCGCACGGTGTGGACTTCCTAGTTGTCGGGGCGATCGCTCGCGATTTGCTACTCCACTACGGATACGGCGTGCCAATCACTCGGGCGACGACCGACATCGACCTGGGCGTTGCCGTTGCCGGGTGGCAGGAGTTTGGGCAGTTGCGGGACGCGCTGTTGAACTCGGTCAATTTCGAAGCCGGCCGACCGCAGAACCACCGTTTTGTCCATCGCAGCGGACCTCCGCTCGATCTGGTGCCATATGGGGGCGTAGAACGTGAGGATGGCACTATCGTTTGGCCGGAAGATCAGGCGGTAATGGGCGTACTGGGCTACAAGGAGGCGCGTGATTCCGCCGTTGAGGTCATATTGCCCGACAACCTATCTATCGCGACGGTGTGCCTGCCGATGCTTGCGGTTCTGAAGCTCCTGGCTTGGTCAGACAGACACCTCTACATGCCGCGAACAGATGCAAGTGATCTGTTCGTCATACTTTCAAATTATCTGAGTGGCGAGAACGCAGAACGTCTATATGAAGTCGGTGCTCACCTCCTCGACGAAGACGACTTCGAGTATCAAGCTGCCGGCGCTTGGCTTGCCGGCTACGATGCCGCTGTGTGTGTTTCCAGCCACAGCGAGCAACCACACCGTGTTCTCGAGGCAATTAATATCATTCTTGAGGTTGAAACGAATTCCGCTGGGGACTTACATTTGGTTTCAGAAACCGGTGGCAATGCTCCTGACTTTCTGAGGCGTTTGGTCGGATTCGTCGACGGCCTAGCATATGCGAAACAGCAGCAAGCCGGTTAGCAGGTCATCAAGAACTAGCAGGCGATTAGTTCGCGGGCGGGGCGCTTTATAAGTTTCTTCTACAATTGATCTACTGAATCGACCCTCGCGCCTTCGCGCGAGTGGTTGTGCATAAGCGAGTCACTATGGCAAGACTGAAAGGATGGCAAGAAGCATTCCGCGATCATGAGGTTCACAACCTTATCGGCCAGCTCGAAAATGAGCTTTCTGAGTTGAATGAGATCGACGAGTCTGACGAGTGGGATGAGTTTAGTTTGCGTGCTGGCGCAGCAGTGAATGTCGTTAAGCGAACCCTCGACAATACAGTTCCCGTTCTCTTCAACGAGACTGCGATGCGGAATCTTCAGGGCGCCATTCAGAATGCGATAAACGGCATTAGGAATTTCCGATCTGATCCGAGCCAACAACAGCACTTAAACGGCGTTGAACCTCACATTGATTCGATAGTAGGAAACGCACTCGCGCTTCCTGTGCCGTCTCCAACCATTACGGGAGATGTATTTTCTGCGACAGCCGAGCGGTTTAAAGCTCAGGTAGACGAGCTATTGGACGACCTAAATGAACATGCGACGAGCTACGAGAAACGGCTTGAGGACCTCACGGTAGGTACAGCAGAAAGTCAGACGACACTCGAAGAATTAAACACCGGGCTTGACGACTTTCAGAGCGATATCCAGAACCAAAGGGACGCATTCGAGAAGGCCAATGTATCGCGATTCGACGAAGTGATAGACGAGCTAGGCAAGCGGGTTTCCGACACGGTGGGCCAGATTGAGGGCCAACGGGATAGAGCACGAGAGATTCTGGGATTAATTAGCGAAGATGCGCTTACGACTGATTACGGTAAGTCTGCAATCGATGAGGGCAAGGCCGCAAATCGCTATAGATGGGCCTCAATAGTCTTGATGTTAGTCGCTACTGGAACGTTGGTCTGGCTTGTCTACGACATATCGAGGGATGGCTTCAGTTGGGAATCCTCCGTAGTACGCCTACTCATCGCTGTCGTCTTGTTTTTGCCTTCTGGCTACTTAGCAAGAGAATCTCAGCAACACCGAAAGACGGCTGGCTATTTTAAGCGCGTGGCTCTTGAGTTATCCGTTCTCGGGCCTTTCATTCGGAACCTTGATCCAGAGGAACGCAAACGTATTACGAAAGATCTCGTATTCAAGTATTTCGGTCGATTTGGTAATGAGGAACCACTGCCCACGAAGGACGACTAGTTCAGCTTCGTTGCAGGTATCTAAGCCGCCTTTCGGTCTCAACTCCACCCACAACCGCAATCGGTATGACGATTCCAACCTACGGTGACGGCATCGCGCACACTAGGCATAGTGCAATGTCGCAATACGCGGTGCGATGACTATTAAAGAAGATTGGGCGCAGCTGATCGCCGGCTGGAAGAAGTTGTCACCTATCGGCAAGCTTGTTGGGGCGGTGCTGTTCGTCATGTCCGCGCTCAGTATCGCTTCACTGGCTGACTCTGTGTTTGCTCTGAAGGGGTTCATCGCGGTAGCGATAGGCTTCTACCATACCTTTGCGATTCCCATCGCCGCTTTTCTCAGCGGCCTCTTACGCTTCAATATCGAGCAGGAGCTATTTGACCTCATTGTAGCGGCTATCCTGATCAATACAGCCACGACGAAAGCGGCATTCGCCGAAGTTGTACAAAATAACGTTCCGGTGCCGAGGCTTGCCTACTTCATGCATCAAGCGATCTTTTTGGCTGCATGGATCGTTGCGGCCATCGTTTTGTTCTTGATCAGCCCGACCGGAGGTTTGCTGGTAGCGACGGTGTCGTTTCCATTGTGGTGGTTAGTTAGGGGGTTCGTTATGAGCAAAGTCTTCAAGCGGAAGCAAACCTTCGAAGAACGAGTAGATCGGCGGACGAGTGTCTACATCTTCACAGTCTATACCGTCGTGGCGATTCTGGCCGCAATCAGTGAAGGCCTTGCAAGGCCGTTCGCTGTCTAGAATGCCCCGGCCCGATCCCGGCCGCTCCGAAACCCGCAGCATTACTACAGGACCAACTTCTTCAAGCATGTAGTGTTGAATTGCTAGAAATATTGCATTTCTTCACTCTAGCCGATAGACTCCGTGCCGTGTTAAGGAGAAGAACCTCTGATCGATGGATATCACCCAAGAAGCACTAAAGCTCTTGCTGAGCGATATCGCCCAAATGGATCACGACATCGAGGCCATTGAGGAGAATATCCGCTCGCTGGAAGCACGGCGCGATGCCTTTGTGTTTAAGCGAGATTTGTTTAGGCAGGAGCTGAAGAAACACGGCGCTTATGACAAGTTGACTCGTAAGACCAACGGGCGCGTGGGAGACCAGTTGACTGCTTCAGGAACTGCTACCGGCTCGCTGCACGATGCCGGAATGCGGGATGCGATTCGAAGCGTCCTTTCATCGTCGAAAGTCAGCCTACAAACCGGCGAGATCGCGCAACGGATGCTCGATGGAGGCTTCCAATACGATGCGTCCACACCGCTAAAGACTCGCCTCAGCAACGAATTGTCAAGAATGGCCCGGACGGGTCACGTTCGAAAGACTCGGCGTCAGGGAAAGCTCCGCTTTTCGCTGAGCGAAGGAGGGTAGCGTCTTGTTAGGTTAAGGGCTGATTCGGCAGCCCGCAAAAAGCGGGCCACGAGGGATGTACTCGCAAAAGACCGCCCCCGTGGCCCGACCCGTTACCACCCGTGGTGGGGTGGCCGAGCTTGGTTTAAGGCACCGAACTTAAAATTCGGCGTGCGTTCCGCGCACCGTGGGTTCAAATCCCACCCCCACCGCGCTCTTTTAGAACGTACACTCTATACCGACTTTAGCACACCTAGATCGCGACGTAGATCAACTAAGCTCACGCACTGCTTGAAGCGCATCCTGTGTTTTTATACAGTAAATGGGCACCACTAAATGAAGGCTTAAAGATTGTGGCGGCGCTAGATTGGAGGTAGTCACGGCTTTTGTTCCACAGGTATTTCAGGGGCCTCCGGAGGTCGAATCACAACCTGACTCAAAGCTGGACTTCCAACAATGGACAGATCTTTCGAATAGTCTAGGGAACGGATGACGTGGGCGCTATCTCCTTGGACTTCGGATACTGGCCGCGTGCGGAGGCGATCAGTGCGGGGAATGTGACAATTGCGCCGTTGCCGAACTTCCAAGAGACGCTCAGCGATATGGACAGCGTTAGTGGGCTTGAGGGCGACTGGGTCTACGCGCCGACACAACGCGTGCGGGACTTACTTTCCGGCCAAATCACCGACAGGCCGTATTCCGCACGTGTTTTCGGGTTGCCCAAAACGCACTCAATCACTCATGCGGCGCCGGATTCCTCGGATCATGTCGATTTCCACGTATGGGGTTTATCGTTCTTCGCTGGCATGCGTCTGACGACCACCGAGGCGGGGTTTCTCGACTCGACGCCGATAGTGCCCGGGAAGCTTGTTGATTTCGTGCTGCTCAACCCCGTAGAAAAAGCTGTCAACCTGGTTGAAGCTTTCTGGGCAGCGAACCGGTCGGAGCGGCAGCGGGCGGATCTTGTTGCGGCTGCGATTCATGCGCTCTTCCTTTCTCAAAGGCCGCAGCTCCTCCAATACGAGCGCTTCATCTATTGCTACACTGCGCTGGATGCATGCTACGCACTGACAGCGCACCTTAGTCCACCCAAGCGTAAACCGTCTCACGCTATGCGCTTGCAATGGATGTGCAATCAGTTTGATGTATCAACGCCCGCATGGGCGAAGGCAGCTCCGAGGGGCAGTTCACCAGTTGCTGCGATTCGTAATGCAACGATGCACGAAGCACTGTATGTCGGAAAGCCGCTCGGGTTTGCACTACACGGCATCGGTACGGGCGAGAACCTGACACTGGAAATGAGAGCCTTGATCTGTCGGCTGTTAGTTGCCCTATTGGGAGCGCCGCAAACCACTTACGTCAAAACGCCGGTCAACACTCGACAAAAGATAGGATTGAAACTTTTCTAAGCTGCAATGAACGTAACTAGCTACTAGTCCGGGGGCGTCGGTTAGGAAAGGCAAGCGCTAGTCTGCTGGAGCGAAATCTGTGGCATTGACTCGTTCCGGCATTATCAAAGGACGCACTGTGGGGAAAATGTGGGAATCAGTAATGCATCGTCGTGATGAGTACTGAATTTGCAACGGACGTCCCACAGTGTAGTGTCAACTAATTCAGTTACTTACATCTAAAACAGCGTACTCCGAAGGCAGGGGTCGCAAGTTCGAATCTTGCCGGGCGCGCCATTTCCCTTATTTACTTCAGTAAGTTGCAGGTCTCACTGGTGAGCCCTGCCTCTTAGTGTGGCAAGTTGCCACGTTTTTGCCTTAACTCGACTACGTTGGCACCGAATCCCGTCCTGAGCGCGGTGCTGGGCTTGGCATTAACAATCGCTTCTGCCCAATTCAGTAGTGTTTCAAGTTCGGCAGCAGAGTAGTGCGTGGTGATCTTACCGCAGGTGTGCCCGAGTAGTGCTTTACGATCCTCTACCGGGGTACCGACGGCCCGAAGCCGATGTCCGAATGTATGCCGCAAGTCATGAAACCGAATCGGCAGCTTTGATCTTGCTTTCGCCTTCTTCCAGCTGCTGTTCGAAAGCTTCTTGAGCGGCTCACCTTTCCAGCTAAACACGAACTCCGAATGTTCGCCGCGTCGTTCCTCTGTCACCCGCCTGGCGACGGTATTGAGAATCACAACACGCTCTTCGTTGTTCTTTGCTTCGCCTTCCGGCAACACAAACACGCTGACACCGAGTTCCGGTACCTGCACTTCCCAGTCCCAACGAAGTTTGGCGATCTCGCCTGCTCTGCAACCAGTGTGCAGTGCAAACAGAATATGCTGAACCAAGTGGGTGGGGCTCTGTGCCAACAATCGCTTTTCCTCTTCGCTAGACAGAGGATAAGAAGCGCGCCTTTTGCCGGTCGGTCGTGTGATTGCTGGAGCAACCTGTAGATACGGATGTCCGGCATCGTTTCGCAAGCGGCGGGCGCATCGGTTGAGGATGCTGATCAGTACGGACAATTCTCGTTTGATCGTGCCGGCACTGACCGTCTTCAACCGCTCCTTTATATACGGCTGTACGGTTCCGTCATGAAGCTGCGAGACCTGCAAATGTCCGAGTGCTCCGCAAAGATTGGCCAGGGCGTACTCGGCCCGTTCATAACTCTTCGCTGGGCATTCTTCCAGATACCGTTCGGCGGGTTCTGCAAGCGTAATCGGGCTGGGTTCTCCGTAAACGTGTATCGACCATAGCTCGAAAGTGTCTACCAGACCGTGGGCACTCCAAGGCCTATTCTAAAGTGTCCGGTCAAACGGGGCCTAACCCGTCGCTGAATAAAGCATGCAAGGCCGAAACTTCCTTGTATCTATGCTTATCGACTTTGCTCTCACCAGAGTATTCGCCAAGGACCTCGCCGAGGCGCCCGACGACTGTCCCCAACTTGCTCTCTGTTTCGATTGGCGCCTCGAACCGCCAGCGGTCCTCCTCGGTGCCCAGTCGCCTAATTCGACGGCAGCAGGCGACAACGGTTGGCGAACGATCGGC
The DNA here is from genome assembly GCA_028277185.1 of Woeseiaceae bacterium. Classification (GTDB taxonomy): domain Bacteria; phylum Pseudomonadota; class Gammaproteobacteria; order Steroidobacterales; family Woeseiaceae; genus UBA1847. Next base: position 211,274 of record JANQGQ010000012.1, read on the forward strand.
GAGCGCCAGGCTGGCTACTAGTGCCCAGGTTTTGAGCGACTCGTGTTTGCGCCGTTCTGACGTCGGTCTCCCTGCAGCGGTGGTAATCATTGCCTCGACCGGGTAGGTTTCAATCACGCGGGCGCGCTCTAGGTATTCCGCAATATCACTCGGATAAGCGACAGATACCTGCTTGTCCTTGCAGAACCGAGCCAACGCGCGGGGGGTTGCCATAGTCTGCGATGACAGGATTTGAAAACCGGATCGAGCATGGAACTCTCACAAGAAAGTCCTATATCCAGTTTATGGAGAACGCAATCTGAGACGGCCAAAAATCGAAACTAAATCATTAATAAAAGCCAATACTCAATAGTTTTCCGAAAATCGACCTCGAAAAATCGGAATGTGTGAACTGTACTTGCACATTCTGGCGCGCCTTATGTAGGATATTTGGATGCGTGACGTAATTCTCAAATTGGTGATCGTCGCTATGCTCTTCGTGACTGTGGAGGGCGTAGCGAAGCCTGTTGATGAGGAGACCTTTCACCAGACACATCACGCTCATGCCGACGATGGCGATCAGTGGTTTCATGACGGCGATACCGATGACCACGAGTGCGAAACTTGCGAGCACTTTTGCCACGTACATGCTCTTGCCCTGCCGTCCCAAGCATTAACTTCTACCTATTTGGCCGGCCGATCTTTGCTTTCCCCGCGGCCCACTTACGCACTAACCCGGGCGCCGGCCCCGCCAATACCTCCACCTAATATTTAGTCCTCGAAGTTTCGTTCGCTCGCCGGGTGCTTGAGCACCTGGTGTCGTGATCAACATCGAAGGACTGAATAGATGTCTACGAAAGTGAGACGGATCGCCGTATTCCTGGCGATCTTTACGATGACTTCACCCATCCACGCGCAGTTAGAGCGGGATGAGGTGGAACCTGAGTCGACACAGCTTGGTTGCCGGCCTGAACTATCAACGTTTATCAGAGCCGTTGTTGATGGCAACCCGCAGGTCAACGCGGCCCGTGCGGCGCTCGATGCGAGCCTGGCCCTCGAGGGCGCGGCCGGACGTCCGTTGTATAACCCCGAATTAGTGATAGAGGCGGAGGATGCCGAGTCCGAGATCAGAGCGCTGGGCATTAGCCAGACGCTCGACTGGGGTGGCAAGCGTAAAGCCCGCACTGCGGTCGCCGAATCCGAAAGACGCTCGGTCGAGGCGGATTACCTGGCTGTCCGATGGCAGGTGACCGTCGAGTTGTTATCGGCACTTGCGTCGTACCAGACGGAATCGGATCGACGCGCGTTAGCGTTGGCCCGATCCAGAACCATGCAGGATTTTGCCGAACTTGCCGAACAGCGATTCGACGCCGGCGACATCAGCCAGATTGAATTTGATCTGGCGGTGCTGGCTTTTACCGATGCGCGCATCAAGCAGGCGACGGCGTCGGCAAATGTCGCCGAAGCAAAGCAGGCCGTCAGAAGTATCGCCGTTGGATCGCCGCCCACCGAGTGGCCTGCAATCCAAATTGAACTGCCGCCTTTGATCGTCGCTCCGTCCGAGGCGAGTAACCTCGTCATGTCATTACCGCATGTAAGGGTTGCACAGCTGCGTGCTTCGGCGGCCGTAGCTCGGGTGAACCTGCGGGAGCGAGAACGTCGTCCCGATCCGACGCTGACTTTGCGCGGAGGCACCGAAGGCGACGAAACGTTGGTCGGGCTGAACCTGACGATTCCGCTGAACGTGCGCAACAGCTTCAGTTACGAAGTAACCGCGGCGAGCGCCGAGCGCCGGCAAGCGCAACAAGAGGCAGCGAACATCTCCCGGCAAGCCTACGCCCGGTTTCAGGGTGCTCAGGAGCGTTTTCAACTCTCGCGTGCCGCATGGGAAGACTGGCAGCGAACCGGCGGCGTTAGCCTGCAAAGGAAAACGGATCTGCTGTGGCGTCTGTGGGAGGCCGGCGAACTCAGTACGACAGCGTTTTTGGTGCAACTCCAACAGACTCTCGACACGCGTGAAAGCGCGCTGGAGCTGCGCGCAGCGCTGTGGCGAGCATGGTTCGAGTGGCTGGTAGCGTCGGGACAGATCGAGGGCTGGCTTGGTTCCAGCATTGCTTACTGATCCGCCGCCGACCGATACAAAGAATTAGGAATATCGCAATGAAAAAAATCAATTTTTTCGCGGCATTTGCCCTGTTTGGTCTCGCATTGCCGCTGTATGCCCAAGACGAACACGATCACGACGAAGCAGCGATCGATTTTGTAGAAATGACGTCTGACGATAGAACAGCCGCCGGGATCATCACCGAGAAGGTCGCCTTTCAGACGCTCTCCGAACAGGTCCGACTGCCCGCCGAAGTCGTCGTCAATGCCTATCGATCGGCCAACGTGACGACCCGGATCACGGCGCAGGTCGTGGCGAGGCACGCGAGGCTGGGCGAGGTTGTCGAAGTAGGCCAGCGTCTGGCGACACTTTCCAGCGTTGACATGGCCGAAGCGCAGGGTGCGTTGATTCTTGCCGAATCCGAATGGCAGCGAGCGAGTGCCCTCGGTAAGCAGGCGGTTTCCGAGCGCCGTTACACGGAAGCGGACATCGCGCATCGTCAGGCGATGGCCAAAGTGCTGGCCTACGGTATGACGAGGAACGAGGCGAACCGGTTGCTCGCAGCCCGGAACGCGTCGCTTGCAACCGGAGAATTCGACGTCATTGCGCCGCAGCAGGGCACGGTCCTCAGCGACGACTTCATCGTAGGCGAACTCATAGAGCCAGGACGCGTGCTATTTCGCATCAGCGACGAATCGACGCTGTGGGTTGAGGCCAGCACAGTTCCCAGTGACCTGATCGGGTATGAGATTGGAGCACCCGCGCGGATTGCGCACTGTGACGATCACTGGATCGAGGGCCGTATTGTGCAGCTACATCACCAGCTCGACGAGACCACGCGACGGCAAGGTATTCGCATCGAAGTCGACAACACTGACGATCACCTGCATCCGGGGCAGTTCGCCGAGGCGGAGATCAGCACGGGCGAAGGACCGACAGTGCTGGCGATTCCCGATCATGCCATCACGTTGATCGAGGGCGTCTCCACGGTGTTCAAACTTGAGGAAGACGCAGAGTTCCATCCTGAGGCAGTGACGACCGGCCGATCCGCGGGCGGTTGGACAGAGATTCGCGATGGGCTCGCCGAGGGTGACGAGATCGCCGTCGAAGGCGTATTCGATCTCAAGTCGCTGCTGCTCAAAGGAACGCTTGGCGACGGCCACGCTCACTAGGAGGCCGTCATGTTGAATCGACTGGTAGAAGCCTCCTTGAGGTACAAGTTTCTTGTGCTCATCGCCTTTGGCGTCATCGCCTTTCTTGGATGGCGTGCGATTGTCACAGTGCCGATCGACGCGTTTCCGGACGTTACGCCGGCGCAGGTCAACATCTACACGGAGTCGCCCGGGCTGGCGGCCGAGGATGTTGAGCAACTCGTGACGTTTCCAATCGAGTCCGGCATGGCCGGATTGCCGAAGGTGCAGGAGATCCGTTCCGTCAGCCTTTTCGGACTGTCGTATGTCGCCGTCTATTTCGATGACGACATGGACATCTACTTTGCCCGACGCCTGGTGATGGAACGATTACAGGAAGTCCAGAATCAGATTCCGGAGGGCTACGGCACGCCGGAGATGGGCCCCAACTCCTCCGGCCTGGGCCAGGTATTCTGGTACACGCTCGAACGCGCCGACGCTGAGCTCAAGGACTCGATCACCGATATGGATCTTCGCACGCTGCACGACTGGACCGTGCGACTGATCCTCCGTACAGCCAACGGCGTCGACGATGTGACGAGCTGGGGCGGTCTGGAACGACAGTTTCAGGTCGTTATTGAGCCGCTCAACCTGATCAAGTACGGCCTGACGTTTCGTGAAGTGCTGGAGGTCATCGAGGCCAACAATCGTCAGGTAGGCGGTCAGTACATCAACATTGGGGCAGAGCAATACCTGGTGCGCGGCTTGGGGCTCGTTGAAGACGAGCACGACATCGGCTCGATGGTCATATCGGTCACAGACGGAATGCCCGTGTATTTGCGAGATATCGCGACCATTGAACAGGGCCCCGCACTGCGTTTTGGGGCGGTAACGAGAGACGGCGAGGAGGTCGTACTCGGTATGGCGTTGTCTCGAATGGGAGAGAATGCAGCCAACGTTGTAGACGCAGTTAAGGAGAAAGTCGAGATTGTAAACGCGTCACTTCCAGACGGTGTCGTTCTCCGCCCTGTTTACGAACGGACCGATCTGGTAGACAAGACGGTGAGCACCGCCGTCACAGCGCTGATCCTTGGATCCATTCTTATCGCTGTCGTGCTGTTCTTGTTCCTGGGCGAACTACGCTCGGCTCTTGTCGTGATTGCGGCGCTGCCGCTGGCAATGCTGATCGCTTTCATCTTCATGGGTGAAGCAGGATTGTCGGCTAACCTGATGTCCCTGGCGGGCCTTGCGGTCGGCATCGGCATGCTGGTCGATGGGGCCGTTGTCATGGTGGAAAACGCGTTCCGCACCATGGCCGAGCGAAAGCAATCAGGGCAGCCGATCGACAGATCCGGCGCGGTACTCGCTGCAACACGCGAGGTCGCAAACCCGATTGCGTTCGCCATTTTGATCATCGTGGTCGTGTTCCTGCCGCTGTTCGCCCTGCAAGGTCTCGAAGGCAAGCTGTTCAAACCAATGGCGTTCACGATCAGTTTCGCGATGGCGGGCTCCCTGTTATTGACGCTAACGGTAATCCCGGTTCTCGCGGCGCTGGTACTCAAACCCCGAGAAGATCGAGATACCTTGCTAGTCAGAGTGGTCAGGAATCGCTACTTGCCGTTGCTCGAATGGAGTCTGTCAAACAAGAGAAAGGTATTCGCGTCAGCTGCCGCCGCGTTGGCAATTACTCTCGCGATGTTTCCTTTTCTCGGCAAGGAATTTATGCCAACGCTGCAGGAGGGATCCATCATGTGGCGGGTGACGTCGATTCCCTCTGCGTCACTTGAGCAATCAATCGAGATTTCCAAAGACATCGAAAACGTCCTGAACGAGTTTCCGGAAGTCAGTACGACGATCGCCATGATTGGTCGAGCAGAGAAGGGTGAAATAGCAGATGTCAATTATATGGAGATATATACAGAGCTGCGTCCAGAGAGTGAGTGGCCCGAAAGTCGAAGCGTGCCAGAGCTGGCCGAGGCGATGCGTGAGGAGTTGGAGCGTGTTGTGCCAACGGCGGCGATCGCATTTACGCAGCCGATTCAGATGCGCGTAGAAGAACTCATTTCGGGCGTGCGGGCGACGCTGGCAACGAAGATCTACGGTGAAGATCTCGAGGAACTGGATCGTCTGAGCGAGGAGATCAAGGACGTAATAGCCGACATCCCGGGTGTCGCGGATTTGTCGCTGGAGGCCAACGTCGGCAAACCGCAGATTCGCATCAGGGTCAATCGCAATCAGCTGGCTCGGTACGGGATGAATGCGGACGATGTCCTGTCGGTAGTAAGAACAGGCATTGGTAACGAACCGGTATCGACGCTCATTGACGGCGTACGTCGCTTCGACATTACGGCTAGACTGGCAGATGCGTCAAAGGAATCCGTTCAGACGATAGAACGTATCCCGATAAGGACGGGTTCCGGCGCCATCGTGCCGTTGGCGGCCGTGGCCGACGTAACCGTGGCAGAAGGGTATACCTTCGTAAGGCGTGAACAGCTGCAGCGTTACGCCGTTATTCAGATGGATGTGCGCGGTCGTGACGTTGATGGATTTGTCCAGGATGCCAACGAAGCAATCGAAGCGAGTATAGAATTGCCGCCGGGGTATTGGATCGAGTGGGGCGGCGCGTTCGAGAATCAACAACGAGCTCTGGCACGACTATCCGTTATTGTGCCGCTGACGATATTTTTCATCTTTGTATTGCTCTACACCGCATTCAACTCGACGAAGTACGCAACAATGATTATCGCTAATGTGCCCTTCGCGACTATCGGTGGCATCTTTGCCTTGTTTGTGAGCGGCCAGTATGTCTCAGTACCATCAGCCATTGGATTCATAGCGGTTTTTGGCGTGGCTATGCTAAATGGCATTGTCTTGATCAGTTTTATCAACGAACTGCGCGATAAAGGCCTTTCGGTCTCTGAGGCTGTTCGCAAAGGGGCGGAGATGAGACTGCGGCCCGTGTTGATGACGGCGAGCAGCTCGATTCTGGGTTTGTTGCCCATGTTGTTGTCGTCAGGCATCGGTGCGGAGACGCAGAGGCCGCTGGCTTCCGTCGTTGTTGGTGGTCTAATCACATCAACATTGCTCACGCTTGTATTGCTGCCCGTTATTTATGAGTGGGTCGAGTCACGTTCGGAAGCGAACAACAGCGCAGAGGGTCCAACGGAGGCCATGTAAAAGAATGATAAGAATTTCCCGGGGCAACAAGTGCGCATTTGCGGTACTTCTCGCAGTAACTGCTTCTGATGAAAACATGACCAAAGCCCATAAGTTCAAGAAATTGGCGGCGTCTCTGCCGAGAGCCTGTGAGGCTGGGGCCAGGTCCCAAGAGGCGGCAACGCGACGATCAAATAATCGGCCAGATAAGATAGCGGTTTGTTTGGCCCGAATAGAGGAATACTGGCGCTACCACAATGATATGCGGTCACTTGCGAGAACTACCTCGTCAATCGCGACATGGAGATAATCGCCATAGACCCGCGTCAGGAAGCGCTTTGCCAGGCGCTTGTCGAACACTTTGGCCGTCGTTAGTGTTATGGCAATTGGATATCGGCTTGGCAACCGTCATTGAAGTTGCCGTATCAGTGTGTTAACGAGCTGGTTGATGTCCGACGTGGATTAACGCGCAGTATGGCACTACGGCTTGCCAGAGTACTTGGAACTTCATCGCGTCCGGTACGTGCGACAAACAATCAACAGTCTTCAATTTCCCAATTCGAGGGATTGGGTTTATCCTTTATAGCAAGGGGATGTGAGCGCGTCCGACGTGGTTGGTGTGTCGTTTGGGCCAGTCCTCGCCTGGTTGATGGAGGAAAGCCGTGAACGAACCTGTCGCGCCAAAGAATCGGACTGTGGGCTCGTCGGTAGGCGCTCCTGGCGAAGCGGCCGGCTCATCCATCAACTGGGTCGAAGCGCTTTATCGGCAGCACTTCCAGGAGATTCTCGGCTTCATCGCTTGCAAGGTGGGCGAAGGCCCGCCCGATCCGGAGGATGTGGCTCAGCAGACGTTCGAGGCTATCGCCAAGCACAAGGCGCCGGAAACCATTGAGAACAAACGCGCCTATCTTTTCCGGACGGCGGCGAATGCCATCACGTCCTTTCGGCGTCATGCCGCCGTTGAGCTCAGATTTGCCAAATACGATCTGGGCGTGCAGAAAATCTTTGGCGAGGGGGACGGATTAAGCCCCGAGCGCGTCTTGTTAGACAGGGAAAATATCGACCTCGTCGTCGCGGCGATAGAAAAGCTCCCGCGTCGGCGGCGCCGGCTGCTATTGCTGAACAGGATCGAAGGCGTCTCCTATGCAGCACTCGCCCGGCGCTACAACGTGACGGAGGGAACGATCCGAAAGCAAGTTGGCAAAGCCATGGCGGAACTCGCGCAGTACGCACCGGGGTTCGAAGACAGCGATGCAGGACACGACGCCGGCAAGTAACATGAAACGACGCAAACAGACCCACGCCGACAGAGAAGCTGCCGACTGGATCGTGAGACTACACGCACGCAATGCCACGCGCGACGACTGGGCAGAACATGAGGCCTGGTTGCGGGCCAGCCCTCAAAACGAATACGCCTTTCGGATTCAGCAGCAATATTGGGACCAGGTTCCGACCGTGCGCCATGTCGATAACTACGACGCGCTGATCGCTGAGTCCTTCTATGAGCGGATGGCGCTGAAAGCCTCGGTCGTTACAGAATCTTTCCTCGATGCGATGCCGTGGCGACCGCGAATCACCGGTGCGGTTGCAGCTTTTCTCATCACGGCCTTCGTCGCTCTTGGCGTATTCTTGAGCGGTGAAACGACGATGAAGGGCGCGCCCATTGCGGTAGCAGAGCTCGTAACAGAAGTTGCGGAGATCCGCGAGCAGCGCCTGACTGACGGCAGTACGGTTACGCTGGGTGCGCAGTCACGTATCAGCGTTAACTTTACACCGGCGGAGCGCCGAGTCGTGTTGTTGGCCGGTGAAGCATTTTTCGAAGTCGAGACAGACCCTGCCCGTCCCTTTTTTGTCGAAGCCGGCGACTCCATCACTCGAGTCGTGGGTACCAAGTTTGACGTTCGTTTAGGTGCGGACTCCGTATCCGTCGCCGTCGCCGAAGGTCGCGTCGATGTCGTTCGCCTCATCCGACCGGCGGAGGAGACCATACTACCGGTGGCGGCACCAGCCGCATCCCTGATCGCAGGGCAAAAGATCATTCTACCAGCCACCGAAATCTCGGATAGACCTGACGAGGGAGTGCACGCAATGCAGGTTACGTCGCTCGTCAGCGATATTGATACGGCCGACGTTGCGCTATGGCGGGAAGGCCGCCTGAAATACGTTGAGGCCCGGCTCTCCGATGTCGTCGCGGATCTCAACCGCTATTATCGAGGCGAGATCATTCTAGGGGATGATGAAGTCGGAGAGCTCGAGTTTACCGCCTCGTTACGATCTAGTGACATCGACAAGCTGCTGCAAGCGATCGATATCAACTTGCCGGTTGCGGCGGTGCGTCGCCCGAATGGCCGCGTGATCCTAACGGTCGAAGACGATCGCTAAGGTCAGCGGCACTTCCTTAAGCGACTTCCGTAGCATCCGCGGTATCTTGCCGCGATTGTTTTACCCATCGCGCCCGGAAGGCGCTCCCACGTGTCGCTACGCTTTAAGTAAGTGCCATTGTCGCTAAGGTGGACGTGCTCGTCGTATCCATCTAACCGCAAGGCACCCTACCAGTCCTCCGTGCAGAAAACCTCCGTCGAGGGGGACGGATCGTGTCGAGGTTGGCGTCTCACTACCGTAATTTCTTCCAAGCGGGGACGTCGTGCGGATGCGACGTGCTTGGCAACGTGAACTCGAGGGACACGACTAATGCGTCATGTGAGATCGAAAGCGCTGTGTTTTAGCGTTCTGTGTACTGTGTCTGCGCTGGCATTCACCGCAAGCACCGTTGTCTTGGCACAAACGCCGGCAACGGTTCAGACGGACGTTCAGGCCACCAACTTCAATATTCCGGCACAATCACTTGGCGAGGCACTTGCCGACTATGCCGAGCAAGCCGATGTCCTGATCCTCGCGTCGGCTGATGCTACTCGGGGCAAGCGGTCTGCAGGTATTAGCGGTTTGATGACGGCTTCGGCCGCCTTGGATGCACTTCTCGATGGACAAGGTTTGAGGAGCGACCGTCGTCCAGGTGGCGCAATTGCGATTTCAAGCGAGCAGGGGGGTGATAGTGACTCGGGAAACGTGAGGCCGCAGCCCACATTGATGGCGCAGTCTCAAACGTCGACGAACCAGACGAAGACGAAGACGAAGACGGAGAGGCAAAGCAGCGAAACTGAAACCGGAACCGATTCGTCCACTCGGCTAGAGGAGATCATAGTTACCGGAACAAATATTCGTGGTGTCGAGAATCATGCCACCCCGGTCATTAGTTTTGACCGAGAAGATATTGAACTAACCGGCGCTGCTACGGTAGAAGACTTTCTTCGCACGGTCCCACAGAATTTTGGATCGGAAACACAGTTTTCCGATAACAGTCAAAACCCTACCAAAAGCCGGCTGAATACGTCCGGCGGAACTGGAGTAGATCTTCGCGGCGCCGGCATAGGCTCGACGCTTGTGCTCCTAAACGGCAGGCGGCTTCCTCCGTCCGATTTCGGGGCTTTCGTTGACGTGTCGGTGTTGCCACTAAGTGTGATCGATCGGATCGATATACAAACAGACGGCGCGTCAGCCGTTTACGGATCTGATGCCGTAGCAGGCGTCGTAAACTTTATTACCAGTAAAGACTACGAAGGCATCGACGCGTTCGCGCGGTATGGTGCGGTCACCAACGGTAGCTTGCGCGAGCAACAAGCAGGATTGACTGCGGGCAGAAATTGGACGTCCGGTGGTGGGCTTGTTTCGTTCGAATATACGGACAAAAATCCCTTGTTCGCATCAGAGCGTGATTACATTGAGGTCACCACTGTCAACCCGAATGGTTCGTTGTCTTCTGATGAACGAAGGTACAGCGCCGCATTGTCACTCCATCAAGGCATTACCGATCGTTTAACCCTGTCCGCCGATGTCTTACACAGCAATCGAGATGCGCTGAGAGCCCAGAACACTGGCAGACAGTTTACGATAAAGACGACCCAGTCGAACTGGTATGGAACAACCAGGCTTGACTACACTATCTCGGATCAATTGAACGCTGGCCTATATGTCGATTATGGCGAGACGTACTTGACAAGCCGGGCTGATGACGACGATTTTGAGGAAGAAAGTCAAAGGGCCAATCAGCTGTTAGTTGTTGAAGGCAAGACGAGCGGATCTATTCTGGACGTTTGGGGCGGGCGCCTCGGCTTCGCGTTGGGCTTGCTGTACAGGAAGGAGGAGTATGAGGCTGGTAGGGACGGAACGGTCTCTCAAGTGGCCCAACGGGAGGTCAAGTCTGCCTATGGCGAGCTGCTGATACCGATTGTAGGAGAGAAAAACGCCTTCCAGGGCGTTCAGGCCTTCGATATCAGCCTTGCAGGCCGATACGAAGAATACGACGACTTTGGCGACAATTTCGCTCCGAAAATCGGCCTGCACTGGCGTATCAATGACTCGTTTGCATTGCGAGGCACCTATTCAGAGTCATATCGTGCGCCGCTATTGATTCAGTTAAACGGCCCGATACAGATTGTTGGGCTGGTGAGGCCCGTTTCACAATTGACCGTAGTGTCAACCCCACCACAGGACCCGCGATTGGAAGATGGTTTCTTTTCCTACGTTTTTACTGCAGGGGCAAACCCGGACCTGGTACCGGAGTCTGCGGACGTTTGGACAAGTGGGTTTGAGTTTCAGCCGGAATCCCTTGAGGGACTAAACGTTGAAGGCACTTATTTTCACATAGACTACGCTGACCGCATCGAACGCTTGAATCCATTTGAAGTGGTTGGGAATCCGGCATACTTGTCATTCCTTGAGCTCAATCCGGATACCGAGACTCTGTCCGAGCTCGTTGCCAGCGCGGAGTTCCTCACAAACCTCCTACCTTTTGAGTTGACAGATGACAATATCCAGGTCCTGGGCTATACCGGTTTCCGGAACGTTTCGAAACGACTGATTAAAGGCGTCGATCTATCCGTATCTTACGACTGGAAAACAACAAAGGGTGATTTCACGGCCTCGGTCGATGGTACCTACCTGCTGGATTATGAAGCCAAAATCACGGACGTGTCGGCCCCACAGGAACAGGTCAGTACCGTGTACCGGCCAGTCGATCTCAAATTGCGTAGCGCTCTGTCATGGTCGTTCGAGGGTTTCTCCGTCTATGCTGCAGTTAATTATGTTGATGGGTACACCGACAACCTGTCCGGCGTAAGCGACAATGCCATCGAGAAATGGACGACGATGGATTTGATGCTTTCCTACGACAGCGGGGGGCGCATAGCAAGTCCATGGCTGAGCGATTCGAAGATCAGTCTTGGCGTTCAGAATCTCTTTGACCGAGATCCGCCCTTTGTCGATACCGCGGATGGGTTGAATTTTGATTCCACAAACGCCACGCCGCTTGGTCGCTTCGTAACTTTGCGCATCAATAAGTCCTTCTAGCGAACAAGAATCCGAACGCTACAGTGACGCCCAAGAGGGCGTCACTGTAGCACGGGAGATTGATTTGATATCGATGACAAAAAGGCTTTTTCTCACGCTCCTGAGTGCCTTGCTTCTTGCATCGAATACGGCATTTTCATCTGCTCAGGTCGTAACTCCTGAATCGGCAATAGAAACGACAAGGTTTTTTGCCAATCATGAAGGTGAGAAGATTTTCTTGTCGCCGAATGGAAAGCGTTATGCGGTGGCAACGCTCACGGGCGATATCAAACGAGACGGAAACTGGTTCACGATTATGGCGGGCGGGCTTGAGTCGATTGGTGCGGCCTCGCCTGGAGTGGTTGCTAGAGTGTTCGGCCGCTCTCTCGGTGATGAAAAAAACGGTTTCAAGGCGTTTCTGACTGTCTATGGCAAACTGCAGTGGATCGACAATGACCGTGTAGGGTTCTATTGGGAGGATGAGGCAGGATTAATACAGTTTTACGTTGCCAATATCGTCACCGGTAAAGTAAAACAGCTAAGCGACCATCCGACGTCTCTTCGGCGGGGAGCCTTGGGGGTTGGCCCAAACGATGCGCTTTTTTATGCCGCAAAGGCGGACGATAGTGCACAGTTTGAAGAGGAATTCCGACAAAGCGAAATGGACGGCTTTGCGGTATATCAAGATGATTTTTTTGCATTGATCGACAGAATGCCCGCCGGACGAGGAGCTCTGGACCGGCTGTTCGGGCACAAGTATTTTTATCAACCCCGGCCAGGTAAGAAGCCTGTAGAAGTAAGGGTCGCCAATCGAGAGACGACACCGCAGATTCCTGGCATTGCGACTATTTCACCAGATGGCAAGTTTGCAATCGTGGATGATTATCCAATCGAGATATCCCCATCATGGGGGGAATACACGCACGAACTCTATGCAAGGCTGGCTAGAGAAGCGCTCGCTGGTTTGACGACAAAATATGAAGTCCGCGCATTGAAACAGCTAATCGTCGTGGATCTGTCGGATTTTTCGGTACGACCGCTATGGAATGCGCTGACGCAGGCCTATCCGCCGCGCGTCGAATGGTCCCCCAACGCGAAGCAGGTTGTCGTGGGGCCGACTTTCTTGCCGCCGAGTGCTAAGGACAAGGCCGGCATGGCTGGGCGAGCGATTGCCGTGATTGACGTAGCATCCGGTGCATACCAGCGTATTCCGTACGAAGGATTGAAGAGGCGCGACATTCTACGTTTACTCTGGAAGTCGGACTCTTGGATTGAGGTTCATACCAAGAGCGGTATTTTCACTTACAAACAGCGCGACGGTTCATGGGTGCCGGTGCCAACGGAAGCTATGTCGGAGCAGAACGTCCAAGTCAGAATTCGAAGCGGTCTCAACACGCCGCCGGTTCTCGTAGCGGCCGATAGCGAGAGTGAGCGCGAGCAGGTACTGTTTGACCCCAATCCTGAGTTGATGTCGAAGTTCAAACTCGGACGCGTCGAAAAAGTCAGCTGGACAGCGACAGATGGCAGGCTCTGGGAGGGAGAGCTTTATTATCCGGCTGACTATGAGCCTGGAACGCGCTATCCATTTGTCTTGCAGAGCGGTGGCATATCCAATGCGTTTTCACTCTATGGTTATCCGGAGTCGATCGGCCTGGGAACAGGCAGTGGCGTTTTCATAGCACAGCACCTGGCTGGCCGAAACATGGGCGTTCTGCAGATCCAGAAAGCTGATGGGGTTATACAGCGAGAGAATGCAAGAGTGTATATGCATGGCTACGACGGAGCGGTTGCGTTTCTGACAAAGAAAGGTATCGCCGACCCGGAGCGCATTGGAATACAGGGTTTTAGCCGTTACGGCTGGCTTGTCCAACATTCTCTCGTACACTCAGAATTCGTTTACGCTGCCGCAATTGCTTCGGACAACGTTGAAGCCGGGTATGTAGAAAACAGCTTGTTCCAGCCTGGCGTAATGGAAGAGGAGATCGGGGGCGACCCATCCGTACCTGATGGACTGAAACGATGGTTGGAAAATGCAGTTCAGTTCAACGCAGGCAGGATCCATACGCCACTAATGAAAGTGAATCAGGGTCCCGGTGGCATAAAGACGGGCCATGGCAGTTGGGAGCTGTTCACACGCCTACGCCGTCTAAACCGGCCGGTTGAGTTGTATTTTATGCCGGACCAAGAGGCTCACGGCGCGCATCAACCTCAAAACCCGCGACAAGTGGCAACGATTCAAAACCGCGCGCTCGACTGGTGGCTTTTTTGGCTCAAAGGCGAAGAGGACTTGTCACCAGAGAAGGCAGATCAATACGAGAGCTGGCACAACATGAGAACGCAGCGGGAAAACGTCTTGAAGGAACCTCGCCCGCCACTCTTGATATGGACCGCCGAGCCGGTGCCCGGCACGGCAGAGCCGCGGTCGACTCAAGCGCCTTGACTTATGACCCGCACCCAATATTGACTCACGCGGATGGCCTGATAGCGGCTTTGGTCTTCGCCATTCTCTTGTCTTTAGCCCTCTCTTGATTTCTGGACGAGTTATTGGGTCGGTAACTGTCGATGTCAGCCTTGAGTAAGAGTGTTTATCCAGTCTTCTGCCTACGAACCAGCCTTGCTCGAGCGTTAATGCGGACATGAAATTCGTCTTTAAATTTGCAGCGCTGATTATCGCGGCACTGCCGCAACTGGCTCCCGCCGAGGAGCTGACCCTGGAGCAGATCATGGCCGATCCCGACTGGCTCGGGAATGCGCCTAGGAATGCCTACTGGGGCGCAGACAGCCGCTCCGTCTACTTCCAGCAGAAACGTACGGGATCCGCGCTGCGAGATCTATACGTCGTCGACACCCGGGACGGTGCCACGGCGCAAGTTGCCGAAGCCGAGTGGTCCGCTCTGTGGCGGCTTGGCGCCGAGTGGAGTCCGGCCGGCCAGCTACAAACCTGGGAGTATGCCGGCGATATCTACGTCGCCGGTGCCGACAAGCTGCGCCAGGTGACGCGGACCGCAGCCCGTGAATCGAACCCGTGGTTCATGGCAGACGGCACCCGGATTGCCTTCGAGCGCGACCAGCAGTACTTTGTCTTCGATCCATCGACAGGGCTCGTCGAGCAACTCACGGACATACGCTTCGCCGACGACCCGGCCGAGGAGGATAATTTCGACGTACTGGCCGCGCACCAGGAGCGCCTCTACAAGCAGCTTCGCACGAAGCAGCAGCGGGAGGAGGAACGGCGCGAGCGCGAAGACAGCCTGTACGGCATCGATCCCAACTTTCCACCGGCACCTGTCTACTTCGGCGACGACGTCGCGTTCGAGCGTCACTCGCTGTCTCCGACTGGACGCTGGTTGCTCGTGGCGACATCCAGCGCAAGCTACGCTGACGGTAAGGCTGGCACGATGCCGAACTACGTGACGTCGAGCGGTCACGTGGAGATGCGCGAGGTGCGGACGCGCGTAGGACGCAATGCTCACGCACCCCACAAACTGTGGCTCGTCGATCTCGATAGCGGTGAGCGACACGCGCTCGATCTCGGGGACCTGCCCGGCATCGACGAAGACCCGCTCGAAGAACTGCGTGCATCGGCCGTGGACTACTGGATCGCTGCCGGCGAGAACGAAACAGAAGTGAAGGAGCGTCTCGAGGCGCCCGATTTCCGCGACGTGGTGTTGTGGCGTTCGAGCTGGTCGGAGGACGGGTCCGGCGTGATGCTCTACCTGCGCGCCATCGACAACAAGGACCGCTGGATCGCGACGATCGACTTCGACGACAAGCGGCTGGTCAGCCAGCACCGGCTCAGCGATGAGGCCTGGGTCAACCCGTACCACATCGAGCACGGCTGGCTCCGCGACAACGAGACTTTGTGGTTCCTGTCGGAGGACCACGGCTACCTCGGCCTGTACACGAAAAAAGTTGGCGAGCGGCGCAGCAAGGCGCTCGTCGCCGGCGAGCATGTTGTGTTCGACCCGGTACTCGGGCCGTCGGGCAAGTACCTCTACTACCGTGCCAACGTCTGGCACCCGGGTGTCTACGAGATCTGGCGCGTCGACGTCGTCTCCGGCGCCGCCGAGCAACTGACCGAACTCGGCGGCATGAACGCCGTCGCCGTGTCGCCCGACGAATCGCAGTTGCTCATTACGCATTCCGAGATCAACCGGCATCCCGAACTGTTCGTGCAGGACAATGCTCCGGGTGCGACCGCGCGCCAGCTTACCGACACGATGAGCGACGCGTACAAGGCGATCGACTGGCAGCAGCCGGCCATCGTCGCGGTGCCGTCATCACACTCAGACCAGCCGATCTACACCAAGATCTACTTACCGGCGGATCATGATCCGTCCCGGGAGTACCCGGCGGTTGTATTCGTGCACGGCGCGGGCTACACGCAGAACTCCGACCTCGGTTGGCCGTCGGCCTACTTTCGCGAGGGCATGTTCCACAACCTGCTGACACAGCATGGATACGTGGTCATCGACATGGACTACCGCGCCTCGGAGGGCTACGGTCGCGACTGGCGCATCGCGATCTACCGGCGCATGGGCGTGCCCGAACTCGAGGACTTCCACGACGGCGTGGACTACATCGTCGCCAACTACGGTGTAGACCGCGACCGCGTTGGTATATACGGTGGCTCGTACGGGGGGTTCATGACCTTTGTCGCCATGTTTCGCGCGCCCGACCTGTTCAAGGCAGGCGCCGCACTACGCCCCGTGTCCGATTGGTCGCACTACAACCACAGCTACACGTCGAACATCCTGAACACGCCGGACATCGACCCCGAGGCCTACCGCATCAGCTCACCGATAGAGCACGTGGCCGGACTCAAGCACCCGCTGCTGATCGCTGCCGGCATGCAAGACGACAACGTGTTCTTCCAGGACTCGGTACTCGTGGTACAACGCCTGATCGAACTGAAGAAGGAGAACTTCGAGATTGCGCTCTACCCGCAGGACCCACACAGCTTTGTGCACCCAGAGAGCTGGCTCGACCAGTACCGGCGGATCTTCAAGCTATTCGAGGAGAATCTCAAGTAGGAGCAGGAACCTGCATACGACCGGAAGTGCCGGATTCATCGATGATGCACGAGGTCGGCGGCATCGAGTTCGGCACCGTGTCGGCGCACACACTGATAGAGGGGACTGGCCCGTGGGTTGCGCGGGCGGTAGACACCGCCCGCAGGTAGTCGTGCTTTTTTGTGCCTGCGCTGGCCTCAATCGGAGGACCAGTATCATGAACTCTATACATCGCACAACTGAGAACAATCGCGACGTTGAAACCTGCTTTGCGCTCGTAGCGCCACCGGCGAACGCGAAGTCGCTAAAACACACCACTGACGGCGGTGACTGCCGGCTCGACACCGGAGGCCACGCTTTCACCTATCCTCGTATCGAGGCGCGAGTAGAATGGCGAGTTCGCGAGGATCGCGGTTACTACGTGCCGGACCTGCTATCGGACAAGAACTATGATCCCGACCGGCAGGCGCACCCTGACGCTGAGGATTACACCACTCACCTCCGCGACGCTGAACGCCTGCTCAACGACGCTCTGAATCTGGTGGGACTGATGCTTGCTGCGATCGGCGACGACTGCGACAGTCGCGCGATCCAATCTGAGATTGCCCTGAAGATCATCGAGAAGAAATTGCGGAAAACGCACTGCCGTATCGACCAGCATGACAGGCGGCACACGAATCTGTTTCTGGCGTACTTCGGTCTCAAGGATCAGGCGAAGGGAAGTGACTCAAGCTGATTCTCCAACGGAGAGAGCCCTGTCTGCGGTATGACAGGGCTTCTCTTCGGCTGCAGATTTGATCGGATTGTTTCCGGTTATACTTGCGTAAAGTATCTAAAATAGATGCTTTAAGAGAGTGAAACCGGAACCCATATTCGCACGGACCTACATCGATCGGCTCGCTGCGGCCGGGCGCTATTACTTTATCTCGGCCGACACCCGGCACGCGCTTGATGTCTCCCCGGAAGCCGCCAGACAGGCGCTGAACAAGCTGAGCCGGCAGGGCCTGATTGTTGCCTCTCCGGCGCGCGGGTTCTACGTCATTGTGCCGCCTGAATACCGCTCGCTCGGTTGTCTTCTGGCAGAGCAGTTCATTCCCGCGCTGATGGCACAGAAAGACCGGCCTTACTATGCAGGGCTGCTGTCCGCGGCGCAGTACTACGGTGCGGCCCACCAGCGTCCGCAGGAATTCCAGGTCTTCCTTGAAAAGAACCGCCGGCCGATCAGCTGCGGCAGAGTTCGCTTTGCCTTTATCGCCCGCAAGCAAATAGAGCGCGTGCCGGTGAAAAAATTCAATACGGCCCGCGGCGAAATCCTGGTCTCTACCCCGGAGGCGACGGCGATTGACCTTGCCGGTTATCCCCGGCATGCGGGCGGGCATGATCATGTCGCCACGATCCTGTCCGAACTGGCCGAACAGATCGATTCCGTGGCCTTGACGGAAGCGGCAGACACAGCACTGTACAAACTGCACATCAGACCGCCTGCACGCTATTCTGAGGACATTGATCTCGTACAGGTCAATGCCGAGCCAGCCGGACCGGTCATGGACGCATTGCGCGAAGTTCTCGATCCGTGGCTGCGCAAGCCGCGCTACAGACAAAGCGAAGAATCTCTACCAAGGTGAACAAAAAGCCAATCACTTGTTGGTGATTGGCTTCTTTGCTTCCATCCCTAGCGGGAAATACTTGGATTTGTGGGAGATATTTCAACTCCTTCTTTCGCCGCTACCTAGACAGCGAATGCCGGGCAATATCGATGACTTCTTAAGCTCAACCGTGATGGAATGTCGTAAGCTTCAGCATCGTTTGGACATTTGGATGTTGGAAGTCTTCAAAATGTGCAGAATAGGAGCTGTCGGAAACTTCAAGGGGTTGACCGTACCCCTGAATTAGAGCATGGGCTAATGTGGGAATCTGAGATTGTCGCTCACAGCTGCTCGGCCAGGAATTTGGCGAATGGCTCAATTTTCTTGTTCACGCTCGCCTGCTCGAGAGCGGCCATGTATTGATCACGCATATCCACAGTTATCACGGTCCAGGGATAACCACCCGATGCCATCATGACATTCATCAGAAACCGCCCCATTCGGCCGTTACCATCGATATAGGGGTGGATGAAGACGAAAACAAAATGCCCAAGTACAACACGCACGGCGGGGTTCTCTTCTTCGTTCAGAAGATCGAAAAAGGCCGGCATGAGATCGAGGACGGCTTCTCCAGGTGGCGGTACGTGTTTGGATTGTCGGATATACACTGGGCCATTCCGGTATCCGGCAAGATCGCCAGGACGGACAATTCCTGCAGTGACGCTTGGTGCAAAAAGCCCCCTGTACCAATTGCTATGATCTTGATCAACAACTTGCCCTGCGTTCTCTCCTTGCAAAACTCTTGCAACACTAGTCTTCACAAACTGAAAAGCATCGAAGTATCCTTTGGCGGCTAGCGCATTGCGGTGTTCCCGGTCTTCTTCTTCGTTGTCCGGATCCCAATTGCCGTCCCGAACCTTTCTTATGAGATCCTCGCTCACCCGATATCCTTCAATTGATAGCGAGTGATATGCGTCGGTGACATAGACGTCTTCCACATTCTGCATATAGGTGTCTATGTCAATTCCTCCTTCGGGCGGCTTCGGAAACACGGCGATAACCTGATCGCGCATGTCTTGCCACATTAGGCGAGCTCGAGTCACGTAGGGAGACGGTTCGCGCGATGCGAGGGCGAGCCCGCTTTTTTCCTCGAACGGATCGGCTTCGGAAATTTTGTAGCCGGCTGCCTTCATTCCACTAACGATGTCGTCCGCGACTCTCTCGCGTCCGATATTTCGGAAGGCGGCAGCTAGCCGGCCAGCAACTACGCTATGTCCGCCATCGAGGAGAATTGACAGTACCTCCGATGCGCTTCGAATCATGGATAGAGCCGTACGAACGTCGTCCGCATTCGCTCTGTACATTCCTTGGCCAACTAGCACTAGAGAAGCTGGCAGCGAAAACACACGTAGATTTTTGATAGTGTCCTCTTGCCCCGGGTCTGGAAGCGCTGTCCGAGCGTCAAATATGGACGTGCCATGCGGTAATTGAGTCGGCTTGTTTCCGCCCTTTGGGGTGCGAACAAGGAGTTGTTGCGGCACCGTCCAGTTGCCTGTGTGCAGGAATAGAGATTGTTCCGGTGATAGGCTCCAATTATTTCCAAATCTGTCATTCAAGTAGGCAGCACAAAACCCCCAGAACGAGGCGTACCATGCGGTGCTCTCACCAGTTTGCTCGTCAGGCCGGGCTGGGACATACCAGCCCTTCATGACTTCCTGCAGAAACCCGTTTTCTACCAGGCGTTCCCTGTGAGTTCGACTCAGATGGCGTGATCGAACGGCAACAACTCCGTCTTGCTGCAGGGTGCGCAGGGCTCCAAGAGATTCCGCCAGTTTTTCTGAGGGGGTTGCCATTTCTGATCTGTTCTCTAGTTCAAATAAGTGTTTGTGTTCTATGGGTTTTAGGTTTTTGAGTCTTACTGATATTAGGTTATTGTGTTCGACTAATATTAGGTTTTCGTGTTATATCAGTTTTAGGGTTTTGCGTCTAACCAATATTAGGTTTTTGTGCAAAAACTCGATGTCATTGTACGTACAAGGTTGATAACTCACTGTTTAATAAGCATCATCAATGCTTGGTAGAACTATGAGCGTCAAGCCAAATGTCGCAGAAACGGCCAAAAAGCCTCTCACAGATCGCGTTTACAACCGCTGTAACGCGAGGCGATTCGGCCCTCTTGCCCACCAGGCCGTTCAGTTCCTGTCTGTCGAAAACCCGAATATGTCTGTTCTCCGAAGAGTCGGCGATTGGACGTTTTCCGCAGTCGTTAGCAAGACCCACTTCCTTGTGGCCGAACTCGATATTGTCTTGATGCGGCCAGAGGAACCGGAGCGCTGGTGACACAAGGAGGAGATATCGACAATCGGGTCAAGACACTTCTTGATGCACTCAACCATCCCCAAATCCAATCAGATCCCTATCGGGGACAAGCCCGCCGAAGACGAGAATCCGATGCACTGCCTTATGGAGGATGACAATCTTGTAACTGGACTCTCGATCAAAGTAGACCGGCTATTGGGCAGCGTCGATCCAACTGAAGTGCTGGTCCTGATTGAGGTCGCAACATCGGCCACAAAAGGGACGTTTAAGAACCTTGAACTGAGCCTCTAATCTCTCGACCATGTCTCCTACAGTCGCGAGTTCGGCAGAGGTAGCAAAGGCGTTCTACAAGTACACGATTTTACTGATCCTCAGTTCCGTCGGGTGTGTGAGATGCTCGGCGCGATTCAGGGAGGACAAATAATCGTAGGTCGTAAACAGATTGCTGATGCGTTCCTAGTCAATTGTGCACTCGAGAACGGGGCTGACGCGTTCTTGACATTAGATCGCAAGCTCATCAGTAAAATCCAGGGAAATGAATTCGGGATTGAGGTGGTTTGGCCATCGGAACTAATCACCAAGTTTCTGAGATTTCGAGTTTGGCGGTATGTCGTAAGTCTCTTCACATCGGAACCGGCCATTTTCATCAAGGTCTGGACGCGCCTGCTGAAGAGGGCCGGGGTTCTTATCAAAGAGGACGATCGAACCTGAACAATCTTCGGCAAGTCGATAGCGAACGAAATAGCCGAGGCGACGAGACTAGAGTCGTAGAAGCCGGCACGTTAAAAGTAGACGAGAAGTGCTTGCCTTAACTTTGCCACTTCTGATTGGACTCAATCGAGCACTAACCAGCATTTACTGCCAATTGGAGAACCTACGAACGCCCTCCAAGTTATTTAAAAACAAACGGTTATCGCCCACCCCTTGGCCCTCCGAAGGCAGGGGTCGCAAGTTCGAATCTTGCCGGGCGCGCCAAACTACACCAGGTGCATTAGCGAGTTGTACGTTTTTTGTACACCGCGCATTACATGACGTTGAGGAAGTGGCCGGACTCCAAGCTTCGATGTGCCGAAGACCACAACGGTCAAAGCAGGCGAGCCGGATCGAATTCGGCTTTGAGCGCCTCGAGGGACCGATAATCGCCGGTAAGGGTACGGCCCGTCAACTGATTGTAAGCCAACTGCGCAAGGCCCGGTGCGGTTTGCACGCCGAAACCGCCTTGGCCGGCAAGCCAGAAAAAGCCCTTTGCGCGGGGATCGAATCCAAGGACCGGTGATTCGTCCGGAGCAAACGTCCGCAGGCCGGCCCAAGTATGGCTGACTCGTTTTACGTCCAGCGCAACCACTTTCTCGAAGCGGTCGATCGCAATGGCCACGTCGAGGTCTTCGGGTTGCGCATCGCAGGGGACGCTGGGCGTCGCGTCGCCTGGCGATATCATCAGCTTGCCGGCATCCGGCTTAAAATAGAGTTCTTCATCCGCGTCCACGAGGATCGGCCAGCTCGAAATGTCCAGGTCCTCGGGAACGTCAATGAGGCAGGCCGTCCGCCGACGCGGTTCGAGCCCGAGAGGTCCAACTCCAGCCATCGTGGCGACGTCATCGGCCCAGGCACCGGCAGCGTTGACGATGACCGGGCTCGTAAAGCGGCCGGCGGTCGTGTCGACCCGCCAGGCGCCGCGTTCGTAATGCATCGAGTGCGTCCTGGCGTGTTTGACCGCGTGACCGCCCCGGGCTTTCAGCCGTCGCAGAAATCCCTGGAGCAGCGCGTTGACGTCTATGTCGCCGCCGTCATCGAAGCGGAGTCCGGCGGCGACATAGTCGGATCGCACGATCGGAACGGCCGCAATCACGTCGCCGGCGTCGACCATACTCGCACCTGTGTGCAGTTCGTCGGCTATTCCGGTAAGCGTGTCCATCTGATCGTGGCGCGCGAAGTACAGTCCGCCTCGCTCCCGCAGCAAGGGCACGTCCGAGAATCCTGGTGGCGGCTCGAAGAAGAACGACCGGCACGCAGCCGATACCGCTCTGACCGCACGGTTGCCGTATACGCTCGCGAAGAAAGCCGCCGAGCGCCCGGTCGCGTGGTATCCGATTTGCGCTTCTGCCTCGATGAGAACAACCGAGGCCTGCGAAGCGAGTTCGCAAGCCGCCGAGACGCCCGCAATGCCGCCGCCAATCACAATGAAGTCGGAATTGCGGGTCTCAGCGCTCATGGATAATGGTGTGTCCTTGGGAATTGTAAGCAAATGCGATGCGGTGGTCAGATCATCAGATCGCCGCCATTGACGTCAATGGCGGCGCCGGTGACGTACGTGGCATCGGTGCACAGGAATTCGACCACCGCCGCAACTTCGTCGGGACGACCCAGACGCTGAATGGGAAAGCTCCTTTCATACGCGGTCACGCGAGCGTGATCGCACGTGCCGCGAACCATCCCGGTATCGATCAAACCCGGACAGACCGAGTTGACCAGTATTCCACTGGCTGCCAGTTCCTTCGCCATCGCACGAGTAAGGCCCAAAACGCCGGCTTTGGCCGCCGTGTAGTGGGCCCCGCCCAGCGTGCTGACACTGCGCCCGGCGCTGGATGACATATTGACGATACGGCCGAACTCGTGCTCCCTCATTGAGGGTACGACGGCCCTCGAACAAAGAAAGGTACCCGTCAGGTTGACGTCGACAACGGCACGCCATTCGTCAAGCGAAATCTGGTCGAACTCGGTCGGGAACAGGATGCCGGCGTTGTTTATCAGGACGGAGATCTTGCCGAACTTCTCAATCGTCTTGCGAACCAGCAAGCTGACTTGATCTTCATCGGTGATGTCAGTACCTAGCGCGAACGTGGCCTCGCGACCCGCAACACCGTTGATCTTGTGCGAGGCGGCTGTCGCCGCGCTGGCATCTGAGTCGCACAGTACAACGTCGAAGCCGGCGCACGCCAGGCGGTTGGCGATTGAGGCCCCCATGCCACGCGCAGCACCCGTGACAATGGCGGCGCCCCTTTCTATCGTCCGCTCCAGTCGTAGGTGACTTCGATACCGTAAGTTCTTTCTATTCCGATCGACTGGAACACGGCGCCGGGGCTGAACGCGCCGCTACCCGGGCCGAGCTGAATCGCGTAGTCCTCATCGGTCAGGTTTCGGCCCCAGAAGTACACACCGAATCCGGTTCCAGGGTTTGACCACCCCAGCCGGCCGTTGACCAGCGTGTAGGCACCTGCCTCGAACTCCGGTGTATTGGCGGGATCCGAAAACCGGTCGCTGCGATGCGTGGCTTCGCCTCGGGCGAAGAACTCCCAGTTATCTGAGATGGGTCTTTGATACTCGACCGAAAGGCCCAGTGAGTGTTCCGGCGACTGGGCAAGCCGGTTGCCCGAGAAATCGTCGCCGGCCGGCGTGGCGCCCGGAAACGACGTGTACTCGGCGTCAGTGTATCCATACCCGACCTGAAGGGTCGTATGGTCCGCTATGAGCGCGAGTAACTCCGCCTCGATGCCTTTGCTCTCCGCCTCCGCGGCGTTCGAGGTAACGAAATCGATAATTCCGGCAGTGTTGGGAATTAGCTGATTTACCTGCAGGTCGGTGTAATCCATCAGGAACAACGCCGCACTGAGTTGTACACGGCCATCGGCGAACTCGACTTTTGCGCCGAGCTCAAGGTTGTCTACGAACTCGGGCTCGAAGTCGGCGGGCGTTCCGTCGGGTTGAATCAGCGCGAAAGCGAACGCGTTGTAGCCGCCGGCTTTAAAACCTCTCGAGTAGGTGAGATATGCCATCGCCTCGTCGCTGAAGTTGTACTTGAGGCCAGCGGTGTAAGATGGTTCCTCGTCGGTCCGCTCAAACTCCGAGAGTGGAACGGTCGGCACGAAGCCGCAGCATGAATCGCCGATCAGTTCATGCGAAATGCGCTTTTCTTCACTCGTAAAGCGGAGACCGGCCGTCAAGGTCCAGTTGTCGGTCAGCAGGTAGTCGATTTGGCCGAACGCGGCAAAACTCTCGTTGCCCGTGAAGATGTCAATAAAGCCGCCGTCCGGTGCGGGCAGTGCACCGAGCGGTCCGCCGAACAGCGCGAAAACGTCGACGCCGATTCGCGCAAACGCCTCGGCATCCATCCCCTGGTCGAAGTAATAGGCGCCTACGACGTAATCCAAACGGTCGTGCTCCGCGGCGTAGCGAAGTTCCTGACTGAATTGATCCTCGTCCTCCCGAATACCGGTGCCGAAAAGGGCGAATTCCGTCTTGTCGGAGGTTTGAAAGTTCTCCCAGTCGAACTCCCGGTAAGCCGTGATCGACGTCAGGGTACCCGCACCGAGCCGCCAGTTCAGTTCCAACGACGTGCCGAAGAGGTCACGATCCTGAACCGAGGAGTCCGCGTCCTTGATCACCCGATCCCACGGATCGACATCCTGCGGCGAGTTGAACGGAGGACCGGCAAAAACCGGGGATGGAACCAGAATTTCGTTGGCTCCGGCATTGGTTCGGTCTCTGGCGGTATCCGCCCGAAGTATCACCTCGAACCGGTCGCTCGGGGCGTAGCGCGCAGAGACCCTGAAGTTTACGTTGTCGAGGTCGTTGTTGTCCGGGCCGGCCAGGTTGGTCAGAAAGCCGTCGCGCTCTTCGTACTGGCCCGACGCGCGCACGGAGAACGTCTCGGATATTGGCACGTTGCCAACCAGTTGCAGCAGCCGGTAGTCGAGATTGCCGGTGCGTGCCGTGACGCTGAATTCCGGATCTTCCGACGGAACCCGGGATACGAAGTGGATCGCTCCGCCGATGGTGTTCTTGCCGAAAATGGTTCCCTGCGGGCCGCGCAGTACCTCGACACGCTGCAGGTCGAACATCCCGACATTGACGGTGGTCGGGCGCGCCATGTAGACGCCGTCCACGTACACGCCGACGGCCGGATCGATACCGACGTTGTTGGGGTCCGACAGAATCCCGCGTATCGATATCGCGGTGGCGCGAATGGAGTCGTTGAAGTTGACGTAGACGTTGGGCGCAAGACCGATGAAGTCCTCCATCCTGGAAACAGCCGCGTTCTCGAGGTTCGTGCCGGAGAAGACGGTCATGGAAATCGGGACGTCCAGTACGTTTGCCGTGCGCTTTTGCGCCGTCACGACGATTTCCTCGAGCGCCGTCTTTGCCGCGCCCTCTTGGGCGGTCGCAGGGACGTGATGGATAGCCGACACCGCTAACGCGAAGCCGGCTATATTCGCTATCGGGAGACGTCGGACGGTGTGGTGAGGCCTCGTCGTTTTGTTGTTGCTTTGCATGGGTGCGATCCCCGGTTTATGCGGTCAGTCGGACCGGTTGATACCCTGAACGGCGTTGGGCGTGTTCCACGGGCCGTGACGGTCGATCATGGCGGCCACACACGCGGAAACATCGCGCCGCGCAGCGGGGCGCCGTCTCGAAGGTCGATTTGTGCAAGTATCGAAGCGAGGTTCGGGTTCGTCAGGAAGTGCCCCGCACGATCCTGGTAGCGTGCGTCCGATCCGACGTAGCGAAACGCAATGGCACGCCGACGAACGCTCGCGGTCGAATTACCCGGCGCGTAGTGAAGCGTCAGCGGGTGATGCAGGACTACATCACCAGGTTGGGTGTCCCAATAGATACTTCGGTGCTTCGTTTGAATTTCATCTGCGTCCGGCGGCGGCATGAGATCCATCTCGGCATACTGTTGGCTGTAGGTCGAGTCGTTGGAGAAAGCCTGCGGGGCAAAGACCGTTCCCCATCGGTGCGAGCCGCTGACGTAATGCACGGCGCCCGAGTCAACCGTCACCGGATCGAGCGGAACCCATACTGAGATGATTTGCTCGCCGCTGAGCGGCCAGTATGGAAGATCCTGGTGGATCGGCGTGGGCTGGCTCGTGCCCGGCTCCTTGACCAACAGATGGTCGTAAAACAGAAAAACCTCGTCGGCATTCATGAACTTTGCAGCCAGCTCGACGATTTCGGGACAGCGGGCGAACCGGTCGATCGATTCGCTGCGCCGCCACATGAAAAAGTCGCTGAAAAATCGGCCGCCGCCTCGTTCGGAGCGGTAGTCCGAAGCGGTCGACGCCGGCGCTGCCATGATCTCGTCGACTGCCTGCCGTAGCCGTTGGAGCCAATTCCCGCCAATTGCCTGTCGCACGACGGCCGCTCCATTCCTTGAATAGTCGGCGACGGTAGAGGACTCGTCTATGCGTTCAGCGTGGTTCATCAACGATCGGTCGGCACTGCCTACAGCGCTCAATTTATACCGTACATTAAAATCTGATCATCAGTCAAATTTTTAGTCAGACGACAATATTTGTAATAGGCAATCCGAAACCTACAACCAGGACAGATAATTGATCGCGAACCGGGCGAAGCGTACCATCCTGACGTACTTCAGCTCAGTAGCGCCCGGCGCCGCAACGGCAACTCGACAATCGGGGATGACGATGGCAAAAGCACGGCAGAAAGCGGCAACGTTTATCGAGTTGGCTCGACGACAGCAGATAATTGACGTCGCGCTCGAGCTCTTCGAACGGAACGGGTTCCACGAAACCTCATTGGCCGAGATTGCCGAAGAAATCGGCATCAGCAAGGGCGTAATCTCGTATCACTTCAACGGTAAGAGCGATCTGGGCCAGGAAGTCATCAGGCATATTGTTCGTAAGCTGAGCATGAGCGTTGCCGAACGCGTCGAGGCCAGGGAAACCGGCCGCGAAAAGTTGCTGGAGTTCGTCAATGCCTGTTTGGACAACATCGACAGAAATCGGAGCAGCTACTTGATATATATCGATACGCTGGGCTGTTTCGGAACGATGGGCGAGAAGAGAGACATGATTGCCTGGGCCAACAGCAATACGCGCAAGATAATTGTCGGGCTCCTGAAAGACGGGCAAAAGGACGGCTCTATCGGCAAAGTGGACAACAAAAACGTCGCCGACGTGATCCAGAGTATCGTCGACGGCCTGATGTCTGCGATCGCCGCGGAACCGGACGTGGTCAATCTCAAAGGCTGCAAGCGTGTCGTCCTGAAACTGATCGAAGATCTGATCGCGCCATGATCTCAGCTCAGTTGCGGTGCGCACTCCTTACGTGCGGGTTTGCCGTCCGAGAAGCCGCTGCCGGTATGCGAAGTACGCCGCGCCTGCACAGGTGTAGACGATGGCAACAATGCCCGTCCTCGGTTCGCTGGCGAGGCCGATGACGAGAAACAGCAGCGACCCGGCTACCAGGCCGATGCTGCTGAAGCCAATTGCAAAGCGGTTGCAAAGGAGTTTGGGCTTCCCCGACGCGTCACTCAGTCGGTCGCGAGCGCGCCACAACGCGAGTCCCAAAAGAATCTGCAGCAGCATGAATGCCAGAACGAGGATAGACGCATAGTCCGTGATTCGCCCGCCCGCCACAACGCAAAGAAGCGATGCCGACGCGATGAGCAGTACCGCGTTCGCCGGGGTTCGTCCTTCACCCGACGTTCTGGAGAACACCCCGGGAACGAGGCCCGCTCGGGAAAGAACGAGGACGTCCCGCGAGTAGCCTAACAGTATGCCGTTCACGGACGTCGCCGCGGCCGGCAGCGCGGCGATCGACACGAACGCCGCAAGCCAGGCAGGAAGCACCGCCGTTGCGATCGCGCCAACCGGGGCACGGATATCCGCGAGAAGCGTTGTCTCGATGCTGCCGACGATCGCCAGCGAAACGGCGGTGTAGACGAGCAGCACCACCGCAAACGATATGAGCTGTGCGCGCAGGATGGTTCTTCCAGGGTTTCTGATTTCACCGCTGAGTTCGACGATCATCATGAAACCCACGAATGAGAAAAACGCGGGGACGGCGGCTGAAACAACCGGGCTCCATCCGTTGGGCGCGAAGGGCTGCAGCAGGACGATATCGACGTTGGCTATGCCGGCGATACAGAAAACGGTGAGCGCAAGCATGAACATTGCGACCATCAAGGCTTGCCCCGATATCGCCGCGCGCGTGCTGAATGCGTTGAGCGCTGCCAAAGCCACGACGACCGCGGCCGCCGTCGCGCGCCTGTCCGCGGTCAGGCCGAAGGAGAAAATGGCGTAGTCGGCGAAGACGTAGGAAAGAAACGCAACGCCGATCGCGGCACCGAGCAGCACCAGCCACAAGCCGAGAAAGCCGAAGAAAGGCGACAGCATTCGGCTTATTGCGACGTAGCTCGCGCCCACAACCGGAAACAACGCACCGATCTGCGCTGCGGCTACGCAGGTAAAGAACGCGACGACAGCCGCGAGCAGAAAGGAGAAGATAACAGCCGGACCGGCGCTGGCGGCCAGTGCGCCTGGAAGACTAAAGATGGATGCGCCAATGACGAGGCCAATCTGCGTGACGACGGCGCCCGCGAGCCCGATTGGCCGCGCCCGTTTCTCGGATTCAGGCACCGGCGGTCCTGCGGCTATCTTCGACCGGAAGGACGATAGCGTGACAGTTCTTCCCGCAGCCGGTCGTGTGGTAACGCAAACACCTTATTGCCTCGGACGCCGTCCAGCGTCTCGGCCGCGACCAGCGCGTTTACGATAGCCTCTTCGGTGGCGAAGGCGACCGCTTCGAGTAGCGGGTTCATGGCCCACGTATCGACGAACGAGTGCGTCAGTTCGCCGGCCCCCGCTTCCTCGGGGACAGCCGTGGAAAACGCCAGAAACAAATCGCCGGACGTGTTGCCCGACAGACCGCCGGTTCTCGCCATGCCGTGAGACGCACGCCGGGCAAGCCGTTCGAGCTGGTGCGGCAACAAGGGTGCATCAGTGGCCACCACGGCAATGATGGACCCGTCCTTGAGTTTCTGACGGACGGGCTGATAGCCGGATATCTCGCGTCCGACCGGCACGCCGCTGATGGTCAACTGGTGACGGACACCAAAATTCGACTGCACCAGGACGCCGACTCTGTAGCCGCCCTGAGCGGCGGGGAGCTGCCGGGACGACGTCCCTATGCCGCCCTTGAAGGCGAACGAAATCGCTCCGGTGCCGCCGCCCACGTTTCCCTCTGCAACCGGTCCGCCCGTTGCGGAGTCGAGTGCCTCGAACACGAGTGACTTGTCGACGTGGAATCCGTAGATGTCGCTGAGATTTCCGTCATAGGTCTCTCCTACAACCGGAATGATGTACTGGAACAGCGCGGGATCGTCCGCACCCAGGCTGTCCCGATACCATCCGATGACCGAGTCGCGGACGACGCCGACGCTGGTCGTTCCGGTGGTCATCACCGGTCCCGCGAACATACCAACCTCTTCGATCAACGACCGACCCGTCATTTCCCCGGTCCCGTTCAACGAAAAGAAGCCTGCGTACACGAAACCCCGGTACTCCCTTCCTTTCGGGAACACCGCTGTAACCCCCGTGCGTATGGCCGCCGTCGTGCCGTCCGCGGATTCGTTCCGAATGATCGTGGCGTGACCGACCTCAACATCCGGCACGTCGGTTATAGCGTTGTATGGGCCTGGCGTTCCGGGGAACTCCGCGCCGAGGTCCCGAGCCCGTACCTGACTGTCCGCGAATGCAGACCCACAGCTCGCGATACCGAGCAGGACGGCTGACGCCACGGATAAGCACAGTCTTTTTCTGGTCGGCATTGCCGCCACTTTCTCCCAGTTTTGCACCTTACGCGAACAAGGATGTGTTTTTTTTGACCGTTAGTCAATATACTGTCTATCGGACAAAACGCGAATCGCAGTGAGGTTCGTATGCAGCTTCGACAACGGGCGCTCGCAGCCATCGCCGTGCAGGCCCTGCTCTGTGCGCCTTGCAGTCTGGTGGCCGCCGAACCCGATTTGAAGTATGACATCGTGTTTCGCGGCGGGCTCGTCGTGGACGGTACGGGCGGTGAGCCGCGGCAAGCCGACGTTGGCGTCGTTGCCGGCCGCATCGCACGCGTCGGAACGATCCCGTCCGGCGCGGCGCGCGAGGACGTCGAAATCGAAGGGCTGGTTCTATCGCCCGGATTCATCGACGTGCATAGCCATGCGGAGCGAGGTCTCGTCCAGCCTGAATTACGCGCCAATCGCGGCTATATAACCCAGGGTGTGACGACCACGGTGTTCGGTGTGGACGGTGCTTATTCGCTGTCCGATATGCGCTCCATCATTCAAACGCTGGATGCGCAGGGGGTCGGTACGAACTTCATGTTTTACGTCGGCCACAACGGCATCAGGACCGACATCATGGGCTATGACGACCGGGCACCGGATCCTATCGAGTTGGTCAAAATGCGCGGGCAGGTGAGACGCGCGATGCAGATGGGAGCGGTCGGTCTGTCGTCCGGATTGATGTATCTTCCGGGCCGGTATGCGGCGACCGCCGAAGTCGTCGTATTGGCCAAAGAAATTCGGCGTGGCAACGGCGCCTACGACTCTCACATACGAGATCCCGCGAACGCGTTGCTCGAGTCGATCAGGGAGTGTCTGGATATTGCGAATGCCGCGGGCGTTCGCGCCCACCCGGCGCATCTCAAAGTCGTCGGGAAGCGCAACTTCGGCAAGTCGCGGGACATTGTGGCGATGATCGAGGAATACATTGCCGGCGGCCTGGAGGTTACGGCCGACGTGTATCCATACGATGGCGCGGCGGCCCGCCGGCTGGTGGCCATCCTCGTGCCGCCGGAGTCGGATCCGATGCGCCAGACTCTCCGCTTACTCGAGGCGGGGCTGCTTTCGGAGGCCCGCTCGATTCAGGCACTTCGCGAGTTAGCGGCTTATTGGCAGCAAGCGCTGCGCGATCCACAGCGGCGCGCCGCATTAAAGGCAAGATCGGAAGAACCGGGCACGGGCGTTTTCAGCTGGATCGATGCGGTCGGGTACGAATCGTTTCGCGTCGTTGTCAGCGAAGACCCGGGCAACGTCGGGCGTGCGCTCGTCGACATCGCGGAGGAGCGCGGCCAGGAGCCGTTCGACGTCATCGCCGATCTCATACTGGCGGAAGGCGAGTCGGTCAAGATTACTCTGGGTGCAATCGACGAGGACGAATTGCGCTATCTTCTCGTGCAACCCTGGGTAATGATTTCGAGCGACGGAAAGATTACCGGAATGAAGGCCGGGGGCGGGCATCCGCGGTACCGCGGCAGCTTTCCGAGAGTGCTTGGGCGGTACGTCAGAGAATGGAAGGTACTGGACCTGCCCGAGGCAATTCGGAAGATGACTTCGCTGCCCGCCAGCTATCTGCAGCTTCCCGAACGCGGGCTCGTTCGCGAAGGCTACTGGGCCGATCTGACCGTGTTCGATCCCGAAACGATTGTCGACAGGTCCACGTGGAAGGATCCGTCGTTGTACTCCGAGGGTGTGATACACGTTGTGGTCAACGGGAAGTTCGCCCTGCAGAACGGACAAATGACCGGCGCGACGCATGGCCGCTTTTTGCCGAGCGCCGGCATCAACAAACAATAAACAACGGATTCGATATGGCCCGGGTTCCGATAAAGCTCGAGTTACTCAGCGATTATGCCCACTACTATGCGCAACACTCGCCGGATGTCGAGGCCGTCGTTACCGGCACCGCGCGTTGCACGTACAAAGATCTGGCAAACCGCGTCGATACCAGCGCCCGGGCGCTGTTGGCCGCAGGCGTCAGGAAAGGCGACCGCGTAGCGGTACTCAGCGTTCCACACAACGACTTTTTTGTGATTTTTCTTGCTGCCGGATCGATTGGCGCAATCTACGTGGGCCTGAATCCCAGGCACACTCTGAGTGAATTGCAGTATGTCATCGCGGATGCGGAACCGGCGATTTTGCTGTCGCGGCTACAGGTCGGGGACCGGGACTATCGCGGCGAACTCGCGGAATTGGGCAGAACAGCAGGCTCCAACTTGCAGATCGTGGCCCTTGGCGACGACGAGGCGGGTTCGCCGTATCCCATGCTGGACGAGTTCCTCGAATCGGGGGTAAAGACGAGCCGTCGAAGCCTTCGCGACCGCTGCGACTCCGTGAGGGGTTCGGATCCGACGCTGATCGTATACACATCCGGGTCGACCGGGCGCCCGAAGGGCGCCGTAATCTCGCACTACGCGCTCATCAAGTGCAACCGCTCACAGCATCGGTACTGGAACGCATCGCCGATCCGCATGCTCAACTTCCTGCCTATCAATCACATCGGTTGCGTCGGCGACATCGCCTGCTTCTGCCTCGTCGGCGGCGGCACGATCGTTTTTCTGGAAAAGTTCGACGTTGCCGACAGCCTTCGCCTGCTGCAGGACGAAAACGTCACGATCTGGGCCGGCGTGCCGACCACGCTGCAAATGTGCGTGCAGGACCCTGCGTTCGGGAGTTTCGATCTTTCCAGCGTACAACTGATTTTCTGGAGCGGCGCCGCGGCCTCGCGCGATCTCGTTGAGGCCTTACGGGGAATCACGGCAAATCTCTCGACCTCGTACGGGACGACAGAAACCGTCGGCTCCGTCACGTTTACCGATCCGTACAGCGGGACCGACGCGCTCGCCGGTACCATCGGCAAACCGGTGCGAGGTTACGAAGTCGATATCGACGGTGCAGCATCGCGCGCCGGCGACGACCGCCAGACCGGCGAACTGCTCGTGCGTGGCGACTTCATTATGGACCGGTACTGGCGGCGGCCCGATGCTACCTCGCACGCTATAGACAAAGACGGGTGGCTGCACACAGGCGACCTGGCGGAACGCCTGCCCGACGGGAGCTATCGGCTAATCGGGCGGTTGAAGGAGATGTTCAAGTCGGGCGGGTACAACGTTTATCCGCGCGAGGTAGAGATCGCGTTGGAAAGCCATCCAAGTGTTGCGCTTGCGGCCGTCGTTTCCGTGCCCGACGATCTTTATCAGGAGGTCGGAGTCGCATTCGTGGAGAGCCGTGTACCTCATGCGGTCAATCCGGCGGAACTCGAGGAACACTGCCGGAAACGGATCGCCAACTACAAAGTACCCAAACTGATTGTAGTGGTGGACAGTCTGCCGCGCCTCCCGATCGGCAAAATCGACAAAGAAGCACTACGGAAAAGCGCAGATCGGCTGCGACGCCTGCGACTTATGGAGTCGAGCTGAGGGTTTTCAAATACTGCATGGACGGATCGAGGCCTGCTGCCGCGGAATCGACGGTCACCGGCAAATAGACATCGGGATCGATCGTCGTTTCCTCGCCGAGATCGGCATTGGGCCGCAGCATCTTCGCGGTGGACAAGTTCAGGTACATGTTCGTATTCGGAATGTCGACGCGCAGCTCGCTACCGTAGAAGTTGACCCGGTTGCCGGTCGGCTCACCGACGATCTTGCCGAGGCGGTTATCCCGAACGAGCGTCGTGAACAAGCTGGCACTGCTGAATGTCAACGGGCCGGTGACGACATACAGATCGCGGTTCGTCACGGTCGTCATCGAGCCGGGCGAGGGCACGGGCAAACGGCCCAGCATGATTTGTTTCACGAGAGCGCCCGGCAGACGATAGCGGTCGGTATCCGGCGGCAGCTCGGGCATGCCGATGGCATAA
Organism: Woeseiaceae bacterium; assembly: GCA_028277185.1. GTDB lineage: Bacteria > Pseudomonadota > Gammaproteobacteria > Steroidobacterales > Woeseiaceae > UBA1847. The sequence continues at coordinate 245,384 of JANQGQ010000012.1, forward strand.
AACACCTCGTTCATCGCAGCGATCGAGAATTGCGGAGATTCGCGATCGAGTTCTTCCGAAACCCGAATATCGACACCGAACGATTCGTACGGATAGTCCTCGAAATGCGCGAGAAACGCGAACGCCAGTAGTGAATCGCCGCCCGGGTTTTCCCGAAGGTCCACGGCAACGTTACGCAGGCTATGCTCGTCTATCGCCGCGAAGAATTGCTCGATGGCAGCGGCAATCTTTTCGTCGTACTGCATGCGGTCAATCCGAAAGACCCCCAACGAATAGTCCGTGTAGATTTCGAAGCCGAACCAGGGGGCTTCCGTGCTGTCGACCTTGCGCCCGTTGATTCGAAGCCGCTCGGATCGCGTCGTCCCTTTCGGCGATTCCACTGTCAGCACGATCCCCCCGTCTGCTTCCACGACACCGAAATGACGAAGGAAAGGCCCGCGCGACAGGTGCTTCCCGGCCAGCGCTTTCAGGTAGGGTTGGTTCTCCGCCGGTATGACGAGCTCGAGGCGGTCGAGAATGTCCGCTTCGTCGAGACCGCCGATTTGCACGATCCTGTCGCCTGGCCGCAGCCGATCGGTCTGTCCCATTACCAGCAGCCCGTTCTCGTTCCAGTGCACCGGAAGATCGATCGAGCCGGCCTCGGCAAGCGTATCGTCATGCCAGCGCGCCACGGTATGTGCGTCTTTAAGCGCCGCTAGAAAATAGTTGATTTCGAAATAGAACGCTTCCTCGGTCATTGGCGACCCGGCCCGTTCGCGCACCTCCTGAAGGCGCCTGGCCGCTTCACTGTTCAGTCCGTCAATTGACCCGTAGTGCGCGGAGCGCAGGGTTTCTTCGATAAAGACCAGAGATTCCATCATCTGGGCTGTCGATAATGTTGGCTGCGCATTCTCGGCGATGCCGCAACCCGTCAGCGCCAGAATGCCAGCCCACTGCACTAGTACCCTGTCAAGGCGATGTGCTGCGAGCGACGTGAGTGTCGTCATTGCGTGCTGTCCCTCTGTGCGACGATCTGCCTCCGCGGCTGGGAGACTATTGAGTACGGTAATCAAAAAATAAAACATTGTACATAAATTTGAACAACGGATAAAATTTGGGCATGCTTCCAATCAGCGAAGCGACTTCCCGGAATGACTCCAGATGCAAGATGTCCTTTATGAGAAAAGCGAAGGGATCGCCTATCTCACTATCAACCGGCCGAAAGTGTTGAATGCCTTGCGAGGTCAAACCTATGCGGAACTGGCGTCGGCAATCCGCGATTTCGTTGAAGACGGGGAGAGCAGAGTGCTCGTACTTACGGGTTCCGGCCGGGCGTTTTGTGCCGGACAGGATCTGAAGGAATTGCCTCGCCAACAGGGCGGCGACGATACGAAGTTACGCGAGCAGCTTCGTGTAACCCAGGAGATTTCGCGCCTCCTGTTCAACTCTCCGAAGGTATCGATCGCTGCGATAAATGGGCTCGCCATTGGTGCCGGCGCCGAAATTCCTCTCGCATGCAGCCTTCGTATAGCAGCGAACGATACCTATTTTCAGTTCGCGGAGATTCAGAAGGGATTGTTCCAGACTAATGGCACGACCTGGTTGCTGCCTCGCATTGTAGGCTTGGGCAGAGCGATGCAGATGCTGCTGTTGGGACAGAAGATTCCGGCACAGGCGGCGTTAGACTGCGGGTTGGTCAACGAGACTGTCGAAGCGCGAGAGCTTCGATCCGTGGTTGCAGCAAGAGCCGAGGGGTTGATGGCTTCCCCGGCTCTGTCCCGTCGCTTGATTCTGGAGGGGCTGCAGTTGGGTTTGCGCGGTGACTTCGACGCTTCCCTGAACTTCGAAATTGCCGGCAACTTGCGCTTGGTCGAGGCGCAGACGAGAGTCCGGGCATGAGATATTCTGCTGGCGTAAGAACGTGGGTCATCTGTGCCGCGCTGTCGTTGGCGGTACTCGTGCCGGCAGACGCGGTCCCGAAGGATTTGGAACCGCGGCAGATACGCATGATCGACTCCCTCGTCGAATCGGTCCACTCCGAAGGCCGCTATCCCGGCTTGACGGTATTGGTCAACCGGAAGGGACACGACGTATACGCGCGAACAATAGGTTTTGCGGACGTCGAAAACAGGGTGCCGGCCGAAATGGATTCCGTATTCGCGATCGGATCCATCACCAAGTCGTTTACGGCACTGGCGGTGCTGCAGTTGGTCGATGGCGGCAGGTTGGCATTGGGCGACACCGTCGATTCGATACTCGAAGACTATAGCGGCCCCGGTAGCGTCGCTACCGTCGCACAGTTGCTTACACACACCTCTGGTATTCCCAACTACTTGCACGAAATCCCGGCGGTCAGGGGGACCTTCGAACGCAGGCGCTCTACCCGAGAGCAAATGCGCTCGTACTTTGAAAAAGAGCCGTTGTTGTTCGAGCCCGGTACGCACTGGAGCTACAGCAATTCGGGCTATTACCTGCTCGGCCTGATAGTGGAGCAAGTCAGCGGCAAGAGCTATTTCGAATACCTCGAGGAGACCGTCTACGAACCCCTGGGCCTGCATCGTACATACAGCGGCGACGACAGCGAGATCGTCGCCAATCGGGCGCGCGGTTACGAGTTGCGCGGCGACAACCTGGTCAACGCGCCCCCCTGGCACTACCTCGTGCCCTTCTCGGCCGGATCCCTGCTGTCAACGGCTGCAGATGTCGCAAGGTATCGGCGCGCTGTGTTCCAATCGGACAAGATCAGCCGCCGCCTTCGGGATCTGGTCACCCGAACGACGTCACTGCAGGACGGAACCGAGCTGCAGTACGCTCTCGGTGGCCTCGTGAGTTCGAACTTCCACGGTCACCGGAAGTATTCGCACTCCGGCGAGATCTATGGCTATTTTGCCAATCATGCCCATTATCCGGCGCTGGACCTGACTGTCGTCGTGCTTTCAAACCGCAAAGGCGCCACTCCTTCACCGGTAGCACTCGAAAGAAAGATTTCGCGGGTCGTGCTCAATATCCCCCAACCCGACATCGACGACATCGCTCTGGAAAAACGAGAGCTTGAGCGTTATGCCGGGGATTATGAGATCGGTCCGGTCATGTTCGGCCCATCCCAATACGGTTTTGTAGCCCGCGAAGGGCGGCTGTTTCTGAAATTCGGCGGAACGTATGGTGACGCCGCGGAAGTGCCTCTGCTCGCGCAGGGTGGCGGCCTGTTCGTCATGGCCAGCAACGACGAGTGGACTTTTGAATTCGACACGACGGGCGAACGTGCCTCGTCGTTCGAGATGGCGGTGCGGGATGCGACGCTGTCGGGCCGCCGGGCTGACTAGGAAAGCTCGCCAGACTTGTGCAGCATCTCGCGGGTTGCGGGAACTTCAGAGTGTCATAACCGCCCTGCGACACGTTCACGGATCGCCGCCAACATTCTGGAGGACCGTGTGGACGTTGCGCTGGGCCTGCTGACCGAGCACGTCCGCGCACGGCCGGCCGATATCTAAAGGGTGCGCGGGGCTATTCCCGTATCGCCGAGATCCGCATGATCGAGACGATCGAGCAGGGTGCGCCGAAAACCGATTTCATGAAGGATGGGGACCGGGTGCGGGTCGAAATGCCCGATCGTCACGGCGCTTTCGTCTTCGGTGCTATCGATCAGCGCGTGCGGAGGGGGTGAACTTTTTTTCGTCAGAACTCCGGCTCCTCGAACCCCCCGTCGGACTTCACCGGCCAGTCGAACGCATCTTCCACCGATTTGCGGATTTCGCTCCGCACCCACGCGCCTTCGCTGCCGTTGGTCAGCACGACCAGGCCGTCGCCGCTCTCGACGTGGCCCTCGATCCACGCGCGATAGCTGTCGTTCGCGCCGCCGTGGTGGAACACGCGTGTCGTGCCCGCACCGTTCAGGCGCGGGCCGAGGCCGTGCCAGCTCTGCGGTTCGCGCGTCAACATGTCGTCGCGCAGCTCGCGCGGCAGAAACGCGCCGGAGCTGTCATCGTTGATGGCGATGAGGAAGCGTGCGAGGTCGCGGGTACTGGTCCAAAGACCCGATGCCGCCTGCTCGGGCATCGCCTCCCAGCCGCGCGGCAGTGCGGTCGGTCGGCCGCGCTCGTCATGGGCGCGCGCGATGTTGCCGTGCGATGCCGGTAACGGGTTGACGAAAGTCGAGCGCGTCATACCGAGCGGCCCGAACACGTATCGCTGGGCGGCCGCTGCATAGGACAGGCCGGTGACGTCCTCGACGATTGCCTGACTGACCGTGATGCCGCCCCCCGAGTAATCCATCAGCTCGCCGGGCGTGGACGTTAGCCGGACCGCGTCGTTCCTGGCGGGAGGCCGGCCTTCCAGGATCTCGACCGTCGTCGGCAGCTCGGCGCCGGGCGGGTAGTCCGCGAAGCCGTGCACGTTGAACCCGGCCGTGTGCGACAGGATGCGGCGTAGCGTGACGTCCTGCTCCGCGTTGTAGCGACTGCCGGGCACCTGCCACGACTCGAGGTACTCGTTGACGTTCGTATCGAGGTCGACGCGGCCCTCGGCGACGAGTCTGAGAATCAGCGCCGCGTTAACCACCTTGCTAACCGAGCCGACCGAGAACACGGTATCGCCGTCCACGGGATCGTCTCGACCCGCGAGCTTCGTCCCGTAGCCCTCAAGCCACGCGATCTGACCGTTCCTGACGATCGCGATCGCGGCGCCCGGGACGCCGTAGCTGGCGAGGCGTTCGTGAATCGACCAGCGCCGTGCATCGTCCAGGCCGCGCTCCATCCGGTCGATCAGTCCGCTTTCGAACTCGAGAACGCGCGGGTCGTCCGCCGCGAGCCGCTCGGCCCTCGCGAAGCTGCCCGCGAGCGCGAAGGTCAATGTCGATACCGCGGTTAGTGCGACTATAAGGTGCTTCGTCACGGTCGTGCCTCGGCGATGTCTGGAGAACGCCACCATGCTTCCAGTCCGCGATCGCCCGAAGCGCGACACTGGTCGTGCTCGCTCGGCGAGCAGCAAGAACTCTGTGACCTGTCCTCTCGCATTCCGGACTCCCTCCGCCTCTGCCAGTACACTCCCCGCGCTGAGGAAGGTAACACGTTCGCTGGGCGGATAGGGGCCGGACTCCGGTTTATCCGAGTAACCGGAACGCCTCGTCCATCTGCTCCGGACTCCCGACATCGCCGAGCCGTTGCTGATACAGCGCGTAGTCGGATTGAATCCTGCGTTGCAGGGCTTCGAGATGCCCGCGCCCGAGCTGCAAGCCGTCCTGCAATACGTCGCAGAAGCCGAGTCGACGTTGCTCGATGAACTCGGTCGGGGTTCGCTCGCCATCGTGACCGGGAACTCCGGCAATCGGTGACGGATGCGGGCCCCACAACGCCGAACGGCCGGGCGCGAAGCAAACTCGCGCCCGGTTTTCGTTTTGCCTGATACACTTTCTCTCGCTCCGGGGATGGATGCTGGCTGTGTTGGTTTCCGTCAAGAGGAATTCCCAGTGAAAACTCGCAACATCGCGATCGGCGTTCTCGCCGTCGTTGCGGCCGGAGTCGTCGCTTTTGCCATCTGGTTCAACAGCAGTCTGGACGTGCCGCCGCTCGAGGTCGGTGCCGATGCGTCTCAGACAAGCCGGCTCGAGGCCGTGGACGCCTGGCTGACCGGGCTTCACGAGGCACACAAGTTCAATGGCGGCGTGCTGCTGGCGCGCGAGGGGCGGCCGTTGCTGATGAAAACCTATGGCGTCGCCGATCACGAAGGTCGGGTGCCGTTATCGACGCGTTCGCTGTTCCGGCTGGCTTCTGTATCAAAGCAGTTCACGGCGGCGGGCGTCCTGAGCCTCGTCGAATCGGGCAGCCTCGAGCTTGACCAGTCCGTGAGTACTTATTTGCCGGGATTTCCTTACCCAGGCGTCACGGTTGCGCAGCTTCTGAACATGACGTCCGGTATTCCCGACGTGTACTTCGAGCTCGCCGACGAGGAGCGCCAAAGTCTCGGCAACACGCTGAGCGTCGCCGAAGTTGCCCAGCTGTTCATTGCGAAGGCGCCGCCGGCGGTCTCCGCACCGGGCGCGCAGTTCGCTTACAGCAACAGCAGCTATGTGCTGCTCGCCGCCATCATCGAGAGGGTAAGCGGCTCGGGTTTCGAGGCCTTTATGCGAAACGCCGTTTTCGGCCGTCTCGGAATGCGCCACTGTCGCGTCTGGAATCTGGAGTCCCGGGACGAGGGATTTGCCGGTCAGGTCGGATCGTTCATGCAACTGGGCGCGAGCCGGTCGCTTCTCAGCCCGACCTGGGTCGATGGCGTCGCGGGCGATGGAGCGGTGTTCTGTAGTCTCGAGGATTTGCTGATCTGGGACCGTGCCTGGGCGGAGCAACGATTTCTTCGGTCTGAGCTTCTGGCGCGCGCGCTGGCACCCGCGACGCTGGCCGATGGCAGCACGAGTGACTACGGCTTTGGCTGGTTTCTGGCCGACGACCATGTCTGGCACGGCGGAGGCTGGCTGGGCGCGCGCACCTATCTGGCGCGCTACCCGGACGAGGAACTGCTGCTGGTGGTTCTCGACAATTCGAAGAATCCGCGGATCGATGCCATCGTTCAGGAACTGACGAGGGCGTTGACCGCGGGCTGAAGGACTCTCAGCCTCGTTCTCCTCTCACTGAAGGACTGAGGTAAGAGCTGAATGTGTCACACATGTGTTGGGATTTCACAGTTGGGAAGATCGTCGGATCGATTCGGATACCGTGCCATCTGCGACCGCCACGTCGGTTTCGACGGTCGGTAGTGCTCCTCTTGACCAAATGCACCGCCGAGCTTTCCGCTGCTGATCGAGTTTTTCGTCGTGCTGATCCTGATCTCCATTGCCGGTCATGCGCTGATCGCCGCGCTGAGGCCCGACGAAGCCAATGTCTTGCTCGACGAGCGGGAAAAGCGCGTGCACGACAGGGCCGGCAATTGGTCGGGTATCATGCTCGGTTATAAGTGCCCGGAGCGAATATCCCATGAAAATCATTCACTACTGCTGGGGGATGCTGCTCGCTATCGTATCGATGTTTTCGTCGGAGGCGGCCGCAAACGATTACGCAAAGCTCTTCAAAGAGGCCGTCGAGTCCGTGGTGGTCATCTACACCGTCGAGCGTCAGATTGCGGGACAGCGGGGGCAGGGTGAGGTGGCGCTGCCGGGACTCGGGTCGGGTTTCCTGGTCGACGACCAGGGACACGTAATGACGGCGGCGCATGTCGTGCAGACGGCCGATCTGGTCGAGGTCGAGTTTATTGACGGCACCAAGGTAACGGCGTCGGTCGTTGCGTCCGATCCGGTCAAGGATCTTGCGCTGCTCAAACTGGATAAGCTGCCCGAACGAATCAGGCCCGTGACCCTGGCCGATTCCGACAAGGTGAGCATTGGTGAAGAGATATTCATCATTGGCGCTCCCTACGGCCTGTCGCATACGCTGACGGTCGGCCACATATCGGCACGGCACGGCAACGACGACGGTTACATGGGGGCCATTCAGGCAGAGACGTTCCAAACCGATGCGGCAATCAACCAGGGCAACTCCGGCGGCCCCATGTTCAATCGACGTGGCGAAGTCATCGGTATTGTGAGTCACATCCGCAGCCAGTCCGGCGGCTCGGACGGCCTCGGTTTTGCGGTGACGTCGAACGCGGCAGTCGATGCCCTGCTCGAACACCCGATGTCCTGGTCCGGGATGACTGGCATATTGCTGACAGGCGCGCTTGCCGATGCTTTGAATGTGCCGCAGGCTGCCGGTTTTCTCATACAGAAAATTGCCGCCAATTCGCCGGCGTCGCGGATGGGGCTGAGGGCCAGCCGGGTGCCGGCCAGTATTGCCGGGCAGGAACTGTTTATTGGCGGGGACATCATTCTGTCGGTCGGCGGTATGGCCGTGTCGCCAAACATGACGGCCGAATTTCGTGAGGTTATTTCGAAAGGAGGTGCGCGCGGCGAGATTTCCGTGACAGTGCTCAGAGAAGGAGAGGTCATTGTCTTTCAGGCACCGTTGTGAGGATCAGTTCGACGACCTGGTTTACCGGACGAAATCGACTGTACCTCTACTTCGAACGAACGAACCATTCATGATACCGACCTCATATTCCGGCAGCAGAAAATCATACGTTTCTTTCGTCTGACCTTCTGGCGGAGATGCGGACCGAATCACGTGATTCGCTATGGGCCGACGGGACTAAACAAGATATTTTGGCGCTACCGGGAGTCCTTTTGTAAGCTGGCAGTTGCCCCTTAGCTGCGGAGCTTCGATTTGCCAGATGAGTGCTTTGGAGACCGAGCCTTCCTCTGCACATCGACGGCGGCCGAGTTCACCAGCATGCGAAAGTTCGGCGAATAAACAGAATTGGATCGCACCCGAGAAGCATCCCTTCACGTGCAACTCGTCACCTTGGTTTGCGAATTACGTTCGTAGGGCTTGCCCTGGCAAGCATTGGCCGTAATTGCTTGCCATTGCTTTGCGCATGCGTCGATTCCGAGCCGCCGTCTGCATCTCTAAATCATAGCGGCGTCAGCGGGGAGGCCATCCGGGTGGCGCTCGGCGGCGTCTGGCGGGCGGCGACACGGCCGGGTTCGACAGGCGCCGCGGCACCGCCGGCGAAAGCCGCGCGTCTCGCCATTCAGTCGGGCTTGCCGGACTGGCCTCGTACGCCCTGCGTGCTATCCTTAAGTTACATAAGAAACAAGAAATGCCCGATCACTGCAGGATTTCGACAGTGATCGATGTCCGCCAACGATCAGACCATAGACGCCGCCGCAAGAAGTGGACGGGTCTGATTTGACATAAGGGAAAATCAAAATGACCAATCGCACGAACAGGAGGTTACTAGCGCGTCTCGGCGTGGGGTTGTCGAGCGCGTTGCTTACAGCAGGCACCGCGTCGGCGGCGATGCCCGGGAAATCGGTATCCGCGGATGGGGCGGAGCGGGCACAGCAGCAAAAGCTCGCTACCCCGCTGCACATCGACTACGCAACGCTGCGTAAGATCGACCCGGCGCTGTTCAATGAATCGGGCGAAGTCGAGGTACTGATCCGGCTCAAGGGCGACCCGGCCGCGGTGGCGGACATGGCGTCCCCTGGGTCCGGTCCGGCGGCCAAGTCGCGGATCATGGCCGATCAGACGAGCTTCATCAGCCGCGGCCGCGGTATGGCGCGCTCGATGAAGGTGACCGGTTCCACCCAGGTTGCCATTAACGCGGTGTTTGCCAAGGTATTGTCGCCGGAACTGATGCGACTGGCCGAAGACGCCGAAGTTGAGCGGATCAGCATGGTGCGCCACTACGAGCTGCACCTCGCGGAAACCGTGCCGCAGATCGGTGCCGCTGCCCTGCAGAAACGCTGGATTACGGGCCGCGGCGTGAAGGTCGCCGTGCTCGACTCCGGCATCGACTATACCCACGAAGCGTTCGGCGGTCCCGGAACTGCGGCGGCGTATGCCGCCGCGTACGGGCCTGGCGACGGCTCCGGTTCCGAAGTGGAGACTCGCGACGGGCTGTTCCCAACGAAGAAGGTGGTTGAAGGTTTCGACTTCGTCGGCGAGGTCTGGCCGTTCGGTGAACGTACCGAGGACGATGATCCGATTGCCGCGACCGACGTCGGCAACTTCGGCGGCCACGGCACCCACGTCGCCGACATCGTCGGCGGCATCTCGGAGGGCGCGCCGGGTGTCGCACCGGGCGTCAAGCTTTATGCCGTGAAGACCTGCGCCGCGTTTTCGCCGTCTTGTAACGGCGTTGCGCTGATCAAGGGCGTCGAGTATTCGATTGATCCGAACGGCGACGGGGATACGAGGGACCGCGTCGACATCATGAACATGTCGCTCGGCTCGGATTTCGGCCAGGCTTTCGACGACGACCTCGCCTACGCAACCAACATCGCAACGCAGGCAGGCATCCTGACGGTTGCCTCGGCCGGCAACGGCGGCGACGTTCCGTTCATCACCGGCACGCCGGCCGCCGCCTCGACCGCGCTGTCGGTGGCGCAGACGCAGGTTGCGTCCGCGGTCAACGCGACGGCCATGCAGGTCATCCAACCCGAGGCACTGGCCGGCAACTACGAGGCCGTGTTCCAGTCCTGGTCGGCGCCGCTGGAAGCGCCGCAGCAGGGTATCGTCACCTACGGCGATCCCGGCGATGCGGCCAATGCCAACGGCTGCCTGCCGTTTTCGGGAGCCGTCAGCGGCATCGTGATGGTCGACCGCGGCGTCTGTAGCTTTACTGCGAAGATCGCCAATATCCAGGATGCCGGCGGCTCGCTGGGCATCATCGGCCTGATAACGCCCGAGGCGCCGTTCAACGGCGGTGACGCCGGCGACCGGCCGGCCAGCGGCGTGTTCGAGATTGCCGGTTTCCAGATCGGCCAGGCGGACGCCGACATCCTGCGCGCGGGTGGCGCTGAGGTGCGTTTCGACCCCGACGTGTCGTTCACCGACTTCCCGGCACTAATGGTGGATGGCTCATCGCGCGGGCCGGGCTACTTCGGCAGCGATCTCAAGCCCGAAATCGGTGCCCCCGGCGCGTCCGTCTCGGCGTCTTCGTCAACCGGAACCGGCAACAACGCCTTCGGCGGCACGTCCGGCGCAGCGCCGATGGTTGCGGGCTCCGCGGCACTGGTGATGAGCGTCTACCCGTGGCGTTCGCCGGCCGAGATCAAGGCCGTGCTGATGAACACGGCGCAGACCGGTGCAGTCAACAGCCGGGCAGGCGACCCGGCACCGATCAGCCGCGTGGGCGGCGGTGAAGTCCGCGCCGATGCGGCCCTGTTTTCCCCGGTTGCAGCCTGGGACAAGGAGAACCTGAAGGGCGGCCTGGCGTTCGGCCTGCAGGAAGTCGACGGCATCGTCACCCTCGAGAAGAAGGTGAAGATCCGCAACTACAGCTTCCGCCGCGTCAGGTACAAGGCGACGCCGACATTCCTCAATGAGGATGACGAGATGTCCGGCGCGATCAGCGTCGAGATCCACCCGAGGAACGTGTCGATCCGGCCGTGGCGCAGCAGGACCGTCACGGTGCGCATGACCATCGACGGCAACCTGCTGCCCGGCAACTTCATGAACGACGGGTCCGGCGGCGGCAACCCCGCCAACCTGACGCTGAACGAGTATGACGGCTATATCGTGTTCGAATCGAAGAACAAAAAGAGGAGGTTCAGCTGGTTCGATCTCGAGCAGGACTTCACGATGCCGTGGCACGTCCTGCCCCGCAGGGCAGCGCGTGTCGTGCCCGACTCCGATGAGCTACTGATCGACGAGGGCGGCTTCGGCGTGGTTGGCCTGACCAACCTCGGCGCGGGCACCGCACAGAACGACGTGTACTCGCTGCTTCACCTGGCGACCGAACAGCCGCCGCGCGGACCGGAAGGCAGCGGCAACCCGAACCCGGCGCTCGAGGCGCTGGGCGTGCAGACGATCGGCTTCCCGGACGGTACCTGTGAGGCGCCGGACGGTGCCACCGACTTCGGTACGGCTTTTGCGTTCCACTACTGGGAGCGTCAGGCGCTGGCCCTCTGGCCGGGACTCGCGGGTATCTTCCTCGATACCGACGGGGACGGCGTCAACGACTACGATGTCTTCAACCTGCCGCTCCGTTTCTTCAACCCGGATCTCTTCACGGGCGATCAGCGCAACGTTACCGTCGTCGCGGACATTGCTGCAGGCACGTCAACGGCGTTCTTCTTCACCGAGCACGCGACAAATACGGCCAACCAGGTGCTCCTGATCTGTAATTCGCAAATCGGCAATCCGGCGCTGTTCACACAGATTCCCAGCACGGCCTACGTGGACGACGTTTATTTCGGCAGTTCGTTCAACGCCATACCCACCAGCTGGGCGCCGCTCGGCGAACGTTACTTCCCGACTGCGGCCGTGCCGGACCTGCTGCCGGGTCAATCGGGCCTGGTGAACGTCTTCGATTTTGGCGAAGCGGGCAACAACCCGACCGAAATCGGCCTGATGTTCTTCACCAACGGCGACCGCGGTCCGGGCAACCGCGGCGGCGCCACCGAGGACACGGAGGCGCTGTTCATCGTCGCACCGACCGAGTAGGTCGAGCCTTTACGGCAAAGAGGCCCCCGCAAGGAGGCCGTGTAAGAACCAGAGGCCACCTCATATGAGGTGGCCTCTTTCAGAACCGGCGTTCTATCGTTTCGGGCTCGGTTTGCCGGGTTCGCACAACCTGAAACGGCCGTTTTCGCCGGCGCGGTAGTCGAATTGGTGACCGCCGACAGCAACGATGATCCGGTAACCGCGCGTTTCCACCATGGTGTAGAACTCGCCCGGCACCGGGCAGCCCATTGCGCCGCTGGACCAGGTTTCGTGAGTTGCCGAGATGACGCGCACCGCGCCCGGCGAAGCCGACAAGCGACCCGCGGCATCGGCGGCCACGGCATCGACAATCTCTCTCGGCACTGTATCCTCGACGACTGCCTGGAGGGGTTCTTCGGGCATCTCGATACGGTTCACGGCTTTGCTACCCGGCGGCGGCTGGCCCGCCAGCTTCTTTTCCATCAGCTCTTCACGCGTCGGTTGCTGCGGTGGCTCATTGATGCAGGCGACAAGCACCAGCGATGCCGTCAGGCTCGAAAGAAGCCACGGCCGGTGTTTGTTCATCGTCTTGCTCCACGATTGCAGATTCATCATTACTCTAACGCAGAGCCGGGGGCGGTGGGTCTCGGAACATGCACCGAATCGGCGTTTGATCCGTTTTCCGAAGCGCCGGTACATCCGAGCGCCCGGCCGGTCCATTTCAATCAGCGGCGGCGCATTCAGCCACCCGGCCACGACATACCGTTGTCGTGCCGCCAAAGGAAATTCTCCGCCACCAGGTACCCGACCGCCAAAAAATCCAGTCTAATAAAATGGAACGCTGAATTTCGGCCGGAGTATTGAGCAGGCGAACACCGCGACAGTTCATTCGTGATCTGTTTAACGAGCAATCGGGTGATCTCGAGCGTTTCCTGCGCACGCGTGTCTCGAACAAAGAGGATGCGCGGGATCTGGCACAGGAGGCGTTCATGCGGCTCTTACGCCTCGAACGAACCGAGTTCATACGCCGCCCGGAGCAGTACTTGCTGCGCATTGCGGCGAATCTGGCGTATGAACATCGTTTGAAGGACGGCAAATCGCCGGTATACGCGGTAGCCGAGGTGCCGGAAGTCGTTGGTTCGCCGGGTGCCGAACAATTGCTTGCGTTACGCGAATCGCTGGGACAGGTGAACCGGGCCATGGAGACGATGTCGCCCAATGTTCAGGCAGCCCTGGTTTGGCAGCGCCGTGATGGACTGACCTATGCAGAGATTGCCGACCGACTGGGCGTCTCGACCCACACGGTGAAGAAGTATTTGCAAAAAGGTGTTGCGACATTGCTTGCGGTGCAGGACGAATCCAGCGATGAGCCTTAAACCGCCAACGCAGAGTCACATGGATGCCGCGGGCTGGCTGGTGCGTCTGCGCGCCGAGGATGTGACGGCCGACGAGCTCGAAGCTTTCGGCGACTGGCTGCGTGAGGCACCGTCCAATGTGCAGGCCTATCTAAGTGCCGTTGGCTTGTGGGAGCAGCTCGGCTCGATGGACCTCGCCGCCGACATCGACCTCGAGACCGTTTTGGCGGCGTCGAACATCGTGCCGCTGGCGGAACGCCAACCCGCCGGCGACCTGGAGCCGCCGAAAGCCCGCGCCCGCCGGCGTCGCTGGCTGGGCTCGGTGGCGGCGAGTATTGCCATTGCGGGTATGGCAGGTACCGCCTGGTGGCTCAGCATAGCGCCGAACGACGGTCCGTTAAGCGTTTCAACCGGTCTCGGTGAGCAGCGTTCGGTCGCGTTGGACGACGGCTCGGTGCTCGAACTCAACACGCAGTCCACCGTGCAGGTGGTGCTCGGCGCCGGGTTGCGGCGCGCCAGGCTGATCGAAGGTGAAGCCCTGTTCGATATTGCCAAGGACCCGGGTCGCCCGTTCGTCGTCGAAGTCGATGACACACTGATCCGGGTTGTCGGAACACGCTTCAATGTGCGGCGCTTCGGCGAAGGAGCGACGGTCACCGTGCTCGAAGGAGAAGTTATGGTGAGCCAGGCGGCAACCAGGCCCGGTAACCAAAACAACAACCAGGCTTCCGGCGATGTCGCCCAGCTCCCGGTCGAAGCGCTCAAACTACAGACCGGAATGCAGACCACCGTGGGTAAAGCCATCACCCGCACCGAAACTGAGATCGTCGATGCCGAGAAAGTCATCGCCTGGATGGATCGCCGGCTGATTTTCGAGGGGGCGACGATCGACCACATCGTTGCAGAGTTCAACCGATACAACACACAACGTCTGATCGTGAACGATAAGACGGTCGGTAGCCGTCGGCTGACCGGAACCTTCGACGCCAACGACACGGAATCTCTATTGCAGTTCCTGCAGAAGACTCAATCCATCACGACGGTGAGCCACCCGGACGGAACCCGGGAGCTCGTCGTCTCGACGCCAACGAGCCGGTAGTTTCACTCTACGCAGGCAGAGCCTTTTCACCTACCAGTACCCGACCGCGCCGAAAACCAGTCTTATTCGGTAGCACATCACAATAACAATCATTCGGGGGAGTGATTCATGATTTCCAGATGCGTGCCGAAAGCCGCGCTTGCCACGATTTTGCTCCTGGCGCCGCTGGCAACCTATGCGGATGAAGACACCGGACTGCACATAGAGCCTCAGCCACTAAATGCGGCTCTACGCGAGTTTGCGGAGCGAAGCGGGTTGCAGGTGATGTATGCCGCGGAAATTGGTGAAGGGATTAACTCACCCGGTAGTAACGAAGCGACCTCCAATGAGGAAGCGCTGAACGAATTATTGGCCAGTACCGGGCTCGATTTTGAATACATCAACGAGCGCACCGTTGCTATTCGATTCACCGACCCGGGGGGTAACAGTGACTCAAAAAACGTCCAGCCGAAGCCGGTGTCGACGACGCAGACTACGAGTCAGAGGTCGACGAGCACAGAGACGAGCAACCGGAGCGACGATAACGACGTAACGGCTGAAGAGACCTATGAGTCCCAGGAACTCGAAAACATTATCGTGACCGGCACCAGCATTCGTGGCGTGACGCCGGAAAGCTCGCCGCTCGACACTTACGGTCGGGCCGATTTCGAGGCACTTGGGGTGACAACAGCCGAAGAGCTTTTCCGCGTAATCCCTCAGAATCTCAACACCACGACCTCGATTGGCGGGTTTGGAATCAGCCGGGAGCTGAATGCGCGCGCCGTCAACGCCGTCGATCTGCGCGGGCTTGGCACGGGCTCGACGCTGACGCTGTTGAACGGCCGGCGGCTGCCGCTTGCCGATCTTGGCCGCGCGGCGGATGCGTCGCTGATCCCGCTTGGCGCGGTCGAGCGGGTTGAAGTGCTGACCGATGGCGCCTCCTCCATCTATGGCGCCGATGCAGTGGCCGGCGTCGTCAATTTCGTCTTGCGGGAGGATTTCGACGGCGCGGAAACGGCCGTGAGCTACACCGCGCGCGGCGATGGCGGCTACAGTTCAGGGCAGATCGAACAGACGCTCGGCAGAAGCTGGGGCAGCGGCAGCGTCATGGGCACGCTTTCGGCGGCGTCTTCAGGCCCTTTGAGGAGCGAGGACGTCGGCTTCAGCCAGGCGCGTGAAACCGATTTTGCGCCTGAGGACACGCGCTATTCCGCCTTCGCTTCGGCGCGCCAGGAAATCGGCAATCGTCTCGAAGTCTTCGCCGACCTGCTCTATGCCGACCGGCACACCGAGACCGTCATCCGCGAGGAACGCAATGCGGCCAGCTCGAAAAACAGCACGGACACCGAACAGGCCGTCGGCACGCTCGGCTTCCGGGCGGATCTCTGGCGAGACCGGCAGTTTGAATTCGTTGGCACTTATGGCGATTACTCCAACAATCTCAACGTTGTCCGTACCTTCGATACGGGCATGGTCACAGACCGCGATGGCGGCCAGGATTTCGACTCGCTGGAGCTGACTGCGAAACTGGATGGTTCGCTGTTCAGGATCGGCGCGACGGATGCGAAATTCGCCGTGGGCGGAGGCTACCTCGACCAGGAATTGAAATTCGGGCCGCTCGGCGGCGCACGTGAAACCCACTATGCTTTCGGCGAGCTCCTGGTGCCTGTGATCGACGAGACGCGCGGGCTGGCCGGGATCAAGCGGCTGGAGTTCAACCTGTCGGCCCGCTACACCGACACCTCCGATTTCGGCGACAGTTTCGACCCGAAGATCGGTGTCTTGTTGGAGGTCAATGACGATCTGAAACTGCGCGGCACATGGGGCGAGGCGTTTCGTGCACCGACGGTTTCAGATCTCATCGTCAGCCAGAGCGTTTACGAAATCTTCCCGACCGACGGTCCTTTCGGCACCTTCCCCGACCCCTTCACCGACGATCAGTCGACGGTCTATCTTGTGCTCCTCGGCTTCACGCGTCCCGATCTCGGACCGGAAACTTCCGAAGCGCTGACCCTCGGCTTCGATTTCGCCCCGACCATGATCGAGGGGCTGACCGTCTCCGGCACCTACTTCGACATCGAATACACCGACCGGATCGCCATTCCGGCCAACTCGTTCGAACTCCTGTCCAACCCGCAGCAATTTGCTGAGCTGATCAGCCCCGATGTCTCCGTTGCTTTCATCGAGTCGTTACTACCGGGTGCTTTCGGTATCTTCGACTTGCGCGATGGAAGCTTCATTGTCGACCTCGATGCAGCGGCGATCGCTGCAGATGTCACAAGAGTTGCCGATCTCCGTATCACCAATGTCGCGGTTCAGGAAACAAGCGGGCTGGACCTGCAGGCCGACTATCAGCGCGATACGGGCTTTGGGCAGCTCAGCCTCGGCGGCGCGCTGACCTATCTCTTCACCTATGACGAGCAGATCACGCCGGGTTCGCCCGTGCTGGAGCGCCTCGACACCATCACCTACCCGGTCGGTCTGCGCGGGCGATTTCATCTGGGTCTGCAGCGCGGTGCCTGGTCGTGGCGGCTGCAGCTCAGCTATGTCGACAGCTATGCCAACACGTCGGTCGCCCCGGAAGAGGATATCGAGAGCTGGACGACGTTCGACCTGAACACCGCCTATCGTTTCGATGAGGGTCGCAGCGGTTTGCTGAGCGGTTTTCGCATCGGTTTCAACGTGCAGAATCTGTTCGATGAAGATCCGCCCTTTGCCCGCTCGAACGAGCTTTCATCGACGGGCACCACGCTCGGCATCAACTACGATCCGGCCAATGCCGCACCCTTCGGACGCTTGTTCACTATCAGCCTGAACAAGGCCTGGTGAAGCCTCCAGCCGCACAGACAGAATTGAGATTCCAGCATGAGCAAGAATTCAAGACATCGCAGCCGCTACCTCTCGAGTGGATTGAGCGCTCTTCTGCTCGCCGGGTTGATCGGCGCAGACGGCGCGCAGGCCAATCAGCCGTCCTGGTATGAAGATGTCATCCTGCTCGAAGTGGATGGCCGGCCCTTCGACACCGGCGCCAGCCAGCCCAGCTTAAGCGGCATCTGGTTCGAGGAGGAGGCAAGCGGTCATGCTGCGCCGGTTCTTCATGACTATGACGGCGACGGTTTGCTCGATCTTCTGGTCGGCGGCTTTTCCGGACGTTTTCGCGTCTATCTCAATGAGGGCGCACCGGCGGCACCGGTCTTTACGGACTATGAGTGGATTCCGGCCGGCGGCGACGTCGCGACGCTCTACAATTTCTGCAGCGTGGCGGCGGGGTTGCGCCTGGTCGACCTGAACGGCGATGGCTGGAAGGATCTGACCGCAGGCTCCTATGCGCCGGGGCAGATTTACTGGTTCGCCGGCAGCGAGGAGGGGTTTCAGGCGCGTGAGACGCTGACCGACTGGGGCGGCATTCCGATCATGACCCGTCTCGACGAGGTCGCGGAGGCACCTCATTTCGCTTACGGCGCCAAGCCTGCCTGGATCGACTGGGAGGGGGATGGCGATCTCGATCTGATCATCGGCAACATGCAAGGCGATCTGGTCTTGCGCCGCAATCACGGACCGAACCCGAGACCGGGCGTGACCATGCGGGCCGACCAGCCGGTCTTCGACGCCTATGACTGGCCAGGAGGTCAGGCTCAGCTCGACGTGTTCGATTTCATTGAGGGCGGCGGTGGGCCCCTGATCGAGGCGGAGTATCTCTCTCCGGCGGCTGCCGACTGGAATGGCGACGGCAAGGTCGATCTCATCGTCGCCACCCAGTCCGGCGCGGTCTACCTGCTCACCCGACTTGAGGCTCCGGCCGATGCGGAAGAGGGCACGGCAAGGTTTGCACCGCCGGAAATGTTGTTGCCGGCGGTGCCGGGCGGGACGTTTCAGCCGCCGCAACTGGTCGAAGCGGGCACGGCAATACAGATTGAAAGAGGGCCGCGCGCTTCGGTGGATGTCGCCGACTTCAACGGCGACGGCCGGCCCGACCTGATTGTGGGGGACTGGTCACGCAGCATTCGCCCCCGTCCCGATCTGAGCGATGCCGACAGACAAGCCTTTCGCGAGCTGCAGGCGCAACTTGTCGAACTCGATCGGCGCGCCGGACTAACTGACGAAGCCGGGCCTTTCCGGGAGCGGCTGAGAGGCACGACGGTCTATTATGAGGACGAAGCCCTGATGGCGGAAATGGAAGCCTTGGTGCAGCAGTTGGTCACTTATCTGATACCTGAATCGGACAATCCCCGTCACCGAAACCGGCTGCGTGGATATGAGAGGCAGCATGGGCGTGTTTGGATCTATATGCGCCGTTGATGAAGCGTGCCATGCAAAGCGAAACCGCAATGCCGTACCTTTCGCAACCAACGACTGTGTGCAGACTGTCTGACTAAGTCATGCACCGTCGTGCGGGGTACTGAGTTTGCAACGGACGTCCCACCATGTAGCGTCAATTAATTCAGTAGCCTGGCTTTCGGACTCAACTGAATCTCGACGTGTCCGTCACCCGTCGCTCATCGTTGTCTGGCTGTCGATTTGTTGCATGCCGCCGGTGTCTATCCGGGATTATGCCGGCCTCGTTCTGGTTCGAATTCGCGGCTGCTGCTAGGCTTACGCGATCAGTGGTCAGGAGGCCTCGCGGGAATGACGTTTGCCTCGTTATTGCTCGTGCTCAACGCTGCCTTGGCCGCGAACTCGCCCTGTTTGAACGACGCGGCTCAACTGCAGATCGTAAACGCAGACGGCAGCTGCGAGGCGCTGGCCGAAAGCGGCCGTTTGAGCGTTGCGCCCGGCAGTGAGGTCAGGTTGACGTGGTGGGCGCTCGATCGCAACGACGTTTTGGTGTTTGACAAACACCCCGCCATAACGGTGATCGCCGAGGATCCGACCGAGACGCTGGACGCGTTCCGGCCGCGGGCGGAGGATCTCGGCCTCAACTATTACGCTATCGCGGCCGGCGCGGATTCTGATCGGCCGTTGCGCCATATCGCAATTCACGCACGGTCCGACTTCTCCGTTCGATATCAGATCAGCTCGGCGGGGGATTTCCGCGCACTGGACCTGTCGAGTGAGCGTTGGAGCATCGTGGTACTGGCAACCCTCGCGGTAATGACTATCGTGAATCTGTTTGCCTTCGTGGTGCTGCGCGAACGCGCGTTTGCCGCGTACGTCTGCTACATCGGCAGCATGCTGTTGTTCTTCGCGATGGACGAGGGGCGCGCCTACGGTTGGCCGCTCGTCGAGTACCTGCGTGCGCTCGGCCTTAGCGGCGTCTGGGCGGTTGGTATGTTGGCGGCCTTTTTCGTCGTTGTGTTTGCCCGTGAGTTCGCGGAACTCGATTTTTTTGTGCCACGCCTGAGCAAAATCCTGATCGCCGCGCAGTGGGTTGCGCTGGCTCTTGCCGTGATTGCGGTGTTTCCCGGGACGGCTGCGATCCGGCCGTTGCTCAATCTCTTTCTCGCGACATTCTCGGTCTTCATGATCGTTGCTGCCTGGATGGCCTGGCGTAACGGCAGCCGGTATGCCGGCTACTTTCTGCTTGGCTGGGTCCCCTTGACAGTGGTTACGGTGGTGGTCGCACTGACCAGCGAGGGTTGGATTCCCGGCGATCACGGTCTGCGCAGTTTTCACCGGGTCATCGCCGCGCTGGAGGCCGTGCTGTTTTCGCTGGGGCTTGCGGACAAGGCGCTGCGTTATCGTCGCGAGCGGGACAATCTGCTCAGCCTGTCGGAGCGCGACGAGCTGACCGGTATCCGCAATCGCCGCGGTCTGCAGCGTGCGCTCTCCGAACTCGCCGATACTGCGCGCAGGGACCGGCGGCCGTTGTCGATCCTGTTCTGCGATATCGACCATTTCAAAACCGTTAACGATCGTTACGGCCATGAGGTCGGCGACCACTGTTTGCGTTTCGTCAGCGATGCCATTGACAGAGAGCTACGCAGCAACGACGTTTGTGGAAGGCAGGGCGGTGAGGAGTTTTTGGCGTTGCTGCCGTATGCGGATCTGAGCGATGCCCTTGCAATTGCCGAGCGTATTCGAAAACGCGTGCGTGCTCAGCCGCTGCAATTCGGCGAGCACGAAGTCTCGCTGACGATCAGCATCGGCGCCGCGCAGGCGGACGACGACTTCAAGGGCGATTTCGACAACCTGATCCGAAGCGCCGATCAGGCGATGTACATAGCCAAACAACGCGGCCGCGATCGCGTTGCAACACCCAAGGGAGCGAAAAGTGAACTCGCAAACGGAGCCCGCGCTACAGCTGGCTGACCTGATCCCCGGTGACGTGATGCTGTCGATGGGGCCGGACGAAATTTCCAAGCTGCTTGCCTGGAACGGCGACAGCGACTACAGCCACGGCATGTTGGTATGCGACGCGGAGAATCTCATCGAGGCGGGCGTCGCGGGCGTGCGCAAGGTGCCGCTGGCCGAGCGAATCCAGGATCACGACGAGATGCTTTATATCGACGTGTTTCGCGCAGTCGACGGCGCTTCCCGGCCGCGGCCGGCGGCTGCGCTCGTACCCGTCACGCGCAAGGCCGAGAGCTTCGACGGTTACCCTTATGCGCTCAACACCCTGAAGCAGCTCGGGATTTTCGTCGCCATCAGGAACAAGCTGCCGAAAAAGCCCATTGCGCGCTGGGTGGTGCGTATCGCGCTGGACTATTTGATGACGGACGAGGAAGGCCACCTGACCTGCACGGAGCTGCTTTATCGCGCCTATAACGAAGCTGATACGACACCGAAGCACGCGCTCAGGCCGAAAATTGTCGTGCAGCCGGCGAGTGATCGCCCGTTTCCGAAAATACGCTGGACAAAACTCTGGCGCGAAGTCCGTGCGTTACGCAAGCGCCGTTACTCGGCCGCGGACAGGGCGGGTTTCAGCGTGCGCACGCTCGGTGAATCCAACGCGGAGGACGTACTGGCGGCCGACGTCGACGCGGTGCCGGAAACGCATCCGCTGATCGACGAGCGTGCACTGCAGCGGCAGCTCGATCGCGTGCAGTCGAAGTACGCCCCGCTGGCGGCGCGCCGCCAGCGAATGCTGCGTTCCCAACAAGTCGCCGGTGAGATCGCGGGCGACTGGATCGATCCGAAGCCGGATCCGCAGGCCGTGATACCCGTGGACTTCCAAACTTCGCCCAGCTACGTCAAATTGGGCCGGCTGGCGATGCGCTAGTCGCCCGCCTGAAGGACGGTCTGCGCTCGGGCCAGCCTCCTTGTGTGCAATGGGTAGCGTTCCTCGATCAACGCCGTTGCGCGACGCGCCAGGCGTCGCGCTTCGGCCGTGTTGCCCTCGGCCAGTCGATGGCCTCATTGGCCCTGGGTATATCGCCGATCTGCAGATTGATGTGCGCGAGGTCGGTAAACATATGGACGGGCCAGATCGCGTCTGCTTCATTGGCATCGATGTCTTCCCGCATCACTATCCGCAGCTTGTCCCGCGCGGCGACGAGATTTCCATCGACGAGGTCGTAGCGCCAGTAGTAGAGCATCTTGTCGGCGTACTCCTCGCTGTCCTCGCCGTAGTGTTGCCGATACCGGCCATTGTTCATATGCCCGAACGTATCCAGGTCGTGGGGCAGGACCCTAAACTGACTGTCACCGGCGTGAGAAAAGTGCTGCGGATCGCCGGCGAGGTTGCGGAGCCAGACCATCCGCAGTCGCAGATAAAGGTTCATTGTTATTGTTCCCGGTCTCTGATCGGCGGGGAGTTTTCTCCCCCATACCCTTCAGATCGGGAAACATTCGCAAAACCCGCCAAAAAACGGATTTTTCTGAGCCGGGCTACGCCCGCTCGACGCGTACGATGCGGTCCGCCTTCCCACGGCGATGCGGCTGAAACGGAGCTGGAGAAGTCTCAGTTAGTACACCGTGCCACGTAAGCCTCGAGCGTCTTGCCTTTCTCGTCTTTGAAGGTGGTTCCCGGAACAGCCAGTTCAGCCATGCGGTCCAATCGAAAGTTTCTGAAGTCTTTTCTCGTTTCGCACCAGCCAAGCACCAGCCACACCGGCCCGAAGAACACGAGAGACAAGGGCCTGATGGTTCGATTGCTGGTCTTGTTGCTCAGGTCGGTGTAGTGGAATTTGATCTTGTGTCGAGTGCGAATGCATTCTCTGATATCGGAGAAACTCACCTCCCAGGGAATCTTGCTTCTGCTCTCTTCTGAGTGGGTTGTCAGTTGTTGCATATCGTTCAATAGTGATTCTGAAAGCACAGCCTGTATTTTTTCGAGGGCGCTCTCGGCAGTTTTGGAGAACTTCTCATCGGTCCAGGTTCGCACCATGCTGACACCTAGTGCGATGGCCTCCAACTCGTCAAAGTCGAACATCACCGGCGGCAGGTGGTATTTCTTATCGATGACGTAGCCCACCCCGGCTTCCCCGTAGATGGGCACGCCTGAATTCGCCAGGTCCTGAATGTCTCGATACACGGTGCGTTGGCAGACTTCGAAATGGTCTGCGATCTGGCGTGCGGTGACTGCCTGACGCATACGACGCAGGTAGTGAACGATTCTGATCAGTCTGTCCGCTCTTCTCATGAGGTTCCCGACAAGCTTCAGGCGAGTTCGAAAACGCCACTATAGGCTACTGCAAGTCTACTGACACCACGCTGTCAGCAGGGTGACGGTAAGGTGAAGATCACTAACACGGCACTCAGCGACATCCGCCGCGGCTAACCCACGACAAGTTGAAAGGAGAGAAACAAAATGATCGGCTACGTAACGCTAGGAACAAACGATTTGCAAAAAGCGGCCGCCTACTACGACGAACTCTTTGGCTCGATCGGTATCGGTCGGTTCATGGAAGAAGAAAACTATTTCATCGCCTGGGCACCGGAGCCCAATGCGCCTTCCGTTGCGGTATCCGTTCCGTTCAACAAGGAGAAGGCGACCGTCGGCAATGGCACCATGGTGGCGTTGTTCGTCGACTCTCCGGACAAGGTAGATGCTTTGCACAAGAAAGCGCTGGAACTAGGCGGCACCAACGAAGGGGATCCAGGTTTTCGCCCTGCTGAGAATGACAAGGGGTTTTATGCAGGCTATTTTCGCGATCTGGATGGCAACAAGCTCAACGCATTTTGTATGGTTGAGTGACGTCGCCAGATCGGGCGAAAATACCCGCGTTCCAATTGCGCCGCCGTATATGCCCTCGTCAATATAGTCTTGGCATCTAAACCGAACACACCCAGTCATACGACGCTACCAGCTGCCGCCCAAACAATAGCCGGTTGCCGTTGGTGTCGTAGCCGAAATCCTGCGAGGTGAACGGCGCGCGGCCGAGCGCGTCAAAGTCGATCAGCCGGCCGCGGATATCGTAATGGAAACGCCGACTACGTCGTTTCCTCCCAATCAGGACTCTCATTCAAGCGGTGCAATATGTCCGAGAGGAAATGAATCGGCCTGGGTTCGCTTGCGCTACGGAGTTGCGCTCTGCAGATCCTTACGATCTTCTTGATCTCTCCACAATCGAATCTGTCTAGATTTACCGAGATCAACTTCGCAACTGTTCCGTAACGATTATTGTCATTGATATCGCCCCCTTCCAAGTAGTGAATCGCTGCTTGTTTTAGCGTGTCTGCCGATTTTGTCTGAAGCGATAGTACCAAATCCGCGTATTCGAAGTATTCGTTGACCTCCACTTCTGTTAGCTTGCCAATTTTGACATCAACAAGCCGCAGCGCTCGTTTGAATCGGTCAGGGCTCTTGCTCACGGCGAATAAACTCCCACCCTGGCCAAACTCAGAATCCGTATCGTGAAGGGCGCTTCGGCGCAGACAAGGTGAGGGCTGACATCGCGCCGGGGGGGATCTTGCAACCAAGTTCGTTAGCGGCGTACATCAGGTTACCCAACCTGGTCCGTAGGCTTTCATAGGCCTCAACATGACCATCCCAGTAAGAACCGACCCTAGTGAGGTCGGGGTTCGGTGCGGATCGTGCCAACGAGTATAAGCGATATGGGTCTTCAAGTAGCTCAGTCCTCCTGCCGGCTAGCTCTGTCATAGTTCTCATGATCTCAGCTTCCAGAACCTCACATGGATCCCCCTCGCAGTTGTTTAGATCGAGTTGCGCGGCAATGCTCTCTGTGAGCGAACTAACACTCTTGCCGAGGACTACGGCCGATGCAATGCCCATTGGTATGATCTCGGGGCATTCAGCTGGGTGCTGCAAGCAGAACTGAACGACCGAAGATCGTGGATCTTGGCGGCTTAGGCCTAACGGGTCACTAAACGCCATTGGATTACCACCAACATAGCCGTAGGTGTTGATTCCGCCCCCGAGCCCGATTGGGTCGCTCTCGAAGTACCGCCCTGTACTTGGATCGTATGTTCGGAAGTAGTTGTAATGCAGCCCGCTCTCGGAGTCGTAGTACTGCCCCGGGAACCGCAGATTGTAAGTGAAGTCAGTCAGATCCCCGTCCGGATCCTCCTGCGCTGCGGTTGACCCGAACGGATCGCTCTCCCAGCGCCAGATCACCGTGCCCGCGTCCGTAATGGCCCTTGGCGTCCCCAGATGGTCCGTATGCACGTAGTGCACGTCAGATCCTGCCATCACCGCGACCGGCGCCCCCTGGAACCAGACATGCTCACGGATCGGGTTGCCCGCTGCGTCGTACTCCCCGAGCAGGTTGCCGGCCTCGTCATAGACGAACAGCGTCACCGTGCCGTTGTCCTTCTTCACCCGCTGGCCCAGACCGTTGTAAGTGTAGGTCGCGGTACCGGCTGTGACGAGGCGGCCGCGATCGTCGTAGGTATAGGCCATGCTGCCGTCGTTGATGATGTTGCCGGCCGCGTCGTAGCTGTAGGTCCTGGGAATCGGACCCGCTACCGTCGCCACGCGGTTGCTGTTCGGCGCGATGGTGTACGGATAACTCATGCCCTCGGTGAACGACAGCCGGTTGCCGTTGGTGTCGTAGCCGAAATCCTGAGAGGTGAGCGGCGCGAGGCCGAGCGCGTCGAAGTCGGTCAGCCGACCTCGGGTATCGTAGTCGAAGCCGAGATCGTGCCGGCTATCGTCCAGGGTGATGATTTGACCGACGTTGTCATAGCCCAAAGTCCGCGTATCCCCGGCCAGCGAGTGGTTGGCCGGCAGGCCGCGCAGATCGAATACCCAGTTGCTTACCGTCGCATCGCCCCACGTCCAGCCGTTCACCGGACCGAGGGGTTCGTAGGTGGCGCCGCTCAATATGGTCGTGCCGGCAGCAGAGAGCCCGGTCAGTTCATACCCGGAGAAGGTGTAGCTCAGGACTTTTCCGGACGGATACGTCAGGGAGATCGGCTTCCCCGTCACGGCATGTACTTTCAGGCTGGTGGTGAACGTCTGACCGGCGACCGTCCGGGTCGTCTCAATACGCTTTTCGGACGACGCCGGTCCATGAACGTAGTGATTCCACGTCGTCGTACCGCTCTCATCCGTCATTGACGTGAGGTAGCCCTGGTTGTTCGGGCCGCTGTCGTAAGCAAACGTGACGTTCTTCGACGAGGTCGGGTAGCTCGTCGATGTCAGTCGGTTCAAGGCGTCGTAGGTGTACGTCGCCAGAACACCTCGTGCGTCGGTCTTCGTCAGAACATTGCCGGCGGCGTCGTAAGTGTAGCTTATCGTTCCCCGATCCGGGCTGGTCTCGGATTCGAGATTGCCAAGGTCGTCGTAGACGTAAGTCGTGTTGGCGCCGTTGGGCGCGGTCACCGACACCATGTTGTCGTTCACATCATAGGCGAACGACGTCGACGACGAGTCCGGATGGTTGACTGCGGTGAGCCGGTTCAGATTGTCGTAGACGTAGCCTGTGAGATCCAGGTTGGCGTCCTCGTGCTCCACCAGGCGCCCGATGGCATCGAGAAGAACGTCCGTGACGTTGCCGGCGTTGTTGATCGTGTCTAAACGACTCCAGTTGTCGTATGCATACTCCACCTTGCGCGACATCACATCGGAAGAGTCCTCGGTTCGTATTTCCGTTCGGTTGCCTGCCGAGTCGTACACGTAGTCAATGTGGTTGCCGGAGGAATCACGGACTTTGACCAACCGGTGTGCCTCATCGTAGCTGTAGCGGAGTTCCTCGTAGTACGGAGCGAGCGGAGCTCTTGCGAGCAAGCCGGGCCTGGCGTAGGAGATGCTGTGGTACCGGCTCGATCCGTACGGAGATCTGATTGTGATACTGCTCAGCCAGTCGACAGACGAATATACGTAGGTAGTCTCGTAGCCCGTAGCCGTTGTCTCTTTCGTTAGTCGACCGTTGCTATTGTAGGAGTTGTACGTGTGAACGTGACCGGCAGGGTTGGTAACGGTGTGTAGTTGGCCGCAAGCGCCGCCAGCCGTGCAGTTATGGTAAGTGAAGGACGTCACGTCGGAAACGTCGGTACGAGGTCCGTCGATCGTCAGCACCTGGCCGTAGGTGTTGTAGGTGAGTCCCGTCGTCCTGGTGATTGCACTGCCGGAGGAGTCGAATCCCGACTCGGTAATCTGTGTTGGCAGATCACTGCTGTTGTACGTGATCTCCGTTACCGCATTGCCCGTTCCATGGATGCTGGGACGTATGATCTTTGTTACGAGATTGGAGTCCGGGCGCAGAAACTCGTAGCTGGTAGTTCGCTGGTCGGGAGTGCCGAATGCCGCTGTCGTGCTGGTTCTGTGATAGGCGTTGTAACCGTAGGCGGTAACCTGGCCCGATGCATCTGTCTTCGTGGCGAGCCGCTGCAGATAGTCGGTTGCTGGGAGCGCGTGCACCATGGACGTTGAGGTACCGTTTCTTGTTGTTCCGTCAAGTCGCGTTCCTTTCCATGGCGAGAGGCTGAAGTCGTATGTCTTGGTACGACCGTCGCCGTCAGTCACTGTCGTCGAATCGGAAGCATAGCTCAGTTCGACGCGCCTAGCGCCGCCCGCGTGCTGACTGGACAGGACTTTTCGGGTCGTGTGGTCGTAAGTGTAGGTGGCGTGGCGGTCACCATTCTCGTCTTCGATTCCCGTAATGAAATCCGGGAGCAGGGTATCTTCGTACAGGTAGTAGCGGCTAAAGCCGACCCGCCTGACCTTTACCAGTCGCCAGTTGCCGTTGCTGAATGTGTGACTATAGGTAACCCTGTTGTTATCGGGCCAATACAGGTCCTGCAGTTTGTCGCTGACGTTGTAGCTAAGGCTCAGCGTATGTCCAAAGGGTCCGGTTATTTCCTGGAGGCGGCTGGGAGAACCGCCGTACGTGAGCGTCGTTACCTGCCCGGGAGAGACTTCAACGGTCTGAAGTCTGCCGTTGGAGTCGTACGTTCGCCTTTCCCCATTACCGTACTCGATAACGTAGTTGGGGCCCACGATCCTCAGACGAATACTGGTCTGCTCCGGCGCTATGAAGATGTTCCCGGGCACAGCCGTGAGCGTCATATAGTAGCCGTCCGGAGTGACGACACCTATAGGCGTTCCCGTACCGTCAATGTCGATGTAGTCGCCGTAGCTGTGCACCCACCGCGAGCCTATCGGGGAGGACTCCTTCGGGGCCAGCGAGTGCCAGGTTCGGTAAAAGTGCAGCCCCGAACCTTCGAAGTCCGTTTCCTGAATGAGCTTGTCGCCGGTCGCAGAATTGCAGGGATTTCCATCGAGCGGACACTGAGTGTTTATCAGTCTCTCACGCCGCTCTTCTTCAGAGCGATTGAGGCAGACTCCGTCCTCACCCGCAAGCTGATCCACACCAAGTTCGTCCGAGTCGATGCATGCGGGGCGCCTCCACGTGATATTGACTTTGAACGAGTTCGTGGAAATACACCAAAGCTCCTGCTTGTAGCGATAGCTGTTCCCGCCTGCCTCCAGCTCCGGTCCCTCCGTACTGCGGATTTCTATGTCGCCCCACAGGTTCCAACCCGTAACCGGGTCCACGCAGCCACGGTAACCACCGTTCCAACAGGCCAGCGTCCAGTCGTCCATTTCGGTGATTGTTGTGCTCTCGCGCGGCACCGAGCCACACGTGCCGTTAGTGTGATCCCATAGACGCTGATCTGTCGCTTCGTATCCGTGTAGGTCGTTCGCAGTCAAGATTGCGCCTGCGATCGTCAGAATGAGCAGTGAATTATTCATTGAACGACTCCGAGCCTCGGGTGACTTCAGGCCGACTTGTGCGACAAAGACATTGAGGGAGGGAGCATTCCTCCACGCAGCCTCGAGACAAGGCGTTCCAGGACTGCAAGGAGGGATGCGTGGCTCCCTGTCGACCAGTTGCCACAATCATCTGCACAGGTATTAGATCTGTCAAATATGAGAAAAATTACAAATTTGTAACAGAAACGGGCGGATCGCGTACGAAAATGGCCGCGATCGATTGACTATCCGAGGTGAGGAAAGAGGTGCCCATCGAGAAAACGGTGGGTAGTCAAAAGCTTCCGTTACTATCCTGGCATGCTGTCTCTGCCAGCTCCCGGTATCTCCTTTCGAGCGACTTGCAAACGCTGTGATCTGAATCGATAGTCAACCCACGCAAACTGCTGCGTGATCTAACTACAAAACTCCGGAAATCCGAAAGCACCGATTGGCAAAGGGCGCCTCAGCGTCCAGACAATCACGGTAAAAGCGTAGCGTTTCAGTAGTGTCAACTAGTCCAGTTCAAACGACAGGCGTGTCGCCACGCGCTGGCTGATGACTTGCCCGCGGTACTGCACCGGTTCGAACTGCCATTGCTCGACGGCTTTGATGGCCGCCTTGTTGAAGATGTCAGACGGCTCAAAGCTTCCGACTTCCACGTCTGTGGTGTTGCCCTCTGGCGTGACCGTAAAATAGACATCGACCCAGCCCGATACATCCAGTTCGATTGCTACTCGCGGATACTTCGGGGGCCTGGTGTTCACGCCGGTCAGGTCGCTTACCTGCATGACGCGCTGGGACTGGTTGTACACAAAGGCATTTTCAAGGGCCGCGCGAAGCTGATCCAGCTCGTCGGCGGCGCCTTCCATGGAGCGGGCGCGCTCGAGCATCACCTCGGCCTCATCGAGGTCGCCGCCATCGATCGCTGCGTTCACGGCATCGATCAGGGCGGTACGCAATTCGACGTTGAGCTCCTCGCGCTCGGCGTTCCATTCGTTGCTTTCCGTCAGCAGATCCGCGGCGCTGGCGCCAGCCGGGAAAAAGAGGTTGCCGTCCGCGATAGCGCCGCGGACTTGCTGCACCCACGCGCTTTTGGCCTGTTCGGCCGCAAGCCGTACACGTCGTTGCCGTTCCTGCTCGGCCGCATTGCGGACGTCACGAATCTCCGTAACCGATTCCCGTACGGCAACAAAGTAGTCCGGATTACGCCCGGGCAAAGCCTCGGCAGTAGTGAGCAGCTCGTCGGCCTGGGCATCGTCGCCTTCACGTGCAAGCTGAATGGCCTCGTCGATCAGCGTCGTCGCCCTTTCGTCCAGAACCCGCTGTGTCTCCGTGACGAGCGAATGCTCCGGAACCTGACGTGCAACCAGCGTGGCGATTTCATAAGCATCGCCGTATTCCTCGGCAGTCAGATGCGCCGTAACGGTTTGTGCGATGGTTGCCAGCACCCTGTCGCGCTCGGCGCGAGCGATCGCGTTGTCCGGCTGTTCCGTAAGTACGAGGCCATAGTAGTACAACGCACTCGAGTTTTCGGGGAACAGCAGGATGTCCGATCCGGCAGCGAGTTGAGCCTTGCGCAGGTTCAGCTCGGCAGTCGATGGCGGAGACTCCGGCGTTGTTTCTGGCGGGGTCGTCATCGTCGGCTCCGGACTCGCGGCGGCTGCGTCGGCGGCCGGGAGCGTTTCGGCAGTTGGCGATTGTTCGACCGTCGGCTCGTCGGACGGCGCCACGGCCGCCGGTGGCGCGCTGTCCTGGTCCAGGAAAAACCAGCCCCCGACGGCAACGACTACGACAGCGCCGGTGATCGTCAGAAGCAGGGGAAGTGAGCTGTTGTCGTTTGTCATGATGCTACCGGTTGCCACTTACTGAGTTGTGCCCGGGTCGTCACGTCGTGTCGGCTTGCGACGAATCTGCCCGAGAAACTGGCTGAAGGTCTCCGAGGTATTGCCGGCGGCCGGCGACGTCACCACTTCGTGACGCTTTACCGCTTCCGGGTTCCTGAGCAGATACAGGTGTCTGATGACGGCGGCATTGATGTCGTTGAGCAGGGCGTCAGGCTCCAGCGGCTTCAGCACGTAGCGGAATACCTGGCCGTAGTTGATCAGGTTGATCATATCGGTCGTGTCGCGCCCGTCGCTGACGGCGATCGTGACCAGCTCCGGCCGGTGTCTCTTAAGGGCGCCGATAATCCTCTGCAGGGTCACCTTGTTCTGGGTGAAGTCCGTAATCAGGACGCCTGCATTCTGCTCGACGACAGCCTCGGCCACTTTGATCAGAGTCGTGGCGACGAGCGTGGTGCGCTTTGCCGGCATTGCGCGAATGACGGTGGCGGCGAACTCCGAATCGATCGTGAACACAACCACGCCGACGTCGTTCATTTCGGATCGTGCGCTTCCGAGCGTCTGACTGGAGCGAGTTTCCTCGACGGCATCTTTTGACATCACAACGCTGGTCACCGATTGCCACGGCGATGTAGGCGGTGGCGATCCTTCCTTCAGCACCTCGAGCGACGGCTCTGTGTCGTCTTCATCCGCAATCGTTCCGGCCGATGGCGGCGACGAAGGCGATTCGGTTGGGCGCGCCGGCTGCGGCGGCGTTGCAGCGACCGGTGGTCTCGACGGCGCGGAAGTCGGCGCCTGGGCAGCCGGTTGTGTCGGCGCCGGCGCTGCCGGCAGGCTGGCAGCCGGTTTTGCGGCAGGTTGCGGCGTCGCCGAATCCCGAGGTGGCTCGGTTCGTGTGTCAGCGCTGGTTCGAGCGGCATCGATAGCCAGCGCCAGCGTGTCCTTGAGCGTCTGCGGCGGGCACGGTTTGCTGAGAAACCGAAAGACTTCTCCGATGTTGATCGAACCTTCGACGGCGCTCGGGTCGGCGTATCCCGTCAACAGGATGCGGACG
Organism: Woeseiaceae bacterium; assembly: GCA_028277185.1. GTDB lineage: Bacteria > Pseudomonadota > Gammaproteobacteria > Steroidobacterales > Woeseiaceae > UBA1847. The sequence continues at coordinate 276,743 of JANQGQ010000012.1, forward strand.
GTGCGGGGTGACTGCTGTTTGACGCTGCCGAGGACCTCGATTCCGGACATGCCCGGCATCCGCTGGTCGGCGACGATCACGTCGACATCGTGTTCGGCAGCGAGACGAACGGCTTCGGCTCCCTCCGTTGTCAGGTACAGTTCGTAGTCGCGACGGAACAGACCGCGCATTGCATTGAGAACGCGCTTCTCATCGTCGACGAACAATATGCGTGCCTTGCTAGTCATCATTGCCCTTCAAAGCAGCGTCCGGGTCAAATCGGTATCGCCTCGGATACGTCATCCTTGTCTTTATTCACGACTTCGGACTCTTGTTGCGGACCTGCTTCAGATTCCGCGATGGCGTCTTCGGACGGAGCGTCCGGCGCGGCCGCGTCGTCCGAGGTCGCGTCGCCGGCCTGCGCCTCGATCGGCAGCACCACCGATACCGTCGTGCCACGCTCCTCCTCCGATTCAATAATTAGCTCACCGCCATGCGCCGTCACAATCTGGTCAACGATCGACAGGCCAAGACCGGTTCCCTTGCCAACCTCTTTTGTCGTAAAGAACGGATCGCGAATTTTCTGCATGACGTCGCCCGGGATACCGTGGCCGGAATCCGAGATGCGTATGCACACATTGTCGCCGTCCGACGTAGTACGAATGAGCACTTCGCCGCTCTCTTCAATCGCATCGGCCGCATTGGTCAACAGGTTCAGGAACACCTGGTTAATCTGCGACGGCGAGCAGTGAATGTCGGGGACTTCACCGTAGTGCTTGTGCACCGAGACCCTTGACTTGAGTTTGTTCCTGACGATTAGCAGCGTTTTGTCGAGGCCGTCGTTGACGTTGAACTCGTCGTTGCGGGCGCGATCGAGGCGGCTGAAGTCCTTCAGGCTTTGCGCCAGCTCGGTCAGCTCCTCGAGCCCTTCGATACTATCGTTGATCAGGTCGCGAGCCTCGTCGATATCGTCTTTCAGGCCATCCTTGAGCATGCGCTGCATATCGCCTAAGCCTCGGGTGATGTGCTCCCTGACGTCGTCCTGCGACTGCACTCCGCTAATCATGGCCTCGCCGATTTCGCAAAAGTCGTTGAGCGCCTCGAGTCGTTCCTTGAGCACGGTCGAGTTGCTGATCAGGTACCACAACGGTGTGTTGATCTCGTGACTTATGCCGGCCACCAGTTCGCCGAGCGACGACATCTTCTCCGCCTGTACGAGCTGCACCTGCTTCTCCTTCAGGTCGTCGTAGGCGGCGGTCAGTTCCGCCGTGCGCTCGTCGACACGTTCCTCGAGTGAGTTGTTCACGGACTCAAGTTCGCGGTTACTGCGATTGAGGTCGCGATAGCTGTCCTGCAAGCGGTATATCGCGTAGCCCGTGCCGATGAGCAGCAAGACCGTGCACACGGCCAGCAACAGCCCCGCGCGCTCCGCGCGACTGACGCGACTGCGATTGTCGTCGAGGATTTCGTTGGACAACGTCCAAAGCGTGTCGGCAATTCTGTTGCTTGCGATTTTGTCCTGGGCGATTGCTGCCGCTTCGCGCTGTTCGATCGTCTTTTGGGCCGACTCGATGAACGCGTCCAGGGTGCCGGGCACCTGCGCGGCGATGGTCGGGTCGTCGGCGATCGCGGATACGCGACTGGAAAGATCGGCGGCACTGTGACTGCCCGTGCCGGTCGCGTACTCGATGATGTTCAACGCCAGCGTGAAAGTATTCTGCGCCTGGATTCGCTGGTTGTAGCGCCGCAGGTCCTTAACGACCAGCGGCGACTCTTCCTGTAGTTCCCTGAGCGCCGCGGCAAACTCGTTCTGGCGCGCAATGAATTCGCGACTGTCCGCCGTGAACGCCGCAAGTTGGGCGTCGTAGCTGGCGAGGCTATCGGCGATCGCCTCGTTGCGGAGGATCTTCTCGTCGACGCCGTTGAGGATAGCGTTGTTGTCGGCCAGCCGCGTGAGTGCGAGGTCGGTGCCCGCGGGTACGGAGCGCCCCCCCTCGTACGCGTCGCTGGCGCCCTGCGCGATCGAGGCTAGATCGTTGCGACTGACTTCGATGGCGCGCATGCGTTCTGCATGTGCGCCATAGTCTTCAATCGTGACCGCCCGCGACTCGATGATCAGCGTGCCTAGAACGCCGACCAGCAACAGGCCGGCCAGCGCTGCCAGCAACCCTCTTAACATAGTCCCACCCACTGCCTGTGCAGATTCTGCTGACAGCAGTTTGAACGGAGTTCACATCCGCCTCTATGAAGCCCGTCAAAAAACTAGGAAAGTCAGGCGGGCCGTGGGTTTGCACGAAATTATGCCCGCTCAGGGGCCGGTTGCGCCGTGGTAAAAATGGCGCAAACCCGCGCCGCGCCTTATGTCCAGGTCAATCGACCTGCTCCGGTGGAGGGGTGCTCGAGCACCCAGGGCCGGGATCGCATTCGACATAACGCCAAAAATGATGTGACGAAGTACCGTCGGGCGGCCGTGCTCGCGAAGCCGGTTCTCCAGGACCCTGCTTCCAGGCTCCGGGCGGCGACAAGCGCCGTAGCTGATCGATCGACGTGCGGCTCCACAAGTATCGGGTAGTGTCAATCAGATTAGAATTGGCCGGAACACCCACAATTCTGTTGATGAAGGCCGTTCCGGACACCCACAATTCGCAAAGCCGTAACAAAACGAACAGCCAAAAACGAAAAGGCACACCCATGAGACATACTCTTATTCTGATTCTGTCACTGTCATTGGTCGCGACCACGGGCGCGGAGGAGCGCCAGCGGCTGTCGGCCGACGTGCTCTGGCAAATGGAGCGCGTCGGCAATCCGGTCATCTCACCGGCGGGCGAGCTCGTGGTCGCGCCCGTGACGACGTTCGACGTCGAAACGGACGAGTCTGAGACGCGCCTGTGGCTGCTGTCGGCGAGCGGGGACATCCAACGACCGCTGACCTTAGCCGGGCTCAATGCCTCGAACCCGGTGTTCTCGCCGGATGGCCAGCGCCTCGCATTTACCGGCAAGCGAAACGACGATGACGTCAATCAGATCTACGTTCTACCGATGGACGGCCCGGGCGAGGCGGAACGCCTGGGTGAAATCCCCACCGGGGTGAGCGCTCTCAAATGGGTCGGCGAACACCTGTATTTCGTGTCGCGTATATGGCCCGGCAAGACCCCGGAAGAAACGGCCGAGCGTATCGAGCAGGACAAGGAAAAAAAGCTGACCGCGCATACCTGGAACGCCTTGCCCTACGCGTACTGGGATCACTGGATCGACGAAGAGCGCGAGGCACATCTGTTACGTATTCCTGCCGAGGGCGGCGAAGCCGAAAATCTGACGCTGGCTGCCGGCTTGCAGTTGTCGCGTTCGACGCAGAGTACATCCAGCTACGACGTGTCACCGGACGAGTCGCTGCTGGCGATCGTGGCCGATTCCAAAAAAAGCGGCACACGTCCGGATCTGGACGTCTTCTTACTCGAAACCGGTGCCGGCGAAGCCCGCAACCTCACGGCCGACAATGAGGCGCCCGACACCAGTCCCAGGTTCTCGCCGGATGGCCGGCTGCTGGCATTCAGCCGCCAGCATATACCCGGCTTCTACGGCGATACCCGCCGGCTGATGGTGCACAGGCTGCGCTCGGGGCAAACCAGCGCACTCCACGAAACCTGGGATCGTTCTGCCGATGGCCTGGTATGGGCGCCCAACTCGCGCGGCCTGTTTGCCGCCGTCGACGATCAGGGTACGCGACGAGTCCATTATCTGCCGGTCGGCGGGGGTGAGCCGAGGGCGCTTACGGGCGCAACCGACTACAGCAGTCTGTCCATGGCGAACGACGGCACGTTGGTCGGCGCCAATCAGAGCTTTCTGTATCCGCCGCGAATCGTCCGTATCGACACACGAAGCGGCAAGGCCACACGGCTGGATACGTTCAACGACGAATTGCTTGCCGGCGTCGATCTGGGAACCTATGAGTCGGTGACCTTCACCGGCGCGGACGGCGCCGATATTCAGATGTGGGTGCACTATCCGCCCGGCTTCGACCCGGAGCAAAAGTACCCGCTCTTCCTGTTGATTCACGGCGGCCCGCACAACGCCATTACCGATGCGTTTCATTTCCGCTGGAACGCGCAGACCTTCGCATCTTGGGGTTACGTAACCGCCTGGCACAATTTTCACGGCTCGTCCGGCTTCGGTCAGGCTTTCGCCGATTCGATCAATCCGGACTGGCTCAGCCGGCCGTACGCCGACACGATTGCTGCGGCCGAGTGGTTCGAAGCCCAGCCCTGGATCGACACCGAGCGACTGGTCGCCGGCGGGGGCAGCTACGGCGGGTACCTGTCGAGCATTCTCGTCGGCCGTGAGCATCCGTTCAATGCCCTGGTGATTCACGCACCGGTCTACAACATGTATTCGCAGATGTCGGCGGATTTCTCAGTGCACGGTACGCGTTTCGGCGAGTATTGGGATCGCCCGGAAATCTATCGTTCGATCTCGCCGCATTACTTCGCCGCCGAGTTCGACACGCCTAGCCTGATCATCCATGGCCAGAACGATCTCAGAGTACCGGTCGGCCAGGCGTTCGAGCTGTTTCGAACGCTACAGACGCGCGGTGTCGAATCGCGTCTGATCTACTATCCGGACGAGAACCATTGGATCCTGAAGCCGAATAACTCGCTGTACTGGTATGGTCAGGTCCGGGAGTGGGTTGAGCGATTTGCCGCGCCGAACCAGGACGTCGGGCAAGCGAGTGCCGGTTCGATTCACGACGTTCCTCAGTGAACGTCTCGTGTGAAAGCAGGCGGTCAGATTAACGGCGATGATGGCGTTCCAGCGTTCGACCGGAAAGGACTGTAGTGGAGAGACGTGCTGGATGCCGGCGTTGTTGACGTCAGAGTTATCTGCTGCCACTACGGCGCGCTCGGTGAGACCGCAGGAATTCCGACAGTAAGCGGGTGAACGCTTCCGGTTTCTCGAGAAACGGACTGTGTCCGGTGTCGCGAAGCTCAACTTCGCGCACGTAACCGCCGTTACTCTCATAAGCGCTCAGCACGCGCCGCGTCTGTGCCACCATGGGCTGGGCGGGAAAGTCGACGCTACCGTCCGGCGGGGCCAGCGCGGCCGTGTCGAACAGCGAATTGTCGCTGACGATGGGATCGCTGTCGCCGTGCACCCAGAGTATGGGCGGCTTGTCGTCGAGATCGGCAATGCCGCTGACGTCGTAGTACTTCGGGCTGAGCGCGTTCGTCGCACCCCAGCGTCCCGGCGATACGTACGGCCAGTTCGGCGACACGTCGTGATCGCCAGGGTATCGCGTTTCGCCGAGCTTCTGCAGAAGCATCGCGTTGACGAGAGCTTCTTCGCGCTTGAGTTGGAGCGGCGGCCTGACAAAAAACTCACGTAGCAGGCTCCGGGGCGCCGCGGGCGAGTCGGCGGACGTGTTGCCCGCTTCGAGCTCTGCCACGACTTCGCCGTTGACGATACCGGCGCCCGAGCCGGCGTAGTCGGAGTGCGTGGGCGTCCCGTCGGCGTCGCAGGTGCCGCCGAAGCCGTACGGACTGACGGGCGCAACCAGCGTCAGCGAGCAGGTGCGGCCGGGACGGTCGAGCGCAAACTGCAGAATGGCAGCCGCTCCGGCAGACCAGCCCAAAAGATGTGCCGAGCCGATCTCGAGCGCATCCAGCAGCGCGCACAGATCGTCGGACCAGTCACCGGCGCCTCTCGTTGCGTCGATCGGCAGATCCTCGGTCGCGCCGTAGCCGCGCAGATCGGGCGCGAGGCAGTAATAGTTCTCCGACATCGACAGCATCAGCTCTTCGAAGTACGTCGCCGCTGAGAGGTTGCCGTGCACAAAGACGAGCGTCTCGCTGCCGACCGTGCCGGAGGACAGCACGTGGCTGTCGATGCGGACCGTCGGGACGCGGGCCGACCGGATCGAAGGCTCTGCCAACGATCGACTCAAAACCGGTACGTGCCGGTCAGGCTGTAGGTGCGCGGCGCGTTGTAGTAACCCAACTCTACGCCGGGGAAGGCCGACAGGTCGAAGGCGTGGGTCCGGTATTCCTCGTCGCCCAGGTTCTTGCCGCCGAGCATGACGCGCCAGCGGTTGTCGGCTGACTCGAAGCTTACGGACGCGTTGGCAACGGCGTAGCCGTCCTGTGCCAGGTTCTCGCTCGAATTGATTTCGAGATAGGTTTTACTGCGGTAGCCTACGTCGGCGGCAAAAATCAGCGTGCCAGCGGCGAGTGGGACGGTGTGCGACAGTCCGACGAACGCGTCCCACTCGGGCGCATTGACGATTTCGCGTTGGCCGCTGACGTCGATCAGCTCGTTCGTGACCGGATCGGCCGTAAGGAACTCGTCGTACTCTGCGTCCAGATAACCGAGGTTGGCCGTGAGCCGCGTCCGTTCGCTCAGGACGGCCGTCGTTTCGAGTTCGAAGCCGGCAATACTGGCTTCGCCCGCATTGGTGAAAATCGGCAGAATGCCGTCGCCGCCCGGCGTCGCCTCGAAGCTGCTGACCTGCAGATCCTCGTACTCGGTAAGGAACAGCGCCGCATTCAGGCGCAGGCGATTGTCGAGCCACTCCGACTTAACGCCGAACTCGTAGCTTATGAGCGTTTCCTCGTCGTAGGGACGCGATTGGGCGTCGGCAGCGCGGCCGTTGAAGCCGCCGCTTTTGAATCCTTCGGAGACCGTTCCGTAGATCTGCATGTCGTCGCTGAGCCGATACTTGAGGCCAAGCTTGAGCGACAAATTGTCGAAGCTTGCCGGGTCCGGGTCGACGGGCGGCCGCTGCACACCGACGCCGGCGCCGACGGGTAAATCGGCGGACGACGGGTTGAGTAGCTCCGGATTGGCGTAGCTGACCTCGCCGGTACCCGGATCGATCATGATGCCGGCGAGGACGGTCAGGTCGACGTCTTCGACGGTGCGGGCGTAGTCCTTCTCTTCGTCGGTGTAGCGCAGCCCGAAGATACCCGTCAGGCGATCGGTGAAGTCGTAGTCGAGCTGACCGAAGACGGCCGTGCTGTCGGTGCTGAACTCCGCAACGCCGGACAGCCCGATCAGCAGGTTGCTGAATACGCCGCCGTCGAACGTGTCGCCATCTTCGTTGAAGTAGTAAACGCCGCCGACGAGTGAGGCGCGGTCGCCGCGGTAGTTCAGCTGAAACTCCTGCGACACCTGGGTCTGGTCGTTGAAATAGAAGATCCCGAACGCGTTGACAGGTGTGCCGTCGAGATCGATCTCCGTGCCGTATTCGAGCTCGCGGTAGGAACTGATCGATTTCAGCGTAAGCGAGTCGGTGACGTCCCAGCTGGCGCTCAGACCAACGCCCCGGGTTTCGGTCTGCTCGACGCGGTTGAAGTCGGCGTTGACCTGGAACGGGTCGGTATCGGCGGGAAACACGCTGGTCGACAGACCGAACGTGAACGGATCGACGGTCAACAAGGCGATGGGCGTGACTTTCGACGGCGTCCTCGAGCGGTCCGGGTCCGAGTCGGTAAAGTCGGCGGACAGTCGCACCGACACCGTATCGGACGCCTGCCAGTCGAGCATGCCGCGCGCGAAAAACGTGTTCTGATCGCCGTCGTCGTTACCGTCGAAGGCGTTGTCAGCGTAGCCGTCGCGGCTCAGCGTGGCAGCCGTAATGCGGCCGGTCAGCCGATCGCCCGCTATCGGACCGCTGAGCGTGGCCTCCAGATCGGCGCGGCCGAAATTGCCGAAGCGCGCGGTCACGTTACCCGAGAATTCCTCGGTCGGCGCTGCCGATACGTATTTGATCGCGCCGCCGACCGTGTTGCGGCCGTACAGGCTGCCCTGCGGACCGCGCAGTACTTCGATGCGCTCGACGTCGACCACGTCGAGGAAGGCGCCCTGAGCGCGGCCCAGGTAAATGTCGTCGAGGTAGATGCCCACTCCGGGCTCGAAGAAAGCGATCGAATCGATCTGGCCCACGCCGCGGATGTAGACGACGGCGTTGTTGGCATCGCCGACATGGACGCTCAGATTCGGAACCAGCGACTGCAGATCGCCAATGTCGGTTGCTTGCAGAGCCTCGAGCTCGTCACCGCTGTAAGAGGTCATCGCGACAGGAATGTCCTGGAGATTGGCCTCTCTGCGCTCGGCCGTCACGATAATCTCTTCGAGTGCGCCGCCGTCACCGGCGCCGGCCTGTGCGAGTGCGACGGGCGCCGCACCTGAGCCCGCCAGCGCGGCCAGAAGTCCGGCGGCCGCGGATACGAGTGATTGCTGCTTCATCTTTCCCCCCGGAAATTCGATGTCGCCCGGATCGTCGCGGCATGGCCTGCTGACGGGCAGTAGCGACTATTACCGAGAACGGAGGGCCTGCCTATGATCGGCGGGATCAATAAAAGTGTACAAATTCGCTCACAGAGCGGCCCGTCCTGAGCGGACGGAACACCGGGGAGCCTCGCCAGACCTGGTCAGAGGCTTCCTAGCCGTTGCGGTCAGCCGGCAGCTGCGTTTGAACGTATTGCCTCGGCGTCATGCCGTTCCAGCTCTTGAACGCGCGCGTGAAGCTGCGGAAATCCGAGAACCCGAGTTCCTCGGCGATTTCGCTCGTGCTGAGGCCCTGCTTCAGGAGCCGCAGCGCCGCCTTGTTGAGGGCGGCTTTGCTGATGGCGCGGTAGCTCAGGTTTCTTTCCTGCAAACGCCGTCGCAGTGTCGCAACGCTGCAGCCGAGATAGCGCGCCGTCTCGACCTGGTTGAACATCTTCTTCTCGATCGCCTTCTCGACCTGGCTCACGATGTCGTACTCGCGTCGATCCTGCGACGACATGGCCTCGATGACGCGAACGACGTCGTCGTAGATAGCCTGCGACGACGGTGTAACGCCGGGCGCCACGTCCACGGGAAAGTCCGCCGCCGAGGCGTCGTATATCAGCGTATAGGTGCCGGCGTGATAGCGTATGGGTACGGTCCAGAATTCCATGTGCCGGCTCGCCGACGGCTGGTCGTCCCGGCCCCGCTTCGTATAGACCTTTCTCAGTCGAGCGGACAACTCGCCGGGCGTAATTGATACCAGCATGCAGTGCAGGAAGATCAGCACGCACTCGAGCGTAAAGTGTATGTAGCGCTCGTCCGAGAGTCGGTACGGGAAATGCCGATCGTCGACGCTGTACACGATACAGCCGTCGCGCTGTTCGACGTGATTGTATGATCCGCCGTGCAGCATGTTGTAGGACCGCGCGATCGTCTTCATCGCCTCGTACAGCGTGCTGCACGACGACAGGCTGCCGACGATGTGCCCGGTGGCGCCCGGCATCAGGTGCCGCGACGACAGGTGCACGGTTTCGTCGTGAAGCTCGGTCGTGAGCAATTTCAGAATGCGGAAGTAATCGGTCAGCGGCAGCAGCGTGTGTTCGTCCGTCGAAGTCAACGCCGCTCCCCGTCCCAGCTCCCGGGAGACGCGTTTGAGCGTCGCTGCACTGCAGGCTGCCAAAATCGGGTCCAGATCCCGGCGCGCTACCGGAAAGTCCGATCGGGTCAAGTCGGCAGGCTCTGTCATTACACTCGTATCTTACGAAACGTGCCCGGCGCCCGGCAAATACGCTACTTGCCGGAACTCAACGTGAGCTTGCTTTCAGCGTTTTGCCCGATCATTGCGTCGGAGAACCACAGATACTCCGGGCTGCCCTCGCGGAACGCTTCGATCTGGTTGTCGAGCAGCGGATGACGCGTACGTCCCACAACCCCGCCTGGCAACACCGCCAGCACCTTATCGGGATCACCAAGGTCTGCCACCATACGTAAAGAAACGGACCATCGCGGGTCAAAGCCCGACTCCGAGAAACCAAATAGCGCGCGGTTGAGCGTTTCACCCGATCCTGATTGAGGGTAAGTTCGATTGCCCGTCAAGCGACCCAGCAGGCCACCCAGCCGCAACGGACCGGTCCGGCGCATGGACCGCACGTCAGCCCAATGCCAGCTGTCGGCGTCCGCGCCATAGGCCTCAGTCAGCTCGGCAATGGCGTCCTGACCCGCCAGCCGGAAAAGATCATCGCGCGTCTCGCGCTGCGGTGTTCCCGCGTCGTCGAACCAGGAGCCCCAGGCCGAATCGCCTTCGAGAACGATGGCGTGCAGGCGCTGCTGCCAGACATACCAGGAGTTCAAATAGCCTTCAGTTGCATCGCCCAGATCGTCGCCGAACACCCGCCGCGCAAAGTGACGATAGGTCGCCTGGAACACGGTGGGCGCGGCGCTGTCGAGCACGTCGCTATGATCCCACTCACGCAGGATCGCCGCCAACGGCGCCGTCGCCTCGTCTTCTGCCAGGGCGGCCGCCATGATCGGCGCCACGCTTTCTGCAAACACATTCTTGTTGTCGCGCTGCGCGTCATAGTGCTCCTGGACACTGATCTCGCCGGTACCCGCCAGCAATTGCTGCAAGCGCTCATAGCGCCAGCCTGGCGAGGCGAAGGTTGTAAAGTGGTAGGGGTAATCGTTCGGCTGCACGTATTGATTGGCGCTGCCGGCCCAGCCCTGGTCCGGGTCCACATAGCGCGGCATTTCCGGCGCCGGAATCAGGCCGGTCCAGTTATCTTGCCCGTCCACCACGAAGGGCGCCGACCCGTCGCCGCGAATCCGTATCGGTGCCGCGCCAGTGGACAGGCGCGCCGTGCGCCCGTCCGCATCGCCCAGGACCAGGCTGAAGCCGAACATCCGATGTTCGCTCCACGCTGCAATTGCCTCATCCACGCTTTGGGCTTGTATCCCTGCCTTAATGCCGAGGTCAGCCTGCGGGTACTCCGCTACCGCCCAGCGAACGCTGATCAGGTTTTCGCTGAACGGAGTCCAGTCGTGATCGGAAATCACGGGTCCGCGCCCGGTGAATCGTACGGTGATCACATGCTCGTCACCGCCCTTCACTTTGATCGTTTCCTGGACTTCGCGGAAAGGCAGAGACTGCTTGCCTTCCATGTATCGCGATGCATCGGCCGGATCCGGTGTTTCCACATAGAGGTCGACCACATCCGCATAGCCATTGGTGACGCCCCAGGCCAGGCGCTCATTGCGGCCCGCACTTATGCCGGGCAGTCCCGCGTTCACGCCTACCGCACGCCAATCCGGTGTGATTAATCCCACGGGATGCCAAAAGCCCGGCAGATTGCGCACGTCCACGTGGGGATCGTTGGCCACTACGGCCGCCCCACCGGGCGAACGTGCGCCGCTTACGGCCCAGGCATTCGAACCGCCGATGCCGGCGGACTGGCGAAAAATCCTCGCCCGGTCCACCGCGCCGGGATCGAGGCCCAGAGAGCCATACCGCGCTGAGGACGCACTGGCACGACGTGGTTCATCGGGATTGATCGTCAATGGAGCAATCTCTGCGGCGCGCTCCGGGCCCACTGCTTCGACCAGACTCTGAGTGGCTATCTCCGCATAGAAGTTGGCGCCGTTTTCCCATGCATACAACAGCATCATGGCCAACAGATCAGTTTCGCTCCACGGCTCAGCCTGTGCACCCACAAGCCGAAACTCCCAGGGATGATCATCGGCGTGCAGCGTGATGTAGGCGTTCATCCCGTTAGCGAAATCGGACAGCATTTGTTTGTTTTCATCGTTCAGAACGCGCCAGTGATCCTGGGCGATCCGATGAAATCCGATCACGCGGCTGTCCGTGTCGGCGATCAATGTGGCGTCGCCGAACAGTTCGGACAGCCGTCCGAGTGCGGCGCGCTTGACCGTTTCCAACTGGAACAGGCGGTCCTGAGCGACCACAAATCCTTGCGCGCGGATCACGTCGCGAAAGGACTCAGCACGGATGTAGGGAACGCCGTTGCCGTCGCGGACCACGGTCACCGGCGCATCCAGCGCCGGCAGGGTCATCTCACCGGAAGTTTGGTATAGGTTCGCCTTGCCGGCATACCAGTAGGCGGCAATACCGGCGACCAGCACCAACACTACGGCACCGCCGACAATCCGGCCAACCCACTTGAAGAACGATTCCATCGCCCATCCCCAAGCAATATGGCGAATTACACGATGCGCCGTCTAAAACGGAATATCGTCGTCGAAGTCTGTTGGCGGCGCTTCGGTAGGCGGTGGCGGCTTATCCTCGCCGGGCGGCGGTCCACCGGCCTCGGCGGCCTCCACGCGCCATGCCTTGACGTCGGTATACCAGCGCCCGTTGTATTCGCGACTTTCCAGATCGAAATGCACGGTCAACTCCTGGCCCTCGGTAATTCCGAATTGATCGATCTTGTCGCCCCAGACCATGAAGCAGATCTGTTTCGGATACTCTCCGGGGGTTTCAATAACGTACTCCTGTTTACGCCAGGGGCCGCGCGCGGACGTGCCGGATTTTTCTTCCAGTACGTGAGTGATTTTGCCGGTTAGTTCCAAGATTCAGGCCTTTGTGTACTCTTGCTTCGTCTGGTCGGAACACTAGCACCGATGCTCGCACTGAGGCTACCGGTTCGCCGTGGATCGCAGCACCACCGCTTGCATAAGGCCGCTCCTTTACCCGCCAGACGACACGGTATATGTTGCAGCAATGCCAATTGCCCTGCCCCGGAACATGCATCTCGGCAAACTGCTGTTGCCCGTGTTCGTCGCCGGGCTTGCCGCTTGCGCCAGCGAACCACAGCTACTGAACAGCGAGCGAATCGAGCAGCGATTCGGCAGCTTCGGCATCGACGTGCTGCTTAGCGAACCGGGTGTGCGTCTTTCGAATCTCTACAGTATCGAGCACGGCATTCCGGTGTGTCGCACGTATGCGATTGTACGCTTCGTTGACGAACTCGACGGAGCGATCGGCGCCGAGCACGAGCAGGTGCTGGCCGGTAACTCCATAGGAGCGACCTTCAAGGCCGGTGGCTGGGAGGTTCGCAAGCAGACGCAATTCGTCGGTCAAGTCAGTCTGCAGCACGCCGACCCGTCGATCGCCGAGGCGATGCGCGTGGAGCCGGCCCGGGACGTCGCCGTGCACATGTACCGGTTCTTTTTGGCCAGGCACGGTCGACGGATCGATTACGCAACAATTATCGAGCTGCATCATCCGGACTACCTGACGCGGGCAGAATTGGGGCGGTTGTTTCCGGTGAACACCGATGCCGGAGTTACGATCGAACAGGTACAAAACCTCATCGGCTTGAGCCTCGACGCTGCCTGACCGAGGCGGAGAAGGGCACCGCGCCTCGTTCGTCGAACGCCGCAAGCAACCGGCGGCACCGGCTTATCTGAGAAACCGGAAAGCCTCGTCCATCTGCTCCGGACTCCCGACGTCGCCAAGCCGCTGGTTGTCGAATATCAATTTGACGTTGGATATATCGCGCTGCTGATACAACTCGTAGTCCGATTGAATCTGGCGTTTGCCGGGGTCGTTGGTACCCGTGATAAAAACATGCGCTTTGCGCTGCAGGGCTTCGACATGATCGGGCGTCAGCTTCGGGGAGAAAAACGAGCCGCGCGTATAGATGCCGCCTTCGAATTCGTTCGCCGTCAGCATCGTGCTGACCGCCAGCGGGACAGTGTCGCGCGTACCGCCAACATACATGCGCTGAAGGTCGATTACGTAGTCCCTTTCCACCGCCCGCGCACCGAGTATCGCCTGCCAGATCCGGCGGGTCGGGTCCGGGTCGCGCTGAGTCTGACGGACACCTATCCAGATAAGGTTGTGGCTGTCGAATACCGGCGTCCAGCGATCGGGAATCCGGCCGTGGCCGTCCGGGTCGATGTAGACGAACAGCCCGGCGGGACGCTCCGGCGTGTACTGCTCCGGCACGTAGATCTGCCATTGCAGCTTCTCGTCCTTCTCGATGATCTTGTCGAGCGCCTGAGCGAAGTCCGGCTCGACGATCTCCGCCGGCGGACGGGTCAGCCGGTACATTCCTGTCAGGTATTCCTGAGCCCAGGCCGCGGGGACGACGAGGCCCAGGGCAATCAACAAAGCTGCGCGGAGAATATGCTGTAAGGTCATGCCTGGTGCCTCGCGAAAATTTTGCAACGTACGGCAGACAAAGATCACTTCTCGTTTGACGCCAGCATCTCGTGTGCTGCCTGTCTCGCCGACTCGAGCTGTTCTTCGTAGAGAAGCGCTTCAAGTCGCTTTACTTCCGACTTAGCTTGATTGTACCAGTGAGGGAAGATGACATCTTCCGACTGAGTGGGCGACTCAGCCAGCTGTGTGAAGAGGCGGTACTTTACCTACGTTACAGACAGCGCTCGGTGTTCCACACGATTTCGACGCGGCGGTCCGTCAAACTCGTCATTGAAGGCGAGGAGCTGGACGACCAGCCGCCCGTTGCCACCGGGCTGTGGCCCGCGGGCCAATGTGCGATACAGCCACTCGGATCGGTTGGGGCTTGAGCGTTTCCATCGACCCACCCGATCTCGAAACACGGGTGGCTATCCTCAAGAGCAAGGCGAAACTCGAGTCTATCGACCTTCCCCACGATGTCGCGGTCCCGATTGCCGATCGGCTCGGGTCGAACGTACGGGAACTCGAGGGTGCATTGCGTCGCGTGATCGCAAACGCCAGGTTCAGTGGGACTCCAATCAGCATGATGCAACGATCGAAACCGACTACGAGAATCTGAGACGGGGGCTGATGTCGTAGCAACGGCGAGAGTAGAGCATGTTCCCGGAGTACTGCAGACATTTGCGGGATTATCGCTTGGGTTCATGCCGCAAGCGGGTCTGCCGGGGCTATCTGCCTCCTTAAGTCATTGATTACACGTGGAAAACGCCGTGATAGAGTCGTTCACCAGTCGTAGATGTTTTACAACTGCAGTTTTGTCCGTTGCCAGCGTCTTATATGTGAGAGGCAAGCGACGCGGACCGTAATGCGGGAGAACATGGCGAAGCGAGGCACATTCGAGGGCCGGGACAGCCTTGAGGCGTGGACGAGGAATCGACTCGAGGCCTACGCACGCGAATACGGGAGTGCGCTGACACGGTACTTCGATCGTCGGGGCGCACCGCCGGAAGTATCGAAGGACCTGGTTCAGGAAGTATTTGCGAGACTCGCCGGCCTGACCCGGACGAGCACCATAGAAAACGGTGAAGCGTATCTCATGCGAACGGCTTCGAACGTGTGGATCGACCATCTTCGGAAGAAGCAGCGGGCAGACGGGCGCGTCCATCTGGAGTACGACGACGATGCTCATTCGCCTGCAGGTTTGTCGCCCGAAAACGTCCTGGAGAGCAGGCAGAATCTCGAGCGGGTGATTCGGGCGCTCGAGGGACTTCCTCCACGGACCCGGCAAATCTACCTCTTGTGTCGCGTGGACGGCCAGCAACGACAGGTGGTCGCCGAACAGCTTCGGATTTCGATCAGTGCAGTCGACAAGCATTTGATGTCGGCGACAAAAATCATCGGCCTTGCCGTACGGGATAGGGATCAAAAGGCGTGACTACGTTTACGGATCAGGAACAGAGCATCGAGGATCAGGCAGCGTTCTGGCTCGTTCGACTGGGCGCTCAGGACTGCACACCTGAAGACCGCTTCGCGTTTGAAGCCTGGAAGCAGGAAGATCCGGCCCACGAGCGCATGTTCCTGCGCCTTCAAAGGGGCAATGCCGTGGTCGACCGCCATATGACCGACGCGAGGATCGTGGCGATGCTCGAGGAGGCGCGCGCCGATCAGCAGGCGGAGCGTACCGGCGGCAGGCTGTCGGCGGCTGCTTCGCGAACCGGCGGCGGACTTGCGGCGCTGGCGGCGGGTGTCGTCATTGCGCTGGTGGCGGCGTTTGTCGCCGTACCGTCGTTTCGCGGAGGCGGTTCGGATGCGCTGCCGACGGAAACGGTACAGACGCCCGGCAACGTTGAAGTATTCGAGACTTCAGTCGGCGAGCGGTCGACGATTACGCTGGCCGACGGTTCGGTAGTCTCGATCAACACAAACTCCCTCGTCGAGGTCTCGTTTTCATCGTCGGAACGTCTCATCAGGCTGTTGCGCGGACAGGCGTACTTCGAGGTTAAGGAGGACGTCGCACGCCCATTTGTCGTTCAGGCCGGCGATCAGCGCGTCCTGGCGCTGGGCACTGCATTCGATGTCCGTTTCGACCGGGAGGACCTCGTCGAGGTCACGCTGGTGGAAGGGCGAGTCGAAGTGAATGACGTCTCGCGCCGGCAGGACGCATCCCCGGCAGGAGGCATTCAGGCGCCGCCGGACCCGATCGAGCTGACCCCGGGCCAGCGACTCATCGCAAGAGTCGCGTCGGCGCCCGAGGTAGTCGTCACCGATACCGTCGAGGAAACGAGTTGGCGGAGCGGTCAGTTGGTGTTTCGCAAACGGCCGTTGGCCAGTGTGGTCGACGAAATGAACAGATACAGTCTGCAAAAACTCGTCCTCGCCAACGATCGGCGCGTTCGCGGTCTGGAGATCAGTGGCGTATTCAATTCCGGCGGACGCGCGGTGTCCTTCGTAAATGCACTAGAGGCGCTTCACCCGCTGGAAGCCGAGCGCACCGGACGCGACGAGATAACGCTGGTATGGCGAGAGTAATCTGCTGCGCATCGGGACTCTGACGGAAAGAATCTCGAATTTCTGCTGAAGCTTTCGATTTCCCCAACGTCTATTGGAACAGGACAAGAACGAGTCCGCATGTAGATGGAAACGGGGGAACGATGAAAATTCCAACAAGAGAGCCCTTGAAGAGGCTCATGCTGTCAGCGGCCGCCGCAACTATCTTCGGCTGGTCGGGCGCGGCCTTCGCACAGACTTCAGAGACATACGATCTGGATATCGATGCGCAGGATCTGGGCTCCGCGATCATGCAGTACGGCGTGCAGACCGGCAACGAGGTTCTGTTCAGGGACTCGGATATCCGGGGTCTTCAGTCCGACGGCGTTCGGGGCCGCTTTACGGCAGACGAAGCGATACGGAAGCTCCTCGGGGACGCTGACGTTCCCTACCGGAAGAACGCCGATGGAACCCTCATAGTCGGTCAGTCCGCGATTTCCCGGGCAGGCGGGCAACGAAGCGCGGATCCGGCAGCCAAGCCCGACGAACCGTCGGAGCGGCCCGAAGAGGAAACCACGATCACGATCGAAGAGCTTCGCGATCTCGGCGTCATCGAGAGCGAGGAAGAGGCGAAAGAACTGCGCGGCCTCATGGATGTGATCATCGTAACGGGCTCACGAAACGTCGGCGTGCGGCGCTTCGAGGACGACGCTCAGCCCTACATCGTTTTCAACTCGGATGACATCCGTAATTCGTTCGCCGGCAATCTCGAGGATTTCTTTCGCACGCGGCTTCCCCAAAACACGGCGACGGGTACGACGCAGCAATTCAGCAACGGTCTCGGCGAGATCGGCAACACCAGCTCCGTGAACCTTCGCGGGCTCGGCGCCGCGCAGACATTGATTCTGGTGAACGGCCGGCGGGCTCCACGCGTGAGCGCGCAGATTGCGTCGGAATCGAACGGCGGCTTCAACTTCCAACAGGCCGACATCAACGGCATACCCCTTGCTTCGATCGAACGCATCGAAGTGTTGCCCGCCACGGCATCCGGCATTTACGGCGGCGGCGCAACGGGCGGCGTCATAAACATCATTACGCGTCGCGACTTCAGGGGCGGTGAGGTCGAAGTGCAATACGGCGATACCTTCGATGGCAGTTTCAACGAGTATCGGGTCGACGCCAGCTACGGCTTTGCCCTGGAGGGCGGCAGAACCAACGTCCTGCTCACGGGGAGCTATACCGGGTCCGGGGAGCTTCTCGTCGGCGAAAGGGACTTTGGCCGCGATAGCCTGAACGTGCTCCTGGAAAACAACCCGAGTGAGTACTTCGGTCAAACTTTTACGCCGCCGGTCGGGGCGACGCCGAACATCAGTTCCCCGGTCGGCAACCTGGTACTGGATGACGGAACGGATCTTGGCAGCAACATCACTTTCGTGCCTGTCGGCTATGCCGGGGTTGCGTCCGACGGTGGCCAGGCGCTGATCGACAATGCCGGCCAGTTCAACACCGACCCGGCTCAGGATCTGGACGGTAATCTGCTGCCGATCCGCCAGTCGCCTGAGGTCTATAGCGTCAGTCTTTCGGTACGCAGGGACTTCACCGAGAACCTCGAGCTCTATCTCGATTCCTCGTTCAGCAACAACGAGGGACAGCGCCTCGCGCTGACCACGCAGCCGAGAGTCTTTATGCCCGGGGACGTGCCCGGCAACCCGTTTCAGGGTCCTGTGAGCGTGAACTATCCGGTCCCCGGTGTTGGCTCCGAGACGACCGTTACGCAGGAGTCCCTGGCAATCATCGGCGGTGGCACCTACCAGTTGCCGGGCGACTGGCTGATTACCGCCGACTACAACTGGAGCCGGGCACGCACCGAGCAGATCGGTACCGCACCTGGTTTCGACACCTTTTTCGGTATCAACCCGTCGATCGACGCCGGTACCCTGGACGTATTTCGCGACACTTCCACGTTTCCGCTCGACCTGTCGCCTTTCGCTGTCGTTTCGCCGAACAACATCATAGGACCCAGGGATTCCTTGCTGAAGAACTTCGCCGTCCGTGCATCCGGGCCCGTATTCGACCTGCCGGCCGGCTCGGTGAACGTATCCGCGTTGATCGAGACCAGAGACGAGGAGCTGGAAGACTATTACTTCGACAGCTACGCTTTCTTCTCAGGCGTTCCGGGAAGCCTGAATACCGACTACGTACCGAGCCGCGATCAGTCGACGGACAGCGCCTATCTGGAGGTGCTGATACCGATTTTCTCTCAGGCCAACGATATCCCGCTGGTGCAGGCGCTGGACTTTCAGATATCGGGGCGCTACGACGACTACACGACGGAATCGCCGGCCGCATCCGAAGAGTTCCGCGTCGATGCGCGCGGCGAACTGCCGGCCGATCCGATCGAGACCGATCGCAACGAATTCGATTCCTTCAACTACACGCTGGGTCTGCGCTATGAGGTGAGCGACGATCTCTTGCTGCGCGCGAGCTACGGCACCGGCTTCCTGCCGCCATCCGTCGGACAGATATTCCGTGAGACCAATGAGAACTTCTTCATCGTCGGCAACGACCCCAAGCGAAACGGTGAGAGTTTCGTCGTTCAGGGAGAAGTGCTGTTCGGCGGCAATCCGGATCTGATACCCGAGGAATCCGAGAGCTGGTCCGTCGGTGCCATCCTTACACCGCGCGCCTTTCCGGGTTTTCGGCTCTCACTCGACTACTCGGTCATCGAAAAGACCGATGAGATCCTGTTCGCGGACAACCAGCTCATTCTCGACAACGAGGATCTCCTGCCCGGCCGGGTCTCCCGTGCTGAGCTGACGCAGGAGGATATCGATGCCGGATTCGAGGCGGGACGCGTAACCGGTATCGACCGGTCGCTGCTGAATTTCGCGAACACGGAGTCGGAAGCGTTGGATATCCAGATCGATCAGTTCATCGAAACCAATCGATACGGCGATTTTCGGTTCTACGCGGTGGCAACCAAAATGTTCCGCGTGGCACAGCAGTTTACCGAAACGAGCGACGTCGTAGATCGCGTCGGTTTCGACAACGGGCCGCTGGAGTGGCGTGCGAACTTCGGCCTGACCTGGACCAGTCCCGCCAACGTCTGGTCGCTCGGCTGGAACGCGCAGCACTACGATAGTTATCTCGTGTATTCAGCAGCTTCACCGGACATCGTGATCGACCAGAGCGTTCTCCGGCAAGGCTCCGACAGGATACCGTCGGAGACCTATCATGATCTCTTTCTTCGGCTGGACGTGGACGCGCTCTATGCGACGGTCAACCGCATGTTCGAGGGCCTCGAGATGCGGGTTGGAATCCAGAACGTCTTCGACAAAGTACCGGAGGCGCGCGCGGGCTTCTCGCCAACCGATGGGCGCTTCAGCGTCTACGGCGATAACCGCTTGCGCCGTTTCACTATCAACCTAAGCAAGCAATTCTAAGGAATTGCGGATACTCAAGCTGCGCCCGTTTCGTCGCATCGACGGCTCGGGCGCTACTCCAATGAGGAACCTGGAATGACATACGTACGACCATTTGTTGTCGCGGTGATCGGTTTTTTGGCTGCATCCTGCGCTGCGGTTGACGAATCAACACGCGGATTCGAACTC
This sequence comes from Woeseiaceae bacterium, assembly GCA_028277185.1. Taxonomy (GTDB): domain Bacteria; phylum Pseudomonadota; class Gammaproteobacteria; order Steroidobacterales; family Woeseiaceae; genus UBA1847. The sequence goes on from JANQGQ010000012.1 coordinate 296,741, forward strand.
GTTGAAAAGGTCGATAGGGTCGGTGATGAAATCGTAATTCCCTACGAGAAGTACGTGCTCGACAACGGACTGACGGTTGTGTTGCATCACGACGATTCCGATCCGCTCGTGCACGTCGATGTCACCTATCACGTCGGCTCGGCGAGGGAGGAGATCGGGAAATCGGGCTTCGCCCATTTCTTCGAGCACATGATGTTTCAGGGTTCGGAGAACGTTGGGGACGATCAACACTTCAAGATCGTCAACGATGCCGGCGGCACGCTGAACGGAAGCACGAATATCGATCGTACCAACTACTATCAGACGGTCCCGAGAAACCAGCTCGAGAAGATGCTGTGGCTCGAAGCGGATCGAATGGGTTTTCTGCTGCCGGCGGTCACGCAGGAGAAGTTCGAAATCCAGCGCAGCACGGTCAAGAACGAGCGGGTGCAGATGTACGATAATCAGCCTTACGGGCTGCAGTTCGAGCGGACCGTGGAGGCACTGTACCCTCCGGGCCATCCGTATTCCTGGATGACGATCGGGTACGTTGAAGATCTGGATCGTGTCGATGTCGACGATCTGAAGGACTTCTTCGTGCGCTGGTATGGGCCTAACAATGCAACGCTCACCATTGGCGGCGATTTCGATCGTGCAGAGACCCTGCAATGGGTCCGGAAGTACTTTGGACCCATTCCGCGAGGTCCGGCTGTCGAACCTGCCGAGAAGTGGCCGGTAACGCTCGACGCCGATCGCTACCTGTCGATGGAAGACCAGGTAGCGGCGCCACTGCTGCGGATTTCGCTGCCGACAGTCTACTTCGGCCATCCTGACGAGGTTGCGCTCGACGCGCTGTCGAACATCCTCGTCAGGGGAACGTCGTCCCTTCTCTACCGGAGACTCCAGAGTACCGGTTTGGCGGCCTCAGCTACCGGCGGTCACTCCTGCGGCGAGCTGTCGTGCGCTTTGTCATTCAGTCTCATTCCGGCCGAGGGCTACTCTCTGCACGACGTCCAGTTGGCTTACGAGCAGACGCTGCAGGAGTTTGCGGAGACCGGTGCTACCGACGACGATCTGATCAAGATCAAGAACGGTGCCAAGGCACGGGCTATCTATCAGATGCAAAGCGTGAGCGGCAAGGTTGCTTACCTCGCCATCATGGAAACGCTTTTGGACAGTCCGAATCAGATCGGCACCAACATTGCAGATATCGACGCTTTGACCAAAGCGGACATCGTTCGTGTATTCGAGCAATACCTGAAAGACAAGCCGGGCGTCTATTTGAGAATCGTGCCGGAGGGAGAACTCGACACGCTGGAGACTCCGGACAACTGGTCGTTTCCCGGGCGCGAGCTGACCGCATTGGATTCCGCGGAGCCGAATACCGCCACCGCCGTCTCTGCCGCCGTCCCCGAAGTGTCCGATTCCTTCGATCGCAGCGTGATGCCGCCGGCGGGCCCCGTGCCGGCCCTGCAGTCCCTGCAAACCTGGAAATCCGAGTTGCCGAACGGCATCAGCGTGATGGGCGTACAGACCGACGAGGTCCCCACGACGTCGGTCCTGATGAGAATGAAGGTCGGGCTGCAGCATGAGCCGCGCGACAAACTGGGCGTGGCGAACATAACGGCCTACACGATGAACGAGTCCACGGAACTCAGTACGGCTGAGGACCTCAACCTTCGTCTCGCCAAACTCAGCTCGAACCTCCGCTTCTACACCGACGGAGAGTATGCGTTCATGAGCGCCGGCGGCTTGACAGCCAATCTCGATGAGACACTGGAGATCGCGGCCGAGAGACTGACCAGACCGAAGTTCGACCCCTCGGAGTTCGACCGCTGGCAGAAGCAGGCGTTGAAGCTCATTGCGATCGGCAAGGACTATGCGCCGGGCGTAGCGACCGGGGTTGTGCCATTGCTGCTCTTCGGTTCCGACAACAACTTCGCGTACTCGAGCATGGGTCACGAGGAGTCCGTCGAAAACGTCACGCTTGAAGACGTTCGGAGTTTCTACGAGCAGCACTATTCGCCTTCCGTTGCAGAGGTCCTCGTCATATCGGACCTTACGGAGGCCGAGGTGATGGAGAAGCTCTCGGTGTTCTCCGGATGGGAGAGCAAGCCTGTCCCGGCGGCGGCACAAATACAGCCGTTCCCCGAGTTGCAGGGCGGCACGATCTATCTCGTCGATCAGGAGGGAGCCGAGCAGTCGGAGATTCGTGTTGCCGCTCGAAGCGTCGTCTACGATTCGCTGGGCGAGCACTACCGACTGAACCTTCTGAATCACTCCGTTGCCGGATCCTTCAACAGTCGGATCAACCTCAACCTTCGGGAGGACAAAGGCTACACGTACGGAGCATTCGGCTATGTGCGAGCGAACGAAAGCTCCGGGCGCTACGTCGTCAGAACCAGCGTGCGAAACGACGTCACGGCGGCAGCTATTGAGGAGATCTTTGCCGAGATGGGTGCCATTTCCGGTCAAGGCATAAGCGAGGAAGAACTCACCTCGACGAGACTCGCCATCGGCCAGCGCAACGCTCTGGCCTACGAGACGCCCAATCATAAAGTCAACATCATGGCGCAAACGCAGCGCTACGGACTTGACGACGACTGGCCGCGGCGGCAGCACGATATTCTGATGAACATCAGTGTCGAAGAGCTGAATGAGCTGGCCAAAAGGCACCTCGACGTCGAGGAGATGATTACGGTCGTCGTCGGCGACAAGGCGGAGATCCTTTCGGATCTCGAAACGCTCGGCTGGCCCATTGTCGAAATCGACGAGCTGGGGACCTCTTTACCCACTAATCTTTCCGGAAAACTCCGGCGCTAGAACCTTGCGGCACGCCCGGCGACGGGCGTGCCGCCTTTCAGCGCCCTTCGGAAACTACGCATTGGCTCGGGTAGTGCCTACACGATAAAAAACAATCTGTCCTGACTTTTTTCTGCAGGGATATCTATCGTGGACGCTGTCACGGAACGCCGCCTGTTCGAAGGCATGCAGGCCGAACAAACCCGCAAGGAACCGCCGCAGGGTTTTCCCGAACTGGCCGTGATCCCCGGCGCACGCTACACCGACCCCGCGTTCCTGGCGCTGGAGATGGAGCATCTGTGGAAGAAGTCCTGGCTCTACTGCCTGCACGAGGACGAACTGCCGAGGCCCGGCAGCTTTCGCCTGTGGCGCAAGACCGGCTCGCCGATCGTCGTGATTCGCGGCAAGGACAACGAGATCCGCGCGTTCTACAACACCTGCCGGCACCGCGGCGCTCCGCTTTTAGAGGACGAAGCCGGCGAAACCAAGGGATTCTTCTGCCGTTATCACGGCTGGACCTATGACCTGGAAGGGGCGTTGACTGCCGTGCGTGAGCGGCGTGATTTCCCGAACTTCGACCCGAAGTGTTTCGGGCTTGCCAGGGTTCGCTGCGAGAAGCTGGGCAACTGGGTGTTCCTCAACGAGGATCCCGATGCCCCGCCGCTCATCGAGGCGATGGCGCCGATGCCGGATCACTGGAAAGACATGCAGCTCGATACGCTGCACCACATCCACTCTTCGAGCTTCGACATTGCATGCAACGTCAAGGTGCTGCTCGACGCGTTCTTGGAAACGTATCATCTCAAGTCCATCCATCCGCAAACCGTCGATCGCTTCCTCGACTCTCGCGGCAGCCACCACGTGCTCTACGGCAACGGCAACTCGCTAATGGTGACGCCGCACCGCCGCGAGGGCTGGGAGGACCCGGGCGCTGTAGGGATGCCCGTGATCGACACTGCACCGGAGATCTTTGCCCGGCAAAACGCCTCGTACAACTTCTACCCGAATCTCGTGACGCCGGTCGCCGCAACCGGTATCCCGATCCTGACCTTCTGGCCGAAGGGCGCACGACAGATGACCGTGGACGTGCACTGGTTCGGACCGGAAGGGTCCCAGGGCCACGAGTTGTGGCGCACCCGTATCTCCAACTTCGAGCGTATCCTCGAAGAAGACACACAGTTTGCACCCCACATCCAGGAATCCGTGGAGTCCGCCGGCTTCAAGGGCATCTATCTCTCCTATCAGGAACGGCGCATCTATCACTGGCACGAGGAACTCGACCGCCGCATCGGCCCGGAAAACGTCCCGCCGGAACTGCGTATTGAGCCGCTCCTGGCCGACCACTGCACGGCGGCATGAGCGACAGGAGGAAGCCGGGCGCCGCTCGCAGCGAAGGACCTTCCTACCAGGACTATCTCGCCCGCGACACCAACGCGGTACCGCCGACCCTTGCGGAGCACTCGACGTATCTCGGTTCGGCGCCGCTCGAGGCGTCCCGCTACACCTCGCAGGCGTTCTTCGACCGCGAGGTCGATCGCTTGTGGCCAAAGGTCTGGCAAATGGCATGCCGGGAGGAGGACATCCCGAACGTTGGCGATGTTTACGTCTACGACATCGTCGGCAAGTCCTTCCTCGTGACGCGAGTCGCGGCTGATGAGATCCGCGCGTACTACAACGTCTGCCTGCACCGCGGACGCAAGCTGCGCACCGAGTCGGGCCAGACCGAGGACTTTCGCTGCCCGTTCCACGGCTTCACCTGGCATTTGAACGGCAGCATCAAGAGCGTGCCCTGCCGCTGGGACTTCGAGCACCTGTCCGACGCCGACCTCAAGCTACCCGAGGCCCGGGTCGCGGCCTGGGGCGGATTCGTGTTCCTCAATATGGACATCGATGCGCCACCGCTCGAGGAGTACCTCGAAGTGCTGCCCGCACACTTCGAGCGGTGGCGACTCGAGGACTGCTACAAGGCGGCACACGTGGCCAAGGTGATCCGCTGCAACTGGAAAGTAGCGATGGAGGCTTTCATGGAGTCTTACCACGTCATCGCCACTCATCCGCAGATTCTGCCCGTGATCGCCGACGCCAACGCCCAGTACGACATACTCGGCCGTCACGTGAACCGCAACCTGACCGCTTTTGCCGCGCCCAGCCCGCATCTCGGGCAGGGCGTCACGGAAGAGGAGGTTCTGCGCGGCATGCTCAACCTCTGGGGTAAGCCCGGATCCGCGGACGAACTTCTGGGCGATGCCGGGGGCGATCCCGGGGACCGTGAGCCGCGCCGGCTGCTCGGCGCGCTCAATCGAGAGACGTTTCGCCGCGCCCAGGGCGGCGACTACTCGGCTGTTACCGACGCCGAAACTCTGGACGCGCTGGTATACAACGTGTTTCCAAACTTCTCGCCGTGGGCGGGCTTCGCGCCGAACATCGTCTATCGCTGGCGGCCACGCGATTGCGTGGTCGACGAGTGCATTATGGAAGTCATGATCTTAAAGCGTGTAAGCGAAGGCGCGAGCAAGCCCCGCGGCGTGCCGATGCACTGGCTCGACGAAGACGAGCCCTGGTCAGCGGCGAGTGAGCTGCCGATTCTCGGACCGGTGATCGATCAGGACATGTCGAACATGCCCTACGTACAGGACGGTCTGGTCGCCTCAGCCAACAACGAGGTGCAGCTCGGCAACTACCAGGAGATCCGCATTCGGCATTTTCACCAGACCCTGGACGAGTACCTCACCGCGGCCAGTTAGCGCGACAAGCGCATCCACGACGCTGGAGCCCGACGATACGGTTGTTCGGCTGCCCGATCGTTCAACCGGCCACCGCAGAACACCGGTCTGAATATCCGGCCGGCAAAGCCAGCGCACCGCTGGGTAGAGTTCGTGTCAGTTGGAAGCTCATCACGGAGCGAACGTCTCCGAAACACAAATTCAATCGCGAATACACAAAAGAGCTGGATTCCGCATATGCGGGAAGTACTTATGACCGAAAGCGCATATAGAGTGTTTTCGGCTACTTAGCGTAACTCCAGATCCCCACCGGCGCGTGTCCCATCGTGCGTCGTTGACAGCATCGCCGGACGTCACGTACTCCGAACGCATCACTATTGCTCAGGAGCCGAACGATGCGTCTTCATGAAGCACTCCTCGTGGCAATCACGATGGCCATACCCGCCCAGACGTTCGCTGACGACGAGTGGATCGAGCGATGGAAAGCGCGGGGCTGGTTTGAATCCGTGCATGCGTCTGCCGATCAGTTGACCCTCGTTGCCGGGGAGAACTTCAGGAAGCTGACCGCCGCGGATGCCTCCGGGCTTGCGTTTATCGCTGCCAGGCATACGGCACGGTATCCCGAACCCCAGTTTGTCGTTTTGATCGTCGATGCCAAGCGACAGGAGCTGCACCGGTTCTCCTTCTCAGAGCTCGAAGCCCAAGCGGATGTGCAGTCCCAAGCCGCCGCTGCGTCGGCGCAACAGGACAGCGACGAGCGCGTCCGCCGCGCGCGCAGCCGCATGCACTAACCCGACATGAAATCCCGGATCAGTCATGAGTAGTCCTACACAAATCGCCAGCTACCTTCTGTCCATCGGCAGTCTCTTTCTGCTATGCCCGGCAGCCAGTGCCTTGCCACCGGTCGGAACAACCGAAGGTTACGCCTCGGTATCGGACAACGGTGAGCTTCAGTACACCGTGCCGATCTTCACACCACCCGGGATCAACGGCCTGGAGCCTGAACTAAGCCTGGTCTATAGCCACCGGCGGGAGGAATCCGTGGCGGGCGTCGGATGGGGCATTGCCGGAGTCTCATCGATAGACCGATGCCCGAAGACGCTCGCGCAGAATGGCGACTCGATGGGTGTCGAGCTGGAACAGGATGACCGCTACTGCCTGGACGGCAATCAACTTCGACTGACCTCCGGTACATACGGTGCGAACGGTTCGACGTATCGGACCGAAGTCGATCTGATCGCACGAATTACGGCTTACGGCAGTGCCGGCAACGGACCGGCGTGGTTTCAGGTCGAGTCGAAGGACGGGCTGATCTACGAGTACGGGAACACCGCAGATTCACGCATTCTGTCGCTTGCGCCCGGCTACTCGAGCACGGCCCGTACCTGGGCCGTGAGCAAGATCCGGGACAGACACGGCAACGACATCCAGTTCGCATACTACAACGACGGTCCGCCGCTCGGTGACTACCGAATCAACACCATCAAATACGCCAGAAATATCGCCGGCGGGATTATCGTTCCTCACTACGTCGTTGACTTCAACTACGTTGACCATCCCGCCGGTGACGTAGACACCGGCTATGCAGCGGGCGGCGAGGTTACGGACGAGAAGCGACTAAGCTGGATAGACGTCTATTCCGACTCGGTTTTGACGGGTCTCGTTCGCCGGTACTGGCTCACTTACGAAAACGCTCTCTCGTCGACGAACAAGTCGCGAATCGAATACATCGGGGAATGCGTCGGTTTGGTCGGGGACTGCCTCGAGCCCCTCGAGTTTTCGTATCAGGATGGAGTGCCCGGAATATCCACGTCCAGTGTTCTCGGCGGAATGGTGCCGGCTGGCGCGCGCCCGTTAGTGCTCGACATCAATGCAGATGGCAGAGACGACTTCGCGTACCCGACCAGCAGCGGTACGTGGCAATACCGCCTGGCCTCGGCATCCGGTAGCTATCCGGTGTCCGGCAACACCGGGGTGTCGAGCAGCAGTCACGAGTTGGCGCTGGTGATCGACTACAACACGGACGGGTTCGATGACGTCATGTTTCCACACACCGGCAACCGTTGGTGGGTCATGCTGGGTGGTGCGAGCGGCTTGAGTGGCGCGCCAACCGACACCGGGACGCCGGTCGAAGCGACGGTTCCGGGCGATGCGCTGGCATGGGACATGAATGCCGATGGGCGGGATGACCTCGTTTGGCGAGAGGGGTTCTCGCCGCCGACTCCCGAAATCCAATTTGAACAAGGCGGCAGAGTCAGCGTCCGCTACCGGGAGGCATCCGGTTTCTCGAGTCAGAAAACGACGGTAGTAGAAGCTACGCAGGCGCTTCACGGCATCCAACGCCTTGATGCGATCCGTACCGGGCGTAAGCACGATGCTCCGGACGTCAACGGCGACGGACGGCAAGATCTCCTGATCCCGTATACGTATTTCGACATCAACTGGGGTCTGGGTATCGCTGTCATGCGCTACCAGGTCCTGACGAAGGTATCGGGCCAGTTCACGACCATTGACGTCTGGTCAGGCGATGCCGAAGTCAGGGGCGTCACCCTGGACGTCAATGGCGACGGGTATACCGATGCCGTGAGCGTGCGAAACGGTGCCACCACGCTCACCACCCGGCTCTCCACGGGGAAAGGCTACGGCGCCAGCTCTACGGGACCGAGTGCAACGAATCTGGACATCAGTCTCGCCGTCGCCTTCGATTGGGACAGTGACGGAATGGAAGACCTCCTGGTCCCGAACACCGCGACAAATACGTGGTACTGGTTCCGGTCGACCGGCACAAACCTGAACGCAGGGATCAATACGGCGATTTCGTCTTCCTCCGCAATCGCCGCGTATCGAACCGACAGCGACGGCGACGGCCTCGACGACCTGGTTACGGTCAACGCTAACGGATCCGTAACCGTCATGCGGCACAACGGGCCCGTGCCGGATTTACTTGATCGTGTCACTGACGGTTTCGGCAACGCGACTTCCATACTCTACGCGCCGTTGAGCGATTCGTCGGTTTACACGCGCTACACCGACGCCGCGCTGCCGGCAGTGGACTACATCAGTGGGATGCCTGTAGTCGAGAGGGTAACGCATCCGGACGGCAGCGGCGGAAGCTTCAGGTTCGACTACACCTACGCCGGAATGATCCGGGATCTGAACGGCCGCGGGCTGAGCGGTTTCGACACCAGGACCACAACAGACTCAAGGACCGGCAACCGGGTAATCGAACGGTTCAGCCGGCAATTTCCCTACCGCGGACGCCGTCGGGGCACCGAGATTCGGCTCGCAGACAACACTCTGTTTGCAGAAAGCACGACCGCCTATCAGGTGCTCAACCGTGGCTCAGGGTATGAAAGGTACTACTATCCCTACGCTCGCACGACGACCAAGCGTCAATTCGAGGCAGGCGGTACCGAAAACGGCAACCTCATCTCGGAAACCGTCACGACGGTGACCGTTGATCAGTACGGCTCGCCCTACGATGTGACGGAGCGGACGACTGAAGCAGCAAGCGCAAACGGCATACACGCCGGCGCAGTCTACGATATCCGTACCTATACGGCTCCGGCGAACATGTACAACAACGTCTCTACCTGGTGTCTCGGCAGGCCGGAACTCAGCACGATCACGAAATCGAACACCGCGAGCGCCTTTGGTTCCGCGATCACCCGGACCACTGAGTATGACTGGGACAACGGGGGCGACTGCGAATTGAACTCCGTGACCGTCGAACCGGGCGACGCCAGGTACCAAAACAGAATGACGTTCACGTACAACAACTTCGGCAACATCTACGCGTTGAGCCGCTTTGCTGCGTTGAGCCCGGGTGTGAGGGTTACGCAGTACGGCTGGACACCGGAAGAGACACTGGTCGATAGCGTCACCAATCCTCTCGGGCAAACGACTACCTATGGGTGGGACACCATTCACGGAGATCTGGAAACGATAACGGATCCAAACGGCCTGACTACATCGATCGACTACGACGAACTTGGGCGCGCCGAGCGAGTCGACCTGCCCGACGGGACCGCTATCACTTACTCGCTTAGTGATTGTTCCGCTGCCAACTCTTACTGCGGCACTGCACTTGCCAACGTTCGCGCGTCCGTTCGAACGGCGTTCCTGCGAACCGACGACAGCGAAGTCCGTTACAGCGTGGACTACCTGGACAGCTTCAGTCGGCCGGTTCGGCAATCGAGCCAACGCCAGCGGAGCACCGCAGCGGCAATGGTGAACGTCGATACTGGTTACGATCAGTTCAGTCGACCTTCTACGACGACGTTCCCCTATTTCGCTGGAGATCCAGCTTACTCGCAGAGTGTCTACTACGACGTCGTCGGACGGCCAACGACGGTCGAGCGGCCGATAAACGAAGCAGTCTCGACCCTTCAGCAGACACGCGTTTACTACGAAGGGCTCACGCGACGCCATGTCGATGCTCAAGGCAGACAGTCGTCGGTCGTGAGCGACGTCTACGGCTCCCTCGTCCGTAGCATCGACCATCTTGGCTACTTCGTAACCACCGACCGCGATGCCTTCGGGAGCATGCGGCAGGTAATCGACAGCGGCTCAGTGATACTCGACCAGGCAAGCGTTGAGTACGGGATCGGGCCGTTTCAGGTGTCGCGTAACGAGGCCAACCGTGGCGCCTGGAGTTACAGCTACAACGGCCACGGCGAACTCATCGGCTACGACGATGCGAATCCAGCAACGATTCCGGTTGTACTGGAATACGACGGTCTGTCGAGGCTTCGGCAACTTACCGAAACCGAAGGCACGACAGTCTGGACGTGGGGTACGAGCGCCGCGCTCAAAAACATTGGGCGATTGCAGTCCCTGCAGTCACCCGGCGGGAAAGTAGATAGCTTCGACTACGATGTCTACAGCCGGTTGAGCAAGGAAACAACGTCGGTCGATGGGCGCACGTACACGACCGACTATGCCTACAACGCACTGGACGGATATCTCGACACAGTTACCTACCCCGGCAACGGATTCCGTCAGGCCGTGCGCTACGAGTACGCGTACGGCGACGTCAAAACGGTGTACGACGCCAACCAGAGCAAGCTGCTTTATCGTATCAACCGGCGGGATGCGCGCGGGAACATCGAGGACGCGTGGAACGGCGATCAGTTCAACATAGGCACAACCGACACCAAGGTCTACGATCGCGTAACCGGACTGCTCGAAGCTCAGACTCTCTACTGGCGTGAAATGGACGATATCGAGTCGTTCGATATCGAGTACGACTACGACAGGACCGGCCTCCTGAAGCGCCGTAAGCAGACAGACTGGAGCGTGTACTCCGGCGTCTACCGCACACACGAGGAATGGATTAACTACGACTGGCTGGGCCGCATCAACAACGGAACGTATTCACTAAACGGTGCGGCGCCGGTTCAGCACTTCAACTACGACTACTACCCGAATGGCAATGTCAGATCAGTAGTCGATACGGACGGCTCGTTCAGCATTCTGTCCTACAATTCGTCGAGACCCCATGCGGTAACCAAGATAGCGGGCAACAACTACCAGTACGATCAGAACGGCAATGTCGACGACCGCGACGGCGAGTCGGTCAGCTGGACGAGCTTCAACAAGCCGGAGACGATCGATCTCGCGGGCGGTTCGTACCTCAGGTTCTCGTACGGCGGCGATCGGCGCCGTTACAAGAAGGTCTCCGGCGGTGGCTCCGCTCCGACGCAAACGACCTACTACGCCGGTCTGACGGAGGACCGCGAATATCTCTGGAACCACGTGTACGTGGACGGGCGGATGGTGGGCGCGATCTACGGTCCGTCGACGGCCTGCTGCGATATCTTCAAGGTGTTCCACACCGACCATCAGGGCAGCGTCATCGCGCAGTCGAGTTTCGGCTTTGCCGGCGCCCGGGTGTCTTACGACGTCTTCGGACGCAGCCGCTCGGGGCACGACTGGCGTCAGATTGGCGGCATCATCGGCAGTTCGCGGGACTCGACGCGCGGCTACACGGGTCATGAGCAGCTCGACAACAACGGGCTGATCCACATGAACGGCCGGGTCTACGACGCTGAGATGCGGCGTTTTCTGAGCCCGGATCCGGTCAACGGCCTGCCGGGCAATACGCAGTCGTACAACCGCTTCAGCTACGTGCTGAACAGCCCGCCGAACTACACGGATCCGACCGGATACTGCATTGAGCGTGCCTGTCTGACGGAGATCCAGTGGGTGTTGACGGCGCTGAGCTTTCTCGGCGGCGGCTCCAGTCCGCCGCCGCCGAACTGGTGTGCGATCGCCGGCCCGAACGGTTGCTTTGGTGTGGGACGGCCGCGCTCACCGACGTCCGACATCTACACCCATCCGGGAGACGAGAACATCGGCGGCACGTACGGGCTGCGCGGCAACCGGAATCCGCTGATTCTGAACTACATGGGTGGTGTCGACGAACTGGAACGCTATGGAGTCGACGTTTCAACCATTCCGTCTACTCCGTGCGTTGAGTGCGGTGAGATCTACTATTTTGTCCTGAGTTTCATTCCGGGGCCGGGCAATGCCATCGGCCTTTACGAGTTCTATGAAGAGCCGAATGTTGTGAACGGCATCGGTATTGTGTTTTCGGCGGCCCGCCCGTTGAGTAGAATCGGAGGTTGGATCGTTCGAAAAGCCGGAGGCGGGGCTGCCGGTAAGAAGGCGGGTCAAGGTGTACCAAACAAGACAGTCGGCAGGTACATGTCTCCGGATGAACTAGAAAAGATGCGGACGACTGGACGTGTACAAGAAGGCGGTGGTGGCCAGACTCGAGTCGCCGATCCTGCTAACCCGAATACGTATAAGAATCCGCCTAAGGGAGATGTGTATGTCGAATTCGACGTTCCCGCAAATCGCGTACTCCCGCATTCGCAAGGTACTGGGAGAATTCCGGGCCCCAATAGCCCGGACGCTCGGGTGCCGGGACGCAACCCGGCGGATTTCGAGATGCCGAAAGCCTGTAACATAACAGTGCCTGGGGAGTGTTAACGCTATGACGCGACTTAAAACAGTTCTGGAGCAAGAACTGAGGGCCTTGAAAGACCATGGTGTTTCAATTAGTTACGATGATTCACGGGCGCCCAACTCATATAGTGCGAACTTAGACAGTGATGGATATGTAGGTACGATTACACATTGGCCTGAATCGCGATTCGAATTTCAGTTCAATAGTTGCGAATCAGGCAAGGTAATATTTCTCGAGACGAAAAACATTCACGATGACGCCAAACTTGGCGCTTACATAGAGGAAATATTTCGGACGAAGTTGACGTAGCGATGTACCAAACAGGACACCCGACCTTGCGACAGGCCGGGGGTACGACGCGGGTGATGTGCCCGTAAGAATTGAGGGGAACTGGTCCGTCAATGACATGAAGCAGGGCCTCTTGGGGCACCCTCCGCGCGGCCTTGGTAGCCCGGATATTCACCACGGAGGGCAAATGCCCGGCGGCGCGCTACATGAAGTTCTTCCTCAGTCCCATCACGGCAATCGCGTGCTCCATCCTAACCCAAACCAAGGCGTGATCGATGTAATGCAGCAATCAGCATGGTCAAGCAAAGCGAATAGTCGATAAGGGTTCGGTTTGGGCGAATCTGAGTGGGGTGAACGACATGTGCGATGTGTACGGAAACACTTTTTTGCATACAGGCGTTGGAGCTACAAGTACTGGCAAGAGACAGCGGAAGGATTCTGACTGTGTGTTCGAGTTACGAGAAGCTGAAGTCCTGCGTGCGAGCACACATGAATTCGTTTGAGGTCGGGTCACCAGCATCCAAAGAAACAATAAGAGAAGCGGAACGATCTCTTGATGCGAAGTTCCCGGAGTCTCTGGTTCAGTACCTGCAAACGTGGGGGACAGTTGCAATCGGCCCGCTGGAGTACTACGGGATACCGGACGATCGCCTGGGGACGGCCAGGGTTCCTGATGGAGTTTGGTTTACTCAACAAAAGCGAGCCCAGCTCGGACTTCCTGATGAACTCTTCATACTTTTCAACAATGAAGGGGATGAGTATCACTACGTCGACTTTGCGACGGGAGAGGTCAGGATTTGGAATACAGCAGAAAGAAGGACTATAGGAAGAAAATCATCCGATGTATTTGAGTACATCTACGAAGAAGCTGCCGATTTCTTATAGTGTTCTTCTCCAGGAGGACAGCATCCAGGACTACGTTCCGGTTGATGGAGTATGTGGACGCGGCTCAATACCGCCACAAGGGCGGTTGGGTGCTGAAGCACCTTGTGGCTTAGGCAGATAGCTTCGGGTGCCGTGAAGTGTTGAGCAAGTCAGCTGAGTTCGTTGAGTCGCCCTCATAGTTGATAGACTCTTCTGCCGTACCGGGGGCAGTACGCCAGGGATGGCGTTTCACTCCGCCGGGTCCTACAAAGCGTTTCTGCGCGCCAGCGCTACGGATTTTCGCTAGACTCCGTTTTTCCACACGCGGAATAACAACAGGAACCGCCATGACTCAGTCCGTCCGATTCTGGTCAGTATGCCTGGCTGTCAGCTTGCACCTGATCGTCGAACCGCTCCACGCAGCGGAGGACGCTCATCCGCTTGCTGGTCTGCCGCTCCGGACTATAGGGCCGGGGCTGACCTCGGGTCGTATTTCCGATTTCGCATTCCACCCGGAGCACAACCACGTCTACTACACGGCGGTTTCCTCGGGAGGCCTGTTCAAGACCGAGAACAACGGCACGACATGGATACCGCTGTTCGATGGCGAGGGGTCGTACGCTCTCGGCGTCGTGGAACTCGATCCCACAAATCCGAACGTCGTCTGGGTCGGCACCGGGGAGAACAATGCGCAGCGCAGCGTCGGTTTCGGCGACGGCGTCTACAAGTCCATCGACGCCGGCAAGACCTGGAAGAACGTGGGGCTTGCGGACTCGGGCCACATCAGCCAGATCTGGATCGATCCGGACGATCCCGACACCGTGCTCGTCGCTGCGCAGGGGCCGCTCTGGAACTCGGGCGGGGATCGCGGCCTGTATAAGACCACTGACGGCGGCGAGACATGGGCGGCGATCCTCACGGTCGACGAGCACACCGGCATCAATGAGTTCGTCGTCGATCCGCGCGACAAGAACCTGATCGTCGCCTCGAGCTATCAGCGGCGCCGGCACGTCTGGACGCTGATAAACGGTGGTCCCGGCAGCGGCGTTCACCGCAGTACCGACGGCGGCGAAACGTGGACCGAGATCAATGCCGGTCTGCCGAAGGACAATATGGGACGGATAGGGCTTGCGGGCGCTCCCAGCGATCCGGATCGTATCTACGCCATCATCGAGGCCAACGACGACGAAAAGGGCATCTACTTCTCAGGCGATTTCGGTCTCAATTGGGAAAAGCGCTCCGACCACATGACGACGAGTCCGCAGTACTACAACGAGCTCGTCGTTGACCCCAATATCCCGGACCGGATCTATTCGCTCGATACGTTCACGCATATCTCGAACGACGGCGGGCGGTCCTGGTCCGTCCTAGGTATCGAGCACCGGCATGTGGACGATCATGCGCTCTGGATCAATCCGGAGAACTCCGCCCATCTCATCATCGGCGGCGACGGCGGCATCTACGAGAGTTTCGATACCGGCGCGAACTGGAGGCATATCCACAACCTGCCGATTACGCAGTTTTATCGCATCCAGCCTGACTATGCGGAGCCGTTTTACAACGTCTGCGGCGGTACTCAGGACAACAATTCCCTGTGTGCCCCATCGCGCACGACGCTCCGTCACGGCATCACCAACGCCGACTGGAACCTGATCCTGTTCGGTGACGGTTACGAGGCGCAGTTCGACCCGGACGACCCGAACATCATCTACACGCAGTATCAGTACGGCGGTCTCGCGCGCTATGACAAGAGCACCGGTGAACGACTCTTCATCGTGCCGCATCCCGGCAGCGGCGAGAACAACTACAAGTGGAACTGGAACACGCCGCTCCTCGTCAGCCCGCACAACAGCAAGCGCCTGTACTACGCGGCCGAGAAGCTGTTCCGGTCCGACGACCGCGGCAACAGCTGGCGTGCCGTCAGCCCGGACCTGACGCGTCAGCTCGATCGCAACGCCCTCGACGTAATGGGCCGGGTCTGGAGTATCGACACGATCGCGAAGAACGATTCGACGTCGATCTACGGAGCCGCCATCGCGCTCTCGGAAAGCGAGCTCGTCGAGGGTCTCATTTACATCGGCACCGACGACGGCGTACTCAGCGTCACCGAGGACGGCGGCGAAAACTGGCGCCGCGTGGACACGTTCCGCGGTGTGCCGGATCAGTCGCTCATCGAGGACATCGTTGCTTCGCTGCACGATCCGGACGTAGCTTTTGCGACTATCGACAACCACAAACGCGGCGACTACAAGCCGTACGTGCTCAAGACCGAGAATCGCGGACGTTCCTGGTCGTTGATAACCGGCAATCTGCCCGAACGCGGTCCGGCGCATACGATCGTTCAGGATCATGTCGATCCCGATCTGCTGTTCGTCGGCACGGAGTTCGGCGTGTTCTTTACGCAGGACGGCGGTTCGTCGTGGCATCAGCTCAAGGCGAATTTCCCGACGATTGACGTCCGGGATATTGAGATCCAGCGTCGCGAGAACGACCTCGTCGTTGGTACTTTCGGTCGCGGCATCTATATCCTGGACGACTACTCGCCGCTGCGGACGAAGACCGACGATCTCGGATCGACGCATTTGTTCGGCGTCCGGGACGCCTGGTCCTATGTCGTCGGCGATCGATACGGCGTCGGCGAGAAGGGCTTCCTCGGCGCAAACTTCTACACCGCGCCCAATCCGCCCTTCGGCGCGGTGTTTACGTATCGGCTCGAAGAAAGCATCGAGCCCGCCCGCGACGTCAGACGCAAAGCCGAGATCGAAATCGAGAAGGAAGGCGGCGACACACCGTACCCGTCATGGGACACCGTGCGTGCCGAAGACCGGGAGGAAGATCCGGCGGTGCTCCTGATCGTTCGCGACAGCGAAGGCACGATCGTTCGCCAGGTGCCGGGAGAGACGTCCAAGGGCCTGCACCGCACGGCCTGGGATCTGCGCTGGCCGCCGACCGACCCGATACGCCTGACGCCGCCGGCGTTTCGGACCCCGTGGGCTACGGACCCACAAGGTCCGCTGGCCGCGCCGGGCCGCTACACCGTCAGCCTTGCCGTCCGGCAGCAGGGAGAGCTGACGGAGGTGGCCGGTCCGATGCCCTTTGCGGTCAAGTCGCTGCCCCAGGGGCCGGAGACGAGTCAGGATCTCTCGGGCGTACTCGCATTCCAGCGCAAGGCCGGCGAGCTGTATCGTGCGGTAATGGGTGCCGGCGCGATGACCGGCGAACTGAATCAGCGGATCGATCATCTCAAAGCGGCCATTCCGCAAACTCCGGCGGCGAACGAAACTCTGGAGCAACGGCTGCGGGCGATCGAGGCGCGCCTCGACGAGCTCGTCGTCCTGCTCAGCGGCGACACGAGCGTCGCTTCGCGGAACGAACCCACGCCGTGGTCCGTTACGCGACGTGCGTCGGTGGTCTATGGACTCTTGCTCAACGTCCGCTCGGACGTGCCGGCAATGTACGAGGAGTCGTACGATATCGCGGCGGATGAGTTCCGCGACGTGCTCGCGCGGCTCCGGTCGGTCGAGGCGGATCTTGGCGCGCTGGAGACAGAACTCGAGCAGCTCGGAGCTCCGTACACGCCGGGGCGTGTGCCCGACTGGCGCGAGTAATCGCGCACGCGTCTCGTTCGGCAGTTAGCAGGGGTTGGGAACGAGACGTTCGATCGTCAGTCCACGGGCGATATTGCCGGGTGGCCTCGACGCAGTCCGTCTGGTGATCCGGGCGGCCGCCTCCACGTGGATTGCCGCATTCTCCAAGGATGATATAACATATCAATTCTGCATTTTCAGAGCCCATACCTTGGAAGCGAAACCGGTCCCGGCGGTCGCCGACGATGGCGACCGGACGGAAAACTTTGCGCTAAGAGCGAAGGCCGCAGTCCCCCTCTACGGCGGGTCGTACCAATGCTCGACGGTGCGCATCGGGCAATTGGAGAGAACACTATGAATCCGTCCAACGCTGAGCTGCGCGTACCAAGCGCCGGGGGCTCGACGCTGGATCTCTATGCGGCTGGCCTGTCGACGCTTTGCCTGATCCATTGTCTGGCCCTGCCGTTCGCGGCAACCTTGCTGCCGCTGGCCGCCCACTTCGCGGAGAGCGAGCTGGTGCACAAGATACTCGTGATTCTCGCGGCGCCGGCAAGTCTCTGGGTCGTTCGGATGGTCTGGTCGACCGAAGGCAGCGGGCTCTTCATTGGCGCCGCGTTGACTGGTCTCGGGTTGCTGCTGCTGGGGGCATTCGTCGGTCCGCTGGAGGCGTACGAAGAGCCGATAACCATCGCCGGTGCCTCGCTCCTGGCTTTCGCGCATCTGTGGCGCTGGTTACGACACCGCAGCCGGCGGGAGTGATGTCCGATCCCGCGACGCTTGCCGTCGATGTCACCGATCTGGGTTTCAGCTACGGAGACAACGCGGTGGTGAACATGGAGCGCTGCCAGCTGGACCGTGGCCGGAGCATGGCGGTCATCGGACCCTCCGGCTGCGGCAAGACGACGTTCCTGCATCTGCTGGCCGGTCTCATCCGTCCCGGCAGCGGCTCGATCCGTATATTGGGGCAGGACCTCGCCGAACTCAGGGGCGCACCGCTCGACCGGTTTCGCGGGCGGAACATCGGTCTGGTGTTCCAGCGCTTTCATCTCCTGCCGGCGTTGAACGTCAGGGAGAATGTGTTGCTCGCGCAGCGGCTTGCCGGTGGCCCGGTCGACGCGGCCCGCGTCTCGACATTGCTGGAGCAGCTGGATCTGCTTGGCCTCGAGCAGCATAAACCGTCGATGCTGAGTCAGGGTCAGGTGCAGCGGGTCGCCATCGCTCGCGCGCTCGTGCACCGTCCACAGCTCATCATGGCCGACGAGCCGACGTCGGCGCTGGACGACGGGCATGCGGAGAAGGCGCTTTCGCTGCTGCAGGCGTCGGCTCAGACCGTCGGCGCGGCTTTGCTCGTGGTCACCCACGACCAACGCGTACGCGGCCGCCTCGACGGCGAGTTCGAGATGCAGGTGCCGGCATGACCTGGCTGCGCCTCGCGGTAGCGAATCTGGGCCTGTCGCCGCTGACCTCGGCCGTGAACGTGCTGCTGATGGCGCTGGGCACGGCAAGCATCGTGCTGCTGCTTTTGGCCGGCTCGCAGCTCTCCGAGACGATGTCGCGGGATGCCCGCGGTATCGATGCGGTGCTCGGCTCGACGGGCAGTCCTATCCAGCTCGTCCTCTCCGCGGTCTACCACGCCGACGTGCCGCCCGGGAACATCCCGCTTGCAGAGGCCGAGCGCTGGGCCGACGATCCTCGCATCGAAACCGCGATTCCGCTCTCGTTGGGAGACAGTTATCGCGGCTTCCGGATCGTCGGTACCACGGCGGAGTATGCGGAACTCTATGGAGCCGGGCTGGCGACCGGCCGCTTCTGGGACGGGACTCTGGAGGCCGTGGCGGGATCGGCGGTAGCGGAATCCGCGGGGCTCGACGTTGGATCGACTTTTGCGGGCGCGCACGGCCTCGAAGAGGGAGGCCACAGTCACGATGAGCAGCCCTATCGGGTCGTGGGTCTGCTCGAGCCGACCGGGACAGTGGTCGATCGTTTGATCCTGACGTCGCTGCAGAGCGTTTGGGACCTCCACGCGCACGATCACGATCATGGTCACGGGGACGATCACGACCATGCCGGCGATGGCGACCACGACCACGGGGACGACCACGACCATGCCGGCGATGGCGGCCACGGCCACGGGGACGATCACGACCATGCCGGCGATGGCGACCACGGCCACGGGGACGATCACGACCATGCCGGCGATGGTGACCACGACCACGGGGATGACCACGACCATGCCGGCGATGGCGATCATGGTCATGGGGACGATCACGACCATACTGGCGATGACGATCATGACCACGGGGACGATCACGACCATACTGGCGACGACGATCATAGCCATGTCAGCGATGGCGACCACGACCACGGGGACGGCCACGACCACGTAGCCGGGGACGATCGACCGGATCCGGATCGCGAGATCACGGCGATGCTCGTCCAGTACAGTTCGCCTTTGGCGGCCATGACGCTGCCGCGTGAGGTCAACGCCGACGGAGTGCTGCAGGCGGCGGCGCCCGCGATGGAGGTCTCGCGAATCCTGCAGCTCATTGGCATCGGTCTGGACGGGCTCAGCGCCTTCTCGTGGGTGCTGATTCTGACCGCGGCGCTTTCGGTGTTCGCGGCGCTCTACGGTTCGCTGCGGGCGAGACGAGGCGATCTCGCGATCCTGCGCTGTTTGGGCGCGACGCGGTGGGAACTTCTGATCGCCATGCTCCTCGAAGGATTGTTGTTGTCTGTGTTTGGCGTCGCGCTCGGCTTTCTCGCGGGTCACGGCGCCATGGAGTTGCTGGGCGGATGGCTCGAGAGTACGCGCGGCGTCGCCCTGACGGGGTGGACGTGGATACCCGCTCAGACGCTACTGCTTTTTGGCCTCTTCAGCGTCGGTGCTATTGCCGCGGCGATACCCGCCGTGCAAGCTTACCGTACTGACGTTGCCAGGACTCTGGCGGAGGGATGAAGAATGTCGCGCGCTTATCGAAGTATGGCGGTTCGCGCCGGGGCGATAGCGACTGTTGCGATAGCCGCACTGGCCAACGCTCAGGCGTCGGAGCAGGAGGCGGAGGAGCCGGCCGGCGGCCTGACCGCGGATGAGCTGGCTTTCGAGCCGCTCGATCCGGCCGATCGGCCGATCGCAGCGGCCGATGCCACCGACGTAAAAATCTCGCCGGTGGCCGAGATCGGCTACTTCGACGAGCATGGCCGCTACGTCGTCGACCTGATGCAGCAGGACTACACCTATATCGCCGTTCGCGTCGAAACGCCGGATGGCCGGCCGGTGGAGGATGCCGAGCCCACGTTTTCCATCGAAGGCACGAGCCAGTTGCTCGAGCCGGAAGAAGTCTCGATGCAGGAAACGACCAATCAGTATGGCATCGTCGAGTTCGCCGTGGTCGGCGGCGAGATGGGCCTGGATCGCATCGCGGTCGAGTACGGCGAGGCAAGCACCGAGATCCTCATCAACGTCATCAGCCTGCGGACGTACGACTACGCGACGCTGGTTGAGGAAGAAGGCTTCCTGTCCTGGAGCGATCTCATGCAGGCGCGGGTTCGCTACGAGGACATGATGCTGCAAGCGGAGCTACCCGAGGCCGTCGTAGCGCGTTCCGGGGAGGTGGTCAGGATCACGGGCTTCATGTTGCCTCTGGAGGCGGGCATGGAGCAGAGCTGGTTCGTTCTGACTACGCACCCGCCGGGCTGTTTCTTTCACATGCCCGGAGGTCCTTCGGGCGCGGTTGAGGTCTTTGCCGAAGAGGGGATCCAGGTTTCCTGGAACCCTATCGTGCTCGAAGGGCGATTCGAGGCATTGGAGAAGAGCGAAAGTGCCGTGTACCAGCTTCACGACGCGCGTATCGTCAAACGATGACCCGGATCGCCGTCGATCGGGTTAGTATCACGTGCAAGCAGTTTGTTTCCGGGGAATTGAGCTTTGGTTGGACGCGAGGTGAAAGCACAGCCGCTTGCTGCAAAGTGGCGCAAGCTTGCCGAGGCGCGCTGCGCGGCGGCGGGTGAGCGATTGACGCCGGCGCGCTCCGCAGCCTACGCGGAGCTGCGCGCCTGTGATCGGCCGGTTTCGGCCTATGAGTTGATCGCGCTCCTCGAGGAGCGGCAGCAACGGAAGATCGCGCCGCTGACCGTCTACCGACATCTCGATTTCCTGATCCGGGTCGGTCTGGTGCACCGGCTGGAATCGACGCAGTCCTATTTGCCTTGCGACCATCCCGAGCATTCGCACGAAAGCCAGTACCTGCTCTGCTCGTCGTGCGGCCACGCGGAGGAAGTCGAGTCCAAGCCGATAAGATCCTTACTGCTCAAGGTTGCCGATCAACGCGGGTTCCACCCGGAGACCGCGGTTGTCGAGATCAAGGGGCTTTGCGGAAGCTGCGCGGCTACCAGGTCTAATTGAGGGTCCCCGCTGACGCGTCTCCACGCAACGGCGTCTCATTCATCGGATATAAGAGCGCTCAGGTCACCGTCGAGTGTGATATCAGGCCATGTAAGCGCCGCCTGTCTGGCCGCGGTGCGTGCATCCATATCGCGGCCCTTGGCAGCGTACTGGCGGATTAGTTGCAGCACGTCTTCCCGGCAGTTCCTGTCCAGTTCGTCCGTGACGTTCGTTCCTGTTTTGGTGAACACTTCGGCGGAGACGATTTCGCGGTCAACGCCCCCCAGACTGTACTTGTAGGGCTCATTTCCTATGGTGAAGTCATAGCGCTTGAGCCCGTTGGCGATGGCCCATCGAATGCAGTGCGCCTGAAGCATGAGCCCGACCGAAAGATCGCGGACGGCGTCATCGCGGCCGGCCACGTGGAAGAGAGCCTGCTGTCTGGCTTTGTCGATGTAGTTGGCCTGCGCGGCTATCGGCTTTCCATCGCGCCACAGAATCGCCAGGTAGACCATGCCGTTGGCGAGACCGAGCATCACCACCTCTTTGAACAGCTCGGCAAGGCGGGCCGCGCGCTTCTGGCCTTTCTGCTCCGCATGCCTCAGATACCAGAGCCTGGACAGAATGGTGACGTCCTGCGTGTAGGTTTCAGGTCGGGACTTTTTGACCTTCAGGCTGGGATCGCTGTCGAGCTGGCGCAGCAGGCGCCGTAGTTTCTGCCTGGAGTTTGCACTGAGGCTTGCGAGGTAATCGGAGAAGTTGTCCGGAAGATCGACGTAGGGGCAGATACGGTTATTCGTTTGACCGTCATTGATGAGGTGTTCGTTGGTCTTCCTTTCGAAGACGTTCGGATCGAATGCGCTGGTAAAGGCGTCCAATCGGCTGGCAGGCCCGCTGAAGTAATTGAGGACGATGCGCCCGAAAGCCATCTGTGAGATCTCGCCGGCGAATGCCCGGCACACCTGCGCCTCAAACTCCGGATCGCACAAGATCCCCGTGTAATCCGCATCGAACACATGACCCAGCATATCGAGAACGTTGGTCAAACAACGCTCGGATTTACTCCACCTGGTCGTCACAATCAGCGGCAGCAGGCCAATGCAGCGATTGTCATCCGACCAGGCCGTCAGGATGCGGAATTTTCCCGCCACTCTGATGGCGACGGAACAAAGAAAATCGGAGGACAAATAGAGGTGTGCATGGGGATCGGCTTTGTATAGCTCGTCCCAGTTCAGCTCTATCTCGAATAGCCGCTCGATCGTCTCGATAGTCTCAATGCGCATGCTGTCGTCCTGCAAACCTGAAGCGTCCGCGTACGGAGTCTCCAAAAGACATCGAAACCCAGGAATTCGCGTGGCGGTTCACGTCCAGGATGATATGTTATAACATCTCATATCCGGGAGCCGATGGACGTCGAGCCGTAGGCGCCGTCAGCCCAAACCAGACTTTTCAGGACTCATCTCAATGGACATAACCCGTAGACTGTCGCCCGCCAGCCTGTTGTTGCTGGGGACGACGATGGCCGCCGCGCAGGCAAACGACACCGAGAACAGTACTGCGAATTCAGCAGCCATTGACGAAGTGATTGTCCGTTCCTCGCCGCTGCAGTCGAGCATCGCCGAGATCGTGCTCGGCACGACCGTCATCGATCGCTCGGAAATTCTGCGCGAGCTGGACGGCACCATTGGTCAGACCCTGGCGCGTCAACCTGGAGTGAGTTCGACCTTTTTCGGGCCCGGCGCGTCCCGCCCCGTCATTCGCGGTCTGGGCGGAGACCGCATCCGGATTCTGAGCAACGACATCTCCTCTTTCGATGTTTCCACCGCCAGCAATGACCACCTGGTTGCCACCGAGATGGCCAATGCGGAGCAAATCGAGATCCTTCGAGGTGCCGCAACCCTGCGCTACGGCCAGAATGCTATCGGAGGTGTGGTGAATGTGTATGACAACCGCATTCCCCGGAGCCGCCCCGAAGACGGTTTCGACGCAGAAATAACGGCTGCCCACTCGACCGTGGATAGCGGCAACACCATTGGCGGCTCGGCTGATGTCAGCCTTGGGAACAACTTTGTGTTCCACATTGACGGCAACGACCGTGATGCCGACGAGTATGAGATCCCGGGATTCGCCAGCGAAGAGGCCGAGGAAGAGGGCGTTGAGGGCATAGTCGAAAACAGCCAGTCCGAGGCGACATCGGGGGCTGCCGGTCTCTCATGGGTTGGCGAGCAAGGCTACATCGGGTTTTCGGTCGGCTTCCAGGACGGCAGATACGGTCTGCCTGGCGGTAAGAAAAAAGAAGAGGAAGAGGAAGAAGACCCACTCGCTGAGGAGGAAGAGGAAGAAGAAGGCCCGATTACGATCGATTTCGAACAGGTTCGGTTCGATCTTGACGGTGAATACAACTTCGACAGAGGGCTTGTGAGACTCGCCAAATTCCGCGCTGGCTTCTCAGACTATGAGCACACCGAGTTCGCGGGCGACGAGCCCGAGACGCTGTTCACCAACGACGAGTGGGAACTCCGCGCTGAAGCTTTCCTGAACGACTTCAACGTCGGTCGGGGCGAGATAACCGGCACCGTTGGCTTCAACATCGCTGACCGGGAATTCGAGGCCGATGGAGACGAAGCCTTTGTTCCGCTCAACGAGCAGTTCCGCTGGGGTGTTTTCGGGCTGGGACGCTACTCGGTCGACTCTTTTATTCTCGAAGCGAGTGCTCGCGTTGACAGGCAAGAGAACGAAACGAGCAATC
This sequence comes from Woeseiaceae bacterium, assembly GCA_028277185.1. Taxonomy (GTDB): domain Bacteria; phylum Pseudomonadota; class Gammaproteobacteria; order Steroidobacterales; family Woeseiaceae; genus UBA1847. The sequence continues at coordinate 321,087 of JANQGQ010000012.1, forward strand.
TCGCCTTCGCCGGAGTCGGCTTTAGTGAGACCCAGACCACATTTTCGGCTGCGTTCAGCGGCGTTTATGAGATCGGTGAGGGAACCAGAGTCGGCATTAACCTGGCGCGGTCTGAGCGGGCGCCGACGGCCGAGGAGCTGTTCTCAAACGGGTTCCACCCGGCGACCAATGCGGTCGAGATCGGTGACGTCAATCTCGATACCGAGGTGGCGAATTCAGTAGAACTGTCTTTCAAAACGAACGTCGGTGCGCTCGGATTCGGCGCTAACGTTTACTACACCGACTACAGCGACTTTATCTTCCTGAGCCCGACAGGCGATCTTTTTGAGGAAGGCGATCCGTTCCCCGCCGACGAAGGATTCCCTGTTTTTGCCTACCAGCAAGCAGATGCGGAGCTCTATGGTTTCGAGCTGGAGGTAGACTACCTGGCGTTGGACACGCCGAACTTCCTGCTGACGTTCGATGGCCAGGTGGATCTGGCTCGCGGCGAAACCACGGAAAGCACTACTTTCGGCGGTATCGACAATGTGCGCGACGAGTTCACGCCGCTGGGAGGCAGCGCAACCACGGTGCCGGCCGGCGATTTGCCGTTTTTCCCGCCGGTTCGCTTCCTGGGCGGCATGAATATCGACTACAGGCCGCTGAGGTCGAGCTTGCGCCTGGAGGTGCAGCACGTGGGTGAGCAGGATCGCGTCGGCCAGGCTCCCGAGGGCAGTGAGGTCGATATCGCGGGGACTATCCCCACGGACAGTTTCACGTTCCTCAACGTGTACCTGAACGTGCAGCCTTTCCAGAATGCAGAGAACGTCACGCTGTCGCTGCGGGCGCGCAATTTGACCGATGAGTTTGCGCGGTCCTCCACATCGTTTTTGGCTCAGTCAGCACCGCTGCCGGGTCGGGACATCCGGTTTGGGATAAACGTGCAGTTCTGATCGGCGGTTTGGCTAAGCGCGTCGGCAAGCGTTTGACCTGTGGAGCGTCGCGGTGTTCAGGACAGCCAACCCGACGAGCTCGGGAACAGGCTTTCGGCACGCTGCCCGTGTGGACCGAAGCCGCTGTAGACTTACGCCTGTAGTGTAGAGGCGAGTACGACGTGCGATTCACGAGACGAGCGTTTGCCGGCGCGCTGGGAATGGGCGCCTTCGCGCTGGCCGGATCCGGCGCCGCAGAGCAAGCTGCAGCCGCACGGGGCCGCCTGCACGTCCGCCGCTACGGGCCGGCGATAACGACCGATGGGCGCATCGCTATTCTCTCCGGCGGTGCGCCCATCGGTGCCGGGCGGGTCGACGAGCACTACCACTCCAGTCTGCTCGGCATCGTCGAAGCGATCGACCCGGTCACGCTCGAGCAGCGTTTCGTCGCCAATGGTCTGTTTCCACGCGCCAACCACGCGTCGGTCTGGCTGGACGATCGCTTGTGGCTATTGGGCGGCCGGACCAGGCTGGGTACCGAGAACCGGCTCGTGGCCGAGACCGAGCGCATCGATCTCGAGACGGAGGCGATCTGGCGCGGTCCGGATTTGCCCGTGGCGCTGATCAACCTGACGGCCGTTAGCTATCGAAGCAGCGTTTTCGTGTTCGGCGGCGACTTCCGGGGGCCGGATTCCCCACGGAGCACCGTGAGCAACCGGGTGTTCGAGTGCGCGCCGCCCTACAGCGAGTGGCGCGAACGCTCGCCGATGCTGAGAGCCCTCGGCAATTGCGCGGCTGTTGCCGTCGATGACCGGATCTTCCTGATCGGCGGCTACGACCGGGTGGAGGCGCACGCCGTCACGCAGATTTACGATCCGGCTGCCGACACCTGGTCCTACGGACCGCCGCCGCCGCGAGTGCTCAGCGCGCACGCCGGCGCCGCGATCGGCGGTCGGATCTACACGTTCGGCGACTACACCGAGCAATCGTCGGTGCTGGCGCTGGACGTTGAATCCGGCAAGTGGCACTCGCTGACGCTGCCGTTTACGCCCCGGCGTCACGTGCGCGCGGTGACGGTCGGAGACCGGGTTGTGGTCGCCGGCGGCAATCAATCGTCGCATGCGCCTGCTTCGGATGCGGTGGAGTCGTATTCGCGGAGTCTGCTCGAAGCGGGTTTCGACGCATAGCGGATCTGCACACCGCCGCTTCGCGCCAGAGTACCGCGGTACCCGTGCCGTTCGCTCACGTCCTGTCGTTCAGGTTCCAGATGCGCCCGGCAAGAAGGCAGCTCGGGCTACGCGGCCCGACGTGCCGGCACTTTCGCTTTACTTTCCCAAAGAAAGCCTCCAATATTGCTTGAGACAACGTTGTCTCAGACGCTGAATGAAACGCTCCGAAGCTGTTTTCGCATTTGTTGGTGCCGGTGTTTTCGACGGTAGTCGGGTATTGGCGGACCACGCCGTCATCGTCAAATCGGGGCTCGTGGACGCGGTCGTTCACGTCGGGCAGCTCGGCGCCGACGTTGAGCGGCTGACGCTCGAGGGCGGTATCCTCGCACCGGGGTTCATCGACATTCAGGTCAACGGCGGCGGCGGTCTGCTGTTCAACAACGAGCCGACGACCAGCGGCTTGCGAACCCTGATCGAGGCGCATCGGACCGGCGGCACGACGGCCTGTACGCCTACCGTCATTACCGACGTCGAGCGTATAAGGCAGCAGGCCCTGGAGGCATTTCACCAGGCCTCGGAGCACGATATCGACGGTCTTGTCGGGCTTCACTTCGAAGGTCCGTACCTGAGCGCTCAACGGCGAGGCGTGCACAGCGACTCCCTGATCCGCAAACCATTGCCGTCGGACATCGACTGGTTGTGCGAAGCGGCCTCCGACTGCCGGGTACTCCTTACGGTCGCTCCGGAGGCGATGCGTCCCGGCCAGATCGCGCGACTCGCGGAGGCGGGTGTCCTCGTGTTTCTGGGTCACACGGATGCTGGCTTCGAGCCGGTCATGTCGGCACTTGGCGAAGGCGCTGTCGGGTTTACGCATCTGTTCAATGCGATGACGCCGCTGAAAAGCAGGGATCCGGGCGCGACAGGTGCGGCATTGCTTGCCGACGAGGCCTGCTGCGGGATCATTTGCGACGGCCACCACGTACATGCCGACGTGATCCGGCTGGCGCATCGCGCCAAGCCGCGGGGCAAGCTGTTGCTGGTAACCGACGCCATGGCGACGACGGGAGCAACGGCAAAGTCCTTCGAGCTCTACGGCGAAACGATCACCGAGCGCGACGGCCGCCTGGTCAACGGCGAGGGCCGACTCGCCGGGAGTTCGATCTCCATGGCGGACGCGGTGCGCAACGCACATTTTCAGTGCCGTCTTCCTCTGGCCGAATGCCTGCGAATGGCGTCGCAGTACCCGGCCGAACTCCTCGGCCTGTCGCAGGAGCGCGGCCATCTGCACCCGGGATACAGGGCCGACATCGTACATCTCGACGACGACCTGCAAGTAAGCGGCGTCTGGATCGCCGGCCGGCGGCCCGAAGCAGCGCCAGGCAAATCGTCATGAGGGTCGTCATTAAGGATACTCCCGCGGAGGCGGCGCGCTACGCAGCCGACGTTTTTACCCGCCAGCTACTCGGCCAGCCGGGCAGCGTGCTTGGCCTCGCGACCGGCTCGACACCCTTGCTGCTCTACGAAGAGCTGATCGAGCGCTGCAGGCTGGGTGCGCTCTCCTTTCGGGAGGCGTCGACATTCAACCTGGACGAATACCTTGGACTCGGCGCGACACATCCGCAAAGCTACCGTTACTTCATGGACCAGGCGCTGTTCGATCGCATCGACATCGACAAAACCCGGACGCACTTTCCGGATGCAGCTTCTCCCGATCCGCAGAAAGCCGCCAGGGACTATGAACGGTGTCTGCGGGACGCCGGAGGGGTGGATCTGCAGCTACTCGGCATCGGCGCCAACGGCCACATCGGCTTCAACGAGCCGTACTCCAGCCTCGGTTCCCGAACCCGGGTGAAGACGCTAACGGCGCAGACCGTTGCCGACAACGCCCGTTTCTTTTCGGAGGACGAATTCCAGCCTCAGCTGGCCCTGACCATGGGTATAGGGACGATTCTGGAGGCGCGCCGAATAGTATTGCTGGCCACGGGACCGGCGAAGGCGTCGGCCATCAAGCAGTCAGTCGAGGGCCCCATAACGGCAAAATGCCCTGCATCGGCATTGCAGCTACATCCCGCCGCTACCGTGATTCTGGACATAGAGGCCGCCGGCGCGCTCGAGGATCCGGCGCTCTTCCGGCACATCGAAAAACAGGATCAGGCTTTGTCGCCTTCAGCTAACGGCGTTGCCTCGTGATCGCCGGACGAGCGCTGCATACCCTTCACCATCAGAAACAGCATGACGCCGCCGGCCAGCAGCATTGCGGAGCCAACGAACCAGGCGGTACGCAATACGTAGCCAGCGCCGAACAGCAGCAGGTAAACGGCCAGCGTGCCCAGCAGCCAGTAAGCTGCGCTGGCGAGTAGCTGCCGCGACGGTGTGTGCTCGCTATCGAGTCCGTTCCAGAAGCCCATGGGACGCACTTTCTTCACGAAGCGCTCGAGCTGTGAACGGTCCACAGGAGCTGTAAGGTACGTTACGGTAATTGCCGTGATGCCGGAGGCAAGCGATATCCAGCAAATCACGTGTATCGGATGTGTGGCGAGGCTTGCCGGCAGCACGGACATCTGTCCTTCCGGGAAACCGCTCACGCGTCCGACGACGAAATTCACCAGCGCCAGTAGGAAACCCACCAGCATCCCGCTGATCTCCGTCCATGCGTTCGCCCGCCACCAGAGCCAGCGAAACAGGTGCGGCAGACCGAGCCCCGCCATCATCCCGAACCACAGCTCCCACATCGCTCCGATGTTGTCGATATGCGTCGATATATAGACGCTCAGCAGGGTGATGAGGATCGTGGCGATACGGCTTACCCGCGTGAGTGCTTTGTCGCTTGCTCCCCGATCGACGAAGCGATAGTAGAAGTCGTTCGTAACGTAAGACGCGCCCCAGTTAATGTGCGTCGAGATCGTCGACATGAACGCTGCCATCAACGACGCGAGTGCAAGCCCCAGCAGTCCCGGCGGCAATATGTCCCGGATGAGCGCCGGATAGCCGCGTTCACGGTCCTCCCGGAAAACTCGCACTACGTCACCCTCGGGCCCGGTGGTCTCATCGGCGACGAGTAGTGCGTACCCGCCGATCCGGCAGGCATAGCGGTTCTCGAGGCACCGTTCCTGCTCCACGGAGCAATAGGCCGGTTGGTCGGCGCAGAGCGTGAGCTCATCGGCAAGCTGGTTCACTTCGGCTCGCGGATACAGCACCAGCGCCGCAACCCCGGCGATGATCCATGGCCAGGAGCGCAGGACGAAGTTCGCGACCGCATACCACAACGCGCCCTTTTCGGCCTGGGCGCCGTCTTTCGCCGTATACAAACGTTGCGCGATGTAGCCGGATCCGTCCACGTTGCCGTTCGTCCACCACATTACCCCCAAGGTGAGAACGAAAGCGGAGAACGGAATGCCGAGCGTGCCGGCGCCGCTGTCGAACGCCGGGATGAACGAACTAACCTCGCGGTGGCTGAGATAGCCATCGCCGGAGACACCGTCGGCGGCATCCGGATAGAGTTCGGCGAGTCGCGTCCACATCTCGTCAAGGCCACCGATCTCGTGGACGGCGAACCACGCGACGGCGATCGACATGCTCATCGCCAGCACGAACTGAATCAGGTCGGTGACGATCACGGCCTTGAGGCCGCCCAACGCGGAGTAAGCAAGCGTTACCGAGACGAGCAGCCAGATCGTGATCGTATTGTCGAGCGTGTCGAAGATCAGGAACGATGGGTAGACGGCGGCGATCGCGGCGTACGGGCCACTGCCCAGCAGTGCCTCCCAGTCCATGAACGGCTCGGAGATTTTCGCCATTCCGGCGAAGACCCAGCCCAGAATGACAAAGTTTACGAACCCGCAGCTAATGAACGCCTTGACCGCGCGCAGCGAAGCGGCGGCGCGGCCGCCGTAGCGCAGCTCGGCGATCTCGGCGTCGGTTACTACGCCGGAGCGGCGCCACTTGCGCGCGAAAAACACGGTCATTGCGACCGTGCCGATGGCTCCGCCCCACCAGAACCAGTTGCCCGCGATACCGTACTGCGCGACCCAGCCCGTAATCGCCAGCGGCGTATCGGACGCGAACGTGGTTGCGACGATCGACGTTCCCAGCAACCACCAGCGCAGGTCGCGGCCGGCCAGGAAAAAACCCTCGACACCGCCCTTCGAGGCTTGCTTCCGAAACAGACAGCCGATGCCTATCGAGAGCAGCAGGAAGGCCGCAATGATGATCCAGTCGAGATAAGCGAGAGGCGTGTTGGCGGACACCGTTCTTTGCCCGGATACCGGAGCGTACGAGTTAGCCGGTCGACCCGGCGGAAGGACCGGCAACCGGTCCATCATCGCCGAGCACTTTAGTTCGGACGTACAGGAGGGCGCCTGCATCGGGCTCTGCGGCGGGCGGGGACAGACGCTCCAGCGTAGCCGGGCTCAGATAACTCGCGTACAGCTCGCGCAAGCCGCCCAGCAAGGACATGCGTGGCGGATCGTGCTCCCACAGGCGCTCTGCAGTCCGGTCGAGGTACGCGGCTCCCTCGCCGACGATAGCGGTCGCAACGGCATCGTCGGCGCCCGCCGCGTCGAACACGGTCGGCGCAAGTCTCGCGAAGTCCCTCGGCGTACTCGTCATCATGCGTTCGACCATGGTAACCCCGCAGCCGCCGACGATCTCCTCCAGCGCTTCCGACAGCGCCGTCGAAGGACCCAGGCCGTCATTCGCGACCAACACCGCGCGAACGGCCTGGTGGCCGAGCCAGGCCCCGCTTGCAGTATCCCCGAAGCTGAACCCATGAGCGCCGTATATGCGCCGCTGCCCGTTGACGCTGACGAAGGCACCGGAACCGGTGCCGGCTACGATCACGGCGCCGTCCGGACCGTTGTGTGCGCCGTAGCAGGCAATTTCGAGATCCGTGGTCAGGTGCATCGACGCGAATCCGTGCGGCCAGTCGGCTATCTTGCGGTACAACGCGGGCAGGTTGACGCCCGCGAGGCCCACACCGGCGTGGGTGCCTTGCAGATGGCTTTCGGCGAGGCCGGCATCCCCGAGCGCCGCGGCCACTGATGCCGTGATCGATTCGATCGTGCGGCTGACGCTCTGAAAAGGATTTGCGGTTCCGGCAATCCCTCTCCCGACGATGTGGCCGTCCTCTGTGCACAAGCTGGCCCGGCATTTGCTGCCGCCGCCGTCGATGCCGAGGAAGTACGTACGCACCGTGAGAGTCTCCGTTTGCCTGCTTTCCGGCATTTTATGAGACAACGTTGTCTCTTGCCAAGTTAAAAAAATATGCTATATAAAACATAAACTTATTCAGGTTGGCTTTTCGCAGCCGGGCCAGTCGAACCGCGAACGATGAGCGTGGGTCGAACGCCGAAGGAAGCCGGAGTTTCGGTGGCCGCCGTCTTGTCGTGACGAGCGTTGACCGCATCGATGAGCAAGCGTGCGGCGGTGGCGGCGAGTTCGACGTTGGACTGGCGCGCCGTTGTCATGTTCGGCCAGGTCTGCCGCGAAAACGGGCTGTCTTCGAATCCCGCGATCGATAGCTCCCCCGGCACGGCGACGCCGGCCACCCGGGCCGCAAACAGGGTTCCGGCCGCAATCTCGTCGTTACAGGCGAAGATTGCCGTCGGGCGATCCTGCATTTTCAACAGCTGCTCGGTCCTGGCAACGCCGGACTGAAACGAGTACTGCCCGTCGACCACGAGTCCGGCTTCGGCTTCCATGCCCTTCGCCTGCAGAGCGGAACGATAACCTGCCAGCCGTTCCGCGGACGACCGGTGCTCCGCATCGCCGCCGAGGAACGCGATACGGCGGTGACCGGCGTCGATGAGATGGCTCGTGATCTCGTGAGCGGCGTGGCGGTCGTCGATGTAGACACAGGGCGAAAGCCGGTCGGGCGGCTCCGAGCCCGAGATTATCCTTACAAACGGGATGTCGTCCGCGAGCAGCGCGTCGATAACGGCTTCGTGCTCAGACAGCGGTGGAGTGAGGATGAGGCCTCCCACTTTTACCCGTCGGGCAAGCAGCATCAGCTCCTGATAGATATCGGCTTCGGCGGAGTCGCAAGGATGTATGACGAGTTCGTAGCCGCGTTCTCTGCAGGACTGCAAAATGCCCTTCTGCAACTCGATGATGTAGTGACTGTTCGGATTGTCGTAGATAAACGCAATCGACGTAGGGCGCCCCCGCAAATGGCGCGCGGACAGATTGGGCTGGTAATCGAGCTCCTTGATTGCGGCCTGTACCCGGTCGTGAAGGCCGGCGTCCACGGTCGATACGCCGTTGATGACCCGCGACACGGTCTTGAACGAAACTCCGGCGAGCTTCGCGACATCCTTAATCGTGGCCATGCCAGCTATCCTTCCAATTTCTCACACTGCGTCCGGCCGCCACTGGCCTGGCAAGTCCGGGTTTTTGTCTCAAAAGACTTCGATCTGATCAATATACACAGTGACCGGCTGTTCGCGCTTCGTTTCGTGGCTGTAAGCCGATACCCCGTTTTCACAGCGGACGTGGACGTAGCGCGCCGTCACTGCCTCGAATTCTACCTCGATACAACGGTCCCCGGGCCCGATGTCGGCTGCGTGTACGCGGCCGACCTGTCGCCAGCTCGACGCGTCGTCCGAAACGGCAACGCGCATACTGGTCGGCGGATACAAGGCTCTGTGTAGTCTCCCCGCAAATCCCACGCGCACCCGGCTTATCCGCTGAGCGTCGCGAAGGTCGAGCACAGCATCCGGCGAAACGCCGTCGAATCCGGTCCACTGCCGGTGAAGGAAGAATCCTTCCCGCCGCAGCAGCCCGTCCACCAGCCGCCGCTCCGGGTGCAAGCCCCAGCCCGTCTCGGCGGCTGTGTTGAGCGTGACGTCACATCCCGAAGCTTTGTTCGGCGAGAGCTCGAGTCGGATATCGCCATAGGTGCGACCGTCGTCCGTGTCTACCGAGACCGCGCGAACGGTACTCCGCGAGGTAACGGTGAGCGGCGACTCGTAAAGCAGCGAAGCGGCGTGCGCGGCGCTGCCGTCCAGCGTGTAGCGGATGGCATGGCGGTCGCCGGCCGTGTCGAGTGAAACCCGGAACCCACCCTCGGGCAGGGCTGTGACGTCCGCGGTGACGTTGTACACGCTGCCGGAAGCGTTGACGTTCATTGCCTCGAAGCGTCGCAAATGGTGCCGCAGCCGCGCTGCGAACGGGGTCCAGGGCAATGCGTCGGACGAACACCAGAGCCGCTCCGCGAGAGCGCACAGCCGCGGCATCAGCATGTATTCGGCATGCGCCTCGGTCGCCACGTACTCGGTCCAGAGCAATCCCTCGCCGCCGAGGATCCGCTTGCGGGCGGGCGCCTCGAGACTCTCCGGAATCAAGCGGCACTCGTACATGTCCCGCAGCGTAGTCAGGCCGTGAACTGCCAGCGGCTCGTCGAGAGACTCGGACTGATAGAAGTCGAAATAGAATGCTGCGGGTGCCAGAATGACATCGTGCCCTTCCCGGGCGGCCGCGACGAGTTTCTCGTCGCCGCGCCAGACGGTAACCGTGACGGGTCCGTCGGATCCGCCGTCGAGAATGTCGTCCCAGCCGATCGGCTCCTTGCCAAGCTCATTGACGGTACGCCTGAGTCTCGCGATGAAGTCGCGGTATAGCGCTTTGGTCGAGTCGAGACCACGCTCTTGTGCAATGCGTCGGCACTCGTCGCTGTCTTCCCATTGGGCAGTGTCCACTTCGTCACCGCCGATATGCAGATAGGGCCCTGGAAACAGCGCCGCGACCTCCCCGAGCACATCCTTCGCCATTTCGAGCGTCTCGTCCGACGGATTGAGAATGTCGCGAAACACGCCGAAGTGAGTTTCGACTTCGAATGGCCCTTCGCGACAACCGAATTGCGGGTATGCCGCCAGCAGAGCCGAGCAGTGCCCGGGCATGTCGATCTCCGGGACAATCGTGATGCACCGCGTGCAGGCGTACTCGACGATTTCCCTGACTTCATCCTGCGTGTAGTAGCCGCCGTGGGCGCAACCGTCGAGGCTTGCGTCACGATCCAGGGTATGTCCCCTGACCGTGGCCGGCCGCCACGCGCCCACGCTCGTCAGCCGCGGGTATCCGGCGATTTCGATGCGCCAGCCCTGATCGTCGGTGAGGTGCCAGTGGAATACGTTGAGCTTGTACTTTGCCATCCAGTCGAGATAGCGCTTGATGAAGCCGACGGAGAAAAAGTGGCGGCTGACGTCGAGGTGCATGCCGCGGTATGCGAATCGCGGTGCATCCTCTATCTCGACTGCCGGCACGGTCCAGTCGCCGTCGCGGACAGGTTGCGACGCTTCGATCCCGGCCGGCAGCAGTTGTCTCAAGGTTTGCCAGGCGTACAAGGCTCCCGCGCGATCGAAGGCACGAATCAGAATGCCCGCGTTGGTGACGCGAAGCCGATAGCATTCCGGTCCCGAAAGCCCGGCGTCCGCGAGTACGCGAACCGTGTTGGTTTCGCTCCCGTCGTCCTTAACGATCGGCAGCGCAAAGCCGGTCGAACGCGATAGCATCTCCACCAGCGGACTTATGCATCTACGAACTTCCTCGCTGTCGATGCAGACTCGCGTTTCGGCGTCGAAACGAAAGCGACCCGAGCCGGTGCGTTGACGACGCGGCATCGGTATGACGCGCGCCTCGACTCCGGCCTCCGGCAAGCTATCCGTCGCCGTCATTCCGCGCTCGGTTGGCCAACCGTGTCGCCAATCGCTTCCAGCAGTCCGTCACGCTGGCTGTCCTGGGCCAGTTGCCAGAACATGATGCCTCCGAGCGAGTGCTCGAGGGCATAGCGGGTTTTCGCGGCGACGGAACGTCGGTCGTCGTAAGTTGCGAACAGGCCATCGTTACCGCAATACCGGTACGGTGCCGCCGCCCGCTCGTCCCAGTGGGTTTCGCAGTCGTCACCGAAGTAGTCGGCGAAATCCCGGTAGGCAACGCTTTCGTGGAAGACGCCGGGCCGGCCGAGAGCCGATCCGCTCTCGACCTGAACGTCCCGCCAAACCCGCGCGTAGAATGCAGCGCCGATGACGATCTTGCCTGGAGGTACGCCGAGCCCGATGAGCCGCCGAACGGCGTCGTCGGCGGAGAGTACGTTCTCCGGTCCCGAATAGAGAGCGGCATGATGTCCCGTGCGGGTGCTGCCGCCGGCGATGAAGTCGTAAGACATCAGGTTGACCCGGTCGACCAGCGGCATGACCTTGTTCCAGTCTACGGAGCGCTCCGCAAAGGCGGGACTGGCGGCGGCGGCAAAGCTGATCTCGAACTCGGTTCCAAGGACATCGCGCAGCACCTCGACCAGCGCGGTAAAGTTATCCCGGTCTTCCGCTTTGTAGGCGTGGCCCGGAAACCCCGGCACGGCGGGAAACTCCCAGTCGAGATCGATGCCATCCAGTTCGTAGTCCCGCAGTGCACGCAGCACGGATTCGGCAAATGCGCGGCGGTTCTCCGCAGCTGAAAACACTTCGGAGCAGGTTTCACAACCGCCCCAGCCGCCGAACGCGATAAGAACTTTGAGCGACGGCTTGCGCTGCTTTAGCTCCGTGAGCTTCTGCAGCACTTCAGCGTGCGGCCCGATGTCGAGTGAGTTGCCTTCGAGCAACGCAAAACCGTAGATGATCTGCGTCAGATCCTCTATTGCGAAGCGCCCGATCCCGTCGCCGTTCCCGTAATAGTAGGCAATGACCTCGAACGGGTCCTGCACCGCGCGATCGCCCGGCGTGTCGGCGGTTTTCGATGTGCAGGCGTTCAAAAACGCCAGTGCGCAAAACGTCAGAATCAGCAGTTTAGAGTACGTCATAGCTTTCAAGACAAGTTGAGGACGTTTGTTTATAGTGCCGACTATGTCGACGAGTGTTGAGGAAGCCCGGCAGGCGCTCGAACGCGGCGACTTCGATACCGCGATTCACGCCTCGGAACTCTTGCTGCGCCGTCGGCCCAAGGATATCAATGCGCTTACCGTGCTCGCACGCGCCAGACTTGCGAAAGGCGAGTCGACCGCGGCGGCCAGCGCGCTGGCCGGGATCGTCAAGCTCGATACCACTGCAGTGTGGGCGTTTGTCGCTCTCGGTAATGTCTATCTGTCCGGCGGGCATCACCAGCAGGCAGAGGCCCTGCTGCGAAAGGCGCTGCTGCTCGACCCGGAACACGCCGCTGCTCATGCGCAAATGGGCGTGATTCTTTCCGAAAACAACGACCTGTCCGGCGGTGAGTTTCATCTGCGCCGGTCGCTGACGCTGAATGACGAAGAGCCGGGCGTGCTTGCCGATCTTGCGCTCAATCTCACTCAGCAGGGTCGAACCGAAGAGGCCCACGGTTTGTATGCGGAGGCAAACAGGCGGTCGCCGGGCGATGTTCGGATTGCTGCGTATTGGGCGAAACTGCACGAGCTCGAGGGCGACCTGGAGCAGGCTGACGCGCTGCTCGAGCGGGTTGAGCGCGATTCGGCGGGCGACGTCGATTTGCTGCGGGCAAGTCTCGATGCCCGGCGCGGACACCCCGAGGAGGCCCTGGCCGTTCTGGAGAATGCCGCCGAGCTGAGCGGAGACGCGCTGCTCGAGCGAGGCCGTATCTACGACAGGCACCGGGAATACGATCGGGCATGGGCGGACTTCGAAGCCGCCAATCGGCACTTTCGCCAACACGCGCCCGGAATCAAGTACGAGAAGCAGGCCGTAGAGGCTTTCTTTGCCCGCCTCAGACGCTTTTTCTCCCGCGCGACTATCGAGGATTTGCCGGTTGCCGCCGTCAGGGCCTCGGTACCGCAGCCGGTTTTCATCGTCGGGAGTCCGCGCTCCGGTACTACGCTGCTCGAACGCATGCTGAGCTGCCACTCGGCCGTCGTCGATGGCGGCGAGCTGCCGTTCATCGCGGGACTCAGAGTGCTTTCCGAAGGCTTGCTGCCCGGGGGCAAGTTTCCGGAGAATCTTCGTCTCGCGCGCTTCGGCGACCATCGTTACGTCGCAAGCCTGTTCCGGGACTACTATTTTGCCAAGGCCGGGGAGCGAGGGCTGCTGCGGGCGTCCGGCGGGTACTTTACGGACAAGATGCCGTTCAACGAGTACTATTTGCCGCTCATACGAATGGCGTTTCCGGAAGCTCCCATTATTCACCTCGTGCGGCACCCTCTGGATGTCGTCGTCTCGATGTTCGCGAACAAGCTGAATCACGGGTTCTTTTGCGCCTATTCGGTGGAGGACATCGTTCATCACCTGCTTGCAGTGCACGAGTTACACGAGCACTACCGCCGGCAGATGACGACCGGTGAAATCGTCGTTCAGTACGAACGTCTGGTCAGTCAGCCGGAAGCGGAAATCCGCCGTTTGCTGGAGGCCGCGGGCTTAGCTTTCGAAGATGCCTGCCTGACGCCTCAGGAAAAGAGCACTTACTCGCCGACGCCGAGTTATGCGGCTGTCGGCGAAGCGATCAACACGAGAGCCGTCAATCGCTTCGCCAACTATGCGGACAAGCTCGAAGGGCATCTGGCCGCGCTGACGCCTCTGCTGGAAGCCAACGCATATCGCGCCGGACCGTGAGGCGAAAGAGCGGCGCTGCCCTTCTTGCCTAGTACTCCACGCGCACGCCGGCAAAGAATATCCGCCCGTTGTCGTAGATGGCGCGAGGCCGGTTGGAGTTGCCCGCAAACTGCTCGATCGCTTCCTCCGTGAGGTTGACGGCATCGAACGTAAACGCGATCTGATCGTTGAAGCGGTATTGCAGCGATGCGTCCAGCGATTCGAGAGCGTCCTGGTCGAGCTGGGTCGAACGATCGAAAGTCACGAAGAATTCCGAACGATAGGTGTACGATAGCCGTGCGCTGAAACTCTCGACCTCGTAGAAACCGCTCAGGTTGAACTGGTTTTCGGACGCACCCGGCAGCGGGTCGCCGCTGTCCGCTTCTGCATCCACATACGTGTAGTTGGCCTGAACCCCGAAGCCGGTATCGGACGTCCAGGTGCCGGCGAGCTCGAAACCGAACGTCTCACCGCCGCCGCCGTTGGAGCGTTCGTTGATCGTGAACGGGCAATCGAACAGATTTGTCCCGGCGGGCGTACAGGCCGCGTTGGGCGCTGAGTTTGCCTGAATCGTCAGTATCCGTTCGACCGGGTTGTCGGTGATGAAGGACTCGATGTCCTTGTAGAAGACCGCCGCGGCGAACGCCGATTGATCGGACGGATACCACTCGATACCGACGTCGAACTGGTTAGCCTGGAAAGGGTCGAGCTCCGGGTTGCCGCTGATGCCTGTCAGCGCGCCCGGATTCAGGCTTGCCCGCGGCGTGATATCCGTGAAATCGGGACGCGTCATGACACGGGATGCCGTGAAGCGATAGAGCAGCTCGTCCGTGACTTCATACACGAGGTTGAGGCTGGGCAGTACGTCCGTATAGCTCCGCTCGACGGTAACCGGGTCGTAGGCGCCAAACGCGTTCTGTATCTGTCCCTGCGGGCTGCTGACGTTGCCGCTCGAGGTCTGCTCCGTGCGCACGACGCGAACGCCGACGTTGCCCCGCCAGCGGTCGTTGTCGAAGTTCGCCATGACGTATCCGCCGAACGTATCTTCTTCGACCGAGAAGCTCTGTTGCGGGTACAGGATACGGTCGGTGTTGGCGAGGTTGTCGAACAACAGCTGGCTCGTGCCGTCGCGATCGATCTGCCAGTAGGAATCGAGCGTGCCGGCGCCGCCGATACCGCTCAGGAAGTCGTCGGGCGTCAACGGCCCCGCAAACGCGCTGGAAGGGGTCGTATTGATGGGCACATGGAAACCGCCGTACGTCGTCGCATTGAACACCAGTTCACGCTCGTGGTCGGTGGCCTTGACGCCGAACTCGAGGGAATCGAAAAAGCCGCCATCGAGTTCACGTCTGGCGTCGACGTACAGGTATCCTTCGGAGTCGTCGTTCAGGATTTCGTGCAGCGAGCTGAAGATGAACTGAAGGTCGTCCGGATCGTTCGGATCCACGTTGTTGTACGTGACTTCAGGTGTTGCGCCGCGCAAATCGTAGTTGAACGATGCCGGGGAGCCGAACTCCACGAAGGGTTGGTTTTCGGTGTTTCCTTCGGCTTCCGTGTAGCCGATCCGGACGCTGGCGCTCCACAAGTCGTTCAGCGTGATGTCCGTGAGGAGATCGATGTTCGATGTCGTCGCCACTGCTTCGCGCTGAATGGCGTCGTAAACGACGCCGAAGTCTTCCGTGCCGCCGTTGAGCGATTCGATGGTACCGGCGACGGCCGTTCCGTCGACAATGGTCGCGTTGGTGAGCGTGCCGCCGTTGCCGATTGCGCGGATACCCCAGGTCAGGAAGTTCTGGTTGATGTTGTCCGCCTCGAACTCGGAGTAGAGGCCGGTAAGATTGAATTCCAGGGTGTCGCTGGGTTGAAACTGGACGCTGAAGTTGCCGCCCGTGCGGACCCGCTCCTGCTCGAACAGGGCTGAGCCGATGAGCGAGGGTACGAGAACCTCCTGAGTACCGGGGCCGGGATCCGCGTCCGCCGTGAAGTAGCCCAGCACCTCGACGCCATCGCGGCGGATGTTTCTTTCCTGGCGAACGACTGCGGCCATGATGCCGAAGTTGCGCTGGTCGTTCGTCCAGCTAACGAGGCCGGAAAAGTTCGGGTCCGTCTCGTCCGCAAGCTCGGTGTGGGCAAGCTGCAGGTTGGCGACCGCCGTCAACGAATCGAGGTCGAACGGATTGCGCGTGATTACGTCGACCGTGCCGCCGATACCGCCTTCTTCGAGGTTTGCCTGCGAGCTCTTATAGACCTTCACCTGCCCGATGATGTCGCTCGGCAGCATGAGATAGTTGAAGCTGCGCGTCGTGTTGAGCTGGTCGAGAATGAACCAGTCCGCCGTTGCCAGCGCATGCCCGTTGAGCAGCGTGCGGGTCAGGTTTGGCGCCGTGCCGCGAATGTTGACACGTTCGCCCTCACCGAATTCCCGGTTGATGACGACGCCTGGCAAACGCTGCAGAGCCTCCGCCAGGTTTTTGTCCGGAAACTTGCCGACGTCCTCGGCCGAAATGGCATCGACTGCCGCGTTGGCGAAGCGCTTGGCCGCTATGGAGTCCATGATGCTGCGCTTGACGCCGGTGACGACGATCTCCTCCAGCATCGTGTCGTCGTCCGACTGCGCAAGCGCTGCGGTGGGCCCTGCGCAGAGCGCGGTCGCTACCGCGGAGGCGATGATGGAACGTTTGAGCACGGGCGGTTTTGAAGCCGTTTTCACCGCGCGATCCATGGCTTTTCGATTGCGTTTCTTCGACATAGCTACCCCCATGATGTGTCGATGTAAGCCGTGTCAGCGACGCACATAGGCAAATAACACGTCGAGACAACGTTGTCTCACGACTCTAGGCTTCCATTTGGGCGTTGTCAAGGGTGCTGATGACGGAATACCCGACCGCTGCGGTGTTTGATGGTTGTCGCAGGGTGTCGGGCCTCTGAGCCGGTTCAGCACCGGCCTCTGTCGTCGACGATTCGATCAGAAGTAGCGCTCGAACCGAACATGGAAGGTGTAAGGTGTTCGTTCGTACTCAGTGGCTGCGGCGGTCGTTCGGCGTCCGCCGTACTTACTACGCCTGCTTCCGAAAGGCAGTTGCGCGCTGAGGATCATATTGGCTTTGTTCGACAGCGGGAGCTGCCCTGCCTGCTCGGGGCAGTCTCCACGAAAGGTAGAGCGGCAGGGTTTCAGCCAGTGCCAGAACTTCCCGACATAACGGTTTATATCGATGCCCTGAAGACTCGCCTCGAAGGTCGCGTCCTCGAACAGGCGCGGATACAGAGCCCGTTCCTGCTGCGTACGGCATCGCCCCCGGTCGAGGCTGCTCTCGGGCACCGCGTTACGGGATTCGAACGCCTCAGCAAGCGGATTGCGCTGGGTTTCGACAACGACATCTGGTGGGTGCTGCACCTGATGATCGCGGGCCGCCTGCACTGGCGCGACGAGGCGCCGAAGCGGCCGTCGCGAACGGCGCTTGCGGCGTTTACCTTCGACAGCGGCGTGCTGACGCTGACCGAAGCGGGCAGCAAGAAGCGGGCCTCGCTGCATATCGTGGAGGGCGCGGACGCCATGCACGGCATGAACCCGGGCGGACTCGAGGTCATGGACGCCGGTCTCGATGCATTCAGTGAGGCGTTCACGGCACGTAATCACACGCTGAAGCGGGCATTGACCGACCCGCGCATCCTGAGCGGCATCGGCAATGCCTACTCGGATGAGATCCTGCACCGAGCGGGCTTGTCGCCCGTCAAACTGACGCAGTCGCTCAGCGCGGGCGAGCTGGCCGCTCTGCACGCCGCCGTCCGCGACGTTCTGCGCGAGTGGATCGAAAGGCTGCGACAGCAATACCGTGACGACTTCCCTGGGAAAGTCACGGCCTTCCGGCCCGACATGGCCGTGCACGGCCGCTATGGCAAGCCCTGCCCGGTGTGCGGATCCGAAGTACAGCGCATTCGCTACGCCAGCAACGAAACGAACTACTGTCCCCGCTGCCAGACGGGCGGCCGCTTGCTGGCCGACCGGTCACTGTCACGTCTGCTGAAGAAAGACTGGCCCCGCTCGATCGACGAGCTCGAAAAGAGTCGCCCGGCCAACAAGGGCAAATAGGTCTGCCGCGGTCGATTGGCGCACAGCTTGACGCCGGCTGAGCCCAACTGAGGCGCACGTCACAGATTGCGGCGCTGAAATACTAAACACTCTCGCTGTCGCCGGTCCGCGACACCCGGTCCGGTGGCCGGGTACAGCGGATTATGTCAATCACATGGAGTGTGCGCATGCGAAGGAGTGTCGCGAAGCTGACGCCGTTGCTCTGCATTTTCCTGATGCTTAAGTCGGCGAACGCCGGCGAGGCTGACATCAGAAGCCTCGATGAGCAGGTGCAGGAAATCAAATCCGACGTTCTGGGGATTGCCTCGGAACTCGACAATCTCGAGGAGCGGCTGCTGTATCCGTCCGGTACGCAGGTCGCCGTGTTTGTCGAAATGGCCGAAAAGGACACGTTCCGGCTCGACGCGATACAGGTCCGCATCAACGGCGAACTCGCCGCGCACCACATCTACAGTTTCAAGGAACTCGAGGCGCTGGAGAAAGGCGGCGTCCAGCGCGTCTACACCGGGAACGTACCGACCGGGCAGCACGAACTCAGCGTGCTCGTGCTTGGCAAGCTCAAGAACGGCAAGGACTACGAGCAGAGCGGCAGCTTCCCGTTCTCGAAGGGGGTAGAACCCAAGACCCTCGGCATCACGCTTGCCGGCCCGGGGCTCGGCGACAAGGGAATCGACGTCAGGGACTGGTAGCCCGTGACCCGCTTTCAACCCAATCCGTTCGCGCTGGTACCGCTGCTCTGTATCGTCGCGGCTCCTCTGCGCGCCGAAGCGCCGACCGACATGCACTTCGGCGAGGCGCTCTACTACGCCCACCAGGGACAGTACTTCGAGGCGCTCCAGCGCCTCGACGCGGAAGTCAGGCAGCATGAGGGCGTCGACGAACCCGAGCTCGACACGCTGTATCGCTATATCGACGACGCCGAGTTCTCGCTCGGCGATTTCGAGCTGCGCTACCGCATGCACCACCGCGCCGGCCGGGCGATCCGGGCCGTGCTCGAGGGCGCCGTCGACGAGACGATCCGCAACGACGCTGCTTTCCGGCTTGCAAGAATTCACTTTCAGAAAGGGCAGACAGCGGATGCGCTCGACGCGCTCGAGCGCATCGACGGCAAGGTACCGGACGCCATTCGCGACGATATCGCCTTCCTGCGCGCCAACATCTACCTCGCCGAGGACCGGCCGGGCGATGCCGCGGACATCCTCGTATCGCTGCAGAATTCGGCGCGGTTCGGCGGTTTCGCGGCCTACAATCTCGGGATAGCACAGCTTCAGAACGGTCAGCGCGCCGCGGCCATCGAGCAGCTTGCAAAGGCAGGACAACGCGACGCGCGGATGCCCGAGGAACTCGCGATCCGGGACAAGGCCAACCTCGTGCTCGGCTCCGTGCTGATCGAAACCGATGCCTACGCCGAGGCACGGCCGTATCTGAACCGGGTCCGCCTCGACGGGCCGTTCTCGAACAAGGCCCTTCTGAGTGCCGGCTGGGCCAGCGTTTCCGACGAAAACTACGAGCGTGCCGTCGTTCCCTGGAAGATCCTCGCCGAGCGGGAAGTGACCGATCCGGCGACCCAGGAGGCGATGCTTGCTCTGCCCTATGCTTACGGCAAGCTCGGGGTACACGGGCGCGCCGCCGTTCACTACGGCTATGCGCTCGACGCCTTCGGCAGCGAGATCGACAAGCTGGACCGGTCGATAGAAAGCATCCGCGAGGGCCGGTTTCTCGATGCATTGATCCGCGAGGAAATCCGTCTGAACCAGGACTGGGTCGTTCGGCTCCGGACGCTCCCCGAGACGCCCGAAACCTACTACATGCTCGAGCTTCTCGCGTCGCACGATTTCCAGACGGGTCTGCAGAACTACCTCGATCTCGCCGATCTCTACCGCAAGCTCGGGAGCTGGCGGCAGGGCTTCGATGCCTACGGCGAGATGGTGCAGATCCGCCGCGGCCACTACGAGCCGCTCCTGCCGGACGTCGACGAGGAGTTTCGCGCGCTCGATTCGCGCATCCGGCTGCGTCGGGAGCAGCATCGCTCGCTCGTCCAGCGCAAGGACGACATGTTAACGACGCCGCGGCCGGAGTTTCTCGCGACCCGCGAGGAGCAGGCGCTTATCGAGCGCCTCACGCTGCTGCAAGCGGCGCTCGAAGATGCCGACGAAGTCACTGCGAAACGCCTCGGACAGAGAAACCGGCGCCTTCGCGGCAGCATCACGTTCGTGCTGGAGACCGAGTATCACGATCGCCTCGCCCGTTTCGACGCCCGGCTCGAGGAACTCAACGATGCCATGGCGATCATGCAGGCGGCCTACGATCAGTACGTCCGCTCCCGGCAGGCTGCGACCCACAGCTACGAGGGCTACGACGACGGTCTCGATGGACTCGAGCTACGTGTCGAGCGGGCAAGCGAAACCGTCTGGACGCTCATGGCCCGTCAGGGGCGCGAGCTGGAGATCGCCGCGATCGAAGAGCTCACGCTGCGCCGCCAGCGACTTGCGGGCTACCGGGACAAGGCGCGCTTCGCGCTGGCCGACAGCTACGATCGCGCAACCCAGGCGCAGGCGCGGAGCGAAGCGATTCCGCAGAGCGAAGCCGAGCGATGAACCGCCTGCCGATTGCCATTGCCGCGCTTGCCCTGGCGGCCTGCAGTTCCACCGTGGAGCAGAGCGGCACTCTCGCGGAACTCGATACCGTGGAGGCGGACCTCGACGAGATCTATCTCGAAGACAGTCTCGAGCGGGCGGCGGACAGCTATCGCCGCTATCTCGCCGAGACCGAGGAAAGCGAACTCACGCCCGAGGCGATGCGCCGGCTGGCCGACCTGCAGCTGGAGCGCGAGTATGGCGTCATCGGCCCGACCCGCCCGACGGGCGGCAGCAGCCGGCCCGCGATGCAGGCGCCGGAGACGGCCCGCCGCGACGCGGCTGCCGGCGCCGTGATCGGTACGCGCACGGCCAGCGCCGCGAATACGGCCGACGCCCGGGAATCCGACAGCGATTTCGAGGCGCGCGCATCCGAACGCGACGCACTGTTGTCCGCCGACGCCGGATACACCGCGGAGCTGCCGCCCGGCGAGACCGTCGAGGTGCCGTCCGGGCCGCTCGAGGCGATCGAGACCTACAAGAAGATTCTCGCGACCTATCCGAACTACGAATACATCGATCAGGTGTACTACCAGATGACGCGGGCGTACGAGGAACTGGGCCGCACGGACGAGGCGGTCGAGGTCATGGAGCGTCTGATCGCCGAACACCCGGGCTCGAAATACCTCGACGAGGTGTACTTCCGGCGCGGCGAGTACTTCTTCGTCCGTAAGCGCTACCTCGATGCCGAGGAGAGCTATGCGGCGATCACGCGGCGCGGGGCATCCTCGGACTACTACGAGCTCGCGCTCTACAAGCTGGGCTGGAGTCTCTACAAGCAGGAGATGTACGAGGAGGCGCTGCACCAATACCTGGCGATGCTCGACTACCGGGCCGGCAGCGGCTTCGACTTCGATTCGATCGACCCGGAGGACGAAGAGCACCGCGTTACGGACACGTTCCGGGTCATCAGCCTGAGCTTCTCGAATCTCGGCGATGCCGACGTCGTCAACGAGTACTTCGCGAAGCACGGCCACCGAAGCTACGCCGATAAGATCTATGCGAACCTCGGCGAATTCTACTTCGCGAAGCTGCGGTACGAAGACGCCGCTTCCGTCTACAAGTCGTTTACCGGGCTGAATCCGCACCATCGCGCATCGCCGTATTTCAGCATGCGCGTCATCGACATCTACGCCGAGGCCGGCTTTCCACAGCTCGTCGTCGAGGCGAAGAAGGAATTCGCCGGCACCTACGCGGTCGACGCGGACTACTGGACTGCGATCGATATCGGCAGCTCGGAAGAAGTCGTGGGTTTCCTCAAGACGAATCTCGAGGATCTGGCCAACCACTATCACGCGCTGTACCAGGAGGAGCTGCTCGAAGAGGAGCGTCCCGGCAACTTCACAGAGGCGCGGCGCTGGTACACGCAGTACATAGCGTCGTTCCCGACGGACGAAGATACGCCGCCGATCAACTACCAGCTCGCCGACCTGCTGCTGGAAAACGGCGAGCTCAATGCGGCGGCGCTCGAGTACGAGCGGACCGCCTACGAATACGGCGAGCACGAGCAGGCGGCGGCCGCGGGCTACGCCGCCGTCTACGCGCATCGTCAGAATCTCGAGCGTACCGGCGAATCGGCGGAAGCGGCGGTACGGCAGGCAACCGTCGCAAGCTCCCTGCGCTTCGCCGACACGTTTCCCGATCACGAGCAGGCAGCCGTCGTGCTCGGAGCGGCCGCGGACGATCTCTACGGGATGCAGGAATTCGAGCCGGCCATTGCAGCCGCGCGGAAGCTGATCGACCGCTATCCCGACACGGACACAGGGCTCGTTCGCTCCGCCTGGACCGTCGTGGCGCACTCCTCGATCGACATCGAGGCCTATCCCCAGGCCGAGCAGGCCTACACGAACGTGCTCGGTCTGACGGCAGCCGATGACGATTCGCGGCCCGCGATCGTCGACGGTCTGGCGGCGTCGATCTACAAGCAGGGCGAGCAGTCGCTCGCGGCGGAGGATTATCGCGCCGCCGCCGATCATTTCCTGCGCATCCGCGACGTGGCGCCCGGGTCGTCGATCCGCACGGCGGCCGAATACGATGCCGCGGCGGCGTTGATTCAGGTCGAGGACTGGGGCATGGCGTCTGGCGTTCTGGAAGCGTTTCGCGAGGAGTTTCCGGAGCACGAGCTGAATACCGAAGCGACCAAGCAGCTTGCCTTCGTTTATCGCGAAGACGGTCAGATCGAGCGCTCGGCGTCCGAGCACGAACGGATGGCGGCCGAAGCGGACGACCCCGGGTTCGCCCGCGAGGCGCTGTTGACGGCCGCCGAACTCTACGACGAAGCCGCAAGCATGGACAACGCTATCCGTGTCTACCTGGCATATGTCGATGCCTACCCGCGCCCGCTCGATCTCGCGGCCGAGTCGCGCACGCGCCTTGCGGCGATCTTCGAGGAAACCGGGGATACCGCGCGCTACTACGAACAACTCGGCGAAATTGTCGCGCTCGACGCGGCGGCGGGTGCCGACCGCACGGATCGCAGCCGGGTTCTTGCCGCGAGGGCGGCGCTCGTGCTTGCCGAACGACGTTACGAGTACTTCGCCGAGCTTTCGCTGACCCTGCCGTTCGACGAGAGTCTGAAGGCCAAGCAGGCGCGCATGGACGAGGCGCTCAACGCGTTCGAGGCCCTGGTCGACTACGAGGTCGCCGAAGTGACCGCGGCGGCCACCTATTACATCGCTGAAATCTACTTCGGCTTCAGCGCTGCGCTGCTCGAGTCCGAACGCCCCGACGGTTTGTCCGCGTCCGAAACGCTCGACTACGATATGGCGCTCGAAGAGGAAGCGTTCCCCTTCGAGGACCGGAGCATCGAGGTCCACGAGGCCAATTACGAGCTGCTTGCCGCGGGCATCTACAACGCCTGGGTGCAGAAGAGTCTCGACAAACTCGCCGGGCTGATGCCGGCGCGCTACGCAAAGAGCGAAATCAGCGGCGGCTTCATCGGCTCGATCGACGTCTACGCTTACCGGATGCCGATCGCGCCGGAACCCGTCGAGCCCGGAGCGCAAGCCGAGGTCGCGGCGCAGGTCAGCGAGGTGGCACGGTGATTTCGCGTACCCGGGGACCCCGCGCAAGCGTCGCGGCGCCGTTGCTGACGGTGCTGGCGATAACGGGCTGTGCGACGACCGAGACCCGCAGCGTACCGGCGCGTATCGAGACGGATGCGGCGACGGGATTCACGATCGTCGAGGAAGCCCGGGTCGGCAACGACGTTCGCTCCGACTACGATCAGGCGGTAGCGCTGCTGGAGGGCGGCGCCGACGAGCGGGCCATAGCCGTACTCGAAGAAGTCGCGGCCAACGCTCCCGGACTGAGCGCGCCGCTCATCGATCTCGGCATCGCGCATCATCGCCGTGGCGAGCTCGAAGCGGCGGAGCACGCGCTCACGCGGGCGCTGGCCGTCAACCCGAATCACCCGATCGCGCTCAACGAGATCGGCATCGTGTATCGCAAGACCGGACGCTTCGACGAGGCCCGCCGCAGCTATGAGGCGGCACTGGCGGTTTACGGCGGCTTCCACTACGCGCGCCGCAATCTGGCCGTGCTCTGCGATCTCTATCTTGCCGATCCCGAGTGCGCATTGCGGCACTACGAAGCCTACATGCAGACCGTGCCGGGCGATGACGAAGTAACGATCTGGATCGCGGACGTCAAAAACCGGCTCGATCGGGTGACGCCATGACGGTTCTGTACCGGATAGTTCTGCTGCTTGCGCTCGTGCCGTTTGCGTACGCGGACGAGAGCGGAAACGGCAGCGAAACTCAGACCGACAACGCCGGGGCGGAAGAGCCGGTGGCGCTTGCCGCAAACGACAGCGCTGCCGGCGATGCAGCGGTCGAAGAGTCCGGCGAAGACCCGGGTGCGCCGAAAACGCTGGCCGGCATGTCGATTCTGGGTAACGAGGAAGCGCCGAAATCGCTGGTCATCATTCCGTGGAAGGCGTCAGAGATCGGCGCCGATCTCGGCCTGGACGACGGTCTCGACGAACGTCCCAACCCGGTCGATCGGGACGTTTTCCTGCGGGAACTCGAATTTTACGAAATACGGTCGGGCGAATGAGGCCGCTGCCCGGACATAAGTCGCGAACGTGCGCTTGGTCACATTTCGCGCGAGACGCGGCCTCTATTCTTACGTCTCCGAATTGCGACATAAACGAGCATGAGGTTTAGGACATGAACACGATTTACTCCATTGTCGGATTTTTCGTATCGGGGGGCATGTTTATGTACCCGATACTGTTGGTGTTCGCGGTCGGCCTGGCCGTCGCGATCGAGCGCTATTTCACGCTGTCGCTCGTTGCGCGGAAGAACCAGGAGGTCTGGAAGGAAATCCAGCCGCTGCTGGGCAAAGGCGAATTCGATCGCGCTTACAAGATGACGAGCAAGGACGACTCCACGATATCGCAGGTCCTGAGCATGGGCCTGTCCCTGCAGGGCGCCGTCAGGCGTCGTGAGGACATCGAGATTGCGATGGAAGAGAGCATGATGGAGATCGTGCCGCGGCTCGAAAAGCGCACGCCCTATGTGGCGCTATGTTCGAGCATCGCAACGCTCCTCGGGCTGCTCGGCACGATCATGGGCCTGATTCAGGCGTTCACGTCCGTCGCCAACGCCAATCCCGCCGAGAAGGCCGACCTGCTGTCGGCGAGTATCTCGGTGGCGATGAACACGACGGCGTTCGGTCTGATGGTGGCGATTCCGCTCCTGGTCGTGCACGCCGTGCTCGTCAGTAAGACCGGCGACATCGTCGACAGTCTCGAGATGGCGTCCGTGAAGGTCTTGAACGTCTTTTCGAAGCGTTCGCGGAGGCTGGCCGGAGAAGGCACCGATCGGGCCGACGCACCGGACACGGACCTCGACCTGGGTGACGAGGCGGTCGCACCGGCGTAGACATGGCCAGGCGGCATCACTACAAGCGGCGGACCAAGGGGCCCGCGCACGAGATCGACGTCACCACTTTCCTAAACCTCATGGTGATTCTCGTGCCGTTCCTCCTGATCACGGCCGTGTTTTCGCGGTTGACGATCGTCGAACTCAACCTGCCGAGTTCGGCAGGCGGCGCCTCGGCGACGGAACAGGGGTTTCGCCCCGAAGTCATCGTCCGCGAAGGCAACATCGAGATTACCAACGGCTCGGTGACGATCGCGTCGATCCCCAAGGTCGACGACGAATACGATCTCGTGACGCTGCAGGACATGATGGTGTCGCTCAAGAAGGAGTATCCGGACCAGAACGCCGCCTCGGTCCTCATGGAGCGCATGATCCCGTACGACTATCTGATTCAGGTCATGGACGTCGTTCGCAGCGTCGAGATCGCCGTCGAGGGATCGGACAACGAGTACGAACTCTACGCGCTGTTCACCGAGATATCGGTTGGAGACGCGCCATGAGAACTTGCTCATGAGGGGCCGGCAATGAGAAACACGCGCCGCATTCGCCGCATGTCGCGGAACCGCGTCAAGATCGGCAAGATGAATCTGACGTCGCTCATGGACGTCTTTACGATTCTCGTCTTCTTTCTGCTCGTAAACTCCGGTTCGGTGGAGATCATGGAGGCGCCGAAGACCGTCGTTCTTCCGGAGTCGAATGTCGAGGCCAAGCCCCGCGAGACCGTTGTCATCTTCATCAGCCCGGACGAAGTTCTCGTCCAGGGCCAGTCGGTCATCGCCGTGGCAGACATCCTCGAAAACGACTCGCTCACCGTCCAGCCGGTATCCGAGCGCCTCGGCGAGCTTGGGCAGAGCGTGCTGGGACCGAGCACCGCATTGGTAGCCGAAAGTCAGGAAGTGACGATCCTTGCCGACAGAAGCGTGCCGTTCGACGTCATTCGCAAGGTCATGTCGACGTGTACCGAGAGCGGCTACGAAAACGTATCGCTTGCCGTCGTCCAGAAATCGGCGACGCTTGCAACGGCGCGCTGATCCGGAAGGCGGAATGTGAGCTCATCCAACCCCAAAGACGACGGCGTACTGAGCGATAGCTCGTTCAGCGACGAGATCGAACGCGCCGATCGCATCCTCGATGAACTCGAGGAGCTGCGCGAAGGGACCGATGCGCGGCCCGATCAGCTGCATTTCGACGTACCGCAGAACACGGACATCTCCGACGACGAACGCGCGATCCTGGAAGAGATCAGCCGCTCCGAAGCCGAGCTCGACGATCTCGAGGCGGCGCTCCGGGCAGCGGACGACCGGCTCATCGCACTCGAGCGCAAGCGCGAGCAATACGAGGCGCTGATGCGCGTCTGCGACGCCGTTGAGCGGCTCGAGTCGCTCGATGCAAGCAAGCTTTTCTGGGGCGGGGACGCCGGCGGCCAGCGGGCCGAACGGCTCGACCATGCACGGGCGGAGGTCGAGCGCTTCGAGGCCGAGGTCGAGGCCGCCGAACGCCACCGGCAGTCGATCCTTGCAGAGATCGACGAGCAGAACATCGAACTGGATTCCCTCGATACTCACCTCCGCGATGCCATGGAGGAGGAGGAGCGGCGCCGCGCCGAGTGGATCGTCGAGAACGAGCCGCGCGAACTCGCCTACCGCGAGCAGGTCATGCCGTGGGCGCGGGGCGAGGAAGAGGACAAGCGATTCCGAATGGCGCTTGCTGCGGCGCTGGTCATCGGACTCCTGCTCGGCTGGCTGCTGCCGCTGATCGATTTGCCGATTCCCCTTCGCGACAAGCTGACCGAAGTGCCCGAACGCGTCGCCAACGTCATTCGCCAGGAACTGCCCGAGCCCGAGCCGGTCGCGCCGGTGCCCGAACCCCTGATCGAAGAAACGCCGCCCGAACCGGTCGAGCCCGAACAGCAGCTCGTCGAGGAGGCGATCGAAATGCCGACCGAGCAGCCGGCCGTCGTCGCGGACGTCGAGCAGCCGGGTGCCAGCGAGACGGCACAACCGAAGGGCATACTCGCCTTCCGCGAGAGCTTCGCTACCGCGGCGCTGGATCGGCCGAACGCCCGGCTCGGCTCACAGGCCCGCGTTCGCGCGGCCGGCGAGAGTTCGGTGGGCCGGCCCGAGCGCGCGATGGTCACGACGTCCGTGCCGGGCTCGAGCGGCGGCATCAATCTCTCGAACATCAGCCGCGACGTCGGCGGCGGCGGTCCGGGTATCGCCGGTGTAGAGGTCAGCCAGGTCGCCAGCACGATCGGCACCGGTACGGGCGAAGGTCCCGATCGCCCCTTGAGCGCCGGCCTGACGGCGGGCCGCACCGACGAGGAAATCCAGATCGTCTTCGATCGCTACAAGGCGGCGCTGTACCGCTTGTACAACCGCGAGCTCCGTCGCGACCCGACGCTCCGCGGCCAGATCGTCCTTACGCTCACGATCGAACCGGACGGTTCCGTGTCGATGTGTGAAGTCCAGTCGTCGGACATGAATGCACCGGCGCTTGCCGAACAGGTCGTCAACCGCGTCCGCGGCTTCGACTTCGGCGCGAAGGAAGACATTGCGGCCGTGACGATCGTGTATCCGATCGATTTCCTGCCCGCGGGTTAGCCCGAGGTATCAAAAAGGTGTCAGACTCCTTTTTGCTTAGAGCAAAAAGGAGTCTGACACCTTTTTGATACTGGCCGGATAATCGTGCTTTTGCGCGACACTCCTTGACATATATTCCTGTCGCCGCGCACAGACACCGTAACGCTTCTGTCAAATCCTCCGCCGGCCATCGGGCAGTGGCTGAAAGCCCCGTCGTTACTGGCTTCGAGCGTCTCGAAACGCGCTCATTTCAGGCCGTCAAAGCTGTGACGCACATCACCCTTTCGCGGCGTGCGGTTCCTCATAGTCCGCGTACGCAAGAGGTCAGCTTCTGACAAAAGTTGTCACATCGTGACGGTTCGGGGCGCATAGGAAGCGCAAACCCGGATCGTCTTTACGAATCGCGAAGAGTGAACGAGCACAGGGAAGGCAGAAGTTTCACGATGCCCCGGTTTTTCCGTAAACCCATCGAGCTTCCGGCTACCGGCGTAGCGGCCGGTCTGGCGGTCGGCTTGCTGCTGTTGGCAAACCCTGCCGCAGCGCAGATCATTCCTGCGAGTTGCCCGTCGAATCTCGACACCGTTAGCCTGATCGAGCACGACCTCTCGGCCAGCTTCTGCGAACTCTGCGAGGTCGGCACCGTACGTCTGGTTATCGAGAACCCGTACCGGGCATCGGACGACGTCGACTTCACCGCGATCGTCGTCACCGAGAACCTGCAGGAATCCGGGTTGACCTACGTCCCCGGCACTACGAGTTTCACGGGGAGCAACATAACGCCGCCGCTGCCGGTGGAGCCGGTCGTCACCGACACGAACGGCCGCTTGCTGACGTGGACGCTGCCGGCGGGTTTCACGATGGACGCACCGTCGGGGTTGGTAGGCAATACGCCGCGACTCACCATCGAGTTCGACGTGCGTCGCGCGGCCGCGCTCGGCGAAGAGGGCCTCGTCTCCGCGAATCGTGACATCAACGCAAGCGTCGAGTTCGCGCCGAGTTGCGACCTCACCTACCGCCACAGCGACGAAACCGGCAACGACCCCTTGGCGCTGCGCGAGCCCGAGCCTGTGATCGTCAAGACCGGCCGCAATGTCGACGCGGGCCAGGGCGCGGCAAGCTATTCGGATCCGGTGTACGGCCACGAAAACGACGACGTCATCTGGCGCATCGAGGTCGTCAACAACGGCGAGGCGGATCTCCAGGATTTCCGTTTCGACGACGTCATGGACCCCGGCAACTACGTCATCGACTACATCTGCGATTCCGAGGCCGACGCCAATTCGGCGGCGACCAACAACGGCACCGGTGACTGCCAGGCGACCGGTGGCGTCACGACGCTCAACGACGTGTCGGTCGCGGCTCTGTTCGGCGGCGGCGCGAACCCCTACATCGTCGCCCCGGCCGGCGGCAACGGGTTCTACTATCTCGTCGGCCGCGTCACGGACTCGTGCACGAACCGCACGAACACCGTCTCCGACGTTCAGTGGGGCTGTCAGGTCGAGGCGCCGCCCGGCGGCATCAGCCAGACTTCCGGGCTGCTCACGGCCGGGGACGACGCGCTGCTGTCGACGCTGTCCCTCGCCAACACGCTGGACGTCGCCGTGGCGCTGACCGGCACGAACACCTCGCAGCCCATGGGCGGCAAGGGCACCGTGACGATCACGATCAGCAACAACACCGGCGGCACGATCATCGGCGGCGCGGGCGGCTTCCGGCTGCGCAACGTGCTGCCGGCCGAGTACGTCGTAGACCCGACCTTCGACCCGGTCGTGAGCATGGCGCCCGCCTACGGCAACGACTACCCTGGCATGCTCGACACCATTTCCTGGGACAACCCGGTCGCCGGGACCTACCCGACTCTCTCGACGACGGACCCGCTCGTGCCGCTGCAGAACACCGCGCCCGAGTTCACGATCACGAGCAGCGAGCCACACCCCGATTTTCCCGCCGACCACGTCGACATGCTGCGCCACGGCGACGTGCTGACGATCACGTTCCGCACCGTGCTCATCGATCCGTCGTACTACGATCGCGAAGCTTATATCGACGTTCAGGAGGAACGCCCGGGCAGCGATCCGCCCAACACCGATCCGACCGAGTCTTTCGCGATCGCGAACCAGCTCGAGATCTGGTACGAGGAATTCTGTACCAGCACGGTGTACAACCGGACGTTCAACGACAACGATACGGCCAACCCCGAGGACATCGACCTCGGCATGATCGGCTCGCCGCTCGTCTACATCCTCACCAATACGGACGTGCTGCCGCTCCGGGTAGACCTCAACAACAACGGCGGCCACGATGCCGACGATTACTTCGCCTACGTCACGTTCGGCGAGGCGATGACCGTCCAGACGGCGCCGGCCAGTTGCTCCGTCACGAGCAATCCTCCCGCATGGCCCGAGTGGCAGTTGCCCGTCGGTATTCCATCGACCGCGGCCGTGTACCAGTGCGATCCGGGCGTCGTCCCGGCCGGCGGGCAGCAGACCCTCGAGTTCGAAGTCGTCAAGAACACGGATGCAAGCGCCGACGATGACCTGACTTTCCGCGCCGACGTCATCGGCGAGATCACGCTGTCGGACGGCACGCCGCTGTGGTTCCCGACGCCGACCGTGCGCGGCGACGGCGAGCTGCCGCGCGCCAACGACTACACGGTCGATTCCCTGCGCGCGCGCGTCGTCGGCTATAACCTGTTGAAGAGCCAGCGAGGCGTCTGCAGCGAGAACAACCCGCCGCCGGCGACGCCGGACGTCGAGATCCAGATCGGCGAGGAATGCGATTTTGCCATCGAATCGGGTGGCTGGTTCGGCTTCGACACGCCGGGCTTCACCTACATCGCCGTCCAGGACATCCAGGTCGTCGACAACATCCCCGACGGCCAGGGCTACATCTCGTCGACCGACCCGTTCGCGCCGGGCTTCAGCACGGCGTCCATTCTGAACGTCTCGCTGAATCCGCCGCCCGCGCCGCTCGACGAAGCGCCGTTCGACTGGACGCACAACACGGTCGTGCCCGCGGAGCGGATCACCGAGAAAGACCACTGGTTCCGGGTCGACGTCAAAACGCGGCTGCTGAACGACCCGGTCGACACGGTGGCGGCGCCGAACCAGCACGCCGATCCGAGCACGAACATCCTGACCTCGACCTTCGAGGCCGTGTTCTTCAACCCGCTCACGAGCCTCGAGGAGGTCTACGAGCTCAGCCAGTCGACGATCGGCTATCCGCCGGAGTTCCGCCGGCGCGTGGACCTGACCGTAACCGAACCGCGCCTCGTGCTGACCAAGGAGGTCTGCAACGAGACGATCTACGGCACGGGCCCGGCGTGCACGAACTTCGTGCCGCTCGCGGACGACGGCGATGCGTTCGACACTTATATATGGCGCGTCAACGTAGCCAACGAAGCCGCGGCGGGCGGCGTAACCCGCGCCCCGGCTTACGACATCACCGTCACGAGCGTGACCGATCCCTCGGACATGCAGTACGTCGATCCGCTCGAGGCCGACGGCCTCGACAATGACGGCAATGCCGAGATCGACGAGGTGGCCGGCGAGGGCCAGATCGTGCCGGACAACGACGTGCTTCTCGGCAGCCCGGCAGAGGTCATTGCCGACTACACGCACAGTGACGCCCTGCTGCGGATCGACGCCGGCGACAGCGTCAACCTCTACTACCGCGTCGACCCCTTCGACGACGTCGCGCCGCAGCAGCGTCTGACCAACACGGTCACGGCAAGCTACGATTCGCTTGCAGGCACCAGCGGCAACCAGTCTGCGCCGGCCGGCGCCAACGGCGAGATCGGCGGCGCGCGCCAGTACGTCTCCGACCAGACGGAAGCGACGATCGAGATCATCCCGGTCGAGGTGCAGCCGAAGGCGATCCTGCGCACCTCGAACACGCCGCTCGTCGTATCCTCGACGCCGCAGCCGGTCGTGCCGGGCGAGGAACTCGAGTTCGAACTCAGGACGCTGATTCCGGTCGCGCAGCTCAGAAACTTCACGATCGTCGACCAGCTGCCCGCCGACATGCGCTGTATCGAAGCGCCGGTCGTAGATCTCGACGCGCCGCCGTACGACGCCGCGGGCTTTGTCCCCGGCGGCGCGTTTACGCCGACGTGCACGGACACCGAGGTCCGCTGGGACTTCGGCAACCAGACCGTGACGAATTCGCCGCGAACGGACCGCCGCTTCGACTTCGGCATCCAGTTCATCGCCCGGGTCGACAACGTCGAGGCCAATCAGGACGGTACGCCGATCCGCAACGGCGGGACCTACACGACGACCCAGGTCAGCTACGTCGACGAGATGTCGAACACGATCGTCATCGACTTCGAGGCGGCCGAGATGACGGTCGTCGAACCGCTGCTCGACGTCGTCAAGGAATTCTCCGTCGAAACGGCCGACGCGCTCGATCGCCTCACGGTTACGGTGACGGCGACCAACAACGGCACGGCCACGGCCTACAATCCGCGCTTCCTGGACGACCTGACCGCTACCCGCTACACCTATATAGGCGATGTCGCCGGAGACAACGTCCCGGACACGGTCGACACGACGACGTACGGCGCCAACGCACCGTTGTTCAGCTACGCGCCCGGTTACGCCGTCGCGCCCGGCGCCCAGATCAGCTTTACGTTCGTCGTCGAGGTCGCCGCCGACGTCGAGCCGCTCGAAGTCATGCCCAATACCGTGCAGGCCGACTGGACGTCGCTGCCGTCCGATGCGACCGCGCTCAACACCGGCGGGACGATCGGTACCAACGGCGATGTCGACGGCATGCGCATCGGTGCGCTGCCGCCGGCCGGAGACGTCGTCAACGACTACGAGGCCGAAGGGTCCGACTCGGTCTACGTGCCGTCGCTTGCGATCGACAAGACCGACGCCGATCCGGCCGCGCCCGCCGAGATCGGTCTGCACAAGGACTTCGACGTCCGCATCGATCTGCCGGAGGGAGCCAGCTACGCGGTATCCCTGGGCGACGATCTCGGTACGGGCAGCGCAAGCTACGTGTTCGCGGACAATGCCGACTTCGACGTCACCTACGAATTCGTCGGTATCGCGACGATCAACGGCCTCGCCGCCGACGAGGCATCGCTCAATGCCGTGCCCGCCGACGGCGCCAGCGGCGTCATCACCTGGGACATCGGCGACGTCGTCACGGAGACCGAGGACGACACGGCGACGAATGACATTACGCCGTACATACGCATCGGCTATGCGGCGCGCGTCAACAACGACGTGGCCACTAACGTCGGCAGCACGCTGCAGAACTCGGCAACGGCATACTTCCGTAACGGCGATACCGGCGCCCAGGACTCCGTCAACGACACAACGGCCGCCATCACGGCGATCGAGCCGGCGCTGACGGCCGCCAAGGCCATCAGCAACGTGACGCCGGGCAAGGCGGCCGGCGACCCGATCGCCCTGGGCGACATCGTCCAGTACGTGCTGACCATCCCGAACGTCGCGAACTCGATTGCTTACGACACCAGAATCGTCGACACGCTGCCTCCCGAACTCAGGTTGTATGGCGCCTACACGCCGACGGCCGCCATCAACGGCGTGCCGGTCGCCGGTTTTGTCGGGGTTCCCGCGGGCGCGCCCGGCGGGCCGCTGATCTGGGGCCGGGACAACGGCGACGGCAGTCTCGACGTTCCCCCGGCCGCCACGCTCGAGGTGACCTATCAGGTCGAAGTCGTCGCGCCGGCGGACGAGACGGTCGCGCTGACCAACATCGTCTGGGTCGACTGGACGTCGCGCGACGCCAGCGACGCGTACGAGCGCACCGGCGCCGGGTGTCCGTCGATCACGCCGCCGGACGACTATTGCTTCGGTCCGGCATCGGCCGACGGGACCCCGCTGCCGGTCGGCCCGCCGCCGGCGCTGTTCAAGGCCAACACACAGCCCGTCGCGACGATCGGCGAGGAGTTCACCTACCGGATCACCGTACCCGGCGCCGCGCATCCGCTGCCGCTGTACGACGTCCGCATCCTCGACGATCTCGGCGCCTCGGCGGCCGACATGAGTTTCGTCAGCGTCGCGAAGGTCTCGGGTTCGGTCGACTGGAACCCGGTCAACACCGGGACGGCGACCAACGTCATCATCGAAGATCCGGCGGGCGGTATCGATATTCCCGTCGGCGAGCAGATCGTCATCGACCTGACCGTCCGTCTCGACGATACGCCGACCAACGTCCGCGGGCTCGACTTCGAAAACACGGCCGATTACACCTACAACCGGCTCAACGGCGCGCCGGCGACGATCCTGCCGGGCGGCGGCTACACCGGCGCGCCGATGACGATCGTCGAGCCCGACAACCTGACGCTCGAAAAGAGCGGTCCGGTGCAGATGCAGGTAGGCCTCGCGTCCACGTTCACGCTCAACGTCCACAACCTGGGCGACTCGCCCGCGTACGGGCTGACGATCTACGATCGCCTGCCGAACGAGGCCACGGCGGGTGTCTGCGACGTGCCGCCCGACGGGTTCACGGCGCAGGTGTTCGAGGCCGACGGCACGACCGCCGTGTCGCCGGTTCTCGTCGAGGACACCGACTATGCCGTGACGTTCACCGGCGATCCGGACTGCAACGTGCAGATCACGGCGCTGACGCCCGCCGCGGCGATCGGGGCCGATCAGCGTCTCATCGTCAGCTATCAGTCCACGCTCGATCTCGACAGCGAGCAGGACGTCAACCTCACGAACGTAGCCGGCGCCACCGAGTGGTTCAGCATCGACGTCGCGGACGCCGCCGCACCCTACGCACGGACGTACGCGCGCACGATCACGGACGGCACGGTGGGTACTCTGGATCACGAGGACGCCCACACGGTCATCGTGTTTGCGCCGGTTCTGACGTTCGAGAAGACCGTCGTGAACGTCACGACGGGAGAAGACCCGGCGACCGTCGCGACTCCGGGTGACGTGCTGCGCTACAGCCTGCTGATAGAAAACTTGAGCGACACGCCGCTCAGCGACTTCGCCATCGTCGACGAGCTCGACCGGCTGAACGCGACCCCGATGTTCGCGCCCGGCACGCTGAACGTCGTTACCGTGCCCCCGGGCGCCGACGTCGCGAACGTCGATCCGGCCGGCGGTGCCGCCGGGACCGGTCTGTTGGACGTGCGCGGGCTGGACCTCGGGGGCCTGGGCGAAACCGTGCTCGTGGAATTCGAGGTAACGACCGCGCCGGTCATCGCCAACGGCAGCTACGTGCTGAATCAGTCGGAGATCGAGTTCTCGGGACTGATCGTCGCGCAGAGCGACGACCCCAACGTCAACGGCGCCGCCGATCCGAACGTTGCGGGCGACGAGGACCCGACGCAGGTGCTGATCGAATCGGCCCCCGATTTCCGCATCGAGAAGATCTCGTCGTATCTGACGGGCGACCCGAACGTGCTGCTCGCGGGCGAGCGGCTGCGCTACACGATCACGGTGCAGAACGTCGGCACCGACAACGCAACGGGTGTCGAACTCGTCGACATGCTGCCCGCGAACGTGAGCTACGTCACCGGCAGCACGACGCTGAACGGCGCGGTGATTCCCGACGGTCCGAACGGCGTGCTGCCGCTCGGCGAAGGCATAGCGCTGAACGCGCCCGGAGACGACACGCCGGGCAACATGAACGCCCAGGCGGCCAACAACGTTGCGACCATCGTATTCGACGTCGACGTGAACCCGGACCTGCTGGACGGCACCGTGCTGTCGAATCAGGCATTCGTCAGCGCGCTCGACTACGGTCTCGTGGATCTGCCGTCCGACGACCCGCGAACCCCGGTGCCCGACGACCCGACGCGCGACGTCGTCGGCAACGTGCCGCTGTTGTTCGCGCCGAAGACCGCGGAACTCGTCGTCGACATGGGCTCGCCGGGTATCGTCGATCCGGGCGACGTACTGCGCTACACGATCACGGTCTACAACAACAGCCCCGTCATACCGGCGACCGGCGTCTACCTGACCGACGGCGTGCCGCTGAACGTCACTTACGTCGAGGACTCGACGACCCTCAACGGCAACGCCGTGGGCGTGCCCGACGCGGGTGCCTTCCCGCTCGAAAACGGGCTGCCAATCAGTTCCGCCGATCTGACACCGCCGCTGCCGGGCGCCGGCGAGGGCATCCTCACGCCGGGCGAGGCGGCGGTCGTGCAGTTCGACATGCGCGTGGACGACGGGGTCGCCGCCGGCACGCTGATTCGCAACCAGGCGACGGTCTCGACCGAAGAGCTCGCCAACGTCCTGACCGACGGCGACGGCAATCCCGCGACGGGTCCCGAGCCGACGGTCGTCGTGGTCGGCGACGTCCAGCAGCTTGCAATCACGAAGACGGTCGCGGTCGTGGACGGCGGCGCCGCGCTCGCGGGCTCGGTGCTCGAATACCTCGTGACGGTCAGGAACATCGGCGCCGTGCCGGCGCTGTACGTGGCGATCACGGACGAGCTCGACGAACCGGTTCCGGGGCAGTTGATCTACGTAGATCAGTCCGCCGTCATGAACGGCCTCGAAGCCGGCGTCAGCTTCGACGCGGCCACCAACACGATCACCGCCGACTACTTCGACGAGTACGGAGCGCTGGCGCCGGACGGCGAGGTGACGCTTCGGTTCCGCGCGGCGATCTACGATACGGCGCCGGACGGCACGAGCATCATCAACGTCGCCGAGGTCGGTTGGAACGACCCGCTCCAGTACCTGACCGCTCAGGTCTCGATCGATGTGGGCGCCATGCCGAACGCCGGGATGTTGAGCGGCAACGTCTTCCACGACTCCGACTACGACAACACGCCCGACCTCGCCGAGCGTCCGCTCGAGGGCTGGAGCGTGCAGCTCCTGCGCAACGATCAGCCGCTGCGCACGGTCGAGACCGACACCGACGGCAACTATCGGATCAGC
This sequence comes from Woeseiaceae bacterium, assembly GCA_028277185.1. Lineage (GTDB taxonomy): Bacteria > Pseudomonadota > Gammaproteobacteria > Steroidobacterales > Woeseiaceae > UBA1847. Next base: position 357,741 of record JANQGQ010000012.1, read on the forward strand.
GGCGTGGTCCCGAACTACGCCACGGGCGACGTCTACTCCCTGCGCTTCGGGGCGCCCGGCGCGAACTCGCGCACGGCGCTGATGGGCTACACCGATTCGGACTTCACCGACGGGCTGCATCTCATTACCGACATCGAGGTGACCGCCGGCAGCAACCTGCTTGCGCTGAACCTGCCGATCGATCCGAACGGCGTCGTCTACGATGCCGTGTCGAGGCTGCCTCTGGCCGGCGCCGTCGTTACGCTGATCGACGCGCGCACCCAGCAGCCGGTACCGGGCACCTGCTTCGACGACCCGAATCAGCAGAACCAGGTGACGGTCGCCAACGGCTACTACAAGTTCGACCTGAACTTCGCCGAGCCTGCGTGCCCGAGCGGCGGCGACTACATCATCCGGCTCGAGCCGCCCGGCAGCAATTTCGTCGGTGGGGTCTCGGAGCTGATACCGCCCGCAAGCGACCGTTCGACCTATCCGTTCGACGTACCGAACTGCCCCGGATCGGGCGAAGACGCGGTCCCGACGACCAGCGATTTCTGCGAAGTCCAGCCGAGTGAGTTCGAGCCCGGTACGGGCGTCCGTGCCCGCAGCGACCGCACGGTCTACCATTCGCGGCTGCGCCTCGACGATAGTCAGGCGCCGGGTTCCGCCCAGCTCTTCAACAACCACATACCGCTCGACCCGATTCTGGGCGGCGCCGTCTCGATCACGAAGACGACGCCCTCGCTCAACGTCACGCGCGGCCAGCTCGTGCCGTATGTGATTACGATCAGCAACTCCTTCGGTGTGGATCTGCAGGACGTCAGCGTCATCGACCGTTTCCCGGCCGGTTTCCGCTACGTCGAGGGCTCGGCACGTCTGGACGACGTTCCCACCGAACCGCTCACCAACGGCCGGGAGCTGATCTGGCCCGACCTCTCGCTAGCGCAGTCGGGGACGCGCACGATCAAGCTCCTGCTGGCCGTCGGTGCCGGCGTGACCGAAGGCGAGTTCATCAACCGCGCGCAGGCCGCGAGCACCCTGACCGGTAACGCGATGTCGGAGGAGGCCACGGCCACGGTGCGGATCGTGCCCGATCCGACTTTCGACTGCACCGACGTGACGGGCAAGGTCTTCGACGACGACAACCGCAACGGCATCCAGGACCAGGGCGAGCGCGGCATCGGCGGCGTACGTCTCGTCACCGCCACGGGTCTCGCGGCGACGACCGACGCCAGCGGCCGCTATCACATCACCTGCGCGATCGTTCCGAACGAGAGCCGCGGCAGCAACTTCGTCGTGAAGATCGACGACCGCACGCTGCCCAGCGGCTTCCGGCCGTCGACGCGTCCCGTGCAGATCCAGCGAGCCACGCGCGGTAAGGCGCTCAAGATCAACTTCGGCGCATCGATTCACCGGGTCGTCGGCCTCGACGTCGCCGATGCCGTCTTCAAACCGGATACCACCGAAATACGCAGCTTGTGGGAGCCGCGGATCGGGCTGCTGCTCAATGAGCTGAAGAAGGCGCCGGCCGTGCTCCGCCTGTCCTATGTCGCCGACATCGAGAACGAGCATCTCGCCGAACAGCGGCTCGAGGCGATCAAGGGCCGCATCATGCGGGACTGGGAGGAGCTCGACTGCTGCTACGAACTCGTTATCGAGCCCGAAATCTACTGGCGCCGGGGCGAGCCGCCGGACCGCGGCAGGGGGAGTAAGCCGTGAGCAACGTGACGATACTCAGCCGTACAGCCGCCCTGTTGTTGCTCGGGCCCCTGCTGGTGCACGCCAAAGGGGTCGACGAGGCAGAGGTGGGCGAAGCTGTCGAAAAACATCTGTCGCCCGACGAGCCGATCATGCAGTGGGTACAGGATCCCGAGCGCGTCAACGCCGACATGGCCGACATGATCGTGACGCGCGAGACGACGGCCGAAGCGTTCGAGACGATCAAGCTGTCCAATCTCGTGCCGGCCGTGCACTTCGAATCGGGCGTCGCCGATATCCCGGGCGATACCATCGTATCCCTGAGCGGAATTCTCGAGCGGATGCAGGACAAGCTCAACGTGCGCCTGCATCTCGTCGGGCACGCCGACAATCAGCCGCTGTCGCCGGCGCTTCAGGAGGTCTATGGCGACAACGAGGGTTTGTCGCGCGAGCGCGCGGGCGAGGTTGCCGAGTACCTTCAGGACGCGCTGGCGCTGCCGCCCGAGGCGGTGTCCTACGAATGGATGGGCGACCGCCAGCCGGTTGCGACGAACCTGACGCCACAAGGCCGGGCCGAGAACCGCCGCGTCGAGATCGAGGTCTGGTACGACGAGCCGGGCGAACGCGTCGCGCTCGAGGAATTCCTCGTGCCCCACCAGATCCGGCGCGTAAAAGCCTGTCGCATGGAGACCGTCTGCAAGCTGCGCTACGTCGACGGTCACGCGCGCCGCGCCCGCGTGCAGAACCTCATCGCGCCTCTCTACTACGATGAGGACTCCATCGACGTGACGCCGGAGTTCTTAGGCTACGTTCAGGAAGCGTTCGACAACCTCGCCGAAAGGCAGAACGTATCGGTCCGCTTCGTCGGCTACAGCGACGACCGGCCGCTCGAAGGCCGCATGGAGCGGATTTACGGCAGCACGCTCGGCCTGTCGAAGGCGCGGGCACGCCGCGTGGCGCTTGCCGTCCAGGACAGCCTCGGTCTGCCGACCGAGGTCGTGGAAAGCGACGGCCGGGGCGCGGAGCGGCCGCTAGGGTCGAACCGGACGGAACACGGCCGGGCTTTGAACCGGCGCGTGGAAGTCGAGTTCTGGTACGACGACCCCCTGAAAGAACTGCCCGATGAGCCGCAGATCTGTCCCGAGGAGGGCGGCGCCGAGATCGTCACGCGCGTCTTCGATCCGCCCGGCGGGCCGATCGAAGACGTGCCGTTCGTCGACGGCGAACCCGTGATTCCGCCGGGTTATGCCGCCGCGCTCGGCGGCGCGCTGACGGCGGCGGGCGACCGGATCAACCTGCGCCTGCGCTTCCTCGGCTACACGGAGAACGAACGCCTCGAGCGTCGCACGGCAGCCGTTTACGGCGACGACATCGGCCTGTCCGCGTCGCGGGCGCGGCGCGTCATGGAGCACGTCGCGGCCGAACTCGACCTTGGAGCGTCCCAGGCCGAGTTCGAAGGCCGCGGCTATGTGCACTCGTCGGACGTCGTCAACACCGGATTCGTCCAGGGCGATACCTCGCACGTCGCGGTGCAGGTCGTCTACGACGAACTCGCGATACTCGACGACTACGAAGGTGTCGACATCACGCGCATCACGCGGGAGCTCAAGCCCGAGGATCCGCTTGGGCTGAACCTCATGCGCATTACGGTCGACGGCGTGCCCATCGACGATCCGGAGCGCAGCTCGGCCGACATCCAGCGCTGCACCGACGTCGCCATGGAGGTCGCCAACATCCAGTTCGGTTTCGACAATTTGCGCTCGGCGCCGCGGCTCTCCGTGACGACGCGCTCGCCGCGCATTGTGGTCGAGCGCGATGTCGACCTGCAGGGCTTCGCGTCCCCCGTCGAGTTTCGCATGTACACGAACTATTCGTACTTCATCGAGCGCGCCGAAGTACGCGTCTTCGAGGCCGGCCAGTCTCCCGAGTCGGAGCCGCTCGACGTCGTCGAGATCCCGCTCGACGGCAGCGCGATGTGGGCACCGCCGGCAACTTGGTTCCGGGCACCGCTGCGTCAGCTCAACTATGTGCTGCGGGCCTATGGCGACGATGGCAACTTCGACGAGACCACGGCCCAGCCGCTCTGGGTCGTCTACGAAGACGTGAGCAACCCGGGGCCGATCGACGTTCCGCGCCGCGACGGGATCTTCGACGCGCCGGAACGGCCGATGTTCGCGGGCACGTACAGTGAAAGCCTGCTACCGATAAGCGACGACGGCAGCTTCGGTGAGACTGCGAGGAAGAATCTGCTGCGCGTCCGGAACGACAACGGTTTCATGAAGAACGGTTCGGAGGGTCTGCTGCGTGTCAGCGACCGCGGTAGCTTCGAAGAGAACGTACTGCAGCCGCTCCTGGCGATTCATGACGACCCGGCAAGCGCGGCCCCGGACGACGCTAAGGAGCTCGCCACGTCGACCCGCGATACGTTCGCGGCGGGCTACGGCGAAAACCTCCTCGGCGTGCAGAACATCACCCTCGGCAGCGGCACGGTCCGCGTCCACGGCGACTACGTTCCGCCCGACCACGAGGTTTGGGTAGCCGGCAAGCCTGTGCCGGTCGCCGCAGACGGCAGTTTCGTCACCGAGGAGGTCTTGCCCGACGGCGCGCACACGGTCGAAGTCGCCGTCATCGATCCGGATGGCCGCGGCGACCTGTACCTTCGCGACCTCGAATTCGAGTCCAACGACTGGTTCTACGTCGGGATGGCCGATCTGACCGTGTCGGAGGGCACGGCCAGCGGCGCGGCCGAGCTTCTGAGCGGCGACAACCCCGCTTACGACGTCAATTCGAACGTCGACGGCCGTCTGGCCTTCTTCCTGAACGGCAAGTTCGGCGGTCACTGGCGGCTGACGGCCAGCGCGGACACGCGCGAGGGCCCGATCGACGACATCTTCTCGAACTTCATGGCCAAGGACCCGCAGTCGCTGTTCCGGCGCATCGACCCGGAGTACTACTACCCGACCTTCGGCGACGACAGCACCGTCGAGGAACTCGCGCCGACGATGGGCAAGTTCTTCGTGCGCGTGAGCGACGGCAACCGCTACGGCCAGTGGGGCAACTTCAAGGTCGGCTACATGAACAACGAACTCGCGCAGGTCGACCGCGGTCTGTACGGCGCGAACCTTGGGCTTCAGAGCAAGGCGACGACCGGCTTCGGCGATCAGCGCTACGCGGTTAGCGTCTTCGCGGCCGAGCCCGGCACCGTGCCGGGACGTGACGAGTTCCGCGGCACGGGCGGCTCGCTGTACTTCCTGAGCCGCCAGGACATCCTCGCGGGGTCGGAGCGCGTGCGTATCGAGACCCGCGACAAGGCGTCGGGGATCGTGACGGGCGTGACCAACCTGACGCCGATGATGGACTACGACGTCGACTATCTGCAGGGCCGGATCGTGCTCGCGGCGCCGCTCAACTCGACTGCGAACGACAACCTGCTCGTGCGCAACGATGCCCTGTCGGGCGACGAGACCTACCTCGTCGTTCGCTACGAGTTCACGCCGGGCTTCGACGAGCTGGAAAACGTTTCGACGGGCGGTCAGGCGCACTATTGGCTCGGCGACTACGTGAAGCTCGGGATCACGGCCAGCTCGAACGAGCAGGACGAAGGCGACAGTTCATTGGACGGCGCCGACCTCACGCTCAGGCTCAGCGCCGATTCCTGGATCAAGTACCAGACCGCGACCAGCGAAGGTCTCGTGTCGCTGCCGACGTTCTCCGCCGACGGTGGCTTCGACTTCGCGGCCTACGATGCGAACGCGTTCGTCAACGCCGAGGCGGACGCCAGCCGGGCGGACCTCAGCGTTGGGTTGGGCGACTTCGTTGGCTGGAGCAACGCCCGCCTCACGGCCTATACGCAGGAAGTCGGCGCCGGCTACTCGGCGCCGGGACTCACGGCGTTGACCGATACCACTAACTACGGCGGGTCGCTGAGCCTGCCGGTGGGCGACCGCGTCGCGCTCACGGCCAAGCTCGACTACCGCGAGCAGGAGCAGGGCGTCGAAACCGAGGCCGTGGAGTACAACCTGAGTTATCAGATTTCGTACCACTGGGACGTCAGCGCAGGCTATCGCGAGGACACTCGTATCGACCGCTCGATCAACGTGCCGCTGTCGCAAGAGCTCGGCGAACGCGCCGACGCCGTGCTGCAGGTGGGTTACGACTCGAAGGATACCTGGCGGGTCTACGGGTTCATGCAGGATACGCTGTCGACCACGGGCGATCGCGAAACGAATGCGCGCAGCGGCGTCGGCGGCTCGTTCCGTTTCTCCGATACGCTCAACGTCGACGCGGAAGTATCCGACGGCGATCTCGGCCAGGGCGGAAGGGTCGGAACGAACTACATCGTGTCGGATCGCACCAGCATGTACCTGAACTACGCGCTCGAGAACGAACGGACCGACACCGCGCTGGCCGCCAGCCGCGGCCGGGAGGGCAATCTCGTCGCGGGCATCAAGTCGCGGCTCGGCGACAGCACGAGCGTGTTCCTCGAAGAGCGCTACCAGCAGGGCAGCGCGATGACCGGGCTGACGCACGCGACCGGCGTGACCTTCGCGCCGACGTCCCGCTGGAGCCTCGGCGTCAATACCGACATCGGCACGCTCCGGGATCAGGTGACGGGCGCCGAGACGGAGCGCGTGGCCGGGGGCGTTCAGTTCGGCTGGGGCGGCGAGGCGCTGCAGTTCTCGAGCGCGGTCGAGTACCGCAGCGACGACGCGGAGCGGCCGGATCTGACGCGTACGGAACGCAAGACCTGGCTGTTCCGCAACAACTTCAAGTATCAACTCAATCCGGGCGCGCGCCTGCTGGGGCAGTTCAATCACGCGACCAGCGAAAGCTCCGAGGGCGAGGTCTTCGACGGCGGCTTTACCGAAGCCATACTCGGCTATGCGCTGAGGCCGGTCGACAACGACCGGCTCAACGCGCTGGTCAAGTACACCTATTTCTTCAATGTGCCGACGACCGGCCAGACGACGTTGCAGAACGTCGCGGCCGAGTTCCTGCAGAAGTCCCACGTTGCCGCCGTGGACGTCACCTACGACCTGACGCCGCGCTTCTCGATCGGCGGCAAGTATGCGTATCGGCTTTCCCAGGTCAGTCTCGATCGCGAGGACCCGGAGTTCTTCGACAACAACGCCAGCCTGTATGTCGTCCGCGGCGACTACCGCATGGGCAGGAACTGGGAGCTGCTGGCCGAAGCGCGGTTGCTCGACATGCCGGACCTGAACGAGAGCCGCAGCGGGGCGTTGATCGCGATCTCACGCTACCTCGGCGACCACATCAAGATCGGCGTGGGCTACAACTTCACGGATTTCTCCGAAGACCTCACCGACCTCAGCTACGATCATCACGGGATGTTCCTGAACCTGACCGGATCGATGTGAGCAGTTTCGGCGTCCGGCTGAGCCCGGGCGGAAGGATTGCGCGAACGAATCGGGGAGTTCACGAACCGGGTTAGGTCGACTCAGTCGCTCCGCACAATGCGCCCGTCCAGCATGGTTACCAGTCTGTTGGCGGCACGAGCATGCGCGGCTGAATGCGTAACCATGAGGATCGTTGCGCCTTGCTCGTTGAGGACCCGGAGCATGTCGAGTACTTCCTCGCCGTTCCGGGAGTCGAGGTTGCCCGTTGGCTCATCGGCCAGGATGAGCTTAGGGTCGCCGACGACGGCGCGAGCTACCGCGACTCTTTGCTGTTGGCCGCCGGAGAGCTGCGAGGGCTGGTGGTTCATTCTTGCGCTCAGCCCTACGAGTTCCAGCGCCTCCCGCACGAGGGTCTTTCTTTGGCGTTTCCCGATGTGCTGGTGCAGCAGAGGGAGTTCCACGTTCTCGAAGACGTCGAGCTCGTCGATCAGGTTGAAGCTCTGGAAGATGAACCCGACGTTACCTTTTCTCATCGCGGCCAGGCGTTGCGGTGAGTAGCCGGAGATATCGCGATCGAAAAAGTAGTAGCCGCCGCTGCTCGGCGCGTCGATCATGCCCAGGACGTTCATGAGGGTGGATTTACCGCAGCCCGACGGACCCATGACGGCGACGAAATCGCCCTCGCCGATATCCAGACTGACTTCGTCGAGCGCCATGGTCTCGATGCTCGAAGTCCTGTAGATCTTGCTGACGTTGCTTAGTCTGAACATGCTTCTTCCATTGGACTGAAGGTTCGCGGAGCTATCGGGGCTGCCCGGGGATCTCGATGCGCTCCGCTTCGAGAAATTCGCGGTAGCTGGACGTCAGGATACTCTCGCCCTCTCCCAGACCTTCCAGCACCTCGATACCGTCGCCGTTCGTGCGCCCGAAGCGGATGGCCCGACGTTCGGCGGACTCGCCGTCCGCATCGACCACGAACGCCCAGGTGCCGCCCGTATCGGCATAGAAGGGACCGCTCTCTACCATCAGTGCGTCGGAATCCGATGCAATCGTCAGGCGGGGGCGGACAGTCTGTCCGCGTCGAATGCCTTCAGGCGTTTCTCCGACGAAGGACAGCTCGACCTCGAAGCCGCCGTCGCGTACGTCCGGGTAAACCTTCGTTAGTTCCAGTGCGTGCTTCGCGCCGGCGATCTCAACGGAAGCACGCTGTCCCTGCGAAACACGGGGTAGATAAAACTCGTCGATTCGCGCCGCTACCTTGAACGCGCCAAGCTCGTCGATTCGCCCGATTCGCTGCCCCGGTGTCCTCGTTTCTCCCACGTGTGCGTCCAGCAGCGATAGCTGTCCCGCAATCGGGGCGACGATCACGAGGTTCGCAAGGTTTTCCCGTGCGATGGACAGGTTCCGGGTCATCGCCGTAATCGCCTTCTGAAGGGAGTCGATTTGCGTCCGGCGAAAGTCCTCGTCGACGGTCTGTGCCTCCAGAATGGCGGCCTTAAGTTCTCTCCGATAGGCCAGTTCGGCCTCGAGATCCGCGAATTCCGCCTGCGCGGCAGACCCTCCGCTAAGTAACGGTTCCAGTCGGGCAAGCCCTCTCGAGGCCACGCCGATGGCATGGTCGATCTCGATGATTTCCCTGACGTGCAGGAGCCTGTCCTGCTCGAAGGCGAGACGCGTTGCACTGAGGTCGTTGATTTGCTCGGTCAGCTGGGCTTCGCGGCCGATAACGTCGAGCTGCAGCAGCGTGTTCTTCATCTCGAGCAGGGCTTGCCCTTCGGTCACCATCGCCCCCGCCTCGACGTATACGGCAGTGACCTGACCGCCGTCGACCACGTCGATGAACACCGACGTTCGCGGCACGACGCGCCCGCTCAGGGGAATGCGCTCGACGAATGGCGCGGTGCGCGCCGTGGATATCGAGATGCGATCCTGGCTGAGCGAAGCGGTCTGGTGCGACTCGAAAGCGCCAGTTACATAGGCGCCAACAGCTACAAGCAGCGCCGCTCCGCCAGCCAGCAACAACAGCCGGGTCGCAGCGCGAGAGTCCGTGATCTTCCGATCCATGGCGGACAGCGGAGGGTCGTCCCGGCTTCGCTCCGGATCGTGCTGCGGGCGTTCGAGCATGCCGAATCTTTAATCACTGTATTACCTACACAATACAGTAATACTGTAATACAATGGCAGGCGCAAGCAAGCGAGTCGCATTTGCAGCAGCGGATCAGAACATGGCCAAGAACGTACCAACCTGGGATGAGCAGCGACCCATTTACCGGCAACTGATGGAAGCAATCGTCGACAGAATCATCAATCGCACCTACGCGGAGGGGGAGATGCTTCCCTCCGTTCGGCAACTGGCCAGCGATTTCATGGTGAACCCGCTGACGGCGTCCAGGGCGTATCGCGAACTCGAGCAGTTCACGGAAACCCGGCGAGGCGTCGGCGTCATCGTGAAGCAGGGCGTACGCGAAATCCTGTTGCAGCGGGAGCGGAAGAAATTCCTGCGGGAAGAATGGCCGGCCATCCGCGAGAGGATCGGCGCGCTGGAGATCGATGAAGACACGCTGTTTCGGTCGTAGCCGGTTCACGACCCGGAGATAGCGACGATGTGGGGCAGCGTTTTAAAGACGACCGTCCGGGCTTTGTACCGGGACAAAGTCTATTCGAGCATCAACGTGATCGGACTCGCGATCGCATTGGCTACCTGCCTGGTCGTCGGGCAGTACGTATTCAACGAACTAACCTACGACCTTCATCACGACAGGCACGAGCGAATATATCGCGTATCCGCCGAGATCACGATGGACCGCAAAACCGAGCGCTCCGCAATGACGTCAATCTTCCTCGGCCCACTGCTCGCGGAGAACTACGCTGAGGTTGCGGACTTCGTCCGGGTTCGGCCAAAGGCCGATATCATCACCGGAAATCGCGAGCGCTTCGTTCGCCACGATCAAACCGGGGTGGTTTGGCGCGACGTGTACGCGGTGGACCCCAGCATCTTTGAGCTTTTCACGCACCGTATCGTCTTCGGAGACCCGCGGTCGGCGCTGGCTGCTCCCGAGTCGGTTGCGATCAGTCGCTCCGTATCGCAACGGTATTTCGGCGATGCCAACCCCGTTGGTGAGACGCTGATCTTCGAGGGCGGGCAGCAACGAGTCATCACGCTCGTGTTCGACGATTTACCGGACAACAGTCATCTCAAGTACGACATCCTCCTGCCCCACGAAGAAATGCCGCTCATTCCCGAGGACGCGCGGCGTTTCTGGGGTGGTGGGGCGTTTACCTACCTCCTGATGCCCGAGGAATACGACAGCAGCAGCTTCGCCGGGATTTCGGACGACATGTTCGAGCGCTACATGACGGAGCACGCTGCGTATCTGAATGCGTCCTGGCGGGCAGAGCTACAGCCTCTGGCTGCCGTCCACTACGGCTCCGATTTGCGCCACGATCTTCCGACGGGTAACGAGCACTTCCTGCGCGGGCTATTGACCGTCGCGATCCTGATTCTGTTCGTGGCCGGCGCCAACTACGTCAACCTGGCGACGGCCCGGGCGACAAACAGGCTGCGGGAATCCAGAATGCGCCGCATCGTTGGCGCCTCACGCCTGGCCATCTCGGCCCAGTTCGTCGCCGAGTCGGTTCTCGTGGCTCTGGCCGCACTCGCGGTCGCTTTCGTGTTCTACGCCGTTGCAACGGCCATACTGCCTCTGTCGGAAATCCTCGGGTACGCATTCGAGCTGACGGCCACTGAACGTCTGTTCGGCTTCCTTCTGGCCGTGGCGTTCACCCTGGTCGTCGGAGTCCTCGCGGGCCTGTATCCGGCGTACTACCTGTCGTCGTTCGTCGACCTGGTCGATCCGTCGAATTCGAAGCGCGGTGGCACAACTGCCCTTCGGCAAGTCCTCGTGTTGATGCAGCTTGCGGTCTCGGTAAGCGTCGTCGCCTGCACGGCCGTCATGGCGTCACAACTGGCATTCATGGCCAATCAGCCGCTGGGCTACGACAGGGAGGACCGCTTCGTAACTCTGCTGCACGGTGCGGACCTGATCGAACGGATTCCGGCGATAGAGAACGAACTGGAACAAAGCGCATCGATTCTGGGCGTCACCGCGGCAGACCGGCTCATGGACGGCTCGGACCTGCTCTATACGTATTTCGAAACCGAGGATACTCAGGGCAAGACGGTATCGGTGTTTACGAGATTGATGCCCGTTGCCGAAGACTATATGGAGACTATGGGTATGGAACTCGTCGTCGGCAGAGGGTTTTCGAAGGACGAAGCATCCAACAGCACGATCATCGTGAACGAGGCTGTTGTCAGGAACATGGGCTGGCGCGACCCGATCGGCAAGCGAATGGGCTTGCGCAATCGGGAGGTGATAGGCGTCGTTCGGGACTTCAACTTCAGATCGCTGCACCAGCCGGTGGAGCCCGTTGCGATTTTCCAGCACCGCACGAACTTCGAGCGTATGCCCGCGGCCGAGCGGCCGTTCAGGAATCGATACCTGATAGTCCACTTCGCGGGAGAGCGGATGGCCGACGCCGTGCGCGTCGTGGAAGAAACGCTGCTCCGGTTCGGGTCGACGCGCCCGTTTGAGTACAGCCTGCTCGAAGAGGTGCTTGCCGCACAGTATGTGTCGGAGACACACTTCATGAAGCTGGTTGGCGGCCTGGCGACGATATGCGTCATCGTGGCGTGCATGGGGCTGATCGGATTGACGGCGTTTTCCGTGGCTCAGCGCAGCAAAGAGATCGCGATTCGCAAAGTGCTGGGCGCGTCGACGGCCGAGATCGTGCTGCTCCTGAATCGGTACCTGATCCCGCTGATGGCTTTGGCTTCCGTTCTGGCCTTCCTGCTGGCGTTCTCAGCAATGGATGCATGGTTGAGTGAGTTCGACCAGCGCATTCCAACGGACCCGAGGGTCTTCGTGATGTCCGGCATCGGGGTCTTCTGCGTCGCGTTGGCGGCCGGTGCGGTGCAGGCGTTCCTGGCGGCGCGCGGTCATCCGGTGGAGTCCCTCCGCTACGAATAGCGGCGGCATGCCTACCAGTAGTTGCTTCGGCTCCAGACCGCCACGACTTCCGGGTTGCCGCCCTCGACGACGTGATAGCGATCGTATGCGGCCGCCGTCATGTCCGCGTGGTTGGGCAGCACGCGCACGATGCGGCCGACCGGATACGCCGCCAGATCCACGGGTGATCCATCGCGCGTCGTCACGAGCCCGAGTTCCTGACTGACCGCGCTCACGATCAGGTCGTCCAGCAGCCTGCCCGTCGCGCCGTCCGCAAGCAGTCCATAGCCCGCATCGAAGGGTTTGCCCGCCGTGCTGCGGTCCTTGGACAGTGCCAGTCCGCCGGCGTCGATCACGAAACGGTTGTGCTCGGGTTGCCGCGCGATCACGCTGGCCGCGACGCTGACGGCGATATCGTCGATGCCGGCAGCGCCGATGCCTGCCTGGAACAGATCCTGGAAAGCGTAGATGCCGCAACGCGCTTCGGTGATCCCGGGCAGTGCGTCGGCGTGCAGCACGGCCGGCGTCGATCCGAACGACACGATCTCGCAGGCGAGACCGGCGCTGTCGAGGCGTTGCTTCGCGTTGTCCAGCGCCGTCACATGCTCGGCCGCGAGTGCCGCGGCTTCCCCGGGCGTTCGGCCATAGCTTGCGCCCGCGTAGCTCATGATGCCGGCGAAACCTGTTCTGCCGCTGCCGTCCAGTGTGCGCGCCGCTCGTTCTAGTGCATCCCCGCCGAGTGAGATCCCCGAGCGGTAGGCGTCGACATCGATCTCGACGACGAATCTGAGCGGCACCGCCCGACCGCGATCCGACCGGTTCCCGAAGGCCGCCACCGCCGCCTCCGCGCCCTCCAACGAATCCGTCATGAGTGTCAGCCGGCAGCCATCGTCGGCAAGCGCCGCGGCTCTCTCGGCCTTGCCGGGCGCGAACGGCACGCAATAGAACAGGTCGTCGAAACCGGCCTGATGGAAATACCCGGCTTCCCGCAGCGTCGAAACGCAGAAACCCGCGGCGCCCGCGTCGGCCAGAAGCTCTGCCACCTCGACGCATTTCGGGGTCTTGAGATGCGGGCGCAGCGGCACGCCGAGTTCGCGTGCGCGGGCCGCCATACGTCCGACGTTGCGGACGAGCCGGGCGCGATCGAGGACGAGCGCGGGCGTTTCGAGACTGTCGACGCGCAGGCCCGTCATTGCTGCGTTCCTTACTCGAGGGCGTCTTCGCGCCAGATTCCGGTGAGCGGCTCCCGGTCCGACGACATCGCGCCGCGGTACATGCCGTTCTCGTTCATCGAGAACACGACCTCGCCGTCGGGCGACAGCGCAATGATGGCACCGCCGCCGCCGACCGCGCCGAGCGTGTCGACAACCACGTGATGCGCGGCGTCGCTGAGGCTTTCGCCGGCAAGCTCGACGCGGGCGCAGACGTCGCGCGCGACGGTCCAGCGCATGAAGAATTCGCCATGGCCGGTAGCGGACACGGCGCAGGACTCGTTGGCGGCATAGGTGCCCGCGCCGATGATGGGACTGTCGCCGATGCGCCCGAAGCGCTTGTTCGTGCGGCCGCCCGTCGAGGTGCCCGCGGTCAGGTCGCCGTTTCGATCCAGAACGACGGCGCCGACCGTGCCGAAACCGGCTTCGCCGGACACGTTCGCTTTTGCGACCGTACCGGGCTCGGCTGCCCGCCGTTCGAGCAGCGACTGCCGTCGCGCCGGCGTCTGAAAATACAGCGGGTCGGCCATCTCTAGCCCCTGCTCAGCGGCAAACCAGTCGGCGCCCTCGCCGTCGAGAAGCACGTTGTCGGTCTGCTCCATGACCGCCCGCGCGGCGCTGATCGGATTGCGGATGCGCGAAGAGCCGGCAATCGCGCCCGCATCGCGGTCGCTGCCGCGCATGATCGAAGCGTCGTGACGCGCCATGCCCGTGCTGTCGAGTGCCGCGCCGCGTCCCGCGTTGAAGATCGGCGCATCCTCGAGAACGCGCAACGCGGCCTCTACCGCGGCCGCGCCGCTGCCGCCGGCGTCGAGTACCGCCGCCCCGGCGCGCAGCGCCTCGGTGAGCGTCCGCCGGTAGTCGGTCTCCATCTCCGGCGTCATTTCCTCGCGCAGCCTGACGCCGGCGCCGCCGTGGACTGCTATGACCCATTCGGGCGTTCTGCCCATGTCCAGGGTCTCGGTGTCGCCGCCGGGCAGCAGGATCGGCTCCGTGGGTTTCGCGACGCCTGCCACGGCGAGCAGGACGGCAGTTATCAGTAGTCTTGTCATTCTCGAAATCACCTCATGGGGGACCGGTTCAGGTCTTCGCTCAACTGCGACGCGACCAGCGGCGCCGCGCCGACGGCCATCTGGGCATTGCTGTGTTCGGCGCCTTCGATCAGCGCCACTTTCCAGCGTACCGGCGTGCCGAGTACGCTGCCAAGGGCCTGCGCCCGTTCGACGAAATGCAGTCCGCGTGCCAGACGGTGGCTCCCCTGAGCAAGCGCCTCCGGCGTGCGGCGCAGGCTGGGGTGTTCGGGATCCGAGTCGTTCGTGCCGAGCAGGATCGTGACGTCCTTGCCGAAGGCGGCGGTCACATTCGCAAGCGGCAACAAGCCGCCGTCGATGCCGTAAGGATACGCGACCCCCGGCTCCGGCAGCGTGTACCAGCCGGCGTTGGCGGGAAGAAAGCGAAGCACGGGCGCGTCGGGCATGTACATGAGATAGCGGTGCACGAACTGTCCGCCCGCGGAATGGCCGTACAGCGTGAAGCCCGCCTGACGGCTGTCGAGCAGCTGCCGCACGCGTTCGAACAGCGGTTCGATCGCGGCAAACGACCAGAGCATTGGCGGCCGTTCGCCGCTCCCTTCGTCAGTGACCACGTGGCCGAGGTTGTATCCGGCCGCGCCGTCGAAATCGCGGCGGCCGAACTCGGGCACGACGACGACGAGCCCATGCTCCGCCGCCGGTCCGACCCATTCGTCGCGATAGCGGTCGGCATCCCGGCCCGTGCCGTGCATGACGATGACGATGGGCGCGGTCTCGCGGTCGACGCCCGGCGGCAGGTAGGTCCAGACCGGCAGCTCCGGCCCTGCCCAGCCTTCGAACGTGAACAGCCCGGGGCCTCCGGCCAGCGCATCTTCCGCGGAGGTGGGGGCGATGCCGGCCAGCTCCGCGCGGCTGACGGGCGGCCGCTCGCACGCAGCCAGGACGAGCGCCATCGCGACGATTGCGATGACCGGGACAATCGAGACGCACGAGGTCGGCAGACGTTTCATCAGGGACTTCCCTCTCCTGAGCCAGGCGCGCAGCATACCGCAAGCCGGCGGAAGCTCCGCCGGCAGCGGACGGTTTCCCGCCGGTCAGAACTGGACGCGCGCCTGCACGTAGAACTCGCGGCTGCGCACGTTGTGTACGGACGTTTCGAAGCCCAGCGACTCGTCGGCAAGCGGCGGCGCTTCGTCGGTCAGGTTGTTGACGCCGAAGCGAAGCCGGGACTCGGTCCCGCCGAAGGTATCGAATCGGTAGTCGACGAAGCCGTTGAGGCGTGTCCAGCTGCCGACCTCGAACAGATCGTCCTCACCGTCGCCGTCCACGTCGACATTGTCGGCGCTCGTGTCCGTGAAGCCGGAGACATAGCGATAGACCAGGCCGGCGCCGAAGTCGCCCCGGCGCCACAGCAGATTGGCCGTGGCGCGGTCTTCGGGATCGCCGTTGATGCCGATCTGATCGATCGCCAGTGCGTCGAACTC
Source organism: Woeseiaceae bacterium (assembly GCA_028277185.1). GTDB lineage: Bacteria > Pseudomonadota > Gammaproteobacteria > Steroidobacterales > Woeseiaceae > UBA1847. The sequence continues at coordinate 373,510 of JANQGQ010000012.1, forward strand.
GCCCTCGAAGCGCGGGTCGCTCGTCAGTGCGGCAAGCTCTTCGTTGCGGAACACGTCGAGCTTCTCGATTCGCGTGAACTCCAGCCGGAAGTCGAAATTCCCGAGCGTGCCCGTGTCCAGTTCGCCGTGGATGCTGAAATCCCAGCCCTCCGCTTCCTGGCGGTCGAGGTTGATGAAGCGGTTGTTGACGAACAGTACCTGACCGGCAACGGGTACCTGTGCATCCGGATTGGCGGTGTTGTACTCGGCGAACAGCAGTTCTTCTTCGGGCGTGACGGGCGCCCGAACGACGTCGGGATTGCTGCCGCCGTCAGCGCGGCGGACAAAGTCGAGCGCCAGGTTCTCCTGGACGCCGAAGTCGTCGATTACGCCGGTTTGCTCGAAGCGCCAGAAGTCGATCGACACGGCAAGCCGCGGCAACCAGCTCTGGTCGGCCCAGTCGCCCGCCTGCAAGGTCAGGCCGACAACCGTCGTTTCGGTGTCTTCCGGCTCCAGTTCGGGATTGGAGATGCGTACCGAGCGGAGGTTGGCGTCGCCCGTGTCTTCCGGGTTGCCGATCGCGTTCTCGCGGACGAAATCGACGAAGCCGTCGTCCACGCGGCTCGTGTCCCCGCGATTGAGCTGGATGAGATTCGGCGCGCGGAAGCCTTCGGAGTAGGCGGCGCGCAGGTTGACGACCTCCGTCGGGAACCAGGACAACGCGATCTTCGGCGCTACGACCGAGTCGGAGATGTCGTCGAAATACTCGCCACGCACGGCGAGCTGCAGGATGACTTCGTTCGTGAACACGCCGCTGCTTGCGGCGCGCAGCGGCACGAGCGCCTCGCCGAATGCCGCGTAGACGTTCCGGTGAGCGGAGGAGTCCTCGGTCGGCGAGATGCCGACGATGTCCGACACGCCGCTGCCGTTGCCGTCGAACTGGATCGTGCCGTCGATACGCGCATCGCGATCCTCGCTGTAGCCTTCGATGCGGTAGTCGATCCCAAACGCGGCGCCTACGCTGCCGGCCCAGTTCTCGAACACGGATTCGTTGCTGGCGCGCAGATCGGCCGTGAACAGGTAGGTCTCACCGACGCCGACCACCGGTACCTCGAGTGCCTGTAGCGCCGCGGCCGAATTGGCGTTCGAGCCGAACGGGTTCAGCGCATCCGGCGTCGAGCGCGCCAGCGCTTCGGTGAGCCGTGTTTTCGAGATCCGGTTTTCGCGGTCGGTCGTCTCGTTCTCGCTGTAGCCAACGGCGCTCTCCCAGTCCCAGCCGCGGTAGTCGCCGCGCAGTCCGGCCAGCACGCGATAGGTCCACGACTCCGTCTCTATGACGCGCGGGCCGGCCGACTGCGGCCGCCAGTTGCGAATCAGGAGATCGTAGCCCTCGTCGGGTACGTCGCCGTCCTCCAGGCCCGCGAGCCGGTTCGGCGCGCCGACCGGACCGAACGGATTGTAGTAGTTGCTGGCAGGTACGATGATGAAGTCCGACGTGCTGAGCGGGCTGGTGGCCCGCTGGGCCGTGGTCTCCGACCGGTACCAGAGTACGTCGCCGAAGGCCTGCATGCCGTTGGCGAAGTCGTGCTCGAGCAGCGTATAGAAGTTATAGCGATCCGCTTCGGAGAGCAGCTGTCGGCCGCGTGCCGTTGCGGGGTCCACCGCAATGCCGAATCCCTCGCCGAAGCTGTCCACCGGCTGCAGGCCGTTGAAGTCGTAGCGCAGCGTCGTCGGTACGCTGTTTTCGCCGATGCACATCGCGCCATCGACGGTCGCGCCGATGTCGACGCGCGACGCGGACGTGAAGTCGCAGGGCTGAACGTGAAAGCGGCCGCCGCTGGTCAGGTCGGCGTCGTCGAGGCCCAGCCCCGCAGCGAACGCGCCGTCGAGATCGACGTTCTCGTCCTCGAAAATACCGAGCTCGCGGTCGAACGAGCTCACGACCTCGAAGGTGCCGAACGGCGAGTTGCTCGAGGTGTTGCGGAAGTCGGTGCTCCCGGCCCACGGCGAATCGCCGAGGAAGGCGCGCTTGTCGACGCTGTTGAACTGATTGCCGAGCTCGTTGGCGAACAAGCCGTCCCGCTGGTAGAACGAAGCGACTACCACGGCCCGGCTGCGGCCCTCGTTGAAGCTGAGTCCGGTGGCGACGTCGAGGTCGAACTCGTCGTTGCCCGTGCCTTCGAGCCGGTCGAAGCGGGCGGTGATCCGCGTGTCGTCGAAGTCGGTCGACAGAATCGTGTTGACGACGCCCGCGGTGGCGTCCGCGCCGTACAGTGCGGAGGCCCCGTCGCGCAGCACCTCGATACGGTTAATGGCTGCGGCCGGAAATGCGTTGACGTTGGTAATCGAGCGCGGCACGGCGCCGATGTCCTGATTGATCCCGTGAGCGGTGATGCGGCGGCCGTTCAAAAGGATCAGCGTGTTGCCCGTGCCGAGGCCGCGCAGGTTCACCGTGGCGACGTCCCCACGTGCGTCGTTGGGCCCGTCCGACGACTCGTTGAACTCGAACGAGCCGGCCTGGGGCAGGTTGGCGAGTATGTCCCCGGTGCTGCTCTCGCCGAGCGCGCTGATCTCTTCCGCCGACAGCGTCGTGATCGCGATCGCGCCGCTGTCCGACGCACCGGCAATGCGGCTGCCCGTAACGACGATCTGCTCGATCGTTTCTTCTTCGTCGTCCTGGCGTTCCTCCTGAGCAAGCGCGAGCCACGACCAGCCGAGCGCGGTCGTCGCCGACACGCAGGAAAGCACGGTCTTGAATGTCATTGTTCTCTCCGATCCCCCGAATCGTCTATCGACTATACATTTATCTTAATATAAAGAAAAATAATATTAAGATATTAGTTGTTTATGTAACACTCCCTGCCCGGCGCAAGGTAGGCTTCGAAAAAAAAGGAGGTGGAACTTTCATGGACCGAATCGACAGGCTTGTGAGCGAGTGGCAGGCGGAGGCACCGGAGTTCGACGTTTCGGCCATGGAAATCGTTGGCCGCGTCGTCGTGCTCGGGCAGTTTCTCGAGGCGCGCGTCAATACCCTGCTGAAGCCGATTGGGCTCAGTTACACGGACTTCGACGTGCTGGCGACCCTGATGCGTTCCGGCAAGCCGTACGCGCTCACGCCCACCGCGTTGAGGCGCTCGGTACTGATCACGTCCGGTGCCATGACGGCGGCCCTCGACCGGCTCGAGACCGGCGGACTGATCGTGCGTCAGCCGAATCCGGACGATCGGCGCAGTCTTACCGCGCGGTTGACCAAGGACGGCCGCCGGCTCGCCCGCAAAGCGGCACGGATTCGCTTCGCGGATGCCGCTGAGAGTATTGCGCAGCTATCCGCAGTCGATCGGACTCAGCTGGCGTCTTTGCTGCGCCTGCTGTTGGCAGAGCCCGCGCTCGACGAGACCGGGTCATACTAAACTTCGTGTTGCGTCACGTTACGAGTCGGGCTTGTGCACCGTCGTTAGCCAGCTTCGACGTTGCTCGCAGGTTTTCGAGCAACATGGGATGATTTTGTGTCTGGAAGCTACATAATGTCTACTGATCTAAGTCTTCTGGTTCGATGTATCCTGCCTCCAGAAGAAGCTCGTTATAGTGATCTGCGGACATCGGGCAGTTTACCAGGTCTCGAACATCTTTCATTGAGGAAAGAAGAAGTTGACGTTTCATACTTCTTACTATGTCGTTACCAACTTCCTTTGAACTGGCGCCATGCGACACGTAAGTATAGGCGCCAGTACGTTTACCTGAGATTTCGTGGTGAAGGTATATGTGATGCTCGTGTTTCTCAACGAACCCTTTCTTTTTTAAACTCTTTCGAACATCACGAAACTTGAACGGCATACTTCAACACTGTTCAGTGAAGTGGTCGATATAGAGTTGTCGGATCCTCGCCGCCTTACCCAAAACATCCGACTGGGACAGTGCAACATAGTCTTTGTAGAAGTCGAGTACTTGAGTATTCAAATCAACCAATGCTTCCTCGATGGTACGGCCTGAAGCAAAAACATGAAGCCGATCGCATTCGGCAAAGCAGCCGTCTTCTTCGACACTTATCTCAAGCTGAACTGGACGGTCGCACTGTATTCGGCGCCCATGCGCCTCAAAGCACCAAACGGGAATCCTAAAAGAGTCGGAAAGACAGATATCAACACTACTGTCGTCGCTTCTTGGCTGCTGCAGCTCCCAACCCTTTTCATGAAATCGATCATGAACTAGCTCCCTGGCCGAACTCATAACGTTTCTCCACGAAGGTACTTGCGATAGTCTGATGTGATTATCTCGTCGAATAGCTGCCTATTGTGCCGTCTGGCACGATGGATATATGTGAGGTAGTCCTTAAATTCCATATCTTGAGCATCGCAACCGAAATCGATGTCTAGTAGCAATGCCTCTTGCTCAAAACCTTGTCCGGACTTCTTAGCTACGGTCGCCAACCGAAATATCGCAGTTCCACCGTCTTGTTGGGTCTCGACTCTGATGTCGAAGACCTTTGGGGCATCCAGCGCGTTGTGCGGGAGTAGTAGATCAGCCTTGAGAATCCGCTTAATGGGAACCAATCCGCTCTCACGCGCGAATGGGATCAAATTGATGTATCGCCAACCAACTCTGTTTACGAGTCGAATGCCTGGAAAAACCTGCCGAAAGATGTCCGTGATCCTCTGCATTTCGATCAGGAACGCTTCGTGGCCGGGATACTTAGTATCGGAGTACCCGAGACTGTTTAGAGCTACAGCTACGCGACGGGTTCCGGACGCTGAGCAAAAACGATAGTGCTGAAGAGCTGGAGCGGCATCAGCATCTACTTTGGGTACTCGAATCTGCGGATACTCTTCGCGAATCTGCTCCCAAAAGAGATGTCGATTGCACTCAACCGCCATTTCGCCCGGGAAGCGAATCTCGCAAGCGACATCGTCAAGAGGCGAATTAGGGTAAATCTCTGGGTCGTCGTTCGGCATCAGTAACGTGTTGCCGCACCGCGAATTTCTACTCAGTATATTGGGCCTTTGGCCTCCACGTAAAGGTGGATTCCTCATGTTGTCCTTGTTTATAGATAACTTACCCGTATTCTGTCGATGATCCGCTTCGTCATCTTAAAAGTGGCAACCGGCGCGTCCATCAGGCGGGTACGGTAGTGGTGGGGTTTCTGTCCGCTTCCGTCGCGCTGGCGGCGCCGGGGTGACACCAAGCGATTGCTGTTGGCGTTCGGCTATGCGGCGGCTCCGCCCCCCGGGGTGCGATCCCGGATAGGCCTATGAAGACATTCCGACTCAAAATCGATCCGAATGATGCGCACGATTGTTCGATGATCGAGTGGTTTTTGTTCTCTCACTGCGCGAAGGCAATGAACCCGGGGTTTCGGGAGATCTCGAGAATTCTCATGACCAACGACCGCCGCGCAGCGAAGCGCGGCGGCCGCCGGTTTCGTGCGGCTATGACCTCAACACGCGGGCAGCGCGTTGTAGTCGATAACGATGAGCTGCGGCAAGGTGCCCTCGCTGCCGTCGGTCTGCGGATCGCGGGCGATGACGTCGAGCACGTCGCCTCCTGCAAGCGCGAGATCCTGGACCTCGATGGCGACGATCGACTTGTCGCCGGCCGGTGTGACGTAGACGTCATAGGTGCCCGGCGCGACCGGCGTGATGCCCGAATCGGCGGTGAAGGGAACGTCGCCGAACGTGGGCGTTACCGACGCATCGTTCAGGTCGGTGCCGTCAGCCAGCAGGAAGATGTCGACGTTGCCCGTGCTCGGCGAGCTGTGGACGACGCGCAGCTTCGCTTCGGTGATGACCGGGCGCGTGTCGTTGGCCAGCGGTACAGCCTGGATCGCCGGTGTGCCGGCTGCCAGAAAGCCCGTGACGATTGCCGTGGCTTCGGCCGCGGGAACTACGCTGAGGTCGAACGCCAGCGCGACGGTCGCCGGATCGCCCGTCGGCGTTACGCTCAGCGTATAGTCGGCCGGCGCGGGAACTGCCGGGATCTCGCAGAACTGAGTGAACTCAACGTTCTCTGCAAGCAATAGCGCTTCGTTGGCCGCGGTCGCCTGGTCGTCGGCGAGCACGTCCACAGCCGGCGCGTCGGGCGACGCGTGCACGGCCACGGCGGAAGCCGGCGTATTGGTGTCGAGCAGCGGCGCGGCGGCCGTGCCGTCAAGCACGACGAGCTGGATCGGCGTCGTGCCGGTGCCCGTGTTCTCGATGGCGGCGATCAACAGGTCGGCGTCGGCGGCAAGCGGGATCTCGCCCGAGTCGAAGACGACCGTCGCCGGATCACCGGCAAGCGTCACGCGGATCTGGTAGTTGCCGGCAAGCACTTCCACGCGGCCCGTGGAATCCTCGAACGAGAGAGGCGCCTCGTTGACAGGAGCGCTGGCCGCCAGGTCGGCACCGGCCGTCGTCACGAACACGTCGACCGGGGGGGCGTCCGGCGCGGCGTGCAGTACCTGGGCACGGAAGTTTCCGGGCGTGATCCGCTCTCCGGTTTCGTTCGCCAGGACGAGCGCAGCGATGGGGGCGGCGACGTCGCCGACCGCGACCACGGTGTAGTCGTTGCTGAACTCGAGGTCGAGCGTTTCGTCGATGACCACAGCGTTGCCGCCGGGAATGATGGCTTCGATCTGAACCTGCGTCGTTTCCGTGACCGGCACGAAGCCCGAGCCTGCGCCGAAATCGACGTCGGTCAGCGCTGCCGCGCCGTTGACCAGGACGTTGACGGGCGGCGCGTCCGGCGAGGCGTGCAGCGCGCGAAGGTTCGGCGCGGTTTCGCATTCCAGCAGCTCGGTGGCAGTAACCTCGGTGTCGTCGAGTACGTCGTTGCGGTTCGTATCGAGGCCGCTGTCGAGCGCAATGCCGCCGCCGGCGCAGGTTGCATCGCCTTTGGGGATGTCACGTGTCGCGACGAGCGAATTGAGCCCGTCGGTACCGTCAGCACCGTTGGTGCCGTCGTCGCCTTCGCAGGCGGCCAAAAAAATCACGCCGGCAATCGCCAGCCCGGTCTTTCGTATCGAGTTCATTGTGTTTGCTCCCACGAGAAATGACAGCGCAGAAGTCTACGAACGCAGCCAGTTTCCGAGTGTTTCGTTCTGTTTCTCAATGTTTCACGAAACAAGTTGTTGCACTTATCGAGGACAGCGCGAACACGCCGCCGAGGCCCGGAGGGCGGACCGCTTCGCGTTGAAAAACGCTCCCCCGGCGTTTCTAATGAGCGATCGAACGGCTGAAAAAACGGAAGAAGCGATGCGGTTGAAAGCAGCGATAGTTTGCCTGGCATTCGCCTGTGGCAGTGCGGGCGCGGGAGTGCACGGCAAGGGCGAGGCACAGAAACGCTGGGAGCTCATGAATCAGATTCGCCAGGAGAAGTTCGACCTGATCCTGCCCGAGGTCATGCGCGAAAACGGCATCGACATGTGGATTACCGTTAACCGTGAAGGCTTCGACGACCCCCTGACCGAGGATTTCGGCAAGGGCTACGTCGGTACCTACGGCTACTACGTCTTCACCGATCGCGGCGGCGACCGAATCGAGCGCGCCGTCCTCGGCGTCGGCACGGCGCTCGTCGACGACAACGGTGCCTACGATGTTTTCGGCAGCCCCGACGAACTCAGGGCCTTCGTCGAGGAGCGCGACCCGCAGACGATCGGTCTGAACTTCGCGCGACATATCGGCGCCGCAGACGGCCTGAGCCACACGAGTCACCAGAAGCTGACCGAGGAGCTTGGGTCACGCTACGCCGAACGCTTCGTCTCCGCGGAAAAGCTGATCTCCGACTTCCGCTCGCGCCGCGTCGCAACCGAGATCGCCGCATACGCCTGGGCCGGCGAGCTGTCGCGCAACATCGCCGAACGCGCCTTCTCGAACGAGGTGATCACGCCGGGAGTAACGACACTCAAGGACGTGGCGTGGTGGATGCGTGAACAGCAGTTTGCGAACAACGTCGGGACTTCGTTCGGCATGCCGTCGGTGTACGTCACGGGCCCGGACGGCATCACGGCGCTCTCGACCGACTACGTGATCCAGCGTGGCGACTTCCTCGCGATCGACTGGGGCGTCGGCTATCTCAACCTCTACACCGACATCAAGCGCCATGCCTACGTCCTCAAAGACGGTGAAACGCATTTGCCCGAGAGTATCCAGCGCGCCTTCGACAACGGACGCGCGGTCCGCGACATCCTCAAGGCGAACATCAAGCCTGGCCGCACTGCTGCCGAGACCCTCGATCTCCTCAACGAGCGTATCGAGGCGGCCGGTTTCTCGGTCATGGACAAGTTCAACGAGCCAACGGACGATCCCGAGCTGATCGACGTTATCGTCGCCTCCCACTCCGTCGGCAATCTCGGCCACGGCATCGGCCCGTCGATAGCCTGGTTCAATCCGGAGCGCATGAAGTACACGATCCAGCCGACGAACCTGTTTGCGATCGAGCTGTTCGCGTACACGGCCATCCCGGAGTGGGGCGGCAAGAAACTGCGCATACCGCTCGAAGACGACGCGATCGTCACGCATCGCGGCGTCGAGTGGCTGTATCCCGTCAATCAGGAGGTATTGCTGATTCGCTAGGGCAAGCCGACGACTGAATCTACGCCCGTAGACGCAGTCATTTTCGTGTTCCTCGGGTTGCTCATGATCTCCCGGGCACGGCGAATGGTCGAAGCTTCCGCTTTCCCGTCAAAGCGCGGCGGGATACGTGAAGATGAGAAAATGCCCGGCGTTTAGCAGGAAGTGGGTCAGGACCGCGGCCTCGATGCGCCCCGTTCTCTGATAGACGTAGCCGTACACGAGCCCCGCAAGCGCGGACAGTGCAACGTAACCCGCGCCACCGGCGAAATGCGCGAACCCGAACAGCAGCGAAACGATTGCAAGGCTCACGAGCTTGCCCGAGCGGAATCTTCCGAGGCCCTGCTCGAGATAGCGCTGCAGGAAGCCGCGGAAGAATGCCTCTTCCGCGACGCAGGTAAAGAACAGGTTACGGAGCGCCCAGACGGGGAATACGGAACCGAAGGTTGGATCGAGCGCGGCGTAGCCGAACAGATAGCCGGCACCGTAGACGAGGGCGATGCCCGCAAGCGCGATCGGCGCGGCGGCCACGAGCATGGTCTTCCAGTCCGCCCAGCGGCGAAGCAACGGCGCGCCGAAGGCCAGGATGAAGAGCCCGACGAGAGGTTTGTCGAAGTTGAGATAGAGCGAGAAGGGTTGGCTTCGGTCGCTCAGCGCAAATTCGTCGAGGATCTTCCAGTTGTCGAAACCCGGGACGATGTGCAGAGCCAGCGCGACAGACAAGACAGTCCCTACGGCGCCGACACCGATTCTGAGCGCGGTGCCGTAACGACTTTCCTGGGCGACGTAGAAGCAGCCCGCCAGTGCGGCGATCGGGACGAATGCAAGCGCCCCGACTCTTCCCGCCAGCACACCGAAGACCAGTGCGATCGCCAACGTGGCGAACCAGACGACGCGCCTGCCCGTCAGCCAGAGACTCGCGATCGAAACGAGCAGAAAAGCGTAGGCCGCGAAGGACCGTGGTTCGCTCAGCAACTCTTCGAAGATCATCGCCGCCATGCCGCGTTGCCATGTTGTGCGGCATTGTGTGCCGTTGCTGCCCGTTCGACAACGCCGGCACCGTCGATTCCTGCGCTGGAAAAGCCCGGGAGCCGCTATCTGAACGCATAGCTCACGCCGATCGAGAGGACCGGATAGAGTTCGAAGCCGTCGAGGTCATCGCGAATTGAATCAATGACTTGCGGTGACACCTGCCCGGGGGCGTTGCCGCTTTCCGCCGGTCGGGCGGTTGTCCGGCGCGGGGGCCACGCCCTACACTGAACCCGTAGGCAGACGGAGATCGACTCATGGCAGTGAGCGCCGGGCAGCTTGACGCGCATTGGATGCCCTTTACGGCCAACCGGGATTTCAAGAAGGCGCCGCGGATCATCGCGAGCGCCGCGGGGCACTACTACGAAACCGTCGACGGCCGGCGGCTCTACGACCTGTTTTCCGGCCTGTGGACGACCGGGCTAGGGCATTGCCATCCGAAGATCGTGGAAGCGGTTCAGAAGCAGGTGGCGACGCTCGACTATGCGATCGGCTTTCAGGTCAGCAACAACCGCTCGTTCGAGCTGGCCGAGCGGGTTATCGATCTGGCGCCGCCGCCGTTCAGCCAGTGTTTCTTCACGAACTCGGGCTCCGAGTCCGTGGACACCGCGCTCAAGATCGCACTCGCCTATCACCGCGCGAGAGGCGAGGGCCACCGGACCCGGCTGATCGGCCGCGAGCGCGGCTATCACGGCGTGAATTTCGGCGGCATGTCCGTGGGCGGCATGGTGCCGAACCGCAAGGTGTTCAGCGCCAGCTTGCTGCCCGGCGTCGATCACATCCGCGCTACCTGCGACCTCGAGCACACGGCGTTTTCGCGCGGTCAGCCCGAGTGGGGCGCGCATCTCGCCGATGATCTCGAGCGGCTCGCGGGCCTGCATGGCGGCGACAATATCGCCGCCGTCATCGTCGAGCCGGCCGCGGGCTCTGCCGGAGTGCTGCCGCCGCCCGTGGGCTATCTGGAGCGGCTGCGCGAGATCTGCGACCGGCACGGAATCCTGCTGATCTTCGACGAAGTGATCACGGGCTTCGGCCGGGTCGGCGCGTCCTTCGCGGCCGACTATTTCGGCGTCATGCCCGACATCATCACGACCGCGAAGGGGTTGACGAACGGCGTCATCCCAATGGGCGCGGTCATCGTGCAAAGCCATGTCTACGATGCCTTCATGCATGGCCCCGAAGCTACCGTCGAGTTGTTTCACGGCTATACTTATTCCGGTCATCCCGTTGCGGCCGCCGCGGGCGTCGCGACGCTCGACGCCTACGCCGAGGAAGGCACTTTCGGGCAGGCCGCGGAGCTTGCCGGTCCGTTCGGCGAGCTGCTCCACGGTTTCGCGGACCACGACAAGGTCATCGACGTGCGCAACATCGGCCTGATGGGCGCCGTCGAGCTGGCGCCGCGCGAAGGCAAGCCCGGCGCGCGCGGCATGGAAGTCCACAAGCGCTGCTTCTGGGAAGAAGATCTCGTCGTGCGCAACGGCATGGATACGTTGCAGTTCTCGCCTTTCCTGAACGCGAAACCCGACGATCTCGAGGCGGCGATCGCGCGTATCCGCCGCGTCGTCGATTCGATCGACTAGGGCCGGTCGGCAGGCGCCGCTACGCGGCGGTCAGACCAGCACCAGGGCGATGCCGGTATAGAGGAGTATCGAGATGCCGGCCGCGGTCATGGCCATCGGCAGCTGGGTGAACACGTGGTCCATGAGGTCGCAGCCGCAGGCCAGCGACGAGAGTATCGTCGTGTCGGAGATCGGCGAGCACTGGTCGCCGAAGACCGCGCCGCCGAGAATGGCGCCGAACACGAGCGTGAGAAACATCGCATCCGGGGAGATCGCATACGCAAGCGGCAGCGCGATCGGAAAGACGACGGCGTACGTGCCCCAGGAAGAACCGATCGAAAACGCGACGATCATGCACACGAGCATCAGGAGACCCGGCAGGATGAACGGCGCCGCGGTCAGCGACTGCGACGTCACCTCGATCACGTAGGCCGATGCACCGAGCGTTTCCGACACTTTGGCCAGGGTGACCGCCAAACCCAGGATCACCGCGCCGACCGTGACGCCCTTGATGCCGTCGAGCATCCCGTCGAAGGCATCTTTGGCGCTCATGCCGCGCGCGATCGACAGGATCATGCCGCTGACCACGGCGAGGCCGAAAGCCTCGAATATCATGAGCTGATTGACGATGAGCCACGGCAGGATCGCGACGCCGAGGAGCACGAGTATCGGCACGAAGAAATCCGCAAGTGAAGGCTCGTAGCCTTCGGCGATGTTCAGCGTGGACAATTCCTTCGACACCATCGGTTCGGCTTCCGGCGCGTCGAGCTCGCCGGTCGTGCGAACGCGCTCCTGCGCCCGGCGCATCGCCCGGCCGACGAATGGCAGCTTGTCGAGCGCGAACAGAAGCGTGAACGTCACCGCGAGGATGCCGTAGAAGTTGAACGGAATGGCCGCCAGGAACATCGCCACGGCGGCGTCCCGGTCGGCGATGAAGTGGGCCATTGACGGGACGGCGATCAAACCGGCGATGTAGACGGGCCATGCATTGAACGGGATGACCGTGGCGACGGGCGACGCGGTGGAGTCCACGACGTAGGCAAGCTCCTCGTGAGCAACCTTCTCGCGGTCGGCGACCGGCCGCACCGTCGTGCCGGTAAGGACGGTGCTGATCGTGCCGCCCTGATGGAAGATCACCCCCATCAGCCACGTGAAGACCAGAGCGGAGCGCCGCGACTTCACGTGGTTCTCCGAGACGTACCTGGCGAAGTACCAGGCACCTCCGTTGCGGTTCCATATCCCTAAGAGCCCGCCGAGTGCCCAGAGATAAACGAGCAGAATTTCCGCAAAGCGCGTCGTGCCGAGGGCCGGGATCAGAAACTCGCGCACGATGTTGTAGGAGCCGGACACGAGCCCGCCGAGAACGACCCCCATGAACAACGCAAAGATAACGTTGCGCGTGATAAAGCAGATGGCCAGCGTCGCGAGCGCCGGCACCAGCGAGAGGAAGCCGTAGTGTTGCTGCGACTCGACGACGGTCGGATCGAGCGTCCTCGCGTAGCCCGTCAGGGCGAAGACCGCCAGCAGCCCGAGAATCCAGGCGTGTTCGTTGGCCCATTGGGCCAGTTTTTCTAGTCGCTGCATGTCGCCCGGGTTTTCCTGAGGACGCGTCCCGCGCTCGTATTCTGCAGTGTGGCGTCCTCGATGACGAGTTCTCCGTTGACGACGAGCGCCTCGACGCCCGTCGCAAGCTCCGCGGGCCGTTCGTAAGTGGCGGTCGGCTCGTAGCGATCCGGGTCGATTACGACGATGTCCGCGACATAGCCTTCGCGCAGCAGACCGCGGTCGCAAAGCCTGAAGGTTTCGGCGACCAGCCCCGCGCTGCGCCGGGCGAACGCGGCCGGCGACACCGTGCCGGGCACTACCAGATCCTGCCAGGCCTTGGGATAACTCGCATATAGCCGCGGGTGCCCCGAGGAGCCGTCGGAGCCGGTCATGACCCAGGGCTGCCGGGCGAACGCCGCCGCGTCGTCCGCGTGCATCGCGAACGATGCAATCGACGGATCACCGTCGGCGATGAGCCGCAACGCGGCGCTTGCGGCATCGACGCCCAGGGCCTCGGCAGCGGCGGCAAGCGTCATGCCTCGATACGGACTGTCGCCGGCCGTGATGCGCATGGCATCGGCGCCGCCGCGGCGCTCGAGGTTGGCTTCGACCCCGGCTCTGAGTCGTGCGGCGTAGTCCGGACCGCGGGTTTCGACGTCGTCCGCCATGGCCCAGCGCGGTATCAGCGTGCTGCTGAAACGCGTACCCGATGCAAGCCAGGGGTACTGATTGGCCGTGATCTCGAGGCCCTCGGCCCGGGCCGCTTCGACCTTCGCGATCACTTCGCTGCTCGAGCCCCAGACGGCCGGTCCCAGCGCTTTGATGTGCGAGATGTGAACGGGAATGTCCGCGTCGCGGGCGATCCGAATGGCTTCGTCGACGGCGGGCAGCAGGCCGACGGTGTTGCTGCCCTCGTCGCGCAGGTGCGTGTCGTAGATGCCGCCGAGTTCCGCGGCGGCAGCGGCGAGTGCGACGACTTCGTCGGTATCCGAATAGCTGCCAGGCGCATAGTAGAGCCCCGTCGACAGCCCGTAGGCGCCGGCCTTCATCTCCGTGCGTACGTGGTTCAGCATGGTTTCCAGCTCGGCCGCCGTCGGCGCCCGGTCCTGCATACCCAGCACCTCACGGCGCGCCTGGCCGTGACCGGCCAGAAAGGCTACGTTGACGCCGCTGCCGTGGCGCTCTAGCGCGGCAAGCGTCCGTTCGCGGTCGGGCACGCCGCGGCCGTCCGAACCGACGAACACCGTCGTCACGCCCTGCATCAGGTAGTTGACGTTCGCCGCCGGCTTGCCCAGGCTTGCCCAGAGCACGGCATGCGTGTGCGGGTCCACGAAGCCCGGCATCACGATGAGTCCGCTTGCGTCGACCGTCCGTTCGGCGGCGGCACCGGCGGGTGCGTCCATCGTCGCGATCCGGTCGCCGCGAATGCCGATGCGGCTCCGCCGCTCCGGTCCGCCCGATCCGTCGTACACCGTGCCGCCTACTATGAGGATGTCGTAGGTCTTCGGATTGGCGTCCCAAGCCTGCCCCCGCGCGACGAGGATGTCGTAGGTCTTCGGATTGGCGTCCCAAGCCTGCCCCCACGCGAGGAGAATGTCGTACGCCTCCGGTTCGGCCGCCGGGTGCTCGGCGCACGCGGCAACCAGCAGCGCGCACAGGGCCGGCAGCGATCGGAGGACGGCGCTCAACGGCGCGCTACCGTTCGAGCGCCAGCCGCATGAACTCCTCGGCGAAAACGACAGCCGCGCGCCGCGCCGCGTCGCGGTCGGTCTCGTCGCCCACTTCGTAGGTGACGGCGGGAATGCCATAGCGCTGATTGATATAGGCTTTGGCCACGGTCATGTTCTCACCGATCGACGGGTCGTTCTCGAACGGGTAGTCGACCCCGGCCAACCGCGGCCGCGCCCGCTCGAACCAGTCCGTGAAGAAGCGCGGCGGATCCGTGGCGTCGTCGGGAAGCGTGTAGAACAGATTGCGTTTCGTCGAGTGGAAGTCGACGAAGTAGACGAGTTTCCGTCCTTCGCGATCCAGTTCGTCGAGCAGATTCCCGACGAGCCGGGTTTCCGGCTGCGAAAACACGCCCCAGTCGCGGTTCAGATCCTTCCTGCCGACGTTGTGGCGGAAGTGGCCGCGCACGACGCCGTCGGGATTCAACAGCGGGACGGCAATCACGGCAAAGCGCTCGCGGAATTGCCGGGCCAGCGGACTGTCGTCGAGGACGGTCGACGTGAACGCGAAGAAGGCCAGCGCACCGCTGACCTCCGGTGGGTGCTGCCTGCCGATGAGAAGAACGACTTCGTCGCGTTCGCCCGGCGAGCTCAGCATCGGTATCGGCCGCCCTTCGAGCGACTGGCCCAGCAACGACAGCTCGGTGTCCGTGCTGCGAACGATGCGCTCGTTCCAGGCATCGTAGACGTCGGGCGTGATCAGTTCCTGTGCCGACACCCATAGCGCTTCACGGTCGAGGTCGAGCGTCAGCGTCGCGCGCCTTCCGTTGCGCGTGAGCGAAATCCGCTCTTCCGGTACGGGCTGCCACGTGACGCCGTCCCGGCTCGTTTTCGGTCGATAGCGGTGCGTCCAGCTGCCGTAGTCCAGAGTGACTTCCGCGCTGCCCGCGGCTTCGGGTTCGATGCGAAAGGAGAACCATGGGCTCGGGTTGACGACCTGCCGGTCCTCCTCGCGGATCTTCAGCAAGACCCGGTCGTCGTCGACGGCCCGGCAGCTGCCGCGGCGGGCGCCGGCGAAGTCGTCGACGACCGTGAAGCCTGCCGCAGCACAGGGTTCCCCGGGTGAGACGGAGGACAACCCGGCGCAGCCGGCGGTGAAGACTGCCAGTAGCAGATACGAGGCGATTCGGAACAAGATCATGCACTCCCTGTGACGGCCATCGCGGCGTCGTAGGCCGACGCGCAGGCCAGCGTCCAGCCGAGCATACCGTGGCCCGTGTTGACGAAAAGACCCGGAACGCGCGTCGCGCCGATCAATGGGCGGCCGTTCGGCGTCATCGGACGGAAGCCGCCCCAGGCGCCCGGGTCAGCCGCATCGTAGTCGGCCATCGCGGGCGCGGCGCGGCGTGCGACGTCGATGAGCGTCGCGATACGTTCCGCATCGCGGCTGGTGTCGAAACCCGCGAAGTCGGCGAAACCGGCGATGCGCAGGAAGCCGTTGATGCGGCTGAATACGATGCGGTGCCGGAGCGACGTCACGCTGATGTTCGGCGCCGCTTCGCCGGGCGGCAACGTCAGACTGTAGCCACGGACCGGATAGATCGGCGCTGCGACGCCGGCGCCGTCCAGCAAGCGGCGGCTCCATACGCCGAGGCAGACGACGACCGCGTCTGCCGGCACGGCTTCGTCATCGACGACGACGCCAATCCTGCCGCTGCCGTTCTGCTCGACCCGCTCCACGGTCCCGCCCAGCCGAAACCGGACGCGGCCGGTTTCGGTCAGCGCCCGCCGAAGTCCTTCGGCAAACGCGCGCGCATCCGCGACTTCGTCGGATCGCGAATACACGGCGCCCGCGAAAGCATCCCGAAGACCGTCGAGAGCGGGCTCGAGTTCGCGAACCTCATCCGGCGTCAGCAGTTCGACGTCGCTGCCGTGCCGGCGCTTGAGCAGCGTGTTGCGTTGGGCTTCGCGGACATCGGTCTCGGTAGGCAGCAGCACCAGCTTGCCCGCGGCCCGATGTGCGAAGTCGATGGCATGTCGTTCCCGCAGCGCTTCGAGCAGGCGCGCCGAGCGCATGGCCATTTCCAGCAGCGCCAGCGTGTTGGCCGTCGAGCGCGACCGGCTGCACTCGGGCAGGAACTTGAGGCCCCAGCGGACCAGATCGGTGCTGAGACGAACCCTGGCCGCCCTGTCATGCCCGAACACGAGGCCCGGGATCTTCGCGACGAACGCCGGCTTGGCGAGCGAATCGGTGAAGCTATACGACAGTTGGCCGCCGTTCGCGTGGCTTGCACCCGCGGCTACCTCGGCCGCGCGATCGATAACGGTGACGTCGCAGCCTGCCTCGGCGAGATAGTAGGCGGTAGTGACGCCGACGACGCCGGCCCCGAGAACGAGAGCGTGCATACGCATCTTCTTCCTGAGTTCCCGGCGGATGTTACTGAGGGCCAAAGCCCGCTTTAAATCACGATGTTTCGTCCAGCCATAACTTGCGGCTATGGAGTACGTTCGGATGCGTCTGCTTCGTGCAGGAAGGACCGGACGTGTTGCCTGAGGTCCGCGACGAATTCCTTTGCAAGCAGCGACATCGGCGCGTCGGACGGGTGCAGCGCGCGGATCTGGAACTCCTGAGCGGGCTCCAGCGGGTACACGCGAACCTCGTCGGCGATCGTCGAACCTGCGGTGACGTTATCGGTGATCGTGATGCCGGCACCGCAGGCGACCAGCGATATCGCGACGTGATAGGTCTCGGTCCAGATCACCACGTCGAGGTCGACGCCGCTTGCTTCGAGCTCGGCGGACAGCGAACGGCCGAGCGGCCCCCGGCTGTTCATGCCGATGAACGGCAAACCCTTAAGATCCTCAATTGAAAGGGAGCGCTTGCCGCCGAAGTCGAGGTCCCGGGGCGCCACGACGACGAACCGTCCGGTTGCAAGCCGCTCCTGTTCGATACCCGGACTGGGCAGCGGCTCGAATGCAAGCCCTATGTCGATCCGCGTTTCGAGGAGTGCGTCGTTGATCTCCTCGAGGTGCAGGGTTTCGATCTCGAAGACGGCGTCGGGGTGGCGGCTCCGAAACGCAACGATCGCCTGAGGCAGCAACTCCAGACCGAAGGCCGGCGTGCTGGCAATCCGGATTCGTCCCGACGTGCCTGCCCGGAGATTCTCGGCCACCTGCCGGAGGCGGTCCACGTTGCGGTACACGACCGTTACGTGTTTGAACAGCCGATGCGCTTCGGGGGTCGGTATGAGTTTGCCCTTGCTGCGCTCGAACAGAATGTAGCCGAGCTGTTGTTCCGCGTGAGCAAGCACTTTCGACACGGAAGGCTGCGACACGTGGAGCATCGCCGCGGCCCCGGTCATCGAGCCCGTCGAATACACGGCATGGAATACTTCAATCTGGCGCAGTCGCATCGTCGCCCCCTGCGCCGGAGTATAGCTTCAGGCTATAGGGTGAGCGACCAAGCGAATGCGCTTGCGGCGCGGAGCGCTGGCATCATGCCGGGATGCGTCGCTTCACGTTCAGTCTCTGCCTGCTGCTCGCGGCCGCGGCGGTCAGCGCAGGTTCGTTCTCCGGCCGCGTCCTCGACGAGTCGGGCAAGCCGCTGAGCGGTGCCGTGGTCGAGACGGATCTCGCCCCGAGCGGCATCCTCACCGTCTCGGCGCGCGCGCCCGGGCACTACCCTTTTCGGCACAGCGTGCTGGCATCGGCGGGGCTTGCCACGGACATAACGCTCGTCGCCCGCCGGCCGGAGCGGCGGCTGCTCCTGTTTGCCGGCGACGCGATGCTTGCGCGGCGCTATTTCGAACCACGTGCGGGCGAGCCGGTGCTCGTCGACGCGGCGAACCCCCTGCCCGATGCCGAGCGCCTGCTGGCCGCGGTCAAACCCTACGTCGAACTCGCCGATCTGGCTTCCGTCAATCTCGAGTCGCCGCTGTCCGCCGAACCGCTCACGGACCCCGTGCCGAAGCTCGTGACCTTCTACTCGCCGCCGGAGCTGGCCGAGGCGCTCGAACTGGCCGGCTTCGACTACGTGGCGCTCGGCAACAACCATACTTACGACTTCCGCGAGGCGGGTATCCGAACTACGCTCGAAGCACTTGCGGATACGACGCTCGGCTACTCAGGCGCGGGCCACGACGACGACGAGGCGCGGCGGCCCTTCGTGTCGGTGGCGACCGGTGCTCCGCTTGCGTTTCTGAGTTATGTCGGCTGGCCCGGCACCTTCAGTCCGACGCAGACCGCGACGGCGGAGAAGGGCGGCGCCGCACTCGGCTCGGCCGAGGTTTTTGCCCAGGACCTGGCGCGGCTGGACCGGGACGCTATCGCGATTATTCAGCACCACGCAGGCCTGGAGTACGCCGAACTGCCCGCGTTGTCGGAGCGGACCTCGTTGCGACAAGCGGTCGACGCCGGCGCGGACCTTGCGATTGGCCACCACGCGCACGTTCTGCAGGGGCTCGAAGTCTATAAAGAGCGGCTGATTGCCTATTCGCTCGGGAATTTCCTCTTTGACCAGTACCACTACACGACTCAGCTGGGCATGTTGCTGTTCGTCTGGATCGACGGCGACCGTTTCCATCGCGCCGAGATCGTCCCGCTGAACATCAACGGCTATGCGCCGACGCCTGCCGTCGGCGCGTTCGCGGACGCGGTTCTGAACCGGATCGCTCGTGTCTCGGCGCCTCTTGGGACCTGTTTCACGAGGAGCGGCGCACACGCGGTGGTCACGAGCGCCGAGACACGAGCGCCCTGTCCTGCGGAGACCGTTACGCTCAACGCGCCGGCGTCGACCCCGTTGGCGCTCCGCAAGCTCGGTGCAAGCGGAGTGTCGCCGGTCCGAATCGATGCGGCCGGGCACCCGCGCCGGCTCGGGACGGATCTGCTGAGGCGCGGCGACTTCGAGTCGTTCGACCGCTATGGTTTCGCCGACCGAAGCTGGACAGGGTTCGACGCGGTTGAGCCGGGTCCGGATGGCAATATGAGCGCCGTCGTCGAACTCGCGCCCGGTGAGACCCGCCGGGTGGGGATGCAGGTGTTCGAGAGAATCTTCGCTCCATCGGGCACCGCCACGTTCAGCGCCAGGCTCGAGGCTGACGACGACGTCGAGGTGAGCGTCTACCTGCAGCGGCGGCGGACCTCGGAGTCTCTGAGCGCGGCCCTCGAAAACGACGCGCTCACGCTGTTGGGCAGTACGACGGTCGCGGGCGGGAGCGGCTGGTCCGGTTTGAGCTTCGATTTCCGGCATCCGCGCATCGCGACGCGCTCCGTCCGGCTCCTGATCGATCTTCGCTCCGAGCGCGGGACCGAGATCCGGCTCGACGATTTGCTCTGGGTGCAATGGAGCACGCCATGGCTCGATGCCGACGAGTCCGCTTTTGGAACGCACGTCCAGACTGCGGACTAGCGCGCACTATGCTGGTGCGTCGGGGCCGTTGCCATAGCCGACGGTTATAGGTTCAGGAAACACCGGTATTGGCTGCCGCTTCAAGAGCTTGTTAGCGTTGAAATGCGACAGGCCGAAGCCGGGTCGCCGCGTATTCCGCGGACGACTTCTTCTGCTCAAGAACACAAATCGAAACGTTTTCTTCAGGGGGAAGCGATGAAAACGATGAAGCTCTACGGCAGCACGTTCGTGCTCACGGCGTGTCTGCTCATGGCCGGCAACGCATCCGGTCAGTCCGAGGACACCGCGGAGGAAATGGAGGAGATCACGGTTGTCGGGTCGCAGATTCGCGGCGCGCGGATCAACGACGCCCTGCCGGTTTCGGTCGTTTCCTTCGAGGACATCGAAGCTTTCGGTATCGACAGCGGCGACGAGCTTCTCGACTTCCTGCCCGAGAACGGCAACAACTTCTTCAATGAGGCGGAGAACATCAGCGGTGGCGTCAACTCGGCGCGCGGCGATGTCGGGGCCTTCAACCTGCGCAGCATGGGCACCGGGAATACGCTCGTACTCCTGAACGGCCGGCGGCTGGTGTTGGCGCCTCAGTTTCAGACGGAGGAAATCGGCGGCAGTTTCGTGCCGGTCAACACCGTGAACTCCAATGCAATTCCGGTGTTCGGCGTGGAGCGTGTCGAAGTGCTACGCGACGGCGCTTCGGCGATCTACGGCGCCGACGCGGTCGCCGGTGTAGTCAATACCGTGCTCAAGTCCAATCTCGAGGGCTTTTCGATTCGCACGAAGTTCAACGAGTTCGACAACACTGACCGTTCGGACGCGCAGCTGACCTTCGAATGGGGCGGCAACTTCAACGACGATCGCACGAACGTAGGGGTGTTCTTCAACTACTACGACCGGGGTCGGGTCAATTCCCAGGAGGATCCGCGCTGGGCCAACAGCGATTTCCGGCCCCGGGTGCCCGCTGATTCGCCCTGGGCTGGTAACACCGCCTTTCGCAACAACAGCATCAACACTCTCTTCGGTCAGTACGATCTGCTGGACAACGCAGGGGATTTGGGACTGAGCGGCACGATCACGGACAGCGCGGGCGAATTCCAGACCTACCCGGCCGGCGACGCCCGCTGCACGTTTGCAATCAACGAGTTCATCTGCGGCGCGCCCGACAACACCGACGTCGAGCGCTACAATCTGAATGAGTTTCGCGACGTCGTCTCCGAGCTCGAACGGATCAGCTTCTTCGTGTACGTCAACCACGAACTGGCCAATGGCATCGAGAGTTTCACGGAGCTGTCCGTCTACGACTACGACTCGAACCTGAGCCGGCACCCGACCGCGCCCTTCAGCTCAGTCAAGCTTCGCGTCGGGGCCGAGAACTACTACAACCCGTTCGGACCCTGCGGTTCCCCCAACCGGCTGCCCGACAGCATCATCGGAACGGACGTGCCCTGCGAAGGTCTCACGCTGGAAATCGACAACTACCGCTTTGCCGAGCTGCCGCGCATCGTCAACAATTCCGGTAACGCTTACCGGGTGTTGCAGGGTTTCCGGGGCATGGCGGGCGACTGGGACTGGGAGACGGCGCTCACGTGGTCGCAATCCGAGGTCGACGACGTCACCAGCAATCGCGTGTCGAACACGCTGATGCAGGAGGCGCTCGAAGACCCGACGCCGGCGGCGTACAACCCGTTCAGCGGCGGCGTCGATTCGAATATCGAGCGTGCGCTGATCGACGTGTCGCGCAAGGGCGAGACCGAGCTTCGCATGTTCGATTTCAAGATTTCGAACCCCGAAGTGTTTGAAGCCTGGGCCGGTCCGGTCGCAGCCCTGATCGGTGCGGAATATCGCGAGGAGTCCTTCGAGGACGATCGCGACGACCGCCTCGACGGCACGATCGTTTTCACCGACTTCCAGGGCGATACCTTCCCCTTCGTCTCGGACGTCGTCAATTCGAGCCCGACGCCCGACAGCGCGGGCGAGCGGGACGTGACCTCGCTGTTTGCCGAGGTGCAGATGCCGCTGACGAACAGCATCGACTTCCAGGCTGCCGTGCGCTTCGAAGATCACTCCGACTCCGGCACGACCACCGTGCCGAAGCTTGCGTTGGGCTGGCGCGTCATCGAGCCTGTGCTCCTGCGCGCTTCCTGGTCCGAGGGTTTTCGGGCGCCGAACCTCGTCACGGTCAATGAAGATATCGTGGCGCGACAAAATAC
Organism: Woeseiaceae bacterium; assembly: GCA_028277185.1. Classification (GTDB taxonomy): domain Bacteria; phylum Pseudomonadota; class Gammaproteobacteria; order Steroidobacterales; family Woeseiaceae; genus UBA1847. The sequence goes on from JANQGQ010000012.1 coordinate 395,446, forward strand.
CCGGACGGACTTTGCTTGCCTTTACGCCGCGGAGAACGGCGGCGATCCGGACCAGGATGTGCTCGACTGCGTGAACTCCACGCAGCGCATCGCGCAGGGCAGTGAGAACCTGCGCCCGGAAGAATCCGAAAGCCTGTCGGTCGGACTGGTCCTCGAGCCTCTGCAGGGCCTGACCTTCACGTTCGACTACTGGCAGATCGAGAAAGAAGACACGATCGGGCTGTTCGGGGAGGAGAACCACACGCTGCTGGATCTCGTGCAGCGCCTCGAGGCCGGCAACGCGAATTGTGCGGCGTTCGAGGGCAACCCGGCGATTACCCGGATAGCGCAAGACGATCCGGATGCGATTGCCATCTATGAAGCCGCCGGAATCTGTCCGGCCGGCGACATCGACTTCATCGACGATCGCTACGCGAACCTCAACAAGCGAACCTTCGAAGGCTTCGATATCGGTCTCTACTACAATTTCGATACGCTGATCGGCGATTTCAACATTCGTTACGTCGGCTCGTTCCTCGAGACTTTCGAACAGGAGCCCGGCGGCGATGCACTGATTCTGCTCGACGCGCAGCAAGCCGGCCTGCTGCCCTCGCAATACCCGGTCGCGGGTTTCGACGACCTCATTCGCCGCGACGGCAATCAGGAAGAGCGCATGAACCTGACCGTCGCCTGGCGCAACGGCAACTGGGGCGCATCCGCGACGGCCTTCTATATCGGCGACTTCTATCAGGATTCGCTGACGCTGCCCGGCGAGGACGGCGAACCGGATCTTCTCTACGAAATTCCGTCGATGACTACCGTCAACCTGCGCGGCGACTACACGTTCGAGCTGGCCAACGACTTCAGGCTGCGGGCCCGCCTCGGCATCAACAACGTGGCGGACGAACGGGCACCCCTGGCGGATCGTTTCTTCGGCTATTTCGCCGACTCGCACCGGGACCTCGGACGCTCCTACTATCTCGATCTGCGGCTGACGTTCTGACGGCCGTCCGAACACCTGCGCCGTTGTTCAGAAGCCGGCCCGTTGGCCGGCTTCTGGCCGTCGGGTCGTCATAGTCTGGTGTCGGCATCGCTTCGCGTTACTTGCTTCGCAGCGCTTGCGACAAACGAAGCGCCTTTCGAATTGACTTATAGAGGAGGCCCCGAGCTTGCGCTCTTACTGCGCGAAGCGTATGGCGCTCCTTGAAGAGCCGCCAGACCAGCCACAGCGCCCCGGCAATGCCCAATCCCGTCCACTGCTCCACGGCCAACGACTGAACCGCTTGAAGTGTATTCGCGACGGAGACCCTGAGTCCCTCCACTTGAGTAAGGAAGAGCCAAACGAGTCCGAAGAGGCCCGCGATTACCAGTGTGCTTCTAACCAACGTCCATACAGTTGGGTACGGGCCGTGCCTATTGAGGTCCAGGAACGAATGGAAGGACCTGCCTGCATCGACACCTTTCTCCGTATCCCGCCACTGATAGATCACGAGTTTCTCTTCGCCGAATAAGCTTGTAGCGGAACCCAGGTAGTCCCACCATGGCCGACCTTCGAGGATTCTGATGTAGTGCAAATCCGGGCTTGCGGTTCGAAGCTCCAGCCAAGCTGGTGCGATTACGAAGACGTACAATCTCTCTATACGAACAATACGGCTCTCGTCGAGTCTGGAATTGAAACCGGTCGTACCCCGTACGTCTCCGACGCGGAAGTCTACGATGGCACCGTTCTTTGCCCACATAGACTTGCGCCACAACCACGTCCGTCCCAGCCCAGTCACCAGGAATCTCAGTCGAACATAGACAGGTGCATCGGCCTCGATCGGAGAGCGTAAACGTATCTTCCATACCGACACCTGATCATTGCATTGCTTTTCTTCCCGGCATGAACGGTCGGGATCGATGGAGCGAAGAAGAAGACTCTCGTCGCCATACGTGATCGTTGGAGAAGGTTCCGAGCTGAAATCGGCGGCGCCGGAAAACACCAGGCTCAGAGTAACGTGGTCCTTCAGTTTGTCGGAGAGATCTTCGAGCGAATCCTCAGAGGTCCCGAACGGAATAGCCAGGTCGAACTCCGAGACCGGCCCGGATTCGCGAGCTTTGAGGCACAGGCCAAGGTCGAATACTGTCTGCCGTGCTCCGAAAAATCCCCCAAGCGACCAGATGTTTATGTGACAGTCCTGGACTATTGGGCTGGGCGATTGCCGGCTATTCAGTACAGCGAATAGTGACAACACAACCTCACAGGAATTGATACGACTGAGGAGGCCTCAATGTTGGGTACGCTCGCTCAAGGATGGTTGGTCTCGCCCACCGCTTTACCTTCGTTATGCCGATTGCCGATGCCGACTTACATCCGCTCAGGTACCTGAGCACGTCCTGCCTGGCAACGGGATTCATCTCTTTGCTGGCTACTTCGGACGGCTTCCCCGAGAACACTTCACCCACGCGGAATTCACCGGTAATCGCCCCGCCGGTTCCGGTTTCGTAGATGTACACGATGTCCCCGGTTCGGAAGTGGCACCGGACGCGCCGAAATTCGTAGGTTTTCTTGCCGGAGTAGATTTGCTCCGCAAAGCAAGGTTTAAGCGACAAGAGTATCCGTCTCGTAGACTTCTGGCGACCACTCATAGATCTCTTCGTGCCTTCCCTCCCCATACCTGTCGTGCTCCAATGCCGTAAACGCGAAGCCGTTTGACGTGAGTAATGGTCGAAGAGCGTGCGCCTTGCTCGACGCGACGGTTACGTAGGCACGGTCTACGCCTTCCCGGATCCAGTTTTCAACACGGTCCCGCAGCAGCTTGGTGCCGATGCCCTGACACCGCGCGCCTGGATCAACGCAAATTGTCGAGAGCTTTCTTACCGTCTGTCCCTTGGGGGTCTCCAATGTAACGCCGACTATGTGGCCGGCGGCTTCAGCGACGGTGCAACCCGCACGCTCTGAAGCGCAATCTGCCAGCCGGCTTCGCAGCCACCCGCCACCGCCCGGATAGAGCGTGGGAAGCTCTCGAAGTAAGGAAAAAACGGCTTGGGAGTCGGCTGCCTCGAAACGGCGCAAGAGGAGCGGATGCTGGACAGCCCTCCGGCGAAACTCAAGACCGTTTGCTTCAAGATTCACTGGGATCATTTGAACTGAATTGGCTTTTCACGAACACATTGTGCAGCATTGCGCTCCTAAATGTAACGTGAAATGCTTCGACTATAGATACTTTTGCCGCCGATACACTGTTCATCGGGTCGAATCCCCGACGATTTGTCAGAATACCGTTTCAAACACAGATATATGCTTTTTGCCCGGGAAACCAAGGGCTTCGGTCGTTTGCTGACGCTGGCGTCGCTTGTCCTGATTTCAGCGCTCTGGACGTCGGAACCGCTAAGTGCGGAGACGCCCGAGGACGTGCTGTTCGTGGGCAACAGCTTCTCCTACTACAACAACGGTTTGCAGAACCACTATCGGCGGCTCTTAAACGCCGCGAGTACCGCCGACCGCGCGCCCGGCAAGGCCCGGCTAATGACGATCTCGGGCGGCAGGCTGCCCGAGCATCGCGGCGGGCTCGGGGAGATGCTGCGGGCGTACGATTGGGACGCGGTCGTGCTGCAGGGTTACAGTCTCGGGCCGATCGACGCTGCGATGGCGGAGCCGTTTCGCGAAGCGGCGAGAGAGTACGCCGAATGGATTCGCGCGGACGGCGCCGAGCCCGTGTTCTTCATGACATGGGCCTATCTGAGCCGCCCGGAGATGACGGCGACGCTGGATGCGGCGTACACCGCGATCGGCCGGGAACTCGATGCGCGCGTCGTGCCGGTCGGCCGCGCGTTTGCCGCCGTTCGCGAGGAGCGCGGGGACATCGCGCTGATCATGGACGACGACAAGCATCCGACGCTGGCCGGTACCTACCTGGCGGCCTGCACTTTCTTTGCGGCGCTGACGGGTACGACCCCGGCCGGCCTCGACTACACGGCCGGCCTCGACCGAACTACGGCTGCTTATCTCCAGTCGGTCGCGTGGCGTACCGTCGAAGAGTATGCCGCGCGGCAGTGAGGCCCCTGGATCCGTGCCGCAGATCCCGATAATCGAACCCGATGCCGTGGGCCTCGCTGCCGCTTACCGGGCCGTTGCAGACGGGCTCCTGGTCGGCCTGCCGACAGAGACCGTCTACGGACTTGCGGCGGACGCGCGAAATCCCGAGGCCGTCGCCAGGGTCTTCGCGGTCAAGAACCGGCCGAAGTTCAATCCGCTGATCGCTCACGTCAGGTCAACCGCCGACGCACATCGGGAAGGACAGTTCGACGAGCGCGCCGAGGCCCTTGCGCGCGCGTTGTGGCCGGGGCCGCTGACCCTCGTCCTCCCCGTGAGCGAAAGCGGGTCCGTTTGCGAGCTGGCCCGCGCGGGCCTCGATACGATAGCCCTGCGGGTGCCCGCTCATCGAATCTCGCGCGATCTGCTGGCAGCCTGCGATCGGCCGCTGGCGGCGCCGTCAGCGAATCCCTCGGGGCGGCTCAGCCCGACGGCCGCCGCGGACGTCGCGGCGGAACTCGAGAGTGATGACGTTGCGATGATTCTCGACGGCGGGCCGAGCAAGCACGGAATCGAGTCGACGATCGTCGCCTCACTGCCCGGGCAGCCGCTTCGTCTCCTGCGCGCCGGCGCGATCGGTCGGGCCCGAATCGAGGCCGTCGCCGGCGCGAAACTCGCGAACCCGGAGGACCGCGCGATCGCTGCGCCGGGCCAGATAGCGTCGCACTACGCACCGGCCGCGAAAGTCCGCCTGAACGCGTCGACTGCTGCGGAGAACGAAGTACTCCTCGGTTTCGGTCCCGATGCGCCCGCCGGCGCTCCGAACCTGTCACCTGGCGGCGATACTACGGAAGCGGCCGCCAACCTCTTCCGGGTGCTCAGAGAGCTCGACGCGCTGGGGCCCGACACGATCGCGGTCATGCCGATACCCGAGAGCGGTCTGGGGGAGGCGATCAACGACCGGCTGCGCCGGGCCGCGGCACCCCGCGGCGACTGAGCGTCCCTGGCCGACGAGACAGTTTCCGGTCATCGCGCTACAGTAGCGCCCGACGGATCGGGACGAGTCCGGGGGAAATGCATTGGCCGGCAGTAGTCTGCTTGCTCTGATCGACGATATCGCGACCTTGCTCGACGACGTGTCGGTCATGACCAAGGTGGCCGCGAAGAAGACGGCCGCGGTCCTCGGCGACGATCTCGCACTAAACGCCAAACAGGTGTCCGGCGTTCGCGCCGACCGGGAGCTGCCCGTCGTCTGGGCCGTGTTCAAGGGCTCCGTTCTCAACAAGCTCGTGCTCGTGCCCGCGGCGCTCCTGATCAGCGCTTTTGCGCCCTGGCTGATTACACCGCTGCTCATGCTTGGCGGAGCCTTTCTGTGCTACGAAGGTTTCGAAAAAGTCGCGGAAAAACTCTGGCACTCGCAAGAAGAAGACATCGAGAGACGCAAGCAGCGCCTCTCCGCCGTCATGGGCTCCGACGTCGATATGGCCGGGTTCGAGAAGGAGCGTATCCGCGGCGCTATCCGTACCGATGCGATCCTGTCGGCCGAGATCATCGTGATCGCGCTTGGCGCGGTCCGCGATGCCGAGCTGGCTGTCCGTATCGGCACGGTCACCGCGATTGCCGCATTGATGACCGTCGGCGTGTACGGGCTCGTCGCCGCGATCGTCAAGCTCGACGACGCGGGCCTGTATCTTGCAGGGAAGGAGGCGCGGACGAGACTCGGCGCTATGCAGCGCCGGCTCGGCGCTTTCATCCTGCGTTTGGCGCCAATACTAATGAAGGCGCTGGGCATTGCCGGAACGGCCGCGATGTTCCTGGTCGGCGGCGGCATACTCGTCCACGGTTTGCCGCCCCTTGCGGACCTGCTGCACGTCGTCGAAGACCTCACCCGACAAGCGGCCGGCGGGGCGCTCGCCGTTATCGCCGCGATGACCTTCAATGGCGTTGCCGGGCTGATCGCCGGCGGTCTGATCGTGGGTGCAGAGCACCTCGTCGGCAAACTCCGGCCCGAGAGTACGAGAGGTACCGCTAATGACTGAGGTGGCGAGCCTCTTCCGCATCTTCCTGCCGTTTCTGGCGACGGTTGCGCTCGTCGTCGTCTTTCTCGCGTTTGCAAACTGGTTCCTCAAGCGCCGCTGGAAGGACGATCCGAACGCGCAGTTTCGTTTTCAGCTGATCATGCTTGCGCTGACCTTCGCCGGCGTGCTGGCGGTCGTCGTGGCGCTGCCGGTCAACGACGCGCTGCGCGGCCAGCTGCTTAGCCTGATCGGTATCCTCCTGAGTGCGGCCATAGCGCTTTCGTCGACGACCTTCATCGGCAACATTATGGCCGGGATCATGCTCAGGATCGTCAAGAACGCGAAGCCCGGCGACTTCATCACGGTCGCCGATCTCACCGGCCGGATTACCGAGATGGACCTGCTGCATACCGAGATTCAGACCGAGTTCCGGGATCTCGTCACGGTTCCGAATCTGTACATGGTCACGCAGCCGCTCAAGGTTGTGCGCGCCTCGGGTACGATAATCACGGCCGAGGTGTCTTTAGGCTACGACGTCGCTCATGCGCGGGCGACAGACGTACTGTGCAAAGCGGCCGGTGACGCAGGCCTCCGCGAGCCCTTTGCCCAGGTCCGCGAACTCGGCGACTATTCCGTTGTCTATCGTGTAGCGGGTCTGCTCGAAGAAGTAACGAGCCTTATCACCGCCCGAGCGCGTCTTCGCGCCGCTATGCTCGACTCGCTGCACGCCGCGGGCATCGAGATCGTGTCGCCGGGTTTCATGAATACGCGAGCACTCGGCGACGACGCACGTTTCATACCGGCGGGAGGCCGGGCGCGCAGGCGTCCGGGTGTAGAGGCGTTGCCCGAGGATCTCGCCTTCGACAAGGCGGAGCAGGCGGCGTCCGCATCGCGGCTCAGGACACGCATCGCGAACCTGGACGGCGCTATTGCCGAGACGGCCGATGAGGGTACGCTCGAACGGCTGAATACCGAACGCGCGGAGCTTGCCGGGCAGTTAAGCCGGATCGAGGCGCGAATCGAGGAAGCGGAGGCCGTCGACGCCGGAGAGGTCGACTCGCCGGCGAACCGGGAGCCGCCGCGCTAACCGGGTGGTTCCGTTGCCGCCAGCTTCCTGCGTCCCAGCAACCGCAACGTCAGGTTCCGGCCGGCGCGCAGAAGCGGGTATAGCACCGATGAGGCGCGGCGCGAGCGAAACACAGCCGCGTTGAAGCGGTTGAACAGGCTCGACGGCGACGACAGCAAAGCCAGGCGGTGGATGCAGTCTTCGCCGTGGTACACCTCGTCGCCGTCGATAAGGACCATGCCTTCATCGAGATCGTAGCCGCGCGCCGACAGGTCGGCGACGACCGGGTGTCCGGAGCGGGCGTCGACCAACTCGACCGGTCCGTAGCTTTCCCGGATGCGCACGAGTGCAACGTAGCGTGAGCAAAACGGGCACTCGCCGTCATAAACCAGCAGTCTCGGGCTCATTTCTTTCCTTCCACGTCGATGAGCAGGCTGCTCATTGCAACTGTATCGCGCACCAGGCGCCCGTCTGTCAGTGACAGGCAAACCGACTCGGTAACGAGCCTGTAGCGGAGAACCTCGCGCATGTCGAGCGCGTTGAACCCCCGATAGAGCAGAGGATTGCTCGGATGGTGGTGGATTCTGAGGTAAGGGTTGTATCGACCGTCGTCGCCGAGGCGGGTCATGACCTCGGTATGACGGGCTCTCAGGAAGCGCAGCAGCAGATCGTCTTCTTCGCCGGCGGCGATTTCGGTGCGTGCGAGACGGTCGCGTTTCCCGGGCAAGGACTCGCCTGCGATCGCGTCCGGCGGCACACAGCCGCGCCGTGCCGCGAAGTCCGGGTACGGCACGGCGCTCCACGCCGATGCCGCGTAGTGTCCGTCCCGCGGACCGTAATCGATTCGACCGTGAGACACGCTGTACGACAGCGTTCCGAAGTACGCGCTCGGCACACGAACCCAGTCGCCGTCGCTGCGCTCGGCTTCGATATGGGACGAACGGACGGCGTTGGTCTCGTACCAGCCGAGGTAGGCAAAGTGCGCGATGTCCAGCGGCCGGCCAAGGGCCATGACGATCACGCAGGACGCGACCGCGACGGCCGGCATCTTTCGCCCCACGTGTTTGCGTACCGCGAGCAGAATGGCAACGTTTATCCACACCCAGGGCCAGAAGAACAAACCGCCCAGAAGGTAGAGACCGATGTGCAGTGCGTCGTACGCCAGTGAGGCAAGCACGATCCAATACTTGCGCAGCACCGCCACGACCGCGAGGGTCTGCGTGACGAGGACGAACGCGTTGGACAGGGGGCGGATCGCGGAGAAGCCGTCGTAGATGGACTGAGTAAGATCCGGCCAGGTGGCGAAGACGAACGCGCCTTTCTCGATCGCCAGCAGGATGTTTACCTCGGTCGGATTTTCGAGCATCCAGCTCGTGACGTCCGGTCCGGCGGCAAGCTTAGCGACGCCAGACCAGAAGTAGTTGCCAAAGTGAAAGGCGATCGCGTTGAACGCGATGCACAGCTCGAGCGTGCGGAGGTCCAGCCAGCGCGGCATGCGGTCGGGACGGCATCGGGCGAGGAACAGCAGAACCGCGCAGACGGACAGGTACTGTCCCATTTCCACGAGGTAGCGGATGTCGAGCGTTGCGCCGCGGTAGCCCGAGACAGGCTCGATGAGATAGCGGACGGCAATGATGTAGCTTGCCGCGAAGAGTACGAAACCGGGACGGAAGAAACCGAGCACGGCGAACGCGAGCGCCGGCCAGTACAGGAGATCGACGGCATCGTGCTGCCACGCGGCGCTTTCAAACACCTGTACGAGGTCGGGTGGCTCGAAAAGCAGGAAGACGGCAAGTCCCGCCGAGCACCAGCGGGTGAGCGTCGCGAAGAGGGGCGAGAACTGCTCATAACGTACGAACCAAAATGCAGCGCCGAACGCAATCAGCAGCGCGGTCGCCGTGTACAAACCTGCGGGCGCCAGTTCCGGCACGAGCTTGACGGCTTCACGGACGAAGCCCTGGCCGGCGACTGTCGCAAGCGACAGGCCGAGCGCCACCAGGGCCGGCGTGGTCAGGAGCGTGGCAAAACCCGATGCTGCGCCTTCACGCGGAGACGCAAGCGCGCCGCTCATGTCGCGACCGGGTGTCGGGGCACGGGTTCAGGCCGTGCCGACCTGGCGCAGCGCCGTGGCGCACTCCGCGGTCGGTTTCCAGCACAGTAAGCGGATGTCGGTCCGGTCCCGGGCTTCGCGATACCAGTCGGCATCGCTCAGGAGGCTCTTGTCGCCCGCGATCTTACGGGCGATGTATCGCCGTATGCGCGTTCGAAGGCTTGCATAGACGCCCGGGCGCCGCAGCCCGATTTCGGCGCTGCGCAGGACGGCAAAACCGGCACCGCGGGCCATTTGCTCGAGGCCGGCCTGCGAGAAAAACCATAGGTGCGGCAGGTCGTTGCGACGCAGGTCGCGGGTCAACTCGGTGAGATGATCGTTCGGGACTTCGAGCATCAGGAGTCCGCCCGGCCGCAGGCACCGGAACAGCTGCGTGAGGCCTTCAACGGGATCGACGAGGTGCTCGAGAACGTGCGACAGGCTGATGACGTCGAAGCGAGCCTCGAGCTGACGGCTGCCCCAGAGCGTCGCCGGACTGTGAACCTGATCCGCAATCGAATCCAGCGTCGAGCCCGCTTCCCGATCCGGTTCGACCGCGGCACGGCTGAAGCCCGGCATCTGCCGACGTACCTCGTCGAGCAACAGGCCGTAACCGGCGCCGACATCCAGCCAGTCGCCGGTGGGGCCGGCAATGCGCCTCACCCATGCGACCTGGCTCCTGGCGCGAACCATCCGGTTCGGACTTGCGCGATGCTCCGCGAAGTCCATCGATTTGCCCATCCGTGCGCGGTATTCGGACTGATAGTAGCGTTCGAGCTCGTCCGTCGCGGGCATCGGCGATACGAAACCGAGCTGGTGTCCGGGCGACCAGTGGAGGCGCGTTCGGGGCAGCGCGGACCATGCCGACGTCGGTGCATCCGCCGAATAGCGATACGGACGCAGGTCGATGGACGGTGCCTCGAGGATTTGGTCGGATGCCATGGCGTTCGATACGACGCATCGCGCCGGAACGGCGATGCTCTTTGTTATCGTTTTGAGGCTAGTGATTCGACGTGACAATCCAGTGACAGGTGCGTGAAGTCCGCTGGCCGATGTATGACACGCTCCTTACACGGCCGGACCCGCGGCGCTGCAAAGTTTCTGAAACCCAAACTCAATCAAAAGTCCATTCGCCTGCTGTAAGTGAGATGGAGTGTGTGAAACGTTCAGGTTTCGGAGCAGTTCGTATGCCGGTAGCCGCGCAACTGTCGCAGTGGTGTGAACTCAGCCGTCGCTCCGGCACGCTGCAGGCTGCCCGCGTCTTTGCGTCGAAGCTGCTGCGTCGACGCGAACCGATCCACGTTCGCATCGACGGCGTTCGTCTGAGCGTTCGCCTTGGTACGCCGGATATCGGCGTTGCGCTGTCGTGCTTTGGCAGCGAGTTTGCGCCGCTGCGGCACTTGCTCGAACGTGACTTCGGCGGCCTGATCGTCGATGCCGGCGGTTACATCGGAGCCGCCGCTATCCAGTTCGCGCGAATGTATCCATCGGCCCGCATCGTCACGCTCGAGCCGGCGACCGCGAATTTCGAGATCCTTGCCCGGAACGTCGTTCCGTTTCCCAACATCGTACCGGTCAAAGCGGCTTTGGCGACAATGTCCTCGCCGGCGGTGCCGCTCACTCGCCGGCCTTCCGGTCACTGGGGCTATACGCTCACGAGTACCGGGGCGGACAGCGAACACGTGGTCGAGAGTACGCCCACGGTGACGCTCGGTGAGCTACGCCGTCAGCACGGGAATCGTCCGATCGGTATCCTGAAGTTGGATATCGAGGGCGGCGAGCAGCCCCTGCTCGAGGAAGCCGGAGAGGAGCTGCGTGCCGTGTTCGCCGTTTTTGCCGAGCTTCACGATCGAATCGTCCCGGGCTGTACGGACGCCTTCAAACGTTTCTCCGCGAACCGAATCGTGTCGAACTTCGGCGGCGAGAAGTACCTGTCGTTGCGCGACAACTACGTGAGCTAACGTACGTATTCCGGAGCGCAGGGTTCGTCGCGCGTCAACGGGTAGCGAAAAGTCAGAAGACCCGGCAGCGTCATCAGCGTAGCCGTGCGCCACTGCCGCGACGTGAGCTGCGTCAGGTACCGTCGGTCGAGATCGAGTTTAAGCGCCCGCTGGCTGAAGACGCCGCTGTTCCCGGAGAATTCGTGCTGTTCGGCCGTGTTCGCGGCCGATATCAGGTCGTCGACCCGGTCGAGGTGGAGGTTGTCGAGAATGCTGGACAGGGTGGCCTGTGGATAACGCACCAGGTCCTCGTACCTGACTTGCTGGTATCGTGTCCCCCCAACAGCCTCGGCCCGCAGCCACAGGTTTTTGTTTTGCCAGCGGGAGAGCTTGCGGTACAGGACGTCCGGGCCCTGACCTTTGCGAAGCTCCGTAAGCAGGCTGCTGTAACCGTAGGCGCGCGGGTCGCGGATCAGGTGAATGACCGAGATGTCGAACGCGCGAGTCGCGCGCAGCATGCGCAATCGGTCATAGCGCTTCGATGTATCGAGGACGATACGACCGCCGGACGCTTTGTGGACCGCTTCGATGACTGCCCGGTTTGCCGCCTCGAAGTTCGCGCCGACCTTACTCTTGAGGTCGGGAAACTCCTCGCCGCAGGCGTGGCGGGTGAGTTCCCGTACTCTCTTCCAGTACGAACATTCGAGCAGCGCACTACCGCAGCTGCAGTACCGCTCGCGTTCTTCCGCACTTTCGAAGAATTGTCGATAGTTCAGCAGTTCGCCGACCGAAACGATATCCGGGTGCGCGCCGAGAAGACGCGACAGCAAGGTGCTACCGCTGCGGCCGGAGCCGACGATGTAGAGTAGCCGCAGACGTTGAGTCGGACCGGACATGTCACGGAATGGTCGGTGGCTTGCATTACAGTGCGATGACGCGACGGCCTGCCAGGAAATCGTTAACGAAAAGAAAACACGGTTGACATGTGTCGACACAAACTCGCGTGGTGTACTGCCCGCCCGTTAGGCTGCGACGAGTGCCTGATTCCTGAACTCAATGCCAGAAGAAGAACACAAGCAAAGGCTGAGAGCGAGCGTCGACCCGGAAGTCAGTCTGAACGAGGTCAAATCCAGAGCCGTCACCGGCGCGGCCAGCCTCGTGCTTCGCCAGATCTTCATTCGAGGGCTCGGTTTCGTCGGGATGTTGATCCTGGCGCGCCTCCTGAGCCCCGAAGTCTTCGGTCTGTTCGCCATTGCGAGTTTTCTGATCGTGCTGGCGGAGTCCCTGAGCACGCTTGGACTCAATGCCGCGCTGGTTCGGCGGCGGGAGAGCGCCAGCGAGATCGATCTAAGAACCGTCTTCACGGCTCAACTGGGATTCGTCGCCGTCGCGGGTCTTGGGATCTGGTTCGCTGCGCCCGGCATCGTCGCTCACTATGCGCTGTCCGACGAAAGTCTGGCGGTCATTCGGACTATGGCCCTCGTGCTCGTCTTGAACCTGTTTCGGACCGTGCCGGATGTGCTGCTGCAGCGCCGGATGCGCTTCGATCTCATCGCTATCGCGCAGAGCCTCGAGTACGTCGTCTACTTCGCCGTCGCGGTAGGTCTCGCCGCGAACGGTTACGGAATCTGGTCGCTCATCGTCGCGACGCTGCTGCGCAGTGCCACGGGAGTCGCGCTGATGCTTCGATTCGCACACTGGCTCCCCGTTCCGGGGTTCGATGCGGGCGTGTTTCGCTCACTGCTCGGGTTTGCCGTACCCATCCAGCTGTCCACGGTCGTGTCGTTGCTTCACAACGCCATCGTGCCGGTCGTGATCGGCTCGCTGTTCGGCGTTGCGGCCGTTGGCATAGTCAATCTCGCCCGCACCATTCTGGACGCGGCGCTGCGCCAGCCTCTGCTCATGCTGAGCCGCGTCCAGCTTCGCGTGTCGGGTCGGGTTCAGGACGATCCGGTGAAATTATCTCGCAGCGTAGAGACCAGTCTGTTCGTCTCTGCCGGCCTCGCTCTCATCCCCGCCGGACTGTTACTGACCATCGCGGATCGGCTCGTCCTGCTCGTGCTCGGAGACGCCTGGGTCGAGGCCGTTCCCATAATCCGTTTGCTGAGTCTTGCCTTCGCCGCGTACGCTCTGTTGTTGCCCGCTACCTCAGCGCTGAAAGCGCTCGGTGACTCGTGGACGGCGTTTAAGGTCAATTTGCTGCTGACCGGGACGGCGCTGCTCGGCACGCTGCTGCTGGCCGAGTGGCTTGCGGCGACGAGTTTCGGCGTCGCCATGCTGCTGGCCGTGCCCGCGGGCGCGTGGCTGGCGCTCTATCGGGCCTCTCTCGAGATCGACTTTCGTGTCGTGCCGCAGGTTCTGCCGGTTGCGGCCGCCGCGCTCGTGACGGCCTGCGTTACCTGGTCGATCCTCGAGCTGCTGCCCGGCTTTGCCGGATTGGTTCTGGGATCGACAATCGGTCTGGTCGCCGGACTGGTGGCGCTGGCACTGTTGGTCGGGCGGAGACTCGCGGTCGTGGCCCGCAGCGCGTTCGCGTCACGCCCGCGAGCATTCGGTTCCCGGCTTGCCGGCTGGCTCGACGCACTGGATTCACGATCCCTGATCGAAGCCGCGCGCGGATCGGCTGGCCGGTGATTGCGGGGTCCCTCATTTTCGTTTACGCACTGTTGATCTGCAGTGCGCCGTTGTCCCGGATCATGGTGGGTCCGATGCCGCTGTACTTCATCGACGTACTGGCGGCAATTGTTTTGTCGATCAGTATTTCGCAGGCATCCGGGATCGCGCGGCGCAGCGCATACCTGTCGATACCCGTGCTGCTGTTTTGCGTGGCGTTGTTGCCGACGTCTCTGGCCGAGATGACGCGCATGGGCTTCTCGGAACCGTTCTATCTTCTGGCCCGAACTGTCCTGCACGTACTGACGTTGTGGTCACTCGGTTCGCAACTGTTGCGGCCAGCAGTCTTTCGCCGCTTCATTATCGGCGCATCGATCGGCCTGAGCATTACCGGCAGCATTGCGATCATGCACTCGCTGCCGACGACCGGACCGTGGGTGCGGGCTAACGTCATGTCGGTGGAGTTACTGTTTCCGCGCGGCGTCGCGACGCGCTTCGAAGGCGAGGCCTACCTGCCCGCGGAAGTGGAGGCGGAGCGCGGCAACTCTCTGGTCGGCAAGTCGAATCCCACCGGCATGGTGCTGACCACGCTGTTGCCGTTTCTCCTGGCGGCGCTCCGCCACGCAGGCTTCGGTTCGGCGGGCCGTGTCGTGCTGCGGGTCGCGCTGACCGTGATTCTGCTGGCGGCACTTCTGACCTATAGTCGTGCCACCTATCTCGGGCTTGCGTTGATTCTTTTCGCCTATCTGTTCCTGGAGCGCGCCGTCCTCGCGAAGCGTCTGTTGCCCGTCATGCTGCTCGTCGTCGTCGGAATCGCCTTCGTCGGGCCGCAGTCCGGTCTCTTCAAGTTCGACTTTATCGCCGCCAAGTTCGATCTTACGAACGAGCAGTACGCCGGCAACAACATGTCGAGGATTCTGTCCTACACGCGCCCCGTGGAGTTGCTACTGCAGGATCCCAGCTATCTCGTGCGCGGTGCCGGGCGCACGTCCCGGAAGTTGCGGGAGGCAGATCCGGACGCGGCCATCCTCGAACTCAACGACAACGAAATGCACTCCGTGTTTGCCGCATCGATCTTCTACCGCGGGTTCCCGGCCATGGTGCTGCTGTTCCTGATCTACTACCGTTTCAGCGCAGCAAGCTATCGCGCAATGCGCTACGGTCGAAGCCAACAATCACCGGTTGCCTGGCTGGCGACAGCCGCATTCGTTGCGCTGCTTGCATTGCTGCCGCACTGGGCGTTCGATCACCACCTCGTCAACGGGATTGGCAGCCATGCGCACATGTTCATTCTGTTTGCGCTGGCGCTCGCGAGTACCGAATACACGCGCCGCTTCGCGCGTGCTGAAAGCCGACGAGCGGAGGGCGTCGGTCCCCTGAAACCGGCCATTGCCGGTCACCGGCGGGTCCGCGCCGGGCTCCGTACGGGTTCCGGCTGACCGCTCAGTCGTCGTCGGCCAGCGCCGAGACGACGGCGATGGCGTCGATCGGATAGCTGCCGTCGTGCGCCCGAACCGGCTCGAGCTCTGCGTCCAGCAGGGCAAACGCATCGTCGCGATGCGGCATCATGGACCAGACGATCAGCCAGCGTGCATCCTGCTCGAAAGCGATTCGGGCCAGTTCGACCAACTCGGTTCGGGTAGGCAAGCGCCAATAGCACTCCCGGCCGGTTTCCCGGCATCGACCGAAGCCCTGCGCGACCAGCGCCCATGCATCGCCCGGACAGTGCTCTCTGACGAGTTCGGCCATGCGCTTCGGGTGTACGGCAAGCTTGGCGGGGGAGTAAAGCTTGTCGAGATCGAAATCGCCGCGAATGCCCAGACGCGGCCGCAGTCGGCTGCGAAACGGATAGCTGCGGACGACGCAGGTCCCGGTGCCGAGGCGCCGCCAGCCGTCGACGTAGTCGGGCAGGCGATCCGGGCCGGAATCGGTCGGCCCGCCGAGTGTTTCGCCGACGAAAATCGTGATTATCGGTAGCTCGGGATATGCCGCGCGCAGCAGTTCGTAGCCGTTCTCGAGCCGTTCCCAGTCCTTCGTCTCAGGTTCGTCGCCGAACTTGAGCGCGGTGACGGCCGGATGACGATAAACGGCGTCGTACGGCCATCCGTCTCCGGCCTTGTCCCATCGACGGCTCCCCGGATTGCCGACGGTGATGATGGCGCGCAGACCCGCCTCCTGAATGTGATCGAGAAAGATCAGTTGCTTGTCGCGGATCCACGCATGCCGCTTGCTGTCCTCGAGGTCGGCGACCGGTGCGGTAGCGGGTATGACCAGGCCGGTGAAACCGTGCTGCCTGGCTGCAGCGACGATGCGGCGGCTGTACTCGGACCATGCTTCGAGGCTGGCGCTCTCCATCCACGTGTCGCGGTCGTACTTGACGACCGCAAAGACATGGTCGAAGGCGGCAGCCGGCGTCAGCACGAGCAGTGCGCACAGGCCGGGGAGCAGGCGGGGTGTCCATCTCACGGCCAGGGGCCGTTGCCCGGATTTTCGGTATCGGTCAGGCCGCAAGCGCCGGCCGCGACAAACGTCGACGGACGGTAAACGCCAGGCCGCCGAGTGCCGACAGCAGCAGCAGCGCCGCACCCGGGATCGGAATAATGCTTACTTCGATGACGAGCCCCTGGAATTTCTTCTGAATCCAGGCTGTCGTCGCCGCCTGCGTCGTCGTTGCAATCAGGTTGTTCTGAATGTTGATGCGTGCCGAGTTGGATGCCATCGCCCATGCCGTCATGAAGTCGAGGCTGGTGGTCAGGTCCCAGGTACCGTCGCCGCCGGGTGAGGTGGACGACAGCGGGCCCGTGGCGTCGATGTCCTGAATGAAACTGATCCCGGGATCGTCCAGGTTGAACGCGCCCAGCTCCGCCAGAGCGCTGACGCTTGCATCGGAACCCGGGGTCGTGAAGAAATCCCCGACTTCGCGAACCGTAACCGTGCCGAGCCTGACCTGATCGTTGAGGCCGAAGACGTCGAAGACGATGTTCGAGTTGACGCTCACGTCCTGGGGTTGGCCGTTGTTCGATTCGGCGCGAAACGTCGTCGGCGAGAAGAACAAATTGTTACCGATTACGGTCGGTGTGCCGTAGAGGGAGAAACCCGGTTGCTCCGTATCGATCACAAATCGTACGTCGGTGCCGAACAGCTCGAGCATGACGGCGTTCGCCGACTGCGCGTACCCCGCAGCAATCAGCGCGATTGCCAACCATGCCCGGTGTTTGAATCTTTGTGAGGACATCGCCTGCCGCATGTCTCGAAAGCCATCCAAATATTGAACCGTTTCTGAAAGATGCCAGTCGATTATGTACTCAATGTGTGTTTTGCGTGAAAGCTTGCAGAAGGCAGAGCTAACGGGAGCGGCTTGAATTCCCGTTCCGCAATCCAGGCGAAGATTTAACACAACGGGAACATTTAAGTCGGTTCAATTCCACAATGCGCGCGTACCTTCGCGCGCTGGCGCCCGGGATGAAGGCGCTGCGAACCGCCAGAATCACAAGAGAGCGATATGTCGAAACCAATCGTCCGTTGGGTCGTCGCGGCGGCCGCACTGCTGTTGTTCCAATCCAGCGTGTACGCCGAAGGCTGGTGGTCCGACGACTGGGCGTTCCGAAAAGAAATCGGCTTCGATCTGACGCCGACGGCCGGCGACGTTTCAGGAGACCAGACCGACGTTCCGGTGCTGATCCGCCTCAGCGTCGGGAATTTCGCGTTCTTCGACGATGCGAAGCCCGACGGCTCCGATCTCCGCTTCATCGCATCCGACGATCTCACACCACTCGAGTTTCACATCGAGCGCTATGACGCGCAGTATCAGCTTGCGCTGATCTGGGTACGCGTGCCGCTGGTGACCGGGGGCGCGAATACGGATCGTATACATATGTATTACGGGAACCCCGACGCGGTTTCGGCAAGCAATCCGGAGGGCGTTTACGATGCTCTGCAAACGCTGCTCATTCAGTTTTCGGAGCCGGACGCAGTCGGCGACAGGACGGCGTACGGCAACGGCGCGGCTACGAACACCGCCACGATTATCGAAGGCGGTCTCATCGCGGGTGCGGCTGCCTTCGATACGGAAACGGTTCTCGAAGTTCCGTCGTCGGCAACTCTTGCCGTCTCCTCCGAGTCCGGGTTCACACTGAGCGCGTGGCTGCGACTGGCGGAAGCGACGACAGCCGAAGCCGCGTTCGTGACACTGGTCGATCCGATCACCGGCAATCGCATCGAGGTAACGGTTGACGGCGATCTTCCGTCGCTGAGCGCGATTGTCGACAGCGTCGTGTCGGAGACAACGGCAACCGCGACGCTCACTCCCGGATCGTGGCATCACCTCTCCGTGCGCGGCGATGCCGACGGTCTGGACCTGCTCATCGACGGTTTGCCGACGGCGACACTTCCCGTGACCGGGCTGGACTACGCTGCCACCCTGAGGGTCGGCGCTACGGCGCTGAATCCGCTGGCCGTCGCCGGCGACGTCGATCAGATCGGGTTTTCCACGGTCGCCCGAACGGATGACCGGATCCGCTTCGCCGCCCGCAACGAAGCGGCCTTTTCGACGCTCGTCGTCTATGGCGCCGACAACAGCAACGACGCGGGCGCGGCGGGCGGTGAGTCGTATTTCGCGACGACGCTGCGCAACGTCACGGTCGACGGCTGGGTGGTCATCGTCATCCTGATGGTCATGGCCGTCATCTCGTGGATCGTGATGTATCTCAAAGGCCAACTGCTCACCCGCATCGAGCGCCAGAACACCCGCTTTCTCGCCGAGTACAGCAAGCTCGTCGGGGATCCGCTGGCGCTCGACCGCGACGTCCCGGAACTCGATGCAATGGAGGAAGAATCTTTGCTCTCGTCGGCGCTCGAGGATCCCGAAAGCTACCATCCGTCAACCTTGTTTCCGCTCTATCACGTCGGTTCGATGGAGGTGAAAAAGCGCATTGCCCAACAGTCGCCGGCGGTGGGAGCAGCGGCGAGCGGTTTCACGGCGCAGACTATCGGTGCAATCGGCGCGTCTATCGATGCAGCCCTGGTTCGCCAGCGGCAGAAAATGAACCGACTCATGGTCTTGTTGACCATCGCGATCTCGGGCGGTCCGTTTCTGGGACTTCTCGGCACGGTGATCGGGGTGATGATCACTTTCGCTGCGATTGCCGCCAGCGGCGACGTAAACGTGAACAGCATTGCGCCCGGCATCGCTGCGGCACTCGTGGCGACGGTCGCCGGACTGGTAGTGGCAATACCCGCGCTGTTCGGCTACAACTGGCTGGGTAGCCGCATCAAGGACATCGACGCAAACACACAGGTCTTCGCCGACGAGTTCATCAACAAGATCGCAGAACACTACAACTGACGTGACCCGACAACCCAGCGAGTCAGCCCATGAAAGTACAGGCCGAGAACGAACCGTACGACGAAATCAACATTACGCCGATGCTCGACCTCGCGTACGTGTTGCTCGTTATCTTCATCATCCTGACGACGGCGACCGTACAGGGCATCAAGGTCAACCTCCCGAAGGCCAGCGCGCAGCCGAGCCTCGCCGAGTCGATAACGAAGGCTATTACGATCACGGCCGACGGAACGATATTCCTCGACACTTACGCCGTATCGATGACCGAGCTCGAAACTCAGCTCCGGAATTACAAGGCCGTTACGCCCGACTTGCCGGTGATCGTGAAGGGAGACGCCAAGATCCAGTACGAGCGCGTGATCGAAGTGCTGGATCTGCTCGGCAGACTCGAAATCACCCAGGTCGGGCTGGTGACGCAGCGAATCGTGAAGTAGTACGGTGCTGCGATCGGGACGTGTTGAGCGATGAACCGCTGGAAGGTGCTGTGGAAGCAGTATCGGAACGTGCTGTTGACCTCGGCCGCGATCGTCGTCGGGGCCATCGCGCTGACCCTGGCCGTCGTCGGGTGGCTCAGCCAGCCGGCGCCCGAGCCCAAGCGAGTCGTCCAGGAGATTTCACTGGTGCGACCGCCGCCGCCACCGCCGGAGCCGGACGAACCGCCACCGCCGCCGCCCGAAGTCGAGGAAGAAATCGATTTGCCGGAGCCGGAACCCATGCAGGAACCAGTGCAAAGCGATGAGCCGCCGCCGGGCCCGCTGGGTCTGGACGCGGATGGAACCGCCGGTGCGGACGGTTTCGGCCTGATGGCCCGACGCGGCGGCCGGGACATCCTGGCGTCCGTCGGCGACCGGTTCGGCTGGTACGCAGGTCTGCTGCAGCGCGATATCCTCGACCACCTGAGCGATGTCGAACGGCTGCGCACGCGCGGCTACGACGTCAACGTGCGCCTGTGGCTCGATCGCAGCGGGGCCGTTCGGAACATCGAAATGGTCAGCGGCTCAGGCGATCCGGAAATCGACCGCCTGATCAGTCAGACGCTGACGTCGATCGCAAGCGTCGAAGAGCCGCCGCCCGCGGACCTGCCGCAACCCGTGTTGCTGCGCGTTCGCTCGCGCCTGTAACGTCAAAGGAAATATTCGGAATGCCCACAACGACACTTCGAATCGGACTGGCCGTCGCGGCGCTGACGCTGGCCGCTCCCGCCGGTTTCGCGCAACAGACGCGGGACGCGGGCGCGGACGGCCGGCTGCAGGCCATGGTTTCGCAACTTACCGCGGAGCGAGCGTCGCTCCTGGCGGACAAGCAGCGCCTCACGCGCGAACTCGACGCGGCGAAAGCCGAACTCGAAGCTCTGCAAGGACAATACGACGAGGCAAGCGGCGAGCTTCTGGCCACGTCGCGCAGTCTGGTCCGCAATCAGGCGGAGCAGGAGCAGACGTCCCGGCAGCTGGAGCGCACCGAGGAACGGCTTGAAACTCTGATCGGCGAGTTTCGCGAAACGATCGACCTGCTCGGCGAGACCGAGACCGAACGCAACGAGTATCGCGTCCGGTTCGAAACGCGGGACCGCGAGTATCGGGCCTGCGTTAAGAGCAACAATGAGATGTACGCGACGAGCAGTGAGATTCTCGACGCCTACGACAGGCACGGTTTGTTTTCGCGGGCGATGAAAGCTGAGCCTTTCCTGAAGCTAAAACGCAATCAAATCGAGAATTTGATCGACGACTATCGCTACGAGCTGGAAGATCAGCTATTGGAAGCCGACCTGGCATCCGACTGAACCCGGCGCCGTGCCGGCGCCGGCGAACGGCGAAGAGCAGTGCCCTTAAGAGCAACAAGCTAAGACAACTCGCCAGCGCGTCTCTTGCACTGGCCCGATTCACGAGAGAGTGACGCGAAGGACAGTTACGTCCTTCCGGTCTTTCGCCTGCGCTTGCGGTAGTCAATCGGCGCGAAGCCGCGCCTGACATCGCAACGTATCCCGAACGAAATACCCGACCGAAACGTATCACTTACGTTTGCGTAACGTTGCGCATCGAATTCTTACAACAAACATCATATTCAAGACATACAAAATCCATACACCGTACGTACGTTATGTCGCGCACAACGAAACAGACAGACCTTGGGGAAGTAAACCGTGTCGAACCGAAAGGATGTCATCTCGTTTCGCCTCGCGGCGACGGAACGAAAGAAGCTCAAGGATCTGGCAGAGCGCCTGTCTGTTCGCGAGTCGGATCTGCTGCGGTACGCGATTCGTGGCGTCGTGATTCAACTCGCGCCGCTGCTCGAGCCGGACATCCGCGGGAAGGACCTGTTACCCGTGTTCGTCGACCACGAGGCGGAACTGCTTCGTTACTTCGACCTCGACGCTGCCCGGCTGGACGCCATCATCAACGCCAACTGCCCGGAGGAAATGCGGATCGAGCCGCAAGACCTTTCGCTGCTTGCGATGAGCGGTATGGACCGGCGCAACGCGAGGGTCTGGATCAAGTCGATGATCGCCCACGAGATTTCGCCGCGGTCACCCGTCGAGGAGGGCAGCGACGAACTCCTCGAATCTCTGCGTAATTACTTCTACCAGAAGTACGTCTTCCCGGAGCCGACCGAAAAGGCCGGCGAGCAAACGCCTACAGGAGAATCAAATTGAACGCCAAAGCATTACGGGCAAGCCTATGGCTGGTCCTTGCCTGGGCCGTGGCTGGTGCTTCACCGGCCAGCGCGGCGCCCATCGATTGCATCGATCCTATCGATCCGGCCGTTATCTGTGCCGCCACGCGGCCGGTTACGGGCGTCGATCTGGCACAGTACTCGTTCGAGGTGACCGAGGCCGGCTTCTTCGAGGTCCTTGTAGTCGATCTGAGTACGCTGAACCCGCAAATCGCAGGTCCGCTGGAACTCAATCTGCAGGTCGTCCAGCCGCCCGGCGTTCTTACTCCGTTGCTCACCACAGACAACGGCGCGCAGGCGTACTTCTTCCAGCCGAATACCTACTTCGCGCAGGTATACGCGGTGCTGACGTCTAACGCTCAGTCGACGATCGAGGGGCTGGCGACCGGCATGTACGGGTTGTCCGTGCGCGCCGTCGAGGTGATTCCGCTTCCGGCGTCCGCGCTTCTTCTCATGTCCGCACTGATCGGTCTCATGGCAAGAATGCGGCGTCGCGTCCGGCAGCATTGACAAAAACAAAACACTGGCGTCATGAAATTGAAATCGCTTCGGCGTCATCTTTGGTCAGGCACTGTCTGCGCGATGCTCGTCTTGTCCGCATCCGCGCGCGCCGCTGATATCTACCTGCTCGAACCTGGGGACGTCGTCCAGGTAACCGTCTGGGAAGAGCCTGATCTGATGAAGGAGTTGCTGATTCGCCCGGACGGACGACTGTCGTTCCCGCTCGTCGGCGAGATCGATGCCGCCGGACACAGTGTGGAGGAGATAAGCGAGTCGATCTCGACCGGTCTCGAGCCATACATCACCGACCCGGCGGTGAGCGTTACCGTCGTGAGCACGAACGGCAGCCGCATCTACGTCGTCGGGCGAGTCAACCGGCCCGGCGTGTTTCCTCTCGACGGCAGGCTCGACATTCTGCATGCGCTGACGCTTGCGGGAGGTATGGCGGAGTTCGCCGACTTCAGGAACATCCGGGTCATAAGGCGTACGGCCCAGGGCCAGATCGCTATACGCTTCAACTACGAAGAGGTTTCGCGCGGCCGAAAGCTGGAGCAAAACATCGAGCTCAGGGCCGGAGATACGGTGGTCGTCCCATGAGAATCGCCGTCGTCTGCCTGCTGGTCGTCATGACGCACGGAGTCGCCGCAGCCGGCATTCTGCAGGGACCGATCCTGTCGGCGAGGATCGGCAGCGACTCGAATCCCACGATGAGCCCCAACGACGAGCAGCCGACACTCTTTGTTACGTCAGCGGTCAAGGTCCCGATTCGCTGGGCATCCGCGCGGACCCGCGTCGATATCGATGCCGAACTGCAGGCGACCGCTTACTCGAATCCTGCGTTGCAGGACCCGACGGCCAACCGTCTTGCCGCTTACGTCGATCGCAGTTTCCGCCGCGGCCGGTTGACGGCGTCACATTCGCGCTCCGTGGAAAACGCCACTCTGCTCGATCCCGCCGAGACCGGCCGCTTCGATGACGCCGTGGATCGCGAGTCGACCGACCAGACGCTTGCCTACTCGCACATCCTGGGACCGAGATGGCTGGTATCGCTGTCCTACACGCGACTGGCCAACGAGTTCGACGGCGAGCCCGCCGGAAACTTCGTCGACTTCGAGTACGATGGAGCGCAGGCAACCGCACAGTTCACCTCGGGGCCCCGGACGCAATTCAGCGCGAGCGTCGGCCAGTTCAGGCTGCGGTTCCCGCAGTCGCCAAACAAAACCGATACCGAGTCGGTCTACCTGGGTGTCGAGCGGCAGCTTACGAATCGCCTGAACGTCTCCGCGACGCTCGGGACGTCGCAGAACGTCAGCAGCAATACCTTCTTTCTTTTCGGCGTTCCGTTCGAGACGACGGAGCGCACGCGCGTTCGACTCGCCGACATCAGGCTTAGCCGGGCGTCGGAGCACGGCAGCTTCGACGCATATGCCAGAGTATCGCAGTCACCGAACGCCAACGGCGATCTTCAGCGCGAGCGTGAGTTCGGACTCTCCGTCAGGCGCCAGCTGGATGAGCGTCGCGATCTCGTGATCGACGCGTCGAATCGGGAGTTCGACGTTCCGGCGAGCACGGCCACTCTGCCTTCGCGCGGTTTCGACACGCTGACAGCGACGCTGACTACCCGCGCGCGAGAGAACACGAGTGTAGTCGCGCAGTTGCGTTATCGCCGGAACGTTACGGAGCGTTCGAACGAATTTCGGCCGAAGGCTGAGGCTGAGGGAGTCTCGCTCTTCGTCGGCGTCAGCGTACGGCTGTCCGGCTAGTCGCTTGCGGGTATCGGCATGGACTTCGAAACAGAAGAGCAAAGCGGTCCCGGCCTCAGCCACTACCTCCGTGCGCTGCGCCGCCGATGGCGTCCGGCGGTTCTGACGTTGATATTGGTGTTCGGTCTCGGCGCGGCCGCTTCGATACTGCTGCCGGCGCAATACCGTTCGAGTGCGACCATCCTGATCGAACAGCAGGAAATCCCGCAGGACTTCGTCCGCTCGATGATTACGAGCTTTGCAAGCCAGCGTATCGAACTGATCTCACAACAGGTCATGACGACGAACAACCTGCTGGACATCGTCAATCGTTACGATCTCTACGCCGATGACCGGAAGAGCAAGCCGCGGGAGGTCATCATCGAGCGAATGCGCGAGAACGTCGGTATGGACATGATCAGTGCCGACGTGGTGGATCCGCGCAGCGGCCGGCCGATGCAGGCAACGATCGCGTTTACCGTATCGTTCACGGACAACCGGCCGCAGACGGCGCAGCGAGTGGCCAACGAGCTGACGACTCTGTATCTGAACCGCAACCTCGAATCGCGGACGGAAAAGGCATCGGAAACGGCCGACTTCCTGCAGGCCGAGGCGGACCGTCTGAGCGACGAGATAGCGGCGAAAGAAGCCGAGCTCGCGGTCTTCAAAGAGGCGAACATGAACAGCCTGCCGGAGCTGACCCAGTTCAACATGGCGGCGCTGGACCGCGCCGAAATCGAGCTTCGTGAGGTGCAGAGGCAGATACGCGTCATCGAGGAGCGCAAGATCTACCTCGAGTCGGAGCTGGCGCAGATCGATCCTTACGGTCCGCTGTTTACCTCAGCGGGGCAGCGAATTCTGTCGCCCACCGATCGGATCAAGGCGCTGTCGTCGGAGATTGCATCGCTCAGCGGGGTGTACGGTGAACAGCATCCGGCACTGGTGCGCCGGCAGCTCGAACTCGAAGCTTTGATGGCCGAGACCGGCGGCGACGGGGGTCAGCTGGAGGCATTGGGCCGCGAGCAGGCGGAGCTCGAGGGCGAACTCGCTGCATTGCAGGAGACCTACACCGACGCACACCCCGCCGTGCAGCGTCTGGACCGCCGTCTCGAGTCGGTTCGGGAGCAGCTGCATGAGGCACAGTCGGATGCCGAGGCGGATGAGTTGATAGCGGGTCTTGCCCCGGAGAATCCGGCGTACATACAGCTTGCGACCCAGCTCGACGCCGCGACGACCGAGCAGGATTCGCTATTCGAACGCGTAGCAGAGCTGCAGGCTAAGATTGCCGAGCTCGACGCTCGCCTGACGGCGACGCCTCAGATCGAACGTGAGTATCAGGAGTTCATACGCCAGATCCAGAACTCACGCATGAAGTTCACCGAGGTGCGCGCCAAGGAACTGGAGGCCAGGCTGGCCGAGAATCTCGAGATCGGCCGGCAAGGCGAGCGCTTCACCCTGATCGAGCCGCCTCTGCCGCCGCAGAAACCGGTCAGCCCGAACCGACCGATGCTGCTCGCCGTGAGTCTGTTTCTGGGTATCGTCGCATCCTTGGGCTTCGTCGCCGTTGTCGAGATGCTCGATACGAGCGTTCGTGACAGGGACGGGTTGGAACAGATCCTGGGTGCCATGCCGCTCGGGGCCGTGCCGGCATTCACGACCAAAGCCGAGCTTCGCCACGCCCGCCGGGTACGACTCGGCGCCACGACGGGTGCGGCATTTGCCGCCGTCCTCGCCGTGTACGCCGTGCACGAGTTCTACCGGCCGCTGGACGTGATTTGGTACGTCGTTTTGCGGAAGATGGGCGTTTAGTCGTGGAGGTGATCAGCACTTCGATACGCCGCGGTCCGGACGGCGAGGTCACCCAGGCGGATCGGGAGTCCGTGGAACGCACGCAGCGCGTTGACGTGCCGCAGGAGGTGCTTGAGCGGAACCGGGTCTTACGGCCGGATCAGTTCGACGACTTTGCGCAGTCCTACAGCCTGATACGGACGCAGCTCCTGCAGCGGCTTGCGGCGTCCGGATTCAACAGCTTTGCGGTCGTCAGTCCGGGGGCGGGCGAGGGCAAGACGCTGACGGCGTTGAACATCGCGGTGAGTATTGCACGCAGTGCGCAGCACACCGCGTTGGTCGTCGACATGGATCTGCGCAATCCTTGCGTGCATCGCTACCTGGAACTCGAGCCCCGGCACGGCGTCGTCGACGTCATCAGGGGCGACGCGGGTATTCCGGAAACGCTCATCAACCCCGGCATCGAAGATCTCAAGCTGTTGCCCGGAAAGTCACCCGCCGAGCGTCCCGCTGAACTCCTGGCCAGCGCGACCGCGGCAGGCCTGACCACCGAGCTGCGTAACCGCTATCCCGACCGGGTGCTGGTTTTCGATTTGCCGCCGCTGCTGCACTTCGACGATGCCCTTGGCTTTCTGCCCAACGTCGATGCCTATCTCCTGGTCGTCGACGAAGGGAACACGCGGCGGGAGGCCATCGAACGTACCCTCAAGCTGCTGGACGGCCGTGTCATGCTGGGTAGCGTACTCAATCGATCGCGCGACGCGCTCTCCGGCAAGTGATGCGCAGATGGTCCGTCGAAGCGCCATCAAGCTCGTTCTCTTCGCCGCACTCCTCACCGCGGCGTGCACGGATCCGGCGGAACGCAGACTCATGTCGATCGAGCGCGGCCATGAATACGTGCTCGCGCAAAACTACGCGAAGGCCCGGGTGGAGTTCGCGACTGCCCTGCAAATCGAGCCGAACGACCCCCAGACTATGTTCGAGCTGGCGCGCGTACACGAGAAGCTCGGCGATGCAAGCCGAGCCATCCGTCTCTATGCGGGCACCCTCGAAATAGACGAGACCCACAGCGAGGCGCGCGCCGAACTCGCGCGGATGTATACGGTCGGCGGCTATCCCGAAGAAGCGATCGCGCTGATCGACGAGGTCCTGCCGCGTTTTCCCCGCGACCCGGCCCTTCTGATCGGGCGCGCGTTGGCCAACGCGCGGCTCGGCAATCTCGAGCAGGCGCGGACCGAAGCTTCGATCGCGTTGTCGGAAAAGCCCGGGTCGGAGCGGGGCACCGCGCTCCTCGCCGGCCTCGTGCTGCGGCTCGGCGACGCCGCGGAAGCCGACGCTCTGCTCGAGCAGGGACTCAGGCGGCATCCGGACAGTACCGACCTCCGCGTCGCCCGGGCGTTCGTATTGTCCGAGCAGGGTGACGCCGACGGCGCGGCGGCGCTGCTCGAAGAGACGGTTCGTCTGAAGCCCGAAGACGACGAGTTTCACTATCAGCTTGCGCGCTTCTACCTCGACATCAGCAGGGTCGACGCCGCCGAGACGGTGCTGCGGCGGCTGATCGAACTTCGTCCGGAGGCGATGGAACCCCGTCGCGCTCTGCTCGACCTCATGGCACGCGAGCGGCCGGTCGCCGCGCTCGAGGCAGAGATCGATCGTCTGCTCGCCGACCCGGTCGACCGCCCCGGCGTCCGGCTCATGCTCGCCGACTTCTACAAACAGGCCGGCAACGAGCGGCGGCGACGGGACTTGCTGCGCGAGGCAATCGACGTGCACGACGATGGACCTCTCGCACTCGAAGCCAGGCGCCGACTGGCAACCGACTTGCTGCAGAACGGCGAGATTGCTGCCGCTCGCGAGTCGGTCGAACGCATCCTGGATGAAAACCCGCAGGACGCACGCGGGTTTGCCCTGCTCGGAGCGATCGAACTCGCCGAGGATAAGACCGCGGACGCGGTGCAGAGTCTGCGTACGGCGCTGGCCGCCGACCCGGAATCCCTGCCCGTGCTGTCGATGCTGGCGGAGGCCTATCTCAGAAGCGGTGAGTACGAGCTTGCCGTCGAAGTCATGCAGGACGCCCGGTCGCTGGCTCCGCGCAACACGGCGGTCGCAATGACTCTGGCCCGTGCCTATATGGCGCTCGGGCAGCCCGATCGGGCCCGTTCGGAGCTGGAGCCTCTGGCCGCCGAGCCCGATGCGGCACCGGCTTTGATCGAACTGCTGTTCGAGGCGCAGAGTTCCGGTCGGGACGCGGCGGCGGCGGCCGCGACCGCGCGACGCTATAGCGACCGATATCCGGAAACCGCAAAGGCCGCTCTTCTGTTGGCACGTGCCGCGGAGGCGGAACGAGCCTGGGCCGGCGCGGAAGCGAATTATCGCCGCGCGCTCGCGATCGAACCCGAAAACTTTCAGGCGGTGCAGGGGCTTGCGCGGGTTGCGGAAACGGAGGGCGACCCGGCGCTGGCACGCGAGGCGCTCGAGCGCTTCACGGAGCGGGTTCCGGACCACGCTCAGGCGCTGAATCTCCTGTCCCGGATTCACTTGCGAAGCGGCAATACGGCGCGCGCTGCCGCGCTTGCAAAGCAGTCGATTGCCTCACAGCCGGACATCTCGACCGGTTATGCGTCGCTCGCGCTCGTGCATCTCGAGAAGGACGACGTATCGGCGGCGATCGATGCCTATCGGCGCGGTTTCGCGGTGACGGGGAATCAGCCGCTGGCGTTCTCACTGGCAGGGCTGCTGCGGCAACAAGGCGACGTGGAAGGTGCCATTGCCGTATACGAGGCGGTGCTGGCCGACGACCCGCGGTCCAGACTGGCGGCCAA
The DNA here is from genome assembly GCA_028277185.1 of Woeseiaceae bacterium. Lineage (GTDB taxonomy): Bacteria > Pseudomonadota > Gammaproteobacteria > Steroidobacterales > Woeseiaceae > UBA1847. The sequence continues at coordinate 424,033 of JANQGQ010000012.1, forward strand.
CAATCTCGCGATGCTGCTCGTCGACGAGCGCGGTGACGACGAGAGTATTGGGCGTGCTCTGACGCTCGTCGCGACGTTCGTCGATGCCTCGAATCCCGCACTGCTGAACACCTACGGGTGGGTCAGCTATCGCGCCGGCAACTTCGCCGCGGCGTTGCCGGCGCTCAGGCGCGCAGCCGCGCTGGCGCCGGAGTCCGCCACGCTTCGTTACCACTACGGCGTGGCGTTGCTGGCGGCCGGGGAACCGGCGGAGGGTCGCCGGCAGCTCGAGCGCGCCCTGGACGGAGAATTGAAAGCCGCCGAGGCGGCAGAAGCGAAACGCCTGCTCGAAGAGGCCGACGAGCGACTGGCCAGGCAGGCACAGACTGCAACGTCGTCGCGATGAAAACCGACGACCAACTACGGACTCAAGGGTAAAGCAATCATGACAACCCCATTTACGACCATGCACCCGGGGCCCGGAGCCGCCCGAAAGCCGGGCGGAATCCGCGGCGCCTTGTTGTCTCTGTTTCTCGTACCGGTACTGGCTGCCTGCGGGGGCGGCTCCTCGACGGAGCCCACGCTGCCCCCGGCGCCGCCGCCGCCCCCGCCGCCGCCACCGGCGGTCATGGTGCCCGAGGTCCTCAGTGAGGCCATCACGATTGGCACTCTGCCCGCGCCTGTCGTCGAGACCTTCGACGTCGCCGCTGCCGGCTCGTATACGCTGACGGTGGCCGACACGGGCACGGCGGGCGGCACACCGCCGCCCCTCGAGCGCCTTAACGTCGCGATCGTGCAGAACGGTGTGGTGCAGCTCCGTATCGACGGGAGTGACAGTCAGCCGGTGACCCTCGAAGCCGGCGAACACAGTCTGCACGTCGTCGGCGTGCCGGATGCCGTCGCGCGCGTCGGCGCCGCCACGGCAGCGGTCGCCGACGGAGCCGGTACATCGCTCATCGAGCTTGCCGGCACGTTCGAGATTCCCGATGCCGCCAGCGGCCCGGCCGACTACCAGCTCGACTTCGACATCACGGCGGCGGGCAGCTACGAACTCGTGGTCGAAGACTTCGCGTTGCCGGAAACGTTCTCCAACTTCGACGTCATATTGGTCCGCCTCGACGACTTCAGCTTTCCGCCGTCAACGACCTCCGGGAATGCAACGTCGTTTGCGTTTACCGAAGCCGGAACGTATCAACTCACGGTCTCCGCTACTCTGTCGGCATCTGCCGATGGCGGCTTGTACGGCATCAACCTGAGCAACACCGGAACCGCCGAGACGATTCGCAGCGAGACGCGTACCGTCGGTGTCCTGCCCGAGCCGGCTGCATTGAACTTCCCGGCGGCGGAGGACTACAGCCTGATACTCAGCGATTTCGCATTTCCGGCGGCGCTCGCCGATCTGCGAATCGCCGTCGCCGCCGACGGCCGTCTGCTCGCCGGCGGCGGGGCGGGCAGCCGGGCATTTACGGCGCCGGCCGGCGCAGCCGACGTGTACATCAATGCCGTTGCCGTCGATCCGCCGGGTGCCGGTAGCTACGGTATCGAGATCAGCGACCTCGCCGGTGCGGTGGTGTTCGAGACCGTAAGCGGAGTCGAGCCGGAAGACCCGCGCAACAACCTCCTCGTTGCCAACAGCGTGGTCGACATCACCGCGCCCGGCAGCTACACGCTGACGCTCGAGGACTTCCGGGCTCCGGTGCCGCTGACGACGCTGTCCGCCATCATCTCGACCGGAGGCAATATCGTCGAGACGCTATCTGCGGCGGGCAGCGTCAGCTTCGACGCGATCGCGGACCGCTATGAGCTCGCGATCTTCGCAGAAACGCCTCAGGCTGAAGACAGCGGTCTTCTGGCCGTCGAGCTGTCGAGTGACGCGGGGGGCGATCCGGTATTCGCCGAGACGATTGCCGTCGGTGCCGAACTCGCGACGCGTACGGCGTCGGTTACGACGTCGGGCGACTATGTGTTCACGCTCACGGACAGCGAGTTTCCGGTGTCCTTCAGCGAGGTCTCCATCGTCGTTACCCAGGGTACGACGTTCGTCGGCGACATTCGCGGTGACGGGTCGCTGCCGGTCGACGGCGCAGACGGAGACTATCTCATCAATATCCTCACGCGACCGGATCCGGCTGACGGCTATGGCACGTTTGCGATTCGGGTCGGCGATCCGGAGTTCCCGACACCATGATGGAAACCGGTATAGAGGAGCGGGGCGCCGGCTTTCGGATGCCCGCTTTCGTTTACACCGTCCCCCCGCTTGCCTGGGCGCTGCTGATCGCCGCGGTCGTGGCGTGCATCTTCGCAATGAGCGATGCACTTGGACAGATGTGGCGCTGGTGGTTCGACAGGCCTGAGTACAGTCATGGCAGCTTGATGCCGCTGATCGCGGCGTTCTTGATCTGGCAGCGCCGTGACGAGCTGATGCAGGTCAGGTTTACCGGCGCGTGGTCGGGCCTCGTCGTGGCGCTGGCCGGTCTCTGCGTGTACTTTCTCGGCGAGCTCGCGACGGTCTACACGCTGACTCAGTACGGCTTCGTCATCATCCTGTTTGGGCTCGTGCTTTCGCTGGTCGGTTACGAAGCGTTCAAACTGTTGTTCGTGCCGTTGCTGATTCTGTTGTTCATGCTGCCGCTGCCGAACTTCATCTACAACAATCTTTCGGCAGAGCTTCAGCTCATTTCCTCGCAACTGGGTGTCGCGCTGATTCGTTTGTTCGACATCAGCGTGTTTCTCCAGGGCAACGTTATAGATCTCGGCATCTATCAGCTCGAGGTGGCCGAGGCGTGCAATGGCCTCCGCTACCTGTTTCCGCTCATGGCCTTCGCTTTCGTCGTTGCCTACTTCTTCAAGGGCGCACTGTGGAAGCGGATTCTGATCTTCATAGCCGCGATACCGCTGACGATTCTGATGAACGGTTTGCGGGTGGGCCTGATCGGTGTGATGGTCGACCGTTGGGGCATTCAGATGGCCGAGGGATTCGTACACGACTTCCAGGGCTGGATCATGTTCATGATCAGCGCCTTGATTCTGGTCGGGTTCATGTTCCTCCTCGGCAAGATCGGTAGCGAGAAGCTGCCGAGCCGCGAGCTGTTCGGCGTCGCCTTGCCCGAGCCGCTTGGCAAGGACGTCGAGCGCCGATCCACTTCGACGCCCGCTTCCTTCGTTGTCACCGGCGCACTCGTGATCGTGCTCGCCCTGAGCTTCGCGATGACCATTCCCAATCGCGACGAGGCTATTCCGGAGCGCAGCGACTTCGCCATGATGGACCTCACCGTCGACGGCTGGTCGGGGCGCCGGTCACAGATCGAGCAGGTCTATATCGACGCGCTCAAGGTAGACGACTACTTCATGGGCGATTTCGTTCACGCGGACGAACGCGCACCGGTCAACTTCTACGTGGCCTGGTACGACTCACAGCGTGCCGGACAGTCGGCGCACTCGCCGCGATCGTGCATTCCGGGCGGCGGCTGGGAGATCTCGAGCATCGACGAGCACGTTCTCGACGGTCTCGAGGTCGGAGACGATCCGCTCAAGGTCAACCGGGTCGTCGTCGAACTCGGCAACGACCGGATGCTGGTCTACTACTGGTTCCAGCAGCGCGGCCGCGTGATCACGAACGAGTATCTCGCGAAGTGGTATCTGTTCTGGGACAGCCTCACCCGAAACCGTACCGACGGTGCGCTGATTCGCTTCGTGGCACCGATGCCGAGCGACAGCTCCGAGGAGGAGGCGGACGAGGCGCTGCGTTCGTTCGCCGCGTCGATGCTTCCGAACCTCGAGGAATTCGTGCCGAATTGAGCCGCGCGTCGTTCGCGCTTCGCTTCAGGTTCGCGCCGTAAGCTCCTGACCCGTGGCGGCCGTAAACGCGATGTATTACGAACGTCTTTTGTCGTCGCGATAACTACTCGAAAACGTCAAGCCGAGTACAACTGAATTCAATATTTCCTGATCACTCTGCGTCTGGGGCGCGGAAGCGCTCTGTTTCGTTTACGAAAACAACTAAAGACTTCCTCAGGAGGATTCACGAATGAGATTCAAGGCACTGCTTGCAGTAGTAGCTCTTGCGCTCGGATTCACGGGTACAGCGACGGCGCAGGTCCAGGATGGTTCCGCCGCCGATGGCACCCTGTTTCTGACCGTGTTCGATCCGATTCGCGGTGAGACTTACAACGTCGATCTCGGTACGAGTATTTCCGACTACCTTGCCGCCCCGACGGGTTTCGCAGCCGACGCAGGTCTGGCTACGTGGCTCGGTGGCGCTTCCGACCCCGGCGCCATTCTGTTCGACGTTGGCCTCGTCAACTTCGGCGACGGTAGCGATCTTGCTGCCGGAACGTTCGGCGCGTTGATCACGGCGAACGGCGTCCCCGACGCGCCTGCCGATTTCTCGTTCGGGAGCACCCTGCTGCAGAACATGCAAAGCTACGTCGCAGGTATCAACGGTTCGATCGCAAATGCCAACAGCATCGCGACGAGCGGCGCGGGCTACTTTGCCGATCCGTTCACCTGGAACGGCAACGTTGGCCAGGCGCTCGGCGGCACGACCACGGGCGGCGCTATCGACTCGGCCATCGCGCTCTACTCGATTCTGGCAACGCCCACCGGCGCTGGCCAGGACTGGGTTGTCGAGCAAGTCACGAGCCTGGTTCTGAACGGCGACGGTTCGCTCTCGATTATTCCGATCCCGGCTGCCGGCTGGCTGCTCCTCTCTGCGCTGGCAGGGCTCGTGGGCATTGCACGCCGCCGCAGAGCCGCTCTCGCCTGATCAGCTTTACTGCACGACCCCTGATTTCCCTTTATTTGGCTTTTCAAGGAGCAATAAACCATGAAACGCATGACACAGAAGCAGGTTGCGCTTGCGCTGGCCGCTGCCCTCGGCAGCACGGCTGCATTCGCACTGCCTCCGGGTGACACGATTACGACGGACATCAACGCCTACATCGGCGGTGCAACCGCTCAGGACGGCCAGTTCGAGAACGTCGCGACGAGTTTCTGCCTGGATACGCCGGACGTGTACCTCATCGGTGCCGCCGGTGCTGCCGGTCGCACGATCACCTGCACGCTGGACGCCGCTGCTTTCGGCGGTCTGAATGCAGGCAATGCAACGATCGCAATCCACAAGAGTTCGACGGGTTCCTCCGAGGGCGTTTTCCCGGTTAACCAGCCGACGCTCGGTGCTTCGGCTCTGAACTTCCTGACCGACACCAGCGGTTGCGTTCTCGATTCGCCGAACCTCTATACCTGCGATACTTCCCTGCCGAACGTCACGCTGACGGCGCAGCCGCCGGATGCCGGTCTGTCGGACGTGGAGCCGTCGCTGTTCACGGGGCAGAACCAGCCTGGTGCGTACAGCACGTACAGCACCGACTTCACCGGACTCAACGTCGTCAGCACGAACCAGGTGCTGTTCGCCCCGATCGTGAACGAAGCGTTCCGGGATGCTCTGCAGGCCGTTCAGGGCCTGACGGTGGGTGCTGAAGACGTCGACAACGTACCGAGCCTGACGACCGCGCAACTTACGGCGATCTTCACCGGCCAGATCGGCAACTGGAACGAGTTCCTGGACGTGAACGGCGTCGCTATCACTGCGAATCCGGCCGTGACGGCAGCCAACCTCGATCCGCAGAACACCGAGGCGAAGGTCTGCGTCCGCACCAACGGTTCCGGTACCAACGCTACGTTCCGTGCGAACATCGTTCGGCAGGAGTGTATTGCCGGAGCGCCGAACACGCTGACCTTCTCTTTCGGTAACCCCGAGCTGGTAGCGAACCAGAGTTCCGGCCTCATGGATGGCTGCGTCGACGTCGCGGATAATCGCGACAGCAACGGCAACCCGGCGAAGTGGGCTATCGGCTACAACGCCACGGAGCGCAACCCCGGGCCTGCTTACGGTCGCGGCGATTATCGCTTCATCAAGGTTGACGGTGTGGCGGCAACGTCCGAAAACGCGGTCAGGGGCATCTACACGTACTACGGCGAAGCAAGCTTCCAGTTCCGCGGCGACGTAGCCACGTACGTAGACGTCGCCAACGGCGCGGATCTCTCCACGATCTACACCGAGCTCGCGTCGAGTCTCGCCACGCCGGCCTCGCTCGAAACCACGGTTCACGAGTGGGGCAACACGGGTAACCTGGCGCTGACGGCCAACGGCTTCCCCGCAACGCCGAACAACGGCTTCGATCCGAGCGCGCCGGTTACGCCGTGGACGAAGTCCAACGCTGCCGGCACCAACAACTGCATCGAGCCGCGGCTCGATGGCGGTGAAGTTGTTCGCATCGATGAGAACTAAGGAACTTCTTCTGGCGCGCACTCTTCCCCCGCGCGCTGTCTGCAGGGAAGCAGCGACAAATCGTCCATCGTGACGTTCAGGGGCGGCTCGTTCGAGCCGCCCCTTTTCTTTCTCGTAGACGTAACAAGACTGACCACTACAGTTGATACAACGAACAGCAAGAAGACGATACCGGGGCTGGCAATGATTTGCGTTCTGTTACGCAAGCGCCAAAGCATTTTCGCATTCGGCAGCATGACATTGATCCTGCTGCTGTTTACGTTTTCTCCGCTGTACGCGCAGGACGAAGCGAACGTGTTTCCGGTTTGGGAGTACCGTGTTCTCGGCAACAGCCTGTTGTCCGGGATCGACATAAGCGAAGCCGTGTATCCGTTCCTCGGTCCTGGCGCAGACTTCGAAACGATCGACGATGCGAGGAGGGCGCTCGAACAGCGCTATCGCGACGCGGGCTATCCGAGCGTCCTCGTCGACATTCCCCAGCAGACCGTGGGCGACGACGGCGTCGTGCGATTGCGCGTGACCGAGGCGACGATCGACCGGGTTCGGGTCTCCGGCGCCCGCTATCGTTCCGGCCGGCGGATTCGGTCGCAGTTCGCGTCGCTGGAAGAAGGCGACGTGCTGTATGTCCCGGGTCTCAACGACGATCTGCAATCGGCCGCGCGTAGCAACGCCGGCGTGTCCATCGATCCGGTTCTCCGGCCGGGACGGCGGCCCGGCACGACCGAAATCGAGCTTCGCGTGCGCGACGAGTTTCCCGGAGAAGCGCGCCTCGGGCTCGACAACAACTACTCGCGCGATACGACCGAGCTTCGGGCGACCGCCTCGCTGGGCTACAACGATTTCTGGGGCCGCGGCGACAGCCTTTCGCTGCAGTACCAGACGGCGCCCGAAGATACCGAGGAAGTGCAGGTGCTTGCCGCCACTTACCTGCTGCGGCCGAGGAACAGCGAGTGGATCTTCGCAGGCTACGGCGTCAACTCGGACAGCGACGTTGCCACGGTCGGCGACATCGCGGTCATCGGCAAGGGCCGTATCTTCGGTTTCCGCGGGATTCGCACCCTGTTCGCCGGCGCCGGCGGTTTCGCATCATTGTCCATGGGCATCGACTACAAGGATTTCGACGACACGATTACGCTGGATCCGGAGACGGGGCTCGACACGGCGATCAGTTATTGCGCCTTCAGTGCCGGCATCAACGCCGGCTATGCAGGCGGGAAACAGTCGCTGAGCGGAGGCGTGACGGCCAATATCGGTTTGCGCAATCTCTGCAACTCGCGGAACGAGTTCGAGGACAAGCGCTTCAAAGGTAAGCCCAACTACTTCTTCCTTCGCGGACAGCTCGACTACGAGCGCGAGCTGATCGGCGACTTTCTGCTGAGCGTGAGAACCGGCTTCCAGCTCACGCCGGACCCGCTGATCACCAACGAACAGTTCGCGCTCGGCGGGCACAACTCGGTTCGCGGCTACCTTCAGTCCGAGCTGCTGTCGGACATTGGCTTGACGTCCAGTCTGCAGATCGTAACGCCCGACGTGTTCGGCTTTACCGGTGCTGCAAGCGGCCGCGGTTTCGTCTTTTTCGACTGGGGCGGGGGGCGCATCCGCGATGTGCTTCCCGATCAGGAAAGCGAGTTCGAACTCTACTCCGCCGGGATCGGCATGAACATCGACGTGTTCGAGCGTCTGAGCGGTTCCTTTTCCTGGTCCGTGCCGCTCGAGGACGGCCCGGTGACCGCCCGCGACGACGACCGCTGGATCTTCGACTTCGGATACTCGTTCTAGATGGCTGCTGCGACGCTCATACGCGTTTGCGTCGTTTCCGTTGCCGGTGCCTGTGGGTCGGCTGCGGTCGCCCAGTCGCTGCCGCAGCCCTGCGCAACCGGCACCTGCGGCCCGAACGGTCCGTCGGTATTCGTCAGCGCCGGGGAGGTCAACACCGTTCGCGTCGGCGAGAGCCTGCTGACGGTCGAGCAGCTCACCGATCGCGCGATCCTGAATTGGTCGACGTTCAACATCGGCCCCGACGCCCGGGTCGACTTCATCCAGCCCACGGTCACGTCCGTAGCGCTCAACCGGATATTCGACTCGAGCCCGAGCCGGATTGCCGGCGCCCTGACCGCGAACGGGCAGGTGTACCTGATCAACGGCAACGGCATCGTTTTCACGCCGACGGCGCAGATCGACGTCGGTTCACTGCTTGCGTCGAGTCTCGAGATCGACAGCGAGATCTTCACGTCGATCGGGATCGCCAACGCCGTCAGTGCGAATCGCGCCTCACTCGAGGGAACGCCCGACAGCGGCTTCGTGGTCGTGGAAGACGGCGCCGAGATCGGCGTTGCGAGCGGCGGCCGGGTGCTGCTGTTCGCGCCGGAGGTTCGTAACGACGGGAGCATCGTGGCGCCGGACGGGCAGGTGCTGATCGCGGCCAGCGAGGGCAAGGTCTACCTGTCTCCGTCAGAGGACTCCGAGCTCCGCGGCCTGCTCGTCGAAGTCGAAGTCGGCGGCGTGGTTCAGAACGACGGCTCGATCAGCTCGCCGCGAGGCAATGTGACCTTGATGGGGGCGTCGGTCAACCAGAACGGCCTGATCTCGGCGACGACGAGCGTGCAGGCGAACGGCAGCATCCGCCTGCTGGCACAGGACGGCGCAGTCATCGCGGGAACGGCGAACGCGCGTGAGGCTGTTGCCACGCAGAGCGGCGAACTCAGTATCGGTGCCGGCAGCGTGACCACCGTGCTGCCTGAAACCGATTCTGAGTTGACGGCCGTTGACGAACAGCCGCAGGCGCTGTCCGAGATCCGGCTGTTGGGCCGTACGATCGACATCGGCGAAGGCGCGGCGCTGGTGGCAAACGGAGGACGGATCGATGCGCGCGCCGTCGTCAACCCCGTGCAGGCAGTCGACAGGACCGTGGCCCCGGACGACGAAACCGCCATTCGTGTCGCAAGCGACGCGGTCATCGACGTATCGGGCGACGACTCGGCGGTGATCGCCATGGAGCGCAACATTCTCGAGTTCGAGCTTCGCGGCAACGAACTCGCGGACTCGCCGATCCAGCGCGACGGCCCGCTGCGCGGTGCTACGGTTGCCGTGGATGCCCGTCGCGGCACGCCGCTCGCGGACACGTCGGCCATCGCGTCAACCATCCAGCGAAGCGTCGGCGAACGGCTGTCCGCGGGTGGCGAAATCTCGCTGTTCTCGCAGGGAGCGGTTTCTCTCGCCGAGGGCTCGGTACTGAACGTGTCCGGCGGCAGCGTTCGGTATGAGGACGGCTTCACGGCGATAACCCGGCTTGCCTTCGACGACGGCCGGATCATCGATATCGGTAACGCGGATCCCGGTCTCCGCTACAGTGGAATTGCCGACGTTTTCGTCAAGGACTATGACCGATGGGGCGTCATGGAGATGTTCACGAGCTCCAGCCCCGGGTCAGGCTTCGCGTTCGAGGCGGGGTACATCGAGGGCAAGGACGCGGGGGTCATCAACTTGCGCGGCGCCGACCTCGAACTGGGCGCCGGGATCGTCGCCGACACGGTTGCGGGACGGTATCAGCGTCAGCTTGCAACCGAACTACCCGACGACGTCAGCGCGTTCTTGCGGCCGTTCGAGCAGGCGCCCGCAGGCGGCCGGCTTGCCATCGACCTGGCCCTCGACCTTTCCGTCGTTCGCGATGTCGCGATCGCCGGCGGGACGAACGGCCTCGTCGGGATATCTGACGAAGACAGTCCGCCGGCTTTGGTGCTGTTGGACGATACGCTCTCGGATATCGGCCTCAGCGAATTCAGTCTGAGAACCAATGGCAGTTTCGATTTTCTCGACGATGCGAGGCTCGGGATGCGGGACGGTGGCCGCTTCTCGGTACTCGCGGGCGATACGCTGCTTGCGGGCGATATCGACATCGTGTCCGGTCAGGTGGATGTGAGAGCCGAGTCGCCGGTGGAGCAGGCTTCGGCCTTGACGGTTGCCGATGGCGCCAGCATCGACGTCTCCGGCCGCTGGGTCAACGACAATCCGATTCTCGACCCGCCACGGGCGCGCCTCGCGATCGACGGAGGTCGCGTCGATCTGGCGGCCAACGGCGATCTGGTGCTGGAGTCCGGATCGACGATAGAAGCAAACGGTGGCGCCTGGCTCGATGAGAACGACGTTCTTACGGCGGGTGCCGGCGGCGATCTCAGTTTCGTCGCCGAAGGCCTGGAAGGCTCGCGGCTTACGCTCGACGCTGCGCTCAGCGCCTACGCGCTTCATACGGGCGGAGGACTCACGGTTGCCTCGGACAGCATTCGCGTCAGCAGTGCGGCCGCTGTCGAGGCGAACGCCTTCGTCGTCGATCCGGACTTCTTCCGCCAGGGCGGCTTCGAGCGGATTCGTTTGATTGCGAACACCGAGTCGCTGCTGATCGACGCGGGCGAAGACATCCGGGCCCGGCAGCAGAACTACGAACTCGTCGATGGTTTCGATCTCGTCGGCGGGCAACGCCGGCTTGCGGACCTCGCCGCCATCCTGACCCTGCCCGTCGAGGAACGCCGGGCGTCATCGCTCGAATTCGACGTTGTGCAGACCACGTTGTTGGTGCCGACGCTCGGCGTGTTGGAGGTCGGCAGCGGTGCGACCGTCGCGGTCGATCCGGGTGGCTCCGTTACGCTCGTTTCCGACGGGAGCATGTTCGTGGACGGCAGCGTGCTGGCGCCGGCCGGATCGATCGACCTGCGGGTCGTCGTGCCGCAGACGGAGACGGACGCACCCTATCGCCCAACCCAGGGACTCTGGCTGAACGAAAACGCATTCCTCGACGCCAGTGCGGCGTTCATCCCGCTGCCGAACGACGACGGCTTTTTTCTCGGGGAGTTACTCGACGCCGGCTCGGTCACCCTGACGGCGAACCGCGGGTTCATCGCGACACACCCCACGTCGGGAATCGATGTCAGCGGGCTGTCCGCGACGCTCGATCTGCCGGTAACCCGGCGCACCGTGCCCGAACGCGTCACGGTTGCGGCAGCGGCCGGGTCCGTCGACTTCACGGCGGCAAACGGGATGATCTTATCCGGCAACCTCGACGCCTCGCCCGCGGCCGATGTCGCCGGCGCGGCGGGTGGATCGCTGTCGGTCACCGTCGACGCCGGGCTTCGGGGCATCAGGTCCGAGGAAGAGCGCGTGCTCGGCGGTTTCGACGCGGCCAGCAGGACCATTACCTTGCGGACGGCTGCCGAGCGGCGCGTGCTCGGATCCGGAGAGGCGCTGCCGGAGACACTGCGCAACGACGTCTCGGTGTCAACGGACCTGATCGCGGCGGCGGGTTTCGATGACGTGTCCCTCACCGCCGAAAACACGATCAGTCTGGCCGGCACGCAGCTCGAAGCGCCCGGGGCTATTCGAGCCGGAGACGATATCGCGCTTTCGTTGCGCGGCAACCTCGTGCTCGAAACCTCGGTCTTCGATGCGGCAGGACGCGATGTAGCGCTGCGGGCCGCCGGCGGGATTCAGTTCGGCCAGCGAAGCCAGATAGTCCAGCCGACACTGACGCCGGCTGCCAACGCCAACGGCAGTCTCAGCCTGCAGGCGTCGGTGATCGATCTGATCGGGCAGTCCAGCGTGTCGGGCGTCCGCAACGTCAGTCTGCGGGCGGACGACGACGTCAGGTTTCTCGGTGTTCAGGTACAGCGGAGTCGCGATCTGCCGGGCGGTCTTCTGACGGCCGGCAACATGGAGATCGCAGCCCGGCGGGTGTATCCGACTACGCTCTCGTCGTTCGCCCTCGAGTCGACCGCCGAAGACGGCGTCATTCGCTTCACCGGCGACGGCGAGACGGCCGCTCCCGTTTTCTCCGCCGGCGGCAGCCTGACGGCACGCGCTGCACGTATCGAGGTCGATCGTACGGCGCTGCTGGCACCGCTAGGTCGGATCGAACTGGCGGGCCGCGATACCGTCGCGCTCGGCGAGGGTGCCGTCGTGTCGACGAGTCTCGGCGGCTTGACCGTTCCCTTCGGACGCACGCAGGGCGGCTTCGACTGGATATATCCGCTGGGCAACAACGTCTCGCGTCTGTTCGAGTCGGCGCCCGAGCGGTCCATCGAGCTGTCGGCCGACGTGGTCAACCTCGCGGAAGGGTCGACGATCGATCTGAGCGGCGGTGGCGATCTGGTCGCGACCGAGTTCGTGCCGGGCCCCGGTGGCTCGCAGAACGTCGTCGACCCGCAGAGCAACGGCCAATCGTTTGCGATCGTCCCGCTTCTGGACGACCAGTTCGCGCCGTTCGATCCGATCGAAAGCGCGGATCCTGATCTGGTGTTCGGGCGGACGATCGAGCTGGTCGGTGCTCCGGGCGTACCCGCCGGTGAGTACGCGATACTCCCGGCCGGCTACGCTTTGCTGCCCGGCGCCTTCCTCGTCACGCCGGAGGCCGATGCCGGCGATTTTCCGACCGGCGAGTCGATAGACCTGGCATCGGGCGGCGTCGTCGTCGCCGGGCGCTATGGCCGCGCCGGCTCCGGGATCGTGGATTCGCGTTGGCGCGGTTTCGCGGTCGAACCGGGATCGGTCGTGCTGGCACGGTCGGAGATCGTCAGCACGACCGGCAACGAGTTTTTCGCCGACTCGGGCGGGAGGCTGCCGCGCGACGCCGGTTCTCTGACGCTGAACACCGGTTCGGGTCTCACACTCGAAGGCGAACTGCTTGCGGCCCCGGACGAAGGCGGGCTCGGTAGCACGGTCAGCATCGCCAGCAGCGACATCGTTTTGAGCCGTGACGGCGGCGACGCCGAGGCGGGGCAGCTCGTACTGAATCCAGACGACCTGGCGGCGCTGGGCGCGGCCAGCCTGACGATCGGCGGTCGGCGAGCCGGTCAGGACGAGGACGGTGCAACGGTATTGGTCGCGGCGGCAGATCGCATCGTCGTCGATGACGGCACTTCGCTCGATCTGCCCGAGCTGATTCTGATCGCCAACGAGTCCGTCGATCTCGAGGCCGGTGCGGTACTGTCGAGCAGTGTCGGCGGCGAGCAGATCGACGGCGGCCGCTACGTGACGGAAGGCGACAGCGCCGTCGTCCGGATCAGTCAGACCCGGATCGACGGTTTCGACCGGGACGCGGCGGACGGCGTGTCGGGACGTGTCGTGGTTGCCGCCGGCGCCGCCATCAACGCACCCGGCGGCGATCTGCTGGTCGACGGCTCCGAACGCGTGTCGATCGACGGTGAAATCGACGTCCGGGGCGGTGCGCTACGTCTGGGTGCCCCATCCATCGTGTTGGGTGGCGCCGACCGCGAAGACGCGCTGGTCCTCGACCCCGAAGCGCTGTCCGGCCTCGACCTGGATCTTCTCAGCCTGCGCTCTCCCGGGCAGTTGTTGCTCGATGGCAGCTTCGCACTCGACCTCGCCAATCTGGAGATCCGCTCGGCAGGTCTTCGGGCCGGCGGCGGCGGCGGCGTCGGGATCACGGCCGACTCGGTCCGGCTGTCCAGCCCGGACCCGGTTCCGGGTAGCGACCCCCTCGACCCTCGCGCGACGCTGAGAATCACCGCCGCGGACCTCGTGCTCGGGGACGGCGTGTTCGCGCTGGACGGCTTCGCCGAGACCGCCATAGACACCGGCCTGCTGACTTTCGCAGGCGACGGCGTGCTGCTTGCGGATGGGCTCACGGCGTCCGCCGGGCTCGTGGCGGCGACGGACGGCGTCGCGTACCGGGTGGACAGCCGCGGCGCGAACCTGCGGTTGACCGCCAACGATCGCGCGCCCGACGCCGTGACGCCCGGGCTCGGGAGCGCCATCGCGTTGGTCGGCGCCGCCGTCGAGTTCGACGCCAGCCTTCTGCTGCCCGCGGGGAGCCTGACCCTAGACGCGACGGCAGGCGACGCCGTCGTTGGCGCGAACGCCGCGATCGACTTGGCCGGCGTCGCCGTCAGCTTCGCCGACCAGCAGTCCTTCGCCGATGCGGGCCGGCTCGTCGTGAGCGCCGCGGCGAATGCCGAAACGGACCGGGGCGGATCGATTCGCGTTGCTGACGGCGCCGTGATCGACGTTTCCGCAGCAGCCGGCGGTGGCCGGGCCGGTGAGATTCTGCTGGATGCTCGCGATGGCGATCTGCGGTTTGCCGGTACGCTGTCCGGTGCCGGAAACGATGCTGAAAGCGCGGGGCTATTCCGTGCGGTCGCACGCGGATTCGACAATCTTGCCGCACTGCTCGACGTCGTCGCGGCGGGCGGGTTTCAGAACACAATCGCCCTGCGTCAGACAGGAGCCGGCGACCTCGTCGTCGACGGCAGCGCCGAAGTCCTCGCGAGCACGGTAAGGCTGGTTGCCGATCGAGGCGCCGTCGACGTTCGCGGCCGGGTGGCGGCGCCGTCGGAGACCGCGGGATCGATCGAACTCGTCGCACGCGATGCCGTTCGTATCGCCGCGGGCGGCCGGGTCGCCGTCAATGAAGGCGGTCGGGTCAGCATTGGCGTCACCGCGGACGACGGTATCGTGACGGCGGCGGACGGTACTCTCGGCGTCGAGGCGGCGGAGCTGTTCGTGCGCCTGGTCGAGGGCAACGATTCGCCTGGCGACCGCGTCCGGCTCGAAGACCTGGACGGGGGCGCGCCGGCGTCGGCCGTGCTCGAGGTCGCGCGCATATTCGACGAGGCCGACGGCTCGATTACCGCCGCGGATATCGGCCGCTATCGCGCCTATCTGGACGACTTCGCAGCGATCGCGGTTAGTGACGGCGAGGCGTTGCGCGCCGCAAGCGGTATCGCCTTCGATCTGAGGCCGGGCGTCGAAGTGCGCTCGGACGGCAATCTGTCGCTGAACGCGGACTGGGACCTGCTGTCCTGGCGCGCGGCGGGTCAACCCGGCTTTCTGACGCTGCGCGCGGGCGGTGATCTGCTGCTCAATCGCTTGCTGAGCGACGGCGTGACCCTCGGTCTGACGCAGTTCGGTTTGCCGGTTACCGCGCTGAGCGAATCCGATACCTGGGGCCTCAATCTCGCGGCCGGCGCGGATATCGGATCCGCCGACCTGTTGGCGACCGCGGCTGGCCGGGGCGATCTGAGCATAGGCGACGACGTCGTCGTCCGCACCGGCACCGGGGACATCCGTATGGCGGCCGGCCGCGATATCCTTTTCGGCAACGCATCGTCGGCGGTCTACACGACCGGCCGTTCGACCGGCAACGGAGTCCTGCCGCCTCTCGTTGCCGAGTTCTTCCTGCTCAACGGCCACTTCCCCGAGGACGGCGGGGACGTCTTTCTCAACGCGGGGCGGGACGTTGTCGGCCAGGCAACCGGGCAACTCGTGGCCGAGTGGCTGTTTCGCCGAGGGCCAACGGCCATCGATCCGTTTCCGACCGTGGCAGCGGTTTATCTCAATGACTTCGCCCAGGGGCTTGCGGCGTTCGGCGGCGGGACGATCACGGTTGGCGCGGGCCGCGACATTCTCGATCTTTCTGCGTCAGTCCCGGAAACGCGCCAGCAAGTCGGCGAAGTCTCTATCAGTTCCGGTGTCGTCGTTGTGGACAACGTCTTCGTCCGCCGCGGCGGCGGCGACATTCGCTATTCGGCGGGACGGGATCTTCTCGGTGGCCGCTATTTTGCCGATAACGGCGACATCGAGCTCTTAGCGGGCGGCGATATCGGCGTGTCCCGCACAGACGGTCTTGCTCCTATCGTCATGCTCGGCAACGCCTCTGCCGCGCTGAGGGCCGGCGGCGACCTGACGCTGCAGCAGGTGTTGAGCCCGTCGGTCCTGCCGTTCGGTCGAAGCCAGCGTCAGTTGCAGGGTGAGCCCAGCTACTTCTTTGGCTACGGTGACGCGGATGCCGTAACCGCAATCGCGACAACGGGCGACATTCGCTTTATCAACTCCGCAATCGATCTGGACAACGCAACGGAATTCAGGCTGGCCGGGCCCGTCGCGGATGCGGCGTTGATCTATCCGGGAACGCTCAATGCCGCCGCCCTGCGCGGCAGCCTGTTGTTCGGGAACCCTATCACCCTCTACCCTGTGCCCGATGGTGGATTCCAACTTTATGCCTGGCAGGACATAACGACCGACACAACCGTCGTCGTCAACCTGCTGCAGGCTGACGGGGAACGCTCCGTTCTGCCTGACGCTGCGAACCCGGCCGACTTTCAGGGACTTGCGACGGAGGTTCGCCCGCAGCTTCAGCGTTTTGCACGGGCGCAGGTTCCCGGCCATCTGGAAGACGCGACGCCGAATCGACTCATCGCTCAGAACGGCTCGATCGGGGCGACGTCCGATTTCAGGATCATCAGCGCCGAGCCGATCGAAGTCGTTGCCGGCACCGACATACTCGATCTCCAGGTGGAGTCGCAGAACCTCCGGCCCACCGACCGGAGTCTGATCCAGGCCGGACGCAATCTCCTGTTCCGGATTCGCCGGGTGCCGGATACCGGAGAACTGACCGCGAATACGCGACAGATGGAGTTTGGCGGTCCCGGACGTGTCGACGTCCTGGCCGGCGATTCGATCAATCTCGGCACGTCGAACGGCATCGCGACGGTCGGCGACCAGCTCAATCCGGCGCTGGCGGACTCGGGTGCCGATCTGACGGTCATGACCGGCCTCAATCAGGGCAGCGACTTCGCCGGTTTCGGTCAGCGGTACGTGGTCGACTCGGATACCTACCGCGAAGCGCTCGTCGATTATCTCGCGAGCTTCTTCCCGGCGAGCGATACGACGCCCGACAACGCTGTCGATCGCTTTCAGTCGCTGTCGCCCGAGGAGCAGCAGCCGTTCCTGATCGACGTGCTGTTCGCCGAACTCGAAGCGGCCGGCGTTGCGTTCGTGCTCGAGGACCCGGCCGAGGTAGAGCGCGGCTACGACGCGATCAACACGCTGTTCCCGGAGGTCGAGGAGGACCTCCCGGGGGGCGACCTCTCGCTGTTCTTCAGCCGCCTGCAGACCCTCGACGGCGGGACCATCAACATTCTGGCGCCGCGCGGCGACGTCAATGCGGGCCTTGCGGCGACCTTCGCCGGCGCCAAGCCGCCCTCCGAGCTCGGCATCGTCGCTCAGCTCAGCGGCGACGTGCGCGCCGTCGCGGAAGGCGACTTCCAGGTCAACCGTTCGCGGGTGTTTGCGCTGGACGGCGGCGACATCCTGATCTGGTCGTCGTTCGGCAACATCGACGCGGGCCGCGGCGCGAAGACGGCGCTGTCGGCGCCGCCGCCGCGCATAACCGTCGACCAGAACGGCAACGTCCTCGTCGATTTCCCGCCGGCGATCGCCGGCAGCGGTATCCGGGCCGCGGTCAGCACGCCGGGACGGGAGCCCGGCGACGTGCTGCTGTTCGCGCCGTCGGGAATCATCGACGCGGGCGACGCCGGTATTTTCTCCGAAGGCAACGCCATTCTTGCCGCGCTCCGGGTCGAGGGCGCAGACAACATCGACGTCGGCGGCGGTCTCGTCGGAGTCGACACGGGCGTGACCGGACTTGCCGCCGATCTCGGCGGCGTCAGCAACGTCGCCGCGGACGCTACCCGCTCGGCCGAGGAATCTGCCACGGAGTCGGCCAGCGGCGGCGACGAAACGCCGCTCGCGAACAGGGCGCTCGGCTTCCTCGAGGTCTTCATTCTCGGTTTCGGCGATGAGGACGAGAGCGATGACCGGACCTGAGATCGTTCCCGGGCGTTTGCCGTACAACACTAAATAAGGAAAGATCGCCGTGCGTAGACTTATCTGGGTATTCCTGGCGCTTTGCCTGCTGCGGGTGGAGCCTGCAAGCGCCGCGACTTCTCAAGAAGAAGTCGAGGTCTTGCGAAACACCGTCGTGAACCTGCTGGAAGCGCTCGTCGCCGAGGGCGTGCTGACGCCGGAGACCGTGCAGACGATGGTCGCCGATGCACAGGCCGACGCCGAAGCTACGGCCCTCGCGAGGCGCGAGCAGGAAGAGGCAGAGAAAGACGCCGTGCGCGTGACCTACGTGCCGGAAAACGTCCGCCGGCAGATCGGCGAAGAGGTTGCGGCGACGGTGACCGGCGACGTCGTCGAAGAAGTGATCGCCCGTGCACAGGAAGACCAATGGGGCGTCCCGGGGGCGTTGCCGGACTGGATACAGCGCTTCGATTGGTTCGGCGACGTGCGGATGCGTGCCGAGGGTCTGCTCTACGACGACGGCAACGCCGAAAACTTCTATCGCAACTTCCTCGAGATCAACCGCCAGGGCGGCTTCTTCGGCCCCAACACGGTTCTCAACACGACCGAGGATCGCTACCGGGTCCGGGTACGCGCGCGGATCGGTTTCATAGCCGGGCTGCCGAACCGGACGACGGTCGGCCTGAGACTGGCCACCGGCGATCTCGAGTCGCCGACGTCCACCACGACGACACTCGGCAATTACGGACGCCGTCGCGACTTCTCGCTCGATATGGCCTACATCAATTTCGATCGGGGCGGCCATCTCGGCCTGCCGCTCCTGTCCGCGACCGCCGGACGCATGCCGAACCCCTGGTACACGACCGATCTGGCCTTCGACCGCGACCTCAACTTCGACGGTCTGACGGTGATCGGCCGCCTGCCGGTCGGGTCGCGGCCGCTGGTCGCACCGCACCGGTCCGGCGTCAGCAATTCGCATCTGTTTCTCGGCGTCGGCAGCTACACGCTCGAGGAAATCGAGCTGAGCGGCGACGACAAGCGCTTCCATTCCGCTCAGCTCGGGGCGCATCTCGCTATCGGCGACAGATGGCAGTACGACCTCGGCTTCGCCTATCACAACTTCGAAAACGTCACCGGCCGCCGCAACGAGCCGAACAGCAATCTGCTGGATTTCACGGCGCCGGCATTCCTTACGAACGGCAACACGGTGTTCGACATTCGCAACGACACCGATCCGAATACCGCCCTGTTCGCGCTTGCGTCGGACTTCGACATCGTCACGGGCACAACCGCCCTGACCTGGCGCAACGACCGCAACGAGGTCAGGTTCGAGGGTGAGTACCTGACAAACATCGGCTACGACGAGGAAGAGATTCTCGAGCGGACCGGTGTATTCGTGCCGGAGCGTGCCGATGGTTATCGGGCCGAGCTGAGCTACCAGCGTTTCGGCGACAGGGGCCGGCTTGCCTGGTACGGCGGCCTCGCATACAAGAGTATCCAGCGCGACGCGATGATCGACGGCTTCACCGAGTCTGTGATCCGGCGCGGCGGAACGGACATCGAGGGCTGGATCGCTACCGGTGGCTTTACCCTGAGCGACAACAGCAGCGTGCAGATCCGGTGGGTATCCGCGGACGAGATCGACGGCGCTCCATACGCGCTCGATACCGTCCAGCTAGACATCCTGACGGCGTTCTAGTCAGGCGCTGCCGGTGTTGCGGTGTTCGGGGTAGTTGCGACGTTCCTTGGCGCGATGTTGCTTACCATCGCGCTGATCCCCGCACTCGAGCAACTCGCTCCGCGCCTGCGGCTGGTGGACGTGCCCGGCGGCCGCAAACAGCACGCGCGGCTGACTCCACGAGTCGGCGGGCTGGCGATGGCGGCCGGTTTCTTCGCCGCTGCGTGGATTGCCCTGCCCGTGGACCGGACGGTCGTCAGCGTTCTCTCGTCGCTGCTTCTGCTCGTCGTGTTCGGTACGTGGGACGATCGTATCGACATCAACTACCGTCTGAAGTTTCTCGGTCAGTTCATCGCTGCGACGATCGCGGTTTTCGGAGGCGACCTGTACTTCAACGAAGTCCAGCTCCCCGGTAGCAGCTACGTACCTGAAACGGTCTGGAAGCTGGTATCCGTGCTGTTTCTCGTCGGCGTCACGAACGCCGTCAATCTGACGGATGGTCTCGATGGTCTGGCGGGAGGATTGTGTCTGCTGATTCTCGGCGCGACGGCGGCGTTGGGCTTGTCCTCGGGCGAGGGCGCTGCGGCCTCCGCCGCTACTTTGCTCGCGCTTGCGGCAATCGGCAGTCTGCTCGGCTTCCTGCGGTTTAATTCGCATCCCGCGCGTGTCTTCATGGGCGACGCCGGCAGCCAGTTTCTGGGCTTTGCCGCCGCGGCGCTCGCCATCTACGTGACGCAAAGCGAATCGCTTGCGGTAAGCGGCATGCTGCCGCTGCTGATCATCGGTCTGCCCATCTACGACACGTTGAGCGTCATGGCCCGCCGCCTGCTGTCCGGCCGCTCGCCGTTCAGGCCCGACCGTCTCCATGTGCATTATCGGCTGACGGAGCTGGGGATCTCGCACCCGGCGGCCGTAATGATCGTCTATGCGATGCAGGCGGCGTTGATTGCGTTGGCTTATCTGCTGCGCTACTCGTCGGATACGAGCATCGTCGCCGCTTTCCTGAGTTTTGCCGCTTTCACCGAGTTGGTGCTGCTGGCGGCGGAACGGGGTTACGGACGCCGTTCGCTCGCGGCGCTTGGGCGGGCGGTCGGCGCCGTTAGTTCGACAGCCTCCCGCGGCGCCGCGTTCTCGGTCGTCCGGGTGCTCGCCGCGATGTACCTCGGCATACTCGTCTTTGCCGCCGGTTTTCTCGCTCAGCGACAAGGCGCCGATGTCGCCGCTCTTGCAGCCTGTGCGGCACTGGGCCTGCTTCTCGTACCGCTAACCGATCGCCGCGATCTCTCCGTTTGGGCCGCGCGGCTTTTCCTGTACACCACGGTAGCGGTCACCGTATACATGCTCTATACGATGGCGGCGGCGGACAACGCCGATCAGAAGCATCTGTTGCCGCTGTTGCCCCTGGTCCCTCTGGTGCTCGCCGGGTTTCTGTTCGCGGACGGCGCAAGCCTGCGTCTTTCTCCGCTCGACTTTCTGCTGTTGTTCTTCCTGTTCGCGCTCCCCAACCTGCCCGGGGTGCCGGTGCTGACCAACCTGCAGAAGCAGGCCTTGCTCTGCCTGCTCTTTTGTTACTACGCCGTCGAGATGGCTATCAGTGCACGGGGCTTTCATTCGTTCGTAATGCGCACGTTAATGATCGGCGGCCTCGTCGTTACCCTTACCAAAACACTCCTGTCATAGGCGTGTCACATCGCACTCTTACGCTGATTTTCAACGCAAGCGATTTGCGACCGGATCATCCCGCAATCGCTATACACCTGTAATACACATGTAAACGGTGCCGCTCGGCATCTCCAAGAACAAACGCAGGAAAAATTCATCATGCTTCGTGTACTTGCTATCGCTCTGCTTTCACTGGGCTTCGTTGCCTGCAGCGGCCCCGAGCAGCGGCTCGCGAGCTATATGGAAAAGGGCAAAACCGAATACGAGAGCGAAAGCTTCGAAAAGGCTCGAGTCAATTTCGCCAATGCGCTGCAGATCGATCCGGAGAACGTAGACGCGCGTTTCTGGGCCGCCCGTACCGGAGAGTCGCTCGAGCGCTGGCGCCGCGCCGTTCGTCATTATCAGTACATCGTCGACGAACTCGATCCCGAACACATTCCGTCGCTGTTGCGCCTTGCGCGGATTTACGTCGTATCGGATCAGTACGTTCTGGCTGAGAACTTCGCGAACACGGTGTTGACGCTCGAATCGGGAAACGTCGATGCACTGGCGCTGCGCGGCGCTGCCCGATTGCGCGCCGGGCGTCAGGCGGACGGCGAAGCTGATCTGCGCAATGCGATCGCGGCCGATCCCGCGAACGAGTATGCGGTGCCGGCCCTCGCAAGTCTGCTGGCGACTACCGGCAACACCGGCGACGCGATCGTCATACTGCGAAACGCGCGCAAGCAGAACCCGGAATTCGTCGAAGCATCCGTGCTGGTCGCCGATCTGCTGGCCAGATCGGGCCTGACGGACGAGGCGGCTCGCGAACTGAACGAGCTCATCGCGAAAGAACCCGGCGAGTTCTCATACCGGGTAGCGCTTGCCTCGCTCCATGAGAACAACGGCAACCCCGAAGCGGTCACGGCAACGCTCCGAAGCGCCGTCCGTGCGTTTCCGGAGCGTCTGGATGCGAAGATCATGCTGATCGATCACTTTGCGTCGATCTCGAGTGAGTCCGCTCTCGAGCAGGTGCGAAACTACATTGCGGCAGACCCGGAGCAAACCGAGCTGCGCTTCAAGGAGGCCGACCTCCTCATTCGCGACGGCGAGTTCGACCTTGCGGAAGACATCTACAAAGCCATTGCCGACGACCATGCGGGCGACGCATTCGAGGGCGAGGCGCTGACGGCGCTTGCGCAGCTGAAGATCAATCTGGGCGATATCGAAGCCGCCGACGAACACGTCGAGGCCGTGCTTCTCGACAATCCGAACTCCGCGGCAGCACTCCTGATTCAAAGTGGCATAGCGATGGCACGCGATGAGCCGGCAAATGCCGTTGTCGCGCTGCGTGCGGTCCTGCGGGAAAGGCCGGACGATCCGACGATCTACGATCTGCTTTCCAAGGCGCATCTCGCGCAGGGCGACGTTGTCGCCGCTCGTGAGCAACTGCAGCGCGCGATGGAGACAAACCCAGGCGACCCCTCGCTGTACGTCAATCTGGCTCGCTTCGAGGCGCAGCACGACCGTCCCGACGCGGCCCGCGACGTGCTGCAGCGGGCGCTCGAGTTCAGTCCGGGAGATCAGGCCGCGAACGATCTGCTGTTTCGCCTGCAGCTGGCAAGGCAGGACTGGGATGCGGCTCGGGAGCAAGCCCGCCGCATGCGCGATCTGATGCCCGACGCGGCCACCGGCAGCTTCTACGAGGGGCTGGTCGCGAACCGTACGGGCGACCGCGCCACCGCGGAGGCGGCATATCGCGAAGCGATCGCCATCAATCCGCTTGCCGTCGAACCGCTCGGGGCTCTGGTCAGCCTGATGCTCAACGACGGCCGCGAGCAGGCAGCGGAAGAGTTCGTTACGGAAATCCTCGACGCGCATCCGGATTACACCTTCGGTTGGAACATTCGCGGCGAGATCGCGCTGAACCGTGGGAATCATGACTTCGCCGCCGAGTGCTTCGACAAAGCGATCGAATTATCGCCGACCTGGTGGATGGCGTACCGTGGGCGCGTCTGGACCGACCTTCGGCGTCGCGACACCGATGCGGCTTTTGCCAGCTACGAACGCGCCGCCGCTGTACTGGCGGCGACCGAAGCGCTCGTGAACGACACCGCCATGGAGTTCGAGGCCCAGGGGCGTCCCGACCTCGCCATTCGGATGTATGAGGCATTGCTCGAGGAGCAACCTCAGTCGCCAGAAGCGGCGAACCGGCTTGCAAAGTTGCTTGCTACGCACGGCCAGACGGCAAGCGATACGCAGCGTGCGCTGGAACTGGCCGAACCGCTGGTCGTCGCCGGCAGCGGCGCGTATCTCAGCACCTACGGCTGGACGCTGTTGAAGAACGGCAAGCTCGAGGCGGCCCAGGACGCGTTGAGCCGCGCGGCGGAAAGCGATGCCCCGAGAGCGGAGCTGTCTTACTACCAGGCCATGCTGGAAGCGGAACTCGGCAACCACGAGTCTGCCGTCGCTCTGCTCGAACGCGCGCTGTCGCAGCCTTCCCGATTCGTTGGCTACGAGCTGGCCCGGGCCGAGCACGAGCGTCTGGCGTCCCGCCTGTAGATCGCCCGACCGCGACCGGGGCTCCTCACATGCGGCTTGCCTATCTCGTACCGCAGTTTCCGTGCCTTTCGGAGACCTTCGTCAGCAACGAGGTTGCGGGGATCAAGGCAAGCGGCATCGATCTCGACGTTTACGCTTTCACGCGGCCCGCCGCAGAGGACACGCTGAAGCTAACGGACACGGCGCGCGCCCTGGCAGCCGATACCCGCTATGTCGATCGTCTTGCGTCGATGACGACGGCGATTCGGCGGCCGATCAGCGTGCTTCGGCTGCGTGAGGACAACCAGCGAATTCAGGCGGCGGCAACGAACAAGCCCAATGCGGGCCTCCGTCTGGTCCGGGCGGCGGCGCTTGCGGAACGGCTCGTACGCGACGGCGTCGACCATCTGCATGCCCACTGGCCCTACGCGACGCAGGTGGCGTGGCTCGTCAACCAGCTGACAGGCATGCCGTTCAGCATGAGCATCCATGCACATGAGGTCGCTCACGAAAACGGACACTTCCCGGTCGCGTTTCGCACGGCCCGTTTCGCGGCGTTCTGCAATCGAGGGGCCATGGAATACCTGCTCTCGCGCCTTGGGAACGACGCACGCGAAAGGTCCGCGCTGATCTATCACGGGGTGAACCTCTCGCGGTTCGCGGCGGCGCCGTACCCCATGCTCGATGGACGTCTCAAGCTGGTGAGCGCCGGCCGGCTGACGCGCACCAAGGGCTTCGACCGTCTGCTGCACGGCTGCCGGGAACTCCGCCGTCGGGGCATCGACGTCACGCTCACAATCCTTGGGCGCGGTACCGAAGAAGCGCGCCTTCGCGAGCTCGTGATCGAACTCGGATTACTGGAAGTCGTGCACTTTCCGGGCTGGGTGCCCCATGACGAAGTACGCCGCTATATAAAGGAGTCTCACGTCTTCGCCCTGCTGGCGGATACGAGCTTCCACGACGGTCTGCCGAACGTCGTACTCGAAGCCATGGCGACGGGCCGGCCGGTTATTCTGTCGGCGCTCCCGGCGGCGGGCGAGGCGGTCGAGGATGGCGTCGAGGGTTTCCTCGTCGACGATCTGGATTCCCCGGCGGCGTTTGCCGATGCCGCCGAAGCGTATCTCGATGACACGGACAGGGCCCGGAAGATGGGCAGCGCCGCGCGGCGGCGTATCGAGCGCGATCACGACGCCGGTGAGCAGGTGCAGCGCCTGGTCAAGCTCTTCACCGGCAGTGACGTTGCCGCGCTGGCTGCATGATCGCCGGGTCGAAGTCTTCAGACGCCGCGCGACCGACGATCGCGGCGGCTGCCATCGCGAGGGACGAGGAAGAGGATGTTCGCGGCTTTCTCGAAAGCGTCTTGCCGTGGGTCGATGAGGTCGTCATCGTCGATGGCGGATCGACGGATCGGACCGGGGCGATCGTTCGGAAGATCGCGCCTCAGGCCACGTTCATCGTGTCGCCGATGGATGCGGAGGCGGGCTTCGCGGGTCAGCGCAACAAGTGTATCGAGCACGCGACCGCGGACTGGATCCTGCACATGGACATCGACGAGCGGGTTACGCCGGAGCTGGCCGCAGAGATCGTCGACGCCATACGCCGGCCCGACAAAAACGCGTACCGCTATCGCCGGCTGAACTTCTTCGTCCATCGTCCGATGCGTTGCGGCGGCTGGCAGCATTGGAACCGGCCGCAGCTCGCAAAGCGCGGTTTCCACCGTTTCGTCAACAGAATTCACGAACGCTGCGTCGTCGACGGCGGCGACGAACGCATCGGCCAGCTTCGGCACGAAGTCTGGCATCTAAACGACCGCGACTACACCGAACGCGTGTCCAAGAACCTGCGCTACATGCAAATGACCGGCGACGAAATCCTCGCGACGGGTAAAACGATTCGCTGGTACCACCTGCTGTTGTATCCAACGTACCGGTGCCTGCGCTCTTACCTGTACGAAGGCGGCTATCGCCAGGGGCTGACCGGCCTGGTGTTCGCTCTTTATACTTTTTCGAGCACGTTCAACTGGTACGCCTACGCCTGGGAGAAGCAGACCCATATACCGCGCGGTCAGCTCGAATCCGAGATTGCCGAACGGTGGGAGCACAGCGGCCCGGCTGCGCCGACGGACAGACTCAGCGAATCGCTGGAGGCCTGAAATGGATGGCGCGCGGCTTCTGTTTCACCGTCATACTCCCTGGCAGTCGGCAATTCGCTGCAGCACGAATATTCTCGCGAACCGCTTTCGCGAGGCCGGCGCCAGCGTCGCGTACATGCAGGGGATCGTGCACGGCGGCAACGTGTTGTGGCGGCGTGGACAGTGGCAGTCGTGGAAAGAGGGCCCGCGCCGAGTCGACGGAACCCTCGTGTTTACACCCTTTGCGCTGTCGCCATACTCGAGAGTCTGGCCATTGTCTTCCGCCGCCGCTGCGCGACGTAGCTATCGATCCTGCGTTCCGTCGATCGAATCTACACTCGACCGCTACGGTTTCGGTCAGCCCGACGTCATCTGGACCGCCAATCCCGGCAGCGGCGTTCTCAAGCACATGTTCCCCGCCGCGAGACTACTGTTTCAGGTAGTCGACTACTATCCGGCTTTCGCCGGGCCGGCAATCGCGGACATCGAGCGCTACGATTACCGCGCGGCGGACCACGTGTTCGTCATCGGCGAAGCGCTCAGGGAGCATGTCCTGAGCTATGGTATACCGGAGTCCAGGCTGACGGTCCTCGGGCAGGGCGTCGATCATGCGCGCTTCAGCCGACCGGCCGAGCGACCGCCGGAGTATCGGTGCATGGAAGGTCCGATCGCCGTTTGGGTCGGCGTACTGTCGAAAGGCGATCCCGGGCTCTTCGAAGCGGTCGCGCAGAAGCTCGGGCAGCGCGGCGGCTACCTGGTGCTCATCGGCCCGGGTGCGGAGTGGGCCGATGCGCTGGCGGCGCGCCATCCTCATGTCGTTGCGCCCGGACCGCGGAAACCCGCGCAGGTGCCGGCCTACCTGAGGCACGCCGACGTCGGCCTGATGCTGTACGACCGCAGGCGACCCGAGGTGTACGTCGGACAGAATCCGCTGAAGCTCTACGAGTACGCCGCGGCCGGTCTAGCGATCGTGAGCACTCCGCATGAGGAGTACCGCTATCTCGATACGCCGGCCGCCGTGGTCGATAGCGAGCAGAGCGCCGCTCAGGCTTTAGACGATGCTCTGTCGCAGCTCGACCGCCGCCGCCGTCAGTCGCTCGAGTTCGCCCGGGCGTACAGCTGGGATCGCGTATTCGATCGGGCCCGCCGGGTCGTGGCCACCGGGTTGAGCGCCGCAACGAAGCGCCGGCCGCTGGCAGGACAGCATGCAGATTTTGTTTCACAGTGACGCGCTGGCCAGCCCGGCGCAGTTCGGTCTTGCCCGCTACGCGCGCGAACTGTATGCCGCAATCGAGCAGAGCCGCCCCGCCCTCGCTCTCGAGCCGTTCTCGAGCCGGACCGCGCCCGGCGCAGGTTTTGCTTCGGGCGGCGGCTATCGCGAAGTCCGCCACCCCGGCTGGCCCCACCGGACGCTGGTGTTGTTGTGGGCAATGCTGGATTCGCCGCGAATCGAACGATTCCTGCCGAGGGCGGACATCGTGCATACGCTCGAACTCGACTACCCGGTAGCCACGGCGCGGCCATGGATTGTGACGGTGCATGACGTGGGCCCGCTTACTAACCCGGAGTACTTCTCGAAGAGCCGGCGTTGGCTGCGGCAGCGCGGCCTCCAGCAGGCTGCCCGCCGCGCGGACGTCGTCATCGCCGTTTCGTCGGCGACGGCCGACGCTGTAGAGGGGCTCGTCGGCAACGGCATTGCCGGGCGCATCCGGGTCGTGCCCGAGGCGGTCAGCAGTCAGTTCTTCGAGCCGGCAGCGTCTGCCGCGCTGAGGAACGTGCCCGACTTGCCGCCAGCCGCAGAGCCCTACTTCATGTGGGCCGGGTCGATGAACCCGCGCAAAAATCTGCCCAACGTGCTCGCGGCGTTCGAGCGCATCGCCGGCAGCGTCCCGCACCGGCTCGTTCTGGTCGGCGGCATGGCATGGGATAGCGACGAGACGCTGAAACGACTCGCGAGTTCGCCCGTCGCGCACCGCGTGCACCGCCCCGGCTTCGTGAGCGATCCGGCGCTTCGTGCGCTGTATCAGGGCGCCGACGCGTTCGTCTACGTCTCCCTGCTCGAGGGTTTCGGGCTGCCCATTCTGGAAGCGATGGCGTCGGGATGTCCGGTGATTACGTCCGACTGCTCCTCCATGCCCGAAGTCGCCGGGGATGCCGCCATACTCATCAACCCCAAATCGGTGGACGCCATAGCGGAAGCCATGCTCGCGCTGGCGACCGACACGGAACTGGCCGGGCGGCTGCGGGGGGCGGGCCGCGATCGCGCGTCCGGGTTTCGCTGGCCCCGCGTAGCCGGGACGGTCTGCGACGCGTACACGAGTTTAGCGGGCAGGCCTTCATGAGAATTCTGTTCGTTTCGCTGCGCGGACCCACCAACGCCGCCCGGCGCGGCGGCGCCCAGGACTACATACGATTCGTGGCGCGTTACGCCGCGCGCCTGGGCCACGACGTCCGTATCGTTTGCGGACAGGAGATCGTCGACGGCGAACTGCTGCCGTTTCGCGAGTACGTCGACGGCATCGCGATACTTCGTTACGGCACACCTCGCCGCCGCTTTTGGCCGCTGATCCAGGCGGCCCGGGACATGGCGCCGCGCTGCGATGTCGTCGTGGAGAACCTCATGGGGTTTCCGCTGTTTCTGCCGGTACTGCTGGACGAGAAGCGGCAGCCCATCGCGATCAAGCATCACTTCGAGGGCAGGACGTTCTTCAGAACGCAGGGGCCGGTCAGAGGGCTTGCGGGAATAGTCCTCGAATCGGTGCTGCAGCCGCTGGCCTATCGCGACACGCCGTGGATAGCGGTCAGCCCGAGAACCCGGGACGACCTCGAGAGCGCCTGGGTCGCGCCGGCCCGCCGGCCGGACATCGTGCCGCCCGGTATCGGGTTCAGCGGCGAGCCGCCCGTCGTCGCGCGCAGTCCGGTGCCGATGATCCTTTACTGCGGTGCCCTGGACCTGGGGCGCAAGCGAGTCGACCACTTGCTGGAGGCGTTCCGCGAAGTCCGGAACCGGCTCGCCGACGCGCGGCTCGTGATCGCCGGCAGCGGCCCGGACGCAATGGCGCTCCGCTCGCAGGCCGCCGACCTCGATGTCGAGTTTCGCGGTTTCGTCAGCGATGCCGAGAAGCTGGCTCTGCTCGATGAGACCTGGGTGTTCTGTTCGCCGTCGGAAAGCGAAGGCTTCGGCATCACCTGGGTCGAAGCCAATGCGCGCGGCGTGCCGGTCGTCGCGTACGAACTCGGCCTGGATACGGTCACGCCGGCGTGTTCGGCGATGGTCGACGTCGGCGACGTTCCGGGCCTGGCGCGCGCCCTGACGTCGATTCTTACCGATGAGACGCGCCGCCGCGAGATGAGCGGGGCGGCGCGGGACAATGCCCGCCGGTTCAGCTGGACGCTGTCGGGACGCCGGTTCCTCGACGTGCTGGAGCGGGAACTCGCCGCGCGACCCGGGTACGCAGGGCGCTCGAATACGGTGTCGTCCCGATGAACGCGACGAGCCCGGCGCCGAAAGTGCTGTTGCTCGCGAACACGGACTGGTATCTGTACAACTTCCGCCGGGCACTGGCCAACGCGCTTGAGGACTGCGGCGTCGACGTCGTGCTCGTGTGCCCGCCCGGCCGTTTCGTTCCCCTGCTCGAGATGGCCGGATTTCGCGTGCGCTGCTTCCCGCTCGAGCGTCGTAGCGTGGCGCCATGGTCGCAGTGGCAGCCTGTTGCGGCGCTGGCCTCTATATATAAGGAGGAACGGCCCGATCTCGTGCACCACTTCACGGTCAAGTGCGTGCTTCTGGGCTCCCTTGCGGCACGGCTTGCGCGGGTGCCGGCAATCGTCAACGCGGTCGCCGGTCTGGGCTTTGTGTTTTCGAGCAGCGCCGCTTATGCGCGTCTGCTCCGGCCGGCGGTCGAAGCGGCCTTGCGGCTGGCTCTGAGCGGCGAACGTCAGCGGCTGATCGTGCAGAACGAAGTCGACCGCGATCTGCTCGTCGGGAGGCGGCTGGTCGACGCCCGGCGAGCGCGGCTGATTCGCGGGTCCGGCGTCAACGTGCGGCGATTCAGGCCGGCCTCGGGGCCCGCACGCCGCCGCGGCGCGCTGCGGGTGTTGCTGGCAACCCGCCTGCTCTGGGACAAGGGAGTAGGTCTGTTTGCGGAAGCCGCGCGCGAACTGTCCCGGGTGGATCCCGAAATCGAGTTCCTGATTGCCGGGACCGACGATCCCGGAAACCCCAACTCCGTGCCCGGAGACGTAATCGACAGCTGGGACCGGGAAGGTCTCGTCGACTTCCTGGGCCACGTCGACGATATGCCCGGCTTGCTGCGCAACGTGGACGTGTTGTGTCTGCCGACGGCCTATGGCGAGGGCGTGCCCCGCATTCTCATCGAAGCCGCTGCCAGCGGATTACCCCTCGTCGCGTCCGATTCACCGGGTTGCCGGGACATCGTGCGCGACGGCGTCAACGGCTTGTTGATTCCGCCGGCTCACGACGAAGTGGCGCCGCTGGTCTATGCGCTCAGGCAGCTGCACGCGAATCCGGACCTGCGGCAGGCCATGGGCGCGGCGGGCCGCAAGCTGGCCATTGCCGGATTCGATGAGGACCGTGTGATCGATGCGACCCTGGCCGTCTACCGGGAACTCCGGCCGGACGAGACGCGCTTCAGGAAGATCGGGGCGGCCGGTCGCTACGCCGACAGCAAGTCGGAAAAAGAGACGCCGGTTTCGATCGGCGTGGAGGTCGTATCGGGAAAGACCATGTCGCCCGTCCCCGGTTCGGCCCAGTCGCACGTCCTCTGAAGCATCCGCAGCGAAGAGGTCAGCCCCTCGATGTCGGCGCCGCGGCGTTCGAAAGGGCTGCTGCCGTCAAAGGCCGGATCGCTCCGTGCCTCGCGCAGGGGAAACGCATCGCCATAGAGGCCGCCCCGAACCCGGGACCCCATTAGCAGAGCGTAGTTGCCATGGCCGTGGTCCGTACCCTGACCGCCATTGGCCGCAAGCTGGCGCCCGAAATCGCTTGCGAAATACACCACTGTCGCCTCCCTTTCCGCCGGTACGCTCTCGTCGGCGGCCGTAAACGTCGTTTGCAGTCCGCCGCCATTGCCGAACAGGTCGGTGAGTTGTGCCGCCATCGTTTCGGATTGTGCGCGATGCGTGTCCCAGCCGCCGTAACTCATCGTCACGAAACGGGAATTCACGATGTCCTTGCACAGCCAGCTGTCGTAGAGGTTTCGACACTGCAGACGGAAAGACGGGTTGTTCAGCGGGAGTGTGTCGATCGCGGCCGGCGTCGGGTTGGCAGACAGACGCGTCGCTATCCTGTCGCCGGTATCGCGCAACAAGGCGTAGTTGTCGACGAACTTGCGATAGCCCCCGGCGATGTCGCCTGCTGCCTGGCCCCGATAATAGCTGTCAATGGCGCGAACGAGCGCGTTTCGCGGGTGGTCGTTGGCCCGGCGCGGATCTTCAGCCGGCAGCGCGAGCTTGCGGAAGTCGGCTGCATGGAAAGTACTCGCCAGCCGGTTGGCGGCCAGGCTGCCGTAGGCGACGAGCGGCACGTCTGGCGAGAGAACCAGCGCTGCGGCGTTACCGCCGACCGCTTCGACAAAGCGTCCGCCCCAGCCGTTGCGGTCGGTGTCCGACGACGGGATACCGGATTCGCCCGCGTGCACGATGAGCTGCGAGTGGTCGTGCCGCCGGTTGTCCGAGGTGCTGACGTTGGCGACTATTGCCACGCGACCGTCCGCAAACTCCCGCGCCAGGTAGTCGCAAGACCGATGAACGCCGATTCGCCGGTCGCCGCGGGGATCCTGCACCGTCGTGTACTCGGCCTCGAACAGCGTTGCGTAGTCCGGGTAGTCTTCGGGATAGAGGCTCTTGCGCGCGGCGAACAGCGCCGCCAGATAGCCCGAATCGTAGTCCGGCGTCGGCATGAACACGAAGCGCAGGTCGATGCCTCCGAACAGCATGACGTTGACCACGGTTCGCGGCGTCGGGGCGGCTGCCCACGCGCTGCCGACCGCGGCGGCTGCCGAGTACGCGAGATAAGCGGCGAACTCGCGGCGGTTCACTGCGCGTACTCCTCCGCGAAGGCGTACGGCAGTACCGACAGGAAGCCGGCTGCCAGATTCATCCGCTGATTCGCCGCCCGTCGCCTCGCCTCGTCCTGAGCGTCGAGTTCGATGCGCTCGGAGGCAAGTGCTTCGACGAGGGCGCCGAGCGCGGGCTCTGTCGCAAAATCGGCGACGCCGTAAGGCCGGTCGAGCGGGTGTCCGAGTTCCTCGTGCGCCAGCAGATTGAAGTCCGTGCCCGTCGCAAGCAGTGCGATCAGCTGGGCGCGCGCCGCCGCATTCTGGTTCTCAAGGCCGTCCGCGAGCAGGCGCTGCCAGAGCCAGTCGGCGACGCTGGCGGCATCGAGAGCCGGGTCCTCCGGCATGATGAGACGCCAGTCTTTCAGCCAGCTCTCGCCATCGACCGAAGACTCGAGTCGACCGAAGACCCGATCCGTTGCAAGCGCGACCTCGATCGCGTCTTTGAGAATGGCGGTGTTCAGTGCGGCTTCCGGACCAGTCTGGGAGCCGAAGACGGCTTTGGAGGGTTCGAAAACGACGCCGCCCTGGCGCTCGAGGGGCCCGACGAGCGAATCCTGCTGCTCCCGGCCGCGATAGACCTCGATACTGTCCGTGGCGACGCGATTCATCAAGCTCAGGTTACGGTCGAAAGTGGATCGCGAGCGCGTCCGCTGTCTCGAGTGGAACACCGTCGAACTCGCGTAGCTGCGAAGAAACGTCAGCAGGTCGTCATTGGCTTCGAGCCAGGCGCGACGGATCGTGCGCGCCTCGACTTCATCGATGCGATCGTCGGCAAAAAAGCCTGCAATATAGACGGGCAGGTTGGCGCGTACCTCGTGGTGTCGCGCAACGATCGGGCCCAGTGCGTCGAGTTTTTCGGCGGCAGTAGCGCCGCAGACTTCGTGCCGGAGGATTTCGAGGCAAGCCGCATGATGGAGTCTCGTGTTGGCACGTGTAACGCCGCTTGCATCGACGTGGTCGCTGAAGTTGATCGGAGCGATGACCCAGTCCTGATGAGAAGTACTGCCGTACGCGTCAGGCTGGCGGTCCACCGCGGAGCCGGTCAGGAGCATGGCGTTGTTTTCGATGCTCACGTTCTCGTGATAGTCGTCGTCTTCCGTTTCGCCGAGAAGGCGGAAGAAAAGCTGAAAGTACTCGCGGGCGAAATCGTCGTTGCCGCTGAAGTCGCCGTTGGCATTGTTGAACCGGTTGTCGCGATGGCCGTATCGATAGGAGACAGCCGCAGACTTCGCAGCATTGGTGATGAGTTCGGTCATCGGTGTTCGGGTCAACAGATCGTCGACGAACTGATCGTAGTACGCACGGAAAATGCCGGGCGTCGCAACGCTTGCCCGAAGGGCCATCTGGTAATTACTCAGAAAGAACGCTGTCTTGTGGAGCACCGGATTCGAGCCGCCGCCGGTTACGGCAAACAACCAGCTCCGCTGCAGGTTGCGTTGACTGAAAGAACTCGTCGTGCCGTTGACGTCCGTGTTCAGCGTCGCGAAAAAGCGCCGCCGGTCGGAGCGCAGCGGGTTATCCGGGTCGTCCGACGACAGAAACGCCTGAATTTCGGCAAGCCTGGGCGGGAGCGGCAGGGCACCGGGCGGTGCAAGCTTGTCGTTGAATGCATCGAAGGTGATTATCTCGGCGACGGCAGCCTCCGGAGCCATCGCTGCCCAACGCGCGATAGTCGCATCGCTGGCGTGGCTGCCATAGGCGAACACATCGAGCACTTTGCGTACTGCCGTGTCGGTCCAGTCTGACTGACTGACGACAGAAGGTGAATCCGGGTGCGGACTGATTCTGATGTCGACTCGGTCGTCGAGGCCCGAGTCGTGCACCAGCAGGATGCTGGCGATGCCCTCCTCGACGGCCGTCGCGACACCCGCCGAATCGATACGCAGCATAGCGGTGTCGGAGCTGGTCCAACGAATCGCCGTCTCCAGCGGAAGTCGGCTGCCGTCGCTATACACCGCGTCGGCCTTGAGCGTTGTACTGCTATCGACGGCCAACGCCGACGGCGCCCCGCTTATCGCGACCGAGCTCAGCTCGGGAGCGGGCGGCGGCGGTACGGCCGGGGGATCCGGAGGTGGGGGCGCTGGTGGAGGACTCGGCGGAGGATCTGACGGAGGGGCCGGCGGAGGGGGCTCCGGTGACGGTAGCGCCGTGCCGGGTGCGGCCGGGTCGGAGCCGCCGCCGCAACCGCCAAGCGCCAGGAATGCGAGGACCGCTGCGCAAGTGGCTCTGCATCTATTCATCGGAGAAACAATAGCCGACGCCACGTACGGTCCTGATCAGGTGCTCATAGCCCGCCGGTTCGAGCCGGCGCCGCAAGCGGCGAATCTGAACGTCGACGGCACGCGGGTCGACATAGTCGGTGCGTCGCCACACGCGGTCGATGATCTCCGCTCTGCTGAGTACCCGGGCCGGCTGCGTCATCAGCAAATGCAAGAGACGAAACTCGATCGGCCCTGTTTTGACCGGTTGACCGTTCGCCGTCACGCGAATATTGCGAAGATCGAGGCGAATGCCGTTATGTTCGACGATTTCCGCCGATTCGCTGGGATAGACGCGCCGCAGAATGGCCTCGACGCGGGCCAGCAGCTCGTCGCGGGAGAACGGCTTGGCAACGAAGTCATCGGCGCCGGACCGTAAGCAGGAAACGCGGTCGTTTTCCTCGCACTTGCTGCTGATAACGATAACCGGCATGCCTTTCGTGCGTGGGTCGTGCCGCCACTGCGTCAACAGCTCGATGCCGGGTACGTCCGGGAGAACGAGATCGAGGATGACGAGATCGGGCACATAGAAACTGATAACCGAGAGTGCTTCGCAGCCGTCCGGCGCGATTCGCACGCTGTAGCCAGCACGCTTCAGGCAGAACTGCAGCACATCTCGGGATGACGTTTCGTTGTCTACCGCAAGTATGCTCTTCTGCATTATTTTACTTACTTGACGCTGGGCCAATGAGTACAGCAACTGAGGATGACAAGCCCATGAAGTTTGGATTTCGATAGGGATTCGTGCGTCTTACAAACGTATACATCCCGATCGAAGCGCCGTTAATACGTCCGCAACGCAGCGGTAATCGAATGGTGTCCGTATCGTGCGATATTCGTTAACGCGTGAGGATACGCTAGCTGCTTCTACGTACAGACCGTCTGCGAACCGCCAGGTATCGTCTGCACGAATTCAAACGAGCCCCGACGAGTCGACAATGCACACAGCAATCCGCGTTTCGTTGTTACTCATTCTCTCGATCGCGCCGCAAGTCGTCGCGGCTGACTGGTGGAACGAAGACTGGTCGTTTAGAAAGCGCATCGACATCTCCTTGCCGGAAACGGCGGTTGCGCCTGGCGGTGACGTAACCGCGGTCGTTCGCCTCAACGCCGCGAACTTCGCCTACTTTCTCGATACGCAGTCGGGCGGAGACGACATACGTTTCGTCGCGGCCGATGGCACAACGCCACTCGAGTATCACATCGAACACTACGAAAACCTTGCCGGAGTGGCTTCGATATGGGTGCGGGCTCCGCAAGCCGCGTTTACTGACGCCGAGCAGTCCTTCATCTGGATGTACTATGGGAACGAGTCCGCCGTCGCGGCCGGCAACGCGGCAGCAAGCTTCGAGGTAGATTACGTTGCGGTGTTCCATTTCGCCGAGGCATCCGGTCTGCCTGCCGACGCGACGGCTTACGCCAACGATGCGCTGCGCAACACTGCCGTCCCCGGCGCGCCCGGTTTTGTGGATCGCGGGCTTCAGTTCGACAATGAAGCGGCTTTCGAGCTGCCGGCCGCCCCGTCATTATCCGTGGACCGTGAGCGCGGAACGACGTTGAGCTTCTGGCTGCGCCTCGACGGGCGCGTCGACGAACTCGCAAACCTGCTCAAGGTCTCGACGAGCAACGGCGAACTGCGGCTCGTGTTCGACGACACGACGCCGGTCCTCATGACGACGACGGTCGACGACGATAGCGTCGAGCCGCTTCAGGCATCGGGAAGCGAGCCGCTTGCGCTGAACCGATGGTATCGTCTGTCACTCGCCCTGGGCACGGGTGTCGAGCTGCGCGTCGACGATTCGACGGTCGCGGCGCTGCCGGCTTTGTCACTTGACGGCCCGGCGGCATACCGCTTCGGCGCCGTGAACGATATGTCGGGTTTCCTGGGCACGATCGACGAACTCCGCCTGCGCAATACCACATCCAGCGCCGCAAGCGCAGCCTTCTACTATGCGCTGGAGTCCCAGGATAGCCAGGTGCTGTTGGCGGGCGCCGACGAATCGCGCGACTCCTCCGGGGGGATCGCCGCCTACTTCGGATTGTTCTGGACTCTGCTCGGCGCCGTCCGCATCGAAGGCTGGGTCATCCTGGTTTGCATTACGGCGCTGGGCCTCGTCAGCGCCGACGTGTTCATCAACAAAACGGCGATGTTGAAGCGGATCGAGGCCGCAGATCGCGATTTTCTGTCTGCCTTCGACGCGGCGGAAGGCGGCAGGCCGTCTGACGACAAACTGGCGGCCGGTACGTCGCCGCTTGCCAGCCTGCACGCGACGGCGGAGCAGGAATGGCAACAGCTCAGTTCCCGCTACCGCGACGTTCCGCCGGAGGCGGTCGAAGTCGTTCGCGCGGCCATGGATACAGAGATCGTCCAGCAGCTGAATCGCCTGACGAGCCGGCTCGTGCTCGTCACGGCGGCAGTCAGCGGCGGCCCGTTCCTCGGCTTGTTGGGAACCGTGCTGGGCGTCATGGTGACCTTTGCCACCATTGCCGCTGCGGGCGACGTCAACGTCAATACGATCGCGCCGGGCGTGTCGGCCGCGCTGACCACGACGGTCATGGGCCTCATCGTCGCGATTCCCTCGCTGTTTGCTTACAACCACATCACGTCGCGGGTAGCACGCGTAACCACGGCGATGGAGGTGTTTACCGACCGACTTACCAGCCGCTACACACTCGCGGCCGTCGAAGCGTCGGCTGTTCCCGCGGAGGTGCCCCGTGCCGGCTAGAGGCCGACGCCGCAAGTTCGAGATCTACGACGATCTCAACGTCACGCCACTCATGGATCTTGCCTGGACCCTGCTGGTCGTGTTCATCATCATGGCGACGGCTACGGTGCAGGGCATCAACGTCCAGCTCCCGCAGGCAAGCGCGTCAGCCAACCTCGCCGAGCCCAAAACGAAGGCCGTCACGATCACGGCCGACGGCCGGATCTATCTGGGCGCCGCACTCGTGACCATTGACGAGCTGGAAATGCAACTCAGGCAGTACAAGGCCGCGGATCCCAACGTGCCGGTCGTCGTGAAAGGAGATGCCGCCGTGCGCTACGACCGCGTCGTTCAGGTTCTCGACGTCGTCAAGAAGCTCCAGATTACGAATCTCGGGCTGGTCACTCAGCGGCTCGTGAAATGAGCGGCGGCAGTGCGGCAAACGACGGAGCGCGCAGACCGTGGCTCGTCCGCGGCGGACTCTTACTCGCGGCTCTGACCCTTGCATGGTTCGTTCGCGCACAGTTACTCGAGCACGATTTCAGGAGCGAGCAGGAAACCCAGCTCGTCAAGCTGCTCGAAGAGCAGCCGCTCGAGCCGCTGGAAATCGAAGAACCGCCCCTCGAACTGCCTGAGGAAGAGGAAGTCGTCGAACTGGAAGAACCGGACCCGGGGCCCGACTCGGCGCCGCAGGACATGGCGCCAATGGATGCGCTGGGGCTGGACGCCACTGGCGTCGCCGGCGGAGATGCCTTCGGCTTGCTGGCCCGTCGCGGCGGGCGCGATTTGCTGGCATCGGGCGGCGATAGCTGTGCCTGGTACGAGACCGTGCTCAACGCCGAGTTGGGCGAGTATCTCCTGCCGCTCCTGAACAGCCGCTCGGGCCTTCGACGGGACGCATACTCGGTGGTGCTGAGGCTCTGGCTCGATGCGGACGGCCGGGTCGACCGCTATCGCGTCAGCTCTACCGGCAATACCGAACTGGACTTCGAGATCGACGCTGCGCTGGCTGAGTTCGAGGCGGTCGACACACCGCCGCCGGCCGACTTGCCCCAGCCGGTCCGCATCCGCCTGAGCTGCCGCGGCTGACGCTGTCCCGAACCGGACTCACACGCGGTGGCTGTCGGCGCTGGTTTGCCGTCGACTAGTCCCCGGCGTCCCGCAGCAAAGTATTCAACTGCTCGCTGAATGCGGCCGTTGCGCCGTCGGCGTCCGGGCGCTCCAGCTCCATGGTCACGACCCGCATGACCCGCCGGATGTAGTCGCTGCGATCACGGTCGCGTTCCTCGGTGGCCTCGCTGTCGAAAGTCAGTTTGTCCAGTTCATCGCGGCCGATCGTCGACTGTGACTCGAGCAGGCGTTCGAGCGCGTCGAGACGGTCTCTCGTCACGGCGAGTTCGCCGACCAGGCTCAGCACGATGGCCATGAGCTTATCGGTGGCGGGGTCGTGGAAGTACTGTGGCCGCTTGCCTTTGGCGACGCGACCGATTCGTTCGTCGCTCACCTGACGCCGACCAGCGTGGGCCACTTGAAGCCGTGGGTGTTGTAGGCATGATTGATGCCGGTGTACGGCGGCACGCCGTCCATCCAGGCCTGCTCCTTCGCGAAGCCGTTCTTGTGAGCAAGCGCGGCGAGATCGACGTCGGTCAGATAGGACGCGAAAACCTCGTTGTTGTTGTAGACCTCCCACTGCGACATGAAGCGGCCGAACGGGTCCTTGCCCCGCGGGACGTCCAGGTGAAGCATGACGCCGCCGGGTTTCAGCAGCCGAAAGCACTCGGCGACGATGTTTCCGAGCGCCGACTTCGACGTCTCATGGATCATGATGTGCGATACGACGAGATCGAAGGACCCCGCGTCGTAGCCCGTGCACTCCGCATTGCGCTGCGAATAGTGTACGCGCACGCCGGCCAGCTCGGCCTTGGCATGGGCGTAGCGAAGGCAGGGCGCGGCCACGTCGATCGCGTGCACTTCCGCTTCGGGAAACGCGACCGCCCAGGGGAGCGTGCTGTTGCCGACCGTGCAGCCCATGTCGAGAATGCGCTGCGGCGCGCGGTCCGCGAAGTTCTCCTTGTAGTGCTCTAGTAAGGCCATGCCAATACGGTCGTTGTCGGGCCCCAGCTCGCCGTCGATGTAGATTGGCAAACCGGCTTCGTAGATGGCGCCGGCGGCGACATCGTGCTCGCCGCGCTCGGTGTGGTAGCCGCCTGGCTGGAGATGAATGTCGTGGGCGGTGTGATAGCGCGGGATCGGCAGGGAGTCGTCGAGCTCCAGCGTTCCGCCTGCGGGGCTCCTCGCGGCGATGCTCTCGTAGCGCCGGATCAGCTCGTCTAACTGCCGCTCGGTAGGTGCGACGACCGACTCCCACATCATCTCCTGGCTGCGGCGCTGCATCGCGCTCCAGAACTGGTAGTAGTCGTTCGCGACCATGGCCCGGCGAACATCGTGGTAGCTGTCGAAGGGCTTCCCCGTTTCGCGCTCGTGCGACGGCGCCACGCGGGTTTCGTAAACCTGACGAATGCCCGGCATGACGTCCTGCTTCAAGTAGCGGCGAAAGTCCCGGACGAAGTCCTGCAGGGCACGCTCGTCGTGCTGCGGTTCGGGAATCAGCGTCTGTGCGGACATGGCGAAATCTGTGGGTGTGGCGACCGATTGATCCTACCATGACTGCCTGCCGGTCCCGTCGGACGGACTTTGACGCACGTCGTTGCAGTCACGAATGCTTCCGGCTATAACAAACCAAAGCTGCATCCGTTCACGGGACGTATATGGCCGAACGCAAACTAAAAGCTCTGGCTACCGCGCGCCGTCGCACCGCGTGGCTCATGGGCCTGTGGTTTGCCGTCGGTCTGCATCCGTGCGCGGTCGCGGCCCTGAGTGCTCTGGAATGTCCGCACTGCCCGGACGATCTGCACGATAGCGGTGCAAATGCCGGCGCGCATGCGCTGCACGGCGACGGTCACGCTCACGGCAACCACGACGTCGTGCAGCAAGACGAGCCTGATTGCCAAACCGAAGCCAGCGAATGCTGCGACGTCGGCGATGCGGCTTTCGACGGCCGCATTCCGGGTTCGCCTGCGAAAGACTCGGGCGATGCCGGCGACGTGTTCGCCGCGACGCCGACTCCCTACCTGAACCACGCACCTGCCGACGAGGCGCGGCCCGATCCGCCGGATCGACAGAGTCGACCCGTCAGCGGTCGGCGACTCCACGTCATCAACTGCGTCTATCTGGATTAGCGGCTCCCGAAACCGAAACTCGTTTCGCGTCCCGTTCGACTGATTCAACGAATCAACGGGACAGGACACACGGTTTTCGCGGGAGTACGTTCAATGTTCCGTTGTATCGGGCGCTTGCCCGTATTTGTAATTGTGTCGTCAGCGCCGCTCTGCGTGGTGACTTGCGCGCTTCTTTTCTTGCTTATACCGGCGGCTGCCGTCGGTGCGCCCTCCGGCTCGCCACTGAGTCTCGACGAGGCGGTTCGTATCGCGCTTGCCGACGAGCCGCGTATCGCGGAGCTCGTCGATCAGGCGCGGGCGGACGAAGCGAGGGCAGTCGCCGCCGGGGCGCTGCCCGAACCAGCCCTTCGTATCGGACTCAACAACTACCCGATCGAGTCGGGTGGCTTCTCCACTGAAGGCATGACGAGCGCCTCGCTCGGCCTCCGCCAGGCGTTTCCTCCGGGCACGAGTCGAAGACATCAGCGCGAGTTGTTCGACCGGCGCGCAGCGGCCACGCGGGAGTCGGCCGAGGCGCGCCGCCGGACCGTCGCGGCGGCAACGAAGCGGGCGTGGCTCGACGTGTTCTACTGGCAGCGGGTGGGCGCGCAGCTCGCGGCAGCCCGCCCTTACTTCACCGAACTCGTCGCCGTGACCGAGTCGAGGTATTCCGTCGGGCGTCGGCTGCAGCAGGACGTGCTGCGCGCGGAGCTCGAGCTGAGTCGCCTCGACGATCGGCTGCTCGATGTCGAAACCGAACTCGCCCTGAAACGCGCGGAGCTCGCGAGTTGGGTGGGGTCTGCGGGGTCACGCCCTCTGGCTTCACGACTGCCGGTGCAGTCCGAGGTGCCCGCGGTCGAAGTTCTGCTGGCCGCCTTACCGGAACATCCCGTTTTGCGCGGAGCCGCTGCCGAGGTCGCGGCCGGCGATGCCGCCGTCGCTCTTGCGGAGCAGCGCCGGAAACCCCGCTGGGCGCTGGACGTCGCGTATGCGCATCGCGATGGTCGCCTCCAGACGGGCGACCCGCGGTCCGATTTTCTGACGGTGGGTGTGACGTTCGACCTGCCGTTCGCCCGCCGTCGCTCCATCGATAGCGAGCTCACCGCGGCCCTGAGCGAGCGCTCGGCCGCAGCCGCCGCAAGGCGCGGCCTGCTGCGCGACCTGGAAACCGAGCTGCTTGCCGAGCACGCACGCTACGAACAGCTCGGCCGCCGTCTGGATCTTTACCGGCAACGGCTGCTTGGGCAGGCAGACGCCGGCGCGGCGGCGTCCCTCGATGCGTACCGGAGCGACACCGTCGACTTCGAAACGGTGATGCGCGCGTACATCGACGCGCTCGAGGTGAAAACCGATTACATCGAACTGGGCGTTGCCCGGGCGCAGAGCCATGCCGCGCTCGCCTGGTTGGGAGGGCTGTGACATGTCTCGCACGACAATCCTCGTTTTACTCCTGGTCGTTCTGGGGCTCGGCATATTCACAGGCCGCCATACGGCCGGCCCGAAGACCGATGCGACGTCTCCCGACGCGCCATCCACGCGCGAAATCCTTTACTGGGTAGCGCCGATGGATCCGGACTTCCGGCGCGACGGCCCCGGCAAGTCGCCAATGGGCATGGATCTGGTGCCGGTGTACGCCGACGAAGTCGGCGCCGACGGAACGTCGATCGATTCGCGGGTGCTCAACAACATGGGCGTGCGAACCGCCCCGGCGCAAAGGAGTTCTTTGCCGCGGCTGGTGGAAACGGCGGCCGAGGTCGGGTGGAACGAGGCGACCCTGGCGCACGTTCACACGCGCGTCGACGGCTGGGTGGAATCGCTCAAGGTCGCCGCGGAAGGCGACCCTGTCAGTGTGGGCGAACTCCTGTTCGAACTGTACTCGCCGACGCTGGTCAACGCGCAGACGGAATACCTCGCGGCGCTTGCCGGCGGCAACACCGGTCTCGAGCGGGCGTCCCGCGACCGGCTCGCGGCGCTCGGCATGGCGGCGGACGAGATCGCCCGCCTGGCGCGCGACCGGACGGTTCGGCAGCGGGTCCGCTTCACGGCCCAGGCCGACGGCATCGTTGCGATGCTCGGCGTTCGCGAGGGGATGTTCGTGACGCCGAGCACGGACATGCTGTCGATCGCGGCGCTGGACTCAGTCTGGGTGCATGCTTACGTGCTCGAGCGGCAGGCGGAATGGGTGGAGCCGGGCCAGCGCGCGATCGTCGTCGTCGACGCCCTGCCGGGCGAGCGCTTCGAGACGACGGTGGACTACGTGTATCCGGAGCTCGATCCGGTGAGCCGGACGCTCAAGCTGCGGCTCAGGCTCGACAATGCCGGGCGCCGGCTCACGCCCAACATGCTGGCGCGGGTGAGCATCGAGGGCCGCGAGACGGGGCCGATCGTGCACGTGCCGCGCGAGGCCGTGATTCGCGGCGGCCGCGGCAACCGCGTCGTCGTCGCGCTCGGCAACGGCCGTTTCGAGTCGCGCCGGGTCCTCGTCGGTCTGGAGTCCGGCGAGCGCATCGCTATTCGTAGCGGCCTGGCTGAAGGCGAGTCGGTCGTCGTATCGGGGCAGTTTCTGATCGACTCCGAATCGAACGTCGACCAGGCGCTGTCGCGCTTTGGGGCGGGGGAATGATCGCGGCGATCATCCGCTGGTCGATCGCCAACCGGCCGCTCGTTCTTATGCTTGCCGTCGCTCTCGCGGTTGGCGGCGTCCTGACGCTGCGCGCGACGCCGGTTGACGCATTGCCCGACTTGTCGGACACGCAGGTCATCGTGAAGACCTCGTATCCGGGGCAAGCGCCCGAGGTCGTCGAGCGGCAGCTGACCTACCCGCTTACTACGGCAATGCTCTCGGTTCCGGGCGCCGAAACGGTTCGCGGTTACTCGTTCTTCGGCGACTCCTATGTCTATGTGATCTTCGAGGATGGCACCGACCTGTACTGGGCGCGCTCGCGGGTTCTCGAATACCTGAACCAGGCGGCTGCCTCGCTGCCGGCCGGCGTGACGCCCTCGCTCGGCCCCGATGCGACCGGCGTCGGCTGGGTGTTCGAGTACGCGCTCGTCGATCGCAGCGGGCGGCACGACCTCGCGGATCTGCGCTCGATCCAGAACTGGTTTCTTCGGTTCGAGCTGGGCAGCGTCGAAGGCGTCGCCGAGGTTGCCGCCGTCGGCGGGTTCGTACGCCAGTACCAGGTTGTCGTCGATCCGGACAAATTGCGCGTCGCCGGCCTTACGCTGCGCGACGTGCGTGTAGCCATCGAGCGCGGCAATCGCGAGACTGGCGGCTCGGTCATCGAGATGGCCGAGG
Organism: Woeseiaceae bacterium; assembly: GCA_028277185.1. Classification (GTDB taxonomy): domain Bacteria; phylum Pseudomonadota; class Gammaproteobacteria; order Steroidobacterales; family Woeseiaceae; genus UBA1847. Next base: position 467,443 of record JANQGQ010000012.1, read on the forward strand.
CTGAGTATATGGTGCGCGCGAGCGGCTACGTCGCCGGTACCGACGATCTGCGCGAAATCCCGCTGCGTGCGACGTCCGGCGGTGCGGTGCTGCGCCTCGCGGACGTTGCGGAGATTCGCGAAGGCCCGGCCATGCGGCGGGGTGTCGCCGATCTCGACGGTGACGGCGAAGTCGTCGGCGGCATCGTGGTCATGCGTTCCGGCGAGAACGCGCTGGCGACCATTGCCCGTGTGAAGACAAAGCTCGAGGAACTCGAGGCCGGTCTGCCCGACGGCGTCGGGATCGTCGTCACTTACGACCGCTCCGGATTGATTCTTCGGGCGGTCGACACGCTGTTCGACACGGTACTCAAGGAGCTACTGATCGTCGGGATCGTCTGCGCGGTGTTCCTGTATCACCTGCGCTCCTCCCTCGTCGTCATCGTCAGTCTGCCGCTGGGCGTACTCGCTGCATTCGTGGTGATGCGGGTCCAGGGCCTCAACGCGAACATCATGTCGCTCGGCGGCATTGCGGTGGCGATTGGCGCGATGGTCGATGCCGCGATCGTCATGATCGAAAACCTGCACCGGCGGATCGAGAAGACGCCGTTGAACGCGACGAATCGCTGGCGGCTCGTCGGGGATACGGCGGCCGAGGTGGGGCCGCCGCTGTTCTTCTCGCTCTTGATCGTCACCTTGAGCTTCCTGCCGGTGTTCACGCTGGAGGCGCAGGAAGGACGGCTGTTTTCGCCGCTGGCGTACACGAAGACCTGGGCGATGGCCGCCGCTGCCGGGCTGGCCGTGACGCTGGTACCGGTGCTGATCGGCTACTTCGTGCGCGGTCCGATCCGGCCCGCCGATGCGAATCCGGTCAACCGCTGGCTTCAAGCCGTTTACCGGCCCGTGCTTGCCGCATCGCTGAGGCGCCCCGGTCTGACCGTGGCGGCGGCGCTGCTCGTCGTGCTGAGCAGCGTCTGGCCCGCGACTCAGCTCGGTCGCGAGTTCATGCCGCCGCTCGACGAAGGCGATCTGATGTACATGCCGACGACGCGGCCCGGACTGTCGATCGACAAGGCACGCGAACTCCTGCAGCAGACCGATCGGCTGATTAAGGCGGTACCCGAGGTCGAGCGCGTGTTCGGCAAGGTCGGGCGCGCCGACACGGCGACGGACCCTGCGCCGCTCACGATGATCGAGACCGTAATACGCCTGAAGCCGCGGGAGCAGTGGCGGCCGGGCATGACGCCGGAAAGACTCCGGGACGAATTGAATCGCGCCGTGCAAATACCCGGCCTGGCGAACGCGTGGGTACAGCCGATCAAGACGCGCATCGACATGCTCGCAACCGGCATCAAGACGCCGCTCGGTCTCAAGATCGCGGGACCGGACCTCGAGGTCATCGAAGCGCTCGGCAGCGAAGTCGAGAGGCTGCTCGCCGCGCTCGACGGGACAGCCAGCGTTTACGCCGAGCGAGTGAGCGGCGGTCGCTACGTCAACGTCGAGATCGACCGCGCCAGGGCGGCGCGCTTCGGCCTCAACGTTGCGGATGTTCAGGAGATCGTCGAGTCAGCCGTCGGCGGTCGCGTCGTCGGCGAGAGCGTGGAGGGTCTGGAGCGGTATCCGATCAACCTGCGCTATCCGCAGCGTTACCGCGATTCGGTGCAGCAGCTCAGGCTGTTGCCGCTGCTGACGCCCTCGGGTGCGACGGTTGCGCTCGCCGACGTCGCTACCGTTGGTGTCGCGGAGGGCGCGGCCGTCATCAAGAGTGAGAACGCCCGGCCCAACGGCTGGGTTTACATCGACATCGATGGCCGGGATATCGGCTCCTACGTCGTCGAAGCGCGCGCGCTTCTTGCGGAGGAGCTGGCCATGCCGCCGGGCTATTCGCTGGCCTGGTCCGGCCAGTTCGAATACATGCAGCGCGCCGCGGAACGCCTCGCTCTGGCCGTGCCGCTGACGGTTGCCGTAATCGTATTGCTGCTCTTTCTGGCGTTTCGTCGTTTCGGTGAGGTGCTGCTGATTCTCGGTACGCTGCCGATGGCGCTCGTCGGCGGGATCTGGCTGTCGTATCTGCTCGACTACAGCCTGTCCGTCGCCGTGGGCGTCGGCTTCATCGCGCTTGCCGGCGTGGCGGTCGAGCTGGGCGTCATCATGCTCGTGTATCTGAATCAGGCGCTTCGCGAGCGCTTCGGCGACGAAGAAACCCCGGCTGACGGTTCACCCGTGCCTTCGGAGATCGTTGCGGCCGTTGCGGAGGGCGCGTTGCGGCGGCTGCGGCCCGTCGTCATGACCGTCACGGCGACGATCGCCGGGCTGCTGCCGATCATGCTGAGTACGGGAACGGGATCGGAAGTGATGCGGCGCATCGCGGCGCCGATGGTCGGCGGCATGCTGAGCGCCATGCTGCTCGCCCTTCTTGTACTGCCAGCTCTGTACAGCCTTTGGCAGCAGAGGTGGTTTCGTTCAAGCGCTGCCTATTCGGAGCGTACGTAGAGGCCCTCGAACCACAGCGTCCATTCCTGCTCGTCGCCGTTGAATATCTCGAAGCGCTGCACTACGTCGCCGTTGGCCTGCGGCGTCCACGTCCCCCGGAACGGCGACTCGCTGTCCCGGGCGTAGCTGTAGATGCGGCCCTCGAGCCGCATGGCGCCCGCGTCGTCGAGGCCGCCCGTGTAGTCTATGGAGTAGCCGTTGGCGACCCAGACTTGCCGCCATTCGCCGGTCACGGCGTTGTAGTAGTTGATCGAGAAGCCGGCGCTGCCGCCGGCGCCCCGCCAGTCTTCCTTGAGCAGGCAGTCGCCGTGATGCTTCGTGATCGAGTTGTCGCCGAAGAACTGGCGCTCCTCGTCGTTCGAATAGACTTTCCACTCGCCGACCCAGAAGTCGAAATCGCCGAAGCCGGGCGCGTCGCTGCAAAACGGCTGTGGTGTATTCTGTGCAGCGACCGTACTGCACGCCAAAATGATCGAAGCGCCCGCTGCGAGCCGCCGGAAGACCTGCCTCATGATTCGTTCCCCCTGTCTGTCGTCCGCCTGTAGATGCCGTCGAACCAGGGTTTCCAGGTGTCCGTTTCAGCATCCAGCTGCTCGGCGTACTGTCCGGCCGTGCCGTCCGGATTGCGGGTAAAGCGTACCCGAAAACCGGTGGTGAGATTGGTTCCGAAATAGTGGATCTCGCCGCTGAGCAACATCTCTCCCGGCTGCACTTCGCCGCCGGCAGGTAAAAGGCAGGGCGATTCCGTTGGTACTGAACCAATCAAGCAGCATAAGGGATTTCACTGTTGGTAGCTCTATAGACAAGGGTGGAATCGCCCTGCGCAACGTCAAAGTATAGAGAGGTAGACGGCCGACGGCCGCTGCAGGATGAGCGAATTCCGGCGCTGAGGCGTGCATACTGTGCGTTGACGAATCCGGATTGCCTTGCCAGCGAACGTCAGGAACGACCTGAACCAAGCCGGTCGGCCGTGGTCGAATGCATCGGTGGCTCTTCCAGACCAGGCCATGACAACGACTTCTGCCAAAGCCGTCGACATAGACAACTACGATCTCGCTATCCTCGCGGCGCTTGCTGACGACGCGGACATCAACTCCGTCCAGCTCTCGAAAATCGTGCACCTCTCCCGGACGGCGGTGGCCCGGCGTATCGCCTCGCTGAGAGAGCGGGGGATTCTGTCCAACGCGCGCTATGACGTGGCGTATGACAAACTCGGTTTCGCCATTCGCGCCTTCGTGTCGATAACGGCCCCTCCCGACGTCGACTCCTGGGAGTTTCTCGACAAGCTCCTCGCCAAGCCCGAAGTACTCGAGGCGTCGGCGGTCCTTGGCGAGGCATTGCTGGTCGTCGAAATCATTGCCGTCGACACGGCGCACCTGCACAACTTCCTGACCTGGGTACACGACATCGGCTACTCCGAGACGCGGGTGATACTCAGGAAGAACCGGTCGCCCATCGACTTCCGCACCCGGCTCAAGATGGTCGATGAGATCCGCGCCAATCCCGATCCGAGGCTCGTCGCGGACTCCTGACGACGCCGGCCAGAGGCCGGGTTGCACATTGCGCAGAGCGCATTCCCTTTTCGCACGGTTCGTGCGGGCGGGCGTCGAACTACGCACGCCCTGCAATCGTGTAGCGGCGTCTGCCTCCCTACGATGAACGCGTCAACAATAGCGTGGGGAGCACGTAATGAAACTTGCAACAAGCTTAGGCGCAATAACGCCGCTGGTTCTGGCGATGAGTGTATCGTCGGTACCACAGGCCTTGGCGCAGGACGCAGACGCCGCGTCCGACCTGGAGGAGATCGTCGTCACCGGCAGCCGGATTCGACGCGACGGGTTTCAATACTCGGCGCCCATAGAAATCATCGGCGAAGACCGGCTCGACGTCGTCGGCACGACGAACGTAGGCGACTTTCTGCAGACCATCCCGCAGAACATCGGTGCCTTCAACAACTCGAATACGGCCTTCAGCGTTTCTCTGTCCGGCCAGAATCTCACGAGCTTAAGGAATCTCGGTACGGCACGTACTCTGGTGCTCGTCAACGGCCGGCGTTTCGTATCGGGGGTGACACCGAGCTTCGGCTATGCGGTGGACCTCAACACGATACCGACGTCGATGATCGAGCGTATCGAAGTCCTGACCGGCGGTGCCTCGGCCGTCTACGGCTCCGACGCCGTCTCGGGCGTCGTCAATATCGTCATGAAGTCCGACTTCGAGGGCATCATGCTTGAGGGTCAGTTGGGCAGCACCACCGAGGGGGACAGGGACCGGGAAGACATCAGCGTCACCTTCGGCGGCGAGCTCGGCGACGGCGGGAACGCCTGGTTGTCGCTCGGCTATTCGACCGAAGGCGAGCTGCTGGCGAGCGATCGCCGATACGCCGACACGGATCTGGCCGCCGCGGACACGGACGGGGACGGCTTCGCAGACTCCGAGGTCTGGCTCGGATCGAGCTTCGTGCCCGGCGGACGCTTCGGTCCCGCATCGAACGGGTTCAACGGCGACGGCACGCCGTTCGTTCCCGGCGTTGGCGACCGTCCCAATTCGGATCTGTTCAATCGCGCCGACTTCCGGATGATCTCCGCGCCGCTGGAACGCCGTTTCGCCGTCGGTGCGCTCAGCTACCCGGTAGCGGAGCGCACGACGCTGATCGGGGAGTTCAACTACTCGATCATCGAGACCGAGTCCCTGCTCGAGCCGTTCGCGCTCGATCTCAACACGAACATCTGGCTGACAGACCGCGGCGGGACCGGTGGTATCGATATCGCCACGCACCCGCTGATTCCCGAGCTGCTGCGCCAGAACCTGCTGGGCCAGGGCTTCACGAACCTGAATCAGCTCGGCACCAACAACACGGTTCGCCGGCTCGTCGAATTCGGCCAGCGTTTCTCGCGGTACGAGCGCAAGACGCTGCGTTCGCTCGTCGGCGTCGACCACGAGTTCGAGAACGGCTGGGTCCTCTCCGCCTACTATAGCTACGGCCAGACCGACGCGGAGATCTTCGCGAACGGCCAGATCAACATCGAGCGTGCCGCGTTCGCGCTCGACGTCGAAACGCTGCCCGACGGAACGATTCAGTGTCGCAACAATCAGGCTCGCCTGCAGGGCTGCGTGCCGTTCAATCCCTTCGGTCTCGGGACGATCGATGCGGAGCAGGTGGCCTATCTTGCGCTGCCGACGGTACGTTCCAGCCTGGTGGAGCAGGAGATCCTCAACGTGACTTTCTCGGGCGACACCCCGCTCGAACTGCCGGGCGGCGCGCTTGCGGTTGCCGTCGGGACCGAGTATCGCGAGGAGCGCGGTAACGACACTCCCGGCGACAGCGTTCAGCAAGGCATTACGGCGGGTAACGCGTCAGCCCCAACCGAAGGCAGCTTCGACGTCATCGAGGTCTTCGGCGAAATGGTGCTGCCGGTGCATGACCGCGTCACGCTCGACGCCGCTGTGCGGCTCGGCGACTACTCCAGCGTAGGTGAGGAGTTTACGTGGAAAGTCGGCGCGGACGTCTCCCTGCTGGAGGACCTGCGTTTCCGCGGGACCGTGTCTACGGCGGTGCGCGCGCCGAACGTGGCGGACCTGTTTGCAGGGGCTGGCGAGACGTTCCTGAACATCCAGGATCCGTGTGACGGCGTAGACGCCGACACGACGGGCAGGATTGCCGAGAACTGCCGGTCGATACCGGTAATCGCCGATCGAATCGCCGACCAGGGCGTGTTTGCGCTCACGCAGGTCGAATCGCAGTCAACGGGCGGCTTTGTTTCCGGCAACCCTAACGTGGAGAGTGAGACCGCCGACTCCTTCACGGCGGGTCTCGTCTGGCAACCGGACTTCATCGAGGGTTTCTCGCTGTCGGCCGACTACTACCAGATCGAGATTGACGACGGCATTGCGACCACGTCGCGTACGGTCGTCATGCAGCGCTGCTTCGACGTCGATCCATCCGAGTTCGATCCGACCTGCGGCGGGCAGGCCCGGCGCGACCTGGTCCCGGGTGCCGGCGCTCTGATCGAGGTCGATTCGTCCACCAGCAATGAGAACCGTTTCGAAACGTCGGGTATCGATTTTCAGCTCCGCTATCTGTGGCCTCTCGGCCCGGGTACGTTCGGCGCCACGATGTTCTACAACCATCTGCTGGACTTCGACACCATCGGCATCATCTCCGGCGACATCGACCGCGATGCCGGCGAGGTCCTGTACCCGGAGCATCGCATCGTGCTGAATCTCGACTACGCGCTGAACGACTGGCAGTTCGGCTGGCGCGCGAGGTTTTGGGACAGCGTCAAGGACTCGAACACCGCCGAACTCGCCAACGAGAGCGGCGGTATTGCCGGGGTTCCCTACGGGCCCGAGCTGAACGAGATCTCGAGCTACGTCTATCACGATGCGTCGGTCGCCTACGTGGCAGATGCCTTCACGGTTCGCGCGGGGCTGAACAACGTGTTCGACAAGGAGCCGCCGCTCCTGACGCAAGGGGCGCAGTACGGCAACACCGGGACGAACATCGCCGCCGAGGCGTACGACCCGATCGGCCGGTCGTGGTTCGTGACGCTGACCTACACCCTGGAGTAACAAGAAAAGCGGAAACGGGGGAGGTATCGAGGGGGCCTTCGGGCCCCCTTGTTTTGGTCAGCTCTGGCGCATCCGGCCGTTTGACGCGTCCCTTTCAGGCTCGTTCGCCGGCATGAGACCGGCCAACGGCTCAGGCGGTTTCGGCAGGCAGCGGATCGCCGAACGCCGGATGACCGTCCGGGCCGAAGATGAGCTCTGTCAGATGGGCCTCGGATGCGGGCGCCTCAATGCGCAGCGCCACGAGCGCCTTTTGCTGGCTCCACTTCATGACGTCGACACAGATCTCGACGATCTGGGTCTCCGAGAAATGCTCGCCGAGCTCGGACCGGAGTTCGGGACCGATGTCTCCGGGCCGCATGATCATTGCGTCGCACAGTCTGAGCGCCGCCTTGATGGTCGGACTCAGGTCGCTGCTTTCGTAACTCGCGATCGCTCGCTGCATCGACTCGTCGAAGCCGGCATCGATCGCCTCCTGAACGCGCAACGAGCCGCACAGGCGGCAGTCGTGGTACTGCGCACAGCGCAGCCGCACGATCTCGGTCACTACGGGATCGACGCCCCGGGCACGCACGGCGGCGGCCGCGAACTCCGCGATCGCGGTTTCGAGAGGGCCTCCGGCCGATACGCCGGGCGTCATTTCGTCGGTGGGTATGCGCGGTGTCCGGAGGGTCATTGCAGCACCCGTTCCAGTGTTAGGTCTAAGCGCTTACCCATTTCGACCAGATAGATCGCGCTCATCAGGTTGTATACCTCGTCCGTGCCGAAGTGCTGCCGCAGGGCGGCGATTTGCCCGTCCGTCACGGTGGCGACCGACACCATGAACTGCTCGCATACGTCGAGGCACGCGGCTTCGCGATCGCCCAGAGAGTCGGGCCGGTCCCAGGCCCGGTCCCGGAGCGCGGCCTCGAAGTAGTCGCCGCACAACTCGAGGAGACCGGTGTCGAGCGAAGTCTGCTCAATAACCCGCTCCAGGTTTTCGAGTTCCCGAATGGCTTCCTCGTGATGCGTGTGCAGGCACTGGCGCGTACTGGCGGTGACGATGTTCATTGCTTCAATAGTCCATGAGCGCCCGCCGGATCGAACGCTCGATGCGCTCGGTCGACGGCACGTAGGCCTGTTCCAGATGCGGCGTTGCCGGCACCGGCGTGTGCGGCGCCGTGACTTTGACGATGGGCGTACGGAGGTACTCGAATGCTTCGCAAGCCACGGCGCTGGCGATCTCGGACGCCATGCTGCAAACGGGGTTCGACTCGTCCACGGTAACCAGGCGACCGGTCTTGCCGACGCTGTCGTAGATCGTATCCATGTCGAGCGGAGACGTGGTCCGCGGATCGATCACCTCGACGGAGACACCGTCCTTCGCAAGCCGGTCGGCTGCTTCGTTCGCGAGATTGACCATCCGCGACAATGCCACCACCGTGATGTCGGACCCCTCGCGCGTGACGGCGGCTTCGCCGAAAGGAATCAGGTACTCGCCGTCGGGAACGTCCGCGGTATCGTTGTAGAGCGCCTTGTGCTCGCAGAAGATCACGGGATCGTCGTCGCGGATGGCCTGCGCCAGAAGTCCCTTCGCATCGTATGGGTTGGAGGGCAGTGCCACCTTTAGCCCGGGGATGGAGCTCAGGAACGGATACAGCGCCTGCGAATGCTGCGGGCCGGCGCCGAGCCCGGCGCCGACCATGGTGCGTATCGTAAGCGGAGTCCGCGCCTTACCGCCGAACATGTAACGGAATTTGGCGATCTGGTTCATGATCTGATCGAGGCACACCCCGATGAAGTCGATGAACATGAGTTCGGCGACCGGCCTGAGCCCGGTGAGTGCAGCACCCGCGGCGGCGCCGATTATCGCGGATTCGGTAATCGGCGTATCGATGACTCGGCGCAGGCCGAACTCTTCGGCAAGCCCCGCCGTAACGCCGAACGTCCCGCCGGCTGCCTCCTCGACGTCCGACGTGCCGCCGCGTCCACCGACGACGTCTTCGCCGAGCACGATGACCGTCGGATCGCGGCGCATCTCCTGCGCGAGCGTCTGGTTGATTGCATCGCGCAGCGTCAGATTCGACGACGCGACGCTTTCCTCAATAGCTGATGTAGACATCTTCGTACAGTGCCTCGGCGGGTGGTTTCGGTGCGGTTTTAGCGACGGCAACCTTGTCGTCAATATCGGCTCTGACCTCAGCGTCGATGGCATCCATCTCGTCGGCACCAAGCTGGCCGTCGGCGAGTACGCGCTCCCGGAACCTCAAGAGCGGGTCCGATGTGTTGCGCAGGTCGGCGAGTTCTTCTTTCGAGCGGTAAGCCTGCGGATCGCCTTCGTAGTGGCCGAACCAGCGGGGGGCGATCGCCTCGATTGCGCTGGGTCCCTCGCCGGCCCGCCCCCGCTCGACCGCTTTGCCGACGGCCTCGTACACGGCGAAGAAGTCGGTACCGTCCACTTTCTCGGCCGGCATATCGAACGCACCGGCCCGGCCGGCAATGTCCCCGCCCAAGTGATACGAGGTGCCCGTGAACTCAGCGTAGCCGTTGTTCTCGTACATGAAGATCATCGGCAGTTTCAGAATCGAGGCGAGATTCAGCGCTTCGAAGACCGTGCCCTGGTTCGAGGCGCCGTCCCCGATGAACGACATCGCCACGCCTTTGTTGTCGAGCGTCCTGGCGGTGAGCGCTGCGCCCACCGCGATAGGTGGCGCCGCACCGACGATGGCGTTCGCGCCGAGCATGCCTTTCTCCATGTCGGCGATGTGCATCGAGCCGCCCTTGCCCTTGCACAGACCGTCTTGTTTGCAGTAGATCTCCAGCAACATATCGCCGATGTCGCAGCCCTTGGCGATGCAGTGCCCGTGCCCGCGATGCGTGCTGCCGATGTAGTCGGAGTCGTTCAGGTGTATGCACGCGCCCGCCGCAACCGCTTCCTGCCCGATGTACAGGTGGATGAAACCGGGTACCGTGCCCGCTTCGAACTCGCGTCGCATCCGGTCGTCGAACTCACGGATGGCGCGCATCCGGCGGTAACCGTCGAGCAGTATCTCGCGCGGCAGTGTCATTGAAAGTCTTCCATTCGCATGTCGACGCGCAGCCCGTAGGTGCGCGGCGCTCCGTAGTTGGTGAAGTTCCAAAGGCCCGCTACCGGCAGTGCGGCAATCCGATACTCCTCGTCAGTGGCGTTCGCAATGTAGAACGTCAGCGACCAGCGGTCGCTCGGATCGAACCAGGTCGCCGACAGATTCAGCAGCGTCCTGGCATCCATCTGCGTGCCCGGGGCATTGAAGACGTCGGTCTCGGCTTCGGACTGGTAGCTCAACAAGCCCGAGAGCTGAAGGTAGCCGCCGCCGGCGAGCGACCAGTCGTAGTCGAGTCCGAGGTTTGCTTTGAGTTCGGGAGAGAAGGGCACGTCGAATTGTTCCAGGGGCACTGGCTGATTCGTCCCTCTGAGGTCCGGAAGGACGCCGCTCGCGTAGTCGTGATCGAGCCAGTTGACTGCGGCCGTGACGCGCAGGTTGTCGGTGGCGAGCCACGTCGAATCGATGTCGATGCCGAAGAGCTCGGACGTGCCGGTGTTGACCGTCACCGTCTCCTGCTGCTGCGTGTTGTCCGCCGCGGTATAGGTCGCCACGACCGCACGCTGCAGGTCCTCGTATTCCGTGTAAAACGCGGCCACGTTGAGGCGCAGCGTGCCGTCCATAAGGTCGGACTTGTAACCGAGCTCGAAGTTGTTGTTGGTTTCGGGGTTGTAGGCACAACGCGATACCGTCGCGCAGGTTTCCGAGAAGCCGCCGGACAGGAAGCCCGTTGCGTAGCTGCCGTACAGCAGGTTGCCGGAGTCCAGGGTGTAGTCCAGCACGACGCGATACGTGAGTTCGTCCCAGTCGTCGCTCGTGTCGACGACCGTGCCGAATGCCGTCAAGGGCAGCGGGATGTCGCGTCCATTGAACGCCCGCGGCGCGAGGCCCGCGCGGCTGATGTACTGGCTGCGGGAATCCCGGCAGCTCCCGTCCGGGAGGTTCACCTCGTCCGGAGCTTCGGTGAACTCGTTGCACGGCCCGCCGCCGTCAACGAAGCGCAGGAAGTCCTTTTCGTCCTGGCTGTAGCGCAATCCTACGGTCAGCCGCAACTCGTCCGTGAAACTGTAAAAGCCGTCCCAGTAGACCGCGAATTCGTCGCGCGACTGCGACGTGCCCTGGAACTGGTAGTCGAACAGCGCCCGGGTATCGAGACTGACGAAGCCGTCATCTGTGACGAAACCGCCATTGCCGGGATCTGGCACCGGAATCAGCGACGTCAGGCCGACCGAAAAGAATGCCCGGAAGTTGAAGTTGTCGTGAAAGTAGTTTCCGCCCGTCACGAAGTTGAACGGGCCGTCGAAGTTGGAGATGTAGCGAAGTTCCTGCTGGAACGTGTAGCGCTCGGTATTGCGCGTGGAATCGAACAGCGTCAGGAACGCTTCGCCGGTGTACGTGCTCGGCAGGCGCTGTTCCTCTTCCCGGTAGCCGGTGATCGACTTGATGGCGCCGTTGTCCCAGGCAAACTCCTGCGTCAGGTAGACGCCGGTTGCGTCGATCCGGTGGCCGAGGCCCATCTCGATGTTGCCGTTGCCAGAGATCAGCGTGCTGAAGACGTCGTCCTGACCGGCGAGCTGGATGCCCGGAAAACCGAGTGACGTGAGCAGATCGGCTTCGGTGCTCTCGTTCACGCCGGGCGGGGAATCGGAGCGATCCCGGACCAACTCCGTAATCAGGTAGGCGTAGTAGTTCTCGCTGGGTTGCCAGAGCAGCTTGGCTTTGGCCGCGAGCACGTCCTTGCCGCCGAGATCGCCGCCGGTCCCCACCACCGTGGGATCGACTTCCGGCGGCAGCGGCGTGCCTTGCGGAATCCCGAAGGCTCCCCAGAGCGGCACGTTGTCGGGGAACGTCGCCGTCAGCTTGTCGTTCTGGTAGAAGCCGTCGCTCGAGTCGGCGATCGCCGCGACGCGCAGCGCCAGTTTCTCGCTGATCGGCAAGTTGATAGCCGCTTTGGCCGTGGTCGTGGCGGCGCCGCTTTCGTAGACGCCGTAGCCAAGCTGGGCGTCCATGCTGTACTCACCGAGGACGGGCCGCTTGCTGGTGATGGAAATGACGCCGCCGGTCGTGTTCTTGCCGAACAGCGTTCCCTGCGGCCCGCGGTAGATCTCAACCTGCTCGACGTCGAACAAATCCACGAACTGAGAAGTCACGTGGCTCAACACGAAATCGTCGACGAGAAAGCTCACGGGCGCGTCCTGCGTGACGAGGATGATGTTGGTTCCGGTGCCGCGCATGCCGCCGCCCGTCGCGTTGAAGCCGGCCGGGTTCGAAAGGACCAGGCCCGGTGCCAGCTCTCCCAGCGCGCGAACGTCGTTGAACGGCGATTTCAGCAGCGCTTCTTCGTTAAGCGCCGAAACGGCAATCGGCACGTCCTGCGAGGACATTTCGCGCATGGTGCCGGTCACCGTTATCTCTTCGATGGCGCCGGACCGCGACTGATCCGTCGTCTGCTGGGACCACGCCAGCGGTGCGAATGCGAATATGGCCGCCAGCGATACCCCGACCTTGGACGATCGACCCGGACGCCGATTCACGGAAGACTTCAGACCCATGCTACCCCCCTGGTAGGTTCATCGAGCTTGCGGCTGTCATGCTTTGATTCTTGTGCCGTCTTCCAGGACGGCTGACCTTCGATGCGAGCCGCAATATCCGCACCGTCGGTATCCCGTTCGTGTCGCAGACGCTCAGGCGGCGTCGGTAATGCTGTTTACCTCGCCGCCCTCTACGAGATCGCGGTACGACTCCCAGTCGACGACAAACTCGATGCCACCATCGGTGCCGATGAAGGCGACGGCGCCGCGGCCGAGAAACAGGTATTCGGTTTCGACTTCCGCGCGCGCTTCTTCGTGGACTTCGCCGAGGGCCTCGTAGCCGTACACGCCGGCGGGTGCTCTGCCGACGTCGTAGATCAGCTCGCCTTTGGTGACGAAGAACTCGCCGGCGGAGAGGTGCTTGTGCGGTGCAATGCGAGAGCCGGGCTGCATGCGGACGAACAGTGCGAACTCACCGGTCGTCGGGGAGTAACGAAGCACCTGCGCCTCGATGCCTTCGCCGAGCTCATGCCACGGAGCCCGATTGGTATCGGTGAGTACGGGGCCATCGGTGCCCGGCTTGTCGGAGACTCCGGTCGTCATGCTGAGCTCCTTGAGGCGTCGCAACCAGTGTTCGAAACCGAGTGATTTTTACGATAGCATGATGTCTATAAAAAAAACAATCAAGATTGTTTTTTGTTTGAAAGCGCTGTCCGCGGCGACATTTCGTCGTGTGCAGTGCAGCATGGCGAGGAGACGACGTGCCGAAATCCGCTTACTTGCCGCAGCAGATTCTGCTGGTCACCCTTGTCATCGTCGCGGCGTGCTCGCGTCAGGATCCGGCGTTAGTGCCGGACGAGACGCCCGCGCCGATCGACGCCGTCAGCCGGTCGCTCGACGGAGCGGAGCTCTATGCGAGCCACTGCGCCGAGTGTCATGAAGGCGGCGTGCCCAAGGCGCCGCATTCGGTGACCTTCCAGATGATCGGTCCGGACGCCGTCTACGCCTCCATGAAGCACGGCATCATGCAGACCCAGGCCGCCATGCTCGACGATGCGCAGAAAACGGCGCTCGCCGAGTATCTCGGCGGTGCGGCGCTCAATGCAGCGCCGACACAGGCGGCGCAGGTCTATTGCGAGGGGGGCGGCTCGTTCGAGCGAGACGCGCCGCCGGCCTTCGAGAGCTGGGGACTGACGCTCGAAAGCACCCGGTTCGTCGCCGCCGAAACGGCGGCGCTATCGGCTGAGAACGTGCCGGATCTCGACCTCGAATGGGCGTTTGCCTTTCCAGGCGCAACCCGCGCGCGGTCGCAGCCGGCGGTCGGCGGCGGCGCCATCTTTGTCGGCAGTCAGGACGGCACCGTCTACTCGCTCGATTTCGAGTCGGGCTGTATCAACTGGCGGTTCAGCGCCGACGCCGAGGTGCGCGTCTCGCCGGCGCTGGCGAACCCGTCCGGATATGGAGCCAACGCGCTGCCCTACGTATTCTTCGGGGACTTCATCGGGCAGGTCTACGCGGTCGAGGCGCTGAGCGGCGAGCTCGTGTGGAAGACGCGAGTATCGGACCACGCGCATGCGACGATCACAGGGTCGCCGCGTTACTTCGACGGAAGACTGTTCGTACCGGTCTCGTCCTCGGAGTGGGCGGCGGCGGCCGATCCGGCGTACGAGTGCTGCACGTTTCGCGGCGCGGTCGTCGCGCTGGATGCGGTGTCGGGGGAAACGCTGTGGACGACGCACAGCATTCCGGAGGATCCGCAGCTGACGGGCGAGACGACGACAGCGGGGACGCGCCGCTGGCATCCCGCGGGCGCTCCGATCTGGAACAGTCCCACGATCGACGTCGAGCGCAACCGTCTCTACGTCGGCACGGGTCAGGCGTATACGTCGCCGGCTGCCGATACGAGCGACGCCGTGCTCGCGATGGATCTCGATACCGGCGAACTGCTGTGGACCTATCAGTCGATCGCCGGCGATGCCTGGAACATGACCTGCTTCATCGGCGGCGGCCCCAACTGTCCGGAGGAAAACGGGCCGGATCTCGACATCGGCGCACCGCCGGTGCTGATCAAGCAGTCCGAGACGGAGGACATTCTGGTCACCGGGCAGAAGTCGGCCGACGTGTTCGCGCTCGATCCCGATGACGGCAAGCTCTTGTGGCGCCGCCAGACCGGTCGCGGCGGCTTTGCGGGCGGCGTCCACTGGGGACTGGCGGCGGAAGGCACGCGCGTCTACGCGCCCAATGCCGATACGCTGTTTCTCCCGACCGATGCCGAGCGCGGCGAAGCCAAACCGGGCATGTTTACGCTCGACGCGAACACGGGTGAGACGCTGTGGTTTACGCCGGTGCAGGATACCTGCGCGGACGAACTGAAGCCCGCGTGCGATCCCGGGTTGTCGGCGCCGCCCACCGCGATTCCGGACGTCGTGTTCGCCGGTGGCTTCGACGGCATTCTGCGCGCATTCGACGGCAGCAGCGGCGAGATCATCTGGCAGTACGACACGAACCGCGAATACGAGTCGATATCCGGCGTAAAGGCGCAGGGCGGGAGTATCGAGTCCGCCGGCCCCGTCGTCGTCGATGGGGCGCTGCTGGTGAACTCGGGTTATCTGTTCGGCGGACGCATGCCGGGCAACGTGCTGCTCAAGTTTTCGGTTCCCGAAACGGAAGCCGCGTCGCCTTGATTCAGCGTCGGGGTAGCTTCTGGTCGGAGATGGCTTCCCGGGGCAGCGCCAGCGCGACGATCTCGTCGCCGACCGTGGATCCGAACCACAGATGCTGTCCGGTCACGATGACAACGAATTGGCGGCCGTCTGCCGCGTAGGTGATCGGCGTCGTCTGCGTGCCGGCCGGCATGCGCTTCACGAACAGTTCCTCGCCGTCCTCGACGTCGAAGGCCCGCAGCTTGTCGTCCATCGCCGCGCCGATGAAGACGAGTCCGCCGGCCGTGACGATCGGTCCGCCGATGTTCGGCGTCCCCATGGTCCATGGAATCCTGAACGGTAGGAATTTTTCGATCGAACCGAGCGGCACTCGCCAAACGATTTCGCCGGCCGCCATGTCGACCGCGACGAGCTCCCCCCAAGGCGGCGGAACGCAAGGTGCGCCGGACGGCGATACGAGCCATTCACGACGGACGCCGTAAGGCGTACCGCGTCCTTCCGCGGTGTCGCGGCCGCCAACGAGACTGATGCCTTTGACGTCCGGTATCTCTTCGCGCGGTACCAGCGTTACGACCTGCGGCGCATTGGATACGTTGACGAACATCAGCTGGCTCGCCGGATCGAACGCGGCGCCGCCCCAGTTCATGCCGCCGGCCGTGCCGGGTGAGAGCAGGGTTCCGGGCGCCGTCGACGGAGGCGTGAAAATGCCCTCGGATCGAAGCTCCTCGATGCGCTTGCGGCAGGCACGGCGGTCCCAGGGCGTAAATCCCCACGCGTCGTCGGGCGTTACCTTCGTGGGCACGAGCGGCGGCGGCGCAAGCGGCCAGGGTTGCGTCGGCGACAGCCATTCTCCCTCCAGCGCGTCCTGTGGCACCGGGCGCTCTTCGACACCGAACACCGGCTTGCCGGTTTCGCGGTCGAGGACGAACGAGAAACCCTGCTTCGTATTCTGGATGACGGCCGCTACGGTTTTGCCGTCGCGTCGGATATCGGCGAGCAACGGCGGCGACGAGGTGTCGTAGTCCCAGATGTCGTGATGGATGTGCTGAAAATGCCAGCGCACCGTGCCGGTCTTTGCGTCGAGCGCAACCAGAGAACTCGAATAAAGGTTGTCGCCGGGACGTTCCCCACCCCAGAAGTCGGGGGACGCCGACGATACGGGCAGGTAGACGAGTTCGCGTGCGGCGTCAGCGACCATTCCCGTCCAGACGTTGGCGGCGCCGGTACGCGCCGCACTGCCGTCGTGCCAGGTCTCCCACGCGGGATCATCGGCGCTGCGCGGGATCGGGTCGAACTGCCACGCGGGCTTCCCCGTGCGCGCATCGAATGCGTGGACCGTGCCCCGCGGCGCGTCGGTGCGCAGGTTGTCCATGATCGAGGAGCCGACCACGACGATGTCGTTGACGACGAGCGGCGCTGCTTGCAGCTTGCGTTCGCCCGGAAACTCGGTGCCGGGTTCCGACGGCACCGGAACGACACCGTCGCTGCCGAAGCCGCGACAGGGCTGGCCGTCGTCGAGATCGACCGCGATGAGGCGCGCATCGCTGGTTCCCATCAAAACCCGCGACGCGCAGTGCGCGCCCGCTTCCGCTTCGGCGTCGTTCCAGACAGCGACGCCGCGGCAGTTGTACTGGAACGGCAGTTCGAACGACAGGTCGATCTCCGCGTCGTAAACCCAGAGCTCGTCGCCGCTTGCCGGATCGAGAGCGACGAGGCGGTTGAACGGCGTACAAACGAGCAGCTTTCCATCGACCACGAGCGGCGTGCTCTGCGTCGAGCTGTTCTGGATCAACTCAGGGCCGCGGCGCTCGACTTCTCCCGTGGAGTAGGTCCAGGCAATCTCGAGGTCGGCGACGTTTTCGGGCGTGATCTGAGCTAGCGGCGAGTAGCGTCGACCGTATTCGTCGCCGCCGTACCACGCCCACGGCGTGGCCGGCAGCTCAGCGGCCGCCGCACTGGACATGCCCAGGACAATTACCGCAAGACACGGCAGCCGCACCCCCGTCGTGAAATGCTCGCTGCGTGTGGACACTAGTGCACTTCGATCAGTTCGTTCGGCGTGGCGTACGTGTTCTCCGCGCCGTCGGCGTGCATGATGAACACGTTCTCCATGTGGCAGGGTCCGAACTCGCTGCCGAAATACAGGCAGTCCAGGCTGACGACCATGTTTTCCTCGAGCGTGAAGCCGCGCGCGCCCAACAATCCCTGCGAAGGGAACGGTATGGGTATCTCGACCGGCATCACGCCCACGCCGTGAGCGATGACGAGGAGCTTTTCGGGGGCGCTCAGTCCCTGGTCGATGAGATGCCGCTGCCCGATTTCCGGGAGTGTCCCGGTGGATACGCCCGGCTTCATGGCGTCGATCATCTTGAGGAAGGCGTCGCGGACCACGTCGTGAACCCGCTGGTACTCCTCGGTCGGTCTGCCGAGCACGGCCGTCCGGTTGATGTCTATCCAGTAGCCTTCGCTCGTTCCCAGCGTCTCGAGAATGACGATCTGTCCTTTGGCGAGCGGCCGGTCGTGGCGGGTACGGAACAGCTCCGGGATGAACTCCCCGGCAAAGGCACCGCCGAACAGCAACGCGCCTTCGTCGACGGGCGTCAGGCCGAGCCGGACCATGTGATCGGCAACGTCGGCCTGGAATTCATCCCACGAGATGCCCGGCCGAAGCCGTTCGGCGGCGCCGGTGACTGCCTTGTCCGCGAGCGGGCCGAGGCGGCGGAAAGTCGCGAGTTCCTCGGGCGTCTTGACGATACGCGCCCGTATCATCAGGTCGAGGCCGTCGACGATGTCAAGGCCGAGCGCGCCGTCGCCGCGGCGAAGGTAGCTGCCGACTCGCAGGTCGTCGAAAGCAATCCGTTTGTCGTCGAGCCCGTGGTCATTGAGTGCGAGCCTGAGTGCTGCAATCAGGTCGGGCTGAGTCGCGCCGCGCAGGCGCTCTCCCGCTATGGCTGCCGACGCCGTTGCGATTGCGCCTGGGCGATAGTGCGGATCGTGAGCGCGGCCGACCTCGCAGAAGTTGAGAAGCTCGAACGGCCGGATCTCGTCGGCGCGATCGGGATTGCCCCGTTCCTGCATGACGGCAAGCAGCGCGATATTGGCTTCCGGGATGACCAGCATCACGGGCAAGCTGTCGTCGGTCGGTACCACGACCGCCGCGACGGGCTCCTGCAGCCACCAGCGTTCGAGGATCGAGTTGTAGCCGCTCGCGTAAAACACGTCGTACTGGTTGGTGAGGACGGCTGCGTCGACACCCGCATCCCGCAGCTCGCTTCTGATTCTTTCGATGCGCCCGTCAGCCACCGTCGGGATCTCCCGCAGCACGATCGCGGCCGAGTGTACACGACGTCAATCGGCCGAGAAAACGGCGAGGGTGTTGCGTGCCGTGCACTCCGATCGCAAGCGGTCGGTTCGCCGCGATTTACAATCGCGTCCGGTTTTATCTATGCTTTTCGGCCCGCCGCAACCCATCGATCCTGCAAGAACCGGAGACGCAAAATGGCGCTGCACGCAATAACGATGCCTCGTTGGGGGCTCGAAATGACGGAAGGTACACTCATGGAGTGGCGCATCGCCGAGGGCGATTCAGTCAGCAGCGGCCAGGTTATTCTCGATATCGAGAGTGAGAAGATCGCCAACGAATTCGAAGCGGACGCGAGCGGGGTGTTGCGGCGTATCGTCGTGGCGGCAGGCGACACCGTCAGCGTCGGCAGCCTCCTTGCAGTGCTGGCCGACGGCGATGAGGCGGACGACATCGTCGAGGCTTTCATCGACAGATTTCGCGGAACCGGCGCGTCCGTCCGGGATGCGCCGGCTACCGTGTCGTCACAACCGGCGAAGGTGCCCGCACAACGAAACGGATCGTCACGCGACGGGAGGGAACGCAGAATTCGCGCGACCCCGACAGCGCGACGGCTCGCCGAAAAGCTCGGCATCGATCTGGCAGCGGTGCCGGCAACGTCCGCCGACGGTCGAATCAGTACGGATGACGTCGAGCAGGCGGCGGCGCGGGCGGGCAGCCGACGCGAGAGCGAGCCGGCCGCGGGAGTCGAGCCAGCCGTCAAAGTGACGCCGACGGCACGGCGGCTGGCAGAGAAGCTTGGGGTTGCGCTCGCCGCTATCGACGGCACGGGCGCCGGCGGCAGGATCACGACCGAAGACGTCGAGAATGCGCACGCAGCCGGGCGCGGTCCGGACGCTGCGGACTACGAGGTCGTGAAGCTCAGTTCCATGCGAAAGACAATCGCAGCGCGGCTCACCGAATCGAAGCAGAACGTTCCCCATTTCTATCTCACCGTCGACATCGACGTGAACGAGCTGCTCGACAGGCGTCAACGGATCAACGCCGCCGGGCGCAACGTATCGATCAACGACTGTCTCGTGAAAGCGCTGGCGCTGGCATTCGCGGACGTTCCCGAAGCCAACGTGCAGTACCACGGCGACGTTCTGCATCGCTTCGCGCATGCGGACGTGGCGATCGCCGTTGCCAGCGACGATGGGCTGATCACGCCGGTTGTCAGGGCTGCCGATACGCTCGATATCGATACGATATCGACACGCACCAGAGAGCTCGCGGAGCGAGGCCGCGCCGGCAAGCTTGCCGCTGAAGAGTTCTCCGGCGGCACGACGACGCTGTCGAACCTCGGCATGTACGGCGTCGATCAATTCGATGCCGTAATCAATCCGCCGCAGGCGTCAATCGTCGCGGTAGGGCAAGTTCGCTCGTGCGTCGCCGTCGTGAACGATGCTGCGACGGTTCGTCCGGTCGTCACGGCGACCATGTCCTGCGACCATCGCGCGATCGACGGCGCCATCGGCGCGAAACTGCTGGCCGCGTTCAGGACACGCCTGGAATCGACGAGCGACTGGCTCGTGTAATCGCTTGGCTGTCGCGCATCCGGCCGATGAACGCCGTGAGCAGCGGAGCCAGGAGCAGAATCGACAACGTTGCGTAGCGCTTCATGAGCTCATCCCCAGGTGGAAGCCGCTACGTTGAAGCCTTTCCAAACTCGGCGCCAGCGCGCCCGGGCGCTTTATCGGCTCTCGCCCGGAGCTCGGAGACTCCGCCAGATTCGATCGAGTGCGACCGTCGGTTCGGGAATCGCACCCTGGGCGTGGAGTGCCTCGAGGACGCGGCCGAGGGCGGCATCCGGACGGGCAAAAGAGTCCGACCAGCGGACCCGCGCGAGCCACGCCGTCGCGTCGGTGACCGCGATGCCGTAGCGCTCCGCGATCAGCTCCGCCGCATCGGCGCGACACCGCAACTCGTTCGCTGCCGCCTGCACGAGCGACAGGATTCGCCTGAGCAAGTCGGCGCGGTCTCTCGCGACCTCCTCGCGGGCGGACGCCACGAACGCGGGCCAGGGCACTTCGCGCTCACCGATGCGCCGGAATTCGCCGCTGTCGACGAGCGGCTGTGTCATGTGTTTTTCCCAGAGGAACACGTCGGCGCTTCCTTCTGCCAGCGCCGTTCGGGCGCCGTCCAGGTTGTCGACGACCACGAAGTTCATAGCGCGCACGTCGAAGCCGCGCTCCAGCGCATCGACGATCGCGATCAGGTGTGAGCCCGAGCCATGGCGGCTGATCGCCACGGACCGCCCGGGCATGTTGGCGACCGAGTCGATGTCCCCGGCTCCGGCGACGTGTATGCCCCAGGTCAGCGGCGAGTCTACGTAGACTTTGACGAGCCGGTTGTCCCCGCCCGAGAGGACGTCGAAGACCGCGCCCTCGGTGAGCATGAGTGCGAGATCGAGCTCGTCGTCGGCGAGCGCCTGTGCCATCGCGCCGGTGCCGCCGGGATAGTCGGCGAAGCTCACCTCGACGCCGAGCGTGTCGAATGCGCCGGTCTGAAGCGCCAGCCGCCAGGGCAGGTTGAAATGCTCGGGCACCCCGCCGATTCGTATCCGCTCGTTCATTGCGATCCGCAGCGTGGCAGCACAGAGGCTGCTACAGTGTCGCGGCCCGCAACGGTTTGCAAGTTGGTCTGCCAGGGAGCCTCAAGTGGATTTCGAGTTTTCGCCGCGTGTCGTCGGATTGCGCGAGCGCCTGACCGCCTTCATGGACGAGCACGTCTATCCGAACGAGACGCGCTTCTTCGAAGAGGTCGAGCAGGGAAACCGGTGGGAGCCGCCGGCGCTGCTCGAGACTCTCAAGCAGAAGGCCCGCGAGGCGGATCTGTGGAACCTGTTTCTTCCGAAGGCCTACGGCGAGTTCAGCCCGGGGCTGACGAATCTCGAGTACGCGCCGCTCGCGGAGATCATGGGACGCGTTACCTGGGCCTCCGAGGTCTTCAACTGCAGCGCACCGGATACCGGCAACATGGAGGTACTCGCCCGGTACGGCACGCCCGAGCAGCAGCAGACCTGGCTCGAGCCGCTCTTAGCCGGCGAAATCCGTTCCGCATTCGCGATGACGGAGCCGGACGTCGCGTCGTCGGACGCCACCAACATCGAGACCTCGATCCGGCGCGACGGCGACGACTACGTGATCAACGGCCGGAAGTGGTGGACGAGCGGAGCGTGCGGCGACCGGGCGCGCCTTCTGATCGTTATGGGTAAAACGGATGCGGGCGCGGACCGGCACCGCCAGCAGTCGATGATCCTAGTGCCGATCGATACGCCGGGGGTTCGCGTCATCCGGCCGCTTAAGGTCTTCGGTTTCGACGATGCGCCGGAGGGGCATGCGGAAGTCGGGTTCAGCGACGTACGGGTGCCGGCAGCCAACCTGCTGCTCGGCGAGGGCCGCGGCTTCGAGATTGCCCAGGGGCGGCTGGGTCCGGGGCGGATTCATCACTGCATGCGGCTGGTCGGCGTCGCCCAGCGTGCGCTCGAAGCCATGTGCCGGCGCGCTGAGGACCGTGTCGCGTTCGGGAGGAGCCTGAGCCGCCAGCAGTCGGTGCGCGAGGACATCGCGCTGTCGGCCTGCGAGATCGAGCAGGCTCGGCTTCTGACGTTGAAAGCCGCGGACCGGATGGATCGCGACGGCAACAAGACCGCGCGCGATCTCATCGCCATGATCAAGATCGTCGCGCCGTCGATGGCCTGCCGGGTCCTGGATCGGGCCATTCAGATTCACGGCGGCGCCGGGGTCAGCCAGGATGTGTTCCTCGCGCGCGCGTACGCACATGCCCGGACGCTCCGTCTCGCGGATGGCCCGGATCAGGTGCACATGATGCAGCTCGGCCGGAATCTCGCGGCGGCGGCCCGGGCGGACGGATAGCCTGGCATGGCGAGTGGCGTCTATCGTTTTACCTCGATTGCCCGGCCCGTCGATCCGGCTTTCCCGACGAACCGGGCCGTACTCGTGATCGTGCCGCTCGCGGCCGCGCTCGGTGCCGGGTTAGCGCTGTCCGGGTTGACCGAAGGGGCTCCGGGCGGCACCGCGCTGGCGGCGGCGCTTGCAAGCTTCGGTGTCTGGGCGCTCACCCGCGAACTCGCTCCGGACGACAATGCCGCTGCCTTCGTCGGCATGGCGCTGGCGTTCCTCGCGATCGCGGTGCTGGGACCGGTCAGCGTCCTGCCGGTATTCGTCGCGCTGTTTCTCGCGCGAATCGTCAATCGGACGACCGGACTGCCCGTCCGCTGGACCGACTCGATTCTGTTGACGGGCCTGGTGCTCTGGGCGATGGGTGCCGTGGACGACCCGCTCATCGGCATTGCTGCGACGATTGCCTTCTTTCTCGACGCGTCTCTCGCACGCCCGGCGCGCATGCAGATCCTGTTCGGCAGCGTATGTCTCATCGCCTCGATGGTCCTCGTCGTCAGGGACGGGGTCGGGATGCCGGCGATGACGGAGCTCGACGGTGCGCTGTTTTGGGTCGCGACGGTCTTGATCGTAGCCTACGCCTTCGCTATGTTCGCCACCAGCCGGCTCGACTCGGTCGGCGACGTTTCCCGCGAGCGGCTGAACGTGCCGCGGGTCCGGGGCGGGATGTTCGTGACGGGCCTGCTTGCGGCGCAGGCGCCGGTCATCGCCGGCGAAAGCGCGCTGAATCCGCTGATCTGGACCGCCATGGCGGGCGTCGTGATCGGGGCTGTCGCCAATCTGGTTGTTCGGCGGCGGGCGCGGGACGCGTGAGCGGCGTCGGAATCCGAGGCGTCAGGATTCAACAAGGTAAGATCCAACAAAAAGACTAAGGGCTTCGCCCGTCAGGGAGAGTTACATGAAGAAAATGCTGCTGTGGTTTGCGGCCGTCGGAATATTGTCCGTGGCCGCGTGCGATCAAGGGACCGTCGAGCAGGCGGGTGAGACTGCCGAAGAGGTCGTCGAGGAGGCGGCTGCCGTTGCCGGAGACATGGCCGACCGCGCCGGCGAGGCGGCGGCGAACGTCAGGGACGAGGCTGCCGCGGCGGCCGAAGCAGCGGGCGAGGAACTCGACACGGCGATGGACGCTGCGAGAGATGCTGCCGAGGAAATGACGGACTCGGCCGCTGCTGCGCTGGACGACGCAGAGCGCGCGGTCGGGGAGAAGGCGGCGGAACTCGAAGAAAAGGCAAACGAGCTGACCGAGTAGAAGCGGCGGTAACGTCTCCGCAGCCGGACCGCAGATCGCTGCAACACGCAGCTCCTGTGGCTACGGAACGAGCCGGGCGACCGCCGCGGTCCGCGCGCCGAGCGCCGGACATGCGTCGCCGCGCCAGCGCCAGCCGGTTACGACGCCATCGGCGCCGACGGCCAGCATGCGCTCGCAGAGCAGCTCGGGTGTGCCTGCTGTCCCAACGGTAAAATCCCGCCATATCCTGACGGTCTGATCGCCCACCTCGGTTTCGGTCTGCGGGGCGCCCCAGGCTGCCGTCGCGACACCGATCGGCTGGCCTTCAAATGCCGCCATTTGCTGACTCAGGCTGCCGTCGGTCGCGCAGGCCGATAACGCCACGGTAGCGCCAGCGAGCAAAACTTTACATAATTTCATTCTGCGACTCCCTGTCGTCGTCTTCCGTACCTTAATTAATGCGCGGGCACCGGGTTTGGTTTACCGCTGGCGATTACATCCAGTAACAAATTTGTCTTATAGCTATACAAAACGTTCTGTATAGTTTGCGCCGTGGGAAGGCAGCCGACAGCACGACAGAAGGTTATCGACGCCTCGCGCCAGATCGTCATGGAGCGCGGCGCCGGTGCGTTGACCTTTGAGGAAATCGCCCAGGTCAGCGGTGTGACCCGCGGCGGAATTACCTACCACTTTCCGACCAAGCAACGTCTGCTGAAAGCGTTGGTCGAGCAGGACCTCGAACAATGGAAACGCATCGAAGACGAGAATTGTCCGCAACGCTGCCCGGCGGAGGCCGCGGAGCTCGTGGCGTTCATCAGGGCGCACACGGCGGAGGAGCCCGAGAGGCGGCGTTTCGTGACCGGGATGATGAGTGCCGTGACGCTCGACCCGCCGATCCTCGATCCCGCACGCGATTTCGAACGCCGGCGACTCGAGGAAGTCGAATGGACGGACTCCGCGCTTCGGCAGCATGTTCTCCGGCTGGCC
Source organism: Woeseiaceae bacterium (assembly GCA_028277185.1). Lineage (GTDB taxonomy): Bacteria > Pseudomonadota > Gammaproteobacteria > Steroidobacterales > Woeseiaceae > UBA1847. Next base: position 492,217 of record JANQGQ010000012.1, read on the forward strand.
GCCATGGGGCTTTTCTGGGCCGACGTCTTCGACTGCCCGGAACTGCCCGCGGACGTGAGGCGACGCCTGGTGGACACACTGGAGCAGCTGGCGCTCGAGTGGACGGCCGACGACGAAACCGAATCCAAAACTTCAGAAGAGACTTGAGTCGATGAATCCTTATCAGAATCGGCGGTTGCGAGGAGTAACCGCGGTATTGCTGCCCCTGGCAAGCCTCATGCTGGCTGCCTGCGGCGGCGGTGGCGGCGGACCGCCGGGCGGACAGATCCCGCCGGCCGGCGTCGGCGTGGCGGAAGTCGTCGTCAAACCCATCGTCGAGTGGGACGACTTCACCGGCCGCATTCAGGCGGTCAACACGGTCAATTTGCAGCCTCGAATCACCGGCTACATCGACGCGGTGCACTTCGAGGAGGGCGCCGTCGTCGAGGCAGGCGACCTGCTCTTCACGATCGACGATCGCGAGTACCGCGCCACGGTCGCGTCGGCGCGCGCCGACGTCGCCCGTGCCGAGACCCGCGTCGAGCTGGCGCGCCAGGATCTGGCCCGCGCCGAGCAGCTTGCCGAGGCGCGTGCCGTGTCCGTCGAGGAGCTGGAGCAGCGCCGCGGCGAGCAGCGGCAGGCCGAGGCCGACCTGCGGGCTGCCCGGGCGACGCTCGACGCGGCCGAGCTCAATCTCGAGTTCACCCGCGTCACGGCGCCCATCGCCGGCCGCGTCGGCGAGGCGCTCATCAAGCCCGGCAACCTCGTGACGCCCAACGGCGTCATCCTCACGACCCTCGTGTCCATCGATCCGATGCACGTGGTGTTCGAGGGCGACGAGAACATCTATCTCAAGTATCAGGCGCAGGCGATAGCGGGCGAACGACCGAGCTCGCGCGATACACGTAACCCGGTGCAGGTCGGGCTGGCCGGCGGGACGGATTTTCCGTTTCGCGGCGAAATGGATTTCGTCGACAACCAGATCGATCCCGCGACCGGGACGATCCAGGGACGGGCGCTGATCCCGAATCCGGACGGCTACCTGATACCGGGACTCTTCGCCCGGGTCCGGCTGCTCGGCAGTGGCGAGTACGAGGCCGTGCTGATCCACGAGGCGGCCGTCATGACCGACCAGGACCGCAAGTACGTCTACGTCGTCGGCGCGGACGATACGGCCGTTCGCCGCGACGTCGTTCTGGGCCGCGAAGTCGAGGGCTTAAGGGTCGTGGACGCCGGGCTCGACGGCGGTGAGCGCATCGTCGTCAACGGCGTGCGCAAGATCTTCTTCTCGGGCGCCCCGGTGCAGGCCACGGTCGTGCCGATGAGCGATCCCATGCAGGTCGTCGCCCAGGCCCCCGCGGAAGGGCAGGCTCCGGCCGAAGGACAGGTCGCGGGCGAATGAATCTGTCACGCGTATTCGTAGACCGCCCGATCTTTGCGGGCGTCCTGTCGATCTTCATTCTTATCGCGGGGCTCGTCGCGATTCCGAACCTGCCGGTCAGCGAATACCCGGACGTCGTTCCGCCGACGATTCAGGTCACGGCAACCTATCCCGGAGCCAATCCGAAGACGATTGCCGAGACGGTCGCCGCACCGCTCGAGGAGGCGATCAACGGCGTCGAGAACATGATCTACATGAAGTCGGTCGCAAGCTCGGACGGTCAGTTGATCGTGCAGGTGACGTTCAAGGGCGGAACCGACATCGATCTGGCGTCCGTGCAGGTGCAGAACCGTGTAGCCACGGCGCTGCCCCGGCTGCCGGAAGCCGTGCGCGCGCTGGGCGTCTCGACAGCGAAGTCGTCGCCGAACCTGACTATGGTCGTCCACGTCACGTCGCCCAACGGCGAGTACGACGGGCCATACCTGTCCAACTACGCCAACCTCAGGGTCAAAGACGAGATCGCCCGGCTCAGCGGGGTCGGCCAGGTGCTCGTGTTCGGCGCGGGTACCTACTCGATGCGGATCTGGCTGGATCCCGAGAAGGTGGCGTCGCGCGAAATGACAGCCGGCGACGTCGTGGCCGCGATTCGCGAGCAGAACATCCAGGTGTCGGCGGGAACGATCGGCGGTCCGCCCAATCCGGCCGCGAATCCCGTGCAGTACTCGATCAGCGCGCAGGGCCGTCTCAGGACGACCGCCGAATTCGAGAACATCGTGCTCAAGACGGGCGAGGCACCGGGGTCGGTGACGACGCTCGGCGACGTCGCCCGCGTCGAGCTCGGCTCGCAGACGTATTCGCTGCGCTCGCTGCTGGACAACAAAGAAGCGGCGGCGCTGCCGATCTTCGCGTCGCCGGGCGCCAATGCGATCGAACTCTCCAACGCCGTGCGTGCCACGATGGAGCAGCTCTCCGAGGATTTCCCCGAGGGCGTCGGTTGGGAGGTCGTTTACGATCCGACGGTCTTCGTGCGCCAGTCCATCGAGTCGGTCATCGCGACGCTGCTCGAGGCCGTGCTGCTCGTCGTCATCGTCGTCGTGCTGTTCCTGCAGACCTGGCGGGCATCGATCATTCCGCTGCTCGCGGTGCCCGTGTCGATCGTCGGCGCGTTCGCGGTATTGCTGCTGCTCGGCTTCTCGATCAACGTGCTGACGCTGTTCGGTCTGGTACTCGCTATCGGGATCGTCGTCGACGACGCGATCGTGGTCGTCGAGAACGTCGAGCGGCATATCGAGATGGGGAAATCGCCCAGAGTCGCGGCGCAGGACGCGATGGGCGAAGTGTCCGGGCCTATCGTCGCGATCACGCTCGTGTTGGCGGCCGTGTTCGTGCCGCTGGCCTTCCTCGAGGGGGTAACCGGCGAGTTCTATCGCCAGTTCGCGGTGTCGATTTCGGCGGCCGTGATCATCTCGGGCTTCAACTCACTGACCCTGTCGCCGGCGATGGCCGCCGTGCTGCTGAAACCGCAGGGCGCTCCCGCGGGCACGACGGGCCGGATAATCAATTTCCTGTGCGGCTGGATCTTCCGCCCGTTCAATCGCGTGTTTGCCCGCGGGGCTGAGGCTTACGGTCGCAGCACGCAGCGCAATCTCGGCCGCGGCGGCCGCCTGACCATCATCTACGGGCTCCTGATCGTGGTTGCGTTCATGGGCTTCCGGTCGGTCCCTGGCGGATTTATTCCGACTCAGGACAAGCAGTATCTGTTCGCGGTCACGCTGCTGCCGGAGGGGGCAACGATCGACCGCACGGATGCGATGCTGCGTGAGATGGCGGACATCGCGCTCGCCACACCCGGCGTCGCGAGCGCCGTGGCGTTTCCCGGGCTCAACGGCGTGCACTTCGTCAACACGCCGAACGTCGGCACGATGTTCGTGGGTATCGATGCCCCGGAGGACCGCGACAGCACGGCCCCGGAGATCGCCGCGCAATTGTCCGGAGCGTACTCGACACTCGAGGAGGGGCTCGCGTTCGCGCTGATGCCGCCCCCGATCCTGGGTCTCGGCAACGCGTCCGGCGTGGAGATGTACATCCAGGACAAACGCGATCTCGGGTTCGGCGAGCTCAACCTGCAGACGCAGGCGATAGCGGGCACGCTGCGGCAGACGCCGGGCTTCGATCCCTATTCCGTGCTGAGTTCCTATCAGTCGAACGTGCCGCAGCTCGAAGCGATCGTCGACCGCCGCAAGGTCAAGGAGCAGAACCTGAACCTGACGGATGTCTTCGATGCGCTCCAGACTTATCTCGGATCGGCGTACGTCAACGACTTCAACCTGTTCGGCCGCACCTACAGCGTGTACGTTCAGGCCGACGCGCGGTTCCGCGACGACGTCAGCGACGTCTCGCTGCTGAAGGTCCGCAACGCCGAAGGCCGGATGATCCCCGTGACGAGCGTCATGAGCGTCGAGGAAAGCTTCGGGCCCGATCCCGTGATCCGCTACAACGGCTATCCGGCGGCCGACGTGTCCGCCGGCATCGATCCTGCGCAAATGTCGTCGCAGGAGGCGCTGCGCGTCGCCGCGGACATCGCGGACAACATCCTGCCGAAGGGCATGGGCTTCGAGTGGACCGGGCTGACTTTCCAGGAGGCCAACCAGGGCAATGCGGCGCTGATCGTGTTCCCGCTGTGCATCATCTTCGTGTTCCTGATCCTCGCCGCGCTCTACGAGAGCCTGTCGCTGCCGCTCGTGGTCATTCTGATCGTGCCGTTGTGCCTGCTGTCGGCTATCGCCGGAATCTGGACCATCAACGAGATCAGGGGGCTGATTTTCGGCCTGCAGATCGGGTTCGGCATGATCCCGCCGCCGCCGGTCTCGGTGCCACCGGTGGTCATCGACAACAACATCTTCACGCAGATCGGTCTGGTGGTCCTGATGGGCCTCGCCTGCAAGAACGCCATCCTGATCGTCGAGTTCGCGCGCGATCTCGAGCAGCTTGGCCGCAGTATCTACGACGCCGCCATCGAGGCCTGCCGGATTCGTCTGCGCCCGATTCTGATGACGAGCTTCGCGTTCATCGCGGGCGTCACTCCGCTGGTGTTCGCGTCGGGGGCCGGCTCCGAGATTCGTCACGTCATGGGCGTGACGGTCTTCTTCGGCATGTTGGGCGTCACCTTCTTCGGTCTGATCTTTACACCGGTGTTCTATGTGCTCATCCGTCGTTTCGAGGAACGCCTCAAGGCGTCGCGGGAGGTGGCCCATGCGTAAGCTCGTTCTCGCTGCGTTGACCGCGACGCTGTCGGCCTGCGCGGCCGGGCCGGACTACAAGCCGGAGCCCGTCGAGCTGCCGGACGAATTCGCCGCCGCCGCGAAGGTCACCGCCCCCGACGGAGTCGAGATAGAGGGCCTGTGGCAGAGTCTCGGCAATTCCGAGCTCAACCAGCTCATCGAGCTGGCGAAGACGAACAACACGAGCATTGCGCAGGCGTTCGCAACGCTCAACGAGACGCGTGCACTGAGCGGCCTCGCGATCTACAGTTTGTTGCCGACCGCGACGATCAACGCTGAGTACGAGCGGAGTCGCCCCGCCGAGCAGGATCCGTTCGCGTTCCCGGGGCTCGGCGTCGTCGAGCGTTATCGCGCGGGCTTCGATGTTGCCTGGGAGATCGATCTGTTCGGCAGCCTGCGGCGCCAGTCCGAGTCCGTTCGCTACCGGGTCGACGCTGACGCGGCGACGCTCTACGCCGTCGAGCTCGCCATCGTCGCCGAGGTTGCGCAAACCTATTTTCAGTGGCAGGGCGAGTCGCTGCGGCTCGACATACTGAGAGCCAACCTCAGCAATCAGGCCGACAGTCTCGCCATCCTCGAAGCCGAGCTCGAAGCCGGCCGTGGAACGGCGTTCGACGTGGCGCGTTCGCGTGCAGTGGAGCGTCAGATTGCGGCGAACATCCCGCTTGCCGAAGCCGCTATCGTGCGCGCGGAACAGCGCCTCTCGGTGCTGACCGGTCAGCCGGTCGCAGCACTGCGGCAAATCCTCACGCCGCCTACGCGGCCGCCGGCGCTTCCGGCGATGGTCGCGGTCGGAACGCCCGACGAGTGGCTCGCGCGGCGGCCCGACGTGTTGTCCGCCGAACGCCGGCTTGCCTCGGCGACGGCCGATATCGGCGTCGAGACCGCCGAGCTGTATCCGAAGCTGAACCTCGTCGGCGATTTCGGCTGGACCGGGGTAGAGAGTTCGGCGATCGGCGATACGACGGCGGAGCGCTGGCGCGTCGCGCCGGCAATCTCATGGCGCATCCTCGACTATGGCCGTGTCCATCAGCGGATTCTCGCGGCCGAGGCGCGTGCCGCTCTCGCGCTCGCGGCGTTCGAAGAGGCCTGGCGCATTGCGCTCGAAGAAACCGAGAACGCGCTCGCCAACTATCGTGCGACAACCGAGCGTGCCGCCCGGCTGACGGAGGCCGTTACCGAAGCGACCGAGGCGGCGCGGCTGGCCGAGCTGCGCTACAGCGTGGGCGAGGATCCGTATCTGGCGGTCCTCGACGCGGATCGGACGCGTATCGAGCTGGACGATCTGCTGGCACAGGCAAGGACGGATCGCGCCACGGCGCTGGCTGCCCTTTACAAGGCGCTGGGCGGAGATTTCGCGGTCGCGGAATACTTCGACGAACTGAGATAGTTGCGATAACGCTCATCGCGCATCACGCCGGATCGGCGTCGTGATATCGCCGGTCCGGATGAGCGCCGGGATCGAAGACCGAAAGTTTATTGCAGCCCCGCCGATACAGACGGAGTTGCTTGCTATGGTGCTGGTGATTCCGTGCACGCTTACGACCTAGTCGCATTGGCGACCATCGGTGTCGCCGGCTTCGTCTGCAACTGGCTGGCGTGGCGGCTCAAGCTGCCGGCTATTTTGCTCCTCCTGCTTGCCGGCATCTCTGCCGGCCCATCCCTGGGCTTGCTCGATCCCGACGCCTTGTTCGGGGACGTGCTCTCCGCGATCGTGCCGATTGCCGTCGCGATCATACTCTTCGAGGGCAGCCTGACCCTTCGTTTCGCCGAAATACGCGGTCACGGTTCCGTGGTCCGCAACCTCGTCACCGTAGGAGTCGTCGTTACCTGGGTCGCGAGCGCCGTGCTCGCTTATTGGGTGCTGGACTGGGATCCGCTGCTCGCCGCGCTGTTCGGTGCAATCGTCACGGTCAGCGGGCCGACTGTGGTGATGCCGCTCCTGCGCGCCGTCCGGCCCTCGACAACGGTGTCCAGCATACTTCGTTGGGAATCGATCCTGATCGATCCGCTCGGCGCAATCCTTGCGCTGATCGTCTTCGAGGTGATCGTCGCGGTGTCCGGGGGCGGCACCCTGCTTCACATCGCCTGGACGGTTGGCGTGATCGTCGTTCTGGGTTTCGCGCTCGGCGCCGCGGGCGGCTGGCTCTACGGTTGGGTTCTGAGGCGGCGTCTGATCCCCGATTTGCTGCGCGAGTACTCGGCACTCGCTGCTGCGCTCGGTGTCTTTGCCGCCGCCGAGTACGTCCAGGCCGAGTCCGGCTTTCTCGCCGTGACCGTCATGGGGATCTGGCTCGCGAACATGCGCGGCGTCGACATCGAGGACATCCTGAGCTTCAAGGAGAGCCTGACGCTGCTCCTGATCGGCGGCCTGTTCATCATCCTCGCCGCCCAGCTCGAGCTCGATCAAATCATCGAGATCGGGCCGGGCGCAATAACGATCGTGGTCTTGCTGCAGCTCGTGGCCGGACCCCTGCGCGCCTGGGTCAGCGCGCTGGGAAGCAAGCTCACGTTTCGCGAAGTCCTGTTCGTCGGCTGGGTCTTCCCTCGCGGGATCGTCGCGGCGGCCGTGTCCTCGCTGTTCGCGCTGCGCCTCGAAGATCGCGGCTATCCGGGGGCGGAAACCCTCGTTCCACTCGTTTTCTGCGTCATCATCGGGACGGTCGTCATCCAGAGTCTGTTCACCCGGGCCGTCGCGCGGCTGCTCCGCGTCGCCGAACCCGAGCCGACGGGCGTACTCGTCGTCGGCGCCAACCCCTTCGGCCGCCTGCTCGCAAGAGCGATTCGGGATACCGGCAGGGACGTGCGCGTGACCGACACGCACTGGGCGAGCATCCGCAGCGCAAGGATGGACGGGCTCCCCGTCTTCTATGGCAGTCCGGTATCGAGCTATGCCGAACGCAATCTCGACCTCGCCGGCATAGGTACGCTCGTCGCCGTGTCGCAGCAGCCGGGCCTGAACGAGCTGAGCTGCGTGCGCTTCGCCAACGACTTCGGCCGCGACCACGTCTTCACGACGAACACACGTCGCGACAGCGGCCACGAGAAGCACAGCGTCGCCGGTTCGATGAGCGGACGCCTGCTTGCCTACGGCGACCAGACCGTGGAGGAACTGGTCGCCGTGGTGAGTGCCGGTGCTACGGTTCGCCTCACCGAACTGACCGAGGCGTTCGATCTCGGCGCCTATCGCGAACGCCATCCCGACGCGATCCTCCTGTTCGGCGTAGACGTTCGCGGCGGCTTGAGGTTCCCGGCCCGCGAAGAGACGTTCGCACCGGCCGCCGGCTGGACCCTGGTAACGCTTCGGCGCGACAATGAGGACGGATCCGGTAACGGCGCGGCTTCGGCGGAGTAGCGTGGTGTGAAGAAAACCCAACGGTTGACGCTCGGCTGGCGGGAGTGGGTGGCGCTGCCGGAACTCGGCATCGACCGAATAAAGGCAAAAGTAGACACGGGTGCCCGAACCTCCGCACTGCACGCGTACGAGCTGCGGACGTATCGTGACGGTGGTGCCGAGTGGGTCGAGTTCAGACTTCACCCGAAGCAGAGAGATCTCAGGCTGTCGGTCACCTGCCGCGCCGAAGTGATCGACCGCAGAGACGTAACGGATTCGGGCGGCCACCGGGAGGAACGCCCCGTCATCCGATCGCTGCTCGAGCTGGGTGGCGAGCGCTGGCCGATCGAAATTACCCTGACTTCGCGTGAGAATATGCTGTTTCGAATGCTGCTCGGGCGAACGGCGATGAAGGGGCGTGCGCTCGTCGATCCGGGCCGCTCATATTTGACGGGGAGACGTTGAATGGCAAAGCGCGAAAAGAACCGCCCGATCGAAATCGGGGATGCCGTGGTTCAGCCGGGACAGCGCGTCAACGTTACGCTGCCCGTGGCCGACCTGTACACCTCGACGTCGCTGGGCATGCCCGTGCACGTCGTCTGCGGCAAGCGTCCGGGCCCGGTGATGTTCGTGTCGGCTGCGGTCCACGGCGACGAGCTGAACGGTGTCGAGATCGTTCGCCGGCTGCTCAAGCTAAAGCTGCTCAAGTCGGTGCGCGGCACGCTGCTGGCCGTACCGATCGTCAACGTCCACGGTTTCCTCGATCAGTCGCGCTATCTGCCCGACCGGCGGGATCTCAACCGCTCGTTTCCGGGCAGCGCGAAGGGCTCGATTGCCGCCCGGCTTGCCCACCGTTTCAGCACCGAGATCGTTGCGAAAGCGGACTATGGTATCGACCTGCACACCGGTGCAATCAACCGCGCGAATCTGCCGCAGGTGCGAGCCAACATCGACAACCGGGCGACACTCGATTTTGCCAAGGCTTTCGGTGCGCCGGTGGTCATCGATGCGGACATCCGCGACGGCAGCCTGCGCGGTTACGCGGCCGAACTCGGGATGCCCGTGCTGATCTACGAGGCCGGCGAGGCATTGCGTTTCGACGAGATGGGTATTCGCGCCGGGCTCAGGGGCATTCTCGACGTCATGCGTCACATCGGCATGCTGCCGCCGCCGAAGAAGCCGCGCAGCGTCTCTTCGGTGCTTGCCCGGAACACCCGCTGGGTCCGGGCGCCGGCGAGCGGCATCGTCACGAACAAGGCGCATCTCGGCGACCGCATCGGCGAAGGCAAGCGGCTGGCCACGATCTCCGACCCGCTGGGCGACGAGGAACTCCACGTGACCGCGCCCTTCGACGGGATCGTGATCGGACGGACCAACCTCCCGCTTGCGCACGAAGGGGATGCGTTGTTCCATCTGGCATCATTCACCAACGTACCGAAGGCCGAAGACGCCGTCGAGACATTCGCTCAGGAGTACACCGCGCCGCCGCCACTCGCTGTCGGGAACAAGGGCTGAAGATGAGGATCGCCGTTCTGTCTACCAATCGCTCCCTGTATTCCACGAGCCGCCTCGTGGAGGCGGGGAAAGAGCGGGGCCATGAAATGCTCGTGATCAATCACAAGCATTGCTACATGAACATTACGAGCCACAAACCGAGTATTCACCTCAAGGGTGAGGAGATAAAGGGCGTCGATGCGATCATCCCGCGTATCGGAGCCTCGATCTCCTTCTATGGCACCGCTGTCGTCCGGCAGTTCGAGATGATGGGGGTCTACTCAGTCAACGAGTCGGTAGCCATTACCCGATCCCGGGACAAGCTTCGCGCGCTGCAGCTTCTTTCGCGCAAGGGTATCGGGCTGCCGGTCACCGGCTTCGCGAACTCGCCTTCGGATACTGCCGACCTGTTGAAGATCACGGGCGGCGCGCCGGTCGTGATCAAGCTACTGGAGGGTACGCAGGGTGTCGGCGTCGTTCTCGCGGAAACCAAGAAGGCGGCGTCAAGTGTCATCGAAGCGTTTCGCGGTCTGAAAGCCAACTTCATGGTGCAGGAGTTCATTTCCGAAGCGGGCGGCAGCGATATCCGCTGTTTCGTCGTCGGCGGCAAGGTCGTCGCGGCCATGCAGCGAACGGGCGCCGAGGGCGATTTTCGTTCCAACCTGCATCGCGGCGGCACCGCGAAGCTCGTGAGGATCACCCCCGAGGAGCGGTCCACCGCCGTGCGTTCGGCCAAGGTAATGGGGCTCAATGTCGCCGGCGTCGACCTCCTGCGCTCGAATCATGGACCGGTCGTCATGGAGGTGAACTCGAGTCCCGGACTCGAGGGCATCGAGAGTGCGACGAAGAAAAACGTCGCGGGCATGATTATCGAGTTCATCGAGAAGAACGCCCGCCAGGGACGGACACGGACCCGCGGATCGGGCTGAGCGGCGACTCGGGATGGTGTTACGGCGCAGTCGGATCGAGCACTACGCGCAGTACGATGTAGCCCAGATAAATGCCCAGCAGGAGGATGCCGGCGCTGCGTCCGAGTCTGGCTCCGCCGAACAGGAAGATCGGTATCAGCGGTACGACGAGGGCCCAGGACAGGATCAGGTCCGCGACTCCGCCGGCCGGAACCTCCACTTCGGTAATGATGGCGCTTGCCGGCAGCACCATGAGCGAGTTGAAGATATTGGAGCCGACGACGTTGCCGAGTGCGAGGTCCGGCTCGCCGCGTAACGCAGCGATCACCGACGTGACGAGCTCAGGCATGCTGGTGCCGACGGCGACGACGAACAGACCGACGATCGTCGCCGATACACCGAGCGAGTCGGCCAGGTCGATACCATTCCGTATCGTCAGCTCACCACCCGCGAACAACAGCACGAAGCCGGCGAGGAGAAACAGCCAGCTAAATCTGGATACGGCCTGATTTTCGATTAACGGATTGTCGTCGATCTCGGCAAGGAGCGGGTCCGAGTCCGGTGTGCGTAGCACGTCGAGGGCATTTATGTAGAGGAAGATACAGAACAGGAGCAGCAGCACGATGCCTTCGGAGCGGCTGATGTACGGCGGCTGACCTTCGAGCAGGCCGTCGAGCGCCATGACGGTCATGATCGTCGTAATCAGGATCAACAGCGGAATCTCGCGGCGCACGAGCTGGCTCTGGATCGCGATCGGCGAAATGAGCGCCGCCGTACCGAGCACGAGCCCGAAGTTCGAGATGTTCGAGCCGACGACGTTGCCGAAGGCAATATCGGTCGCGCCGCGCAGGGCGCCGAAGACGTTGATGAGCAGTTCCGGCGAGCTCGTGCCGAAGCCGACGATCGTCAGCCCGATGACGAGCGGCGGAACACCGAACTTGCCGGCGATTTCGGACGCGCCCCGTACGAGCAGGGCTCCGCCCGCGATCAGCACGACGATACCTGCGATGACGCCAACCAGTGCCAGCAGCATCCGCGCGGCTCCGTAGCTAAACCAGCCGCTAACTTAACGCGTTTCGCCTCGCCAGCGCGATTCCGGGCAGTTGCAGTCGTTGCCTCGGGCTTGCGGCTACTCTGCCGCGCGGGCACATTGGCCGCAACACACGGAAGGGGAAGCGTATGGCAACGCCCGCTCAGGATCTCAAGCCCTGGGAGGCATTGAGAGAACGCATAGCGGACGACGACAGGGACGGCGCGGAGGCCGTGCTGGCGAAGCTGCCGCCCGAAGAGACGGTGCGCGTACTGTTCCGTCTGTCGTCCGAGGATCAGCAGCGGCTTCTGGCGCTGATGCCGCCGGACGAGGCGGCCGATCTGCTCCACGAGTTCCCGGACCAGCTCGCCGCCGACCTGATCGATCACCTCGATACCGAAGCCGCTGCGCACATCGTCGACGAACTGCCCAGCGACGACGTCGCCGATATTCTCGGTTCGCTGGACCGGGCCCATGCCGAGGCCATTCTTGGCTCCATGGATCCGGAAGCCGCCGGCGAGGTAAGGGAGCTCATCGACTACCCGACCGACGTCGCCGGCGGCGTCATGGAGCTCGAGCACTTCGCGTATCCGGAGACCATCCGGCAGCGGGACTTCATCCGCGACGTGCGTGCCCGTCGTAAGGAGATCGAGCAGCTGCCGGCGCGGCTGCTGCTCCTCGATTCACTCGGCCGGCCAAGTGGCGCCGTGCACATCGAGGACGTGCTGCTGGCGAATCCCGACTCACCGCTTGGCACGGTCGCGGAGCCGGTCGTTACGCTGCCCGTAACGGCGGATCTCGACGTGCTCGAAGACTACTTCGACGAGTACGAAACGCCCGGCGTACCCATCGTCGACGACGGCGGCCGGCTCGTCGGCCGGGTACGCCGCCAGGATCTTCAGGAAGCGCTTGCGGAGCGGGCCTCCAGCGACCAGCTCAAGGTTCAGGGCATCGTGAGCGGCGAGGAGCTGCGCGCCATGCCGCTGGTGTCGCGCTCGCGCCGTCGTCTGTCGTGGCTCAGCGTCAACATCGTTCTGAACATCATCGCGGCAAGCGTCATCGCGATGTTCCAGGACACGCTTGCCGCCGTGATCGCGCTGGCCGTGTTTCTGCCGATCGTCTCGGACATGAGCGGCTGCTCGGGGAACCAGGCCGTCGCGGTCAGCATGCGGGAGCTGACGCTCGGCATCGTGAAGCCGCGGGACGTGCTGCGCGTCTGGTGGCAGGAGGTTTCGGTCGGACTCATTAACGGCGCCGCACTCGGGACCTTGCTGGCCGTCGCCGCGTATCTCTGGCAGGGCAACGCCGCGCTGGGGGCCGTAGTCGGTCTCGCGCTCGGTATCAACACGATCGTCGCGGTCTCCATCGGCGGCTGCGTGCCGCTGCTCCTCAAGCACTTCAAGGTGGATCCCGCGGTCGCTTCCGGTCCGATCCTCACGACCGTGACCGACATGTGCGGCTTCTTTCTCGTGTTGGGGATCGCGACGCTGTCGCTGCCGTACCTGATCGCGTAGCTGCGGCGTTCAGGGAGCCGTTACTCCTCGCCCAGCTCGATCAGACGGTCGCCTTCGCTGACCTGCGCACCCGCGCGGCCGAGCACGCGTTTCACAACGCCGTCGGCCGGCGCGTGCACCTGATGTTCCATCTTCATGGCTTCGAGCACGAGCAGCGTGTCGCCCGCGCTCACCCGATCGCCCGCGGCGACGAGAACCTCGACCACGACGCCGGGCATCGGTGCGTCGAGCGAGCCCTCCGCGCTCTTGTGCTGGCCGGCGGTCGTTGCCAGTTCGACGAAGCTCAGGTCGACAGGAGTGCCTGCCGCGTCGCCGTCGATCCAGACGCGCAGGCCGTCGCGATGCGGCGCGACGTGCGCGCGAAGCGCAGAGTCACCGAGCGTATAGTCGAGTACCGAAGCGCTGCGCCCGATCAGCCGGCCGTCGAGCTGAAACGTCGCGGCTGGCTTTGCAGTCTGCCGCCGGTCGGCCGCGGCGGCAGCCGGTTCGACGAGCAGTTCGAAGTCGTCGGCCGTGCAACGGAGAGTGAGCACGGTCGTGGTGGCGTCTTCACGGAGAGCCAATGTCGTCACTCTCCGATCGTTGAGGCGCCAGCCCGCGAGGCTCGTCCAGGGACCGTCGTCACCGGCCCGCGACGTTGCTTGCCACAAGGCGCCGGCCACGAGCGCTTCCCGTCGCGCCGGCTCGCGATCGAACAGCGTGGCGCGATGCTCCTCGATGAACCGGGTGCTGACCTCACCGGCCTCGAAGGCGGCTTCCTTGCACAGCGCCAGCAGAAACGCCGCGTTGGTTTCGAGTCCCGCGACCCGCGTGTCGTTTAGCGCCTGCCGCATGCGTTGGAGCGCATCGTGCCGATCGCGGCCGGACGTCACGATCTTCGCGATCATCGGATCGTAGTGCGGCGTCACGGCCTGACCGGCCTCGACACCGCTGTCCACCCGCGCCAGCTTCGGCAACGCGAGGTGGCTGATCGTGCCGATAGACGGCGTGAAATCCCGGCTCGTGTCTTCCGCATACAGCCGGGACTCGAAGGCATGGCCGCTCTCGGTGATCGCGGTCTGTTCGAGCGGCAGGCCCTCACCGGCCGCGATGCGGAGCTGCCATTCGACGAAGTCGAGACCGGAGATCGCTTCCGAAACCGGGTGCTCGACCTGAAGGCGCGTGTTCATTTCCATGAAGTAGACACCCGTAGCGCCGTCGTAGAGAAACTCGACGGTCCCGGCGCCGCGATAGTCCACGGCGGCACCGGCACGAACGCCTGCCGCAAGCAGTTCCTCGCGAAGCCCGGAAGCCAGGTGCGGCGCGGGTGCTTCTTCGATGATTTTCTGGTGCCGGCGCTGGACCGAGCAGTCGCGTTCGAAGACGTGGACCACGTTGCCGTGGCCGTCGCCGAAGATCTGCACTTCGACGTGGCGCGGCCGCTCGAGATACTTCTCGACGAGAAAGCGGTCGTCGCCGAACGCGGCGAGGGCTTCGCGCTTCGCCGAGCCGAGCGCGCCCTCGAGTTCGCCCGGTTCCCCGACCAGTCGCATGCCCTTGCCGCCGCCGCCGGCGACGGCCTTGAGCAGCACCGGGTAACCGATGCGTTCCGCCTCGCTCATCAGCGTGCCGGGCGATTGATCCTCGCCCTGGTAACCGGGCAACACCGGCACGCCGGCTTCGATCATCAGATTCTTGGCGGCGCTCTTCGATCCCAGCCGGCGGATCGTATCGGCGGTCGGGCCGATGAACGTGATACCGGCGGCCTCGAGCGCTTCGCAGAAGTCCGCGTTCTCGGACAGGAAGCCGTAGCCCGGGTGCACGGCCTCGGCTCCGCTTGCTTTCGCGGCCTCGACGATGCGGTCGATCCTGAGATAGCTGTCCGCGGCCGCGGCGCCGCCGATTTCGACGGCCTCGTCGGCGACACGGACATGGGGCGCATCCCGGTCGACGTCAGAATGTACGGCGACGACACCGATACCGAGACGCTTCGCGGTGCGCGCGACGCGGACGGCGATCTCGCCGCGGTTGGCGATCAGAATCCTCGTGAACACGATGCGCTGCGGTCCCTTTGCTTACATCCGGAAGAGGCCGAAGCGCGTCGCTTCGATCGGTGCGTTGAGGCTGGCCGAGATGGCGAGACCCAAAACGTCGCGCGTGTCGGCCGGGTCGATGATGCCGTCGTCCCAGAGGCGCGCGGTGGCGTAGTAGGGGTTGCCCTGCTGCTCGTACTGCTCGCGCGTTGCGGCCTTGAACGCGGCTTCGTCGGCGTCGCTCCAGCTTCCGCCTTTCGCCTCGGTGGCGTCGCGGCGAACCGTCGCGAGCACGTTGGCGGCCTGCTCGCCGCCCATGACCGAGATCCGCGAGTTCGGCCAGGTGAACAGGAAGCGGGGACCGTAGGCCCGGCCGCACATGCCGTAGTTGCCCGCGCCGTAGGAGCCGCCGATGATTACCGTGAACTTGGGTACGTTGGCCGTCGCGACCGCCGTGACGAGTTTCGCGCCGTCCTTGGCGATGCCGCCCGCCTCCGCCGACTGGCCGACCATGAAACCCGTGATGTTCTGCAGGAAGACCAGCGGAATATCGCGCTGGCAGCATAGCTCGATGAAGTGCGCGCCTTTCTTCGAGCTCTCCGAAAACAGAATGCCGTTGTTGGCGAGAATGCCGACCGGGTGGCCGTGGATGTGCGCAAAGCCGGTGACCAGCGTCGCGCCGTAGAGCGGTTTGAACTCGTCGAACACCGACCCGTCGACGATGCGTGCGACGATCTCGCGGACGTCGTAAGGCTTCTTCGTGTCCGCTTCGACGATGCCGTAGACCTCGGCCGGGTCGTATTCGGGCTCGCGGCTCGGCTGCATCGTGAGCCGCCCCCGCTTTTCCCAGTTGAGGTTGGCGACGATGCGCCGCGCGATGCCGAGCGCGTGATCGTCGTCGTCGGCGAGGTAGTCCGCGACGCCCGACTTGCGGGTATGGAGATCGCCGCCGCCGAGGTCCTCCGCCGCGACGACTTCGCCGGTGGCGGCCTTCACGAGCGGCGGTCCGGCGAGGAAGATCGTGCCCTGATTGCGGACGATGACCGTCTCGTCGGACATCGCCGGCACATAGGCGCCGCCGGCCGTGCAGGAGCCGTGCACGACGGCGATCTGCGGGATGCCGGCGGCCGACAGGCGCGCCTGGTTGTAAAAGATGCGGCCGAAGTGCTGCTCGTCCGGGAATATCTCGTCCTGCATCGGCAGGAAAGCGCCGCCCGATTCGACGAGGTAGATGCAGGGCAGCCGGTTCTCGAGCGCGATGGTCTGCGCCCGAAGATGCTTCTTCACGGTGATCGGGTGGTAGGTCCCGCCCTTGACCGTGGCGTCGTTCGCGACGACGACGCATTCGATGCCTTCCACGCGGCCGATGCCGGCGACGACGCCGGCCGAACTCAAGTCGCCGGAGTACATGTCCCAGGCCGCAAGCTGACCGATCTCGAGAAACGGCGAACCCGGATCGAGCAGCCGTTCGACGCGTTCCCTTGCCAGGAGCTTGCCGCGCGCCTTGTGCCGCTCGGCATAGCGTTCGCCGCCGTGCTCGCGGACGCGGCCGGCGCGGGACCGGAGTTCGTCCACGAGGGCCTGCATCGCGTCACGGTTGGCGGCGAAGCGATCGGATCCGGTATCGATCTGACTGACAAATGGCGGCGGCGTCATAATGCGCTGAATTCCAAGACCTTAGCGTCTGCTGTCGTGTGCCCGGCCATGCTAGGCAAGAGCCGCCGCGCCAGCCATACCATAAGGTGCATATCCTCACGGTTGCGGTGCTGTGCGACATTGCTTGAAGCACTTCTGCTCCCCCCATTTTACGTAAAGGAACCGAACGATGCGCCGCAGCGCCGCGGGACTGACGATGAACTTTGGGCTGCCCGAGGAGATCGAGGCGATGCGCGACAGCATCGCCCGCTGGGTGGCCGACAAACTCGAGCCTCGCGCCGGGGCTATCGACGAGAGCAACGAGTTCCCGCGCGATCTCTGGCCCGAGCTCGGCGAGCTCGGGTTGCTCGGCATCACCGCGGCCGAGGAGCACGGCGGCAGCGGCCTGGGCTATCTGGCGCACTGCGTCGCCATGGAAGAGATTTCCCGGGGCTCCGGGTCCGTCGGCCTGTCCTACTCCGCGCACTCGAACCTCTGCGTCAATCAGATCAAGCTCAACGGCAGCGAAGCCCAGAAAGAACGCTACCTGCCGAAGCTCTGCAGCGGCGAACACCTCGGCGCGCTGGCAATGTCCGAGCCCGGTTCCGGTTCCGACGTCGTTTCGATGAAGCTTGCCGCGCGCCGCGACGGCGATCGCTACGTGCTCAACGGCAACAAGATGTGGATCACGAACGGGCCGGATGCCGACGTGCTCGTCGTCTACGCCAAAACGGATGCGGCGGCCGGCAAGCGCGGCATAACGGCGTTCCTGATCGAGAAGGATTTTCCCGGTTTCTCGACCGCGCAGAAGCTCGACAAGCTCGGGATGCGCGGTTCCGATACCTGCGAACTCGTGTTTGCGGACTGCGAAGTGCCGGTCGACAACGTACTCGGCCGCGAGGGTGAGGGAGCGCGAATCCTCATGAGCGGACTGGACTACGAGCGCGCGGTGCTCGCCGCGGGCCCGGTCGGGATCATGGAGTCCTGCCTGGATGCGGTCATTCCCTACGTTCACGACCGCGAGCAGTTCGGCTCGCCGATCGGGACGTTTCAGCTCGTCCAGGGCAAGCTGGCCGACATGTATTCGACGACGAACGCGTGCAAAGCCTATGTCTATGCGGTCGCGGCTGCCTGCGACCGCGGCGAGACCACGCGTCAGGACGCCGCGGCGTGTATCCTCTACGCTGCCGAGAAGGCGACGCAGGTGGCGCTCGATGCCATCCAGCTACTGGGCGGCAACGGCTACATCAACGAGTATCCGACCGGCCGCTTCCTGCGGGACGCCAAGCTCTACGAGATCGGCGCGGGCACGAGCGAAATCCGCCGCATGCTGATCGGACGGGAGCTGTTCGAGAACAGCGCTTAATGACCGGGGGGAGTCGATGCCGGGCCGCTATTTCGAGGAGTTCGAAGTCGGACAGACTTTCGATCACCCGATCCGTCGAACGGTGACGGAAACCGACAATTTGCTGTTCTCCACGCTGACGCACAATCCGGCGGCCCTGCATCTCGACGCGGAGTACGCGAAGACGACCGAGTTCGGCCAGATACTCGTCAATAGCCTGTTCACGCTGTCGCTCGTCGTCGGCATCTCGGTCAACGAGACGACGCTCGGCACGACGGTGGCGAACCTGGGTTTCGGCGAGGTCCGGTTTCCGAAGCCGGTGTTCATCGGCGACACGCTGGCGGTACGCACCGAGGTCAAGGCGCTCCGTCCGTCGAAGTCCCGTCCGGGCCAGGGTGTCGTGACTTTCGAACATAGCGCCGTGAATCAGCGCGGCGAGACGGTCGTCGTAGCCGAGCGGGCGGCGCTGATGCTCGCGAAGCCCGCCGCGTAATTCGACTCCCCAACCGGTTCTAGTCCGATCCGCAGTCCCGTTCGAGGTTTGCGACCGCGTCGGCGAACGCGGCGCCCAGCGTCAGATAGTCTGCCGACGTGTAGTGCCAGTCGTCGTCCGGCGGATAGCTGAAGCCGTCGGTGACGGGCACGAAAGCCGCGCAGGTGTCGAGTTCCGCGTAGCGCGCCTGCGCCGCCTGGACTTCGGCAATATGCGTCATCATGACGCCATCCTCGTCGCGGCCCGAATCGGTGATCTTGCCGACGACGACGGGCAGATCTGCCGCGCCCAGCGCGTCGCGGAGCAGCGTCATCAGTCGCCTGAGGTTGCCTTCGTAAGCAAGCGCCGCATCCGGATCGTCGTAGGCATCGGATTCGCCCTGCATCCAGACGATGCCCCGCGGCGTCAGCCTGTCGTCGCTGCCGTCGCCATCGATGTCGCTCGCGGATGTCGCGAGGCCGATCGCGGTCAGCGCAAAGTCGTACTGGTTGTTCGTCGGATAGTCCGGGTCCCAGTCGCCGAAGTGGCCCGAGACGTCGCGTGCCAGCGAGGATCCGCCGCGCGCGTACTTGACGATCGCGATGCGCCTGGTCGGATCGATTTCGAGCAGACGTTCGGCGAAGCTCAGCTCCGGTCCGAAGCGGTCCGACAAACGGTTCTCGCGGCCGTCCGTGGCGAAGCCCACGCCGTGACCCGGACCGAGCGGCGCCCAGAGACCGGCGCCGCCGGGTTCTTCGTCGTCGCCGACCGCGTTGCCCGTGAAAATTCGCACGCCGGTGGTCCCGGCGGCGAGACGCGGCGGCAGCTGGCTCGAATAGCCGTAGCCTTCCATGTTCGACTGGCCGCCCAGAAAGTAGAGGTCGTAGTCGGTGGCCGCGGCGGGCGCCGCAAAACCGAGAACGATCCAGACTAGTCTTTGCATGATGTGCTCATTCCTGTCCTGACACGGGTAGCGCCAGACGCATTACTCGGCGTCGGCCGCTCGTGCCGGCGCCCGCTCGCGATACCGGCGCGACAGCCGGCTGATGGCAATCGTGCCTGCCACAGGCGCAATAATCCAGGCGAGTGCCTGCCATTGTCCGGGCAGCAGCTCGCGCAGAAAGCGGGAACCGCCGAACGCAAAGAACGCCGTGTAGGCGCCGATGCCGGAGCCGATCAGGCCGCCGAGATGCGCGACGAGTGCGTCGCGCCGGGACGGCGATGCGATCAGCGTTTCCCGAAACATGCCGATGGCGCCGGAAATCGACAGCCCGCCGAAGATGATCAACAGCCACTGCATCTCCACCAGGCCGATGCTGATGACGGCCGTGCCGAGTACGCCGAGAGCCAGGATCTGGGCGCGGTGCAGCGGCGCCTTCAGTGCGTCGGGCGTCTTGCGCGTCCGTAACGCCCGGATGCCGTGCCTGAGGCTCGTGAACACGAGCACCGAGAGCATCAGCAGGAACAGGCTGAACATGCGGAATACGTTCGCGAGTTCGGCGGCTTCCTCGCCGTCGAGTTCCAGCCCGGGGCGCCGGATACCGATCGGGTCGATCAATACCATGATCGACGCGACGAAGGCGGTCGCGGTCACGATATACATGGCCGTGGCGTACAGCTTGCCCGAGCGAGCGTGCAGCGGGCTTCCTTTCCTCGCGACGATGGGCACCCAGAACAGCACGAGGGCAAGCGCTCCGATGGCGATATGCGTGTTGACGAGTACGGTGTGCAGTGAGTTCATGACAGGCCTCCTGTGAGCTGCCATCCAGCGTAGCGATCGGTGACTGCGCCCGGCAGTGCCGGTCGTCACGAAGGGAAACCATGACTTCTGGCATATGGCGTCCGCCGGAGCGCGGCGCGACAATGTCGGTCATGCGGAAGCGAGAACGAACCGACTTCATGCAGGCCGGCGCCGCGGTGCTGACCTGGGCCACGGTTACAGGCGTGGCCGCGTGGATCGTGTTGCGGAGCGGCGGCACGCCGGTCGCCACGCTTCTGGTCTGTGCGCTGCTTGCCGCCGCCAATCTGGCAGGGATTCTCGTCGCCTGCGGCCGGTTCGGCGGTTCGCTCACGGGTCGCCGGCTCGGTCATGCGGTAATGGTGTTGAGCGCGTTGACGCTTGGCTTCATGCTGCCGCTCGATTTCATGCCGATCTACACGATCATCTGGATGGCGATGACGCCGGGGCTCTATTCGGCGCGGGTCTCCTGGTGGCTGCTGCTGGCAATCGTCGCGGCGTGGTATCCGGTGAAGGACATCGGCTGGGGGCGCGACGGCAATATCTTCAGCGTGATCCTGTATGGGACATTCCATCTGTTCGCGATGCTTGCCGCGCGCGCCGCGGTCGAGGCCGAGGAGGCGCGGGATCGTGCCGAATTTCTGAACAGCGAGCTGCTTGCGTCGCAACACCTGCTTTCTGAGGCCTCGCGCCAGGGGGAGCGGACGCGCATCGCTCGCGATCTGCACGATCTCCTCGGTCATCACCTGACCGCGCTGTCGATCAACCTGCAGATCGCGGAGCGGGTCGCCGACGGCGAAGCGAAAGAACGGATAGCCGAGAGCCGTGCGCTTGCCCGGCTACTGCTTTCCGACGTCAGGGATGCGGTGAGCACGCTGCGCGAGGAAAGCGCCGTCGACTTCGCGCGGGCCGTGTCGCTGCTGGTCGAACGCGTTCCGCGGCTCGATATTCATCTGGACGTTGCGGACGACTTGTCGATCGACGAGTTCGAAGTGGCCGAATCGCTGCTGCGCTGCGTGCAGGAGGCGCTGACGAATACTCTGCGGCATGCCAGCGCGAGCCGGAGCTGGATTCGGCTGTGGCGTGAGGGTGACGAGATCCATCTCGAAATTCGCGACGACGGGTCGCAGTCGAAGCCGCTCGTCGAGGGCAACGGCCTCAAGGGCATGCGCGAACGCCTGGCCGTGCTCCGCGGCACGCTCGTTCTCGACACCGTCGACGACGCGCTTCAGGTTCACGTGACCATTCCGGTAGCAGGCTAGTGACGATTCGACTCGCGTTGATCGACGATCAGACTCTGGTCCGCGAAGGCATCCGCGGTCTGCTCGAGCTCACGGACAAGGTCGAAGTCGTGGCCGAGGGCGACGACGGCGACCGGGCGCTCGATATCGCGAGGCAGTACGCGCCGGACGTAATTCTGATGGATATGCGGATGCCGCGTATGAACGGCGCGGAGGCCATCGAAGCGCTGACCGCCGCGGGCTTTGCGATGCCGGTCATCATACTGACGACCTTCGACGACCACGAGCAGGTGCTCGACAGCATGCGGGCCGGAGCGAAAGGGTATCTGCTGAAGGACGTCTCGCTCGAGAACCTGGTGCGGGCGATCGAGTCCGTGGCGAACGGCAAGACTATGATTCAACCGGCGATTACCGAGTCGCTTCTCAAGGGTCTCGCGGACAAGCCCGCGGATTTCGCCGCGGGCGACATGCCCGAGCCGCTAACGCCTCGGGAGACCGAAGTGATCCGGCTAATGGCCGGCGGCTACAGCAACAAGGAAATCTCTACGGCGATGTCGAAATCCGAGGGCACGATCAAGAATCATGTGTCGAACATCCTCGCAAAGCTCGCCGTGCGCGACCGCACTCGCGCCGTGCTCAAGGCAATCGAGCTTGGGATTCTTTCGTAGGCGACACTGACGTCCTGGCAGAATCGATCGGCTTATTGGTTCAGAGGTGTTTTACGAAATCCATTCTTGTGTGGAGCACGCGAACAATCGTTATCGTCTTGTCGCTCGCCAAATAGAAGATCCAATGCGATTCATACTTGTAGCGCCTGATTCCCGGCACGAGTTCCTCGGCGGACAACCCAATCACCGGTGTGCGGGCCAGGAGTCGAAAGCACTCTTCCAACCCGTGACGGTACTGTCGAGCCTTCGCGAAACCGAAATTCTCCAGACCGTAGTCGGCTATTGCCCTTAGATCAGCTGCTGCAGTTCGAGTAAGGTGATACTCATTCATCCTTCGCCTTGTGGCGAGCCTCCGCATCAGCCCAGATCTCGCCGACCGTGAGATCGCTTATGCCGCTATCGATTCCTTCCTGGATCGCCTTCCTGAGGGCCTCGAGCTTGTGCTTTTGTTCCTGATCGCGGCGCACCAGATCACGAATGTACTCGCTGTCGTTGGTGTACTCGCCGTCGGCAATCCGGGTTTTGATCCAGCGATCTTGTTTCTCGGTCAAAGTGATTGTCTTTCGTACCGTAGCCATGGCCGCCTCCAATACGCGCTGAATCATACTATTGGTGCGATATAGAATACTATGAAAGCTCCAAGCTCGCTACGGGTCGTCTTGGTGAAGGATCGAGAATGCGCTTCGGCGCCTGGCTACCCAAAGAGAGAAAGTCGACAGTCTCTCCAGTTAAGCAATCCAGCGCTTACAGAAGTGCGTAGCGTTGGCCGATACAGCGATCCGCTTGCCGGCCGCGACTGAGACGGGCGCCCGCTGTTGACGAAAGACAAATGCAGAAAGCCCGCGGACTTTGCCGCGGGCGACATGCCCGAGCCGCTGACGCCGCGCGAGACCGAAGCGATTCAACCCATGGTCAGGAATTCGTCGCGGGATGCGAGACTGCGCCCGTCGATGTCACCTCAATGGTTGGCCGAACGCCACCAGCGGTAGTGCTCGTTGCGCAGCGCTTCCCGTGAAGGCAGCGGATAGTATGCCAGGTCGTCCTGGTTGCCGAGGAAGATCCCGTTCTTGATCGTCCGGTACGGAAACTCCACCGTCTGGATGCGATTGACCATCTTGGTAGCAAGCTCCTTGCTTTGCACCTCGATCAGGCATTCCCGGAGGTGCGGGACGAATGTATAAGGCAAGTCGCCCACGCTCCCCTGTTCCGGATCACTGGCCAATTGCCCGAGACTCAGCTCCACGAAACAAAACGCCGGCAAGTGGATGAGGCTGTTCGGATCATGGGTAATGAGGTGATTGAACTCCACGGGATTCAGGGTACTGACGACCAGCGGATGAATCGGAGCAATTTCCTGGTAGAGGTGCAGTTTCTCGGTACCGACGTCGATGTCCGCGCTGCGTTCGAGGCCCAGCACCTCGCCGTAGGCCGTGACCAGATAGAAGTCGCGCAGGGCGCTGATGGGCACGTGCTCGAGCACGCGGTACGAGGAAATGAAGACCGATCGCTTCGGCGTGCCGTCAGGATGCGGAACGCAGCGCTTGAGCCCCTCGTCGATCCGGAAGTACTCATGGCGGAAATCCAGATCGAGCTCGGCAAACATCGCTTCGCCGCGCTTTTTCTTGGTCGACCCCACTGCGAAGTACTCGCCGAACTCGGCCGGCGGCAGCATCGAAGCGATCAGCGCTTCGGGCGCCAGCGAGAGATAGAGATGCACGGTCATTCCTGCTCCTTCGAGGTTTGCATTGAGTATCCGGGCGCCGTCCGGCCTCCGCCATCCGGGCGCGCTGTATTCTACGCGGGGCGGTGCCCGCCGTCATGTCGGCTGCCGGCAGAGCCCGCGGCGTTGCGCTGATCCCGCCTGATCGGCCGCTCTGCTTCAGCCCAGAAACGGCGCGATCAGCAGGCTCGTGATCGCCATCACTTTGATCAGGATGTTGAGCGACGGGCCGGCCGTGTCCTTGAACGGATCGCCCACCGTATCGCCGACGATCGTGGCGTGGTGCGCCGCGGATCCCTTACCGCCGTGGTTGCCGCGCTCGACGTACTTCTTGGCGTTGTCCCAGGCAGCACCGGCGTTGGCCATGAACAACGCCAACATGACACCGCTGAGCAGCGCGCCGCCGAGCATGCCTCCGAGTGCGTACGGCCCCAGGCTCAAGCCGACGATTACCGGGGCCGCCACGGCCGTCACTCCCGGCGCGATCATGCGCCGCAGAGCGGCCCGGCTCGCAATCTCGGTGCAGCGCGCGCTGTCGGGCTCCGCGGTACCCTCCAACAGACCCGGGATCTCGCGAAACTGCCGGCGGATCTCTTCGATCATCTCCGCCGCGGCCTCGCCGACCGCGGTGATGGTCATGGAGCTGAACAGGAAGGGCAGCAGCCCGCCGGCGATCAGACCGACCAGCACGATGGGCTCGAGCAGCAGCAGGTGAAACTCCGGCACCTGGATCACGACGACCTGGGTGTACGCGCTGAGTAGCGCCAGAGCGGCAAGCGCCGCCGAGCTGATCGCGAAACCCTTGCCGATGGCCGCCGTCGTGTTGCCGAGCATGTCGAGGGTATCGGTTATGCTTCGCGTGTCCTCGCCGAGCTTCGCCATCTCGGCAATCCCGCCGGCGTTGTCCGCAATCGGGCCATAGGCGTCCACCGCCATTACGATGCCGACCGTCGCCAGCATGCCGACCGCCCCCAGCGCGATCCCATAGAGTCCCGCCAGGTGGCTCGTCGCGACGATTGCGCCACCCAGCGTGAGGAGCGGGATGACCATCGAACGCATTCCCGCCGCCACGCCGACCAGGATCACGGTAGCCGCGCCGGTGGTGCTCGCAGCAGCGATCTGCCGAACCGGACGTCGCTCGGTGTAGTACTGAGTGGCGAGGCCGATCACGGCGCTCGTCGCTGCGCCGATGACGACCGCTAACCAGAGCCGGATGTCCGCAGCCACCAGTTCGATGACGAGCCAGGCAGCGGCCATGAACAGCAGGATAGCCGTCGCAATCCCGATCGCGAGTGCGGTGTCGGCACTGCGGTTCGCCCACAACCTCACGAACAGGATCGCGACAATACTCGACGCCAGACCGGTCGACGACAGCAGCAACGGCAAGGCCAACAGTACCGGCTGACCGCCCAGATCGTTGGCTTCGGCCAGGCTCAGGGTAGACGCGATCGCAATCGCACCGATGATCGAACTGCAGAAGGATTCGAAGATATCGGCCCCCATGCCCGCCACGTCGCCGACGTTGTCGCCTACATTGTCGGTGATCACCCCGGGGTTGCGCGGGTCGTCCTCGGGGATGGAGGCTTCCATCTTGCCCGCCGAGTCCGCCCCGATGTCCGCTGCCTTGGTGAAGATTCCGCCGCCGACGCGCGCGAACAAGGCCACGAGCGAGGCGCCCATCCCGAATCCGCTCAGGATCGTCACCGCGAGCGCGTTGCCCGAGACGGCAATGAACAAGCCGCCGAGTCCCAACAGTCCCAGCGAGGCCACCGCCAGCCCCATCACCGAGCCGCCGAAGAAGGCGGTCGTCAATGCCGCGGCAGGTCCGTGTTGCTGCGCGGCGACTGCTGTTCTGGCGTTGGCGCGTGTGGCAGTTTCGATACCGATGAAACCCGCAAAGGCCGAACTCGCCGCGCCGAGCAGGAAGGCAAGCGCGGCCTGCCACCCCACGCCCAGCCACAATCCGAGCGCGACGGCGACGGCGAAGGCGGCGAGCAGGCGATACTCCTCACGGAGGAACACCATCGCGCCGCGTCGTATTGCCGCCGCCAACGCCGGCACTCTGCCGTCGCCGACGCTCTGGCGCACGACCATCGCGCGTACTCCCCAGGCGACGCCCAGGCCGGCCACGCCCATCAACGGTGCAATCCACGGCAAATCGTCAATCGTCAATCTAAATCCCTCTCAACAGATTTACCTGGTGTTCCGCACGGCGCCGGCCCGGCATCGATGCTCCCGGCACGACGAGGGCGCGGACATGACAATCGGAGTCGGCGGTTTCGCCGCGAACGCAAGCTCAATCGCGTGGACGCCGTGAACCCAGGGTTTTTGATCATGACCGTCGATCTTATTCTTCTTCTTTTAGGACACTGTTACGCCGTCGAGCGGCTGATCCGACAGATCCGCGCGACTCGTCTGAGGCGGCTGAATGCGGTCAGCATGCTGGAAATCGACGGGATTGTCACGCGGCTGCCGGTACACGGCCAGCCGGTTGCTCCGGTGCCCGGTGAGTACCTCGACCGGCCGGCTGCGGGCAGAGCGCTACGACCCGCCGCGGTGCATCAGACGCGGCCGGTTACCGGCACCAACGCGCCCGTCACGCCGCTTGCGTCCGGCGACAGGAGGAAGGCAATGACGTTCGCGAGCTCGGTGCCGGTGACCCAGGCCGGGAAATCGGCATCCGGCATGTCGTTGCGGTTTGCCGGCGTATCGATGATCGACGGCAGGACCGCGTTGACGCGTACGCCGCCGCCCTTGAGCTCCTCGGCCAGCGCTTCGGTGAGCCGGGCGACGCCCGACTTGGCCGCGGTGTAGGCGCCCATTCCCAGGCCGGCACGCGCCGTTGCGGCGGCGCCGACGTTGACTATCGACGCGGGTGCCTCGAGATGCGGCAGCGCCGCGCGGCAGGCGTTGAGCGCGGAGCCTACGTTGATGGCGAACATCCGCTCCCAGGTCGCCGGGTCGCCTTCGGCAACGGTTTCCCACGCGAAACCTCCGGCGATATTGACGAGCCCGTGCACGGGACCCGCGGCTGCGACGGCCTGTTCGAAGGCCTCGGCGACGCGCCCGGCGTCGCCGAGATCGATGCCGCCGAGCGGCACGCCGACGCCCGCGACGGAAGCTACGTCCTCCGACAGGTCGATGCCGCTGATTGCATGCCCGCCGGCGGCGAGCACGCCGACGACGTCGCGGCCCAGGGCGCCGGCTGCGCCGGTGACGACGACGTGCACGCTAGTGTCCTGTCCGCTGAGACACTAGTCGCTCGCGTAGGAGCGGCGCTCGAGCGCCGCCGCAATGCGCTCGGCAAGCGCCTGATCGCGGGCGGACAGGCCGTCGGCGTCATGCGTCGTCAGCTTGATGGCGACGCGGTTGTAAACGTTACTCCACTCGGGATGGTGGTCGAGCTTGTCCGCTTCGATGGCGATCTCGCTCATGAAGCCCCAGGCGTCGGCGAAGCTGGCAAACGTCAGTTCGGCGCTGACCGAGCGGCCGTCGTCCGCCAGCGACCAGCCGGGAAACGTCGCGACGAGGCGCTCGACCTCGGCGCCCTCGAGCGTATCAGGCATTCGGTAACCCTCGATTCTATGGGCCTTCTGGCCCGGCTTATTGCTTGGCGAGGAAGTATTCGCGCGTACCGCGCGTCAGAACGTCGTCGCCCGGAACGAGATCGTGCGCTTCGTAGTCCGGCTGCCCTTTGACGCGCGCGTACACGTCGCCGAAGTCTTTATAGCAGGTTTCGAGAAGCTGTTCGAAGCTGTCGATGACGAAGTAGGTTTGCTGGAAATCGTCGATGATGTGCTTCGTCCGCATGAGGCGTTCGAGATCGAACCCGACGCGGTTCGGTGAGTCGTCCTTTAGCGAAAAGACGGTTTCGTGCGGCGACGACAGGATGCCGGCGCCGTAGATACGCAGGCCGTCCGCGGTCCTGATCAGCCCGAACTCGACGGTGTACCAGTACAGACGCGCGAGGTTCTTGAGCTGGCCCAGCTCCAGCGCGCGATTGCCGCCTTTGCCGTAAGCCTCCATGAAATCGGCGAAGACCGGGTTGGCGAGCAGCGGCACGTGGCCGAAGATGTCGTGAAAGATGTCGGGTTCTTCGAGGTAGTCGAACTCTTCCTCCGGCCGGATGAAGGCGCCGGCGGGAAAGCGGCGGTTCGCGAGGTGGTCGAAGAAGATGTCGTCCGGGACAAGGTCGGTGACGGGCACGACGGTCCAGCCCGTCAGTTCTTTGAGACGCCCGGAGAGTTTCTCCATGTCCGGGATACCGGCTTCCGAGAGCTCGAGCTTGTGCATCGCGTCGACGAACTGGTCGCAAGCCCGGCCGGGCAGCAGGCGCAGCTGATTCTGAAACAGGCGATCCCAGCGATCGTGCTCCTCGGCGGTGTAGGTGTCCCAGCGCTGATCGATCGTATAGTCGGCGTTACGCGGCGCGTCGGCGTAACGGTTCTTGCCAGTGAGGGCCTGGGCGGGCATCGCGGCCATGATGAACCTGGAGAGCTTGCAAAAGAGGTCTTTACGATACGCCAAGACCGGCGGTAATTGGGTGCAAATCACGGCCTAAACCGGCAGTATTCGGTACAAATCAGCAGATAATCAGGCAATCATGAAACAAACAGATTCTGCACTGCGACTCGGTGAGGGCGATCTGGCCGTGCTGCGATCCATTCAGGCCGATGCGTCGCAGACGGTGCGCGAGCTCGCCCTGGCGCTAGGCATGTCGCCGTCCACGGTGTCGCGGCGCCTGGCGGAGCTCGAGCAGATCGGGGCCATCGAACGCCGGGTGGCCTTGCTCGATCCGGAGAAGGTGGGCTTTCCGGTGTGCGTGTTCGTGCAGATCAATCTCGTCGATCACGCTCTGGAAACGCGGCGGCAGTTCGAGTCGCTGGTGCTCCGGACGCCTCAGGTCCTCGAATGCTTTTCGGTGACTGGAACGCACGACTACACGCTGATTCTTCGCACCCACAGCGTCGGCGAGTTCGAGCATATCCTCATGGAGCAGATCCTGGCTCACGATTCCGTCGCCCAGGCGTCGTCTCAGATCGCGCTTCGGCAGCACAAGTACACGACCGCGTTGCCGTTGTAGCGAGCTGGTCCTGGTGCGCTAGAATGCGGGTTCGAAGCGCTTCAGAAATTCAGGCTATGCCCGGGCGAAAGAAGGCCGTTGCAATCGGTATTGCCGTCGGTGTTGCGGTCGGCGTTGCCCTGGACAACGTCGGTGTCGGTTTGGCCGTGGCCATCGCCGTACTCGTTGCGCTCGCTGCGTCACGCCGTAGCGGGTTCTGACGTTCGGGTACGCCGGGAATCGACCTGGGTGACATGCAGTGGACAAGTTCACGCGGATCTACTCGATCGTCCTTGCCGGCCTTGTCGTCGCCGGCCTCGTCTGGGTGTTCTACGAAAGCCCCGGCGTTTCGCGAGTCAACGCGGCGCTCGAGGCGCACGCTGAGCTCCGGGGCTATCCGTATCGTTTCCGCGCACTCGAGCTCAGTAACGGCGTGGCCACGCTGAGTACGCCGCGGTCCGCCGAGTTCCCGGCGTACCGCGCACTCGGTATTCTCTATCCCGCGCTCGAGGGTGAGGATCCGGACTCTGCCGCCATGGTCGAGGCGCAACAGGAGCTGGCCCGCGTGCAGGGTATTGCGCGAGAGGTCGCCGTCGCCGACGAGGACGTCAACCGGGTCGTCTGGGAACTGGACGAACGCTGGTTGCGGGCCAACGGTATCGACGCAAGCATGCTCTGAGGGCGACTCATGCGCGACAAACTCAATATCACGGCCTACCACGTTGTCGAAGAGCCCATGCCGCTCCGGACCGCGGACAAACGCCGCGAATGGATGGACGAGCTTCCCGAGCGTTTCGCGTACCGCTGCCTGCCGCTCGCCATCGCGAACCAGGTCGGTTGGGAAATCCTCAATCCGACCGGGTTCACCGCCCGCTGGAACGGGAAGGACGGCCTCGACGCGATATCGATCAAATTCGACGGCCAGCCGTCGCCGCTGGTCGGCTCGCATTTCGGCCACGGCGTGCTGACCTTTTCGTTGGGCTATCTGTTCAGAACGACGAAAGCCCACAACCTCTGGGTCAAGGGTCCCGCGAACCGACCGAAGGACGGCATAGCGCCGCTGGAAGGCGTGATCGAGACGGACTGGGCGCCGTTCACGTTCACGATGAACTGGCAGTTCACGCGCAAACGGCTGAAAGTTCGCTTCGACAAAGACGAGCCGATCGCAACGGTCGTGCCGTATCCGCGTCACTATCTCGGCAAGTTCGATGCCGTCGAGAAGAACCTCAACGAGGACGCGAAACTATATGCACAATACGTGCAGTGGCGGGACGATCGTCTCAAGTTCAACGAGGATCTGGCGAAAGCGGGTTCCGCCGCCGCGGAGAAAGGCTGGCAGCGTAGCTACATGAAAGGCGAAGACAATCAGGGACAGACGTTCGCCGGTCACGAGACGAAGCTCAAGATTCGCGCTTTCCGCCGCGGCTGAAGCGTGCTTCCGGCCGCGCCTTGCGGTCGCTCAGCGACCCGGTACGGCGCAGCCGTTGAAGCGGCTCCCGCCGATCGTGAAATCGACGGTGTGGGAGAAATAGCTGCCCGACATCGGGTCGCGGCACGGGAGTTCCAGATAACTCAGCCGGAGCAGATACCGGTCGTTCTCGAACTCGAACTGGCGCGCCGCCAGCTGGCCGTCGCCCTCGAAGGTCACGTTCTCGCTGCCGTCCGCTGAAACCAGCTCCGCCCCGTCATGACGCACCTCCAGCCGCCACGCGGGTTCGCTGCCGAAGCCAAGAAAGATCGCCCCGTCCAGCGCAAGCTCGCAGCCGAAGCCTTCGCGCTCCACCCGGTAGACAGCCGTGATTTCGAGCGTCCGCTCCGCCGGCGCCTCGAGCCCGGCGGCGGCGGTATCGAGCCAGCGGCCTTCGACGTCGAAAAACAAGGGTTTGACTGCCGTGGCCGCGAGTTCGTCGTAGAGTTCGCGAACGGACTGCCGGCGTATTCCGTCGAGCACGGCGCCGTTCCTCGACTCGTCGCAGCTCGTGAAGCGCGCGCCGGAGTCGTCGTCCCAGGTCATGAAACCCATCGCTCTGCCGAGCGTCTCCGCGGCCGACTCGCGGGTCTTCCCGAGCGAACCGGCCGTCAGGGCGAACCAGCGGTCGATACGCTGAGTCGGACAGCAGGCCGCGTCCTGGGGACCGTGCTCGATCGTGGTCATGCGGATCTCGCCGTCCCGGATCTCGAGTTCGCGCACGATCACCCCGTCGCCCACGCGCAGCGTAGCGGCGTTTTCGACGGCACCGTTCGTGTGGCGCAGCAAGACGAGATGCGCGACGGCCCCCGACTCACCGGCGGAGGTGAAGATGACGCTGGCCGCCTCCGGAATCCCGTCCCCGTCGAGATCGCCCCGGCTCACGAGCTGCTGCGACAGGTAGGCCGAGGAGCCGTCGGCGGCTCCCTCGAACTTGCCGGCTGCAAGCGTCACGGTCCCGGTGAAGCCGTCGAGCCCCGAGTACGCCGCGTTCGCCGGATCTATATCGGCGACGGCGGCCGGTTCCGGCGCGTCGGTGCCGCAGGCGGCGAGACCGAGCAGCGCGGCCAGAAGGCCGGTACGGCCTCGCTTACATTCCCGTTCGACCATGCACTACACTCTGAAATCGTGTTGGGGCGGCAATTCTAAGCGCTGTCGGCGCTGACGAAAACCGGGCCGCTGAAACGACCTTGGGGGACAGCATGACGAAACCATGGCACAAGCACTACGGCGACGACATTCCGCACGAAGTGGACGTCGGTTCCTATCGAAACGTGGTGGACATGCTGCTCGAAGCCGCCGAGACCTACGCCGACATGCGCGCCTATGCAAGCTTCGGCGGTACGCTCACGTACCGCGAGATCCACGAGCGTGCCAGGGACTTCGCGGCTTACCTGCAGAACCGGGCAGGTATAGCGAAGGGCGACCGGGTTGCGGTCATGCTGCCGAACATGATGGCGTTTCCGATCGCGTTGCAGGGTATCGTCCGTGCCGGCGGCGTGCAGGTTAACGTGAATCCGCTGTACACCGCGCGTGAGCTGGAGCACCAGCTCAGGGACGCGGACGTCGAAACCATCGTCGTGTTCGCGGGTTCGACGCCGACCCTGGCCGAAGTGATCGACAACACCCCCGTCAAGCACGTCATCGTCGCCCAGCTCGACGATTTCATCGGCGTCGGGATACCGGCGGCGCCGCTTGCGGAAGGTCTCGGCGACACCGTGGCGATGGTCGACGCCGTCGCCGCCGGCAAGGAGCTCGATTTCGCGCCGCCGGAGATCGACGGCGGGGATCTGATCTTCCTGCAGTACACGGGCGGGACGACCGGTCTGTCCAAGGGCGCCATGCTGACGCACAGCAATCTGGTCGCCAATATCCTGCAGTTCTCGGCGTTCGGAGGACCGCACATCGACCGCGGCAACGAAGTCGTCATCACCGCAATTCCGATGTATCACATCTTTGCGCTGATGGTGAACACGTTGTCCTACTATCATTTCGGCAGCACGGCCGTGCTGATCACCAACCCGACCGACATGCCCGCGTTCGTCGCCGAGTGGGCGAAATGGCCCGTCACGGTGTTTGCCGGCGTGAACACGCTCTATAACGGACTTCTGCACACGCCAGGCTTCGCCGAACTCGACTTCTCGAACCTGCGGCTTGCGGTCGGCGGCGGTGCGCCGGTACAGAAGGCCGTATCCGACAAGTGGAAGTCCGTGACCGGCAAGCACATCAAGGAGGGCTACGGTCTGTCCGAGACGTCGCCGGTGCTGACGATGAACCCTTTCGGCATGCAGGAGTTCCTGAGCAGCATCGGCATACCCTGGCCGTCCACCGAGATTTCGCTGCGCGACGACGAGGGCAACGAGGTCGCGCCGGGCGAAGAGGGCGAGCTGTGCGCGCGGGGGCCGCAGGTCATGAAGGGCTACTGGCGCCGCGACGACGCCACGGCCGAAGTGACGACCGAAGACGGGTTCTTCCGTACCGGAGACATCGCCGTCATGGACGACGACGGGTTCTTCCGGATCGTCGATCGGAAGAAAGACATGATTCTCGTATCCGGCTTCAACGTGTACCCGAACGAGATCGAAGCCGTCGTTGCGGCGATGGACGGGGTTCTGGAATGTGCCTGCGTCGGTGTGCCCGACGATCGGACCGGCGAGGCCGTGAAGCTGTTCGTCGTGAAGACCGATCCGGACTTGAGTGCCGGGGACATCGAAGCGTATTGTCGCGCCGAGCTGACCCCCTACAAGGTGCCGAAGCAAATCGAGTTCATCGAGGCCCTGCCCAAATCGACCGTAGGCAAGATCCTGCGGCGCGAACTCAAGGGTCGCTGAGTCCGTCCGCCGCTTCCGCGCGCACGGGCTCAAGCTCCGCAAGGCGGCCGGCGAGGGCCTCTTCCGCCTGCTTGCGTGCCGCCTCGCAGGGATCGGCGGCGCGGCCGAGGCGGTCCCAGGCGGCACGGGCGAGGATGGACAGCCCGCCCGTGGCGACCGCGGCACCGCCGGTAATGAGCACGCCCTGTTCGTCAACCGCCAGCTCCGGCTCCGTAAGCGTGCCGACTACCTTGATGTAGGGGTTCAGGAGTTCGGCGGCGCTCACTGAGAGCCGGTTCTTGGGTCGGGAGCGGATGCCGATGTCGAGCGTCTCGTCGGCGAGATCGATAGCGGCCCGTATCGAGAGCTGTACTTTATCGGACGCCATGAAAGACGGAAGCCGGTCGCTGATCCTGCCGTCTTCGATATCGACCGGCACGACGATGCATTCGATCGGCGTTACGGGCTCGGCGCGAACGAAGGGGTTGATCGTGACGACGATCTCGTTGAACAGGTCGCCGTAGAGTGCGCGCATGAAGCGGCTTTTGCTCACCCGACCGCCACGAACATCGATGAACACCGCGCCGTCGAGGTCGGCAAAGAGCGCTCTGAGATCGCTGCCGCTTGCGGCAAGCTTCATGCTTGCGTCGGCGGTTCGCGCGAGATCGGCGTTGGATTCGCTGGCGCCGAACGCGAGGTCGTCGGCAACGAGTTCGACATCCATGCGCCCCGTCCCGCCCTCGTGGCGGACCACGGCGGTCGAGCGCAAGAGGCCCGAACGCGCGCGAAACGACAGATCGCGAAGCTCGAGGACGCTATCGTCGAGCACCGCGTCGACGTTCAGGTCGCGGAGCAGCAAGCTGCCGCGTTCGAAGCGGCCGACATCGATGCGCAGGCTGCCCTTGCGTCCGTCCAGAAGCCCGAGCGGCAGCGCCACGTCCGGGATCAGGCGGTCGTCCTTGCGTCCGGCCGCGGGCCGGGTAACGTCTCCTTCGGCTGGCTCGAGCAGGGGTTCGAACGTGATTGCGTCCGCGACGATCGCGATGTCGAGGCTGGGAATTGGCTCGTACTCGTAACGCAGCAGGCCGTCGACGACGCTGTCGCCGACGCGCAGCGTGAACGTCCTGGCCTCGATGGTGTCGCCGCTGCCGCGGATCTCGGCCTCGACGCCTAGCGGCTGGGCATTGAAGCCCCGGTCGCCCACGCGCCCGAGCGCCGCCATGTCGGGTATGTCGAGCTCGAGGTCGAAACGCGTATCGCCGAGATTGTCCCGCAGATTGAGACGGCCGCTGGCGGACGCGACCGCTTCGCCGATCTCGAGCTCAAAGCGGTCGACGGCGACGAGGTAGCCGTCCCGGTGTCCGCGGATGTCGACCGAGTACGGCGCCGGCAACGGCTCGAAGCGGCCCAGGCGGCCGAGCACGGAGCGGACGTCACCGCCTTCCGCCGTCAGGGCGAAGTGCACGGACTGCCGGTCCAGGGGCAGCGGCGCTTCGAACTCGAGCCGGGCCTCGCCGTTCGGTCGGGTGAGCGTCGCCTCGTTGAGCACGAGCGCCGAATCGGTCCGCTCGAGGCTCAGATCCAGCGCGAACGGACCGGACTTGAATTTCAGGCCGGGGTGGCGGACGAGCAGTTCCTCGAGCGCGGGGCCTTCCAGAGAGAGTTCGAGCGACGAGCCCGGTGCCGACTGAAGCCGCGCTTCGCCTGAAAACTTCGTTGAGCCGAGCTTTCCCGAAACGTCGCGCAGCGAAACGCCCTGCGGGTCGACGTCCAGCCGCGCCCGCGCGGTGACGGGCAGCGCGGGGGCGCTGTCGGACGCCGCCAGCAGCGCCGCGAAGGCGGCGGCGGACTGGCCGTCGGCGGTGACGGTCAGGCTGCTCCCCGCTAAACCGCCGGTTGGCAAGAGCAGCCCGCCGACCTGCACGTTCATGCCGTCGAGCGTAGCCGTCAACGGCGCGTCGAGGCGGATGCCTTCATCGACGTAGACGATGCCGCCCTCGCCGCTTAGCGGGGAGGCCGGCAACGTCACCGCGTTCAACGCGAGAGCGTCGGCCGCGGCGGCGGCGTCGGGCAGCTCGAACGTGTAGCGCGCGCTCGTCCCGAAGTACGTGTCGCCGCCAACTATCTCGCCGTCCGCGCTGATCTGCCCCAGCATTGTCGTTACCTGGAGCGTGAACAGTTCACGTTGTGCCGCGTCGACACTGAGCGTGAAGTCGACGGAGAACTCGCCATTGATGCCCTCGGGCAGGGCGGTCAGCAGCCGCAGTGCCGCGATATCCGGGCCGCGCGCGTCGAGTTCGATGCGGCCGTCGTCGAGTGCGGGGAAACGCGGCAGCGCCGCGTTGAAACGGATGTTCGCGCCGGCGAAGTCGAGTTCGCCCTGCCTGAGCTCGAGCGATCGGCCGCGCCGCTCGAGTTCGATCGCGAGTCCGAACGGGGATTCCGCGGCGCCGCGGTTGTGGGACAAGCCGCCGAAACCGGCGAGTGCGACCAGCCTCGCGAGATCGGGTCCTTCGGCCTCGATGTCCGCATCGACCGAATCGAAGCTGACGAGGTCGGGTAGCCGCGCCGTCGCGGCGACGTGGGTTCGGCCGAGGTTTCCTTCGAGCCGCAGTTCGAACATGTCGGCGGACGCGCCGACACTGCCCTCGATATCGATCGTGCCGCTCCCTTTGTCGCCGAGGCCGAGAATGCGCGTCAGGTCGTTGATGTCGGGTCCTTCGGCCGCGAATCGGATCTCGGGCCGGACGGGCTCGAGCAGGTCGTCGATACGCCCGGCGCTCCTGAAGCTGACCGTATCGACGTCGACCGCGACGTCGAATTCGATGTCGGTACCGTCGAGAAGCGCTTCCCAGGTCCCCAGCCTGGCTTCGGCCGCCAGCCGGCGGCCGCCCGCCAGCCCGCTCATCGTGAGCGTCACGAAGCGGTCGTCTGTCAGCGACTGCCGCAGCGAGTCGACCTCGATCTCCACCGGCGCGTCGCGATACGGTGCCGTCACGCGGATGTCGAGTGCTCTTATGTTGGCATCCCTGACGATAACGGGAGGCCCGCGTCGCGTCGCGTCGCGTGCTTCTGCGGACTCACCGAATATCCAGTTTGGCGGACCGTCGCCGCGTTCAGCCAGATGCAATTCGGTATCGCTGAGCTCGAGCCGCTCGACGATGATCGGGCCGCGAAACAGCGAACTCGTGCGAACCTGTATTTCGAGTCGGCCGACGGTGAGCATCGGCAGAGTACCCGCCCAGTCCGCGTCGCCGAGCGCAATGTCGTCGGCAACGAGAATGCTCCGCCGACCGAGGTCGAGGTCGAAGCGCCCGGCGATGCGGAAATCCCGCCCCGTCTGCTTGCTGACCCAACGCTCCACGCTGGGCTTGAGAACGCTCAAATCTCCGACCGCAAGCCATGCCCCGAACAGCACGACCAGGCTCAGGACCGAAAGGGCGGTCCAGAATCTGAGCTTGCGCCAGCGCACCAAAACACCTCCGGATCAGCCCACGGCCAGACTGTCGATCCTAGCAGACGCCGCTCTCCCGCGATGACGTCGGCGGCCCGGATGCTAAACTCCGCGGCCTTCTGGCGGATCGACGGGCGGCGGCGTTGCGACTCAATTCGGACAAGGCGGGAAAGCTGTTCGTGGTTCTCGCGGGTTTCTTTCTGACGAATGCCATTTTGGCCGAGTTCGTCGGCATCAAGATCTTCGCGCTGGAACCCTCGCTCGGCTTCGACCCGCTGAACTGGGAGCTGTTCGGACAGACGGGTACGCTCAATTTCACGGCCGGTGTGCTCCTGTGGCCGTTCGTGTTCGTCATGACGGACGTCATCAACGAATACTTCGGCCGCCGCGGCGTGCGCTTCATCTCGTACTTGACGATCCTGTTCATCGTCTACGCTTTCCTGTTCGCATTTCTCGCAATTCACGCCGTGCCGGCGGACTGGTGGGTAGGCGCCTACGAAGGGCAGGGCATCCCCGACATGCAGGCTGCGTTCGCCGGCGTTTTCGGCCAGGGGCTCTGGGTGATCGGCGGCTCGCTCGTCGCGTTTCTGATCGGTCAGCTCCTCGACGTCGCGGTGTACCATCGCGTGCGCCGCCTGACCGGCGAGCGATTGATCTGGCTGCGTGCGACCGGGTCGACGCTGGTGTCTCAGTTCGTCGACAGTTTCGTCGTTCTCTACATCGCGTTCGTCATCGGCCCGCAGAAGTGGAGCATCGATCTGTTCCTGGCCGTGGGTACCCTGAACTATCTCTACAAGTTCTGCATGGCGATCGCGATGACGCCGTTGATATATCTGGCGCATGCTCTGATCGACCGCTACCTCGGCGCTGAGGCTGCGGCGATGAAGCGGGCTGCCGCCGAGGATCACGCGCGTTGGTAACTGTGAGCGGGACTACTTTCGCCAGTAACGTCGATATAGCGCCGCGTATTCGCGCGCACAGTTCTCCCAGGTGAAGCGGTTCGCGCGCTCCTCGAGGCGTCGCGCGCGGCCGGGGTCCGCGGTGTAGGCGGCCATTCCGTCGCGAAAAAGCCGGACCATTGCGTCGGGGTCGAAGTCGCTCCAATAGAAGACGTCTTCGCCGCCGACTTCCGGCAGGCTGGAGCGATTCGATGCGAACACCGGTTTGCCGTAGCGCATGGCCTCGGCAACGGGCAGGCCGAAGCCCTCGTACAGCGACGGAAAAACGAAGGCGTCGCAGTGTCGGAACAACCAGGCTTTGTGGGCCTCGGAAATCTCGCCCGCCAGGTGCACCCGGTCTTCGAGGCGCAGCGCGGCAACGCGCTCCCGGATTTCGTCGGCGTAGTCGTCCTTGGTGTTGCCGCCGATGACGAGCGCGTAGTCGTCGAGCCGGCTGAGAAAGTCGATCAGTACGTGCTGGTTCTTCTTTCGCCGCAGGACGCCGACGTTGAACAGGAAGCGCGTATCCGGGGCGAAGCCGGGTTTCTCCGGCTCGATGTCGGGATCCACGCCGAGGCCTATGTATACGACGCTGACGGGCGTATCGCCCAGGTCGAGGTGCTCGCGGACCACGCTTTCGGTGAAGCGCGAAATCACCGTGACGGCGGCGGCCCCGTCGACGAGTCGCTGGACTTTTCTGAGGCGCTTCTGCGCCTTGCCCGCACTTTTCTCGAACAGGAAATTGAGGTCGTTGATCGTCAGGATGTACGGGGTACGAGGAGCCGGCAGGTAGCTCGCGTCCTGATGCAGTACGTGCCACAGGTTGTAGTCGGGCGCCAGCGCGCGCGCATAGCGGCGCTTCCAGTTCGGGATCTCGTAGTCGGCGCTGCCGTTGATCGCACCGAGGCGATCCGCCGGAATCAGGAACACGGGATCCCAGTCCTCGGGCGGGTGGGCGAGGTACTCGTTCACGAGATGCAGAGCGACCTGCCCCAGGCCGGAATTCGGTTGTCTCAGCCGCTCGACGTCGATCAGTACGCGCGGCTTGGCCTTCTCCCCAGTCATCGGCCAAGTGTAGCCCGTTAAGGGGGGCCGTACATGACGCGGTGGAAATCGGGTCGCCGGGCGCGACCCCGACATCGTTGACGCTACGCGCCGGATTTAACTCATGGCGAGCTCGACGGCTCCGTCCGGCACCCAGCCTTTCTCGCCGCGCGCGTTCTCAACGAACAGGAAACCGCTCTCTCCGAAATGCACGAGGAAGCGGTCGCCCGGTTCGACGTCGAGCTCCAACGCCGAGAAATCCCGCTGGACGATCCATTCCTCGCCGCGCCGCTCGAGCCAGCCGCGCGGTGTCCAACCCTCACGTCCATCAGGCCCGCGACACCAGGCCCAACCGACGATGTCGGTCGATCGACTCTCTTCCTCATCAAGCTGTACAGCATGACCGGCCCGGACCGAGATCGGGTCCTCGTAAGGTCGTTCGTAGCGCATGCGGCCGATGACAACGGTGTTCGGGGGAAACTGGAAGAACATTCGTCGAACTCAGCGCCGGGAGCCACGTGCAGACAATGCTGAACCTTCGCGAATATAGCAACAGTGCGAGAAGTCGCGGCTCTGAACCGCCGGAAAACAAAGGTAAGATCGGCAACATGGATCAGGCAGATGTCATTGCAAGGATTGGCGGCGCCGGCAGGGCCGGGCGATGGCGCCCGGAACTGTAGTGGCCTGTCGGCTATGAAGGAACGGGTTCTCGGCGCGAGTGGCGTCAAGGTATCGCGGCTGGTCTACGGGTGCATGCGCCTCGTCGACGGCGATCGATCGCACGGCAAGCGCGCGGTGCAGGCCGCGATCGACGCGGGGTTCACGATCTTCGATCATGCGGACATCTATGGGGGCGGTGAGTGCGAGCGTCTGTTCGGCGAGGTGCTGGCCGGGTCGCCGGGTCTCCGCGAGCAGTTGTTCCTCGTGAGCAAGTGCGGCATTCGCTTTGCCGGCGACCGGAACGCGGACGCGCCGAAGCGCTACGATTTCTCGCGCAAGCACATTCTCGCGAGCGTGGAAGGCTCGCTCCGGCGGCTCGACACGGACCGGCTCGACCTGCTCCTCCTGCATCGTCCCGACCTGCTGGGCGATCCCGGCGAGATCGCCGCCGCGTTCGCGGAGCTCAAGGCCTCAGGCAAGGTGCGCTGGTTCGGGGTCAGCAACTTTCGTCCGTCGCAGTTGAGTCTGCTGGCAAGCGCCGTCGACGAGCCGCTGATCGTGAATCAGGTCGAAATCAGTCTGGCGCGGCTCGACGCATTCGACGACGGTACGCTCGATCAATGCACTGAGCTCGGCATCGTGCCGCAGGCCTGGTCGCCGCTGCGCGGCGCGGTTCTGCCGAGCGCCGACGTCGAAGCCGACGCCCGGGTGCGGCGGGAGCTGGACAGGCAGAGCGAGCACTACGGCGTCGCGGACTGGGTCGTCGCGCTGGCGTGGCTTCTGAAGCATCCCGCGGGCATCGCGCCCGTGATCGGCTCGACGAACGCGGAACGCATTCGCCTGGCGCCGGCATCGCTCGGGGTCGACTATACGCGGGAAGACTGGTATCGCCTGCTGGAGGCGCGCAACGGTTGCGAAGTGGCCTGAACTCAGCGCGTCGCGGACGGTGATGAGCGAGCGGCAGGCGAAACGCGAGATGGCGGCAATCGGGCTGGTCTGGGAGCGAACCGAGGACTTCCTGCCGCAGCAGCATTTCCTCGTGTTCAGGAAGCCCGAAGTGGGTGCGTAGGGCATGTTTTTGAGGGTGCGGACGGCGTGGTCGCCGGACGCCGTATTTGACGGGCGCCGTCGTTTACCGTTTGCTATGCGTCTTTCGCCACGCCCGGATCCCGTCTGACAATGTCCGCGAAACCCGTAGCCCAGCCCGGCGAGACCCGGATCACCCGCTTTTTGCACGTCGTCGAGTGGCTCGGCAACGCCCTGCCGCACCCGGTAACGCTGTTCGCGCTGTTCGCGGCCGGGGTCGTCGTGCTGTCCGGGATCCTGGGCTTCTTCGAGGTCTCGGTCGTCGATCCGCGGCCCGAGGGCGCCAAGGGCCGCGCCGACAACGGCCTGATCGAAGTCGTCAGCCTCCTCAATGCCGAGGGGCTCAGGATGATCGTCCTGAATCTCGTCAAAAACTTCGTCGAGTTTGCGCCGCTAGGTACCGTGCTCGTCGCGCTTCTGGGCGTCGGCGTCGCCGAGCGCTCGGGCTGGTTGACGGCCCTGATTCGCGGCATGGTACTGAACGCGCCGCCGAGCCTGGTCACGGTCATCATCGTATTTGCCGGCGTCGTGTCGAATACCGCGTCGGAGATGGGTTACGTCGTGCTCGTGCCGCTTGCGGCGGTCGTTTTCTATTCCCTGGGCCGGCATCCGCTCGCTGGCCTCGCGGCCGCGTTCGCGGGCGTGTCGGGCGGCTACAGCGCCAACCTCTTCATCGGCACGGTCGATCCGCTGCTCTCGGGTATTACCACCGAGGCGGCGCGCCTGATCGATCCGAGCTACGAGGTCGACGTCAGCGCGAACTGGTTCTTCATGATCGCCAGCACCTTCGTCATTACGCTGATCGGCAGCCTGATCAGTCTCAAGATCGTCGAGCCCTCGCTCGGCACCTACGAGGGCACGCCCGAGGGTGACGATGACGATCATCACCACATGGAGCCCCTGACCGCGGAAGAGAAGAAGGGTCTGTGGCGCTCGCTGTGGGCGACGCTGATCTTCGCGGGCGTCCTCGTCGCGCTGGTCGTACCCGAAGGCGCGGTGCTGCGGAACCAGGAGACCGGCGCGATCGCGGGCTCACCGTTCCTGCGCGGCATCGTTGCCGTGATCTTCGTCTACTTCCTGATGGTCGGCATAGTGTACGGCCGCACCGTGGGCACGATCCGGACGGACCGCGACGTCATCAACGCGATGGCTCACGCCATGAGCACGCTCGGGCTCTATATCGCGCTCGTGTTTTTCGCGGCGCAGTTCGTCAAGTTCTTCGGCTGGACCAATCTCGGCTCGATCACGGCGGTGACGGGTGCGACGTTCCTGCAGAACATCGGCCTCACGGGGCCGATCGTGTTCTTCCTGTTCATCCTCGTCTGTGCGTTCATCAACCTGATGCTCGGGTCGGCATCGGCGCAGTGGGCGGTGACCGCGCCGATTTTCGTGCCAATGCTCATGCTGCTCGGCTACTCGCCGGAGGTCATTCAGGCGGCCTACCGGATCGGCGATTCGAGTACGAACATCATCACGCCGATGATGAGCTACTTCGGGCTGATCATGGCCTTCGTGGCGCGCTACGTGCCGAAGGCAGGCGTCGGCACGCTGATCGCGATGATGCTGCCGTACTCGGTGGCGTTCATCACGCTATGGTCGCTGTTCTTCTTTCTCTGGACCTTCGTTATTGGACTACCGGTCGGTCCGGCGTCGCCGACTTACTACACGCCAGCTTAGGTGTCTGACACCAAATTCCCTATACGCCTGCCTGGACCTTAACAGCCGGCGCCCGGTGCCGCCGAACGGTTACACGCCTGCTTAGGTCTACGCGGCCTGTGCCCGCATAAGTCCTATTCCGACTGCAGCGCAACGACGGGATCCATGCGCGCCGCCGACATAGCCGGGTAGACGCCGAAACCCACGGCGATGCCGACACAGACGGCAACGGCGACTACGATCACGAGGATCGACCACGCGACGGCCCAGCCCGCGAAGGCCGCGATCGCGTACGCCAGCACGATGCCCAGCAGTACGCCGATCAGCGCGCCGATGAGCGCGATGACCATCGCCTCCACGAGAAACTGGCGGACGATATCGTTTTCGCGGGCGCCGATGGCGCGCAGCAGGCCGATCTCCGACTTCCGCTCCATGACGCTGGCCAGCATGATGTTCATGATGCCGATGCCGCCGACCAGAAGCGAGATGCCGGCAACGGCGGACATGACGATCGTGAAGATGCGCTGCGTCTGCTGGTGCTGCGCCAGCAGGCGTGCCGGGACCACGATCTGGTAATCGTCCTGCTCGCCGTGGCGGCGGTTGAGCAGATGGTCGATCGCGAGCGCCGCCTGATCGGGCTCGTAGCCCGGTGCGATGCGTATCTTGAGCTGATCGAGCTCAGCGCTCAGCTCCTGCTGCTTGAGCCGCGCGAGTCCGGTTTCGAGCGGCAGGTAGATATGGCGCGCCTCGCCGCCGATCTCCCGGCCCTCGAATTGATTGTCCTCGAGCTGGCGGTCGCGCAGGA
The DNA here is from genome assembly GCA_028277185.1 of Woeseiaceae bacterium. Classification (GTDB taxonomy): domain Bacteria; phylum Pseudomonadota; class Gammaproteobacteria; order Steroidobacterales; family Woeseiaceae; genus UBA1847. Next base: position 534,952 of record JANQGQ010000012.1, read on the forward strand.
CGCCGGTTACTTCGAGCCACAGATGATTGACCTTGATGAACTTGCCGACGGCGTCGCCGTTCGGAAACAGGTCCTGCGCCGCGCCGCTGCCGAGTACGGCGGTCTGGGCAAAGCGGCGGTTGTCGTCCGCGGTGAAAACGGCGCCGCGATCGGCTTCGAGACTCGACAGCTCGAACCAGGCGGGACTGACGGCGTACACCGTGGCGCGGCTCTGCCCCTCGCGGGAAAACAGCGACCAGGTGCGCAGCTTACGGCTGCCCGCCCAGCTTTCGGCAAACGCCAGCGTTTCCGCAATGGCCTCGGCGTCGCGCACGTTGAGTCCCGCCGAGTACTTGCGGACCTCCTTGCGCGTGTCCGCATCGAGCCTTCGCGCCTCGACGATCAGGTTCCTCAAGCCCATGCCCTCAATCAGCTCGAGCGCCTGCCGCTTGCCGCCCTCGCTCACGGCCAGCATCGCGATGACGGCGCCCACCCCGAACACCATGCCGAGTAAGGTCAGTGCGGTTCGCAGGCGGTGGTGCGCAAGCTGGCCGAGTGCCTGGCGCACGTCGAGCAGGAAATGCCTGATGCCGGTGCTCATCCGGCGTCGGGCGGCGTCACGAGGCTGATGCGCTCGCCGGGCGCGAGGCCGTCGACCACCTCGACGAGATCCGGGCTGCGCTGGCCCAGCGTAACGCCGCGGCGGCTGCTGGCGCCGCCGTCGATGACATAGACGTGCGGCGCATCCGCGTCGCCGTAGACGGCCTGCGCCGGCACGACGATGCCGCCATCTACGCGTCCCGTGACGATCTCGGCGCGTAGCTGGCTGCCGACGTGCATGAGGTCGGCGTCCACGTCGTCGATCGTCGCCTCGACGCTGAAGAATCGCTGCGGATCGCGGCGGCTCTGCGGGCTGGCGACCGGCGAGACGGCCTCGACGACGCCCGTGAATTCGCGTTCGACCGCGGAATCGAGCCGCATCCTGACTGTCTGTCCGGGCAGTAGCCCAACGGCATCGTTTTCCGGCACGTATAGCCTCGCTTTGACCTTGCCGCGAACCGGCAGCAGGCCGATAGGCATGCCCGGGAACACCCGCTTGCCCTTGCCGATCTTGTCGCCCCAGCGCGTGCGGGCGTAGACGAGCGTTCCGTCCGCCGGACTTCTGAGCTCCATCATCCCGAGCGCCATGTCCTGCTTCTCGAGCTTGGTCAATTCGCCCTGCTGCTCGGCGCGGATCAGATTCTGCTCCGCCTGAATACGCTGGTCGAACGTATCCGACTGCCAGTCGAGAAAGCCGGCCTGCGCGTCGAGAAAGTCGAGGTCCGCCAGCGCGTCGATGAACTCGTTGCGGCTCATCAGGCGCTCGTCGAGGCTGGCGAACGTCTCCGAGATATCGCGTTCGCCCTCGACGGCCTCCGTCTCGTGCCCGATCCTCGCGAGTTCGACTTCGCTCAGCCGTTCTGCATTGGCCAGCTGGAACTCCGATTTGGCGACGGCCAGCGCACTGGTTTCGCGATCGAGCTGGATTTGCACGTCGTCGAAGCGGGCGATGACGTCGCCCTTGCGGATATCGGAGAATTCGGGCGCGATCCACGCAATGTTGAAGCCCATGCGGATCGACCCGGGCAGCGCGATGGAGAGAGACTCCGACGCAATGAGCTCGCCGCGCGCCCGCACCTTGAATTCGGTCGTTTCGGTGTCGGCCCTCACGCTGGGCACGGCGGAGCCTGGGTTGCTGCACGCCGCCAGCAGCGTCGCGAGCATTGCGGACATCGGGAATACCGCAAGCACCGGTAAGCGGCGCATCAGAATCTCACCGCGTCGCCGGGCTCGAGTCCGGCGTCGACGATCGTAAGGCCCGCGGAACTCCGGCCGAGGACGACCGGACGCCAGCTGCCGCCGCGCACCGCGACGCCGGGCTTGCCGTCGCGGTAGGCGATCGCACGGTCCGGAACCGCGAGCGCGTCGCGTTCCATGGCGACGGTGATCGTGACCTTGGCCGACATGCCCGGCCGCAGGTTTTTAACGATTTCGTCGGGGATGCTTATCTCGACGTCCCGGACCATTGCCTGCGTAAAGCGCGACTGCCGGCGCACGACGCTCGCGATGCTGATGACCTCGCCCGGAATCGCCGAGCCGCCGGCGGCATCGACGCTGACCACGGCCCGCTGTCCGACCTCGATCGCGGCGGCGGCGTACTCGAGCACCTCGGCGCGGACGATCAGCTTGTCCGGGTCGACGAGTTCCGCGATCACGATACCCGGGTTTACCGAGTCGTTGACGTCGAGCTTCTGGCCTTGGGGGTCCGTGCCGACGACGACGATACCGCTCCGCGGAGCGAGAATCGTGAATGAATCGAGCTCGCGCTCGGCGCCCGCGACCTCGCTCTCGAGCCGCCGGACGTCCGCATCGAGCTCCGCGCGCTTGGCATCGCGCACGCGCTCGACGAGATCGCCGCGCAAGAGGGCGCGCTCGTAGAGTTTCGCCGCGATCTCCTTTTCCTCGAGGAGCTTCTGGTACTCGAGGCCGGCATAGACTTCCGGGCCTACGGCGGCCATGCGCGCCGCCTTCTCCATCTCGCTTTTCGCAGAGGCAAGCGTGACTTTCTCTTCCTCGATCTCCTGCGCTTGCGTTTCGAGGAGCGATTCGAGTTCCGAGCGCTTGGCATTGAGTTCGGCGTTCAGCGTGCGCACGCGGTCGTCCGTCGCGCTGCCGTCGAACTTCGCCAGAACGTCGCCCGGATTCACGAACGAGCCCTCCCTCGCCAGCTCGGTAATCGTGATACGCCAGCTGCGGCTCGGCGGCGGCCCGAAGCGCAAGGGGTCGCTGGACGTAACGGTGCCGCTTGCCGCGACCGTGATCGGCCGGTCCGCCGCCTGCACCTCGATCCACTGCTGGGCCGCCGACGCGGCCGGCAGCAGCAACAGGACGGCCAGTGAAGCCCGACGAATCACCGATCGATCTCCTGCACCGAGAGGAGGCCCATGACGCTCATGCCGGGCATGAGCTGCTCGGGAATGCCGGCCGTCGGGGTTGCAAGCATCTCGAAATAGCCGCTGTCCGACCAGGCGGTTCGGCCGACCGCCTGGCTCGATGCCCAGCTGACGTTGGCGGGAAACGGGCGGTCGCCCAGGGCGTCGGCAACGATGCTGAGTGACTGACCCGAGCGGACCTCGCGAATGTCCGCCTCATGTACCCAGAAGCGAATCTTGAGATCGTCGCGGCTGGCGATCGACGCGATTTCGAAGCCGGCCTGCAGGGTCTCGCCCGGAAAGACCTTGGTGCCCGTGTAGGGATTGTTGCCGTAGATGATGAACCCGGCTTTCTCGGCGCTGATTGCGGTGGCGTTCAGTGCATCGCGCATGCGCTGATAGTTCGATTCGGCCTGGCTGACTTCGAGCGCGGTTTCCCGGATGACGTCCTCGAGTTCCTCGCGCTTGTTGAGTAGTTCAGCCTCGCGGCGTATCAGGTCTTTCTTGCTGGTCTCGAAGTCGAGCTGAAAGCGGTCGTAGTCGATTCTGGGAATTGTGTCCGCCGGGATGATCGCGTCCAGCTCGGCGAGCCGCACCGCGGACTCGGCCCGGAGCACTTCGCTTTCCGCCTCCAGCACCTGGAGCTTGAGCTCGTCGATACGGCGCGCAGCGGTCAGACGGCTCTTCTCGAGATTGGTGCGGGCCTGTTCCTCGTCGGAGATCAGGTTCCCCGGTTCGAGCCGGACGACGACGTCGCCGACCTCCACGGCCGTGCCCTCGGGTGCCATCCATTCGATCTGGCGCTGCCAGGCGCCCGGCAGCGACGGCATCTCGATGGTTTGCGCGAGGCTGTCCTCCACGACGCCGGTCAACAGCGGCTGCCCCGAGACGGTGAGCGGAACGACGGCCGCGCCCAGCAGACTAGTGAGTACTCGAATCATGCTCGATTCTTCCGTCGCGCATGCGGATCAGACGCCTCGCGTGCGCGGCAATTTCGTCTTCATGGGTGACCATCAGGATCGTCTGGCCGGAAGCGTTCAGTTCCGCAAACAGTCCCATGATCTCGTCCGAGGTTCGACTGTCGAGATTGCCGGTTGGTTCATCGGCGAGCAGGATCGGTGGCGAATTGATCAGAGACCGGGCGATGGCGACCCGTTGCCGCTGGCCGCCGGAGAGCTGGTTCGGTCGGTGATCGAGCCGGTCGGCGAGTCCCAGACGGGCCATGAGCTCGGCTGCCCGCTCGCGGAGCACGGTCGAATCGCGGCCCGAATACCTCAAGGGGAGCAGGACGTTCTCGAGCGCCGTCATGCGCGGCAGCAGGTGGAAACTCTGGAAAACGAAGCCGATCTTCTCGTTTCGAATGGCGGACAGCGCCGAGTCGTCGAGGCTGTTCACCGGTTCGCCGAGCAGGCGGTATTCGCCGGCGTCGGGCGTGTCCAGACAGCCCAGGATGTTCATCAGAGTGGACTTGCCGGAGCCGGACGGGCCCATGACCGCGACGAAGTCGCCTTCGTCGATCGCGAGATCGACGTCGTCCAGCGCGTGGACCCAGGAGTCGCCGACATGGAAGTGGCGGCATAGGCTGGCGGTTTCGATCATTCCCTCTGGCTCGTTCGGCGGGGTCAGGGTCGCATTATCCGGCACGACGCGCCGCCGGCAACCCGGAGCCCATACGAGGCCGCCAGATGCCGCGAAACTCATTATGGTCGCAGCAGCGCGTATGCCCGCAAAAAGTATCTGTGTCGCGCCGGGTCCCGGCTCATCAAGTGCGATGCCGCCGATACGCACAAGGATTACCGGGCAGCCCGATTGTCCGGGCGGCCCGGCCCGCTGCGAGAAGGCTCAAGACGGCTGCTAGTCGGCCGTTTCGCTCCCGGTCCGATACTCTACCCAGGCGGCGCCGCGCAAATCGCCGGCTTCGAAGCCGGTTGCCTCGTCGTTCGGATAGTGCGCTGCCAGCGCCTCCGCTACGGCGGGGTCCAGGGAGCTGCCATGGCAGGCGAGGCACAGCGGCTGGGTAAGGATCGGTTCGACATAACCTTCCCGACCGGCGTCCAGAGATACCGTTCGCGGCGCCCGATCCTGGGGGTCCTCGAGCCAGGCCGCGATCGCCTCGCGCACCCATACCGGCCCGGAGTTGGCCGGGTTGCGCAGACGATGGCTGCTGCGGCCGATCCTGACGCCTTCCTTCGAATGCTCCGCCGCGAGAGCCGGCGCTTCGAGTCGGCATACGTCAATGGCGTTTGCCGGCCCGAGCTGCATGCCCTCCACGAGCGCCGCCTTGAGATCCCGCTTGAACGGTGCGAGCAGGGTTTCGCCGTCCGGCGCCGGTGCGTCAGCCTGCGCGGCACTGGCCAGCAGCAACGCGATCGCGATCGTCTTCTTCATCGCCGCTACTCCGTGTGCATTCAGGATTTGCCGACGCGCTGGTAGAGCATCAGCGACCGCATGCCGCTCTTGCAGAAAGCGAGCACTTTGCCTTGTGCGGCCGCGAGCACGACCGAGAGCTTTTCCTCATGCAAGCTGTCGATGCCCGACGCGTCGATCGGTATGTGGTGGAAGTTGAGCCCGTGGCGCTCGGCGGCGGCGCTCAGGTCGGCGAAGGCCGGCTGCTCCGGATCCTCGTGATCCGGTCGATTGCAGACGACGTCGGTATAGCCGTCGCCTGCCAGGTCCGGCAAATGGTGTTCGTGGATCTGCTCGGCAATCGAGTAGTCGGCGGAGACTTTACGCAGATTCATGAGCGGGTACTCCCGGGGTGCCAGGTTCTCGGTTTACAGTGCATCGATAGGAATCCGTAAGTAACGTATGCCGTTGGTCTCGGCATCGGGCAGGTTGCCGGCGCGGATGTTCACCTGCAGCGACGGCAGAATCAGTTTCGGCATGCCGAGCTCGGCGTCGCGGCCCTCGCGGAACGCGACGAATTCGGCTTCGCCGATTCCGCTTTGAACGTGAACGTTGTCGGCTTTCTGCTCGGCCACGCTGCTTTGCCAGCGATACTCGTCGCGGCCAGGCGCTTTGTAGTCGTGGCCGACGTAGATCCGCGTGTCGTCGGGGAGGCCGAGGATACGTTGGATCGACTCGTACAGCGTTCCGGCGCTGCCGCCCGGAAAGTCCGTTCGCGCGGTGCCGAAGTCCGGCATGAACAGCGTATCGCCAACAAACGCGGCGTCGCCGATAAGGTAAGTGACACAAGCCGGTGTATGACCGGGGGTGTGCATGACCCGGCACTCGATCCCGCCGAGTCTAAAGCAGTCACCGTCGTCGAACAGCCTATCGAACTGTCGGCCGTCCACCGGTAGATCATCCAAATGAAACACCGTGGCAAACGTCGCCTGGACGGCCGCTACGTGCCGCCCGATACCGACCTCGCCGCCGACCCTGTCCTTGAGGTATTGCGCCGCGGACAGATGGTCGGCGTGTACGTGGGTCTCGAGCAGCCACTTGACCGACAGATCGTGTTCACGGACGAATTCGATCAACGCGTCGGCCGACCGCGTGGCGGTGCGTCCCGATGCAGGATCGTAATCGAGGACCGGATCGATAATCGCGGCTTCGCCGCCGTCGCTGACGACGTAGGTGACGGTGCAGGTTGTCTCATCGAAGAAGCCTTCGACACGGGGACTATTCATGCGATGTCCTGTTCATGCGCTGTTCCGATCTTTATATTTGAATATTATAAAGTACAAATATAAAGCCGGCAACAAGCCGGTGCAAGCCGGCTCGCCAAAGCGTGTACCATTTGGCGCTCTGCCAACGGCACACGGCGTGAGCCCTGTCGCCATCGACAGCAACAAGAGCAGAAAGGAGTCGGGGGATGGCGGGACCGGTATCCGCGGAGCCGGGGCAAACCTGGTCGTCGGGATTCACGTTCATTCTGGCCGCCGTCGGCGCGGCCGTGGGCCTCGGCAACATCTGGAAGTTCCCGTACGTGGTCGGCGTCAGCGGCGGCGGTGCCTTCGTGCTCGTCTACCTCGGCTGCGTTTTCCTGATCGCGATACCGATACTGATCGGTGAGCTGCTGATCGGCCGCCTCGGCCGCCGGAGTCCGCCGGTCGCCGCCGCACGCGTAGCGGCGGAGTCCGGGCGATCGCGGCGCTGGTCGGCGATAGGCTGGATGGGACTCATCGCCGGGTTTCTGATCGCGACCTACTACAGCGTCATCGCCGGCTGGACACTGGCGTACATCTTCAAGGCCATGTCCGGCTTCGGCGGTGTTGCGGCCACCGAGGTCGCACAGCAGTTCGATCTTCTGCAGGAAGACGCGTGGGCTATGACGCTGTGGCACACGGTCTTCATCATCGCCGCGATGTCGATCGTTGCCAGAGGTCTCAACGACGGCATCGAGCGGACCGTGTCGATACTGATGCCGGCCCTGTTCGTCATGCTGCTCGTAATGATCGGCTACGCCGCCGTGGCCGGCGACTTCGGCGCCGGTCTCGCGTTTCTGTTCAATACCGATTTCTCGAAAATCACGGCGGACACGGTACTCGTGGCCATCGGCCAGGCGTTCTTCTCGATCGGCGTCGCGATGGGTCTGATGCTCGTTTACGGCGCCTACGTGCCGAAGCGCATTTCGCTGACGCGCTCCGCGACGATCATCGCCGTGGCGGATACGCTCGTGGCGATACTCGCCGGTCTCATGATCTTCCCGCTCGTCTTCGCCAACGGGCTGGATCCGGCCGACGGCCCGGGCCTCATTTTCCGCACGCTGCCGACGGCGTTCGCCAGCATGCCCGGCGGGAGTTTGTTCGGCGCCGTGTTCTTCCTGCTGCTGGCCTTCGCGGCCATCACCTCGATCATCGCGCTGATCGAGCCCGTGGTCGCATTCGCCGAAGATCGCTGGAACCTGCCACGCAAAAAAGGAGCCGCACTGTTCGGCGGTCTTGCCTGGTTGCTCGGCATCGGGACGGTGCTGTCTTTCAATCGACTCTCCGACTTCGCGCCGCTGGGCGTGTTTGCGGTGTTCGACGGGCTCACGATCTACGCGCTGATCGACTACTTCACGGCCAATCTGATGATGCCGGTCGGCGGAATTCTCATCGCGCTGTTCGTCGGCTGGCGAGTGCGCCCGGAGTTCGTCGAGGACAATCTGGCGTTCGGAAGTCCGCTCATAGCGCGCACCTGGCTGTGGACGCTGCGGCTCGTCGCGCCGCTGGCCATCCTCGCCGTTTTGCTGACGAGCCTGAACTAGGGCCTGTTAACCCGTCAAGGTGGTAACGCTATCTCGACTGGGTAGCGCTATTGCCGCGGCCGTATACGAATCAGCCGGCCGTCTCTGCTGTCCGTGAGTACGTAAAGGAAGCCGTCGGGCCCGGTCCGAACGTCGCGAATCCGTTCGCCGATCTCCGCGAACAGGATTTCCTCGGCGACGACGTCGGCGCCGCTCAGGCTCAGTCGGCGCACGTCCTGATCCTTGAGAGCGCCCACGAACAGGCTGCCGCGCCATTCGGGGAAAGCGTCGCCGGTGTACAGCGTGAGCCCGGAGGGCGCGATGCTCGGATCCCAGTACTTCTGCGGCTGCTCCATGCCTTCGAGTTCGGTGTGCGGCGAGATGATGGCGCCGCTGTAGTCGACACCGTAGGTAATGGCGGGCCACCCGTAGTTCTTACCCGCTTCGATGACGTTGACCTCGTCGCCGCCGCGGGGACCGTGCTCATGTAGCCAGATCCTGCCCGTGGCGGGGTCGACGGCGAGTCCCTGCGGATTGCGGTGCCCGTAGCTGAGCACCTTGGCGGCGTTGCTTCCCTGCCCGGCGAAGGGGTTGTCGGCCGGCGCCGTGCCGTCGCTGTGGATACGCACGACCTTCCCGAAGTGGCCGTCGATCGACTGGGCTTCGTCCTTACGGCTGTAGCCTTCGCCAGTCGTCAGGAGCAGGGTCCCGTCGTCCAGAAACGCCAGTCGTCCGCCGTAGTGGTGCACGCCGCTTTTGTCGGGTTCGGCGCGGAAGATGACATTGCCGTCCAGAAGGCGGTTGCCGTCGAGCCGGGCGCGGAGGACCGCCGTGCGGTTCGCGCGTCGGTTGCCTTCGGCGTAGGCGAGATACACGAGGCCGTTCTCCGCGAAGTCCGGGTCGAGCACGACGTCGAAGAAGCCGCCCTGACCCGCGAAATGAGTGTCGGGCACCCCGGTAACCGGGCTGGCGTCGCCGTCCCGTATCAGCTTGATACCCCCGGGACGTTCGGAGACGAGGAAGCCGCCGTCCGGCAGAAACGCTACGCTCCAGGGCAGATCGAGGTCCGAGGCGACGGTTTCCAGTGTGTAGTCTGCGGCTCGAACGACGGATGAGGCCAGCAGAAGTGCGGCGGCGGCGGTCAGGAGGCGAAGCATGACTGGGTTTCCTTTTTGGGCCGGGCGCAGTATACCCACGTCATCCGACCTTGGGAGTTTGAAGATGTTGCGGTGGATTGGCGCCTGGCTGGCGGGGACGCTCGTGACGTATGCGTTGGGCTCGGCATTCATGACCCAGGTGGTCGTTGCCGATCTCGGCGCGCTGGGCGTCACCGTCGACGCCGGGGCGCGGCTGGAAATGACGATTCGCGATATCGTCGGCCTGTCGACGTCGTACCTGCCGCTGATCGCGCTTGCGCAAGCGATCGCCCAGCTCGTCGCGACGGGTATCGCCCGCGCTCTCGGGGGCTTCCGGCAGGCTCTCGCGATCGCCGCCGGTGCGACCGCGATGCTGTGCCTTCTCCTGATCCTCAAGCAGGTACTGGGTCTCAACCCGCTCAGCGGCAGTCGCGGCATCGGCGGCCATGCGCTGCAAGTAACGGCGGGTGCGGTCGGGGGGCTGCTGTTCGCGCGCATTCTGGCCACCAGAGCAGCCCGGTCGTCCCGGAGCTTCTCTCCGAAGCCAGTTCCCGGAATCGTCCTCGCCTTGCTGCTGTTGCCCGCCGTCGCGCCGGCGAGCGCCCTCGACGGCCTGCCCGCGTCGATCATCCGGCTGCCCGACGAGCTGGACTCCGTGCTCGTCGCGGCCACGGACGAGTCGACCCTCTACCGGTATTTTCGCACCGTCGAAGGCGGATTCGCGGCGGAGTCGTTCTACATGTCGATCGGCGTCAACGGCATCCGCAAAGAGCGTCGCGGTGACCGGAAGACCCCTCTCGGCGTGTACGTCATCACCGAGCAACTCGACACGCGCGGTCTCAACGAGAAGTACGGCATCACGGCGTTTCCGCTCGACTATCCGAATGCGATCGACCGCCTCGCGGGACGGACCGGCGACGGAATCTGGCTGCACGGCGTGCTTCCCGGCGGCGAAAGGCGTCCGGAGCGGGACACGGACGGCTGTATCGCGCTGCCGAACGAGTCGCTTGCAGCGCTGCAGCATCATCTCGAGGCGGGTAGTACGCCGATCATCGTGACGAACGGCCTGAAGGCTGACGACGCGCCGGGCCGCGAGCGCATCGGCAGCGAACTCGATGCGGCGATCGGATCCTGGCGCCAGGCGCAGCTCGACGGCAGCCTCGATACTTACCTGGCAAGCTATGCCGAAGATTTCCGCTATCGCGGTCTGGACCTGGATGCGTTTGCTGCGATGCGTGCGGTGCGCTTCTCGCGCGAGAAGACCATCCGACTGGACATCAGTGAGTTGATGCTGCTTGCCGATCCGGTGACGCCGAATCTGTACCTCGCGCGCTTCGACATTCATTGGGAAACGGCGGGAGGCCGGCGCTTCGCGGGCTCGAAACGGCTCTACTGGCAGCGCGACATCGACGGCGTGCTCAGGATCGTCGCGGAAGACAACGGCTAAAAAAGGAAAAAGGTGTCAGACTTATTTTTGCAATGCAAAAATAAGTCTGACACCTTTTTCCTTTTTTAGCGGATCGACTCGCGCGCAACGAGTTCGTCGATGACTTCCACGAGCTTGGCGTTGCCGCCCGCCTCCGGTGCGCCCGTGCGGAATTTGCCGTTGACGACGATGGTCGGCACGGACTGTATCGAATAGCGCTGCGACAGATCTTCGGCAAGCCGCAGACGCCGATCGACGTCGAACGAGTTCCAGGCGCCGTCGAAGTCGTCCTCGGAGGCGCCGAAGCGTGCGAACAGTTGCTTCATTGCGCGTTCGGACAACAGTCGGTTGCCGCGTTGATGCAGCTCGGCAAAGACTGCCTGATGGAACGCTGTCATGTCTTCGATGACGCCGAGACTGCCCAACGCTTCGGCGGTATAAAACATCTTGGCATGCGTCGCGACAGCGTTGTTCCACGTGACCGGGACCTGTACGAAACGGACGTTCGCCGGCATGTCCGCCTTCCAGCGCTGCAGATAGGGCTCGAGATCGTAGCAATGCGGGCAGCCGTACCAGAAGAACTCGGCTACTTCGATCTTGTCCGGGCCGCCGATCGTCGTCTGCGTCGGCACCAGTCGCGTGTAGTGCTTGCCCTCCTCGTAGACGAACTTCTGCTGTTGAGGTTTCGTGTCGTTGAGCGCGAGCACGAGCGGCTGTTCGTCGGTGGCAGACTCCTCTGCCGCCGATTCTTCGACTACGGACTGCACTTCGTCCTCGGCAACCGGAGCGGGCGCTTCGGGTGCGGTCTCGTCGCCGACCTCGACGATGCCGTCGGTCGCAGCCGCGTCGGTAGTTGCGGTCGAAGTGGCTTCGTCCGACTTGCCGCAGGCGGCGAGAGCGAGAAGCAGCACGAGGAAGCTTGAGGCCTTGAGTTCCTTGATCATGACAATGCTCGCGTTACTGTTGCTTGAGACCGGATTCTACCCGGTCGAACGGATCGCTAGTGCAGTCCCTGCACGTAGGCGGCCAGCGCCCGGATGTCCTCGTCGCCGAGCCTCGCTGCCAGTTCGTTCATGACGTTGTTGCCGGCGACCGACTGGCGCTCGCCCGAGGCATAATCCCGGAGCGTCTTCTCGGTGTAGGCGGCGTGCTGCCCGCTGATGGACGGGTACTGAGACGCGGGATTGCCCTTGCCGCGCGGCCCGTGACAGGCGATGCAGGCGGCGACGCCGTTGTCCGCGCTGCCGCCGCGATACAAAGCCTCGCCCCGGGCGACGAGGCTCGGGTCGGCGACCGTTTGCACGGCGGGCGTGAGACCCTCGTAGTACACAGCGAGATTAGCCATGTCCGCATCCGACAGCAGCATTGCCTGGGCCGTCATCAAATTGTTCACGCGCTTGCCTTCCTTGAAGGCGCCCAGCTGGGCCACGGTGTACTTCGCGTGCTGACCGGCGATGTTCGGCCAGAGCGGATTGGCGCTGTTACCCTCGGGGCCGTGACAGGCCGCACAGGTGATGGCACGTGCTTTGCCGGCCTCCGGGTCGCCGTCGACGAGGCTCTCGGCTACCGCCGCATTCGATGCGAGGCCGGCCGAGACGAGGAGTAAAGCAGCAAACTTCGTGTTCATATTGTAAAACCGTAAACCGTTACTGTCCTTCGCGCAGGCCCTGTTCGGGTTTGCGCGTGCGTTCGTTTGCGAGAGACTCGAGCGGGCAGGTTTGCCCGTGTGCGGAGGGCCTTGTCGCCGGCTATGCGCCCCGTTACTGTCTCCTTGAGCCCGGCCCTGAGCAAGGACTAGGGCAATACTCAGCGGCCACGAATTATACACCGAAAACGCCAGGGCACACCCCGATGTCGCACTTCCAGGACGCTGCTTTTTTGACCAGCGCCAACTCCCCTGAGCAGTTCGTCGAGGACCGGGGCGCCGAGGTCGCCTTCGCCGGGCGTTCGAACGCCGGAAAATCGAGCGCGATCAACACGATCGTCAATCGCCGGCAATTCGCCCGCACGAGCAAGACCCCGGGGCGCACGCAGCTCGTCAACTTCTTCGCTCTCGGTCCCGGCAGGCGGCTCGTCGATCTTCCCGGTTACGGCTTCGCACGGGTCGCCGATACGACCCGGGAGCATTGGGGAGGCTTGCTGACGGACTACTTCCGCACGCGGCAGAGTCTCAAAGGCCTCATCATGGTCGTCGACAGCCGCCGCGGACTTAAGGACTACGATCGGCAGATGCTCGAACTCGCCGCTGAGCTGCCGGTGCACGTCCTTCTGAGCAAGGCGGATAAGCTGAAACGCGGTCAGGCCGCGGCGGCGCTCATGCAGGTCAGGCAGGCGCTCGGGGATCGCGCCACCGTCCAGCTCTTTTCGGCGTTGAAGCGCCAGGGACAGGACGAGGCGCGGGCGGCGCTCGTGCGTATGCTGGCTGCCTGAAATACACAAAAAAAGCCCCGGAACCGCGAGGTACCGGGGCGAGACTCCGGCAGACGTTTTGGGGTTGTCGTCTGCCCGCCTGCTCAGGGAGGTGGGCAGGCAAGTGAACAAGCACTCGATAGTTTTGAACGGCGCCGGGGCTCTGGGTTCCGTCGGTTTTCTTTGCCTTTGTTTTTACTGAAGAAATCAGCCAGCCGGCGGCGCCCTGCGGTCAGTGAGCTTCGTCCCAGTTCGCCCCTGAACCCGCGTCGACCCGGAGCGGCACGCTCAGCGTCGCCGCCTCGCTCATGCGCTCCACCACGGCGTCGCGCACGTCGTCCAACGCATCCTCCGCCACCTCGAGCACGAGCTCATCATGGACCTGCATGATGATGCGGGCGTCGGCCTTCGTCGAGCGAAGCCAGGCGTGAACGCTCAGCATGGCACGCTTGATGATGTCGGCGGCCGTGCCCTGCATCGGCGCATTGATCGCGCTGCGCTCGGCGTACTGGCGGCGCTGGACGTTTCGGGCGTTGATCTCGGGCAGATACAGCCGGCGGCCGAACACGGTTTCGACGTAGCCTTGCTCCCGGGCGGTCGCGCGGATGCCGTCCATGAACTCTTTCACGCCTGGGTAGCGGTCGAAGTAGAGATCCACGTACTCCTGAGCCTCGCCGCGACTCACGTCGAGCTGCTTGGCGAGTCCGAAGGCCGACATGCCGTACATGAGACCGAAATTGATTGCCTTCGCCGACCGCCGCTGGTCGCTGCTGACGGCGTCCAGATCGACGGCGAAGACCTCCGCCGCCGTCGCGCGATGGATATCCTGTTCGTCGGCAAATGCCTGTACCAGCCCGGGGTCTGCCGACAGGTGGGCCATGATGCGCAGCTCGATCTGGGAGTAGTCGGCAGCGAGAATCGCCTTTCCCGGGGGTGCAACGAAGGCCGTGCGGATTCGCCGGCCTGCCTCGGTGCGGATCGGAATGTTCTGCAGGTTGGGGTCTGACGACGACAGCCGGCCCGTTGCGGCGACCGCCTGATGGTAGGAGGTGTGGACGCGCCCGGTGTTTTCGTCGATCTGCCCGGGCAGCTTATCCGTGTACGTGCTCTTGAGCTTCGACACGCTGCGATAGTCCATGATGACCCGCGGCAGCTCGTATTCGTGCGCCAGCTCGACCAGTACGTCTTCCGCCGTCGAAGGCTGGCCTTTCGGCGTCTTGCGGATCACGGGCAGCTCGAGACGCTGGAAGAGTATCTCCTGGAGTTGTTTCGGCGAACCGAGATTGAACGGGCCGCCCGCAAGCTCATGCGCCTGCTGCTCGAGTTCCTGCATGGATCGCGCCAGCTCGGCGCTTTGCTTCTTGAGAAGCTTACGGTCGAGGAGCACCCCGGTTTCCTCGATATCGAGCAGTACGTCTACGAGCGGCTGCTCGATCGTTTCGTATACGTCTTTCAGCGTCGGCTCTTCTCCGAGTCTGCCCCACAGCTCCCGATGGAGCATGAGCGTGATCTCGGCGTCCTCCGCGGCGTAGGGCGCCGCGGTTTCGAGGTCGATCTGGTTGAACGTCAGTTGCTTCGCGCCCTTGCCGGCGACGTCCTCGTAGTGAATCGTTTCGCGACCGAGGTAGTGTTTCGCGACGCTGTCCATGTCGTGTCGTGTCGCCACGCTGTTCAGCACGTAGGATTCGAGCATGGAGTCGTAGGCCATGCCCGCCAGGTCGATGCCGTAGCGCTTCAGCACGTGGGCATCGTATTTCAGATGATGACCGACTTTGCGGTGTGCATCGCTTTCGAGCCAGGTCTTGAGCTTATCGAGTACGGCATCGCGCGGTAGCTGGTCCGGCGCGCCCGGGTAGTCGTGGGCCAGCGGCACGTAGGCGGCCTCGCCCGGTTCGACCGCGATGGACAGGCCGACGAGTTCGGCCCGCATGTAGTCGATGCTCGTCGTTTCGGTATCGAAGGCGGTCAGATCCGCCGCGCTGATCCGCTCAAGCCAGGCATCGAACGTCGGCCAGTCGAGTACGGTCTCGTAGTGGCTGGCCGGCGCGTCGGTTTCTGCCTCGCCCGCGGCGTCCCCGGTGCCGTCGTCATCGAGCTGCCTGAGTAAGGTCTTGAGTTCGAAGTGCCCGTAGAGATCCCGGAGCGCCGGGACATCCGGCTCGGCCGGCTTGAGGTCCTCGGGCCCAAGGTCCAGCTCGACGTCGGTTCGAATCGTCGCCAGCGTGCGCGACAGTTTCAGGTCGTCGATGTGTTCGCGCAGGCTGTCGCCGACCTTGCCCTTGATACTGACGGCATTGTCGATAACGCCGTCAGCCGAGTCGTAGGCGTTCAGCCACTTCGCGGCCGTTTTGGGGCCTACCTTGGGTACGCCGGGAATGTTGTCCGAGGTATCGCCGACCAGTGCGAGGTAGTCGACGATCTGTTCGGGGTAGACGTCGAATTTGGCCTTCACGCCGTCGCGGTCGAGTGTCCTGTCGCTCATCGTGTCGACCAGGGTGATCTTCTCCGACACGAGCTGCGCCAGGTCCTTGTCGCTCGTCGATACGAGAACCGACAGCCCGCTTTCCGCGCTTTGGCGGCATAGCGTGCCGATTACGTCGTCAGCCTCGACGCCTTGCACGCGCAACAAGGGCAGGCCCATTGCCTTGACCGCGTTGAGCAACGGCTCGATCTGCGAGCGGAGCTCGTCCGGCATCGGCGGTCGATTCGCCTTGTAGTCGGGATAGAGTTCGTTGCGAAAGGTCTTTCCGGAAGCGTCGAACACCACGCCGACGCGCTCGGGCTGCTCTTCGCGGATCAGCTTGTTGATCATGTTGAGCACGCCGTGGAGCGCGCCGGTCGGCTCGCCGCCCTGGTTGCTCAGTGCGGGCAGGGCGTGGAACGCACGAAACAGGTAGGACGATCCGTCGATGAGGACCAGGTCGTGGCCGGGCATTACTTCGAGTCGCCGCCGTCCCGGTCCTTACGATCCTCGTCCGCGGCGTCGTCGTCCTCCGGCGTTTCGATGGTCCGCTCCACTGGCTGTGGCGGTGTCGTCGTAATCTGACTTGGATTGCCGGGCATGTACAGAGGGCCGTTTTGGCCGCAGGCGCCGAGGGTCGATGCGAGAATCAGCGCTGCGACGGTGGCAGATAGGCGAAACATGATTGCGTCCGGTAGCGAGGATTGCGCGATTATAGAGCCTCGATAGGTTCTATTCCGCATAGCGTGCCGCAACGCGGCGGTAGGCCTCGCGGAACGTGATGCCTTCGGATCGCACGAGCTCGTACGCGCGCTCGGCGGCGAAGATGCCGTCGTCGAGGCGAATGTTGTCCGGCAGGAACTCGAGCGACCCGATGAGATCGGCCATGATATCGACGGTCTCGATACAGAGGTCGATGCCGCGAAACAGCGGCGGTTTCAGCCGCTGCAGGTCGCGATGGTAGCCCGAAGGCAGTTTCGCGGTGATGCCGAGCGACTCGTTGAGGCAGGCGTGCGCGGTCGCGGACGCGGCGCGCACGAGCTCGAGCACGTCGGGGTTCCGTTTCTGCGGCATGATCGACGAGCCTGTCGTGTGGCTGGCCGGCAGCGCGACGTACGAGAACTCCTGCGTGTAGAACAACAGCAGGTCGCTGGCGAGCCGTCCCAGGTCCTGCATGAGCAGCGTGATCTCGAACAGCAGCGTGCTTTCGGCCCGGCCGCGCGAGAGCTGGGCGGCGGTGACCGGTTCCTGGGTTGCCGCGAAACCGAGTTCGGCCGTGGTCCGGTCGCGATCGAGCGGCAACGGCGTTCCATAGCCGGCGGCGCTGCCTAGCGGGTTCAGGGCGGCGCGGCGGTCGGCGGCCTCGAAGCCCGCGATGGCGTCGGCGAAGGCTTCGCGAAACCCGCCCGCCCAAAGCTCCACCGAGGAGGGCATGGCGTGCTGCATGTGCGTGTAACCCGGGAGCGCCACGTTCCCGTTCCGCTTGCCGAGTTCGGCCAGGGCCTGGGCGAGATCCCCGGTTCGGCGTGCCAGATCGCCGGCGGCGTCGCGGAGATAGAGGCGCAGGGCCGTGAGTACCTGGTCGTTGCGGGACCGGCCGAGGTGCAGGCGCTCGCCCGCCTCGCCGATGGCGGCCGTGAGTCTCGATTCGAGCGCCGTGTGGACATCTTCGTCCTCCAGTCCGATCTGCCACTCGCCTTTCGCAAACGACGCTTCCAGCTCCGCGAGCCCCGCAGAGATTTGCCTGCAGTCGGCTTCGTCGATCAGCTTGCGCGCCGCAAGCATTTCGGCATGGGCGATCGACGCCCGCACGTCGTAGGGCACCAGCCGGGCGTCCAGGATGTGATCTTCGCCGGCCGTGTATCGGAGAACCCGCTCATCGAGCGGCAAACCTTTCTCCCAGAGCCGGCTCACGGCTCCGCACCCTGCTCGGCGGCCGTCAGCAGCGCCGTATCGTTGACGACGAGCGTGCCGGTGCCCTCGTTGGTGAATACTTCCAGCAGGAGACTGTCCGGCACTTTCCACGAAATGATGTGTACGCGCTGGACGCCATCGGCGAGTGCCCGGTCGATGGCCTGAGCCTTCGGCAGCATGCCGTCGGCAAGCTTGCCGGCCGCGCGCAGCGCTTCGAGGTCGGCGCGGTCGAGGAAGCTGATCAGCGACCGCGGATCGTCCTTGTCGTCGAGTATCCCCGGCGTCGCGGTCAGGAGGATCAGTTTCTCGGCCTCGAGTTCCGCCGCGATCGCGGCCGCCACGGTATCCGCGTTGATGTTGAGGAGCGTGCCGGACTCGTCGCAGGACAGCGGGCTGACGACGGGCATCAGGCCGTTGTCGAGCTGCTTTTTGAGTATGTCCGCCTCGACGGAATCGATGTCGCCGACGAAGCCGTAGTCCACTGTACCGGCGCCTTCGCGCTCGACCGGCGGCCGCCGATGTGCGCGGATCAGGCCCGCGTCCACGCCGCTGATGCCGACCGCGGGAATGTCGATGTCGCGGCAGGCCGCGAGGATGCGCGTGTTGATTTGTCCGTTGAGCACCATCGTGGCGACGTCGAGCGAGGCGCCGTCGGTGACCCGGCGGCCGTCGACGAACTGCGTGTCGACGCCGAGCTGCGATGCCAGCGCCGTCGACTGCGGCCCGCCGCCGTGAATCATGACGACGCGGATGCCCACCTGATTGAGAATACCGACCTGCTCCATCAGAGCCCGCGTGGCCGACTCGCTGGCGAAGATCTCGCCGCCGGCCTTGAGCACGAACACCTTGCGCTTGAAGAGCCGTATGTACGGCGCCGCATGTTTCAGCGCCGAGACGACGATGGCCCGTTCGCGGTTCCCGGCGTTCATGCCGGCGTCCCGAGCATCCGGTGCAGAACCGCCATCTGCGCGAGCATGCGATTGCGGGCTTCCTGAATGACGACGCTGCGCGGCCCGTCGAGGACGCGGTCCGCGACGACGACGCCGCGCCGCACCGGAAGGCAGTGCATGAAGCGGCAGTCCTCTTGTGCATCGTCGAACCAGGGATCGTCGACGCACCAGTCGACGAGTTCTTTGCGCAGGGCCTGATCGCCGAGCCGGTCGCCGTAGCAGTCGGTCGCCGACCAGGATTTCGCGTAGATGACGTGCGCGCCTTCCATCGCCTCGTGCCGATCCTCGCTCTCCCGGACGGAGCCGCCGGCGGCCTCGGCGGCATCGCGCGCCTTGTCCATCAGCGGAGTCGGCAGCCCGAAACCGTCGGGCCTCAACACCGTTACGTCCATTCCGCGCCGGGCAGCCATGTACAGCGTCGATGCCGGCACGGCGAGCGGCAGCGCCTTCGGGTGGTAGGCCCAGCTCAGCACAAACTTTCCGCCGTTCGCCGGAATCCCGAGGTCGTCGAGCGTCTTCCAGTCGGCAAGGTTCTGGCAGGGATGATTCATCGCTGATTCCATGTTGATGTACGGCGTATCGATCAGCTCGGTCAGGGCCGCGAACTCCGTTTCGGCCATATCCGACTCGAGGTCCTTGCGCTCGGCGAACGCGCGAATGCCGATCGCGTCGCCGTAGGAGGCGATCACCGGCACGGCTTCGCGAATGTGCTCGGCCGCGCTGCCGTCCATGACGATCCCCGGCCGCGATTCGAGGCCGTGAATCGACATGTCGGGCGAGATCACGAACGAGCCGCCGCCGAGGCGCGTCATGGCGGCCTGGAAGGAGGCCAGCGTTCTGAGCGATGGGCTCAGGAACAGAAGCGAGAGCACTTTGCCGCGCAGCGCGTCGGGTTCCGGCTGCCTCTCGAGACGGCCGGCGAGAGTCAGCAGATCGGCGAGTTCGTCGTTGCCGAAGTCGGCGAGATCGTTGAACGCTTGCATAGGGTTTCCTTAAGAGCTGTGCGGCTTTCGCTAGAGTCTGGTCGGCGGGATGCTCGCCAGCGCGGCCTCGAGCCGGTCCACCTGACCGGCCTCGAGTACCAGCGGAGCGAGGATGCGCAGGACGTTCGGGTCGCCGCTCGTGCCCGCGAGGATGTCGTGCTCGAGCAGCGCATCGCGTACCTCGGCCGCCGGCCGGTCACACACGAGTCCGAGCATCAGCCCCATGCCCTGGATCTTCTCGACCGGACCGGTCCGACAGCCTGCACGAATCTGAATCTCCCGCGCCCGCACGTTGGCGAGCAGATCTTCCTTTTGAATGGCGTCGATGACGGCGACGATCGCCGCGGCTGCGACCGGGCCGCCGCCGAACGTCGTGCCCAGCGAACCGGAGCGGAAGTGCCCCGCGACCCGCTCGGTGACGAGAATTGCGGCGGCGGGAAGCCCGCCTGCAAGCGACTTCGCGACCGTCAAAATATCGGGTTCCAGTCCATGCGTCTGCATGGCGAAGAACTGACCGCTGCGGCCCATGCCCGACTGAACCTCGTCGGCGATCAGGACTGCACTGTGCCTCGCGGTCGCTTCCCGCAATGTCGTCAGGAATTCCGCTTCGAGATCGTAGGCCCCGGCAACGCCCTGAATCGGTTCGACGATCACCGCGGCTACGTCGTCGCCGATCATCTCTGCCGCCATGGCGGCGTCGTCACGCGGAATGAAGTCCACGTCGAACGGCTTCATCGGAAAGCCGTACCAGCCGTCCGCGTTCCAGGTCACGGCGCCGGCCGCGGCCGTCCGCCCGTGAAAACCATGAGTCACGGCTAGTACTTTGGAGCGACCGGTGACGCTCAGCGCCATCCTGAGGGCGTTGTCGTTGGCTTCCGCGCCGGAGTTGACGAAAAACGCGCGCGTCGTCGACTCGGGTGCGACCGCGACGAGCTTCTCCGCCGCCTCGGCACGGACGTCGAGCGCGACCGCGTTGCTCTGGAACAAAAGCCGCCGCGCCTGCTGCTCGATGGCGCGGGTCAGGCCGGCATGCCCGTAGCCGAGGCAGGCCACGGCGTGGCCGCCGTAGAGATCGAGGATCTGCCGGCCGTCTTCCGTGAACAGGTCGCAGCCCGCGGCGCGCAGCGGCACGAAGGGCAGCTGCGGGTAGACGGGTATCGTGCTTCGCGCTTCGCGGGCGCGTGCCCCGGTCGCTAGGTCCATGCCGGTGCCGCTCCCTTGAGTCCGGTCGTATCGTCCAGACCGAACAATCGGTTCATCCACTGTACGGCGCCGCCGGCGGCGCCCTTGACGAGATTGTCGATCGCGACCGTGACGACCGCTTCCCGCCCGGCGACGGCCACGCCGATTTCGGCGTAGTTGCTCGCCACGACGTTCTTGAGGCGCGGGCTGCCGTCGACGATGGCAACGAACTCGGCATCCGCATAGTAGTCCTTCAGTGCCTGCCCGAGCTCACCCGCGGAGAGTTCGGCGGTAAGCGATGCGAACACGGTCATGTGGATGCCGCGCGCAAAGGGCCCGGAATGCGGAACGAAATGCAGTTCGGCGTCAGCACCCGTCAGCGTTTTCGCGATCGCCAGCACCTCCGGCGCGTGACGATGAGCAAGGGTTTTGTAGGCATACAGATTGCTGTGGCGCTCGGGATGATGCGTGCCCGCGATCGGCGCCCGGCCGGAACCGGTGCTGCCCGTGATGCCGCTGGCGCGGAACACGCCCGTCGTCAGCTCGAGCGCAAGCAGCGGCACGATCGCGAGGAGCATTGCCGTCGCGAAACAGCCGGGATTCCCGATGTGCACCGACGGTGCGCCGCGGACGTGTTCCGGCACGCCGGAGGAGAATTCGGCGAGACGCCCGGGCGCGCCGTGCTGGCCGTAGACTCGTTCGTAAGCTTCACGGTCGGCGAAGCGATAGTCGGCCGAGGCGTCCACGACGTGCACGGAGCGGTCGCTGAGCGCATCGAGCAGCTCGTCGAGCATCGCCGCCGACGCGCCGTGCGGCGCCGCGGAGAAGACCGCCAGCGCTGCGTCGCCGTCGACCTGCTCCACCCATTCGCCGGGCGCGGTGAAGTCGACGCCGGCGTAGGCGTTGGCGAGGTGACCGAAGCTTTCGGCGACGGGCTGGCCGTGCCGGCTTGCAGAAACCGCGGCGGCCAGCCGGAAGCGCGGATGGTCGGCTATCAGCCGCAGCAGTTCGCCGCCGACGTAGCCGGTCGCACCGATTACGATGGCCGGGATAGTGTTCACGGTGTCTCGCTCCATACGTGTGCGGCGACGTGGTCGCCGAGGGCAACGGCGTTCGCCAGCGCGTTGATCGCTGGCAGCCCGAGTTCCTTCTCGATCTGCTCGACGCCGACGGCATTGTCCGTCGCGGGTCCCGTGACGACCGCCGGCTCGATGTCGTACTCCTCGCGCAGGATGCGCGCACCGCCCCAGGCCGCCACTGGGTCGTTCGCGCACAGGATCACGGCGGTCAGAGCCTTTTGGATCGCGGCGTCGCTCAGGATTGCCTGCACGCCGTAGGAGCCCAGCAGGCCGTCGCCGAGTTCGAGAACGATCACGTCTGGAGCCGTCTCCGCAAGCGCGGACAGGAGCGAACGCGTGAGCGCGGGGCCGTTATCGGCCGTCGTCGTAACGATGCCTAAGTCGGAGAAGATCATGGCCTCGCCCGCGCCGGCGTCCTGCATCGCGAGGATGTCGCGCCGCAGGGATACGCCCGTCGCTTTGCACGCGGCGGTGTCCTTGCCGTGATGCCGCAGCCGGCCGACGATCGCGCAGGCCGCGGCGGTTTTGCCCGAGTCCATGCAGGTGCCCGCGAGTGCGACCACGGGGACTCCGCGGGTGTCGAGCCCGGGATCCGCCTGAAGCTTGCGGTTGCCGACGCGCGCGGGCACGCCGATGCGTTCGCCGAGGTAGGGGAAACTCAGAACCGTGCCAAGGACTTCGCAGGAAAAGGGCGGGCCGACGTCCGGATTGGCCGAGTCGCAAATGCCGAGAACGCCGCCGATGTTCAGGAGTTCGACCGTGTCGCCGACGGCCAGCTCGGTCGGCAGGTGCCCGGAGTAGCCGCGCAGCGCATTGCGGTGTCCGAGCGCGCCGACGATCACGTCGCCCGCCGTCACGGTTGCCATCCGGCCGGAAGTCAGCTCGAGCTGGTTGTAGCGCGATTTGTTGTTTTTGACGCGGACGGCGATCAACACGCCTTCCTCACAGGGGATGTCGGGCGAAAGGCGAACCTCGCCGGCAATGTCGCTGTGCTGCGCGACCGAGGCGATCTTGTCGACGACCACCGATCTCACGGCGCGTCACCCTCGCCGGCCCGCGTTTGCAGACTGCCGGCAAGCGACAGGATGCGTGAATATCCCAGTGCATCGGCCGGCGACCACTCGCCCGCGGCCTCACCGTAAACGCCGCGCGTCGCGGCCAGCAGCGAGAACGGCGAGTCCACGCCGGTGACGAACAGGTTGCCCGGCGACAGGCGAAAACCGACGCTGCCCGTGACCCGCTGTTGCGACGACACGAGCAGGGCTTCGATGTCGCGACACGCGAGGTCGAGTTGTTTGCCCTCGTGAACCAGGTCGCCGTAGACGGCGGCGACGCTGTCCTTGATCCGCGCTTGCTGAGCGCTCAGCACGAGCTTCTCCAGTTCGCGATGCGCCGCGATCAGCGTGATCGCGGCCGGCGCCTCGAACGCGACGCGCCCTTTGGTGCCGAGGACCGTGTCGCCCAGGTGTATGCCGCGGCCGATGCCGTAGCGACCGCTCAGTTCATCGAGCCGCTCGATGAGTTCGACGGGGCCGGACGCTTCCCCGTCGAGTGCGACCGGCACGCCCGCATCGAACTCGAGCGTGTGCTCGCTTGCCGCGGCCGGGTCCGTGAACGCGTCGGCGGACACTACCCACGCGGATTCAGGAATCGATCGTTGCGACGTAAGCGTCTCTTTGCCGCCGATCGTCACGCCCCACAGGCCTCGGTTGATCGAATAGTCCGAACCCTGGGCCGGCAGCGGCAGGCCGTTGTCCGCGAGATATGCGAGCTGCTCTTCGCGCACCCAGCTGTTGTCGCGCACCGGAGCCAGCACCTCGAGCCCCGGCGAGAGCGTGCGGAGCGCGACCTCGAAGCGCACCTGATCGTTGCCGGCCGCCGTGCAGCCGTGAGCCACCGTCGTCGCGCCGCGTGCCGCGGCTACGTCAGCGAGCCTGGCTGCCTGGAGCCCGCGTTCCGCGCCGACGCACAGCGGGTACGCGTTGCCGCGCAGCACGTTGCCCGCGATAAGAAAGCGGATGACCGTGTCGAAGAAGTCCTGGCGCGCGTCGACGAGAACGTGCTCCGCGGCACCGAGCGCCAGCGCACGGTCTTCGAGCGCGCTGACGTCGGCCGGCGACAACCCGCCCGTGTTGATCGTCGCGGTCACCACCTCGCGGCCATAGTGCTCCTTCAGCCACGGGACACAGAAAGACGTGTCCAGCCCACCCGAGAAGGCGAGAATGATGGGGTTGTCGTCCTTGCCTGGCATTTTGCTTCCTCACGCCGTTAGCGATTGTTCGATTCGATTCAGGAGCCGCTTTTGCGCCGCAAGCCCGGCTGTCGCGACGAATACGGTATCGTCGCCGCCGATGCAGCCGACGATTTCCGGCCACGCCGCGCGATCGAGCGCCAGCGCGACCCGCTGCGCCGCGCCGATTCCCGTGCGGATGACCAGCAGGTTCGGCCCGGCCGGCTTCAGTTCGCGCACGAGATCGGCGACCGCCGCGAACTCGCCGTCGTGCCCGGCCGTCTCGTCGGCCGGCAGTACATAGCCCTCCGGCGTCTTGACGGCTCCGATCTCCCGCAAGTCACGGCTCACGCTCGACTGTGTCGCGGCGATGCCCCGCGCTTCGAGGGCGGCGACGAGCGCGCGCTGCGTCGCCACCGCGCCGGCGCGCAGCAGTCCGTAGAGCTGCTCGCGGCGCTCGGCCTGATCGTGCGCGGCGTGCGGCATGGCAAGCGTTCCCGATTAATATGCGCATACTTATAGATTAATGCGCATATTAATTCAAGGTCTTTCGACCCGGTCATGCGCTACACTCGCGCGTCGTTTGGGCTGTGAAGATCCGCCTTAGGGTGTAGCCAATGAGTGATCCGGTCATCATCGAAACCGGCGCGGAGCCGCTGGGCAGCGTCATCTGGCTGCACGGCCTCGGCGCAGACGGGCACGATTTCGAGCCGATCGTGCCGGAGCTGTCGCTGCCCGCCGATCTGCCGCTGCGCTTTGTGTTTCCGCACGCGCCGACGCGGCCCGTCACCGTCAACGGCGGCATGATCATGCGGGCGTGGTACGACATCCTGAGCTTCGACGGCGATGGCCGCTCCGACGAGACTGGCCTTCGCGCCAGTGCCGGGGTTCTCGAATCTTTGATCGCCGGTGAGACGGAGCGGGGTGTCCCCGCGTCGCGCATCGTCCTTGCCGGGTTCTCGCAGGGCGGTGCCGTGGCGCTGCATACGGGTCTGCGATACGGCGACCCGCTGGCGGGCCTGCTCCTGCTGTCGACTTATCTGCCGCTTCCCGGCGCGTTCGCTCTGGAGGTCATCGACAATCCCGCGAAGCAGCCCGTGTCGACGCCGGTCTTCATGGCCCACGGCAGCTTCGATCCCGTGTTGCCTCTCGAACTCGGTCGCGAATCGAAAGCGCTGATCGAGACGGCAGGCTACGCCGTCGAGTGGCACGAGTACCCCATGGCGCATCAGGTTTGTGCCCCCGAGATTGCGGATATCCGCGAGTTTTTGCTCGCCGCTTACTCCAGCTGAAGCCAGGCGCGTTCCTCGCCTTCCTGGCGCCCGTCAGGCGCGTAGGTCCGCTCCGTTACCGTCATCCGGCCGCCGTCGTCGAGGAGTACGATGGTCGACGAGCGCGTGCCGTAGTCCGGCGAAACGATGAACGGCGCCGTCAGCGCGTGCGCCAGATCGAAGCTTAAGTCCCCGGTTTCCACCTCGGCCGCTCGGGCGCGCTCGCGGTTTGTGAGCAGTTCGCCAAGTGCGCCGGGGCTGACGCGCCCGGTCGCGAGCAGCTCGTCCAATGCGCTCTTGCCGTAACGCGTCTTGTGCCAGGCCGCGTCCAGCTCCGCGTTCGCCAGCCCATAGATTCCCGGTGGCAGCAACTCAGGCTCGCGGCGGCCCCGATTGTTGACGTAGACCATCTGGCGGCGGTCGCCGAGCAGCAGGCTGAACCCGGCATAGCTATCGCCGTCGATGTCCGCCGCGTAGGCGAGTGGCGATCGGGACTCAATGAGAAAACCACTGACCAGTTCGCCGCGTGAGCGGCGTCCCCGGTTTCTGTCGGCGTCGCGAAAATTGGTCAATGCCGCGAAACGGCCGTCACGGCTCACGCCGAGCCAGGTGCCGCCCGCCTCGAGGTCCCGGCCCGCGAGAACGTCCGGGTGGTCCGACCACCAGTGCAGCGCGCGGGTCGGCCGGCGATGGAACTCGTCGCGATTGGCGGCGACGACGAGGGGTAGCGCAGCGTCCTGTTGCCAGGCAAGCAGGATCAGGCACATGCGGTGAGCCAGTGATCGACCAGCCGCCGCGCGATCGACACGCGGTAGGGAAGTTTCGGGAATCCCGAAACGAGGTCGCGGCGGGTAAACCAGCGGGCATCCTCGAGCTCCTGGTCGTTGAGGCGAATGTCCCGCGAGCGCGCCTCGGCGAAGAATCCGAGCATCAGCGACGACGGAAAGGGCCAGGGTTGCGAGCTGTGGTAGCGGACGGCGCCCACGTGGATATTGGTCTCCTCGAACACCTCTCGCCGTACGGCGTCCTCCAGGGATTCACCGGGTTCGGCGAAACCCGCAATCGTCGAATAGCGGCCTTCGGGCCAGCCGGTCTGCCGGCCGAGAAGGCAGCGGTCGCCTTGCGTAACGAGGACGATGACGGCGGGATCGACTCGCGGAAACAGGGTTCGGCCGCAGTCCGCCGAGCTGCAGACCCGGGCGTTCCCGCCTGACTCCGGTCGCGCGGGCGCGCCGCAGCTGCCGCAGAAGAGCGTCGCTTCATGCCACAGCACGAGTGCCCTCGCGTGCGCGGCGAGGTTCGCCTGGTCGGGCGCCAGCAGCGAACCGAGGCGGCGGAGATCCTCGAAGCGGCCGCGGTTTGCGTAAGGGGTTTCGTCTGCGTCGAGCGCGAAGGCGAATACCGGACGCTCGCGATACAGGCCGAGGAAGATGAGCTCGTCGATGGCGGCATCGACGCCGCCATCGCGGTCGAGAAAGACCAGCGAGGCGTTGCCGTCCTCGCCGGTCACGAGGCAGCGATGGCGCCACACCGGAATGAACAGACTCGCCGCGCTGTCGGCCGCGGTTGACAGCCAGTCCGGGTCCTTGCGCTTCTCGCCGCTGCGATCGACGAAGGCGCCAGCGAACACGTTGTGGTTTTCCATTCGGCCGCCCGTCGCAACGTTGCGGCCGGAGTGTACCGTATCGCAACGACACGCACGGGCAGTCAACGGGCGGGGGTCGCCAGTACGCAGGCCGGACAGGTGGAACGGTCGATCGCGTAGGCGTCGCGGACGTACGGCGAGTCACAATGCACGCAGCGTGCGACGATGAGTTCGTCGTTCGCCGCGATGGCGTTGAGCAGATTCCACGTCCACTCGAACGACAGGAGCGGTGCGTCGTGGAGCAGCAAATAGGTTTCGAAGGCGCGGCACAGGCGGTGTCCGAATTCCACGTCGGGCCGCGGCCATGTCGCGTGTACCTTGCCGGAGAGCTCCAGACGCAACAGCAGGTTCGCGCAGAAGAGCGCGACCAGCGTGGTCGCCTGCAGCTGATGTTCCGGCGTTTTCACGAAGCGTGAGATCTGCTGCGGCGACTTACCGCGGCGCCGCCTGACCTGTCGGCCGCTGTCGCGGAAGTAGGTTGCGTAGAGCTTCCTGATCCTGTCGTCCGACAGGCCGGTGCAGCTCCTGATCGTTCGCGTTCGGGCTTCATGGCCAATCATCCTGAGCGCGAGCTCAAACTGGCTTCGTTCGTGAGCGTAGCGGTCGTCCGTTAGTCGCATATGTAATCTTTATGGTCTCAGTAAACCATTTTATATGTTTAGTCCACGTTAATAATCTATATTTGGTAACCAAAGATTAATATAAGTATCTCCGCAATGCATCGCGGAATACACCGCCAGTCCAATGGGAGGAGACGAATGCGCTACACGAGCCCCTGGGTAGCCGACTTCGAAAACGTCACTGCGCTCAATCAGTGCTTCGTGGAGTTCGCCGCCCGCCGGCCACGACCGCCGACCGTCGGCGAGTCGGTGCATGGCGCGCTTGCCGCACTATCCCTTACGGAACGGCGGCGGCTTTCGCGGCAGCCGTTCCTGCTGTTCACGCTGGGCGACTACGATCCGGGTCTCTGGCGGCAATGTTCCACCGGTCCCCAGCGCGACCTGCTGCGCGATACGGCGCTCATGTCGGTCGCCGAGTGGCGCCTGGTGACATCGACGCTCTCGCTTCTGTGGATACTCGCGCGCGACAACCGCTACTGCGCAAGGCTGGTCGCGGGTGCCCCTGACGAGTGGTTTTCGCTGGTTGCCGGAAAACCTGTCGTGGAACTGCTCGAGTTTGCAGCGGGCTTCGAGCACCTCGTCATTCCGCGGCTGGCCAACGAGCAGGCCTTCTGGCGCCGCCTGATTGCCGGTTGCCGCCTCCCGGCGAGAAAAAGTCGCGAGGCAACGAGGTTCGCGGCCTTCCATAGGGTCCTGTCCCACATCGGCGCCGACGGATCGCTTCACGTCGCGGCGGCCGCCTGCCGGCGGGCGGACGCCCCGAAGCGGCTTGCCGACCCTGTCCGGAGCAAAAACCGGCAGGACTAAGGACGTTCCGCGACCGGCCGCGGATCGTTACAATACGCCGCCTCATGACCGCCCTTACGATCGCGAATCTCAGGAAAACCTACGCCAATGGCAACGAGGCGCTGAAAGGGATCGACCTGAACGTCGAGGCCGGCGAGTTCTATGCACTGCTCGGACCGAACGGTGCCGGCAAGACGACCGCAATCGGGATCATGAGCTCGCTCGTCAACAAGACCAGCGGGAACGTGTCGGTCTTCGGCAACAGCATAGACACCGATCTCGAGGCGGCCAAGGCCTGTATCGGGCTGGTACCGCAGGAAGTAAACCTCAATCTCTGGGAAACGGTGGGGAACATCGTCGTGACCCAGGCGGGCTACTACGGTCTGCCGCGAAGGCGGGCCAGTGAGCAGGCCGAGAAGTATCTCAAGCGCCTCCGCCTCTGGGACCGCCGCAAGGACATCGCACGAAGTCTGTCGGGCGGCATGAAGCGCCGACTGATGATCGCGAGAGCGCTGGTGCATGAACCGCGGCTTCTGATCCTCGACGAACCGACCGCCGGCGTCGATATCGAGATCAGGCGCTCGATGTGGCAGTTCCTGAGAGAAATCAACGAAGCCGGCACCACGATCATTCTGACGACCCACTACCTCGAGGAGGCCGAGTCGCTTTGCCGACGCGTCGCGATCATCGACGAGGGCCGGATCATCGAGGATGCAGCGATGACCGACGTGCTGCGCAAGCTGAGTCAGGAAACCTTCGTCCTGTCGCTCGGAACGCCTCTTGCCTCACCGCCATCGCTGCCGGGCTTCGACTCGAGCTTGAGAAACGAGCTCGAACTCGAAGTCGCTCTGGGTCGCGAGCACAGCCTGAACGACCTGTTTGACGCTCTCGATGAACGACGGATCAGCGTCGTGAGCATGCGCAATAAGACGAACCGGCTCGAGGAACTGTTTATGCGGCTTGTGGAAAACAAGCAGAGCGTGGAGGGACTGTCGTGAACCTCGCGCTCAACGCCGTGGCGATCCGGACCCTGGTGCATAAGGAACTGGTTCGGATCCTGCGGATATGGGTGCAGACGATCGTGCCGCCCGCGATCACGATGACGCTGTACTTCATCATTTTCGGCAACCTGATTGGCCGGCGCATCGGCACCATGGACGGCTTCGACTACATGCAGTTCATCGCGCCCGGGCTGATCATGATGTCCGTGATTACCAATTCCTACGGCAACGTCGTATCGAGTTTCTTCGGCGCCAAGTTCGGACGGCACATCGAAGAGATGCTCGTGTCGCCGATGTCGAACTCCGCGATCATCATCGGTCACGTGGCAGGCGGCCTGATTCGCGGCCTGATGGTCGGCGCTCTCGTTACCGTGATCGCGCTGTTCTTCACGAAGCTCAGCGTCGCCAATCCACTGATAACGCTGTCGATGGTCATCTTGTCGTCGATCGTGTTCTCACTGATGGGTTTCATCAACGCGATCTTCGCGAAGAAGTTCGACGATATCTCCCTGATACCGACGTTCGTGCTCACGCCGCTGACCTACCTTGGCGGCGTCTTCTATTCGATCTCTCTTCTCCCCGAGTTCTGGCAGGGCGTATCGAAGGCCAATCCCATCCTCTACATGGTCAACGCTTTCCGCTACGGCATCCTCGGAACGTCCGACATCAGCATCGCCTACGCGTACGGGATTGTGTTGTTCTTTGTCGTAACCCTGTTTTCGGCCTGCCTGTACCTGCTAAATCGAGGCGTCGGGATACGCGAGTAGGCGGCGTGGTGCCGGTTGCGGCCCGTCGCTCTGGCGTGCCGGGGTCCCGGGGGGCCTTACCGGAATGGCTCCCTGCGGTCCGCTTTATTTCCGGTAAGGCCCCCCGGGACCCCGGCTTTGACATTGCCTTGGCGTTGAGTCTCCCGGGTTTGGCCCTTTGCAGCTTTTTCCTCTTCTGGGGTGGCGGATAGCCGTTGTCAGGTTGGAGCACGCTCGTAGAGTGACCGGCGGCGGGGTGCTCTCTGCCGGAATGGCTCCCAACCCCGCCGTGCGAGACTGCGTACCGAAAACCGTGTCTGACACCTTCTTAATCCCACAGTCGATGACTAGCACGACTCGTTGTGTCGTGGGCGATCTATACGTCACGACGATGCGCAGCCGTGAGCGCGGAAGGGGTTTTCGGAAATAAAGCGGACCGCAGGGAGCCATTCCGAAAACCCCTTCCGCGCTCGCGGCTGCATGGGGCTACGACATGGGTCTGCAGCTGGGGTAGCCGCCTAGCTGTCTTTCACGCGATCGGGCATCGTCGCCGCGATGAGCGTACCGGGCCCGCCGTGAACGCTCAACGCAGACCCCAACTCGGTAATGGTCGACCGTTTGACGTCGCCGATCAGGGCTTCGAGGATCGCGCGCAGTTCGAGCGCGTCGTCGCGACACAGCGCATGACCGACGGCTACGTGCATCGGACCGTCTATGGCGCTGTGTTTCACGACGTGCTCGGCGAAACGGCGTAGTCGGCGGCGGCGGCCGAAGATAAAACCGCCATTGGTCACGCGTCCGTCCGGCATCGTGCGAATGATCGGCGTAATCCTCAGCAGTTCGGC
The DNA here is from genome assembly GCA_028277185.1 of Woeseiaceae bacterium. GTDB lineage: Bacteria > Pseudomonadota > Gammaproteobacteria > Steroidobacterales > Woeseiaceae > UBA1847. Next base: position 565,760 of record JANQGQ010000012.1, read on the forward strand.
GATCGGCTTGACGTAGCCCGGAACCCGGCCGCCGCGAACGGCGAATGTAAGGTCCTTGACGAGCGCGAAAGTCCGGGTCAGCGGGATGCGCTTTTCGACTTCCTTCCGCGCGTCTTCCAGCGACATACCGGCTTCGGCGCACTCCGCCGCCAAAACGGTGAGCAGACCTTCGCCGGTCGATGCGTTCATCGTGTCGAGGACGTGGATTTTTCCGGGGGCGTTGACCCGATCGGCCGCCGCCACCGCCGCTTGCCACGTGCCGCTGGCCTGGGCCGACAGATTGACCGAGAGCACGTCGGCGTAGTGACTCGCGAGGAACTGATACTGCCGGCGGAGGTCTCCGGGAGCCGGTTGCGACGTCGTTGGGTGAATCGGATTCCGTTCGACCTCGGCGAGGAACTCCTCGCTGCTGATGCTGACCTTGTCGATGAAGCTGCGTTCGCCGAAATGCACGCGGCAAGGGACCATGTTGATATCGAGGCGCTCGAGGTCGTCGTCGGAAATATCGGCTGCCGAATCGGTGATGACTGCAAACTGACGGACCCGGTCGTGACTGCTGTGCGTCTGCCGGTGCATGTCGTCGGCCTTCTCGGCGCTCACCTTGCCGAAACGCGCTGCCGCATCGAACACCCGGTCCGGCTCGTCGGCATGCATATGGACCTTCGCCTTGCGCTTGGTGCCGGCCAGCACGAGCGAATCCCCGAGTTCCGCCAGGGTCTCGCGCAGCTTGCGCCGATCGATGTCGGTGCCCGTGACGATACACTCCGTGCAGTAGCGATAGCCCGACGCTTCGTCGATGCCCGCCGCGACGTCGATCACCTCGTCGAGTAAGGCAAGATCGGGTCGCGGCGTCTCCTTGCCGTTCACGAGGTATTGAACGACGCCGTCCACCAGCGTCACGAATCCCTTGGCGCCGGCGTCCACGACGCCTGCCTTCCTGAGAACATCGAGCTGCCCGGGCGTCTCCGCCAGAGCCTTTTCGAGCCGCGCCAGCGAGGTCGGCAGGATGCGCGTAAAGTGGCCTTCGCCGTCTTCTACGACCTGACGATGCAGGGAGCCCGCAAACGCCGCCATAACGGAGAGTATGGTTCCCTCTTTCGGCTCGGCCATCGCGTCGTGTGCGTAGTCGCTGCCCGTGGCAACCGCTTTGCTGAACGTGTACGTAGTGAAACGGCTCACTTCATGGGCCGAGTCGGAGAGTCCCTGAAAGAACTGCGCGATGATCGCTCCGGAATTGCCGCGGGCGCCGTCGAGCAGCGCGTCGGCGAGTCCGGCAAGTACGGTGCCGAGGTGGTCCTCGCTGCGTTCGAGCACGTCGAGCGCAGCGCCCAGAGTGAGCGTCAGATTCGTGCCGGTATCGCCGTCGGGAACCGGAAACACATTGATCCGGTTGAGGACGTCCTGTTCTTCGATGACCCGGTGAATGCCGGATCTGAGCGCCAGCGCGAAGCGGTCACCGCTCAAGTGACTGGTATCGGGCGTGTCGACGACGACCTCCTTGCTCGACTCACTCGCGCGGCAGCACGAAGCGCGTGCCGCGGTAGCTCATTACTACCCCGTCAGGGGTTATCTCTTCGAGACTTGCGCCTGTCTCCAGAGTATCTCCTTCCTGGAGTTTCTTCATGTCGATAAATACGAATCGATCTGCCGCCGATTCTCCATACACATGGATATCGAGATTCATGTCCGGGAGCTGGACGCCGTCGTTCAATCTGATCTCGGTCAGGGTCGGCAGCGCCTCCGGCGAGCTTGCAGTCGCGACGCCGCCCGCGCCGGGTCGGGGCTCGGTACGCGCCGCGACCGGCGTCGGCTCGACCGCGGCGGCTGCAGGCCGCTCGTCGCGAACAGCGGGCCGCGGTGCGGGTCTGGACTCCCTCAGACGGTCCGCAAAGCCTTGCTCCACGGTAGCTTCGCCCGGCGCGGGCGCTTCGGCAAGCGTTTCGTCAGGCACGCTGACGAGACGGTCGTCGTCGTTGCTGCGGGTTGCGAGAGCGACGAGCACGAGCACGTTGAGGAGCAGCAATGCGCCCAACGCCCAGATCCAGCGCGGCGGGCCAGCGGACTCTCCGGCGGTCGGGATACTCGAAAACTCGCCCGATGCCTGTTGCTGGCGGTCGGCTTCGGATTTCTTCAGGGCATCGAGGATGAACGACATGCCTATTCCCTCGCCAGGCGGGCCGTCAAAAGACGTGGCCTCTCGTCGAATGCCAGCAGAGAATTGATGATGATCTGCGTCTGGCCGCCCGCGAACCCGTCGACGTCGATACGATGATCCCGCTGAAACTCGCGGACCCGGCTTTCGAGTGTCGTGTCGAACAGCGGTGAGTCGACGGGGTCGGCGCGATAGCGCTCGTCGATCTCGGCCAGACTCTGCCGCAGCCAGCGAACGCCCGGATCGTTCATGCCGGGCGCCAGCGTTACGGGCCCCCTCGGCTGCCACAGCAGTTGAAACTCTCCGAACCAGAGTTCCGATACGTCGCGCACCGGATGCGTAACCGTGACGCCGGCGATCGACAGCTCCGCGACCTCTCCGCTCAAAGCGATCAGAACGACCTCGTGATCTTCGCCGCGCGTATCGGTGAGCGTCAGGATGGCCGGCCGGTCGAGCTGCCGCAGACTGGACCACGAGCCGCGTTGGCGGTGGCAGGCCAGGCCGCGGTCGGCCGCCTGTTCGCATGCCGCGGCGCCGTCGCCGTCGAACGGTATGCCCCAGAGCTCGAACAACGAGCTGAACGCGCTGCCGATGTATGTGATGTCGCCGGCCAGCCGCAGCTGATCGTCCAGCGTTTCGTCGGGATCGGATGCAGGTGCGGATGCGGCTTCGGGTACGGAGGGCGTCTCGCCGGCCGCGCCCGGCCCGGTCTCGCCGCCGGTCGGCGTGAGTTCAGGCGTTGCCGCGAGGTCGGGCGGTACGGTCAGGTCGGCCCGTCCGGCGAGGAGCCAGATGCTGGCCCCCACGACCAGGGCGACTGGAACTCCGATCGCTGGAATCAGCCATCCCGGCAGTCCGCGCGGAGCCGGGCCGCCCTGGACTTCGCGCGCCGCACGGCGCACCAGCCGCTTGCCCACGCGCCGGGTTTCCTCTGCATAAGCGCCGAGCAGCGCCCGGTCGCAGATGACGTTCACGAGCCGCGGCACGCCCTCGGACAGGCGATAGACCTCGCGCTTGGCGGCGGTATCGAAGACCTCACCGAGCGCGCCGGCAACCTTGAGACGATGTTCGATGTAGCGCGCGGTTTCGTCACGGGACAACGGCTCGAGGTGGTAGCGACCCGTAATGCGCTGGGCAAGCTGACGCAGATCGTTTCGCGCGAGGAGTTCGCGCAATTCCGGCTGGCCGATCAGGATGATCTGCAGGAGCTTCTGCTTGGACGTTTCGAGGTTGGTCAGAAGCCGCACCTGCTCGAGAACGTCCCGCGCGAGGTTCTGCGCTTCGTCGACGACGAGGATCGTCCGCCGTCCGGCACCGTGGGCGGCAAGCAGGTGCCGGTTCAGCGCGTCGATCAGCGCCTTGCTGCTGTAAGGCTCGTTTTGTCGTTCGACGCCGAGTTCTTCGCAGATCGACGCCAGAAACTCCAGCGGCGAGAGCTGCGGATTCAGTATCACCGCGACATCCGCATTGTCCGGCATACGGTTCAGCAGCAGCGTGCGCACCAGGGTCGTCTTGCCGGTCCCCACTTCTCCGGTCAGCTGAATGAACCCACCCGACTCCGTAACGCCGTAAACGAGATGCGCAAGCGCCTCTCCGTGCCGCTCGCTCATGAAGAGGTAGCGCGGATCCGGCGTAATCGAAAACGGCTTTTCGTTGAGGCCGAAGAAGCTGGTGTACATAGATTTTTGTAGTCCGGATCGGCGGCCGGGCCGGCTCCCGATTCTACCTCAATTCCGCCTGAGGCTACGGGCCCGGCCTATCGTGGTGCCCGGAAAACGCTCGCGAATACTATCGACGGCCGCGTCCACGGATCGCGGTCCCGGCTCGTCCGGCGCGTCGAACAGATCGCCCTGAGACGCGCGCACGAGACGGGTAGCACCCACGCCGAGCAGGCGCACCGGTGCCCCCGGGTGATCCGCGCACCATTCGGCAAGCAGCCGGCGGGCGACGGCGTAGATCTGCGCCGTGTCGTTGCCGGGCCCGCCGAGCGCGGCCTGGCGGGTGTAGGTCGTGAAGTCCGCGCGGCGGACCTTGATCTGGACCGTGCCCGCTTCGAGCCTGGCGCGACGCAGGCGGGTCGCCGTCCTTTCGGTCAGGCCGAGCAGCCGGGCGAACATCGCCCCGGGGTCGGTGAGATCGGTGTCGAAGGTTTCCTCGGCGCTTAAGGACTTCTCGTCGCGCTCGGGAAGGACCGGCCGGTCGTCGATCCCCGCCGCGCGCTCGCGCATCTTGTCGGCGAAACGGCCGAACAGACTTCTGAGCGTTCCGTCGTCCGCCGTCCGGATGTCCTGGAGCGTCCGCACGTGGGCGCGTTCGAGTCGGGTCAGCGTCTGCCGGCCAATCCCGGGAAGCACGGCGGCCGGTAAGGGGTCGAGCGTCGCGCGCAGCGTTTCGCGACTGACGACGACCAGGCCGTCCGGCTTGTCGAGGTCGGAAGCGATCTTGGCCACCAGCTTGTTCCCGGCGACACCGACCGACGCAGTCAGCTCCGTTACATCGAGGATGCGCGCCTTGATCAGCCGGCCGATGGCCTCGCCCGATTCAAACAGTTTGAGGCTTGCCGTGACGTCGAGAAACGCCTCATCGAGCGACAACCCTTCCACGGTCGGCGTGAACTCGCGAAACACCTCGAAGACCTGGCGCGAGACCTTCTGATAAAGCGCCATCCGCGGCCGGACTTTCTCGAGGCTCTTGCAGCGCCGATTCGCTTCCGACATCGGCATGGCTGAGCGAATCCCGAAGCGGCGGGCTTCGTAGCTTGCTGCCGCGACGACGCCACGGTTGCCGGTGCCCCCGACGACGAGCGGCTTGCCCCGGAGCTCGGGATTCTCGCGCTGCTCTATCGAGGCATAGAACGCGTCCATGTCCACGTGCAGGATGCAGCGCTCCGGCATGTCAGTTGCCGCGATGGACGATGTAGCGGGCCAGCCAACGCAAGGGTTCCGCCGTCGGACCGAGCGGATCGAGCTCACGCAATGCGTCGTCGAGCAGTTCCTCGCAACGCGCATGTGCGGCCGCCAGACCGAACAGCGACGGGTAGCTTGCCTTGTCGAGTTCGGCATCGCTCCCGGCCGGCTTGCCGATCGTCTCCGTATCTCCTTCGACGTCGAGAATGTCGTCCTTGATCTGGAACGCGAGCCCAATGCCGCGCGCGAAGCTGTCGAGGCCGCTGAAGTGTTCGCGGGCCAGCCCGTCCGCAAGCAGGCACGCGGAGACGACGGACGCGTGAATGAGCGCGCCCGTCTTCAGCGAGAACATGTGCTCGACGGCATCCCGCGACAGCTTCTTGCCTTCGGACTCGAGGTCGATCGCCTGGCCGCCGGTCATCCCGATCGAGCCGCAGGCGCCGGCCAGAAGACGCACGAGTTCGACGCGTGCGCGGTCGCCCGCCGAGTCGAGATCGGCGAGTACCTGAAACGCCAGCGGCTGCAGCGCGTCCGCAGCGAGGATTGCGGTGGCTTCGTCGAAGGCCCGGTGTACGGTCGGCTGTCCGCGCCGGAGATCGTCGTCGTCCATGGCCGGCAGGTCGTCGTGCACCAGTGAAAACGCGTGCAGCAGTTCGATCGATGTCGCCGGGCCATCCAGCGCTACGGGATCGACACCGAGACACTCGCCGGTCGCGTAGACCAGGAGCGGGCGGACGCGTTTCCCGCCATTGAAGACCGCATAGCGCATCGCGTTGTGCAGTCGCTCGGGGTTTTCGCTGGCGGCGGGAAGCGCCTTGTCCAGCGCGAGGTCGACTCGTTCCGTGTAGCCGGAGAGGCGATCACCGAAACTGGCTGACAATGGCATTACTCGCATCTCGAAATGCTCCAACATAGATGCTTGCCGCCCCCGCAGCAATGCTCTTCTGCGCCGTTTTGCCGCTTCGCGCTGAGCTATACTCTGCGCCCCCGGCCGTTTCAGCAAGCGGAGTCATCGATGCCGATAACGGCGCTGGCCCATCCGAACATAGCGCTCATCAAATATTGGGGCAAACGCGATACCGGGCGAAACCTGCCCGCGGTCGGATCGATATCCGTTACCCTGGATGCCCTCTACACGCGGATGTCGCTCGAGATACCAGACTCACTCACCGAAGACCGGCTGACCCTCAATGGCCAGCCCGCGCCGTCCCTGTTGCCCCGCCTGGCAGCCTGCCTCGACAGCGTTCTGGGTAGGGAGCGCCCGCGGCTGTCGATCGACTCGACGAGCAACTTTCCCGTGGCGGCGGGGCTTGCATCGTCCGCGTCCGCATTTGCCGCGTGCGTCGTTGCGGCCGACGCTCTGGACGGCGGGGAACGATCGCGTGACGTGCTGAGCAATCTCGCCGGGCGAGGCTCGGGGTCCGCGGCGCGGTCGCTGTTCGGCGGCTTTGCCGAGCTTCGCAACCGGGAAGACGGAGTGGAGGTAACGACACTTCTCGGCCCGGACGAATGGCCGGTCGAAGTGGTCGTGGCCGTGACGAGCGAACACAAGAAGGCGGTGGGCTCGGGCGAGGCGATGGAAATCAGCCGGCAGACGTCGCCGTTCTATCAGCGCTGGCTCGACGAGCAGGAGCACGACCTCGCCGTCGCGCGCGACGCGATCGCGGCCAGGGACTTCGCCGCGCTCGGGAGGATCGCGGAGCACAACTGCCTGAAGATGCACTCCGTCATGTGGACGTCGCGGCCGCCGATGGTCTATTGGACGAGTGCAACCGTCGCCTGTCTCGAGACGGTCCGCGATCTCGCCGCCGGCGGCGTGCCGGTGTTTTTCACGATCGACGCCGGACCGCAAGTCAAAGCGCTGTGCCTGCCCGAGGCAGCGGATCGGGTCGCTCGGGCGCTCGGCGAGACACCCGGTGTGCAGCGGATTCTGCGCTCGAAGCTGGGTGAGGGTGCCCGCGTTCTGGAGGCCGGGTGACGGCACTCGTTGCGAGCGCGCCGGGCAAGCTGGTCGTTTGCGGCGAGTACGCGGTACTCGACGGTGCGCCTGCCATTGCGGTCGCGGTGGATCGGCGCGCCGTCGTGCATGTCGAAGCGGCGGAGCGATGGTTCGTGACGGCGCCCGGTTTTGACGAACGCCCGCATGAGTTCAGCGTGCGTGCCGCGAGGATCGTATGGCCCGAGGGAAGCTCGCCCATGCCCCTGCTGGATGCGGTATTCGGATCGCTTGCCTGTGAGCCGGACAGCCCGCTGGCGCTGACGCTCGATACGGACTCGTTTTCCGCTGCCGGCGGCAAGCTCGGACTCGGATCCAGCGCCGCACTCACCGTCGCCGCAAGCGGTGCACTGATGACCTGGTGCACCGGCTCCAGTGACGGCTTGCCCGGGACCGCGGCTTTGGCCCATCGGAGTCTGCAACGGGGCCGGGGCAGCGGCGTAGACGTGGCGACGGCGGTTCGGGGCGGCCTCCTGCACTATCGCATGCCGGACGACATAGTCGAGCTCGACTGGCCTCGCGGTCTCCGTGCGCGCGTGCTCTATTCCGGCGTGCCGGCGTCGACGACGGCGAAACTCGACCGTCTGGCGGCCGCCGACCGCGATCCGTCGCGCGAGGCGCTGGCGGCCGCGGCGGCGGCCGCCGCCGATGCCTGGCGCTCGGGCGACTGCGACGCCGTGCTTGAGAGCACCGCCGCGTTCGTCGTCAGTCTCGAGGGCTTCAGCCGGGCCCACGATCTCGGCGTGTTCGCGTCCGGCCACGAGCAACTCTCGGCGCTGGCGCAATCTCAGGGTCTCGTGTACAAACCCTGCGGAGCAGGCGGCGGCGATGCGGGAATGGTACTCGGTCGCGACCCGGCGGCACTCGCGGCGTTTGCCGAGGCAGCCACGCGGGACGGTTTTCGCGACCTGTCAATGAGTTTCGATACGACCAGCAATACGGGATTTACGGCGGCATGGACGCAAGACTGAAGAGCCTCTACCGCCTCAACGTCAGCGAACGGGTGGCGGCGCTCGTCAAACACGGCTGGCTGTCCGACGACCAGGCCCGCGCGCTCCTCGAAGGCCGTACTCTGCTCTCGGTGCGGCAGGCCGACAAGATCATCGAGAACGTGATCGGGACCTTTGCACTGCCGCTTGCGGTAGCGCCGAATTTTCTCCTCAACGGCCGCGATTTCATGGTGCCCATGGTCGTCGAGGAGCCGTCCATCGTCGCGGCCTTGAGCAACGCAGCCCGTCTTGCGCGCGACAACGGCGGTTTCACGGCCAGCCTGACCGATTCCCGCCTGATCGGGCAGGTGCACCTCGTGGATGTGCCCGATCAGGCCGCGGCCGCGCACGCCGTTCACGACCATGAGGTTGAGCTTCTCGCCGCGGCTAACGAGGTTCACCCGAGGCTCGTGGCGCGCGGCGGCGGTGTGACGGGCCTCGCGACCCGCCCGGGCCAGCTGGCCGACGGGCGCACGCTGCTGACGGTTCACTTCAAAGTGAACACCTGCGACGCGATGGGCGCGAACCTCGTCAACACCGTCTGCGAAGCAATGGCACCCCGGCTTGCGGAAATCGCCGGCGGCAGAATCGCCATGCGGATTCTTTCGAACCTGAGCGACGAGTCGCTCGTCACCGCGCGCATGCGCATTCGTCCGGAGCAGCTCGACCGCAAGGGAATCGAGGGCAGCACCGTGGCCCGCGGTATCGTCGATGCCGCCGCGATCGCGGCCTGTGACCCATACCGCGCAGCGACGCACAACAAGGGCATCATGAACGGCATCGATCCGCTCGCGATTGCGACGGCCAACGATTGGCGCGCGATCGAGGCCGGTGCCCACGCGCACGCCGCGAGCGGGGGGTCCTATACATCGCTGACGCGTTGGTGGCTGGATGAGGAATTCCTGCACGGTGAGATCGTGCTGCCGCTAAAAGTAGGTACCGTAGGCGGTACGCTGGAAGCAAACCCGCAGGCTGCGCTGTGTCTCGCGTTGACCGGCGTGCGCTCAGCCGGCGAACTCGCCGAACTGATGGCCGCGGCCGGTCTCGCGCAGAACTTCGCGGCGATTCGCGCGCTGGCGTCGACCGGCATTCAGGAGGGACACATGCGCCTGCACGCCCGGAGTATTGTCGCCTCGCTCGATGCGCCCGCCGCCGATTTCGATCGGGCCGTCGAGCGGCTGGTGGCCAGCGGTGAGGTCAAGGACTGGAAGGCCCGCGAGATTCTCGAAGACATTGCGCGTGAGTCTGCCGCCGTCAAAATGACCGGAACTGCTGCGGGCAAGATCATCCTGCTCGGCGAGCACGCCGTCGTGTATGGCAGTCACGCGCTGGCGCTGCCGATTCCGAACGCCATGCGCGCCGGCGTCCGGTCTAACGGCGAGGGCCTGAGACTCAAGATCCCGGCTTGGCACACCGACGTAAAGCTGGATCTTCGCGAGCCCGAAGCGCGCGGTTTCGCGGCGACGGCAGCGCTGATTCTGGACGCTCTGGAAATCCCTGACCGAAGCCTCGACATCACGGTCATCAGTCACCTGCCGCGGGCCATGGGGCTGGGCTCATCGGCGTCGCTGGCGGTTGCCGTCATCCGCGCACTCGATGCGGAGTTCTCGCTGGGGCTCTCCGATGGCGACGTCAACGAGCTTGCATTTCGCTGCGAGACTCTGGCCCACGGGACACCGTCGGGCGTCGACAATACGCTTGCTACCTACGGCGAACCGCTCCTGTTCCAGAATCGCGGTCAGCTCGAAACGCGGCCGCTGCGGCTCAGCGCATCGCCGCCGGTCGTCGTGGCCTGGGGCGACGAGCCCGGCCTGACGGCGACGCAGGTAGCCGGGGTACGGGAACGACGACTGCGTTCGCCGGAGGACTACGACGCCGTGTTCCGGCGAATCGACGAACTCACCCAGCGCAGCGCGGAGGCGCTGGAAGCGGCCGACTACCGGTCCGTCGGCGATGCGATGAATCTCTGCCACGGTCTGCTGAACGGCATCGGCGTGTCGACGCCGACGCTCGAGCGCATGGTGCACATAGCGCGCGAAGCCGGCGCTCGCGGAGCCAAGCTCACCGGCGGCGGTGGCGGCGGCTCGATCGTCGCCTTGTGTCCCGACAACGTCGACGCGGTCACGGCGGCGCTCAAGTCTTACGGTTTCACGACGCTGGCAAGCGAATGGCTGGAAACTTAAGCGTGCAGGATCCCGATCGAATCGTCTCGTCGGAAACCGAGGAGCTAATCCTCGTGGATCGCGAGGACAACGTTACCGGCTTTCTGTCCAAGGCCGATTGCCACGACGGCGACGGCGTGTTGCACCGGGCTTTTTCGGTGTTTCTGTTCGATGCCGAGGGGAGGCTCCTGATCCAGCAGCGGGCGCCGGGCAAACGGCTCTGGCCCGGCTACTGGTCGAACACCTGTTGCAGCCATCCGCGCCGGGGCGAGGCCCTGGACGTCGCGACGTCGCGCCGGCTCGACGATGAACTCAACGTAAGAGCCGAGCTCGAGTTCGTCTATCGGTTCATCTACCGGGCCAGGTACGGTTCGGAGGGTTCGGAACACGAACTGTGCCACGTGTTTCTCGGCCGGTTGACCGACGAACCGCGGCCCAACGTCAGTGAGATCGCCGCTCTTCGATGCCTGTCGCCGAGCGAACTGGACGCGGAGCTCAAGGCCTCACCGGACTCCTTCACTCCGTGGTTCAAGCTCGAATGGGACGTACTCAAGGAGAGCCACGCGGCCCGGCTGTCGGTGTATGCGGGTCCGGGGATCTACGAAGCGCGATCGACGTAACGGTAGTACTCGATACCCAGATCGCTGAAGTGGCGGTCATCCGCGTCGCCGACGCGCTCGATGACGAATTCGTCGCGCGGCACGTATCCGAGGCTGCCGACCCGGCGGCCGTCGTGCAGCGCCTCGTACTGTTCGCGGCGAAGATCGACGGCAAGCGACATCGCATTCGCGAAACCGATCTTTGCGCAGGCATCGCGCCAGCCTTCGGCCATGACGAACGGGATCACCTCGGCCGCGTCGCCACTGCCGTAACCGAGCGTCAGGACCTCGTCGCCGGCGGCAAGCGACTTCTCTTCCAGAGCCTGCTCGAAGCCCGCGGCCATCCACGCCGGCAGCGCGGCTGTATACAAGTTGCCCAGATCGAGCATCGTGTCGCTGCCGAGCGCAAGCTTGTCGAGGATCTGCCGTCGATAGTGTCGTGAGGCGCGGAACACCCGGTAGACGGCCATGCTCAGCGGGTAGACTTCGTTCCGCGCGTGTTCGGGCGTTGCCAGCGCCGAGACGAGAGGCTGTGACTCCATCTCCTCGCGGACGGCTTCGGGTTCCACGCCGGCCTCGTAGCAGTAGGCGGCGAGTTCGGCCCGGTCCTCGGCGCTGCCTTTGGCCAGCGCGAACAAGTAGGAAACGGCGAGACCGGTCTCCGGCATCTTCCTGTAAGGCCGGTGCATGAACACCGCTTTTAAACTCTCCAGATACGAGCGCGGATCGAGCCGGCGTTTGTCGAACATGTCGGCAAGCGCGTGCAGCGTTTCGTCGATGTAGCAGGTCGTGGAGTACTTGCCGTTGAACACGGGGTAGTCCTGGACCTGATGCGTCTCGCTGCGATCCTGGCCGCAAAACCGGAGCATCGGCTTGCGGAAGTCGAGGACCCGGTAGTCCGATGCCGAACCCGAATTCACGAGATCGACTACCGCGAGTTTCGGGTTCTCCTCGAGCAGCATGGCCACGGCGCCGGCACCCTGCGTGGGCTCCCCGCTCGAGCCGCGCGCGTACTCGGCGATGTCGGCGCAAACGACGATGGCCTGACTCCCTCTGCCGTCCAGCGCGAGGTGCCGGATCGCGCCCTTCATGCCGTAGACGCCGCCGAGGCAGGCGTGCTTGAACTCGGGCACCTCGCAGCTTCTTGCGATCGGCGGCTTGCCGCGCTCGATCAGCGCCCGATCGACCATGCCCTTGACGATAATCGCCCCCGCCGAATTGTCCGTGCTGGATTCGGTGCCCAGCCCTAAGAACCGGACTTTTGCCGGATCGACGTCGTACTGCTCGATCAGCCGCATGACGGCCGTCGCGGCCAGGGTGTACACGCTTTGCTCCGGACCCCGAATCCGGAAGCTGCGGCCCACGACTTCGCGGATCTTGGGCCAGGAGTTGCCGGTCCACTGGCACCAGTCGTCCAGCCACACGCGGTATGGCGGAATGTAGGCTGCGAGGCCGCTCAGGCCGATTTGGGTGCCGCTGGATGACATGGGCAGGCAAATTGACTATAGCCCGCGAATTTTAGGGCCTGTCACCAGCGGTTTCCAGCATCCCCGGCCGGATCGGGCGGCCCGGCTCAGTCCGTGATGCCCGGCACCGTGATCGTGATGACCTCCGAGCTGACGGGCGGATCGTGGGGAATGTGCAGATGATCGCCGAGGAGGAGTTGCAGCGTGTGCTCTCCGGGTTCGAGGTCCAGACTGGTCGACGTGCTGCCGTCACCGAAATGGATATAGTTCTCGCTGGCCGGGATGGGCATGTCGGTAGCCGGCAAGCCGGCGTTGACGATCAGATGATGATGTCCGCTGTGCTTCGTCGCGTCCCCGGCCGGAGCGATGCTCATGCCTTCGATGCCGAACTCGATGCGTACCGGGCTGACAACGACGTCGCCGTCGGCCGGCGTTATGAAAAACACCCGGGCGCCTTCCGGCGACGGACTGCGCGGCAGCGCGATCGTGCCGCTGTTCGCTGCCGGGGTCTCGCTGCCCGTCGCGGCTTCGCCCGCCGGGCTTGCAGGGGCATCATCCGCGCCTCCGCCGCAGGCGGCAAGCGCAACGGCGGTGGCGGCGGTCAGAAAGAGTCGAAAAGACGTCGGCATGATGTGCTCCGGGGTTGTCGGTGGCTCGAATATAGATTCTACGTTGCGGTGCAAGCTCTATGTTGCGGCGCACGGCCTTCCGCTCGCGCCTCCCCACCCGCGAAGCTTCGTGCCCGGGATATCAAAGTGAGTCTTCACGGGGTTGGACGCGGCAGGCAGTCTCGCATGGCGGGGTTGGGGGTGGTTCACCGGAATGGCTCCCTGCGGTCCGCTTTATTTCCGGTGAACCGCCCCCAACCCCACCATACTACCATCGGCGGTTGCGGATACCCGTCCGGCCGCAGGATTGTCCTGAAGAAAGGACATTGCCTTTGCTTCAGCATCGCTGACGGTGCGCCACTGAGTGGATGCCGTTCCGTACTGCAAAAATGGTGTCAGACACGATGATCAGACAGAGCGATCTTGAGGCAGCACCGATTCCGGAAAATGGCGCCATCGAACGGCCGCGGGGCTAAACGACGCGCCGCGACTGGTGGCTGGGTGCCCTCTGCCGGAAATAAAGCGGACCGCAGGGAGCCATTCCGGCAGAGGGCACCCAGCCGCCGGTCGCTCTACGAGCGTGCATCAAGACCACACGCTGCGAGACTCAACGCCGAGACAATGTAAAAGCCAGAGTCCCGGGGAGCACCGCCAGAAATCAGGCGTAAGCCGCCTGCTAGCTACCCGCGACGGCGATCAGAAACGCGAGGAACATCATCAGGGCGAACCCGAAGACGTATGACAGGAGCAGCACCAGGTATTTGAGAAACGTCAGAAACCAGCCCTGCCCATAGACGTTGCGCATGGCCTTGAACAAGTAGACCGGGTAGTAGAACGAGGTCGCGACGATCGGCAGGACGCCGATCCAGGTCGGCAGGGACAGCGAGATGATCAGGCGCCCCCACAGGATCTGGAGAATCAGGAGCAGGAAGAAGAAGGCGTGGTAGTGGACGAAGAACAGCAGGTGTTCGACGTAGTAGCGTCGCGACAGCGGATATAGCAGCGCGAGGACCAGAGCCATCAGCGGCAGCATCACGAACAGCGCGATCGGGACGTTGTCGAGCAGCTTCTCGGCGAAGGCGGCCTGACCTCCTTCGCTGTTCACGATCCGGTTGCAGACCTCCTGGACGCGTTCTTTGGAAAACCGCAGCTGGAACCACTGCGGCATGTCGCTGACGTCGTAACCGGTGAAATCACAGTTGTCGTCCTCGTCCTCACCGTTGATCCGAACGTCGAGGCCTTCCGAATCGTCCTCGTCGTCGACGAGATCGTCCGGTTCGGTGTCGCTGGCCGTCGCGTCCGGCGCCTCGGCTGCTGATGTCCCGGCATCGGCCGCCGCGTCGGTGCTGCTCTCCGGCGATGCCTCGGGCTCGTAGAGCAGCGCCAGTTCTTCGCGCGGATTGAAAAAAGCGATCACGAAGAAAATCAGCGACAGCACCAGGTACATGCGAAACGGCGGCATGTAGCGGGCACGGCGGCCGGCCAGGTAATCGCGGGTGAGCTGCCCCGGCCGGACGAGGAGCGGTATCAGCGTGCGCCAGAGGCGCGAGTCGAACTCGAACAGGTCGCCGAAGGCGTCGCGAATCAGCTCCCAGAGACTGATCAGCCGGCTGCGGGCGCGCTGTCCGCAGTTACCGCAATACTGCCCGCGGAGCACGGCGCCGCAGTTGAGGCAGGTGGCGGGCTCGCGGGAGCTGTGGCCGTAGGCAGTGTCCTCGCGCAGTACCCGCGACTCGAGGACCACCGCGTCGCCGAAGCGCTGCGCGGCGCCCGGGTAGGACTCGTTCGCCTCGCGCTCGATGAACACGTCGAGCGCCTCGTCCGATTCGAAGCGGAGGCGCCAGCCAAACGCACTGCGCTCGTCGCTATCCGGGCGCGGCGTCCCGGTTTCGACCGCGGCGACGCCGTGCGCCGTCGCCACGTCGGCGATATGGCCTTCCAGCCACTCGGCGAAAGCCTCGGCAGCGTCCGGCGCAACGAACGCCGTCTGTTCGTATAGCGGGCCGGACGACACGGGACTTTACGTTGTTTTAGCTTGCCTTCTTGGCCGTAGCCGTTTTCTTTCGCGGTGACGGTTTACGTTTCGCCGCCTTACGCGGTTTGGTCGGCGCTGTCTGCTGGCGACCGAGCTCGGACGGATCGAAATCGTCGACGTCGAGCAGCGCCGATGCTTTCTTGTGGTATTCGCGCAGCCGCCCGGCATCGTCGGCTGAGATGATTTCGGCCTTTTCGGCTTCCTCGATCTGATCGCCGAGGTAGTCCGACCGCAGCAGGCCTTCCTTGTGCGACTGTCGCAGCTTTTTTTCGAGGGGAGCGAGATCGACGGACAGGCGGAGCGCTTCTTCGAGCAGGCCGACCGGATTGCCGGGTTCGATCGCCGTATAGGCGAACTGGCTGAGTCGCTCGCGGCCCTCGCCGGGCTTCGTAACGAGGTCGACGATCTTGCCGCCCAGTTCGTCCGCCGGTGACGAGTAAGTCCGGCCCCGCGGGAAGATGAAGAAGCGCATGACGCGCGCAACGAGCTGATTCGGGAAGTTGCGGAGGAACGAGTGCAGCGCTTCCTGCGCGTCGTACATGAGCGTGCGCACCGACCATTCGACGAGCGGCAGATCGCTGGCCCGACGTCCCTGATCTTCGAATTGCTTGAGAACGCAGGACGCCAGGTAGATCGCGCTCAGCACGTCGCCGAGGCGGGCCGACAGAAGCTCGCGTTTTTTGAGGGCGCCGCCCAGCGTCAGCATGGCGAAGTCCGAAGCCAGCGCGAACGCCGCGCTGTAGCGGTTGATGTTCTGATAGTAGCGTCGCGTCGGCGTGCTCAGCGGCACCCGGCTGAAGCGCGCGTGGGTGAGCGCCATGACGAACGAGCGCGCCATGTTGCTGATGGCGTAGCCGATATGCCCGAACAGCGCGTCGTCGAATTCGATCAGGCCGCGATCCTCGTCCTCGTCGGTCGCCGCGTTCAGTTCGCGCAGCACGAACGGATGGCAGCGGATTGCGCCCTGTCCATAGATGATGAGGCTGCGGGTCAGGATGTTCGCACCCTCGACGGTGATGGCGATGGGCGTGGCCATGTAGTGCCGGCCGAGGTAGTTACCGGGGCCCATCATGATCGCCTTGCCGCCGTGGATGTCCATAGCGTCGTTGGCAACCTTGCGCCCGAGCTCGGTGCAGTGATACTTGAGAATCGCGGAGGGAACGGCCGGTTTCTCGCCCTGATCGATCGCGCCGGCCGTAACCGAGACGGCCGCGTTCATAATATAGGTGTGTCCGGCAATACGAGTGAGCGCTTCGCCCACGCCCTCGAAATTGCTGATCGACGTGTTGAACTGGCGGCGAATCTTCGCGTAGGCACCGGACGCGTAGGCTGCCGCCTGGCCGCCGCCCGCCGACGTCGACGGCAGCGTGATCGCGCGTCCGACCGACAGCAACTCGACGAGCATCTTCCAGCCCTTGCCGGCCATTTCCTGGCCGCCGATGATGTAGTCGAGCGGCACGAAGACGTCCTTACCCGACGTCGGGCCGTTTTGGAACGCGATAGACAAGGGGTAGTGCCGGCGGCCGATCGATACGCCCGGGGTCGACGTCGGGATCAGCGCCGCCGTGATGCCGTAGTCGTCCACGTCGCCGATCAGGTGATCGGGGTCGTAGAGCTTGAACGCAAGCCCCAGAACCGTGGCGACCGGCGCCAGCGTTATGTAGCGCTTATCCCAGTTGAGCCGAATGCCGACGATCTCTTCGCCTTCCCATTCGCCTTTGCAGACGACGCCGCTGTCGATCAGGGACGCGGCGTCCGACCCCGCCTGCGGCGACGTCAGAGCGAAACAGGGAATCTCCGTGCCGTTTGCGAGGCCCGGAAGATAGCGCTGCTTCTGTTCTTCGGTTCCGTAGTGCAGGAGAAGCTCCGCGGGGCCGAGGGAGTTAGGCACCCCGACAGTCGACGATGCCGTCGCGTTGCGGCTTGCAAGCTTCTGGATGACGACGGCGTTCGCGAATGCCGAGAACTCCAGGCCGCCGTACTCCTTCGGGATGATCATCGCGAAGAACTTGTGCTCGATCATGAAATCCCAAACCGGCTTCGGCATGTCCGCCAGCTCGTGAGAAATCTCCCAGTCGTCGAGCATCCTGCAGAGTTCCTCACAGGGGCCGTCGACGAAGGCCTGCTCTTCGGCCGACAGAGCCGGCGCAGGATAGGACATGAGGCGGTCCCAGTCCGGCATGCCCGAGAAAAGCTCGCCGTCCCACCAGACGTTGCCGGCTTCGAGGGCTTCCCGCTCCGTGTTCGACATGGAGGGCAGCATCTTGCGATAGATCTCGAGCAGCGGCTTCGTGATCTTCTCTCTGCGGAACTCCGTGAGGTTGGGCACGACCATCAGACCGAAGGCCGCATACAGCAGCATCAGCCACCACCACGCGCCGTTCCCGAAGAGCGTGTAGGCGACCAGAGCGGCGCCGGCCGCAAACGTCGCCGTGCGCAGGTCGACGCGCTGATAGGCGAGATAGAGAGCGCCGCCTGCGAAGAGCAGGAACCAGAACGAACTGACGACAAAAGCGGACAAGGCAGATTCCTCAGTGCTTGAGTTTGGCGGGTAACGGCAAAACGAAACTAAACCCTATCATTCGTCGCACTCCCGTGCCATCGACGCGTTCGCGGTTGTCGCGCCTCCTTACAGGAGCGATTCGATCGCCGCACGTTCCTCCCGGAGTTCGGTCTCCGTCGCCGCCATTCTTTCGCGACTGAAGTCGCTTATTCCTAGATCCTGAACGATTTGGTATTCACCGTTGCTGCAACGAACCGGAAACGAGTACACGATGCCCGCTTCGATCCCGTAACTCCCGTCAGCGGGGATCGCCATGCTTACCCAGTCGTCTTCGGGGGTTCCGAGCGCCCAGTCGTGCATGTGATCGATGGCGGCCGAAGCGGCGGACGCCGCCGACGATGCGCCGCGAGCCTCGATGATCGCGGCGCCGCGCTGCTGAACGACCGGAATGAAATCGCTCGTCAGCCAGTTCTCGTCGACGAGTTCGCTTGCTGCCCGACCGTTGACGGTGGCGTTGCTCACGTCCGGGTACTGCGTTGCGGAGTGATTGCCCCAGATAGTCATGCAGCGGATGTCGTTGACGTGAGCTTCGGCCTTCTGTGCAAGCTGCGCCAGCGCCCGGTTGTGGTCGAGACGCGTCATGGCCGTGAACTGCCGCGGGTCGATGTCCGGCGCGTTGCTGGACGCGATCAGGGCATTCGTGTTGGCCGGATTCCCCACGACGAGGACGCGTATGTTGCGGTCGGCGTGATCGTTGATCGCCTTACCCTGGACGGAGAAGATCGCGGCATTGGCCTCAAGCAGATCCTTGCGCTCCATTCCCGGCCCGCGGGGACGGGCGCCCACCAGCAGCGCGTAATTGCTGTCGCCGAAAGCGACGTTCGGGTCGTCCGTGGCGACGACGCCGGCCAGCGTCGGAAATGCACAGTCGTCGAGTTCCATGACAACACCGTTCAGCGCGGGCAGCGCCGGAGGGATCTCGAGCAGCTGGAGAACGACCGGCTGATCCTGACCGAGCATCTGGCCGGAAGCGATGCGAAAGGCAAGCTGGTAGCCGATCTGGCCGGCGGCGCCGGTGATCGTGACGCGAACGGGTGCTTTCATTGGTTTGATCCTGAATCTTGTTTTGAAGTTAGCGATGCGGGTTCGGAGGCGCGGGAATCAGCGCCTCCGGGCGCGCGATTCTAGCACCAAGCCAGGATGCGTGGTGACGCGGCGTCGTGCGCGAGGCCTTACAGATCGATCGGCGGTGCTTCGGGAAACGCCTCGCGATAGCGCAGGTATTCGGCAATGGCACCGTCGCGATGCCCTGCTTCCAGCAGGTCCACGATGCACTGCCGCCAGCTTTCCGGATCGTGGCGCTGCTCGTCATCGCAAGACGGGAGAGCCGTCGCGGCGACATCGATCGAGGCGGGTGCTACGGAAGGCGCCCGTCTGGAGACACCGTTTGTGGCCGACTCCTGCTCTGCCACGCTTGCTGCGGTTTCCCGGTCGCTGCCGGCGCGGCGGGAGCCCGGCGCCGGCGCGCTCATCGTAGTCGATGAATCGAACCGCTCGCGTTTTTCGGTGGGGGTTATCGCCGCCGGCGCTGCTTTGCCATCCGGATCTGCGAGCACGTTCAGCTCCGGGAGGTCCCTGGCTGCGTCGTCGCCCGGCGGTTCGGCGACGGGCGGGGGCGGCTCGGGGCCGAGCGTGGTGACCTGCATGACGAGGACCAGCGACAGCCCGATGGTTGCCGCCCATGCCAGCGGCCGAAATGCCGGCCAGCGCCGTCCCTTGTTGAGTGCTGCCGCGTACCCGGCCTCATTGAGCACGCTACGGTTCAGGTGTTCGGGAACCGTCTCGGCGGCGCTCTCGCGGTATGCGCGTCTGACGGTATCGTCCACGATCTGTTCGTCCGGGCGGGAGCTTTCGTTCATGGCGTATCCTGGCTGTCGTTGAGCGCCGACCTGAGTTTCCGCACGGCATAGCGCAACCGGCTTTTCGTCGCTTCGCGCTTGCTGTCGGTGACGAAGGCAATCTCGTCGATGCCCAGACCCGCTTCCTCGTGCAGCAGGAACACGTCACGCTGCTCGTCCGGCAGGGTAGCCAGCGCCTTTTCAAGCCGACGCCGCGCCAGCGAGGTTTCGGTTTGCGCTTCCGGCGATTCCTCCTGGCCCGCCTGCGAGTCCGGATCGACGTCTATCCCGCTCCGGTAGCGCCGGTTGCGGCGGACGTAATCGATGAAGCAGTTGTGTGCGACGCGGTACAGATAGGTGGTGAATTTCGCGCTCGGCCGGTAGCGGCTTCGCGCCCGAATGATCTTGCTCCAGGCTTCCTGATAGAGATCCTCGGCGGCGGCGGCGTCACCCCCGAGGCGCAGGAAGTATCGGTACAGAGCGTCGTTGTGCCGGCGATACAGTTCTTCGAATGCGCGCGCGTCCCCGTCTTTGAAGCGCAGCATCAGGGCGCTGTCGTCAGGCTTCATGCTGCGAGCATAGGTGAGCGCTCCGGGATCTGGAAGCGAACTCGCCGCCGTGGCGCTCATATTATGTGCCTCCTGAGCTCTCCCGAGCGCCGGCAGGTTCCAGCAGATATTTCGTAACCCATTGATATATTGACGAATCGTTGTCCGGATCCACTCAATAAACGTCAGAACCGCGATTGTGGGGTCGCCAAGCTTGCAAATGGCGAGATTGGTGTTATAGTTGACTATAACACCCGATCACCAACGGAAGGATCTCCCAATGAAAGCGAAGGCGTCCCAGTACCTCAACGAGCTGGTCAGCCTGACGGTACTCGTCCTGATGGTGCTGGCGCTGGCGACGGGACCGAGCCCCTGGTCGGCCGCGGCGGCAGATCACGGCGCGGATCAGCGGTCCGTCCCGCTGGTGAGCAACGCCCTGATGCCGACGGTAGTTGAGAGTCCGGGCGTCCGCGCCGGACAGGTCGTGCTCCGCAACGATACTGTCGAGAGGCGCGGGGCCGAGGCGCGTTGAATGCCGTCGGTGTCGGGCATTGTATGGCCGCCGGTTTTTGATTCCGTCACTCTGACGAGTAAGGTAGCGACGGAGAGCTTCCGCCGGTCCCTCCGGGGCCGGCGGCCTTTTTGATCGTCATGGCAGAATTGTCCGCAAATCTCGCCTCGAGGATCGGCAGGGTATCGATGGACCCAAACTGGAACGACGACATACCGATCTACCGGCAGCTACGCGATCGCGTGGTTGCAATGATTCTCGAGGGCGTTCTGGGAGACGGGGACGCGCTGCCCTCGGTGCGCAACGTTGCGGCCGAGTACCGGCTCAACCCCCTGACCGTGCTCAAGGGTTATCAGGAACTCGTCGACGAAGGTCTCGTCGAGAAGAAGCGCGGCCGCGGCATGTTCGTCAACGAAGGCGCGCAGAAGCAGTTGCTGCGCGATGAGCGTCAACGCTTCATCGAGCAGGACTGGCCGAAGATACTCGAAACCATCGATCGCCTGGGCCTGTCGGCGGACGAGCTTCTGAGCGGCAACGGGCGGCGGGCGGCGGAGAAGGACGATGACCAGGCTCGTTGAAGCGCAAAACGTGAGCAAGCGCTATGGCAGAGTCCAGGCCGTCGACAATGTCAGCTTCAGCGTCGAGGAAGGCAGAATCCTCGGGCTGTTCGGGCCCAACGGCGCCGGCAAGACGACTCTGCTGAAAGCAGTGCTGGGTCTGACCGATTGCGATGGCCAGCTCTCGGTACTCGGACTGGACCCGTTTCGGCAGCGCAAGGAACTGCTCAACAACATATGCTACATCGCCGACGTGGCGGTGCTGCCACGCTGGATGCGCGTCAGCCGCTTACTCGATTTCGTCGAGGCTACCCATCCGCGCTTCTCCCGCAAGTCCGCCGAGGAGCTGTTGTCGCGTACCTCGGTGCGCAAGGACGCCAAGGTGCGCGAGCTGTCGAAAGGCATGGTGACTCAGCTGCATCTGTCCCTGATCACCGCGATCGATGCCAGGCTGCTGATTCTCGACGAGCCGACACTCGGTCTCGATATCCTTTTTCGCAAGGAGTTCTACGGCAACCTGCTTGCCGAGTACTTCGACGAGCAGCGGACGATCCTGATCACTACGCACCAGGTGGAGGAGATCGAGAACATCCTCACGGACATTATGTTCATTCATAACGGGCGCATCCTGCTCGACGCTCCGATGGACTCCCTCGGCGACCAGTATCTGGAACTGATGACGAGCGGCGAGAAGGCCGATACCGCGCGCGGCTTGCGGCCGTTGTTCGAGCGCGAAGTGTTCGGCAAGAGCGTTATGACCTTCGAAAACGCGGACCGTGGACGGCTGGAGATGCTCGGCGAGCTGCGTGTGCCGTCCGTCGCGGATCTGTTCGTCGCCAAGGTCAAGGGGGCAGTCGCGTGATAGCCAATCAGCTGGCATTGATTAAACGCGAGCTTTGGGAGCACCGATCGTTCGGGATCACGCCGCTCGCCGTGGCATCGGTGATGGCAATCGGAACCCTGTCCTTCATGGTCATCGGCTCTGGTTTCAGGGACGTCATCGACATGGCGCTGGTCGGCGCATCGAACGTCGGCGAGACCGAGCGTCGGGCAATGCTGACCGGCCTGCTGTCTGTCTACACGGTCGTCGTTGCGATTTCGATGGGTATCGTGACCGTGTTCTACTGCCTCGACTGTCTGTACGCCGAGCGCAAGGATCGCAGCATCCTGTTTTGGAGATCGCTCCCGATTACCGATGCCGAGACGGTCGTTTCCAAACTGCTCGTGGCCATGCTCGTGATTCCGGCCGCCACCTACGCGGCAATCGTGGCAACTCATCTTCTCGTTTTGCTCATGGCGAGTGTCTGGGTAGAGATGCAGGGCGGCAGCGCCGCTCATCTGCTTTGGAACGGCGCCGCTTTGCTCGACAATTGGGTCGCGACGCTGGTCCTCGTGTTTGCCGTGCCGCTGTGGCTCGCACCGTTCATCGGCTGGTTCGTCTTCGTGTCCGGTGTCGTCAAGCGCTCGCCCCTGCTGATGGCTTTTCTGCCGATTGCCGTGCTGCCGCTCATCGAGTTGACGTTCGAGTCGCACTTGCTCGTAAAGGCGATCTGGGCGCGGCCGTTCAGTATTCCTCTGTTCGGCGTCGACAGCGTCGAAGGCATGATGGACCGCGCCGGGGGCGGCATCGAGCTGCGGGAAGAGATGGTGAGTCTCGCGGCAACGCTGGATGTCGGGAAGTTCGTTTCCAGCCCCTCGTTGTGGCTCGGCCTGGTCGTGTGCGGCCTGCTGGCTGCCGCCGCCGTCTACGTCAGGCGCTATCGCGACGAGTCCTGAGCCCTTGGGGCGATCCGGTATTTGCGCAGCTTGCCGCGAAGCTGGTGGTAGCTGAGACTCAGCAGATCCGCCGCGCGTCGCTGGTTGTATCTGGCTTTGTCGAGCGCGGCCTCCAGCAACGCTTTTTCGGTGTCCGCAAGCCGCGCTTTCAGGTCGGTCGGCAAAAGCCGCTCCCGCGCCTTCGCGGCCGGTAAATCCGGTTCCACGGGGGCAGTCCCCGATTGCGGCTGAAACGGTGAGTCGAACGGGTCGAAGGCAATTTCGCTGATCGTTGCTTCCGGATCGGTCGATCGGTACACGGAGCGCTCGACGGCGTTTTTCAGCTCGCGGACGTTGCCCGGCCAGCCGTGCCGCAACAGCGACGACGAGGCGCGTGCCGAGAAGCCAGCAAACAGATCCCGTCGCAACTCCGCCGCCATGTTCACCGCAAACGCATAGGCGAGAGGAAGAATGTCCTCCGGCCGCTCCCTGAGCGGCGGAACCGTAACGACGTCGAAGGCCAGCCGGTCGAGCAGATCTTCGCGAAACCGGCCGTCCCGGGCCAGTTCGGGAAGGTTGGCATTCGTCGAGCCGACGATCCTGACGTCGACCGTGATGGTTTCATTGCCCCCGACGCGCTGGATCTCGCCGTATTCGATGACGCGGAGGATCTTCTCCTGCATCCTGAGCGACACCGTCGCCAGTTCGTCGAGAATCAACGTCCCGCCGTCAGCGCTCTCGAAGTGACCCACATGCGTCCGGGCCGCCCCGGTGAACGCTCCGGCCTCGTGGCCGAACAACTCCGACTCCAGGATAGATTCCGTCAGCGCGGCGCAATTGACCTTGACCATGCGGTTTTCCCACCGGTCCGACAAAAAATGCAGGCGGGATGCAATCAGCTCCTTGCCGGTACCGCGCTCGCCTACGACGAGCACGGGTTTCGAAAGCGGCGCCGCCCGGGAGACGTGTTCCAGCATCTCCAGAAAGACCGGCGCCTCGCCGATGATGGTTTGCTTGTCCCGCCCGCCAGTCATTGGTGCAATTCGCCAGAGGGAAGTAAAATTTACCACAAATTGGTCAGAATTGCCACGTTCCTGAACCCTTGAGATTCCGAGCCGTTCCCAATATTTTCATTAAAAACAAACAGTTGATCAGAATCCTGTAAACTGGCACACAACCTGCAATGACTATGGCGAAACCCACCAAAGGAGCATTCGCCATGGGCATATTCACGCGCTTCTCGGACATCGTGAATTCGAACATCAACGCGATTCTCGATAAGGCCGAGGATCCCGAGAAAATCGTCCGCCTGATGATTCAGGAGATGGAAGACACACTCGTCGAAGTTCGTTCGGCGGCGGCGCGGTCGATCGCCGACAAGAAAGACCTCAATCGCAAACTGGAGTCGCTCGAAAGCGAAGTTGGCGATTGGGAGAGCAAGGCGGAACTCGCCATGCGCAAGGGTCGCGAGGATCTCGCGAAGGCAGCGCTGGTCGAGAAGTCCCGCGTCAGCGCTGCGGCGGACGCCGTAAAGGCGGACTACGCGGCGATCGATGACGGCCTTGCCAAGTTGAACGACGACATAGCGCGCCTCGAGGGAAAGCTGAACGACGCCAAGGCGCGCCAGAAGACCCTGTTGGCCAGGCACAAAACCGCGAACAGCCGGCTTGCCGCGCGGAAGCGGATCCACGACTACAAGATCGACGACGCTATGGTTCGCTTCGAGGCATTTACGCGCCGCATCGACGACGTGGAAGGGCGTGTGGAGGCCTATGACATGGGTCTGCCGAAGGACCTGAATCATGAGTTCGCGAGTCTCGAGGCCGAAGAATCGGTCAACAAGGAGCTGGACGAGCTGAAGCGGCGGGTCGCCGCCGAGAGCCGCCCTCAGGACAACCAGTAAGGAGGTCCGCCAATGGGAGAACTGGCCACACTCGCGGTCATTCTGTTCCTGACGATCGGGCTGCCGCTATGGCTGGTGCTGCACTTCGTTACGCGCTGGAAACAATCTCGTGAGATCTCGCGCGACGACGAGCAGATGCTCGAAGAGCTGTGGGCCCTGTCTCAGCGACTCGACGACCGCATCGAGACACTCGAAAGAATACTGGACGACGACCATCCGAACTGGAGGGAGAAATGACGCAAGCTAGCAGAAGTTCCGACTACGGAATCCGGCGCGGCCTCTATCGCGATCGCGAGAACGGCTGGATCTTCGGAGTCTGCGCCGGGATCGCCGATCGATTCAATCTGCGTTTGTCCGCGGTGCGTCTGGTTGCCGCGATCAGCCTGCTGGTGTTCTTTTGGGGAACCGTGCTGGTCTATATTCTGGCCACCGTGCTCATCCGCGAGAAACCTTTGGTGTACGCGGGACGAGTCTCGGAACACGAGTTCTGGCGCCGGAGAGACTACTGGAGCCAGTCATGACGGACTACGATGCAGCCGAAGCTCGCCGCTTCTACCGCAGCTCGGACCGACGCATCCTGGGTGGCGTGTGCGGGGGCCTCGCCGAGTACTTCGGTTTCAATCTCAAAGCCACGCGGTTTCTGGCCTTTGTCACGCTAATCATGGCCCCGCCGTTCGCGGTATTGGCTTATCTGGGTGCCGTGATTCTGTTGCCTGCCGCGCCGTCGCGACCGCCAGCCGCCGATGAATCGTTTCGACGGGCCGTGCGATCTTCGCCGACCCAGACGATGAGCGACGTCCGAAGGCGCTTTCTCGCGCTGGATCGACGTCTGGCTCGTCTGGAAAAATACGTGACTTCGTCGCGCTACAAGCTCGACCGGGATTTTCGCGATCTCGAGCGCGACCGATAGAAGAGGAGAACCAATGTCTTCAACCGCCATCGTATTCGTCGTACTGATTGCTTGCGTCACGGGCGTGGTGTGCCACTACATTACCGAGAACGCCAAGAAAGAGCGAAAGGCCGGCTCACAAACAACTGGTCTGGACGAAACGCTTGCGCAACTCGACGCGATCGAAGAACGCGTGCGCGTCCTCGAACGTATCGTCACGGAAAACAAGTTCGACCTGAAGCAGGAGATCGACAGACTGTGACGCGTCCTCTGAACAGGCTGGGCAAGCTATTGGCGGAGCTCGGCATAGAGCCCGCAAGCACCGTCGCTTACGGGGCTCTGGCCGGCACAGCGGACGATTCGGGCCAGGACGGTTGCGGGCAGGGTCTTCCCCGCGCCGACGACTTGCCGCCTGCTCTCAAAGTCGACGTCGCCGTCGTCGATGCAAGAGGCTCAGACGACATCCACGGAGTCGGCGCGTTGCTTGCTCGTTTGCGCGACGTGCATGCACAACGGGTCGTAGTTCTCGTCGACCGGATCGGGCGCAACGAGCTGCTGGCGCTGCGGTTCGAGCCGACTAAGCGCGTCTTCGAAGGTGGGCAGGTTTTTCTTTCGAGCGCGGCAGTTACCGACAAACGCCGCGAATGGAACAACGCCCGCAACTGGGCGCATCCGGAAAACTTCGATCGTTTTCGATGGTAGACCGGCGCTGTCAGCAGGCCCTTCGGGCCGAATCCTAGTTCCGCGCCGCTCGCGCTTTCTCGTTGAACGCCCGAACCTGCTGATTGAACATCTCGCCAACGAGCGCTTTCTCTTCGTTCGCGGCATCGAAGCGTTTGTTCAGCATATCGTTTCGCCGCTGTAGTTCGCTGTCGTCGGGTCGTTCCGCCATCGCGTCGATAGCGGCCTTCTCTTCGTCCTCGATGCAGGTCAGGTACTCGTCAACCTCGGCGAGATAGTCCTTTACCGATGCTGAGGCCGCGAGCATCTCGTCCTTGGTTGCCGTCGCGCCATCCGGAATGTCCGGGCGCGCGGGGTAGTCGCAGGCCAGGACCGGCTGCGCAAGCAGTACCGTTGTGGCGGCGAGAATCGATAAGCAGAACTTTCTGGCTATATTCATTGAGTCACTTCGAAACACCGGCCGCATCCCGCGGATGCCCGGTCCCTTGAAAACCTGTCGCTATTAGATCACGCCGCTCAAATCGAGTGAAGCGGCGGACGGCGGGATATTACAAATCGGTGCTTGACAAACGCCGAAAGACTACTTCGCTACTTGATGCGCAAGGATAGTGGGCGCGCGGTAGTCGTTTGCGGGATGGCTCCCTTCGGTCCGCTTTATTCCCGCAAACGACTACCGCGCGCCCACTATCCCGAAACACCTAAGGCAGCGCGCGTCTCGCTTCCACTCCCGTCAGCCGCTGTAGTAAGTCGGCCTTGCCGTCCGGATGGTCTGTAGCGGGAATAAAGCGGACCGAAGGGAGCCATCCCGCTACAGACCATCCGGACGGCAAGGCCGCAAAACCCGCGTCAAAACCACCGGCGCAGGGTACTAGGCAAGAAACAACGCGCGATACTCATCCGTCCCGTCTGCCTGCGCCAGCAGAAGATCGAGGTAGCTCTCAGAGTCCATGGGGTCGCCGAATAGCAGGCCCTGCGCGTAATTGCAGCCCAATCCTTGCAAAAAGACGAGTTGCTCCTCGCTTTCGACGCCCTCGGCGACTACGTCCATATTGAGGTTTCTCCCCATCTGGACAATCGTGCCGACGATTGTCGCGTCGTCAGCATTCGTCGCCGCATGTCGCACGAAGGACTTGTCGATCTTAAGCGTGTTGATCGGAAACTGCTGCAGCGCGCTCAATGACGAGTAGCCAGTCCCGAAGTCGTCGATCGCAAGGTGCAGACCGAGCGCGTAAAGCTGATCGAGTATCTTGATCGTTCTTTCGGGGTCCTCCATGAGCGTCGTTTCCGTAATCTCGAGCTCCAGAGAGGTGGGCGATACCTCGTAGCTGCGGAGTATCGAGCTGATTCTGCGAATGAAGTTCGCCTGACGAAGCTGCTTGAGGGACAGGTTGACCGATACCCGGCCGGGGGACGAAACCGACCGCTGCCAGAGACGGAAGTCTTCGCAGACTTTGTCCAGCACCCATTCGCCGATCTCGACGATGAGGTTCGTTTCCTCGGCAATCGGGATGAAATCCGAAGGCAAAATCAGGCCGCGTTCCGGAAGCTCCCAGCGAACGAGCGCTTCGGCGCCGAATACTTCACCTGTCTCGAGGTTGTACTTCGGCTGATAGTGCACGAGTAGTTCATCGCGCTCGAAAGAGCGCTTGAGCTTACTCTTGGTCATCAAGCGCTCGATCGCGGCCTCGTTCATCTCCGGAACGTAGGTCTCGAACCGGTTGCCGCCGGCCTTCTTAGCCTGATACAGAGCCGCGTCCGCGTTGCGGATCAGGTCGATTACATTCGCCGCGTCACGCGGGTAGTAAGCAACTCCCATACTCGCCGTCATGAACACTTCATGCCCCTGCACGACGAGCGGCTCCGCAAGTCCGTCGAGCACCGCGGCTGCCGTTTTCGCGGTGCGCTCGCGGTCATCGGGATCGAAGCCGTCCAGGATAACGGCGAACTCGTCGCCAGCGAGTCGGCCGATGATCGTATTCTCGGGCAGAACGGATGCCATCCGTTCGGCGACGGTCTCGAGCGTGGTGTCGCCCGCAAGATGCCCGAAGGTATCGTTGATTTCCTTAAAATAGTCTATGTCGACGTAGAACAGACCCAAAGGCCTGCCGCTGCGTCGGGAACGGGCGATGGCTCGCTGCAGCAGATGCTGAAACTGCATGCGATTCGGAATTTTCGTCAGCGGATCGATGCGGGCGAGATATCGAATGCGCTTCTCGGCCCGAAGTCGTTCCGTCGTGTCCTGAGCCGCATAGATTCTGTCGCCCGCTTCTCCGCCGGCACCCGTTAGTATCGAGCAGGTGAACGAGACCGGGATCGACTCTCCGAACCTCGATTCCAGGAATGCCTCCCGCGGGACCGGCGAGGCCTTGGCGTCGATCAGCGAGCGGCTTTTCTTGCTGTTGACGATGTAGTCGATCGAGTTACCGACGAGCTCGTGCTCCTCGTAACCCAGCATGTGCGTAGCTGCCTTGTTGATTCGCTTGATGCTGCCGTCGTCGTCGGTAATGACGATCGCCTCGTTCATGCTGGCAAGCACGCCGTCCACGTAGTCTCTCGAGATCGTCGTCGCCTTGAGACGTTCCCGCATATCGTTGAAGACCTCGGCCAGATCGCCGAGATCGTCGCCACGCTTGACGGGCAGCGGGCTGCCAAAATCGGAATCCCTGAGCTTCTCGGCCTCCTGCTTAAGCTGCTGGATGCGGCCGCTGCTGCTGCGGTGGATCGTGAACACGAAGAGTCCCGATGCAGCGAGCACGAGTGCCGAAACGGCAGCAATCCAGACGTAGGACGTGCGCCGACTCCGGGTCTCTTGCGCGGCGATGCTGTCCGCGAAGAGCGCCGCCGCGTACCGGAGTTCATCGAGTGCGAACAGGCCTTCGACTTCGGCGTTGGGTCGGTCGTCGAATTCGACGCGGTAGCGAATGACGAGAGCATCGCTCAGCCATGTCGTGCGGTCGACATAATCCCCGGAAGGAAAGGTGCCGGCCGTCACGACGCCATCGATCGGTCCCGTGTAGCGGAGTGCCTCGAGGGCGGGATTGCTGCTCAGCCGTCTCTCGAGCAACGCAGCGATCGTGTCCCGCGACAGCCTCGGCTCCAGGTCGATGACATCGTCTGCAACGCTGTGCATTTGCGCCCGGGCCCGCCGTTCGAAACTCTCGTTCAGGAATGCGTTGTGCTCGGCCGCGCTCGTTTCCGCGAGTTCGTTGGCCAACCAGCGATACTGCACGAAAAACACCGTCAGCATGATTGCCGTTATGGCCGCAGCCGTGGCGGCGGCAATCAGCAGGAATCTCGGAAGCCGCTTACTGCTCATATTATCGCTGTCGCTCGGTCCCTGATCGGGCATACCCGACGCGGCCGACACATTATTATTATGTAGTGTTGTCGGGTGCGGACGGCAGGAGCCAGCGTCCCGATACTGTCGATCAGTGTAGCACCGGCGAGCCGGTACAGCTTAAGTATTTGCGTTTAAAAGCCCTGATTTCGACGCTGCCTATTTCGTTCGCTTTTCCGTAAATTCAACGGGTTCGCCGTGATTCGTCGTGCGCATCACCCCCTCCACGACAGCGCCTTCCGCCACCGCGATTGCGCCTCCGGTGACCGTGCCGCTGATTCGGGCCGAGGCGGCGATCTCAACATGTCCCTCGGCTACGATATCCCCGTCGACCTGTCCCGCTACGACGACATGCCGGGCCTTGACCGTTCCCGCGAAATGCCCTTCGGAGTGGATCGTGATGGTCCCCTCCAGATCGCAGTCTCCGTCGACCGTACCGCTGAGCTGATAGTTCCCCGTACCGCTGATCAGCCCGGTAATCCGGCAGCCCTGATTGATGAGCGTGACGGGCCCGCCGGCGCGGTCCCGGATTCTTCGCAGGGGATTCTGACTCATGGTTGGAAAGCACCTGATCGCGTGGCCGACAGCGCGCATGTTAACCGCATATCGTCAATCCTTCGGCGGTTTCTCGAGATATCCGTATCCGAGGCTCTCGATCGACACCAGGACGCCGCCCTCGAAGATGAGGCGTCGCATCAGCTTTCGCGGCCCGAAGTTGTAAACGTACTCGGTAACCAGGACTTCGGTCGGAAAGACGCCCGGATAGACGCGGCGGCCGACCAGAATGCCCCCCGCGCGGATTCCCGAGCGCAACTCGAGGCCGCGCAGCGTCCTGCCGACGTGACGGCGTGTCGCCGGCTCCCCGCAAATTGCGAGTACCTCGGCTTCGTGCATCCCATCACGCACGAGCTTGGTGCCGCAACGCAAGGCGAAAGCGGGCTCTGCCAGCAGCAGGCCGGCAAAGATCAGGATCGTCGGCAGAGTGAGGCGCGGTGACAACATCGACGGCGTTTCCCCATGCGGTGCTCAGTCGCGATCGGGGCCCGACGCGACCCGGATAGCATAGACCGAAACCGAGTCTGCTGTCGCCGCTCAGCGGCCGGCGTAGTGCAAGTCTTTGTTTTTTTCAGCGAAACGCCAGGGCTTGTGGTAAAAAGAGCGCCGTTCCGGCTGTCTCGTGCACGGAGCGGCAGAACTATCCGTTACAAGGATGTGTCACAGCGAGGTCGGTCTTTCGTTCTATTTGCGAGGCGCATGGTGAGACTGGGTAAGAACAAAGAACGGGACGGGGCCGTTGTGTGGCGGCCGCGGTAGGCGCCCGGGCCGACCAGCCAACCGCCCCGGGCAAGCGGCAAGCCGGAACTGGCTGCAGATATCGTGACCACTACCTTCGAAACGCGACTCAGGCAGTTGGCGTCCGCGGACCGGCGCGTACTCGCCGGCGGGCGCAAGGGTGTCGAGAAAGAGTCGTTGAGAATCCGGCCTGACGGCAGGCTGGCGGATACGCCGCATCCCGCGGCGCTCGGCTCCCCGCTGTGCAGTGCCTTCATCACGACCGACTTCTCCGAGGCGTTGCTCGAGTTCGTGACGCCGGCGTTCGCGAGCAGTTGGGAAACGCTGCAGACGATTACCGACATACATCAGTTCGTGGCGACGCGCATCGGTGCCGAGCTGCTTTGGCCCGCCAGCATGCCGTGCCGGATACCGGCGGATGCCGAGATCCCGCTTGCCCGCTACGGCGGATCGAATGTCGGCCGCATGAAGACGATCTACCGTCGCGGCCTGGGCTACCGCTACGGTCGCGCGATGCAGACTATCGCGGGCGTGCACTTCAACTACTCGCTTCCCGGGGACTTTTGGCCTGTTTACCGGGAGCTTCGCGGGGACCCGGGCCCCGAAGATCAGTTTCGCTCGACCGAGTATCTCGCGCTGGTCCGGAATTTTCGCCGCTTCGGCTGGCTCATACTCTACCTTTTCGGGGCTTCGCCGGCGCTTTGCCGAAGCTTCGCAGGGGCAGACCCTTCCAATATGCCGGCGCTCAACGATGAGACCCTGTACGAGCCGTACGGAACGTCGTTGCGCATGAGCGATTTGGGCTACAGCAACAAGACGCAGGCCAGCATCCACATATCGCTCAACAGCCTGGACGAGTACGTCCGGGACCTGACCGCCGCAATACGAACGCCCGAGCCGGATTACGAAGCGATCGGCGTGAAGGTCGACGGCGAGTATCGACAGCTGAATACGAACAAGCTGCAAATCGAGAACGAGTACTACAGCGCCGTGCGGCCCAAGCGGGTGGCACGGTCCGGCGAGCGCCCGACGGCTGCGCTCAGGCGCGGCGGCATCGAGTACATCGAGATTCGGTCGCTCGATCTCAGCGTCGCGGATCCGGCGGGAATCAACCAGAACACCATGCGTTTCATGGAGGCCTTCCTGATCTACTGCCTGCTCGAGGAAAGTCCCTTGTTCGATGCGGAAGACCTGGCGCGCTGCGGAAGAAACCAACTCAGGACGGCGAAAGCGGGCCGCAAGCCGGGCCTCGAACTCGAGCGTTCGTCCGGCCGGATGCCGCTCAAGGACTGGGCTCTGGAGATGCTCGATGCAATCGTCCGCGTCGCTGAGCTAGTCGACGCCGGCGATGCGCGTGGCGGCTACGTCGCCGCGGTTGAGAGCATGCGTGAGCTCGTTCTCGTACCGGAGACGACGCCCTCCGGGCGGCTCCTCGACGCGCTTGCGGGCCGGCGGCTCGGCTATTTCGACTACGTGCTCGACGTCGCCGGGCGTCATCGCGACTACTTCGAAAGGCTGCGACCGCTGTCAGACGACAGGCGTGACGAGTTCGAAACCGATGCACGGCGTTCGCTCGAGCAGCAGGCGGCCATCGAGGCGGCTGATGAGATCACGCTCGACGAGTACCTCGAGCGCTACTTCGCCAACGGCGGGCTTCGATGAGCGATCGGCGCCCGGATGTCAGGACGGTAGCGGCGTGCCGCCGTCCCAGGCCCACTGTCGATGGAGTGTCTGAAGCCGGCGGGTCAGCGTGCCGGGCTTGCCGTCGCCGATGACGCGGCCGTCGGCTTCGAGCACCGGCGTCAACTCGCCCATCGTACCCGTCGTGAATACCTCGTCGGCATTGTAGAGTTCCGCCAGCGTCAACCTCGCTTCCGAGGCTGAGATGCCTTCGGCCGCGAGAATATCGAGCACCATCGCGCGGGTCAGGCCGGGCAGGCAGGCATCGGCGTAAGGTGTGCGGACGATATCCCGGTCAACGATGAACAGGTTCGTGTCGTTGGTCTCGGCGACGAAGCCATCCGCGTCGAGCATGATGGCGCTGTCGACGCCCGCGACGTTGGCTTCGATTGCGGCGAGAATGTTGTTCAACAGGTTGTTGTGATGGATCTTCGAGTCCAGGAACGAAGGCGAGTTACGGCGTATCGCCGAAGTCACGACGCGTATCCCTGAATCCGAGTACACCGGAGGTTTCCATTCTGCCAGTACGATGAGCGTGCAGCCGGCTCGATTGAATTTCGGGTTCATGCCCGATGTGATCTTCTCGCCGCGCGTCAGCGTCAGGCGGACATGCGCTTCGTCGCGCATTCCGTTCGCATCGAGCGTGCGAAAAACCGCCGAACGGATCGCGTCGGTAGCCGGAATCCCCTCGAACAGGAGTGCCTTTGCCGAGCGGCGAAGCCGCTCAAGATGCGCCTCGAAAGCCGCTATGCGCCCGCGGTACACCCGCAGCCCTTCCCAGACGGCGTCGCCGCCCTGCACGACGCTGTCGAAGACGGACACCCTGGCATCCTGCCGCGGCACCAGGTCTTCGTTGATGCCGACCACGATGTTCTGATTGCGGGGGTCTGTGGTCACGAGTCCGCACCGATTGCATGAGCCCGAAGACGTTCATACAAGGGTTTCGCCTGTTCGTACAGCCGGCAGAGGTGGCCGGGAAGGGAGGGCTTCGGCCGATATGCCGCGAAGCCCGTGCTTCTGTGTACCGCCTGATACCAGTGCGGCGCCCAGATACCGTCCTCCGGCTTCGGGCCCGCAGGCCAGCGGAGCATCGCCGGGTCGAACCCGAGCGCCAGATACCGGCATAGCTCTCCCAGTACGCGCGCCGGGTTCCCGAGCAGAACGCGGGAGTCGATCACCGCGGGAGGTCGCCCGGTCGTCGCGATGCGCTCGAAGAGTTCGATTTGCCGGTCCAGGCCGGTGTCCCGCAACGTGGCCTCGGGCAACTGCACGGTCAATGACGGCAACATGTCGTGCGGATCGCGGACCAGCAGCACATGGTCGGTTTGCGGCAGGAAACGCAAGTCCAGGTCGATAGCGTGATGCGCCATTTGCTTCAGAAACAGACGCGGCGGCGCCACCGCCGCAAGCAGCGTCTGCATCACGGTGTCGCCGTCGGTGTTCATGGCGGCCAGGACCTCGTCCCGGCCCGGGTGAACGGCGCCGGAGACCCGCAGATAGTGTGCGTAAAGCGGCTCGTCCACGACCCGAATGTCCGGGTGTTCCCGAAAGCTGTACATGAGAGCGGTCGAGACGTTCCGGGGGCCGGACCAAAGGCAGATGTGTTTGGGACGGGACACCGGATAGTCGTCGCTATGTCGGATGCATGTGCGCCTCGTCACAAAACGGGCGTCTCGCTGTGTGCGGTTGGGGCAATTTAACTAAACTCACCGTGTTTGCCGAGTTTTCGTAACAAAGAGCCCACGTGTTCAAAACTTTCATCGCCGGGATCTTGCTGGGTATTGCGGGCGTCGCGGCCGCCCTGCATACGTTCCCGGCCGTGGATCAACATCGCGAGACGTCAATCATCTCGGTCAAGCCGAACGGCGGGAACTCCGAGAAGTTTCACGTCAGCGTGCCCATGGATCGCATCATGCTCGGTGCGAGTGCCACTGAGCGCTCGGTACCGGCGGGCATGGATTGGCCTCAGGATCCCGCATTCGCGGACCTGAACGTCGAGTTGTTCAAACTACGCGATGCGCGCGACACGGTCGTGGGCGTGGCCAGTCGAATCGCGGCCCGGGACGCTGCGGCGGGGAGCGCGATCGAATGGGTGCTGCATCTGCCGGCACGCGGTTCGGTCTACGTGACCGTGGAGCCCGAGTCGCTCGAGGGCGGTGTACGTCGCGGCTCCCTGCGTCACGGCACACGCGAATTCGGGGCCCTCTCGGGCAGCATGACCGAACGCTGGATTTCCGCCGCGGACACGGGCGAAGGTCAGGGCAGAATCGAACTCGAAACCGCATTCCTGGGCGCTGCGGAGCCGGACGAGTGAAATACCTGCTGAGCCTGGCTGTCGGGATACTGGTCGGCGCGGTCATGGCGTTCGCGTTTCTTCTTCTGAACCCTCTCGCCGAACCCCGCGCGCTGTCGCCGCTCGAAGTCGGCGATCAGCCGCAAATGATGCTGAACTATTCGCTCGTGCCGGCCGATGCCATCGTCCACACGAACAACGGCGAGACCCGCGGGGATCCAACGCCGGGCAAGGTCCAGCAGCTTTGGGAGCCGGCGATCCGCAACACCGCCGTCACCGTGGCGGCGATGTCCGGGGCGACTGGCGAAACGCGGGCCATCGGCATCAAGTTCGCGTCGCTTTCGGAGAGCACGAGGCTGCTCCGGAACGAGGCGATGATCGACAGCGTTTGGCACATCTATATGCCGGAACGGGGCACTTTCGTCGTGGGGCAGCGCGAGAACCGTTTCGACTATCTGCGAACGGTGGTGCTGCCCGCGATGTGGAGTTCGGGCAAGCGCTGGCGAGGCTTGTGGCGCGGCAACGTTTCGGCGGGACCCGGGTCGCTCGGGACCGGACGGTTCGCCGGCGGCAGCGGTGAGTTCGCCGGACTCGACGCCGACGTCATCGAATCGCACACCGTGCGCGCCTGGTCGGCAGAGTCCGGTCCGGTCGCGAAGGAGGGCATGCTGCTCGTCGAACTGCCCGAAACCGTGGAGGCCGCGGCGGACGTTCTTTGATCGCGGCCGCGCCGTCCCTCAGGTGAGGTTCTTGAGTTCGGTCGCCGGATTCGCGAGTTCGGCCGGATCGGGGCTTGCGCCTCGTGCAATCAACGCCTTCGCCTGCATGAAGTCCTTCGGTGCGTTGACCGCGTCGATGGCGATGAGGCGGCCGTCCCTCAGATAGGCACAGCTGAACGAACGCTCGCGCGGATCGCCGCGGACGATTGCGCGGTCGAAGCCTTCGGACAAGCCGACGATTTGCAGCTTGAGGTCGTACTGATCCGACCAGAACCACGGCACCTGATCGTACGAGGCGTCGCCCCCGGCAATGTTGATCGCGGCGGTCTTCGCCTGCTCCAGCGCGTTCTGTACCGATTCCAGCCGCAGCCTCTGTCCGTAGATCCGGCTGGGATGGGCCGAGCAGTCGCCTATCGCATAGATTGCGGAGTCCGCGGTCCTGCAGCGCTCGTCCACTACGATACCGTTGTCCACGGCCAGACCGGCCGCTTGTGCAAGCTCCACGTTCGGGAGTATGCCGACGCCCACGACCACGAGGTCGGCGGGCAGGGTCCGTCCGTCGCTGAGCCGCACGCCGGCCACATGTCCGTCGCGTGCCGCAAAACCGTCGACCCCGATGCCCAGCAGGAGCTCGACGCCCGCGTCCCGGTGAACGTCTTCGTAGAACGCCGACAGCTCGGGCGAGACGACGCGGCTCATTACCCGGTCAGCCATCTCGACCACGGCCACATCGTGGCCCGCCGTTCGGACCACTGCCGCCACCTCGAGGCCTATGTAGCCGGCGCCGACGATCACGACGCGTTGCGCGCTCTCGAGGCCCGCCCGGATTCGGTCGACGTCGTCGATACTGCGCAGGTAGTGAATGCCGTCGAGCCCGGCCCCCTCGACGTCCAGCGTGCGTACGCGGGAGCCGGTGGCAAGCACCAGCGCCGAGTAGTCGAGCGCCGCGCCGCTGTCCAGCAGTACCCGTCCCGCCCCGCGGTCGATACGCTCGACCCGGGTTTCGAGCCGGACTTCGATATCGGGGTCCTCATAGAACGCCGCCGGCTTCACGTACAGCCGTTCGGCGGGGAGTTCGCCGGACAGGTATTTCTTCGACAGGGGCGGGCGCTGATATGGCAGCCAGGCCTCCTCCCCGATGAGCACGATACGGCCCGCGTAGCGCTTTTGTTTGAGCGTCGTGACGATCTGGCCGGCGCCGTGTCCCGCGCCGACGATGACGGTCTGTTCTGTCATCCTGCTGTTTGCTTGCCGTGCTGTTCGGAAAGCCGCGAAGCTTAGCCTATTAGCCTTACGGGACACTAGAAGCGGTCGCAAAAATAGTTTGCGTTTGCGGCCTTGCCGTCTGGGTGTTTCCCTTTGTCCGGTAATGCTCCCCGGAAGCCCGGCTTCTATAGTGTCTGTGCGTTGAGTCTTGTGGCGTTGGGCTCTTGCGCACGCTCATGGAGCGGCTGGCGGTGGGGTGCCCTCTGCCGGAATGGCTCCCTGCGGTCCGCTTTATTTCCGGCAGAGGGCACCCCACCACCAGCCGCGTCGCGGTCGTTCGGTCCCGCATTCGTTCGACGGCACCGTTTACCCGGAATCGGCGGATATCGTGTCTGACACCTTTTCGGAGGTAAAGGCAATGTTCTTTCTTCAGGTCAATCGCGCGGCTGGACGGCTATCGGCAACCGCCGAGGGTAGTATGGTGGGGTTGGGGGCGGTTCACCGGAAATAAAGATTCTATGTTGCAGCGCAAGCCCTATTGCGCAGATCGGGATTAAACGCCGCTTGTTGTCGTAGTAAGGCATAGCAGACTCGCACCAG